>NZ_JBXAPH010000006.1:0-323426 GCF_058803745.1 Rhizobium sp. GW821-FHT14E12
GCTTCCGGCAAACCAAAGATCGTCGCCATCGTCGCAACCATGCGAAAGCTTCTTACCATCCTCAATGCCATCATCCGGGATCAAAAACCATGGCAATCAGCTTGACCAACAAGACAGTCGCTCTCCCCGCAAGCGGGGAGAGGGAGTCTTATCCTTTAAACTTAGTGGCTTCATTGCTGAACACGATGCCCGCGCAAACACGGGAGCGCCCCCTCGCCCCGTCTACGGGGGGAGGGCTGGGGTGAGGGGCCAGGCATATAGGCGCGGCAAAGGCGAACATGCCTGACCTGTGCCCTAGACGCAGTTGAAGCGATCAATCCCGCTTCGGAATATTCAGGCCGCGCTGGCTCGCCGGGCGGGCAGTCGCGCGTTCAACCCAGTCCATGACCGAAGGGAAGCTTGCGAGCTCAAGAACCTCGCCGCCGCCGTAGAAGACGTCGACGCCGCGGACCCAGGGGAAGGTGGTGATGTCGGCGATGGTGTATTCGTCGCCCATGATCCACTGACGACCCTTCAGACGCTCTTCCAAAACGCTGAGCAGACGCTTGGCCTCATCGCGATAGCGTTCCACAGGATAGGAATTGTTGGCGACCTTGTCGGCGGCGAATTTGAAGAAGTGGCCGAACTGGCCGAACATCGGGCCGACGCCGCCCATCTGGAAGAACACCCATTGCAGCACTTCGTAGCGCCCGGCGGCATCCTTGGGCATGAGCTTGCCGGTCTTTTCGGCGAGATAGACGAGGATAGCGCCAGATTCGAACAGGCCGATCGGCTTACCGCCGGGACCGTTGGGATCGATGATCGCGGGAATGCGGCCGTTCGGGTTCAGCGAGATGAATTCCGGCGACTTCTGGTCGTTGGTGCCGAAGGAAACCAGATGCGGCTCATAGGGGAGTTCGAGTTCCTCAAGCGCGATCGAGACCTTGGCACCGTTCGGTGTCGGCAACGAATAGAACTGGATGATATCCGGATTGCTGGCGGGCCAGCGCTTCGTGATCGGAAATGAGGACAGATCGGCCATAAGGGGTTTCCTTCCGAAAATTATGATTTGGCAGTGAATTCGCGCCACCATAACCGATAGCGCATGGATGGGAAGAGTGATCGAACAGCGCCATTGTTCAATAATAGTGAACTAATCGTGCGCAGTTGTTTATCTTTCCAACCACAGCGAAATCGCGAATAGATGGTTCCAGAAATCGTCACTCACAGTGCCGACCACCCCTACTGGAGACCGTCATGTCCAACACCAATAATGTCATCATCCTCGTGGCGCGCATCCTGCTCGCCTTCATGTTCATCTTCGCTGGCTTCGGCAAGCTGACCGATCCGGCAGGCACCGCCGGCATGATCGCTGGCGCCGGCATGCCCGCCGCCACGTTGCTCACCTATCTCGCCGGCGCCTTCGAATTCATCACCGGCGTCTGCGTTCTCCTCGGCTTCCAGATCCGCATCGTCGGCTGGCTGCTCGCCGCCTTCTGCATCTTCACCGGTATCGTCTTCCACCTGCCGACCGTCAACGTTCCGGACTTCCCGGCCGCCGCCAATGGCTGGATCAACGGCCTGAACTTCGTCAACTTCCTGAAGAACGTCACCCTGGCCGGCGCCTACATCATGCTCGCCACCAACGGCCCGGGCGTCTACTCGCTCGACGCACGCCGCGGCGCCTACGCTACAGCCTGATTACCAGATACCTCCCAGACCTAAAAAGCCCGCCGTTTCCACGGCGGGCTTTTGTGTCTGTATCGATGAAACGAGGTTCGATCTTGAAGTGTGAGGCAATCGCAACTATCTTACTTCCGTCTTACACCAAGGATTCAGGCCGATGGCGCATGCCGAACAGATCATCACGACCGTCTCGACCAAGGGGCAGGTCATCCTGCCGAAAGCCATACGCCAGCGGCGGGAATGGGATACCGGGACGCGGCTGATCGTCGAGGAAACCGCGGACGGTGTGCTGTTGAAGCGGGCACCGGCCTTCGCCGCGACACGGCCGGATGAGGTATTCGGACTGTTGCCCTTCAAGGGTGAGCCGAAATCCCTCGAAGACATGGAGGCCGGTGTGCTGGCCGAAGCCCAACGCCGCCATGATCGCTATTGATACCAACCTGATCGTCCGCTACCTGACCGGCGATCATCCCGAGCAATCACCCCGTGCCCGTGGGATCGTCGATGGCGGGGCCGTATTCGTGGCCGCGACCGTCGTTCTGGAAGTCGAATGGGTACTGCGCAGTACATACGGCTATGGCTCGATCGATGTCGCCCGCGCGCTGAGAGCCTTCGGTGGTCTTCCCACCGTGACAGTGGAGGACGCCGCCCTTGTCGCGGCGGCGCTCGAATTGGCCGAAAAAGGGATGGATTTCGCCGACGCGCTGCATCTCGGTCGATCGGCGCATTGCGAGGGCTTCGTCACATTCGACCGGAAGCTGGTGAAAGTCGCCAAAGCGGCCGGCTATGAGAGCGTCAGGGAGGCGTGAGGGTGATGCAACGTATGCCCCGCGGACGCCCGCTATACGTCAGCCGGCTGCCCTTGTATAAGCATGGGAAGCTCAGTCGGAAGTAGACAAGCAACGACGTTACTCGTCAAACATCGTTGCTCTTTGGTCCCGCATTTTGCACCGCTGCAATGATCCGCTGGACCATAGGATCACCCTCGTGGCTCTCCTTACGCGCACGGACAAGGCAGGCCTCCGAGCGTAGGATGGTGCCGTCGGAGAGGATCTTCAGATGGTTCGCCTTCAGCGTCGAGCCGGTGGACGTGATGTCGACGATGATATCGGCCGAGCCGGAGGCCGGCGCGCCTTCGGTTGCCCCAAGGCTCTCGACGATGCGATAGAGCTGGATGCCGTGCTGGCTGGAGAAGAACTGTTGTGTCAGCCGCCAATATTTGGTGGCGACGGTCAGCCTGCGGCCGTGGCGGGTGCGGAAATCGGCGGCGACATCGCCGAGATCGGCCATGGTATCGACATCAAGCCAGATATCCGGCACGGCCACCACGACATCGGCATGGCCGAAGCCGAGGCGGGCGCAGAACTCGACGCGACGGTCGGCATCCGCCAAGCCTTCGCGCACCAGATCCTCGCCGGTGACGCCGAAATCGACACTGCCATTGCCGATCTCGCGCGAGATTTCCGAGGCTGACAGAAACGCCACCTCAACATCATCCCAGCCTTCGACACGACCGCGATAGGAGCGGTCATTGCCGACGGCGACGATGGGCATGCCGGCGCGGTCGAAGATCGCGGAGCAATCGTCCTTCATCCGGCCCTTGGAGGGAAGCGCAATGGTAATGGTCATCAGGCCGCCCTCGCGGTTTCGATCCGGTCGAGCCAAAGCGCGAAGCCGACGGCCGGAATATGGTCTTTTGCGCCGAGCAGCGTCAGCAGCCGGTCGAAACGGCCGCCGCCGACGAGCACCGCCGCCGATCCCTCCACCGTCACCTCGAAGACGAGGCCGGTATAATAATCGAGCGGGCGGCCGAAAGCGGCGCGATAGTCGATAAGCGCCGCATCGACGCCGGCATTGGCAAGAGCAGCGACGCGGGCGTCAAAGCGCTCAAGCGCCGTGCCCAGCTTCAGCCCGGCAGCATCGGCAAAGCCGGCCAGCGCCGAGGAGGCCTCGTCGAGCGGCACGCTCAGCGACAGGAATTCTTCCAGGACGCGGAAGGCCTCGTCATCGAGATGGGTTTCCGACAGGACCAGCTTTTCGCGCAGACGACGGGCAATTTCCAGCGGCGAGCGGCTGGCATTGGTGGAATAACCGGTCGCCTGCATGGTGCTGTCGATATGCATGACCAGCCCCTGCTCGTCGCGGCGCGCGAGAAAATCGAGCGCATGCGGATCGAGCCCGGTGACCGGCTGCGGGCTTGCCAGCCGCGCCAGCAGGGTTTCGAGCTGCATCATGTTGCCAAAAGCGTGGATCAGCCGCTTCTGCCAGCCGGACGGCAGGCCAAGCGCCTGGACGACGGCTTCGAAGACAGCCTGATCGCCCAGCGTCACCGACAACGCCGTGCCGGGCACCAGCCGGTTGAGAATGGCAATGGCATCGCCCACGGCACGGGCATCGGCGCTGGCGATATCGCGATCGCCAAGATCCTCGATCCCCGCCTGATAAAACTCATGGCCGCCTTCGCGGCGCTGGCGAAAGATCTCGCCAAGATAGGAATAACGCTTCGGCGTACCGGTGGCGGTCTCGATATGCTGCAGACAGACGGGAATGGTGAATTCCGGGCGCAGGCAGAGGCTGGCGCCGGTTTCGCTCTCAGTCATGAAGATGCGGCGGCGCAGGTCCTCGCCCGCCATGTCAAGAAACGGCTCGGCCGGCTGGATGATCGGCGTGTCGACCCGATCCGTCCTGCGGGCAGCAAATTCGGCGAGGAGATCGACGGCGAAATCGGGAAGATTGATTAGAGGCATGCGATCGCCTCTCTTCCTACCTTCTCCCCAGCGGGGAGAAGGTGCCCGACAGGGCGGATGAGGGGCCCGAGAAACGAAGTGACGAGGATCCTGAGCGGGAAGCGAAGGATAGCTTTCCCGAGCCGAGAGCCCCCCTCATCCGACCCTGCGGGCCACCTTCTCCCCGAGGGGAGAAGGGGCAAGCGAGATTGCTCGGCCCGGTCAGACATCGCCACTCGCCCTCTTGCGATCTTCCGCCTGCGCCGCCAAAATCGCCTGCACCTTGGCGACCAGATCGGCCTCGGGCACGGTCTCCTGCGCAACGCGGGCTTCGCGCCAGCTGGCATTGTCCTCGATTTCGCCGGAGAGGCGCTTGCCCTCGATCAGGTCCTTGAGCTGCACGACGCCCTCTGCGCGCTCGTCGCCACCCTGGATGATGGCGATCGGGCAGCCGCGGCGGTCGGCATATTTCAGCTGGTTGCCGAACTTCTTCCAGTTGCCCTGGAACATCTCGGCGCGAATGCCAGCGGCGCGCAGCTGTTGCGTAAAGCGCTGGTAACGACCCATGGCCTCGACATCGCCGTCCATGACGGTGACGAGTACGGGTTCGATCACCTCGTCCTGGCCGAGCTTGCCAAGGTTTTTCAAGGCCGTCATCAGGCGCGAAACGCCGATGGAGAAGCCCGTCGCCGGAACCGGCTGGCCCATGAAGCGCGAAACAAGCCCGTCATAGCGTCCGCCACCGCCAACCGAGCCGAAGACGACCTTTTCGCCCTTTTCGTTGGTGACGTCGAACTGCAGTTCGGCCTCATAGACCGGGCCGGTATAATATTCGAGGCCGCGAACGACGGAAGGATCGATCTTGATGCGGTCGGACTGATAGCCCGCGCTGGTGACGAGGCTGCCGATGAAATTCAATTCCTCGACGCCTTCGACGCCTTTGGACGTGCCGGCAACCAGCTCGGCGAGTTGGGCGGCACTTTCGGCATAATCCTTGATGCCGACAAAGAAGAGCACCTTGTCGATCTGCTCCGCATTGAGCCCGGCACCCTTGGTGAAATCGCCGGACTCATCCTTGCGGCCTGGCCCGAGCAGCAGCGCGACCCCTTCCGGACCGAACTTGTCGAGCTTGTCGATGGCGCGCAGCACGTTCAGGCGCTGGCCAGCCTTGTCGTCGCCGCCGAGACCGATGGCTTCCAGCACGCCGTCCAGAACCTTGCGGTTGTTGACGCGGACAACATAGTCGCCGCGCTTGATGCCGAGCGCTTCCAGCGTGTCGGCCATCATCATGCACATTTCAGCATCGGCCTGCACGCCGGGCGCGCCGACGGTATCTGCATCGAACTGCATGAACTGGCGGAAACGGCCCGGACCCGGCTTCTCGTTGCGGAAAACGTAACCGGCACGATAGGTGCGATACGGCAGCTGGATCTCGTTGAAATTCTCAGCGACATGACGGGCGAGCGGCGCTGTCAGGTCGTAGCGCAGCGACATCCATTGCTCGTCATCGTCCTGCAGCGAGAACACGCCCTCGTTCGGACGGTCGCTGTCGGGCAGGAACTTGCCGAGCGCATCGGTATATTCGAACAACGGCGTTTCGACGGGATCGAAACCATAATGCTCATAAACCGCCCGGATCTTAGCGGTCATCTCGTTGACGGCGCGAATATCGCTCGCCGAACGATCGACAAAGCCACGCGGCAGGCGGGCCTTGAGCTTTTGTGGTTTCTTCTGTTTGTCGCTCATTTGTTGGATAATCCGGTACGGGAACAGTGGCGGTTAACTAGCGGATTGGGCGAGATGCGGCAAGGATTGTTGTATGATGTCGTTCGACAAAACTGACGTTGACCGAAGATCAGGGATAGAAAAGTGGCGGCCTACGCAATCAGCCTGAAATGCACGAACGATACCGCGAACCCGGCTCTCGATCTCTGGCGCGAGGCAAGCCGCTTCGAAACCGTCCCATCGATGCAGGCTTTGAACTACCCACCGCATCTGACGCTCGCCATCTACGGAGACATCGCACCGGAACGACCCCTTGAGGCCGTGCGCAAGATCTTTCGCGACATGCCGATACTTTCGGTTGAATTTGCAGGCATCCACCATTTTCCAAATGAGACGCTGGTGCTCTGGGCACGCCCGGTCGATGACAGCGCCTTGCGCCGCATGCACGAGGCTATTCATCGGGAGATCGATCCGATGCTGTGTCATGAGCATTATCGTCCCGGCCATTGGCAACCGCATTGCACGATCGCCATGAGTATTCCGAAGGAGGCGGCGACGGCGGCGCTCAAATGGGCAGCCGAAACACCGGCACGATTTGCCGTGACGTTTGACATTGCCGATTGCATCGGATTTCCCCCTGTCGAAATCCTGGAAGAGGTCAAATTACGGCCTTGATACCGCGCCAAGATTGGCTCAGTGCAATTTGCACTTGCCTTTCACGGGTATGCACTTAGGGTTTGCCCATGCGCTTCTTCGCCACTCTGACAATGCTGATTGCCTGGCTGATCTACGGTACCATGCCCGCACTGGCGGCCTGTCCGATTTGCGATGCCGAGATGGCGATGCCGGCCGCTTCCAGCGTGAGTGTGCATAACGCCATGCCTGGCATGGCCACGGATCACGGCGCGAAGTCCCAGCATGCGGACAAGAAACCGGACAACCCCTGTGCCGGCGGCATGGCGCATGTGCCGTCCTGCGCCGCCTGTCTTGCCGTTGCGCCTTCGCTGACGCTGGATGACGGCCGTGTGCTGGCATTCTCCTACCCGGCACCCACGCATGGTCAACGGCTTGCCGACTCCCGCCCCGCGCCGACAGCGCCGCCTCCCCGCTTCGCCTGATACGCATCTGACTTCATCCCACTTGCGAAGCGACCCTTCGCCAGAAATTCAGAGACCGTTCCGAAACGGAAGGAACTCACATGTCTATTTCCAAATCCATCATCCTTGCCGGCGCTCTCGCGCTCACCTTCTCTATCCCCGCCATCGCCGAAGACATGAAAAGCATGGATATGAGCAAGCCGATGGGCGACCAGGGCGCGTCCAGCAAGGCGTTCAACGATGCCATGGGCAAGATGCACAGCAACATGATGATCACCTATAGCGGCGATGCCGACGCGGATTTCGCCCGAAGCATGATCCCACATCATCAGGGCGCCATCGACATGGCCAAGATCGAGCTCAAATACGGCAAGGATCCGGAACTGCGCAAACTGGCGGAAAACGTCATAAAGGCGCAGGAGGCCGAAATCAAAGGCATGAACGCCTGGCTGAAGAAGCACGGCAAATAAGCCGGATTGAAACAGAACGAGGGGCGGCATTTCGGCCGCCTCTCGTCGCGCCTAGATCTCGTCGGGTTTCGGGCGGTGAAACACCCGATCCAGCCATCCGGCAACCGCCCTGATCCTGACGGCATTGCGAAGTTCGGCATGAGTCAGCAGCCATACTTCCCGCACCGGCAAGCTCTTGTCGTCGGTTTCGACGCGATAAAGTCCCTCGACGCGCTCGACCAGAATTGTGGGCAATAACGCTCGGCCCAATCCAGCGACGGCGGCCTGAAGCAGGGCTTCCGCGTCGTTTACGGCGAGAGCGGCAGCGCCCGATTTTTCTGCCTGCGCGGCAATCCAGCGGGCATGCGGCAAATGCGTCATCCCCTCCTCATAGACCAGCCATGGCAGCTTTTCCGCATCGTCCTGTTTCCCGGCCGCGACGTAGATTGCGTAGTCAAGGCTCGCGATCCGCCGCGCCACGACCTTGCTGTTGGCCAAGTCAGCGGGCCTGGCAAGGCGGATCGCCATATCCGCCTCACGGCGGGTCAGGTTGAAGTTGCGGGCATCGCCGATGAGTTCCAGTTGCAGGCCGGAATGCTTTGACAGAAGCTCGGCCGTAGCCGGGATCAACAGGCGGCAGATGAAGGAAGGCGGCGCCGTCAGGCGCACTTTGCCGAGCGCCGTGATATCCGCCGCCTCCAGCGCCCCTGAGAGCGCCATGACCTCCGCCTCAACGGCCTCGGCCCGAGCCACGGCGATCTCACCTGCCGGTGTCGGCGTCATCACGCCGCCCGCATCGCGCTGAAAGAGCGCGGCACCGAGCCTTTCCTCCAATATCCGCAACCGCCGGCCGACCGTCGTCGCATCCGTCTTGATCTCCCGGCTCGCCGCCGCAAAGGAGCCACCCCGCGCCACGGCGAGGACATAACGCAGATCATTCCAGTCGATATCGTGCATTTTTGCAGCCTTCTTCGGCGAACTTACCGCATGCAATCACATTATTGCAGTCATAGGCTCCGAAGGTCCAGCAAGGAGGCTACAATGACGCTATTCGCTGTTTTGTTTGAAGACGATCGGCAACACGCCGCCGAGATACGGCAGAAATATCTGGAACGTCATTTCGACTTCCTGCAGGCGAATGCGGCCCGCATCAAGACGGCAGGGCCACTCAGCCGGCCGGGCGATGCGTTTGCAGGCGGCCTGTGGCTTGTCGAGGCGAATGATGCCGCAGAGGTCGACCGGCTGGTGAAAGAGGATCCGTTCTGGTCAGCCGGGCTCCGGAAATCGGTGCAAATCCTGGTCTGGAACCGGGTCTTTGCCGACGGCGCCCGTCTGCCGCGACAACAAATACCGCCGCCTTCCGTCACTCCATGACCTGCGGCAGCCGGGCCGCGAGCAGATCGATGACCGCGCGGGTCTTGAGCGGCAGGTGCGGCGTCTGCGGCCAGACGGCATAGGCGTGGAAGGTCAGGCCGGACATATCCGTCAGCACGGGGGCAAGATTGCCGGCGAGCACCTGACCTCGTATCAGCCAGCAGGGTAGCAACGCGGCTCCCATCCCAGCGGCGGCGGCATCGGCCATCACTTCGAGATCGTCGAACCGCAATCGCGTCTTCGGCATATATTCGATGTCGACGCCATCGGCCTGCGGGAAGGTCCAGATCTTTACCTCGCCTGCGCGGGCATAGGCGATGAGATCATGGTCCTCAAGATCCGCGATCGCCTGCGGTGTCCCACGCTTTGCGAGATAGGCGGGCGATGCGCAGACCACCATGCGGTGCCGCGCCACTCTGCGCGTCGCCAGCCCGGCACTATCCCGCAGCGGACCGTTGCGGATGGCGAGATCGAAGCCCTCATCCAAGAGATCGACAACACGGTCGCTGAAGGAAAGATCGAGTTCGAGGTTCGGATGGGCGCGGGCAAGCTCCATCAGCAACGGCGCGATACAGCGGCGGCCAAAGAGCACCGGCATCGAGATGCGCAGACGTCCCGCCACCTCACGCTTGCCGGATTCCAGCATCGCCTCGCCCGACTGTATCTCGTCCAGCGCCCGGCGGCAGCGCTCGTAGAAGACCTGGCCCTCGTCCGTCAGGCTTTGCGTGCGGGTGGTGCGGTGAAAGAGCCGGACGCTCAGGCGTCTCTCGAGCTTGGCGATGGTCTTGCCGATCGCCGAGCGTGACAGGTTCATGCGGGCCGCTGCCGCTGAAAAGCCGCCTGCTTCCACCGCCTCCACGAATTCCGGAATGCCGTTGAGCATGTCATTCATCGCTATTGTTTCCAAAGAGGAACCAGTCAGTGGAAATCATATCGCCACTGGCGACCTCAGCGCAACGATATAGTGGTCTCCGTACTTTCAATTTCTCGCAGGAGATCATTATGACGAAGACCATGCGACGCTGGACACTGGACACCTTCGGCGTCAATGCCCCTCTCAGCCTCACCGAGACCGAAGTCCCCTCGCCCGCCCGCGGCGAAGTTCTTGTGCAGACCAAGGCGGTTTCGCTGAACTATCGCGACAAGCTGATGCGGGAAAGCGGCATGGGACTGCCCATCCAGTTCCCCTTTGTGCCCGCTTCCGACATGGCAGGCATCGTGGAAGCGGTTGGCGAAGGGGTAACGCGGTTTGCACCCGGCGACCGGGTTATCTCCACCTTCCACCCCGGCTGGATAGACGACAAGCCGCCCGGTGATGCACGCAATCTGCCCTATCAGACGCTAGGCGGCTTTTACCCCGGTGTGCTTGCCGAATATGTCGCCTTTCCCGAAGATTGGTTCGTCGCCGCGCCGACAAGCATCGACGACGGCGAGGCCAGCACCTTGCCCTGCGCCGGCCTGACGGCCTGGTTCGCACTGGTGGAACGCGGCAAGATCAAGCCGGGCGACACCGTGCTGGTGCAGGGAACCGGCGGGGTATCGATGTTCGGGTTGCAGATCGCGACGGCGCAAGGTGCCGAGGTCTTCGTGACCTCCTCCGGCCCCGAAAAGCTGGCGCGGGCAAAGGCGCTCGGCGCCCGCCATGGCATCGATCGCAACGCCGAGGATTGGGTGGAGGCGGTCTATCGCCTCACCAATGATCGCGGCATCGACCATATCTTCGAAATCGCCGGCGGGTCACATCTCGGCCAATCGCTGAAAGCAGTGGCCGTGCATGGTCGGATCTCGGTTATCGGCGTGCTTGAAGGATTTGACCTATCGGGACCCGCTGGACCGGTATTGCTGAAATCTCCGATCATTCAGGGCATCTCCGTCGGCCATCGGCGTGCGCTGGAGGATTTCGTCCGCGCTGTCGACCGTATCGGCCTGAAGCCGGTTATCGATCATCGCTACGCCTTCTCCGAGGTTCCCGCCGCCTTCGACCATCTCGATCGCGGTGCCTTCGGCAAGATTGTCATCGAGTTTTGACGACAGCCGAGCCGCCGTCAGGCAGACGGCGGCTCGGTTTCTGCATAAATCAAGCCTTCGGTTCGAAAGGCTGCGGAATGCGCGCAGCTCCCTGGCGGGCGAGCATCCAGCCGGGATATTCCGCAGCAAGCGCGCTGACTTCGTCCAGCTTGGCGATATCCTCGGCGTCGAGCTTCAGCTTGACGGCGGCGAGGTTCTGGTCGAGCTGATCCAGACGCTTGGCGCCGATGATGATGCTGGTAACGAAGGGTTTTGCCAGGATCCAGGCGAGCGCCACGGTGGCGACGCTGGCGCCGTGTTTCTCGGCCACTTCGCGCATGGCGGCGACGCAGGCCCAGGCGCGATCCTTGTCGACCGGCGGGAAATCGAAACTGGCGCGGCGGCCTTCGCCATTACCCGCAGCACCAGGGCCGAACTTGCCGGAGAGGAGACCGCCGGCAAGCGGTGACCAGACCATAAGACCAAGCTTTTCCTCCGCCATCAGCGGCACGATCTCACGCTCGAGATCACGGCCGGCGATGGAGTAGTAGGCCTGCACCGTCTCGAAGCGGGCAAAGCCGCGGCGTTCGGAAATGCCGAGCGCCTTGGCAATGCGCCAGGCCTGCCAGTTGGACACGCCGACATAGCGCACCAGCCCGCGCGAGACGAGATCGTCGAGCGCGCGCAGGGTCTCATCGATCGGCGTGACCGTATCCGTGGCATGGATCTGGTAGAGGTCGATATGGTCGGTCTGCAGCCGCTCGAGGCTGGCCTGGACCGAATCCATGATATGGCCGCGCGAGGCGCCGCGATCGTTGGGCTTGTCGCCCATGACGCCATAGACCTTGGTGGCGATGACGACGTCCTTCCGCTGCACGCCGACATTTTTCAGCGCCTGGCCGAGCAGCTTTTCCGAATTGCCGAAGGAATAGACGTCGGCGGTGTCGATGAAGTTGACACCGGCGGCGAGCGAGTTTTCAACGATCTTGTCGGCCAGTGCCTGGTCGACATCGGCGATGGCGCCCCAGTTGCTGTTGGGATTGGCTTCGCCGAAGGTCATGGTGCCGAGGCAGAGTTCGGAGACGAATAGACCGGTATTGCCGAGCTGGTTATAACGCATCTGAGAAAATTCCCTTGTGGTCCGCCGGAAGGCGGCTTCCGGCCGGTGAATCCTGATCTCTTGGCTATTGGCCTCGGCATGACAGCCACTCATCCGTGCTGTCTTGGGGAGGTCCGGAGATGATCGTCGAGGGGCGGTCACGCCGCTACCTGGACGATATCGACATAATGCACCGGAATCCGATTTCAACGCGAGACCCGGCGCCGATCACAATGCGGTTACCTCAGCTTTGCTCTTGCCTCCCTATCAGCGCGCGATAGAATCCCGCCTTCATCCAATCCGCAAGGACGGACAGGCCTATGCCGCAACGCCCGCTGACCACCATCGGCTTCGACGCCGACGACACGCTCTGGCAGAATGAACAATTCTACCGGCTCACCGAACGGCAGTTCACCGAGCTGCTCGCCGACCATGCCGAGAGCGAGAACATTTCCCAAAAACTGCTGGAAGCCGAAAAGCGCAATCTGAACCACTATGGCTTCGGCATCAAAGGCTTCACGCTTTCGATGATCGAGACGGCGATCGAGATCACCAAGGGCGAGGTGCCGGCAACGGTGATCGCGCAAATCCTCGATATCGGCCGCGATCTGCTTTCCCATCCCGTCGAAACGCTTCCCGATGTCCGAGGGACACTGGAAACTCTTTCAGGCAACTATCTGCTGGTGCTGATCACCAAGGGCGATCTGTTCGACCAGGAGCGCAAGCTTGCGCAATCCGGCCTCGGCGATCTCTTCGACGCCGTCGAAATCGTCTCCGACAAGAACGCCTCCACCTATCGCCGCATCTTCTCCAAGGTCGGCGACGGGCCGGAACGGGCGATGATGGTCGGCAATTCGCTCAAATCCGACATCGTGCCCGCGCTTGCCGCCGGCAGCTACGGCGTCTTCATTCCGCATGAGCTCACCTGGATCTTCGAACATGTCGAGGAACCGACGCAGGCGCCGCGCTTCCACAAGATCGGATATCTTGGGGAGCTGCACGGCATCATCGAGGGATTAACCTGAAAGCTTCACTGTCCCTGCTTTGATCTCGGCGGGAACAGCATCGGCCCTTGGTCGACGGGCTTGTCCTGCTGCTGCGTGGCGGGCGGATTGGGATCGATGAGGATCTCATAGGGTGCGCCGAGGCCGCGACGGCGGGTGACTCGGGAGTAATAGGGCTTGATCAGCCATGTCGTATCTTCATTGACGGTGACGTCGGCGGTCATGCCGTCTTCGTCGGTGCCGAAGAAGGATTCGTCATCATTCGAGGAGAGATCGAAGATCGCCATGAAGGCGTATTTGCTCTTCGAGCTGAAGGTAACGCGGACGTGCTGGCCCTTCTTCAGCGGCAGCGTATAGACCTTGCCCTTGCCGAATTTCGTCCAGCCGGTGAGCTTCTCCAGCACGGCGGGGAAGCCAAGCTTTTCCACCGTCTCGCCACGATCGAGCTGCGGTAGCTGGAGCTGCTGCTCGTCACCGTTCGTGCTGTTGCCGCTCTGGCTAGCCTGTGCATGGGCCACATGCCCGACCGGCAGGGAGAAGGCGAGCAGGGAGAAGGCAAGAACCAGGCGTCTCATGGCCGCACCAATGCGCTGCGCATCGCCTCCACCTCTTTCCGGCAATAGCAGCCCTCGATGTGATCGTTGACAAGGCCCATGGCCTGCATGAAGGCATAGACCGTGGTCGGGCCGACGAAGGTCCAGCCGCGCTTCTTCAGATCCTTGGAGATACGCACGGAGACCGGCGTCGTCGGATTGGCGGCGATGGTCGCATAGTCGACCAAGGCGGGACGCTCCGCAGCCGTCGGTTCGAAACCCCAGAAATAGCGGGCGAGCGAGCCGAATTCGGCGCGCAACTCGATGGCGCGGCGGGCATTGTTGATGGTCGAGACGATCTTGCCGCGATGGCGGATGATGCCGGCATCGGCCACGCAGCGCTCGATATCGGCATCGCCGAACGTCGCCACCTTGTCGAAATCGAAACCGGCGAAGGCGGCGCGGAAATTCTCGCGCTTGCGCAGGATCGTCAGCCAGGAAAGGCCCGACTGAAAGCCCTCCAGGCAGATCTTCTCGAACAGCCTGATATCGTCGATGACGGGCCTGCCCCATTCCTGATCGTGATAGCGCTGATATTCCGGCAGATTGCCGTGCCAGGCGCAGCGGTCCTTGCCGTCCTCACCGGTGATGATGCCCGTTCCGGCCATAGTCGTGCTTCGTCCCCTATGTCAGAGCGTGATCGCGAAAACAGCCAAACAGCTATCGGATAAGATCAGGCCAATCAAATACTTAAGATCGAAAGGACGATTCGAAGGCAAATCATCTCGATTCAGGGTTTACCATTTGCAAACCGTCTTTCCAAACCAAGTCGTAACCCTGACAAAAGGTTTATCGGTTTCGCGGCATTTTAATGAACAGCCATTTACCATTCGCTGGCGCGCAAATGTCACCATATTCGGGACCGGGCGCAATTACGCCCATCCTCGGCCCATTTGTAGAGAGTTTGTCCGATGATGAGACAATGCATTTTATTTGCCGCGGGCGCCTTGAGCCTGTTGGCCTCCAGCGCTTTCGCCGATGATCGCTACCAGTCGCGCCCGCCCGTCATCGTCAGCCCTGACCTCACCGCCCCCTGGGTGATGCAGCTCGGCGGCGGCAATGTGCAGCCGGCCGTCTATCCGGTTCGCCCGGCGGCGCGGCAGATGGCCAATCCGCAGGCGCAGCGCGCGATCCAGCCGCGCGGCCTGTTCGCACGCCCCGCCGTCCAGCAGGTGGCCGTCGTTAGGCCGCAATATCCGGCAATCCGTGGCCAGCTCGATCCGCAATTCCTGCCGCAGGTGGTCGATTACCAGACCAAGGAAAAGCCGGGCACCATCGTCATCGACACCAACAATCGCTTCCTCTACCTGGTGATGGATGGCGGCCAGGCGCGGCGCTATGGCGTCGGCGTCGGCAAGCCCGGTTTCGAATGGGCCGGCGCCCACACAGTTACCCGCAAGCAGGAATGGCCGGACTGGACGCCGCCGCGCGAAATGGTGGCGCGCGAAGCCGCCAAGGGTCACTATCTGCCGGCGCGCATGGATGGCGGCGAAGCCAATCCGCTCGGCGCCCGCGCCATGTATCTCGGCTCGACCCTCTACCGCATCCACGGCACCAATGCCCCTTGGAGCATCGGCAGCGCCGTATCCTCCGGCTGCATCCGCCTGCGCAATGAAGATGTCATCGATCTCTACAACCGGGTGAAGGTCGGGACTCGGGTTATCGTCATGTGATGGGCATAGAGATTGCTGCAAATGCGGAGTTGATCTCGTCCTTGGCGGGCGAGATAGGTCTTGGCGTCCACAGCAAAGATATCTTCCATTATTGAGCACTATAGCATCCCAACGATAACCTCTCCCTCGTCAGAATAGGCAGCCGCTCCAGCGGCGTGGTCTTTATCATACGCAATTTGATCTTGATCCTCTCCCGCGTTTCGCTAGTTTCTTGACTGGTAAACGGAGAGGGGAATCACGGATGAAATCAATACTACCGGTCGTGGCGGCGGCGGGCATCGCCGTGTCGTGTCTCGCGGCAGCGTCGGATGCCGCAGCCTTCACAGCCTCTGCACCCCATGTCGCACAGGCACTGCCCAGCAACGTGATCCGCGTATCGACCGCGCCGCAGGGGCAGGTCAAGCCGCAGTTCCAGCGGCGAATGGTGCGGCTGAGGACCAATGAGGCACCGGGAACGGTCATCGTCGATACCAACAACAAATTTCTCTATCTCGTCGAGGGCGACAACCGGGCGCGGCGCTACGGCATTGGTGTCGGTCGTGACGGCTTCGGATGGTCGGGGGTCGTCAAGGTCGGCCGCAAGGCGGAATGGCCTGGCTGGACGCCGCCGCCGGAAATGATCGCTCGCGAGGCCAAGAAGGGCCATAAGTTGCCGGCCTATCAGGAAGGCGGCGAGGATAATCCGCTCGGCGCCCGCGCCATGTATCTCTATCGCGGCGGCAGCGACACCGCATTCCGTATCCATGGCACCAACCAGCCCTGGAGCATCGGGCTCAACATGTCGTCCGGCTGCATTCGCATGATGAACAAGGACGTCACCGATCTCTATGATCGCGTCCCCATCGGCACCAAGGTCATCGTCGTCGGCCCCGGCAACAAGCAGGGCGAAGTCAGCTATGAGGATCGTGGCGTCGACATTCTGCGGACGATGTTCGGCGGGTAATTTAGCGAAGGAGTGGTCGCATACCAGTGCGGCCATCCTACTGTTGCGCAGGTGTAACATCCTCAAACTTATCTCCCGAGAGGGTGGCGAAGCGGCCGTTTCCTTTCAGTTTGATGTCAGTTTTCGCGCCTAAGCCGACGCAAGCCACAGCGCGCCACAATAGAACTGTCACAGAAGCACGCTTAGATGGCGGCATCCACATCCGGGGGCTTCATATGCGTCGTGCATTCCGCATCAAACAGCCGGCTGTTGCCGCGCTTGCGCTTTCAGCTTTTGTCTTCGCCGCCAACTCCGCTTCGGCGGAAATGCAGTTTTCAGCCTATGGCGGTATCCAGGGCGCGACCGGCAGCAACGTCAAGACGTCGGACGGTGCCAATTTCGATCCCGACTGGTCGGGAAAATCCTTCAAGATGCCGCCCTATTTCGGCTTTCGAGGCATCTTCTGGCTCGACGATTTCAACAAGTCGAATTGGGGTATCTCGCTGGATTACACCCATGCCAAGGTCTACGGCAATCTCGGCAATACGCCCGGCTGGTCGCATTTCGAGTTCACCGACGGCCTGAACATGCTGACGCTGAACGCGCTCTACCGTTTCCAGGATCCGAGCCGCAAATGGACGCCCTATGTCGGCCTCGGCGCCGGCATCAACGTGCCGCATGTCGAAGTCACCCGCGCCTCTGGCCGGACCTTCGATTACCAGTTCGGCGGCGCGTCCCTGCAGGCACAGGCCGGCGTCAGCTACCAGATCAGCCAGCACTGGGCGACCTTTGTCGAATATAAGGGCAACTACAATTTCGTCGACAATGTCTCGATCGACAGCGGCGATACGCTGAAGACCAAGGTCTTCACCAACGCCATCAATTTCGGTGTGTCGTTCAATTTCTAGAAAATTTAACCACGCGCCCTGCCGGACCCCCAAAGCGATTCCCGCCTGGGGGTTCCTGTGCTAAGCAATGGCGCATGAGCTTTTCCTACTACCGATGCGACTGGATCCATCCGGAAAACGATGAACCGGTCATGATCTATTACGAGGTCGACGACGCGGGCGTCGTTCCCCGGCTGATCGACGTGTTCGCCGATGGACGTCGGCAATGCATGTCTGTCACCGATTTTTCCGGGCAGAAATACAAGACGGCCAGCATCACCAGCCTGGTAGAAGGCTCATTCTATGACGGTGTCGCCGGCCTGCTCGACGGCACCTTCTTCGAAGAGGGGCAAGATCGCATCAGTCTGACCGCCATCGGCGCCGATATCTTCGAGATGGAATGGCAATCACACCGGCCGTCTTCGTCGCACTAGATATTTTAGGCGGCGACCGGCTCTAGGCCCTTCAGTTTTGCTGGCATCTCTCCGCCATAGGCCCAGTCCAGCAATTCGACCGTGTGCAGGATCGGTATGCCCGTTCCCGTCGCGATCTGCGTGATGCATCCGATATTGCCGGTGGCGATGACATCGGCCTTCGTCGCCTCGAGATTTTTGACCTTGCGCGCCTTCAGCTCGGCGGAGATTTCCGACTGCATGATGTTGTAGGTGCCGGCCGAGCCGCAGCAGAGATGCCCTTCCGCCGGCTCGCGCACGGTGAAGCCCGCCGTCTTCAACAGCAGTTTCGGCGCCATGGTGATCTTCTGGCCATGCTGTAGCGAGCAGGCGGAATGATAGGCGACGGTGATGCCGCGCGGCATGTGCGTCGGCAGGTCGAGACCCGACAGATATTCGGTGATATCCTTGGCAAGCGCCGAGATCTTTGCGGCCTTGTCCGCATAGGCCGGATCGAGGCGGAGCTTGTGGCCATAATCCTTGATCGTCGTGCCGCAGCCGGAGGTCGTCACGATGATGGCATCGAGCCCACCGGCCTCGACCTCGCGCATCCAGACATCGACATTGGCGCGCACGCTCGCCAGCGCCTGCTCCTCGCGGCCCATATGATGCACCAGCGAGCCGCAGCAACTCTCGCCCTGCGGTACCACCACTTCGACGCCGAGGCGGGTCAGGAGCCGGATGGTCGCCTCGTTGATGGCAGGATCGAGCACCGGCTGGGCGCAGCCCGTCAGGATCGCCACCCGCCCGCGCCGTTCCGCCTGCGGCTGATGCCGCCCGGGCTTGGCAAATGGTGACGGCGCCGGGATGGATCGCGGCGCGAGATCGAGCATGGCAGCAAAGGGTTTCAGGGCCGGAATGCGTCTCATCAGACCCTTGAACGGCCGGGCCAGGCGCGCAAGGTTGAGCGCCAGACGGAAACGGCCGGGATAGGGCAGCACCGCCGCCAGCATGTTGCGCGTCAGGCGCTCGAGCAAAGGCCGCTTATAGGTTTCCTCAATATGGGCGCGGGCGTGGTCGATCAGATGCATGTAGTCGACGCCGGAGGGACAGGTGGTGACGCAAGCAAGGCAGGACAGACAGCGGTCGATATGCGTCACCACTTCGGCGTCGGCCGCCCGGCCGTTTTCCAGCATATCCTTGATCAGATAGATGCGGCCGCGCGGGCTGTCGAGCTCGTTGCCAAGCGTCACATAGGTCGGACAGGTGGCGGTGCAGAAGCCGCAATGCACGCATTTGCGCAGGATCGCCTCGGATTCGGCGACATGCGGATCGGCAAGCTGGGCAAGGGTGAAATTGGTTTGCATCAGGCAGTTTTCCCCATCACGCCATCTTCCCCGGATTAAAGATCCCGGCCGGATCGAACTTTTCCTTCACGCGCGCCGACAACAGCGCCACGGCCTCCGGCTGTGGCTGGAAAGCCGGTGTCGTCGCACGAGCGGCCGGCGTGGCGCGCAGCAAGGTGGCGTGGCCGCCGCCGAGGGCGTGGATATACCGGCGGACGAGATCGCCTTCGGGCTCCGATTCCATTCGCATCCAGACGAGACCACCCTGCCAGTCGTAATAGGCATCGACGCCGGCATCGAGGCGAAGGGCTGCGACGAGCTGATGGCCGATGCTCGGGGCGACGGAAACGCGCCAGACAGGGCGCATCGTGCCGTCTGCATAAGGTTTTACATCGCGGATCTCGCGCCAGAGCCTGCGGCTGTCCGCCTCGGCAAGCCGCGTCACCGGGCCGAGCCGCCCCATGGCGGCGGCCAGTTTTTCGGCCCTAACCGAAACCGAGCCGGCCAGGCCCTCGATGCGCAGCACGGTCGCCTCACCTTCCGGCAGCTTGCCGTCGAGAAAGGTCCAGCGGACGGTCAGCGGCAGATGCGCGGCGCCCGATATGTCGAGCGGCAGTGCCATGACCGCAGCCATGGCATTTGCCGCCTCGGCATCGTTGAGGCCGGAAACGACGATCGTCTCCTCGGTCTTCGGTCGCGGCGGCACGCGGAAGGTCACCTCGGTCAAAAGCCCGAGTGTGCCGTGCGAACCGGCCATCAGCTTGACCAGATCGAGGCCGGTGACGTTCTTCATCACTCGCCCGCCGGCCTTGACGATCTCACCCTTGCCATTGACGAAACGGACGCCGAGCAGGCTGTCGCGCGCAGCACCGCTGATGAAACGGCGAGAACCGGAGACATTGGCGGCAAAGACGCCGCCGATCGTCGGCTCGCCCTCGGTCGCCATCAATGGCCGGTGATCCATCGGCTCGAAGGCCATCATTTGGCCGCTCTCGGCAAGCGCTGCCTCGACTTCGGCAACGGGCGTTCCCGCCCGTACGGTCATCACCATCTCGCCCGGATTATAGGCGACGATGCCGGTAAGTCCCTGCGAACATAATGCCGCGTCAGTGGCGACGGCATTGCCGAAGCCGGAGCGTGTGTTGCCGCCGATGACCGCAAGAGCCGCACCCCGGGTTGCATGGTCACGAATGATAGCTGCGGCCTCGTCTTCCGTCTTCGGCAGAAAGTCGCTCATGCTGCGTTACGCCCGTCCAGCGGGAAGACCTTGGAGGGGTTCAGGATCCAGCCAGGATCGAAGGCGGCGCGCACCGACATCATCTGTGCCAGATCAACCTCTGCATATTGGTGCCGCATCAGATCACGCTTCTCGATACCAACGCCATGTTCGCCCGTCAGGCAGCCGCCGGCGTCGACACAGAGCCGGAGGATATCGTTGCCTGCCGCTTCGGCCTTGGCGGCGTCTTCGGGGTCGTTGGCATTGAACAGGATCAGCGGATGCATGTTGCCATCGCCGGCATGGAAGACATTGGCGACACGCAGGCCGTAATGGTCGATAATCTCTGTGGTCTTCTGCAGAACGTAAGAGAGCTGGCTGAGCGGCACGGTGCCATCCATGCAGATATAGTCGGCGATGCGGCCGGTGGCGCCGAAAGCCGATTTACGGCCCTTCCAGATCAGTGCAGCCTCCGTTGCCGACTGACATTCGCGCACCGTCTTGACCTTGTGGGCGCGGGCGATGTCGACGATGCTTTTCAGCATGTCGTCCATCTCGGCTTCCGAGCCCTCGACCTCGACGATCAACAGCGCGCCGACGTCGAGCGGATAGCCGGCATGGGCAAAGGCCTCGCAGATCTCGATCGCCTGCTTGTCCATGAATTCGATAGCGACCGGAACGATGCCGGCGGCGATGACATCGGCCACGCAGGCGCCCGCCTGCTCCGAGGTATCGAAGCCGAATAGCACCGGCCGCGCGCCTTCCGGCTTGGCGATCAGCCGCACCGTCGCTTCCGTGACGATGCCGAGCTGGCCTTCCGAGCCGCAGACCAGACCGAGCAGGTCATAGCCCGCCGCATCCAGCGCCTTGCCGCCAAGATCGATCACCGTGCCGTCAGTCAGCACCAGCTTGACGCCGAGCAGATTGTTGGTGGTGACACCGTATTTCAGGCAGTGTGCGCCGCCAGAGTTCATGCCGATATTACCGCCGATGGTGCAGGCAAGCTGCGAGCTTGGATCGGGCGCGTAGAAGAAACCGTCGGCCGAGACGTTTTCGGAAATATTCAGATTGGTGACGCCAGCCTGCACCGTCGCCGAGCGATTAGCGAAATCCACGTCGAGAATGCGGTTCATTTTCGAAAGACCGAGCACGACGGCATCTTCCTGCGGAATGGCACCGCCGGACAGCGATGTGCCGGCACCGCGCGGCACGACGGGAATGCCGTAGCGGTGACAGTATTTCATCACTGCGGCGACCTCCGCCGTCGAGCGCGGCAGGGCGACGGCAAGCGGCATACGGCGATAGGAGACAAAAGCGTCCGTCTCGAAGGGCATCAGCTCGCGCGGCTCGTGAATCAGGCATTCCGGGGCAAGAAGATCGGCAAGATCGGCGACGATCTCGTTGCGGCGAGCCAGGACATCCGCACGCGGCGCCAGAAATGAAATGGCCTCGGCCATGGCGTTCTCCTCCTGCATCCAAATCGGGATACAGCCTCTTTCTAACGCCATATCACGGTTATCACTTTCCCGAAATCGGCGTAAATGATAAGCATTTATGCCAAAATAGGAACAAGTTGTGCCATGACCAATCTCGGGGATCTCGAAATCTTCGCCAGCGTCGTTGCGACGGGCAGCATGTCGCTCGCCGGCCGCGCGCTCGGCTTCTCGCCCGCCGTCATTTCCAAGCGCATCAAGCGGCTGGAGGACAGGCTCGGCACACGGCTTTTGCAGCGCACGACGCGGCAGATTTCGCTGACGGAGGCAGGCCAGGGCTTTTACGACCGGGTGCTCGCCATCCTTGCGGGGCTGGAGGAGGCCGAAGCCTATATTGGCGGCCGCTCGGCGCAGATGCAGGGCACGCTGAAGATTTCCGCCCCCACCTCCTTCGGCCGTCTGCATATCGCCCCGCATCTGAAAACCTTCATGCAGGCGCATCCGGATCTGGCGATCAACCTCATCCTGACCGACGAATTCACCGATATCGTCGGCGGTGGCTACGATCTTGCCATCCGCATTGCCGAGCTCACCGATTCCAGTCTCGTTGCCCGGCGCCTGGCGCCGGTGCGCCGCCTGCTCTGCGCCTCGCCCGCCTATGTCGCCGCGCATGGCATGCCCGAGAATATCGACGACCTGCGCCGCCACATATGCCTGCCGGCGCACAATCACGATCCATGGCGGCTGGATGGGCCGAAGGGCGCCCTGACCTTCCGGCCGGAGGGCAGGCTGATCACCAATTCCAGCGAGGTCATCCGCGAGGCCGTCATTGCCGGCCTCGGCATCGCGTTGCGCTCCACCTGGGATATCGGCCCCGAACTGAAGGACGGCCGCCTCGTACAGGTACTGCCCGCGTATGAGGGCTCGCACAATGTCACGCTCTCGGCCGTCTATCCCAGCCGCCAGTTCCTGCCGGCTAAGGTGCGGGTCTTCATCGACTTCCTAGCGGAACTTTATGGGCCGGTGCCCTATTGGGAGCGATAGGGCACCACTACCGCGCCAAATCGAGAAAGGCCGACGCCACCATGGCGTCGATATCCGCGGGCACGGGCATCACACAGGCTTCCTTGCCAAGTCCGCCCTTTGCCACGCGTTCCAGGCAGCGGGCTTGCAGCGCGAAGCCGAGATCCATGGATTCGACAGTATTGCCGAGGGGACGCGGGCCGGCGAGGTTGGCCATGTGGCCGGCGCCGAGGATGTGGAAAGCCCGTCCATCCCGCATGCGGATGGTCTCGATATGCTCGGCCTCGTAGCGATCGACGCCGGCGACATCCGGACTGTCCCGGAAGGCTTCGACATCGATCTCATGCGGGAAATGACCGCCGTTCATCAGGATCGCGCCATCCTTGATCAGCGATAGATCGGCTGCGGTTATGATCGCGGGATAGCCTGTGACGGTGATCAGGATATCGGCGGAGCGGATCGCCTCCTCACGCAGCGGCGTGACAAAGCCATCGAGATGCGCTTCCAGCGTTGTCACCGGATCGATATCGACCACGCTGACAGCGGAAAAAGCGTTGCGGAAGCAGGCAGCCGTTCCCTTGCCGCATGCGCCGTAGCCGAAGACGGTGACGCGCTTGCCATTGGTCGAACGGTTGGTGAAGCGCAGATAGCTCTCGAACAAGCTCTGGCCGACGCCATGCTTGTTTTCGGCAAATTGCTTGATCGGGCTGTCATTGATGACGAGGATCGGCATGGCCAGCTTGTCGCGCATCGGCAGCAATCGGGTGCGGCCCGATGTCGTCTCCTCAGTGCCCCCTAAGAGGTTCGCATAGGGGCGCTCGGCGGCGCGCGCGAAGAGATCGCCGCCATTGTCGAGCAGCAGGTCCGGTTTCTCCGCCACGATGGCGTCGAGGCTGGCACCATGCTCATCGGCGTCGGTGGTCTGGGTGGCAAAGACTGTCACGCCCTGCGCACGCAGATAGTCTACGGTTTCCGGCTGGGTGCTGTTGAGATTGCCGGTGCAGACAAGGTGGGCGCCGCCGGCGCGCAATGTCATCAACAACGCTACCGTCTTCGGCTCGAGATGAATGCCGGTGCCGATCGTCAGGCCGGCAAAGGGTCGGGTCTCACGGAATTCCGCTGCCGTGGCCGCAAGCAGCCGGCAGCTCCGGCCAACCCAGTCGATACGGGAAAGAGAGGAAGGTTGGTCCATCATGCGCTCCTGGCAATGGTCTGTCATGCTTCGATCTCTCACGGAGAACCGCAGACTGTCGATGGACATTCGAATGAACGATAGGGCAGAAAATCTGCCATGCTCGTTTGCCGGTATTCTTAGGTCTCGCCGGGATCGTCACGCACGGACTGACCCCGCCCGCACCAGCCATTCCACCAATCCCACAAGCGCCGCATCTTTCGCATCGCCGCTGCGGACGCTGAGGCTGTATCCCGCCGGTCTGCGGATGAAGCCATAGGGTGCCGTCAATGTGCCGCGTTCGATGTCTTCGCCGACGGCCGTGCGTGGGGCGATGGCAACGCCGACACCGGAGCGGGCGGCGCCGATCGCCAAAAGCAGGTCTTCGAACTCACGATTTCGCGCGAAGCGGATGGGCGCCCGGCCGCTTTCGGCAAACCAATCGTCCCAAAGACGCGGCGCCGAACGGCTGGTCAGGGCGACAGCGCCGGCAAGGGCCTCCACGCCGGTGACAAGGCCCAGGCGTATCGCAAGGTCAGGGGTCGCGACCGGGCCGAATTCATCCTCCAGGAAACGAATGGCGGTGATGTCCGACGCCGGCCGATATTCGCCGCCCATGATCACCGCGTCGAGACCGGGATGGCGCGCCAGGGGCTCGACTGTCGTCATGGGGATAATGTCTATATCGATATCGGGAAGGGAGGCCTGCAGATCGGCGACGCGCGGCATCAGCCACCAGATAGCGAAAGCGGAGGGGACGCCAAGACGAATAGTGCGCCGATCGTCCGTCGTGAGCGCGCCCGAAGCCCGCGTCAGAATGCCAAAGGCGACACCGACGGCATCGGCAAAGGCCCTGCCCTTCTCCGTCAACACCAGGCGCCGGCCATCGCGCCGGAACAAGGCAATGCCGAAATGGCTCTCCAAGATGGCCAACTGCTGACGCACGGCCCCCCGCACGACACCGAGTTCGGCCGCCGCCTGCAATATGCTACCGCGACGAGCAACGGCATCGAAGGCGCGTAGCGCGTTCAGCGGCGGGAGGCGTTGCGACGAGGAGTGTTCGGACATAACGAAGATTTATCTTGTTTTCCAGCATGATAGGAAGAGCCGACGAGCAACTG
Source organism: Rhizobium sp. GW821-FHT14E12 (assembly GCF_058803745.1). NCBI lineage: Bacteria > Pseudomonadati > Pseudomonadota > Alphaproteobacteria > Hyphomicrobiales > Rhizobiaceae > Rhizobium > Rhizobium sp. GW821-FHT14E12. Next base: position 24,924 of record NZ_JBXAPH010000006.1, read on the forward strand.
CACCATCTGCGGCATGTAAACCGCATCTGATGTCGCTTACAGCACAGTCACTGGCGAATATCAGAGGCCGAATCAGTTCGTTTTTTTCTACTGAACACTCAATAAAGGTGTGGGGAAGCACCATATGAATTCATAGGCAATGCATAATTTTTCCACACAATGCTAATATGTATTCGATTCTCAACTCAAGCTCTTTATGGTGATCCGACCCTTGGCCATTCTTACCCGTATTGCAAATGATGTGCAGCTCATGTTTCGGCGCCCGCCGCGACAGCAATATGCCGCGCTCTGCTATCGGGTGAAGAAGAAGACGGGGGAGTTGGAGGTGCTGTTGCTGACCAGCCGCGACACCGGCCGCTGGGTCATTCCCAAGGGCTGGCCGATGCCGGGCAAGCTGTCGCATGAAGTGGCGGCCCGCGAAGCTTATGAAGAAGCCGGCGTGCATGGGACGGTGGAAACCGAGCCGCTCGGCGCGTTCAGCTACGACAAGGTCCTGAAGGACGGCATCCAGGTGGCCTGCCGGGTCCAGGTCTATGCGCTTGAAGTCAGCAATCTCGCCAAGAACTTCAAGGAAAAGGGCGAGCGCTCGATCGAGTGGGCGTCCTGCGATGAAGCCGCCAAGCGTGTCCGCGAACCGGAACTGCGCGACATCATCCTTGCTTTCCAGCAACGGATGACGGCAATGCCTGCCACAGCGCAGTCAAAGTAAGCTGCTAGATAGTCTCAACACATAAATTGTGCCGGAACGATCGTTGGGCATTGCCCAGCGCGCTGTGCAGCGTAAAACTACACGTTTCGATTCAGAGAATGGCATGCCCGAAGACCGACCGGTAACACTGACAAAACGGACGCTAGACAAGGATCTCGACAAACTCAGCTATGTCGAGGATGCGGCGAACCATGTCACGAAACGTCTGATCGCTCCAGGCCTTGGCCTGATCTTCCTTGGCTTCGCCATGTTTGTTGCCGGCATTTATGTGCTGGACCGGCCCGGCGCGACGCTGGTCATCGCCGCCGTCGCGCTTGCAGGCTACATGGCCATGAATATTGGCGCGAAGGACGTCGCCAACAATGTCGGCGCGGCGGTCGGCGCCCGCGCCATCACCATGACGCAGGCTCTGGTCATGGCGGCCATCTTCGAAATTCTCGGCGCCACGATTGCCGGCGGCCCCGTTATCAAGACCGTTTCAACGCATATCGTCGATACAGACCGGATCATCAACAGCGGCAAGCTCGCCTGGCTGATGATGGCGGCGCTGCTATCGGCCGCGCTTTGGATCAATTTCGCTACCTGGCTGAAAGCGCCGGTCTCGACCACGCATGCCATCGTCGGTGCCGTGGTGGGCGCGGGTACCGCCGCCGTCGGGCCTGATATGGTCAACTGGCATGTGTTGGCGGCGATCTCAGCCGGCTGGGTGGTGACGCCCTTTCTGGGTGGCACGATCGCCGCCGGCATGCTCTTCTTCATCAAGACCTTCATCATCTATCGCAACGACAAGATCGCCGCGGCCAGATATTGGATCCCCATTCTCATCGGCCTGATGGCCGGCGCCTTTACCGCCTATCTTGTCCTGCAGCTCGCGCCCAGGGATACGGTCGTCGGCCTCCCTACCCTTGCGATCGGCATCGGCGTCGGTCTGGTGACGTGGTTTAGCGCAAGACCATTCGTGGTGGCGCAGTCCGTCGGGTTGGAAAACAAGAACAGCGCATTGCGCAAGCTTTTCCGCCTACCACTGATCTGTTCGGCGGCGCTGATGTCCTTTGCGCATGGGGCCAATGATGTTGCAAACGCCATCGGCCCGTTGGCGGCGATCGTGCGCAGCGTCCGCCAGGGCGACAGCCTCAGCATCGTCGCTGGCGCCACCGGCCAGACCGTGCCCTTCTGGGTCGTGCTGATCGGCGGCTGCGGCATTTCCGTCGGCATCCTGCTTTACGGCCCGCGCCTGATCCGCCTCATCGGCTCGCAGATCACCAAGCTCAACCCGATGCGCGCCTATTGCGTGGCGCTGTCGGCGGCACTCACCGTCATCGTCGCCTCCTGGTTCGGCCTGCCCGTCAGCTCTACCCATATTGCCGTCGGCGCGGTCTTCGGCGTCGGCTTCTTCCGCGAATGGTACACCAGTCGCTCGAGACGGCGGCTGGACTACATGCGACAGAAGGCCGAAGCCTCCGGAATTGTCTGGAGCGACATGGAAGAAGCCGACGAGCATAATCCCGACGAAATCCATCGCCGGCGCCTCGTGCGCCGCTCGCATTTCATGACCATCATTGCCGCCTGGGCCATCACGGTGCCGGTTTCAGCCCTGCTTGCAGCCGCGGTATATTGGGCTATGGTCGCGCTCTTCATTTAAGAGGTTACCCATGCGCGCCAATTTCCGCATGCAGCGGCTGTTCGTGGTTTCGGATATCAAGGCAAATGCCGGCATCGAGGCCGATCAGGAGCAATTCAACTATCTCGCCAATGTGCTGCGCATGGAGGACGGCGCGGAGCTGTTGATCTTCAATGGCCGCGACGGCGAATGGAAAGCACGCATCTCCTTTCCCTCGCGCAAACGCATCCTGCTGACGCCGGTCGAAGAGACACGGCCGCAGCCCGCCGCTTCCGATCTTCACTATCTCTTTGCACCACTGAAGGTCGGGCGGCTCGATTATCTCGTGCAGAAGGCGGTGGAGATGGGCGCCGGCCTCTTACAGCCCGTCATGACCCAGCATGTGCAGGGCAAGATCACCAATCTTGACAAGGTCAGGGCCAATGTCATCGAGGCGGCCGAGCAATGCGGCATTCTCGGCATTCCCGATGTCGCCGAACCGGTAAAGCTCGCCGATCTCCTCGAGCGCTGGCCGAGGGATCGCCGCATCATCTATTGCGACGAGGGCGACGCCGGCCAGAACCCGCTGCCGCTTCTCGCAAAGATCAAGGAGAAACATCTGGCGCTGCTGGTCGGCCCGGAGGGCGGCTTCTCGGAAGAGGAACGCGCGCTGCTGCGCAGCCTCGACTTCGTCACCGCTATCCCACTCGGCCCACGTATATTGCGCGCCGACACTGCGGCAGTGGCAGCCATGGCGGTTATCCAGGCTGCGATCGGGGATTGGAACTAGCACCTGTTTATTTGAATTCAACTGTAATTCATGGCCTCCGACAAGAGGCTGTGATGAGCGATTTGTTTCTACCGAGCGAGTACCAGATGGCGCGGATCGAGCCGTATTCCTTTCGGGCAGGCTTGACGCTATGCGACAATGATCACCGGCCGATCGGCGATGCAATTCTATCAATCGAAATGGCTTCGCATCGCCACCACATCAAATACAGCAAGCATACATCTTGAGCAGGTTCAGCTCTTTCCGAGCGTTGTCGGCTAGTCTCTCCTCATCTTTCAGATATCTCTAAATAAAACTATTAATATTATCGTGCGCCAATACGAAACATCTGCGTTAAGTCATGCATTAGATACACTTTAACTGTATAGTTTTCAAAAATTACGGTAGAATTTCGTTAATATTTCTGTGGTTGTTATGACTCGTCTGCATGATGCAGATGTAAATTTAGAGAGCCATGATATGCTTGATTTGCCCAAGATAATGCCGTTGTTACTGTTTGCTGCCATCGTCGTTTTATTTTTTCGCTGGGTGGTCGCAGACATGAACAAGTGAGCCGCATTTACTTGTCCAATTTTATCTTCTCCTATGATGTAGATTAGCGCTTGGCCTGCCCGATACCGCCCTGGTTTGCAGAGGGGTGGGCCAAGCGCGCGAGATGAACATCTTCGGCCTTAGCTCTAAGAGCGGCTCGTTGCGATCGCGATCGTATTGCTTCTTAAGCGGAAACGGCGACAACCAGCACTCGCGACGAACGGTACAGATTCGCAGGCCGGCCTCAGTTGGTCGGCGGAGACCCGCCGTTCTCCTGTAGCGCCCAGAGCTTCGCACCATAAGCAGGCCATCAGCCCACCACGGCAAATGCCGTGGCAACGATCAGCAGGACGGCCAGGGAGATATTCACCGCCCTCGAAATGGCCGGATGCCGAAGGAAGCGCGAGAGCGCGGCGCCGACAAGAAGCCATATCATATGGATGGCGACGATCATTCCCGTCAGCAGCGCGATCTTGACCGTCGCATCGAGCAACCGCCGATCCTGAAACGGGCTGACGCCGGCGAAGACGGCCGCAATCGCCAAATAGGCTTTCGGATTGGCGATCGCCAGCAGGAAGCCGCCGGAAAACACGGGAGCGGCGACCTGATCGTCACGGCGCGCCAGTGGCGGTGCCGTAGCAATCTTGACGGCGAGATAAAGGATATAGGCTGCCGAAACCGCTGTCAGCACGAGCGCGCCATGTGGCACGGACAGCAGAAACGCGACGACGCCGGCCGCCACGGCCAGGAGTACAGCGACCGTGCCGGCGATGAGGCCGGATACGTAGCCAAGCGATCGTCGGAAACCATAGGCCGCGCCCACCGCCGTCGCGCTGATCGTCGACGGGCCAGGACTGCCCATGATCACCAGCGACGCTACGAGCAGCGTCAAGATGGGATAGAGACCCATTTCATCGAACATTGATATGCTCCGATCTTTGACTGTCGAAGCAAAACTATCCACGGGAATGGCGAGCCGTCTTGAACGCTTGTGCAAGTGCGCCGCCGAATGACCCCATTGTGGGGCATCTCCGAGACACACGATCCTATTTTTTTGAACTGCTCTTGAAAGAAATTCACTTGCACCGTACCTCAATTCGCTGCAATCACCCTTCTAATCGGCCCGCGTCTTGCGCGGGCTTCTTTCCGAGATCAAGGTAATACCATGGCGCGCGATACTACCGACCAGACCCCGCTCTCCTCGGTCTCGGACATGACGGCCTATCTGGCCGCCGGCAACAAGCCCAAGGAGCAGTTCCGCATCGGCACGGAACACGAGAAATTCGTGTTCTTCCGCGCCGACAACAGTCCCGTGCCCTATGCCGGTGACGCCAGCATTTCCGCGCTCCTGAAGGGCTTGCAGGCGAAGTCCGGCTGGGATCCGATCCTCGACCGCGACAACATCATCGGGCTCGCCGAGCCGACCGGCATGGGCGCGATCTCGATCGAGCCCGGCGGCCAGTTCGAGCTCTCGGGCGCGCCGCTCGAAACCATTCACCAGACCTGCAAGGAATCGAACCAGCATCTGGCGACGCTGCGCGAGATCGCCGAGCCGATGGGCATCCGTTTCCTCGGCATCGGCGGCAGCCCGAAATGGACGCTGGCCGAGACGCCGCGCATGCCGAAATCGCGTTACGACATCATGAGCCGCTACATGCCGAAGGTCGGCACCGAAGGTCTCGACATGATGTACCGCACCTGCACGATCCAGGTGAACCTGGACTTCTCCTCGGAAGAGGACATGCGCCGCAAGATGCGCGTATCGATGAAGCTGCAATCGCTGGCGACGGCGCTGTTTGCCTCCTCGCCCTTCACCGAAGGCAAGCCGAACGGCCTCTCCTCCTGGCGCGGCGAGATCTGGAAGGACACCGACAACCGCCGCGGCGGCCTGCTCGACTTCACCTTCCGCGACGATTTCGGCTTCCATGACTATGTCGAATGGGCGCTCGACGTTCCCATGTATTTCGTCGTCCGCGACGGTCGCTATCACGACTGTACCCACGTCACCTTCCGCCAGTTCATGAACGGCGCGTTGAAGGGCGAGATCGCTGACTGGGAACCGACCATGGGCGACTGGACGAACCATCTCTCCACCCTCTTCCCCGATGTGCGCCTCAAGCGCTTCCTGGAAATGCGCGGCGCCGACGGCGGCCCGTGGCGGCGCATCTGTGCGCTACCGGCCTTCTGGGTCGGCTTATTGTATGATGATGCGGCCCTTGCCGCTGCCGACGAGCTGACCAAGGACTGGACCTTCGAAGAGGTCAATACGCTGCGCGATATCGTGCCCGTGCAAGGCCTGAAGGCCGTGATCAAGGGCCACGGCCTGTTCGACGTGGCCCGCGAGGTCATCGGCATTTCCCGCGGCGGTTTGAAGAGCCGTGCGCGGCTGAACGGCGACGGCCAGGACGAAAGCGTGTTCCTGGCGCCGCTCGAGGAAGTGCTCGCCAAGAAAGGCACGCTCTCCGACGATCTGCTGATGCTCTATCACGGCCGCTGGAACCAATCGGTCGAACCGGTCTTCGAGGAATATCAGTACTAGCAGCCCGTCCTTGCCCCGGTTGCCGGAGCAATAGGCCGATAGAAACCGGTATGCGCCCTCTTTTTTCCCGCTATACTATTGGAACTGCTGTCTCCTGATTCCGAGGCGGCCAAATAACGGGGGAAGGAACTTCGATGCTGCCACTCTTCGACATGATGATGCAGGCACAGAACGGCGCTGCCACCGAGGCGATGGCCAAGCAGTTCAACCTCGCGCAGGAACAGGCGACCAAGGCCATGGCGGCGCTGATGCCCGCCTTTTCCTCCGGCTTCAAGCGCAGCGCCACCGACCCCTACAACTTCATGGGCGTGATGCAGGACATCACCTCCGGCAACTATGCCAAATATTTCGAGGACATGAGCAAGGCCTTCACGCCACAAGGCATTGCCGACGGCAATAATGTGCTGGGGCGCCTGTTCGGCTCCAAGGAAGTATCGCGTGCCGTGGCCGCGCAAGCCGCGCAGATGACCGGCATCGGCCAGGACATCTACAAGCGCATGCTGCCCGTCATGGCCGACGCGCTGATGGGCGGCCTGTTCAAGGAAACCAGCGGCCAGATGCCTCAGATGGCCAATCCTTTCCTCAACACGGCGATGGGCGAGATGATGCAGAACTGGCTGCAGAGCATCGGCTTTGCGCCAAAGCAGCAGCCGACACCGCAGGCGAGCATCTTCGACAATCCCTTCACGCAGGTGATGGAACTGATGTTCGGCGCGCAGGCGGTCGAGCGCGAAAAGCCCGCTGCCGCCAATCCCTTTCTCGACAATCCCTTCGCCAAGGCTTTTCAGGAGATGATGCGCAACGTCTCGACGGCTTCAGAGCCGCCGAAGGAGGAGCCGAAAGCCAAGCCTGCGGCCCCCGGCGTCGACATGGCCGCCTATACCGAGATGTTCAACGCCATGTTCGACAGCGGTCTGGAAGTGCAGAAGAACTATCAGAAGAACATGGAAGCGATCTTCGACAGCTACAAGCCGGCGGAAGGTAAGCCCGCGCCGAAATAGATGTGACGATGGGCAGATCTCGCGGTGGAAGACATGATCACAAAGTCTTTTCTGCAACGCAATCTTCGTTGGAAAAAAACGGATGATGCGGAATTCGCCTATACGGCTGTCGATCCAGGCGAAGGGGCGCTGGTTATCCGGCTGAACGACTTCCCTGCGGAACCACTGTATACGCTCCTGTGTGACACAGTGCCGATCGAGAGCTTCGATGATTGGCCTGAGTTGTGGCAAGTTGATTGAGTCTTGCCGAAGTTCCCGTCAAACCGAATGAGCAGATGGCCAATACGCCGCTCCCGCTTGGCGTTTGCGGCCGTGCGGTTGCCTATGCCGTCAGCCGAAATTCCGGTTTCGCGGATTTGCATATGATTTACGCAAGAAAAGCACAAAATAAAGCAACGAGCCTAGTTTTCGTGCGAAACTCTTGACTTTTTCCCTGCGCAGACAACAATATTGATGAGGGCAGGAAAATATACTCCAACATACTGACGGTCGCCTTTCCACCTGTGCCAGGTAATGGATTTTTAACCATGAAATTGGAGGGCAGTATGGACAATTTCTTCATTACGAGAGACTTCGACTGGCAGATACGGCGATCGTCCAATATCGACAGGTTTCTTAATTTGCTCACCAGGCGGTTCGGATTTAACGCCAACACCGCCGATATGATCGACCGGTCGATCTACAAATTTACCGGCCTTAAGTTTTCGCCGACCCGTTCGGGAATTTCCACGAATGTGGAGCAGAGAATGAACATGTACCATCTGGTTTCTCAGGCGCTTGCCTATGACATAGATGGAGATCTGGTCGAGGTTGGCTGCAATGAGGGCCAATCATCCGTGCTCATCACAAAAGTCATAAACAGCTTCAATTCCGATAAGAAACTGCATGTTTATGACAGCTTCGAGGGGCTTCCGTCCGCACGAAGCGAAGACGGAAATTCCTACAAGAAAGGCGATCTGGCAACATCGCAGGGTGTGCTGATCAATAATTTCGCGGCACATGGCTTGGAGCCGCCTGTCATCCACAGAGGATGGTTTGAGGACACGCTCTCGCAGGGTTTGCCGGATAGGATATGCTTTGCGTATCTGGATGGCGATCTCTACGATTCAATATTGGTCAGCTTGAAGTATGTGTATCCTCGCCTTTCCAGAGGAGCCGTTTGTCTTATTGACGATTATTGCGATCCAAGCATCAACCCGGATGGTTGGAACCATTTGCCCGGCGTCAAAAAAGCCTGTGACGAGTTCATGGCGGATAAGCCGGAGAAGATTTGCTACATCTATTCCGGCTCATTCACACATGCGTATTTCCGCAAAAGCCTGAATTAGACAGCGCCGACAGCTCCAATCGGCGCGAGACCCCGACATTCTCCAGAAAAACCTCGTCATGACTGACAACCAGAAGCGCGCCGTCATAGGCACGTAACCCCGCCTCGACGGCGGCGATGGAATCAATATCGAGATGGTTTGTCGGTTCGTCGAGGATCAGCAACGAGGGTGGCGTCGGGCCGCCGAGAACGCAGGCCAGGCCAGCGCGCAGCAATTGCCCGCCGCTGAGCGTGGAGACGAGCTGAAGTGCTGCATCCGCCCTGAACATGAAGCGGGCAAGAGCAGCGCGGCAGGCGTTTTCATCCGCTTGCGGGTTAATCCGCCGGAAATTGTCGCGGATCGAGAGAGACGGATCGAGCAGGCTGACCTGCTGGTCGAGCATGGAAAACGTGGTCATGACACGCATCGTTCCCGTCCAAGGTTCAAGCTCTCCCGAGATCAGCGCCAGCAACGTCGTCTTGCCCGAACCATTCGCGCCGGTGACGGCGATCCGCTCCGGCCCTGTGATGTCGAAAGACAGATCGTGGATGATCGGCTGGTTTGGCCGGTAACCTGCCGCCACTCCGTCGATCGTCAGGACGATCTTGTTGGCCGGCAGCCCGGTCGGCGGAAGCCTGACGGACAAAGGCTGGAGGATTTCGATGCGACGGCGGGCGGCGGCGGCCGCATCAACCGCTTCGGCGCGCTGGCGTTCGGCAAGCCGCGCATTTTCGCCGCTGGTCATCTCGCTCCGCTCCTTCATCCCGCCCAGCAGGATACGCGGGATGCCACCCTTGGCGGCCTTTTTCTTGCCGGCGCTGTCTCTGCGCGCCTGCCGCTCCACCGTCGCCTGCGCGGCGCGGGCAACTTCAGTGACGCGCTTTTCGGCATTGGCAAGATCGTGTTCGGCCGCCACGAGTTCGAGTGCCTTGCGCTCTCGGTAATGGCTCCAGTTGCCGCCGTAGCGGGTGGCGCCGAGCGAGGTCAGCTCGACGATTGCGTCCACCGTGTCGAGCAGTTCCAGGTCATGGCTGACGACGATCGCGCCGCCGCGCCAGCTTGCGAGCAGAGCGATGACTGCGTCCCTGCCCTCGCGGTCCAGATTGTTGGTCGGTTCGTCCAGAATGAGAAAATCGGGGTCGGTAAAGATCAGTGCGGCAAGGCCGGCGCGCGTTCGCTGGCCGCCAGATAGCGCCGCAAGCCGTGTCCGAGGGTCCGCATCGAGGCCGGCGCGATCGAGTGCGGAGGCAATTCGCGCTTCCAGCATCCAGTCCGCCGGAGCCAGCTCCTCGGCCGTCGCCTCCCCCGCCTCCGCGCGACGAAGAACCGCTAGCGCTTCCCTTATCTGAAAGAGATCGGCGATGGTTTCGTCAGGTTCGACCTGGACGCTCTGGCGGAGCACACCGAGGCTACCCGCAAAGGATATAGCCCTGGATTGCGGTTGCAGCTCGCCGGCAATGAGCTGCAAGAGCGTCGTCTTGCCGACGCCATTGCGGCCGACAAGGCCGGTGCGCTCGGCGCCGAAACTCAGATCGAGATTGGAAAAAAGCGGCCGGCCGTCAGGCGTGGACCACGAAAGATTGGAAAGTGTGATGGATGCAGGCATGGATATGGAATTCCCCGGCAACAAGGCTGAAAGGCATTGTGATCGGGTTGAAATCCATTGCGGCACACATCCTGTTGGAATGACGGGTGCCGATAATTTAAGCGACAACCATTTTCAGTTCAAGCCTACGCCTCGATAGTGTCGAGGAAGCTGAGGACACGGCTCCAGGTCAGATCGGTAGCCTTGGCATCATAGTCGGGCAGACTGGCGTCGGTAAAAATGTGGCCGGCGCCGCGATAGGTGAAGATATCGGTCGCGACACCGGATCGTGCGGCGGCCAACCGCCAGGCGGCAACATCCTCCGCCGGCTCGAAAGGATCGGGGTCGGCAAGATGGAGCTGCAAGGGCAGGCCCTTGCGGGCATTGCCGGCAATCTCTGCAATACTGTGCAGGAAAAGGATGCCGGCGGTCTGTGGCCGTTTCGGCCAGAGACTTGTCGCGACGGCAGCGCCAAAGGAAAATCCGCCCAGGACGGTTGAGGCAGGCAAGCCGGCCATCGCCCATTCGGCACGCTCGCAAATGGTCGCCCAGCCGATCTCGTCCTTGAGCTTGAAGCCTTCATCGATAGAGCGGGCGGTCTGGCCATCATAGAGATCGGGCGCAAATGCCTTGTGCCCGGCGGCCTGTAACCGCGCGACGGCCTCATGCTCAAGCGAGCGCAATCCATAAACGGAATGAAAAAGGATCACCGTCGCCATTGTCATCGTCCTCGCATCTTAGCTGCGCTGTAACATAAGGCATTCGAAACACATGGCAATTTCCGCGAGCATCTTTTTCGTCGCCCGAAGCTTCTGCCCGAAAAGAAAAAACCCGGTGTCGGCACTGAGGCCGGACACCGGGCAAGAAGCAGGGCTTATTGGCTATCACCCTGCGGGGAAACGGTTGGCCAGCGTCAGCGGCGAATGCTGTCGAGGCCGAAGAGGCGCGCGCGTTGACGCGCCGAAGTGCTCAACTGACAGGACGGATCCTCGAAGAAGGTCGAGGTCGTCAGCGCCGACATCAGGTCCTGGCGTGTCAGGCCGATATCCATCAACTGGCTGTCGTTCAGCTCATGCAGATAGTTGATCTCGCGGCGATTGCGAAATGTGCGCCAGACCTTTGCCATCTTATCGAAAGCAAGCGTCAGGCGTACCGTCAGGGGCAGCGACGGCTTTGCGTGGCCGAGATGTAGTGTCCGGTCTGTCGTGCTCATTTCAAGGTCCTTTCCTTCAGGCACGCGCTAGCCGAGCCCCTTCCCGGTGGTGCGGGCAAGGGGTTGGCTGGGAGGAATTCAGCAGGAAGTCTGTCGATTGGTATGCTGATTTGCATTAGGAAGATGCCAAACACCTATTGATCAGTCCAACGAATGTTTCTAATGGTAAGCATCAAACTCTTTTATAGGTGAGATCATGTCCGCGCCGCTTGATAACGATCAGTTGCAGACCTTCATCGCCATCGTGGATTCCGGCAGCTTCACCAAGGCGGCCGACCGGGTGTTCAAGACGCAGTCGGCGGTGTCCATGCAGATGCGCCGGCTCGAGGAGCGCGTCGGCAAGCAGCTCTTTATCAAGGACGGGCGCGGCAACCGGCTGACCGCCGAGGGCGAAAAGCTGCTCAACTATGCCCGCCGCATCATCCGCCTGAACAATGAAGCGATCGCCGCCTTCGACGACAACCGGCTCGAAGGCACGCTGCGCATCGGCACGCCCGACGATTATGCCGACCGCTATATGCCCGAGATCATCGGCCGCTTCGCCAAGACGCATCCGAATGTCGAGCTCTATATCGTTTGCGAGCCTTCCGTCGATCTCGCCGAGCGCATGCATCGCGGCGAACTCGATATCGCGTTGGTCACCCATAATCCGCGCGAGAGAATGTCGGATGTGGTGCGGACCGAGCCGCTATGCTGGGTCGGATCGGCCAATCATCCACTCAAGGACGATGCTCCCATTCCGCTGGCCGTCGGACGACGCGACTGCCCGTGGCGTCAGCTTGCCTGCTCGGCACTCGATGCCGGCGGCCGCGACTATCAGGTCCTGTTCACGAGCTGGTCCTGCACCGTTGTCGCGTCCGCAGTCCTTGCCGGCATGGCGGTGTCGGTGATGCCGGAATCGGCGCTGCGCACGGGCATGAAGGTCCTGACCCAGGCCGACGGCTTCCCGCCGCTGCCGCCGGTGCAGATCGGCATCATGAAGCGGCCGGGCCTTTCTGTGTCGCTGATGAACGCCATTACCGCCCATATCTCAGCCTGCCTCGATAACATCACGCCGGCGGTGATCGACGACGATCTTGATGGCGAGGTGAAGACCTTTCCGCGCGCCTATCCGCGCCTGCGCGCGGGGCATATTCTGCCGGGTTGGTGAGAGTTATGGGCAGTAGCGAGAACCTACTGGCCACTGCCTGCTCCTGCCGGATCCGCTAACAGCGTCGCCCGGATCACCTGTTTCCACTCGTTCAGCATGCGGACCGCCAGCGCCTTGTCGCTCATGATGGCGAGGCGGACGGAGGCGCCGATCAGGTGGCTGAAGAGCTGGGTGCGAGCCTGCAGATCGATGGAACTATCGGCCGGGAGGAAGGGTTCGATACCCTTGAGAAAGATCTCGGCGACACGATTGCTGTGCTGGATATTGAGCTTCAGCAGATCCCCGTCCATTTCCGTCCCGAGCCACACGCCCATATAGGCCGGATCACCGCGAAACTCGCGATAGTACCAGTCGATCGTGCCGCAAACGAGATCGACGGCATGATCGAGCGACGTTACGGTGGCGAAGACTTCTATCGTCTTCTGTTGAACGAGAAGCGCATGGCGGTCGAACAGCGCCGTGACGATCGCCGCCTTTTCGGGAAAATACTGATAGACGGAACCGATCGGCACGCCGGCCACGGCAGCGAGTTCCGTCATCTTCATGGCGCTGACGCCTTTTTCCGCGATAAGCTGCGCGGCCGCCGCCAGAATGACATCGACGCGCTGGATGCTGCGCTCCTGTTTCGGCTGCTTGCGGAATTCGATGCGGGCAGGTTTTTCCGGGCTCATGCATTTCCCGTTTCATTGTCACAAAAGCGACGCCCGAAGACGCGGGCAAGCTATGCCTCAGGCATACTCAATGGACGTAAAGGGGAAAAGTCCAATTTTACATGCAATATGTAATAACGCATTCTCGCCGAGTCGACAAAGGCCGAAGCATGCTTCGGCCTTTGTCTTCGCATGAAAGCGACGCTGCGGGCCGCTCAGGCCGGCATGGCCTGCGTAACGGCGAGCCAGACGGCAAGCCAGGCCCACATGCCACCAAGGACGATATAGCCAAGGGCGAAAAGTGGGCTGCGGTAGCGCAGATTGTTGCTGGTGACATGCACATAGGCGTGGGCATAGCGCGTGGCGACGAAGAGCCAGGCGAGGATCACGGCCGGCAGATTATCCGCCTGGGCGATGAACAGCGTGATGCAGCAGGCATGGAAAAGGACGGGGAGCTCGAACTGATTGGCGATGCAGTTGCGCACCACCAGACTCTCCGTCGCCTCATTGGCGGCATGGTTCTCGCGAAACTGCGATAGCCGGATCTTGCCGGCCTTGACCAGATCGCGCCGGCGCAGGCCCAATAGTCCGTAGAGAATATAGACAAGCCCCGCATGGGCCACCATGGGCCACAACATTTCATAACCGGTCACGCAGCCGACTCCTTTACGATTTCAAAGCGGCTGAAGCGACCGCTCAGGACGGCTTGGATCCGCCGGGAGACAGGTAGCGAAAAATCGAGAAACGGGCCAGCAGAATGATGGTGATGACCAGCGACAGGAACTTCAGCCGCACGATGATCGGCAGCAAGCCCGACAGCAGCGCCACGGTTCCGTCCGACGGAGCAGCCGGCGGATAGAGCAGCAGGCCGGCAATATTCTCCGCATAATCGACAATCCCATAAAAGACCGGCAGGCAGAAAATGACTGCGGTCGCGCCCGGCGGAATGGGGCGGCCGAAGAAGAAACCGCCAGGGCCGATCAGGCGCATCAGGCAAAATAGCAGTCCGGCCAGTACCAGCGGGAAGACCAGCTCAGGACCCAGATACATGGAATGCAGGATGGCGGCAGGATCAGGGTGATCCTTGAGGTAACGCACCATGGCAACGACATCTTCGGCCTCATAGCCGCCGATGCGCGCGTCCAGCATCTGCTGGCCCGCCGCCGCATTGCGGAAGGCGGTGACGAAGCCCGCGTAGATCCAGGCGAACAGCGCCAGGGACATGGCAGCGAGCACCGCCGTCAGGCCCTGTAGGGACCTGACATTGCCTTCAGCGCCATTCCGCATCGATCAGCCGCCGGAGCCAGGATAGTTCGGGCTTTCGCGGGTGATGGTGACGTCATGGGCATGGCTTTCGCGCAGGCCCGCGCCGGAGATACGCACGAAGGTGGCGCGCTCCTGGAAGTCCTTGAGATCGGCGCCGCCGACATAGCCCATGGCCGCCTTCAGGCCGCCGGCGAGTTGGTGCAGCACGCCCGAGACCGGCCCCTTGTAAGGCACCTGACCTTCGATGCCTTCCGGCACCAGCTTCAGCGTGTCGCGAACTTCCGCCTGGAAGTAGCGATCGGCCGAGCCGCGCGCCATCGCACCGACGGAACCCATGCCGCGATACGCCTTGAAGGAACGGCCCTGGTAGAGATAGACCTCGCCCGGGCTTTCATCCGTGCCGGCAAGCAGCGAGCCGACCATGGCGGCCGACGCGCCGGCGGCAATCGCCTTGGCCAGGTCGCCGGAATACTTGATGCCGCCATCGGCGATAACGGGGATATTCTGATCCTGCGCCGCCTGAACCGCCGACATGATGGCGGCGAGCTGCGGCACGCCGACGCCGGCGACGATGCGGGTCGTGCAGATGGAGCCGGGGCCGATGCCGACCTTGACGGCGTCCGCGCCGGCATCGATCAGCGCCCGCGTGCCGTCATAGGTGGCGACGTTGCCGGCCATGATGCGAACCGAATTGGTGAGCTTCTTGACGCGGGTGACGGCATCGAGAACGCGCTGCGAATGGCCATGGGCGGTATCGACGACCAGGAGGTCGACGCCAGCTTCGATCAGGCGTTCGGCGCGCTCGAAGCCGTCGTCACCAACGCTGATGGCGGCGGCGGCGCGAAGGCGGCCCTGCGCATCCTTGGAGGCGTTCGGGTTGAGCTGCGACTTTTCGATGTCCTTGACGGTGATCAGGCCGATAAGACGGCCCTCGCCGTCAACGACCAGCAGCTTCTCGATGCGGTGCGTATGCAGCAGGCGCTTGGCTTCCTGCTGCTGTACGCCATCGGCAACCGTGATCAGGTTTTCGTGGGTCATCAACTCGTGGATCTTCTGCTCCGGATTGGAGGCGAAGCGGACGTCACGGTTGGTGAGGATGCCGACCAGGCGCTGCGACTTCTCGACGACAGGGATGCCGGAAATGCCGTGGGCCTTCATCAGGCCGAGCGCGTCGGCCAGCGTCGCGTCGGGGCCGATCGTCACCGGATTGACCACCATGCCACTTTCGAACTTCTTGACCTGGCGGACCTCTTCGGCCTGCTGCACGGGGGTCAGATTGCGGTGGATAACGCCGAGGCCACCGGCCTGGGCCATGGCGATGGCAAGACGGCCTTCCGTGACCGTATCCATGGCGGCCGACATGATCGGCAGATTGAGCTCGATATCCTGGGCGATGCGGGTGGCGATATTCGTCTGGCCGGGCATGACCTCGGAGTGTCCCGGCTGCAGGAGCACGTCGTCGAAAGTAAGGGCGTCTAACCCGGTTGACGTTTCGATAATGCGAGCCATTGCCAATTCCTTCGTCTTTAAAAAACAGGACAGCTCCGGAACGAATCGTCTACCGGGCGATCTTGCAAGTGTTGCTTGGAAGTTGGCGAGGGCTGG
Source organism: Rhizobium sp. GW821-FHT14E12 (assembly GCF_058803745.1). NCBI lineage: Bacteria > Pseudomonadati > Pseudomonadota > Alphaproteobacteria > Hyphomicrobiales > Rhizobiaceae > Rhizobium > Rhizobium sp. GW821-FHT14E12. The sequence continues at coordinate 40,870 of NZ_JBXAPH010000006.1, forward strand.
TAACACGTCTATGACAGGAAGGGAATAGTAAAATGCGCCGGATGGCCGCAAGCCAGCCCGGACGCAAATGCATAGCCGGTCTCGGAACGAGTTTCCCATCATTCCTGCGTCAAACTGCCCTCACAGATCAAACTGATAGGTCTTCGGCACATAACGGAAACCTTCCGGCTGCTTCTCGACGAAACCGACGGACGGGAACGGCATGTGAAAACCCATAAAAGGGATGCGGTCGGTGGCGATCATGTCGAAGACCCGGCGGCGGGTCTTGGCGGCCTGCGCCTTGTCGGTATCAAAGCGGACTTCCCAATCCGGGCGCCCGAGCGACAGGACATAGTGGTTGGCCGTATCGCCGGCCATGACCAACTGCTTGCCCTCCGATTCGAGATGGAAGACGAGATGGCCGGGTGTGTGGCCCGGAGCAAGCATCGCGGTCATGCCGCTGACGATCTGGTCGCCCTCCTTCAGGAAGCTCATCTTCTCGGCAAAGGGCACGACATTGGCAAGCACCGCCTTGTGGCCGCCCTCGGCCGGCGTTCCCTCGCGGGCCTTGTCGGTCCAGAAGCCATATTCGATCTCGCCGCTGACATAGCGGGCATTCGGGAAGGCTGGAGCGCCCTCCTCCAGCAGCCCGCCGATATGGTCGCCATGCAGATGTGTCAGGGCGACCACCGTCACCTGTTCTGGCGTATAGCCGACGGCCTTCAGGCCCTCGCGGAACCGCCCCAGGCCGCGAGCGCGACCAGCAGCGCCGAAGCCGGTATCGACGACGATGAGATCAGAGCCGGTATCGATGATGGCGGGCGCATAACTGTTGACGAACTTCTCGGTCGGCAGGAAATGCTGCGCCAGCAGCTTGCGCACAGTATCCGGCGTCTGGTTCGAGCCGAATGTTTCCCAGGGGTTGTCCATGACATTGGCACCATCCTTGACGACGGTGACGATACAGGATCCCAGCTTGAACTGGTGGGTTTCGGGCGGCAGAACAACACTCATGATCTCATTCTCTCCAATGGTGGCAGCGTAAGCCGCGCCTATCATCGTCATCGGCGATGGCAGGCTGTAACACGATCTTTCGCGGCCGGTAATTTGGCCATGACATGGCCGGCCAAATCCGCTAATAGACCGAATGACGTTTTATGCGTTTAGCATTTACATGCGCTTAGCATATGTCAAACCTGGTAAACTATACCGGGCCATATCAAGCATCACGAAGACGTGATGCTTGGGAGGCCACGCGGTAGATTCGGGGATTGGCAGAGACAGTACATAGGACTACAGAGCGGGTGCCCGCCGCAAGCGGCGCCTTTTCCCGAAGACACCACCCATCAAGGCGCATGCCTATGAATCGCATCGTTCCCCTGATCCTTGCCGTTGCGCTGTTCATGGAACAGATGGATTCCACGGTGATCGCAACCGCCCTGCCGGCCATTGCGAATGATCTCCATGTCGGCCCGATCACGCTCAAGCTGGCGCTGACCTCCTACATGGTGTCACTGGCGGTGTTCATCCCGATCAGCGGCTGGATGGCGGATCGCTTCGGGGCAAAGAACATCTTCCGGATTGCCATCGGTGTCTTCGTCGTCGGCTCGATTCTGTGCGCCGTCTCGGGTGGCCTTCTGGAATTCGTTGCCGCCCGCTTCCTGCAGGGTGTCGGCGGATCGATGATGACGCCGGTCGGGCGTCTGGTTCTGGTTCGCACGACGCGGAAGAGCGACCTGGTTTCGGCGATGGCGCTACTGTCCATCCCTGCCCTCGTCGGACCGCTGGCTGGCCCGCCGCTCGGCGGCTTCATCACCACCTATGCCTCCTGGCACTGGATCTTCCTGATCAACGTACCCGTCGGCATCCTCGGCATTATCCTGGCGTCGATCTACCTGCCGGAGGTTGAGGCGACCAAGCCGCCAAAGCTCGACTTCATCGGCTTCCTGCTGACCTCCTTCGCGGCGGCCGGCGTCGTTTTCGGCATGTCGGTCATCAGCCTGCCGGCGCTACCGCCAGCAATCGGCATCTCGACGGTCACCATCGGCTTCGTCTGCGGTTTCCTTTACGTCGGCCATGCGCGCCGTCACCCGGCGCCGATCCTCGACCTGACACTGCTGAAGAACGCCACCTTCCGCGCCTCCGTCACCGGCGGCACGCTGTTTCGTATCTGCATCGGCGCCATGCCGTTCCTGACGCCGTTGATGCTGCAGCTCGGCTTCGGGCTCAATCCGTTCCAGTCGGGCCTGATCACCTTTGCCGGCGCTATCGGCGCCATCTCCACCAAGTTCATCGCGCGCCGCGTCTTTACCGCCGTCGGCTTCAAGACGGCGCTGTTGTCGGCAGCCGCCATCACGACGGTGACCACAATCTGCACCGGCCTGTTCGAGCCCACGACATCGCATCTCGTCATCATCGGCGTGCTGCTGATCGGCGGTTTCTCGCGCTCGTTCTTCTTCACCGGCATCAATGCGCTCGCCTTTGCCGACATCAGCGACAAGCAGGCAAGCCAGGCGACATCGATGAGCTCGGTGATGCAGCAGATCAGCCTGGCGCTTGGCGTCGCCGTCGCCGCGATGATCCTGGAAACCTCGACCTTCTTCAGCGGCACGGAGCTGCAGGTCAGCGACTTCCACATCGCCTTCTACTGCATCTCGATCCTGACCGTGCTTGCCACCATTCCCTTCATCCGCATGGACCGCAATGCCGGCGCCACGGTTTCCGGCCACAAGGCCGGCCTGAAGCGCGCGGCGGCGACGGAGCCGCAGCAATCGGTGGTGAAGTAGTTTCCTCTACATCTCAGGGAAAAGCTGAAGCCTATTCAGGCTTCTCGCAGACGGCGCTGAGCTTGTTGCCGTCGGGATCGCGCACGTAGGCCGCATAGAAATTGGCATGGAACGACCGCAGGCCAGGCTTGCCCTCATCAGTGCCGCCATGGGCGAGCGCGGCCGCATGAAAAGCATCGACATCGGCGCGGCTTTCCGCATGCAGGGCGACCATCGAGCCGTTGCCGATCGTCGCGGCGTGGTGATCGTAGGGGATCACCACCCAGAACCGGCAACGGACATCGCCATCGGCGGCATAGCCGATTTCCTCATCCGATTCGCGTTGACGCCGGTAGCCGAGGATAGGCAGAACCGCGTCATAAAATATGCCGGCGCGTGGAATATCGTTGGAACCGAGCGTGACGTAAAGAAGCATGGTGATGATGCGCCGCCTTCAGTATCGAGGGGAGCACATCATCGACCAAAAGCGACTGCTAAATCAAGCGCTTATTGTGCCGTGCTCGACATTGCGTCCCTTGAAGCCTTTTGCCAGCAGGAACATTTCGACCGATTCCGCCCTGGATGCGCCCGGCTTCACATGGACGACCTGGCGGAAATTCTGCTTCAGCATGTTCAACAGGTCGCGTTCCGTGCCGCCCTGGAAGGTCTTGGCGAGGAAATGCCCACCCTCGGCCAGAACCTCGATTGCGAAATGCGCCGCGACCTCGCAGAGATGCATGGTGCGCAAGTGATCGGTGCGGTGATGGCCCGTTGTCGGCGCGGCCATATCCGAAAGGACGAGATCCGGCTCGCCGCCGACCGCCTCGACCAGCCGCTGCGGTGCATCCGGCTCCAGAAAATCGAGGTGAAGGATGGTAACGCCCGGCAGATGCGCCATTTCGAGAAAGTCGATGGCAGCGACGCGGATATCATCTTCCGTCGATCCAGTCACCTTGGCAGCGATCTGCGACCAGCTTCCCGGTGCAGCACCCAGATCGATGATGCGGCGTGCGCCCTTCAGGATCTGGTGCTTCTCGTCGATCTCCAGCAGCTTGAAAGCGGCGCGGGCGCGATAGCCTTCAAGCTGGGCGCGCTGCACATAGGGATCGTTGATGTGCCGATGCAGCCACTCCCGCGAGGAAGCCTTCATCTTCTTGTTCTTCACACGCTGGCCGAGCTTTCGGCCGGTGCGGTTGCCGGCGATCGTTGGCTTTGTCATGCCTGTGGTCCCTTCATATCCCTCGGTCGATGGCCGCGGCGCGAGCGGCCCCGCCGCCAAACGCCGTCATCCGCCATCATATCGGTGAGCAGTCCTTCGCGCAGGCCGCGATCGGCAACGCGCATGCGCGGGCTCGGCCAGCGGCGGCGGATCGCCTCCAAAATGGCGCAGCCCGCCAGCACGAGATCGGCGCGATCCGGCCCGATGCAAGGATTGGCGGCGCGGCCGGCAAAATCCCAGGAAAGCAGCTTGGCCTGCATCGCGGTCACTTCGTCATCCGACAGCCAGACACCATCGACCCGGCGGCGGTCGTAGCGCGGCAGGTCGAGATGGACGCCGGCGAGCGTCGTCACCGTGCCGGACGTGCCAATCAGATGGAAATCGGCGCTGTCGCGTGTCGCCCCATGCACCGGCGGGCAATCGAATCGTTCGAGCATGCCCTCGACTTCGCGCACCATGGCCTCGAACAATTCCGGCGTGACATCGCGGCCACCGTGACGCTCCGAGAGCGTGACCACGCCGACGGGCAGCGAAGTCCAGTGAGTGATGTGGTTGGCAAGCCGGCTGGAGCGGTTTTCACCGATCCGGATGATGGCGATTTCCGAGGAGCCGCCGCCGATATCGAAGAGTACGACGGAGCGCGCCTCGGGACCGACCAGCGACGAGCAACCGGAAACAGCAAGGCGTGCCTCGGTCTCGCGATCGATGATTTCGAGCTGCAGGCCGGTTTCTTCGATGACGCGAGCGAGGAAGACCTCGCCGTTTTCCGCCGCGCGGCAGGCTTCGGTCGCGATCAACCGCATGCGGCGGATCTCGCGAGTCTTCAGCTTGGCGGCGCAGATACGCAGGGCTTCGACAGCCCTGTCCATGGCGTCACCGGACAGCCGGCCGCTGGCGCCAAGCCCTTCGCCGAGACGAACGATGCGAGAAAAGGCATCGACGACACGAAACTGACCGGGCCGCGTTGGCTGAGCGATCAACAGGCGGCAATTGTTGGTGCCGAGATCGAGCGCCGCATAGAGATCCATGGGGCGGGAATCGGCATCGGCTTGCTGATGCGGCGCTGAGCCTTCGCGGCGCTGCTGCGTCGGATGCCGATGATCGTTGTGAGCAGGAGCGCGCTCAGCGGCGATGACGGCGGCGGGAGCAACAACGTGCGCCGTCTTCTCATGCGCCAGCGGCCTGCCCTGCAGGCCGCGCTTGCTGCGGTGCTTGCGCCTGTTCTTGCCGCTCTTGTTCGACGACGCATGGCCATGCTCACCCGCGGCGCGATGGTCTGGCGCGGCGGAGGCCTGTGGCTGCTGTGTCTGGGAGGAATGCTGCGCGCCATCCTGCGCTCCGCCACGAGAACGGCGTCTGCGCTTGCGCTTCTTGGCCGGAAAACCGGCGTCCTGATCTGTTGGGCGTGTCGCCACCGGGCCGGACTTTCCGGTCTGGTTGGCCTCCGCAGACAAAGCGTTCGGACGGGCTTGACCGCCACGCTTACGCTTAGCGCGCCGGGAGGATTTACCCTTCCTGCGCTCTGCTACCGACGCCCCGTCTGCCTGCGGCGCTCTGCCGCTGTCGGGGTCACTCACGTATCTTTTCCACCGCGCCGCGCAAGGCCGACAGGCATGCAGCAGGCGCTCATTTGATTTTCGTTGACGTGAGGATATCAGCAGGAACAGTTTTCGCCAAATTCTTTTTGAAAAGCGCGATTTTAGCTGGAGGCACTCTCTCTTCGCGACAAAACGCCGAAACTCAATATCAGGCTGTCAGCCTGCCCCGGACGTCGTCCGCCAGCGCCTTCATCCGGTCGATCGGCAAATGGCCGATCAGCATGAAGGCGTGCGCGGCGTCCGACCAATAGACGACATTCATGCCGCGTCGGTTTTCCATATCCGGGGCGGACACGCCGGTCGTCGAGGGGGTGATGCAAAGCGCCATCGGACCGCTCTCGGGGTCGAGATAAGCGATCTGGGCCAAAGGCTTGCTATCGTAATTCAGCAGGATGGCGCGCTTGAAATCGATACCCGGGATCGCGACGGCTTCGGGGGTCAGAGCGAGACCTACCTTCGAGCCGACCTCGTTCAATTGCGCAAGCTGCTGCACCCGATCGCCAGCCGGTCCGCTCAGCGTATCCGGCGTATAGAGCGAGAGATATTCGGCAACGACGGCGCGCCATTCACTCCCTTCGTCCGGTTTGGCGAGGCGATGGCTGATGCCGATCACAGCGCGATCGATGGCGATGCCCGCGACCAGGCAGGCGGCAATCGCACCCAGGAAGCCACGGCGGCCGATGCCGGACGCGGCTTTCTTCTGTGCATCGACGGAGGGGATTGCGGCAAGCATCGCGTCCAGCCTGGTGCTTGGGGCAGCGGCGAGCAGCGGCTCGAATGCCTCGCGGAAGGGCAGATTGCTGCGCGACAGGAGATCGAAGCGTTCCGCCACCGTGGCGTCGCTTTCGATCAGTCTTTCGATCCTGTCGCGGTCGGCAGTTTCCAGCTCGCCGTCGATGAAGGCGGTGAGTTGTTCGTCCGAGGGCATGTTTCTGTTGTCCTGTTCACTCATGTCCGTTCCCCAGTCGCGCCTCGTCCGTCGCCCCCATGCCATCCGCGAGCTTGGCCCGCGCCGCCGCCAGCCGGCTCATCACCGTTCCGATCGGCACATCCAGAACCTGTGCCACCTCGCGATAGGACAGGCCTTCGACATAGGCGAGGAAAACGGCGGTGCGCTGCGCTTCCGGTAGAGCCTGTACCTGTTTCAGCACCTGCCCCGCCAAGATATGCGTCTCCGTCTCGCGCGCACCGTCGAAGACCAGCGCCTCGTCGGCATCGACGAAGCCTTGACCCATACGCACCCGGCGAGACCGGATCTCGTTCAGCCAGATCGAATGCAGGATCGAAAACAGCCAGCGGTCGAGCCGCGTACCCGCGATGAACTGATGGGCGCGCTCCAGCGCCCTGACGCAGGTCGCCTGCACCAGATCATCCGCCACGTCACGCTGATGCGACAGCACGACGGCATAACGCCAGAGCCGCGTCAAATGCTGCGACAGCCCCGCCCTGATATCCTCTTCGCTGGCGATGACACCCTCCGCGAGGTTCACGTTTTTGGAAACCGCCGGCCTCGCCGACGGCTCCGATCGTGTCGGACTATAAGCAGAAATCGTGGAATGAGCGACTGACACTCTAATATCCCTCTCAATACTCACTGCTTATGCCGGCCATCTCAGGTCCGATCTTGAAATCAGAGGCTCGACGGATTTTGGATGGCCTCGTTCAAATCCTGGTATTCTTCGCAGGATGTGTTGCCGCAGAGCGCTTTGATGGTGCTGAGCTGGTCCTTGGCGAGGTCGATCTGGCCCTTGATCACGTAGGCTTCGCCGAGATATTCGCGAACCAGCGTGTATTTCGGGTCCATGGCGACGGACTTCTTATAGTAGGAGATGCCTTCATCCGTGCGACCGAGCTTGCGGGTGACATAGCCGCGATAGTTCAGCGCTTCCGCCGTATTCGGGTTCTGCAAGGTGTCGAGAACGGCCAGCGCTTCTTCATAGCGATGATCCTTCTTGGCGAGCGAATAGGCATAGTCGGCGCGATTTTCGTCGGTGATGTTGGCGCCCTGCTGCTTCACGCATTTCTTTGTCTTGCTGTCATAGATCTCGCCCTTCTTGCAGGTCGGTGTCGTGCTCGAATCGTCGCCGGCCGCGAAGACCGGAACAGCGAAAGCACTGAGGGTGAGGCAGGCGCCGAGTGCGGCCGAGGCCAGGCGGAAAGCGGTGGTGGTCATGGGGTTGCTCCTTGGCAAATGAACGTTGCGATGGGAGAACACGCCATCCATTCATTTTATTCACAGCCATCAGATATTTTTTTCTCACACCCGGATTCGCCTCCGGGCCATCACTCCTTCGTGACCGGCGGCTTTCGAATAAATGCTGACGATGGCGTGTTTCCTCCTGCATACCCGCCAAGGGTCGCCAAGGAGAACCGAGTGACAAATACCGTCAAGCTTGTCAGTCTGGCCGTTGCCACGCCCGACAATATCATCCACCAAACGGAAGCCGCCGAGACGGCCGGCCGCCTGTTTTCCGACAGGTTTCGCGATTACAAACATCTCGCCCGCGTGTTCGAAAGCGCCGGCATCCGCAAGCGCTATGCCGCCCGTCCGCTCTCATGGTTCGAACAGCCGCATGGCTGGCAGGACCGTATGGAAGCCTATGTCGAGGTTGCAAGCCAGCTCTTCAAGGAGACCACCACCAAAGCGCTCGAACGCGCTCACCTCAGAGCCAGGGATGTGGATTGCATCGTCACCGTATCCTCGACCGGCTTCGCGACGCCGAGCCTGGAGGCGCGGCTCGCCCGCGAAATGGGCTTTCGTTCCGATATCGAGCGCGTGCCGGTCTTCGGGCTGGGTTGCGCGGCCGGCGTCTCCGGGCTTGCCATCGCCTCGCGCATGGCGAAGAGCCGTCCGGGCGCCGTCGTGCTCTTCGTCTCCATCGAACTCTGCTCCCTCGCCTTCCGCTTGGACGAGCTGACGCGGCCGAACATCATCGCCACGGCATTGTTCGGCGACGGCGCGGCCGCCTGCATCCTGCGAACCGGCAGCGAGGGCCTCGCCGAGATCGAATCGACAGGAGAACATCTCTTCCCCGATACACTCGGCATCATGGGCTGGAAGATCGACGACACCGGCTTCGGCATCATCCTGGAACAATCGTTGCCGCCCTTTGCCGAGGCAAATATCAGGCCCGCCGTCGCCGGCATTCTCGAGCGCGCCGGCCTGACGATCTCCGATATCGACCGCTTCATCTGCCATCCCGGCGGCACCAAGGTGCTGCAGGCGCTGGAGACCGCTTTCGACCTCGAGCCAGGCTCGCTCGATATCGAGCGCGAGGTGATCGGCGACTACGGCAATATGTCGTCACCGACGGTGCTGTTCGTGCTGGAGCGCGCCATCCTCGCCGGCCTGCCAAGCCGCTCGGCCATGGTCGCCATGGGTCCGGGCTTTACCGCAAGCTGCATCACGTTGAAGAGGGTTGCCTGATGCTCTGGCCGTCGATAGCACTTCTCACCTTCGTCACCCTGCAACGGCTTGCCGAACTGGCCTATGCCCGGCGCAACACCGCTGCACTTCTCTCACAAGGCGGGCGGGAGATCGCGCCGGGGCATTATCCCTATATGGTGGCGATGCATACCGCCTGGCTCATCAGCCTGTGGCTTCTCGCCACCGGCCAGCCGGTCAACCCAGTCTGGTTCATCATCTTCATGGTGCTGCAAGGCCTGCGCGTCTGGGTGCTGGCGACGCTGAAAGGGCGCTGGACGACGCGCATCATCATACTGCCGGGAGCGCCGCTGGTGGCAAGCGGACCATACCGCTTTCTCAGCCATCCGAACTATGCGGTCGTGGTCGGCGAGATCGCCGTATTGCCGCTTGCCTTCGGCCTGCCGCTCCATGCGATCATCTTCTCGCTGCTCAACGCCGCCGTCCTCGCGATACGCATTCGCGCCGAGAATGCGGCTCTGGATCAGGCCATGGCGTGATCGCATTTTTCATTTGCACCGCAGCATTTTGGCAGGCATTTTCGATGCTTGAAGCATGATCCCGGAAGGGGCTGAGCGTCTTTCGGGGTCAGGCGCAGAAAAACAAGCATGCGGATAGCAGGGGATCATGACAAAAGACGCAATCGTGCTCGGCGCGGGCATTGTCGGCGTATCGACAGCCATCCACCTCCAGCGGCGCGGACGCCAGGTGACCCTCGTCGATCGCAAGTCGCCCGGTCAGGAAACCTCCTTCGGCAATGCCGGCCTGATCCAGCGCGAGGGCGTCGTTCCCTACGGCTTTCCGCAGCAATTCGGCCTGCTGCTGCGCTATGCCTTCAACAACCGCATCGACGCGCATTATCACCTCAAGGCCCTGCCAAGCCAGATCGCCTTCCTCGCCCGTTACTGGTGGAACTCCAATACCAAGCGCCATGAGATGATCTCCCGCGCCTATGCGCCGCTCATCGCCCATTCCATCAGCGAGCATAACGACCTCATCGAAGCTTCCCATGCCGAGGAACTGATCCGCAAAGACGGCTGGATCGAACTTTACCGCTCGAACGAGAAACGCGATGCGGAATTCGCCGAGGCCGAGCGTCTCAGCCGCGAATTCGGCATTGCCTCCGACGCTCTAACCGGCGCCGACGTGGCGACATCGGAGCCGCATCTCACGGACAGTTTCGCTGGCGCCCTGCGCTGGCGCGATCCGTGGTCGGTGCTCGACCCACACGGTTTGACCGCCGCCTATCGCAAATATTTCGAAAGCATCGGCGGCCGCGTCACGACCGGCGACGCCGTCTCGCTTGGCCTCTCCGGTTCAAGCTGGAAAATGGTGACGGCGGAGGGGTCGATCGAAGCCGAGGATGTCGTCGTCGCGCTCGGCCCCTGGGCGGATCAGGTGACGAAGCGCTTCGGCTACGCCTTTCCGCTCGGCGTCAAGCGCGGCTATCACATGCATTATGCAGCCGAGGGCAACGCCGTCCTCAACAACTGGGTACTGGATGCGGAGCGCGGCTACCTGATGGCGCCGATGAGCCGCGGCATAAGGCTCACGACCGGGGCTGAATTCGCGCGACGCGACGCGCCGAAGACGCCAGTGCAGCTCGACCGCGCCGAGGCCGTCGCCCGCACTGTATTTCCGCTCGGCGAACGGCTCGATGCGGAGCCCTGGATGGGCGCCCGCCCCTGCACTCCGGACATGATGCCGATCATCGGCAAGGCGCCGCGCCATAACGGCCTGTGGTTCGCCTTCGGCCATGCCCATCACGGCCTGACGCTCGGGCCGGTGACCGGCCGCGTTCTCGCCGAACTCATCACCGGCGAAACGCCCTTCATCGATATCTCGGCCTATGCGCCGGGCCGGTTCGCGCCCTGATATCGCAGGGCTTCAACCGATTGCGGCAAGGCCTTTGAGCGCGGCCTCGACGATACCGTCGATGGTATCATCAATGCTGACGGTGACGACGCCAGGCTCGCCGGTCGGCACTTCCAGCGTGCGAAGCTGGCTTTCCAGCAGCGATGACGGCATGAAGTGGCCCTTGCGTTCGCCCATGCGCCTGGTCAGCAATTCCTTCGAGCCGTCGAGATAGATGAAATAGAGGTGCCCGCCGGCGGCAGCCCGCAGGCGCTCGCGATAGACGAGTTTCAACGCCGAGCAGGAAACGGCGATACCCTCGCCTTTTGCGAGGCTCTCGGCAATCTCCTGACCGATCACGTCGAGCCAGGGCCAGCGATCCTCATCCGTCAGCGGGATGCCCTTGCTCATCTTCTCGACATTGGCGGTGGGATGCAGCGCGTCACCCTCGACATAGCGCAAGCCGAGCCGAGCCGCCGCCTTCTCACCGATCGAGGATTTGCCGCTGCCGCTGACGCCCATGACAATGATGGCGAGGGAAGTGTTTGATGTATCGCTCATTGAATTCGCCCTGAAGGAATAGTCATCAATCAGGCATGGCTGGAAAGACCGGCCATGCCTGATTCGCAACTTGGATCAATCCAGCGGGAAGAAGCAAGAAAACTTGTGTGTCCCCTCGCCCGTCAGTTCCGGCATCACCTGACGGCATTTATCCTGCGCGCGCCAGCAGCGCGGGTTGAAGTGACAGCCGGTCGGCGGATTGAGCGGCGATGGCAGCTCGCCCTGTAGACGAATGCGATTCTTCGCGCGATCAGGATCAGCAATCGGCGTCGCCGACAGAAGGGCTGCCGTATAGGGATGGCGCGGGCGGGTGAAGACCTCTTCCGCCGTGCCGGTTTCCACCGGGCGGCCGAGATACATCACCATCACGTCGTCGGCGATGTGACGTACCACCGAAAGGCCGTGCGAGATGAAGAGATAGGCGAGGCCCATCTCCTTCTGCAGGTCCATCAGGAGGTTCAGCACCTGCGCCTGGATCGACAGATCGAGTGCGGAAACCGGCTCGTCCAGCACCAGCACCTTCGGCTTCAGCATCAGCGCGCGGGCAATAGCGATGCGCTGGCGCTGGCCGCCGGAGAACATGTGCGGATAGCGATCGTAATGTTCCGGACGCAGGCCGACGCGCGCCATCATGGCCTCAGCCTTGCCACGGCGGGTGGCGGCATCGTCATCGGTGTTGATCTTCAGCGGCTCCTCGAGGATGGAACCGACCTTCTGGCGCGGGTTGAGCGAGCCGTAGGGATTCTGGAAGACGATCTGCACGGCGCTGCGCAGGCTGCGGTCGCCAATCTTCGCCGGCTTGCCGTCGATCAGCAATTCGCCCGAGGTCGGGTGTTCGATCATCGTCACCAGACGAGCGAGCGTCGACTTGCCACAACCGGATTCGCCAACGACGGCGAGTGTGCGGCCAGATTGCAGGCTGAAGCTGACGCCGTTCAACGCCTTGACGGTTGCCTCCGGTTTGAAGCTGCCGCGCTTGACGGAGTAGAAGCGGGCGAGATCGCGCCCTTCGAGAACAGCGCCGGTCATGCGGCACCTCCTGCTGTTTGCGTGGCGACAAGGCCGGGATGACCGAGCGGCTTGCCGTGTTCCAGCGGATAGTTGCAGAGCGTCACGCCAAGTTCGATGCCCTGGCGCTTGACGCCACGATCGCATTCGGGCGTCGCGAACGAACAGCGAGGTGCGAAAAGACAGCCCGTGGGACGATCATGCTGGCCGGGCACGACGCCGGCGATCGACGGCAGGCGTTGGCCGACGATGGCGCGCTCCGGCAGAGCCGAGAGAAGCGCCGCCGTATAGGGATGATGTGGATCGCGGAACAGCGCCTTAACTGGCTGCTCCTCGACCTTCTGACCGGCATATTGCACCTGCACGCGCTCGGCGGTCTCGGCGACGACGCCCATGTCATGGGTGATCAGCACCAGCGCCATGCCCTGTTCCTGCTGCAGGCGCACGAGCAGATCGAGGATCTGTGCCTGGATGGTGACGTCGAGCGCGGTGGTCGGCTCGTCGGCGATCAGGAGCTTTGGATTGCAGGCAAGCGCCATGGCGATCATGACGCGCTGGCTCATACCGCCCGACATCTGGTGCGGAAAGTTCGACAGGCGGTCTTCCGGCGCCGGGATGCCGACGAGGTTGAGAAGCTCGATCGAGCGATCGCGACGGGCTTTGCGGTCGAGGCCCATGTGAATGCGCAGGGTCTCGCCAAGCTGGAAACCGACCGTGAAGCACGGATTGAGGCTCGACATCGGCTCCTGGAAGATCATCGCCATGTCCTTGCCGACGATCTTGCGGCGCTGGCGCGAGGAGATGCCGCGCAGATCCTTGCCGTCGAACATCATGCGGTCGGCGGTGATCTTCGCCGTCCAGGGCAGAAGTCCCATCAGGGCCAGCATGGACACGGACTTGCCGGAACCGGATTCGCCGACGATCGAGAGGATTTCCCCCTTGTCGCAGGTGAGCGATACGCCGTCCACTGCCCGGAACAGGCCGGACGCGGTCTGGAATTCGACGGTGAGATTTTGAATATCGAGAAGTGCCATTACGACCTCTTCAGCTTCGGGTCGAAAGCATCGCGCAGGCCGTCGCCCATCAGATTGATGGCGAGAACCGTGATCAGGATGCAGAGACCGGGGAGAGTGACCAGCCAGGGGTTGCTCTGGAAGAATTCGCGCGAATCCGCCAGCATCGTGCCCCATTCCGGCGTCGGCGGCTGCGCGCCCTGGCCAAGAAAGCCAAGAGCGGCGGCGTCGAGGATCGCGGAGGAGAAGGCAAGCGTCGCCTGCACGATCAACGGCCCGAGACAGTTCGGCAGAATGGTCTTGAACATCAGGTGCAGCGGCCCGGCACCGGAAACGCGCGAGGCGATGACATATTCCTTGTCACGCTCGGCCATCACCGAGGCGCGGGTCAGGCGGACGAAATGCGGCTGGTTGACGATCGAGATCGCGATCATCGCGTTGGTCAGGCCAGGCCCCAGGATCGCCACCAGCACGAGAGCGAGCAGCAGCGAGGGGATGGCGAGGATGATGTCCATGACGCGCATGATGATCGTATCGGTGCGGCCACGAACATAACCGGCGACGAGGCCGATCAGAATGCCGGCGATCGCCGAAAGCGAGGCGACCACGAGGCCAATGAACAGCGAGAACCGCGTGCCGTAGATCAGGCGCGAGAGAAGGTCGCGGCCATTGGCGTCGGTCCCGAGCAGGAAGCTGCTATTGCTGCCTTCCGACCAGAACGGCGGCAGGCGCTGCATGGCGCTGCCATAAGCGGCATCCGGATCATGCGGGGCGACGATGCCGGCGAAGATCGCCAGGAACAGAACGAAAAGAAAGATCGCCAGTCCGATGACGGCGCCCTTGTTTCGAGAGAAATAATACCAGAACTCCGCAAGAGCGGAGGGGCGGTCGGACTTGACACTGACCGTGCTCATGGGCCGCTCCTAGTGACGAATACGTGGATTGATGAAACCGTAGAGCAGATCGACGGCAAGATTGACGAGCATGACGATGCCCGCGATCAACAGCAGGCCGCCCTGCACCACGGGATAATCGCGCTTGGAGACGGCGTCGATCATCCACTTGCCGATGCCCGGCCAGGAAAAGATGCTTTCCGTCAGGATGGCGCCGCCGAGCAGCACGCCGACCTGCAGGCCGATGGTGGTGACGACGGGGATCATGGCGTTTCGCAGCGCGTGCACGGAGACGACGCGTAGCGGCGAGAGGCCCTTGGAGCGGGCGGTGCGGACATAATCCTCACCCAGCACTTCCAGCATCGCCGAACGCGTCTGCCGCGCGATGACGGCGAGCGGAATGGTGCCGAGCACGACGGTAGGCAGGATCAGCGAGTTGAGCGCGGAGGCGAAGGCGCCCTTCTGACCGGACAGGAGGCTGTCGATCAGCATGAAGCCGGTGATCGGCTTGAAGAAATAAATGAGGCCGATGCGGCCCGAAACCGGCGTCCAGTGCAGGTAACCGTTGAAGACGATGATCAGCAGCAGACCCCACCAGAAGATCGGCATGGAATAGCCGACGAGGGCCACGCCCATGACGCTCTGGTCGAACCATGTGCCACGCTTGACGGCGGCGAAAACGCCGGCCGGGATGCCAAGACAGATCGCCAGGATCATGGCGCAGATCGACAGTTCCAGCGTTGCCGGGAAGAAGGTGAAGAAGTCGGTCAGCACATCACGCTTGGTGGTGATCGAGGCGCCGAGATCGCCGTGCAGCGCCTTCCAGATGTAACTGCCGTACTGGACGACCATCGGGCGGTCATAGCCGAGATCGTGCGTGATCTGGGCATGTCGCTCCGGCGACATGACCCGTTCGCCCGACAGCAGCATGACAGGATCGCCCGGAAGCAGCCGGATGAGGGAGAAGGCGATAATCGATACGCCGAGGAATGTCGGGATCAGCACCGCAAGGCGGCTGAAAAGAAATCGCAACATGACAGGTGTCCAAATTTTTCCGGCGGTCAGGCAAAATGCCTGACCGCCGGGTCGCCCGGTCTTAGCCGGGCATTCTCACAGATTTTTTGTTATTCGGCGATATCGACGCCATCGAAGCGATGAACGCCGACCGGGTCCTGAACGTAGCCGGAGACATTCTTCGTCATCGGGATGAACTCTTCCGAATGGTCGATGGTCATCCACGGTGCTTCGCGCTTGAAGATGACCTGAGCCTCTTCATAGAGCTTGGTGCGCTCCTTGACGTCGGCGGTCTGCTTGGCCTTCTTCACCAGATCGTCGAATTCCTTGTTGCACCACTGCGCGCGGTTGTTGCCGCCGACAGCGTCGCAGCCGAGCAGCGTATCAAGGAAGTTGTCCGGGTCGCCGTTGTCGCCGGTCCAGCCGAGGATAGCCGCGCCGTCGCGGTCCTTGGCGGAGGACAGCTTCAGGTACTGAGCCCAGTCATAGGTGACGATCTCGACCTTGACGCCGATCTTGGCAAGGTCCGCCTGCATCAGCTCGGCGGCGCGGCGCGCGTTGAGCATATACGGGCGCGATACCGGCATCGCCCAGATCTTCATGCTGAGATCCTTGACGCCGGCCTTTTCAAGCAGCTTCTTGGCTTCGTCCGGGCTGTAGGCGTCGTCCTTGACGTCCTTGTTATAGGACCACATGGTCGGCGGGATCGGGTTGGTCGCAACCGTGCCCGAGCCCTGGAAGACGGCATCGACGATCGCCTGCTTGTTGACGGCCATGTTGATGGCCTTGCGCACTTCGACCTTATCGAAAGGCGCAACCAGCGTGTTGTAGGCGAGGTACGAGACGTTCAGGCCGGCCTGCTCGAGAACCTTGAGGTTCGGATCGGCCTTCAGGTCCTTGATGTCGGCGGCGTTCGGGTAAGGCATGATGTTGCATTCGCCGGATTTCAGCTTCTGCGCGCGCACGGAAGCATCGGGCGTGATCGCGAAGACGAGATCGTCGATCTTTTCCTTGCCCTTGAAATAGGTTTCATTCGCCTTGTAGCGGATGACGGCGTCTGGCTGGTAGGCGACGAAGGTGAACGGGCCAGTGCCGAGCGGCTGCTGGTTCATCTGCGCCATTTTGCCATCGGCCTGGAGCTTATCGGCATATTCCTTCGACAGGATCGAGCTGAAATCCATCGCGAGGTCGGCGATGAACGGTGCTTCCGGACGGTTCAGCACGAACTTGACCGTGAGATCGTCAACCTTCTCGATCGACTTGATCAGCTTGGGGAAACCCATGCCGTCTGCGTATTCGTAGGAACCACCGGCGACATACTTGGCCCAGGGGCTGTCTTCCTTGAGCTGGCGCTCGAAGGAGAAGATGACGTCGTCGGCAGTGAGATCGCGCGTCGGAGTGAAGAAGTCGGTCACCTGGAACTTCACGCCCTTGCGGAGCTTGAAGGTGTATTCCTTACCGTCGGGGGAAACCGTCCAGCTTTCGGCCAGGCCCGGCTCAACTTCGGTGCTGCCATGCTTGAATTCGACGAGACGGCTATAGACCGTACGCGAAGAGGCATCGAAGGTGTTGCCGCCGGTGTAAATTCCCGGATCGAAACCCTCCGGCGAGCTTTCCGAGCAGTAAACAAGCGTTTTCGACCAGGCGGACGTCGCCATGACGGAAGCCAAGGCGGTCACTGCCAAGAGGACAGAGATCTTTTTCATGATGTCGTTTCCCAGGTTTGTTCTTCTTTTGAAGCCGTGGTTCCCAGAGGTTCCTATCCGGATCGGGCCGATGGAACGCTATTTAATGTATGAAAGCAACATGGGCCGCCTAAAATTTTTCCAAATCATGGAGTTTGGAAATTTTTGCACAAAAAATGCCCTGCATAGGCAACAATCTGGATACCATGCGCGTATTTTGGATATTTTTCGAAGAATTTTGCGTTTTTCTCTTCGATATTACCAACGGCTCATTACAATATTATGCAACTGTACAAAGGAAAATCCGCGGCTGCCTCAGGCAACCGCGGATTGAAAATACACGCGACTTAAAAAGTGGGATCAGGCGGCCGGTGCCGTGATCGGCATCTTCTTGGCGATGCCCCTGTGATCCAACTCATCCAGGCCAAGCAGGAAGTTGATCTGCGGGCGGGCCTTGACGAGGTCGTCGATGGAATATTCCGTCAGCACGTCGAAAAAGGCGTTAAGCGCCTTGCGCAGCGCCGAATTCAGGCCGCAGCTATCGACCAGCGGGCATTCGACGGCACCGTCCTCGAAGCATTCCGCCATGGCGAAACTATCCTCGGTCACCCGGACGACGTCGAACAGGCTGATATCGGTCGGTGGCTTGCCCAAGCGCACGCCGCCATTACGGCCACGCACGGTTTCCACCAGGCCAGCCTTGGTCAATGGCTGCAGAATCTTGAACAAAAACAGCTCGGAAACACCATAGGCCTTGGCGATTTCCGGGATGCGGCTCAAGTAGCCTTCGTTGGCGGCGCAATACATGAGCATACGCACTGCGTAGTTGGTCTGCTTGGTCAGGCGCATGCCGATCTCCTGGAATCGAGGCCGCAAAGGACGGGTCGAGAGCTATATAGTGCGTTTCTTAGTTTGGAACAATTCCAAAATATGAAATTTACATTCACGTTATTCTGATGGAGCCGACCGGATCAAGACCGGTTTTCACGACTGCACCTTTTTGTCTCGAAGCTCCCTGGCATAATCGAGGATTGCCACCCAACAGAAGACTCACCCAACTATTATAATTAGCAACAGGGTGTCTGGCGGCAAGCACCAAAGCCTGCGGCTTCCCTACCCTGCTGCAAAAACCAATTTTCACGGCACCGAAATCCAGACCGCCATCTCGCAACCACCCGGCTCGCGGAAATGAAAGCGCCGACCGCCCGGAAAGTCGAAAGCCGCACGGGTCACCACACCGCCGGCAAGCTCGACCGCACGCTGCGCCGCTTCCAGATCGGTCGCGCGCACGACCGGCAACGGCGAGCCGGTGGCCTCCCCCGCATCGCCATCGATACCGGCGTCGATCCCGGCTGCCTCGATGACGTGATAGGTCGGCCCGTAGCTGACGAAGGTCCAGTCGAAGGCTTCCGCGAAAAAACGCCGGGTCTTCAACGCATCGGTCGATGGGAATTCGAGATAGTCGATCTGATAGGTCGCAGGCATTGCGCTGCCCTCCAATTGTTCTTGTTTTGTTCTAATCTAAAACAAGATCTCCGGCAAGATGACGGAGCGGGAAATAACCGCAATAAAAAACCGCCGCCCAACTCAACATCGGGCGGCGGCGGATCTCATACAAGATCGACGCAGATCACTTCATCGTCGGCATGACGAATTCGGCACCATCCTTGATGCCTGACGGCCAGCGGGCGGTGATCGTCTTGGTGCGGGTCCAGAACTTGATCGAGTCCGTGCCGTGCTGGTTGAGGTCGCCGAAGCTCGAGGCCTTCCAGCCGCCGAAGGAATGATAGGCAAGCGGAACCGGGATCGGAACGTTGATGCCGATCATGCCGATATTGATGCGCGAGGCGAAATCACGAGCTGCGTCGCCATCACGGGTGTAGATGGCAACGCCGTTGCCATATTCGTGCTTCATCGGCAGCTCGAGCGCGTCTTCATAGTTCTTGGCGCGGACGACCGAGAGGACCGGTCCGAAAATCTCGGCCTTGTAGATATCCATGTCCGCCGTGACGTGATCGAACAGGCTGCCGCCGACGAAATAGCCGTCCTCGTAGCCCTGCAGCTTGAAGCCGCGACCGTCGACGAGGAGCTTGGCGCCCTCTTCGACACCGCGATCGATCAGGCCGTTGATACGGTTATAGGCGTCCTTGGTGATAACAGGGCCCATGTCGGCCTTGTCGTCGGTGTAAGGGCCGATGCGCAGCGATTCGATCTTCGGGATCAGCTTTTCGACCAGGCGGTTCGCCGTGTCTTCGCCGACGGGAACCGCGACGGAGATCGCCATGCAGCGCTCGCCGGCCGAGCCGTAGCCCGCACCCATCAGGGCGTTGACGGCCTGGTCCAGATCGGCGTCCGGCATGATGATCATGTGGTTCTTGGCACCGCCGAAGCACTGTGCGCGCTTGCCGTTCGCAG
This sequence comes from Rhizobium sp. GW821-FHT14E12, assembly GCF_058803745.1. NCBI lineage: Bacteria > Pseudomonadati > Pseudomonadota > Alphaproteobacteria > Hyphomicrobiales > Rhizobiaceae > Rhizobium > Rhizobium sp. GW821-FHT14E12. Next base: position 60,298 of record NZ_JBXAPH010000006.1, read on the forward strand.
CCGCCGTGCCGTAGACATAGCGGGCGATCGGCGTCGAGCCGACGAAGGAGACGGCGCCGATATCCGGATCCGTCAGGATGGCGTCGACCGCAGCCTTGTCGCCGTTGACGACATTGAGGATGCCCGCCGGCAGGCCGGCTTCGATCATCAGTTCGGCAAGGCGGATCGGCAGGGAAGGATCGCGCTCGGACGGCTTCAGGATAAAAGCGTTGCCGCAGGCGATTGCAGGCGCAAACATCCACATCGGGATCATGCCCGGGAAGTTGAACGGCGTGATGCCGGCGCCGATACCAACCGGCTGGCGGATGGAATACATGTCGATCGCCGGGCCGGCGCCTTCGGTGAACTCACCCTTGGCAAGGTGCGGAATGCCGCAGACGAATTCGCAGACTTCCAGGCCGCGAATGACATCGCCCTTGGAGTCTTCAACCGTCTTGCCGTGCTCCTTGGAGAGCATCGTGGCCAGCTCGTCCATATGCTTGTTCAGCAACTCGACGAACTTGAAGAAGACGCGGGCGCGGCGCTGCGGATTGGTGGCGGCCCATTTCGGCTGCGCTGTCTTGGCGTTTTCGACGGCGGCGCGGATTTCCTCGACGCTGGCAAGCGCTACCGTCGACTGGACTTCGCCGGTTGCCGGATTGTAGACGTTGGCGGTGCGTCCGCTGGTGCCGGCGACGTGCTTGCCGCCGATAAAATGACCAATCTCATGCATGGATGTGCCTCCTCGTTTTCTTGGATGAGTGCAGGATCGCACTTCAATTTGCACAAATCAATGAGCTGTTATAAGCAACCGTTGTGCAAAAATTGAAGCCCAAGGTGTGCATATGGATTGGGATGACGTCCGCATGTTCCTCGCCGTGGCCCGCACGGGCCAGATCCTCGCGGCCTCGAAGCGGCTGGGGGTCAACCATGCGACCCTGTCGCGGCGGGTGACGACGCTGGAGGAACGGCTGAAGGCCAGGCTGCTGGTGCGCCGCACCAATGGCTGCGAGCTGACGGCCGAGGGCGAAATCTTCCTGCACGCCGCCGAACGCATGGAGACCGAGATGCTGCGGGCGCAGGCAAGCGTCGGTCATCTCGACAGCGCCATTACCGGCACGGTGCGCATCGGCGCGCCGGACGGCTTCGGCGTCTCCTTCCTGGCGCCCAGGCTCGGGCGGCTGATCGCGCGCTATCCGGAGCTGCGCATCCAGCTCGTGCCCGTCCCCCGCTCCTTCTCGCTGTCGCAGCGCGAGGCCGATATCGCCATTACGCTGGAGCGTCCGGAACAGGGACGGCTGGTCTCCTCGAAGCTGACGGACTACACGCTCGGGCTCTATGCCTCGAAAGCCTATCTCGACAAGGCCGGCCTGCCCGACAGCGTCGAAGCGCTAAAGCTGCATCCGCGCATCGGCTATGTCGAAGACCTGCTCTTTACCGCCTCATTGAACTTCTCCGGCGAAATCATGCGGAGTTGGGACGCCTCCTTCGAAATCTCCACTTCCATCGGCCAGACCGAAGCCGTGCGCTCCGGCGCCGGGGTCGGCATCCTGCACGACTATATCGCCCGGCAATACCCGGAACTGACCCGCATCCTGCCCGATATCTCGATCAAACGCGCCTATTGGACCACCTACCACGAGAGCGCCCGCGACCTAGTGCGGGTTCGCACCGTCGCGGATTTTCTGCAGGAGCTGGTGAGCGAAGAACGGCGGATGTTTTTGTAACGCTGCCCCCGGCGCTGCACATGCTTCGGCGGCTCCTCGTTCTCATCGGGATTGGGAACAGGAAGTTCATCCGGCAAGCTGTCAGGCTCCGGCTCCTCTATCGGCGGCTTCGGAATCCAGCCGGGATCGGGCATCGGTGGCGTCTCTGGAATTGGCTCGTGTGGCACGGACATGCCAGTTCCTTCCGTCTTGTTGCTGATATTGGCTAACGGTCGGGAGCAGGCAGGGTTCCATGGGAAATGCCTCAGACGGTCCAGACGAAGCTGGACAAGGGGCAGCCTTGATCTAGTATCTTAGGAAGATCTCAGGGAGCGAAAATGATGGCTGAGAAAAAGAAAACGAAGCAGGCCCAGAAAGAACACAAGGAGCAAGACGACTATCTCGAGGAGGCGCTTGAGGAAACCTTTCCGGCAAGCGATCCGATCTCGCCGGGGCACGTCGTCAAGAAGCCCGAAGGCAAGAAATAGCTCGCGGCCGATGCCGGGGAGCCATGATCTCTTAGCTATCAAGGGAAAAATGGTACGGTTGGGGGGTCTCGAACCTCCGACCTCAGGTGCCACAAACCTGCGCTCTAACCAACTGAGCTACAACCGCACATGCTCGCGTCGCCGCGAACGGGGGTGACATACGAGGACTTTGAAATTATTTCAAGTCCTATCTACCCGCAATATGAAAAAGCTGGGCATGATACCCAGTTCTTGGGCACCGCACCTTCAAACGACGGAACAAAAGCCGCTCCATCGCCCTCAATCAGAAACGTCCCGCTTTCACCTGAAAACGGGACGTTTTGGCCTTGGGAGGCTTTTTGGGAAATTAGGCTGCCTTGAAGGAGGACATGGCCTTTTCAGCTGCGTCCCTGGCCGGCTTTGCCAGCTTTTCAGCAACCTGCTTGGTGGTTTCCTGAATGGACTTGGCCTGCTCGACGGTCACTTCAGCCTGCTTGCGAATGAAGGAGGTCTGCAGTTCGAAGAGTTCGGCAACGGACTTGACGCGAAGCAAGGCTTCCATGTGCGCCAGCGAGCTCTCAGCATTGGTGCGCAGCGCGTCGATGGCCTTGAGGCCGATCTCGACGGAGCCGGCCTGCGCAGTCTGCACGGTGGCTTCAACGGTCTTGCCGGCTTCTTCAGCGGCGGTCTTCATCTTGGCGAAGGCTTCCTTGGACTGGGCCGCGCCCTTTTCCGCGAAGTCGCGGAAGGATTCGGAGAGCTTGGAAGGGTCGAATGCAGCCGTTGAAAAAACGTCGTCTTTCTTTACAGTAGCCATGGTAACGCTCCTAGTGCGGGCCCTCCTCCGAGCGCCCTTCGTGAATGTGAGTGAGGCTTATATAATATAGATTATTGTGCAGTGCAACATATTTGTGCGCCGCACAACGCGTTAACCCTGCCAGCCGAAAAACTGGCCGTTCGCTGGACCTGAAACCGGCGCACCGGTATTAATAAAGCGTTAAAGCAAGAGAGGCGGTCACGCCCGCAAAGCAGGTTGGAACATGCCCGCAGTCCAGTATCCATTCATTGACATCGCCGTGCACCCCCGCGTTCGGGAACGCTTTGCGCGCGGCGAGGCCATGGTGATGTTCTCGGCAGGCATGGATCGCGTTCTCTGGGCCAATGGCGCCGGGGCCAATCTCTTTGGCTATGACATTATTTATGATTTTCTCGATCAGGGGCCGAAGGCCGGCGACGTCTCTTTCCGCCAGATCGAAGCGACGGCACGCGGGCTTGGCGCCGTCGGCGACCAGCGCACTTTCCTGATCCGCATGGCCTCCGGTTTCCAGCGTGCCGTGGTTAACGCCGCTGTCGAAATCATCCGCGTCCAGGCGGGCGAAGAGGCAATCCTGTTTTCCTCTCCAGTCTCGGTCAAGCCACTGGCAGCCGCCGAAAGCGCCAAGCGGATGATCGACGGCTTCGATGATCCCGATACGCATATGGCGGTGATCGGCCGTGATGGCGACGTCATCGCCGCGTCCACCGGTTTCGAGGCCCTTGGCGTGACGCCGCACACCGCGAAAATGTTGACGACCATGGCAGGGGCATTGCCGGAACGGCTGATCAAGCGGCCGATCCCGACCGGCCGTGGCTATCTGCCTGCCGCCGTCGGCAAGCTGTCGGAAATCCCTGCCCTGCACCTGCTCTTCGTCGTCGAAACCGTGCTCGGTCATCTCGATCCGACGGAAGGCCCCGACACATCCGCTGCTCCAGCCGCAATCGCCAAGGTCGAGCCAGAGGCGGAAGAAGCCCGCAGCGAGCTTGAGGCCGCAGCGGTCGAGCCGACACCTGTTTCCGACACCGCCCCTGTCGCGAATGCCGCCTCCCCCTCCGCAGACGTTCTCGATGCCGTGGCGGATATCGAGGAAGTGGAAGACACGCCGGAAGACGTCAACGTCCATGAGACGACACCCGCGCAATCCGATGCCGCGGGCGAGGATCTCCGCCAGCTGGCGACGATGGACGGCGCAAGTGAGGAACAGATCGAAGCAGCTGCGCATGCCGACGAACTGACGGATGAAAGCGATGACGTGGTTGCGTCAGCCGCCGTCGAAAGCCCAGTGGAGCACGAGGAAGCGAGCGCCGAGCCGGCTGCTCCCGAAGACGATGTAGTCGCGGACGGCCAGCCGGGAGAATTCATCTTCAAGCGTAATGGCCGCGCTACCCGCTTCGTCTGGAAGATCGATGCCGAGGGTCGCTTCAGCGAGGTTTCGCGAGAATTCGCCGAGGCCGTTGGCCCACATGCCGCCAAGGTGACCGGCACTGCCTTCACCGATGTTGCCACGCATTTCAATCTCGATCCGGACGGCAAGATCGCCGAGCTTCTGGCACGGCGCGACACATGGTCGGGCCGGACGATCTACTGGCCGGTGGAGAAGACCAGCCTGATCGTGCCGGTCGACCTCGCCGCCTTGCCGACCTATACGCGCAGCCGCGACTTCGACGGCTTCAGGGGCTTCGGCGTCGTCCGTCTCTCCGACGCCATCGAAGATCCGATGAAACTCGGATTGACGCTGGGTACAGAGGAAGATCAGGCCGTTCGGGCGCCGCGCGCTACGGAAGAACCGGCGGCGGTCGAGACGGATGCGACGGCTCCGGCAATTGCCGAAGATGTGCTGCATTCCGCTGCTGAGGAATATGTTGCCGAAGGAGAGGACACTGTTCCCGAGGCAACGGAGGAACCCGCTCCCGCGAATGAAGAGCCGCCGGCGCTGACGATTGCCGAGACGCCAAACCGGCGCGAGACCGACAAGATCATCCAGCTCCACGAACGGCGCTCGTCGATGCCGGGTGGCCTGTCGCTGAGCGAGCAGGCAGCCTTCCGCGAAATCGCCCGTCAGCTCGAACCTTTCGGCAAACGCACCGAGACGCCCGAACAGGGCGCGCAGCCGGAAGAAGGTGCCGAAGCCGCTCCGAAGCCGAATGCGGCGGACGAGATTCTGTCCGGTACGGCCGAAGACCAGCCGCAAGACGCGATCGCGCCGGAGACCGACGCTGTCGCGCAGTCCGAACCGGAGCCCCTGGTTGAAGCCGAAAAGCCGATGGAAGCCGCCGCCCCCGACGCAGAAGCATCAGAGCCTGAAGAACATCTCGATCCGCTGGGCGTCTTGAACACCGCCATTCCGTCGCGCGTGAAAATGCGCAACGGCCTGTCGGACGAGATCGTCGATCAACTGCCGCTTGCCATCCTCATCCATGCTGGCGACCGGCTGATCCATGGCAACCCGGAATTCCTGCGATTGACGGGCTATGAGAACCTCTCCGACCTCGACCATGTCGGCGGTCTGGATGCGCTGCTGCAGCGCCATGACCTCGAGGGCAAGACCGAGCAGCCGGGCACGATGATGGTGGTGCGCGCCGACGACACGCTGGTGCCGGTTACCGCGCGGCTGCAGTCGATCCGCTGGGAAGACGGCACCGCCTTGATGCTGGCGCTGATGCCGCTCGAGAAGAATGATGCCTCCCCGTCGGAACCCGTGCCCGAAGAAGCGCGGCCGGAGCGCATGATCGAAAAGCTCGCCAAGCTTCAGGTCGAAATCGAGGAGCTGCAGTCGACGCTGGAAACAGCAACGGACGGCGTCGTCATCATCGGCCAGGACGGCGACATCCGCTCGATGAACCGCTCGGCAAGCGCCCTCTTCAACTTCGACGATCAGGAAACCCGCGGCAAGCCTTTCGTCATGCTGTTTGCGCATGAGAGCCAGAAGGCAGTGCTCGATTACCTCAGCGGGCTCTCAGGCCATGGCGTGGCGAGCGTGCTGAACGACGGCCGCGAGGTCATGGGCCGCGAAGCCTCGGGCGGCTTCGTGCCGCTGTTCATGACCATGGGGCGGCTGAATTCCTCCAACGGCTATTGCGCCGTCATCCGCGACATCACGCAATGGAAGCGCACCGAGGAAGAGCTGCGCAACGCCAAGCGCGCGGCGGAAACCGCCAATGCCCACAAGACGGACTTCCTTGCCCGCGTCAGCCATGAAATCCGCACACCGCTCAACGCCATCATTGGCTTTTCCGACATGATGGCCGGCGAGCGCTTCGGGCCAATCGGCCACTCCCGTTATGTCGAATATGCGACCGACATCGGCCGCTCCGGCCGGCATGTGCTCGATATCGTCAACGATCTCCTGGATATTTCCAAGATCGAAGCCGGCGAGATGGACCTGGAATTTGCCTCGGTCGGCCTCAACGAAGCGATTGCCGAAGCCGTATCGCTGGTGCAGCCGCAGGCCAACAGCCAGCGCGTCATCATTCGCACCGCGCTCTCGCAAGCCGTGCCAAATGTCGTCGCCGACCTGCGCTCAATCAAGCAGATCGCGCTCAACATCCTGTCGAACGCCATCCGCTTCACGCCGTCCGGCGGCCAGATCGTGGTCTCCACCTCCTATGAGGGCAATGGCAGCGTGGTGATGCGTATCCGCGATACCGGCGTCGGCATGACGCGCTCGGAGCTGGAACAGGCAATGAAGCCTTTCCGCCAGGTCTCGACCAACTCCCGCAAACGCGGAGATGGCACCGGCCTCGGCCTACCGCTGACCAAAGCCATGGTCGACGCCAACCGCGCGACCTTCGCGATCAATTCCTCGCCGAACGAGGGGACCTTGGTGGAAGTCACGTTCCCGTCGCCGCGGGTGTTGGCGAATTGATTTTCGGTCTGTCAAATTAGCGGGCGGTTGCCGCAAATGCGACCGAGCGTAATTGTCTGCCCAAAGGCGGAACTTCGACCATTTGAGCAGGTAAAATAGCTTGGATGGGCTGGAGAAAGACGGTTTGCCTCTTATCTCATTTCAGGAGGGAGTGAGTGAGAGACGCAAAGGAGGACTACGCAATGGCAAAAAACACGATATGCGTATGGTACGACAAAGACGCCGAGGCCGCCGCCCACTTCTACGCCAAGACCTTTCCAGACAGCGCAGTGGGCGCCGTCATTCGTGCCCCTGGAACCTATCCCGAGGGCAAACAGGGAGACGTCCTGGTTGTTGAATTCACCGTCGCCGGCATTGCTTGCATCGGCCTGAACGGTGGCCCCGCAATCAAGCACAACGAAGCCTTCTCATTTCAAATCGCAACTGACGACCAGGAAGAGACCGACCGCTACTGGAACGCTATTGTCAACAATGGCGGCAGGGAAAAGGCTTGTGGCTGGTGCGAGGATAAATGGGGCATCTCCTGGCAGATCACACCGCGCGTCATGACCGAAGCGCTTGCGGCAGGCGGTGATCAAGCAAAGCGAGCTTTCGATGCGATGCTGACCATGAAGAAAATCGACGTCGGGGTGATTGAAGCCGCACGGCGTGGCTGAGGCAAACGCTGACCGGGCGATTTTCGCGATTAATTCGTTGCCGAACGAAGGGGGACGTGACCTTCCCGTCGCCGCAAGTGCTGGTGAATTGATTTCCGGTCAGTGAAATTGAGGGACGGTTGCTACAAATTCGGAGCCTTATCTCGCCCTTGGCGGGCGAGAAAGCAATTTCACTGGTTTAGGAATTGCGATACGGGGGTCTCAGCATATTTGAGGCTAAGCGCAATTTCTAAGCCATTGAAATTGCCAGAGCGGGGGTCCCGTTCTTGCTTAAATCACTCCAAGGATTAAGTGCGTCCCTACCTACCCCCGCCCTTGCAAAATCTAGCACTTAGCCTTTCGGCTAAATGCTAGATTTTGCTTTCCCGCCCGCAAGGAGCGGGATAGGCCGAGCCTATTCGCCGCGAGCCTTCACGGCCTTGCGCTTAGCGAAATTCGGCTTGCCGGCCGGCGGGCCCGCATCGCTCTTGGCGAAGTTCGGCTTGCCCGGCTTCTTCACCCAGGGCTTCTTGTCGGAAGCGCCCTCGCCTGCCTGTGCCCGTTCCGGCTTGCGCTCGGATTTCCATTTCGGCTTGCTGTCGTCGTGCGGGCGAGCGGCCTTGTCGGCGAAAGGCTTTTTACCGTAGCCTCCCTCGCGCTTGGCCTGCGAAAAATCCGGGATGCCAGCGAGTGGCTTGACGCGGATGCCACGTTCCAGAGCCTTGTCCGGACCGATCGCCGCCAGGAAGCGTTCTGCGCCTTCGGCCGAGAACTCGACGAAAGTTTCTTCCGGCTGCATCTTGATCGCGCCGATGTCGCGCTTGGTGAGGTTGCCGTTGCGGCAGAGCATCGGGATCAGCCAGCGTGGCTCGGCATTCTGCTTGCGGCCGACCGAGAGCGACACCCAGACACCATCGGTGAAATCGTTGCGGCCAGCGCCGGCGGGCGCTTCGTCATACCGCGTGACTGGAAAATCGTCGCGGCGGGGCTTCTTACGTTCGCCTTCGGAGGGCACATCCTGCAGATCTTCCGGCGCGGAATGACCGGCGCGGTATTGACGCAGGAATGCGGCGGCGACCTGTTCGGCGCCATGGGTCTGCAACAGCTGCTGAACCAACGACTGTTCGTCGTCACCCAACGGTGCGGAGAAAATCGGATCGGCGAGAAGGCGCTCGTCGTCGCGCTGGCTGACTTCATCGGCCGATGGCGGCTTTGCCCAGGTGGCGCGAATGCGGGCGGCTTCCAGCAGGCGTTCGGTACGGCGGCGGCCGCTGAGCGGCACGATCAGGGCACTAACGCCCTTGCGGCCGGCGCGACCGGTACGACCACTGCGATGCAGCAGCGTTTCCGGATTGGTCGGTATATCGGCGTGAATCACCAGATCGAGGCCTGGCAAATCGATGCCGCGAGCGGCGACGTCGGTCGCGATGCAGACGCGGGCGCGGCCGTCGCGCATGGCCTGGAGCGCATGCGTGCGCTCGCTCTGGCTAAGCTCGCCGGAGAGGGCAACGACGGAGAAACCGCGATTGTTGAAGCGTGCCGTCAGATGGTTGACCGCTGCACGCGTCGAGCAGAAGACGATGGCGTTCTGCGCTTCGTAGTAACGAAGCACGTTGATGATGGCATTTTCCCTGTCGCTCGGCACGACCGTCAACGCACGATAGTCGATATCGACATGCTGCTTGGCTTCTGTGGCGCTGGCAATGCGGACAGCATCACGCTGGTAGTTCTCAGCGAGCTTGGCGATCGAGCGCGGCACGGTCGCCGAGAACATCAGCGTCCGTCGTTCGGTCGGCGATGTCTCGAGGATGAATTCGAGGTCCTCGCGGAAGCCGAGATCGAGCATCTCGTCGGCCTCGTCCAGCACGACGGCCTTCAGCTCGGAAATATCGAGCGAGTTGCGGCGGATATGGTCGCAAAGACGGCCCGGCGTGCCCACAACGATATGCGCGCCGCGCTCCAGCGCCCGCTTCTCGGTGCGCATGTCCATGCCGCCGACGCAGGAAACGATGGTGGCGCCGGTCAGCTCATAGAGCCATTCCAGCTCGCGCTGGACCTGCAGCGCCAGTTCGCGGGTCGGCGCGATCGCCAGAGCCAGCGGCGTGCCGGCGCGGCCGAAGCGCTCGGCGCCGTCCAAAAGGGTCGGGGCCAGCGCCAGGCCAAAGGCAACCGTCTTGCCGGAGCCGGTCTGGGCCGAAACCAATGCGTCCTTGCCAGCAAGGTCGGGATCGAGCATCGACTTTTGTACCGGCGTCAGCGTTTCGTAACCACGCTTTGCCAAAGCCTGGGCAATCGCAGGAACGATGCCTTCGAATTCGGTCATGTCTTGTCTTTCGGAATTCTTCACGCGCCAGGAGGCACGGATCATCGTGGCCCGCACGTCGCAGGCCTCTTCTTCAAGCGTGCACATACTTGGTCGGCGGGGCAATGTACAGAGCGGGCGCGTATTTGTGCAGCGCGAACGAAAAAAAGGCAGCGAATCGTGCTGCCTTTGGAGTTGATGCTGCCTAACGAAAGCTCGAGTCGATCAACGTCATGTCACGGGAGCCACCGCTCCAAGCCGCTCCGAGTTCATGCGAGCGGCCCCAGGTTGGATTTACCTTTGACCAATCTCTCTTAACGCCAGGTTACTATTCCAAGGTGATCGTTTGCCCGTCAATTCTAAGAGGAGGTTAGCTTTTCAGCTCCTCCAGCCCGATAAACAGGTCCAGCGCTTCCGGATTGGCGAGCGCTTCCTTGTTCTTCACTGCCCGGCCATGAACGACATCGCGGACGGCGAGTTCGACGATCTTGCCGGATTTGGTGCGCGGGATGTCGGTAACCGCGATGATCTTGGCCGGCACATGCCGCGGCGAGGCGCCGGTGCGAATGCGGGTCTTCATCGCCTTGACGAGATCTTCCGTCAGGACGGCGCCCGCCGCCAGGCGCACGAACAGCACAACGCGCACGTCATCATCCCAATCCTGGCCGATGCAGAGAGCCTCCAGAACTTCGGGCATCTGCTCGACCTGATTGTAGATCTCCGCCGTCCCGATGCGTACCCCGCCGGGGTTCAGCGTCGCATCCGACCGGCCATGGATGATCAGGCCGCCATGCTCTGTCCATTCGGCAAAATCGCCATGGCACCAGACATTGTCGAAACGCTCGAAATAGGCGGCGTGGTATTTGGCGCGGTCGGGATCGTTCCAGAACATCACCGGCATGGAGGGGAAGGCCTTGGCGCAGATGAGCTCGCCCTTTTCGCCGCGCACCGACTTGCCATCCTCGTTCCAGACATCGACGGCAAGGCCGAGACCCGCTCCCTGGATCTCGCCGCGCCAGACCGGCTGCAAGGGATTGCCGAGCACGAAGCAGGAGACGATATCGGTGCCGCCGGCGATCGAGGCCAGCTGGATATCGTCCTTGATGCCCTCATAGACGAAGGTGAAGCCTTCCGGTGACAGGGGCGAGCCGGTGGAGGTCATCAGCCGCAGGCTGGTGAGATCATGCGAGGTCTTCGGCGTCAGGCCGCCCTTGCGCACCGCATCGATATACTTCGCCGAGGTGCCGAAGATGGCGAAGCCCTCCTCCTGCGCATAATCGAAGAGGATGTTGCCGTCGGGAGCGAAGGGCGAACCGTCGTAGAGGCAGAGGGTGGCACCGGCGGCAAGCCCCGTTACCAGCCAGTTCCACATCATCCAGCCGCAGGTGGTGAAATAGAAGACCTTTTCGCCGGGAACGACGCCGCAATGCAGGCGATGCTCCTTGATGAGCTGCAACAGCGCGCCGCCGGTGGAATGGACGATGCATTTCGGCACGCCGGTCGTGCCCGAGGAAAACAGGATGAACAGCGGATGCGCAAACGGCAGAGGCACGAATTCGACGGCCTTTGCCTCGAAGGGCGCGATGAAGGCGGACAGCGTCTTGGCGCCAGGCGTCGCCGCCGCAACCGCATCGGCATCGCCGGCATAGGGAATAGTGACGGTGGGAACACCGAGGCGCTGTGCGATGGCGCCGACCTTCGCCGTCACATCCTGCAATTTGCCGCCATACCAGTAGCCTGCGCAGGCAATGAAGAGCTTCGGTTCGATCTGACCGAAGCGGTCGAGAACGCCCTGCTCGCCGAAATCGGGGGAGCAGGAGGACCAGATGGCGCCGATCGAGGCGGCGGCCAGCATGCAGGCGATGGTTTCCGGCATGTTCGGCACCATCGCGGCGACACGGTCGCCCTTGCCGATGCCGAGGGCGCGATAGGCCTGTTGCAGGCGTGACACTGTGGCCGACAGCCGATCCCAGGACCAGCGATCGCGCACCTTGTCCTCTCCCCAGAAGACCAGGGCATCGCCCTCACCGCTCGTCGCCAGCAAGTTCTCGGCAAAGTTCAGTTCGGCATCGGGAAAGAAACGCGCCTCCAGCATCAGGTCGCCATTGATCAGCGCCCTTTCGCCACGTTTTCCCTTGATGCCACAGAAATCCCACACTGCTGTCCAGAAGCTTTCGCGCTCGGTAATCGACCAGGCGTGCAGGCTGGAGAAATCCGAGAGCGACAGGCCGAAACGCCGGTTGCATTCCTGCATGAAGGCGAACATCGGGCTGTGTCGACGAAACTCATCCGACGGGGTCCAGAGCGGTTCACTATCGTGCATATGATCTCCCCCTGCTTTTCGGCTTATATACCATGCTGCAGCGCATTATAAAGTCTCAGAGTCGTCGGTCCTCCCGCTCTACAACGTTTGCATCCGCCGATCATTTCCTATATCCGGCAAACACAGGCATATCAGCGCTATGAGTATGAAAGTCTCCGTGAGATCATGAGCACGTCGAGGAATAGGAAGTGGCGATTGACGATGCGATCTGCCTCGCGCTGGCTGCCGACCGTCGCGCGCACCTCCGGCATCGTGCTGCTGACCATCCTCATCGTCTTCGCCGTCTTCAGGGCAACCGCCCCGTTCCTGATCTCCAGCGGGCTGGTGCGCTCCGGCATCGAGAAGGCACTCTCCGACTGGACCGGATATCGCGCCCAGATCGAGGGCGACCCGACCCTGGAATTCTGGCCGACGCCGCGCGTGACGCTCAATCAGGTCAACATTCGCGAGCCGACGAAGAACGGCAAGGTGCTCGGCCATATCGACAGCCTTTCGGCGGACTTCTCGCTATTTGCAGCGCTGCGTGGACGCGCGCATTTCCATGAGTTTCATTTCCTGCGCCCGACAATCTACATCCGCCGCGACGAGACCGGCCTGATCGACTGGACCAACGAAGGACTGCTGTCCAAGGCGATCGAGCGGGTGGAAACGTCCACCAATCAGGGCATGCCGATGCAGCGGGAGCAGGATGCGGACATCGGCACGCTGACCATTGAGGACGGCACTGTCGAGATGGCCGACGAGCGCACCGGCAACACCTACAAGATGAACGGCGTCAATGCGGACATCACATGGCCACGGCTGTCGCGGCCGATGACGGCCGTCATCCTGGCGCGGCTCAACGACCAGGACGTCAAGATCGATTTCAGTTCTACCCAGCCGCTGCTGCTGTTTGCCGGCAAAAGCGTGGATGCAAGGACGAGCTTCTCCTCGCCGCTGATCAACTGGACCTATAGCGGTGTCACCAGTATCTCCGATTTCTCGACGCTCGCCGGTAATCTCGATCTGAGCGTGCCGAACATGCCGTCATTCCTTGCCTGGAGCGGGGAGCATCTGCCGGCCGCCAATACGTTGCAGAACGTCTCGCTCAACGCCGATATCGTCGCCATCCAGAATGGCCTGCGTTTCAACAATCTGAACTTCAAGGTCAACGATTCCGCCGCGTCCGGCGTCATGGATCTGAGCTACACGACAGCCGGCAAGCCAAAGATTTCCGGCACGCTCGCCTTCGACCAGATGAACCTCAATCCGTTCCTGGCGGCATTCTCCATGCGGCTGGCGGCCGATACCGCCATCGACGCGCTGCTCAACGGCAACCCATTGCAGCGCCTCGACCTGGATATGCGGATGTCATCGAACAAGGCCTGGCTCGGTCCCTTCCAGTTCGACAATATCGGCGCCAGCCTGCTGGTGGCCGGTGGCAAAGCGAAATTCGACATCGGCGACAGCGGCTTCGAGGGCGGGGATCTGACCGCGCATCTGGAGGTCACGCAAGGCGACTTCGATGGCGGCGGCAAATTGCAGATATCCATCCGCAACGCCGATTTCGGCGGGCTTTTCTCTCGTCTCAAGCTCGTTGGTCCGCTGCCGATGACAACGGGATCGCTGGATCTGGCGCTCAGCACCTCGAAGCCGATCTGGGCCGCCAATCTCGGCGATGTCGCCGGCAAGATGAATTTTTCCGGACAGGCGGGCTCCTTCCGGCAATTCAACATCTCCGCCTTCCGCGCCCTTGCCGCCGACAAGACCTTCTTCCGAATGAGCGATATTGCCGACACGGCCTTCGATTTCGACAGCCTTAATGTCGATGCAAGCTTCGCCAAGGGATCGGCCGAGGTTCACAGCGCCAAGATCACCGGACGCAACGAGACGGTGACGCTGAACGGCGTCGTTCCGTTCCGCAGCAACGGGCTGGCGCTGTCAGGCGCCATCGAGGCGAGCAACCCAGTCGACACGTCGGATCTGCCAATGCTGCCCTTCTTCATCGGCGGCACCTGGCCGGACCCGGTGATCTCCCCGGTCACGACGCTGCTGCCGAAGCCCGATCAGCCGCAGCAATAAAGTCCTCAGCCGGCGGCCGCAGCGTGCTCATCCCTCTGGCGCTGCACCTCGCGGCGTTTGGTGGCGATAGACGCGCAGATGACGCCGATGGCGACGATACCGACCAGGATGGTGCAGATCGCGTTGATTTCCGGCGTCACGCCAAGCTTGACCTGACTGTAGATCAGCATCGGTAGCGTCTTGGCGCCGGCGCCCGAGGCAAAGGTGGCGATCACCAGATCATCGAGCGATAGCGTCAACGCCAGGACCCAGCCGGAGAACACAGCCGGCGCGATAATCGGCAATGTGATTTCGAAGAAGGTACGCATCGGCGGCGCGCCAAGATCCAGCGCCGCTTCCTCGATCGAACGATCGAAGGTCAGCAGCCTGGATTGCACGACGACAGCGACGAAGCACATGGTCAGCGTCGTATGCGCCATGACGATCGTCCAGAAACCACGGTCGATGCCGGCGGTGACGAAGAACAGCAGCAGCGACAGGCCGGTGATGACATCCGGCATGACCAAGGGCGCGTAGATCATGCCGGAAAAGAGGATGCGGCCGCGGAAGCGCGTGTAGCGCACCAGCGTCAGCGCCGCGAGCGTGCCGAGCACCGTGGCGACCGTCGCCGACAGAAGCGCGATACGCACCGTCAGCCAGGCGGCATTCAGCATGGTATCGTTGCTGAAGAGATGAACATACCATTGCGTCGAGAAGCCGCCCCAGACCGTGACCAGGCGCGAGGCATTGAACGAATAGATGACCAGCAACAGGATCGGCAGGTAGAGAAAAGCCAGGCCGAGCGTGACCGAGACGATGTTGAAACGGGACCAGCGGGTCATGACCTATCTCCCTCTCTCTTCGGCTTTCGCCTGGAAGTGCTGGAAGAAGACGATGGGCACCACCAGCACAAGCAGCAGGATCGTTGCCACGGCAGAGGCCAGCGGCCAGTCGGTATTACCGTAGAACTCGCTCCACAGCACCTTGCCGATCATCAGCGTTTCAGAACCGCCGAGCAGGTCCGGGATCACGAATTCGCCGACAGCCGGGATGAAGACCAGCATGCAGCCGGCGATCACGCCGGGGATCGACAGCGGGAACGTGACGCGCCAGAAAGCGCCGTTCGCCGTGCAGCCGAGATCCTGCGCCGCCTCGATCAGCGTACCGTCCATCTTTTCCAGCGCGGAATAGAGCGGCAGCACCATGAATGGCAGGTAGGAATAGACCATGCCGATATAGACGGCGGTGTTGGTGTTGAGGATCACCAGCGGCTCGTTGATGATGCCGAGCCCCATCAAGAGCTGGTTCAAGAGACCGGTGGTGCTGAGGATCGACATCCAGGAATAGACGCGGATCAGAAAGCTCGTCCAGAACGGCAGGATGACCAGCATCAGCAGCGTTGGGCGGATGGTGCGCGGCGCCTGCGCCATGCCGTAGGCGATCGGATAGGCGAAGAGCAGGGTCAGGAGCGTCGAGATGCCGGCGATCTTCAGGCTGCCGAGATAGGCGTTCATGTAGAGCGGATCGCCGGCCAACCATGTGTAGTTGTCGAACGACATGGTCTGCAGCTTGTCCCACCAGTCGCTGAAACTGTCCGACCAGTTGAAGGACGGATCATAGGGCGGGATGGAGAGCGCCTTCGTCGACAGCGAGATGCGGAAGACGATCAGGAACGGCACGAGGAAGAAGAGCAGCAGCCAGACATAGGGGATGATGATGACAAGGCGCTGGCAGAGGGAGGAACCTAGCGTTTTCATCATCAATCCTTCAGCAGCACGCCGGCGTTTTCGTCGAAGGAAACCCAGACATTCTGGTCGTAAGCGAAGGGCTCTTCCACCGCGCGGACCGCGTTCAGCGACGAAGCCTTGACCACCTGGCCGTTCTGCAGCTTGACGTGGAAGACGGTCATGTCGCCGAGATAGGCGATATCCCAGATCTCACCCTCGGCAGCGTTGACCGAGGCATTGGCCGGCGGGCGCGGCGTGATCCTGAGTTTCTCCGGCCGAATGGCGAGACTGGCGCGGCTTCCTTCCGCCGGCGTGTCGTTGGAGGCGACGCGCAGCGTGATGGCGGGATCGACCGCGATCTCGATGATCCCCGAACGGGCCGAGGTGACATTGCCCTCGAGAATATTCACATCGCCGATGAAGTCGGCGACGAAGCGCGAGTTGGGAGCTTCGTAGATCTCCGCAGGCGTCGCTATCTGCGCCACCTTGCCATGGCTCATGACGGCGATGCGGTCGGCCATGGTCATCGCCTCTTCCTGGTCGTGGGTGACGACGACGAAGGTGAGGCCGAGGCTCTGTTGCAGATCCATCAGCTCGAACTGGGTCTCCTCGCGCAGCTTCTTGTCGAGCGCGCCGAGCGGCTCGTCGAGCAGCAGCACCTTCGGGCGCTTGGCGAGCGAACGGGCAAGCGCCACGCGCTGACGCTGGCCACCGGAAAGCTGATGCGGCTTGCGCTTGGCGAATTGCTCCAGCTTGACCAGCTTCAGCATCTGCGCGACGCGATCGTCGATCTCCGCCTTCGGCATGCCGTCCTGGCGCAGCCCGAAGGCGATGTTCTTTTCCACCGTCATATGCGGGAAGAGCGCATAGGACTGGAACATCATGTTGACGGGGCGGCGATAGGGCGGTGTACCGGCAAGGCTCTGGCCGTCGAGGATGATCTCGCCCGTCGTCGGTTGCTCGAAGCCCGCCAGCATGCGCAAGAGCGTAGACTTGCCGCAGCCGGAGGCACCGAGCAGGGCGAAGAATTCGCGGTTGTAAATATCCAGCGAAAGATTGTCGACAGCGACGAAATCGCCGAACTTCTTCGTGACGTTCTTGAAGGAAATGTAAGGCTTTGCCGAAGGGTCGGTCCACGGAGCAAAGGAACGCCGGATATTACCGAGAGACTTCATCATTTATCCCCAAATGAAAGGATGCTGCGCCGGCTCTTCCCCATTCCAGCGCGGTCCTGATCTTTACCTTATGCCGTCAGAAAAAGGCCCGGACGTTGCCGTCCGGGCCTGCTTTGAAATTATTGGCCAGTGGTGACCTTCGTCCACAAGCGCGTCGCCACGCGCTGCGTTTTCGGATCCCATGGCTTCAAGGTGTAAAGGTTCTTCGAGACCTCTTCCGTCGGATAGACGGACGGATCCTCCAGCACTTCCTTGCTCACGAACTGCTGCGACGCCTTGTTGCCGTTGGCGTAGGCCGTGAAGTTGCTGGCCTTGGCGATGACTTCCGGCTTCATCATATAGTTGATGAAGGCGTGCGCTTCGGCGATATGCGGCGCGTCCGCCGGGATCGCCATCACGTCAAACCACATCTGCGCGCCCTTTTTCGGGATCGAATAGGCGATATTGATGCCGTTCTTGGCCTCGGCTGCGCGGTTGCGCGCCTGCAGCACGTCGCCGGAGTAACCGAAGGCGAGGCAGATGTCGCCGTTGGCGAGCGCATTGATATATTCCGATGAGTGGAACTTGCGGATATTGGGACGGATTGCCGTCAGCAGTTCCTCGGCCTTCTTGAAGTCTTCCGGCTTGGTCGAGTTCGGATCGAGGCCAAGATAGCGCAGCGCCGCCGGAACGACGTCGGTCGGAGAGTCGAGCACGTAGATACCGCAATCCTTGAACTTGGCGGCAAGCGCCGGATCGAAGATCACGTTGATATCCGGCGCCTCGTCGGTGCCGAGGATCTGCTTCACCTTGTCGACATTGTAGCCGACGCCGCTGGTGCCCCACATGTAGTCGACGGCATATTGATTGCCGGGATCGTAGGCCGCGATCCGCTGCTGCACCGTGTCCCACATGTTGGAGATATTCGGCAGCTTCGACTTGTCGAGCTTCTGGAAGACACCGGCCTTGATCTGGCGCTGCAGGAAGTAGGCGGTCGGCACGACGACGTCATAGCCGGTCTTGCCCGCGAGCAGCTTGGTCTCCAGCGTTTCGTTGGCGTCGAAGGTGTCGTAGACGACCTTGATGCCGGTTTCCTTGGTGAAATCGGCCAGGATCGAATCATCGATGTAATCCGACCAATTGTAGACGTTGACGACTTTGTCTTCCGCCTGGGCGACCGTGACCAGCGAAACCGCCGCAAAGGCAGTTGCCGCGAGCCGTGCGAACATGGACTTCATGGTCTCTCCTGTTTTGTTCAAGGGCATCCTCGCGACACCCAACCCTCTGTTTTTCCCGCCAGACTAGAAAGGAATCCCAAAGGCCACAAGGGGGAAAAGCAAGCCCCATGAGCTTTCACGGATTTACGTGAAATCGAGGGATCGTGCGGTTCATCGACCGGAGACGGACCACGCCGTCTTCCGCTTGCGGTTTTCAAACATAGGTCGGACGGTTGCCCGCGAAGAGATCGGCATGGCTCTTCAGCAGCCGGGCCATGCGGTCGACCACCGTGCGGATCTCGCGGCGATGGCGGTCGGTATCGTTCATGACGATCCATTGCCCGTGACGCAGGGACGCGATTTCCTCACCCACCCGCTCCAGCCGAGGCTCCAGATCACCAACGAAACAGGGAAGAACGGCGATGCCCGACCCTGAAAGAACCAGATCATGGAGCGAGCGCGGCCGGGTGACCGTCACCGCGATCGCCTCGCGCTCGTTCTGATGCGGCCAGCGCAGATAGGCGGAGATCGCCTCTTCTTCCGCAACCGCGATCCAGCGCCTGGGGCCGGCGAAGCGCATGTTGCGCGCCTGATAGGCGGCATAGGCGACGTCACCGGTCTTGATGGCAGCAAGGTTTGCCTCCTCCGGTTCGAAGGCGCGGATGCCGATATCGCTTTCGCGATGGGCGAGGCTGGCGCGACGTTCGGCGATTTGCAGATCGATGCGGAAGCCGTCCCGCTCGGAGCAGATCGACGGCATGTTCTGGCTGAGCACCCAGGCGACCCAGGTGCCTGCGGTAATCCGGACGATGGCCGCGCCCTGCGCCTCGCGCTGCCAGCTATCCACCTTGCGGGCCGCCGCCTCCATGTCGAGGAGTTGATCGAACAGTTCCTGGCCGTCGCCGGTCAGCGCATAACCGGTCTGGCTGCGCTGGAAGAGCGGGCGGCCGACCTGGCTCTCCAGCTCCAGCATGCGTCGACCGATCGTCGCCGGGCTCAATCCGCTTGACGAAACGGCGCCCGTCAGCCCGCCGCCACGGGCGACATCGAGGAAAAGTTGATAGGCATCCCAGGTCGAGTTTTTCATAGTTGAAAAACATAAGGCGAAAACGATTGTATATAAAGCAAATTCTTATGTGTAATTGAAGGGATGCCTTTCAACGTGGAGATTTCCCATGCTCGACAGCGTCATTATTGCCAACATCATCCAACTTCGCGACCAATACCGTCTTGGACGATCGAGCCTGAGCGAGGACGATTTCTACCAGGTGCATGGTCACAATTCCTATGTTGTGTTCACCTGGTTCGGAAACATCCTCGATCGTACCTATGCATGGCTCAAAACGAAAAAGGCGGACCGGCCCAATGTTGGCCGATCCGCCTGTGATGATGCCCGCGATTGCTTCACTCAGGCAGCGTCTGCCCGCAACTGGCTCGGACTATATCCACTCTCGATCTTGAACTGCTGGATGAGATAGAGCAGCGCGTCCGCCTCGGAGGCCAGTTCCCGGCTGGCCGCCGTGGTCTCCTCGACCATGCCGGCATTCTTCTGTGTCATCTGGTCCATGTGGTTGACGGAGGCGTTGACCTCCTGCAGCGCGCTTGCCTGATCGTGGCTGGCGCGGGCGATCATTTCGACATGCTGGCTGATGGTGACGATCTGGCCGCTGATCTGCGCCAGGACCGAGCCGGCCTGCTGCACGAATTGTGAGCCGGAATTGACTTCCTGGGTCGATTTGTTGATCAGCCCCTTGATCTCCTTGGCCGCGGCGGCGGAGCGCTGGGCCAGCTCGCGCACTTCCATGGCCACGACCGCAAAGCCCTTGCCGGCATCACCGGCGCGGGCAGCCTCGATCCCGGCATTCAACGCCAGCAGATTGGTCTGGAAGGCGATTTCGTCGATGACCCCGATGATCTGCTCGATCTTGCGGGACGCATCCTCGATACGCGTCATGGCGTCGATGGCATTGCCGACGACGACGGAGCTGTCATCGGCGCTGCGCTTGGCTTCGCGCACGATCGCATCCGCATCCTTGGCGCGCTCGGCGGATGAGCGAACCGTAACGGTGATTTCGTCGACGGCGGCGGCTGTCTGTTCCAGCGAAGCGGCCTGCTGTTCGGTGCGTTTCGACAGGTCCTCGGCGGAGGCGGCCATCTGGTTGCCGTTGGACTGGATCATCTCGACATTGTCGCGCACCTGGCTGATCGTCTGCTGCAGGCGCGACAGCGAGCTGTTGAAATCCTGGCGGAGCTGTTCGAGACGACCGATGAATGGCTTCTCGATCGTCGAGGAGATATCGCCCTGCGCCAGACGCTCGAGGCCTGCGGCAAGTTCGCTGACGGCAAAGTCGATCTGGCGGTCGAGCTCACGCTTTTCGGCGTCGTTGCGCTGGCGCTCGTGCTCGGCGGCGGCGCGCTCCTCGTCGCTCTGCTCTTCGATGCGGATTTTCGAAATCGCATTTTCCTTGAAGATGCCGAGCGCGCGCGCCATGTCGCCGATTTCGTCATGGCGCTTTTCGCCGGAGATCGCGGTCTCCAGCATGCCATCGGCAATCCGGCGCATGGCGGCGGTGATCTGGCCGATCGGACGCTGCAAGGTCAGCACCAGAGCGATGCCGCCGGCGACGGAAAGAATGATGCCCAGAATGGTGGCAAGGATCGAGATGTAATTTGCCTGCTCGCGCTCCGTGCCGGCGCTCTGCTTCTGCGTTTCGGCGAAGGCCGTGAGCTGGCCCCAGACCTGATCGAGCTGCTGGCGCGCGGCGGCATATTCGGCAACGCGCTGGGTCGACGTGTTGACCAGCTGGTCGCCGCCGTCCTCGATCGCCTTGAGGGCGGGCCGGATAGCCGCATCGATGCCGTCGATGAAATCCATGCCCTTGGCACTTTGCTTCATCGTATCCAGCGAGCCGCGGAGCTTGAAGACCTCCTGGCGCAGACGCGTCAGATTATCCTTGCTGGTATTGGCCAGGAATTCGCCGAGCACCAGCTGCAACGAATAGATCGAACCCTGGAGGCGGCGGGTATCCTGAAGAACGGAGTTGGTCTGAACAACCTTGGCGTCCATATCCACGAAGGTCGTCGTCGCCTGGCGCATCATCTGCGTCGCGGCCAACTGCGTATAGGTCGAGGTCTGGCGGAAGCGGGAAAGAAGCCGGGTGATGCCGGCAATCGTATCGTCGGTCGGGACATCCGTGCTCTCGGTGAAGGCGGTCAGGTCCTTGATCGTGCCGACAAGGGATTGCACGACGCTCTTCTGGTTTTGCGGAAGAGCGAGATTGATCGAGCGCTGTGCCTTGTTCAGATCAGGCAACCGGTCCTTGAGCAGCTTGACCTTATCGACAGGGGTTGCGGCCTTATTGAAATCCTCGGCAACGGCAACGAGCTGATCGCCGCCCTTCAGCAGGCGGTCGGCCGACCGCAGCGTCGATGTCGCGGCCGCCTGGTCCTGGCGCATCTGGTCTTCCAGCTGCTGACCGTTGAAATCGACGTTGAAACGAGCCTTGATCAGCGCCTTCTGAGCATCGTCGATCGCCTTGCGGAAATCGACTTCCTGTTCGTGCAGCGTCCAGAGCTTGCCGACCTCATTCGCCATGGCGGCGGTCTTGGTCGTCGCATCGGTCAGATTGTCACGGCCATCCGCATCTTTGCCGAGCTGGTCGAGCGTCGACGCCAGGACACCCTGCTGCGATTTGATGTCCTCATACAGCTTGTCGCGCTGCTGCTCATTGGTGATGCGCAGGAAGTCATCCATCGAACCATAGAGGTTTTTGAAGCCCGTCAGCGATTGCAGCACGCTGTTGGAGATTTCCATGCGCCCCTGCAAAAGCCCGGAAGCATAGAGCCCGGTGAGGCCGACGGCGGAAATGCTGATGACGAATGGCAGGACGAAGAGGAGAACCTTCGTCTTGATCTTGAAACGGGACAGGATCTTGTCAATGAACATCGTAGCTCGGGCCTCTCACAACTGCTCCCCCCTTGCCGGCGCCTTCACAGCGCTGACCGGATGCAAAATCTTCAATCTTGAGATGTTCGCAGACGGGGACCTGAACGATGTCAGGCGGCAATCATTGCTTCTGCTTCACGTTGTGGAAGCGGCCCCAGAAAATCTGCGCAGATTGTGAGTTTGATAGATTAATTTTCGGATAAAGGGCGATGGCAGCCCTTGGCACGAGGAAGAGCACAGGAAAACGGCTGATGCGACGGGTCAGCCGAAACAAGACGTGGCGCGTTTGCGCAAGTCGTTCGCCGGGGAAACGGCGAAATCAGCCGATCAGGCCGACGATATCAGAAGCCGCGCACCGCAAGGTAAGCGATGCAGGCCGCCGTGGCGCCTGTTGCGAGCATCAGCAGCCTGACGGCCACCAGCTTGGCGTTGTCACGGGTTTGAGCAATTGCAATGGCGCGAGCGCGACGTTGTGTTCTGTTCATGAGCCTATATCCCATTTTCGCACTGACACGATAACCGGCAACAGGCCGTTCCGGCAACAGGCAATGTAGAAAATAAAGATGTAGGAAATGAAAACGCCAAAACCAGAGGTTAGTCGCAATTGCCGCACCTTTCGAACATTTGCTCGAAAAGCGCGGAACCCAAGGCATCTAATTTTACTTCAGCAGCTCGGCAATCGCCGGATCGGTCGCCATCTCGGCGGCAGTCTTGCCTGAGGACGACTTGATGGTCTTGTCAGCTCCATTCTTCAACAGCGCCTTGACGATGGCCGGATCTTCCTGCTGTGCCGCCATATGCAGCGGCGTCCAGCCATCATAATCCCCGCGAACATTGACGTCGGCGCCCTTGGAGACCAGCAGATCCACCATGCTGGCTGGGCCATAATAGGCGGCGGTGTGCAGCGGATACCAGCCTTCGGTCGTCTTCATGTCCAGCTTGGCGCCGCAGGCAAGCATCTTCTTGACGACATCGCCCTTCTTGTCGCGGATCGCCAGCGCGAAATTGGTGTCGCCGCCCGCATCCTGGCCGTTCGGATCCAGCTTCTTGCAGGCCGCAGACGCAGCACTGGCATCCAGCGCCGTAAGGGTGAGCATCCCAAAGGACACCATCATGGCTGCCGCCATGCCGGGAAGAGTTGCGGATCGGAATGTCCGGGTCTTGAACGTCATCATCGCCTCCATCGAATAGTGTCGTCGTTGGAAATGTCCTTGCCTGCTTCGCGATCTATTGGCAAGGCCACCTCAAGCCGCCTCGCCCGCGACATGGCCGGAGGCCCAGGCCCATTGGAAATTATAGCCGCCGAGCCAGCCGGTGACATCAACGCATTCACCAATGAAGAAGAGGCCGGGGATGGTTTTCACCTGCATCGTCTTCGAATCGAGACAGGTCGTGTCGACACCACCGAGCGTGACTTCCGCCGTTCGGTAGCCTTCCGAGCCCGATGGCTTGACAGGCCAGGCCTGGACGGCGGCGGCAAGCTGTTGCAAGCGCTTGTCGCCCTGGTCTGCCATGTTGCCGGACATGCCCTCGCCTTCGGCGAAATGCTGCGCCAGCCGTTTCGGCAGGATTTCCGCCAAAGCCGTCTGCGCCGATTGCCGGCCATTGGCCTGGCGCGCCGCCTTCAGCATCACGAAGACATCGACATCAGGCTCGATCGCCACGGTGATCTCATCCCCCTCCCGCCAATAGGAGGAAATCTGCAGGATCGCCGGACCGCTGAGGCCCCGATGGGTGAAAAGCAGGGCCTCGCGGAACGCCGTCTTGCCATGGCGGATTTCGACAGGCGCGGTGATGCCGGAGAGCGGCGCCAGGCGTTGCAGCAATTGCGGATCGAGGGTCAGCGGCACCAGGCCGGGACGTGTCTCGACCAGCGGCAGGCCAAATTGTTCGGCGATACGATAGGCAAAGCCAGTGGCGCCCATCTTCGGGATCGACTTGCCGCCAGTGGCGACGACCAGCGAGGCCGCCTCAAAGACACCGTCCGAGGTGGCGACGCGATAGCCTCCGCCAGCGGCAGGCTCGATCGCATTGATTTCCGTGCGCAACCGCAAATCCACGCCAGCCGCACGCATCTGGTCGGTCAGCATGTAGATGATGTCCTTGGCGCTGTTGTCGCAGAAAAGCTGACCAAGCGTCTTTTCATGCCAGGCGATGCCGTGGCTCTCGACCATGGCGAGAAAGTCCCTCGGCGTGAAGCGCGCCAGCGCTGACTTGGCGAAATGCGGATTGGCGGAGACGAAGTTCTTCGGGCCGGCATGGATATTGGTGAAATTGCAGCGGCCGCCGCCGGAAATGCGGATCTTGTCGCCCGGTGCGGCGGCATGGTCGAGCACCAGCACGGAGCGCCCGCGCTGGCCGGCGCGAATGGCGCACATCATGCCCGCGGCGCCCGCGCCGAGAACGATCACATCATATTTGCCGGCCAAGTTTCATTCCTTCATCGATTATCGCGCTGCGTGACTATTTTTCCATCATATGGCGAAAGCGGGAGCGGTCCCCCCTCGCCAATTGGCAAACTGCCGTTATGATGCAATCTCCGATCCACGCAAATACGGTGTTTTATGCCTTCGAAAAAGACCCCGCTGAAAGCTTCTAAGCCGGTCTCGAAAGTCACTACAGTTCCCCGCAGTCTACGATCGGCACGCGGCGTGGCAAATTGGAAGGAAGCAACCCAGTGGCTGCGGGCGCGCGGCATCGAAGATATTGAATGCATCACGCCGGACCTTGCAGGCGTACCGCGCGGCAAGATGATGCCGACTTCGAAATTTACCTCCAACACCTCGCTTGCCTTGCCTTCGGCAATCTATCGCCACACAATCTCGGGCGAATATCCCGAAGAGACCGAAAACTTTCGCTACGAGCCGCGCGACAGCGACCTGAAGCTGGTGCCCGATCTCTCGACGCTCTCTGTCGTGCCCTGGGAAACCGATCCGACGGCGCAGGTGATCTGCGACATCGTCAATTCCGAGGGCGAGGCGGTGTCCTATACGCCGCGTAATCTGCTCAAGCAGATTATGAATCTCTACAAGGAGCGCGGCTGGAAAGCGGTCGTGGCGCCGGAGATCGAATTCTATCTCGTCGCCAAGAACGACGACCCGGACTATCCGCTGCATCCGCCGAAGGGCCGCTCCGGCCGCTCGATCCTCGGTGGCCAGGGTTATTCGATCGCCGGTATCAACGAATTCGACGAGCTGATCGACGATATCTATCACTTTTCGGAAAAGCAGGGTCTCGAGATCGATACGCTGATCCACGAGGAGGGGCCGGCGCAGCTCGAAATCAACCTGCGTCATGGCGATCCGATCGAGCTTGCCGACCAGGTCTTCATGTTCAAGCGCACCATCCGCGAAGCGGCGCTGAAGCACGGCATCTATGCCACCTTCATGGCCAAGCCGATGCAGAGCCAGGCGGGCTCGGCGATGCATATCCACCAGTCGGTGGTCAACATCGAGACCGGCAAGAACGTCTTCACCAATCCGGACGGCAGTCCGTCGCAGGAGTTCTTCCACTTCATCGGCGGCATGCAGCGCTATGTGCCGAATGCCCTGGCGATGCTCGCGCCTTACGTGAATTCCTATCGGCGTCTGGCGCCGAACATGTCCTGCCCGGTCAACAATGCCTGGGGCTACGACAACCGCACCACGGCCTTCCGCGTGCCGGTTTCCGATCCACAGGCCCGCCGCGTCGAGAACCGGCTACCGAGTTCCGACGCCAATCCCTATCTCGCGCTTGCAGCCTCGCTCGCCTCCGGCCTGCTCGGCATCATGAAGAAGGTGGAACCGACGGCGCCGACCGAGGATTCGGCCAATGAAGGCTCGATCGACCTGCCGCGCGGCCTTCTCGAAGCCATCGCGCTGCTGGAGGGCGAACCGGCCTTCCATGAAGTCCTCGGCAAGGACTTCATCGACATCTATGCCGGCGTCAAGCGCGGCGAGTTCGAGACCTTCATGCAGGTGATCAGCCCCTGGGAGCGGGAATTCCTTCTGCTCAACGTGTGAGGGAGGGCCACCCATGACATCGCAGGAAGCATGGCAGAGCCCGATCGCGCCGGGGCTTTCCTTCTATCAGGCAACCGTCGGGCCGCGCCCGGCCTATCCCAAGCTCGACGGCTCGCGCCGCGCCGACGTCGCCATCATCGGCGGCGGCTATACCGGCCTGCAGGCTGCCTATAATCTCGCCAAGGGCGGTGTCGACGTCGTGCTGATCGACGCCAACCGCTTCGGCGATGGCGCCTCCGGGCGCAATGGCGGCCAGCTCGGCACCGGCCAGCGCTGGTGGCCGGAAGAGCTGGAAGAGAAGATCGGCTATGAGCGCTCGAAGGCGCTCTTCGATCTTGCCGAGGACGCCAAGCGGCATCTGCTCGATTTCGCCACGGAGCATGGCATCGACATCGACTTCATGCCCGGCCAGATGAACGTCACGCACAAGCCGAGCTACGAACGCGCCTATAGGGAAAACGCGGAGATCGCCGCAACGCGCTACGACTATCCGCATGTCAGTTTCATGGACACGGCGGAGACCCAGGAGCGGCTGGGGTCGAAGCGCTATCTCTACGGTGTCAGGGACATGGGCACCGGCCATATCCACCCGCTGAAGCTGCTCATCGGCTTGGCGCGCGTCGCTGCGGCGGCCGGCGCCTCCCTCTTCGAGATGACGCCGGCAAAGGCGGTCCGACAATCGGGCGGCAAGACGCTGATCGAGACCGATGGCGGCGTCATCACCGCCGATCGCGTGCTGATCGCCTGCAACGGCTATATCGGCAATCTGGAGCCGGTTACGGCAAGTCACGTCATGCCGATCCGCTCCTTCATCGGCGCGACCGAACCGCTCGACAGATTTCCCGATGTACTGCCCGGCGGCGAGGCGGTGGCAGATTCGCGGTTTGTGGTGCGGTATTTCCGCAAGTCGAAGGATGGACGCCTGCTGTTCGGCGGCCGCGAGGCCTATACGGCGGACAATCCGCGCGACATAACGCAGCATATCCGCCGCCAGATCGCCGAAATCTATCCCTCACTCGACAAGATCGACATCACCCATGCCTGGGGCGGATCGGTCGGCATCACCATGCCGCGCCAGCCTTTCGTGCGCGACGTCATGCCCGGCGTGACCTCTATCGGCGGCTATTCCGGACACGGCGTCATGCTGTCAAACTATTGCGGTAAACTTTATGCGAAAACGGTCCTCGGGAATGCCGACGATCTTGCGCTTTTCAGGGCGCTGAACATCCCGCCGTTTCCCGGTGGCGCCCGCATGCGGGCGCCTCTGCTGTTCCTGGCGCTCTCGTGGTTTGCGTTGCGCGACAGGTTTTAGATACGGAACGGATTTCCTCTTTCGGCAATCCGCTCTAAAAACCGAGTCTGAATTTTGCGATGCACACTGGCCTTTTTAAATCGATTAGATTAAAAGGGGCCTCAACCAAGACCGATTGAGAGATACCTCATGAGCAGCCAAATCATTCCCGTTGAACCTTTTGACTATGTCGTTTTCGGCGGCAGCGGCGACCTTGCTGAGCGCAAGCTCCTGCCCGCTCTTTATCATCGCCAGATCGAAGGCCAGTTCTCCGAACCGACCCGCATTATCGGCGCATCGCGCAGCGCGCTCTCGCATGAGGAATACCGCAAATTCGCCGACGCCGCCCTCAAGGAACACCTGAAGAAGGGCGAATATGACGAGGCTGAGGTCAAGAAATTCCTCGCCCGCCTGTTCTACGTTCCGGTCGATGCCCGCAGCGATGCCGGCTGGGATCAGCTGAAGAAGATCCTCGATGAGGGCAAGGACCGCGTCCGCGCCTTCTATCTGGCCGTCGCTCCCGGCATTTTCGGCGACATCTCGCAGAAGATCCATGACCACAAGCTGATCACCAAGCAGACCCGCATCGTCGTCGAAAAGCCGATCGGCCGCGACCTCGCTTCGGCCCTGCAGCTCAACGACACGATCGGCAAGGTCTTCAAGGAAGAGCAAATCTTCCGCATCGACCACTATCTCGGCAAGGAGACGGTGCAAAACCTGATGGCGCTGCGTTTCGCCAACGCCCTCTACGAGCCGCTGTGGAACGCCAATCACATCGACCACGTCCAGATCACGGTTGCGGAATCGGTCGGCCTCGAAGGCCGTGCCGGCTACTACGACACCGCCGGTGCGCTGCGCGACATGGTGCAGAACCACATCCTGCAGCTCCTTTGCCTGACCGCGATGGAAATCCCCTCCTCGATGGATTCCGAAGCCGTCCGCGACGAGAAGCTGAAGGTGCTGCGCGCGCTGAAGCCGATCAATGCCTCCAACGTCGAGCAGGCTACGGTTCGCGGCCAGTACCGCGCCGGCGCATCCTCGGGCGGCCCGGTCAAGGGCTACCTCGATGAACTCGAAGGCGGCGTGTCCAACACCGAAACCTTCGTCGCCATCAAGGCCGAGATCGGCAATTGGCGCTGGGCCGGGGTTCCCTTCTACATCCGCACCGGCAAGCGTCTTGCCGGCCGCATGTCGGAGATCGTCATCACCTTCAAGCCGATCCCGCACAACATCTTCGATCAGGCCGCCGGCCGCACCGTCGCCAACCAGCTGATCATCCGCCTGCAGCCGGACGAAGGCGTCAAGCAGTCGCTGATGATCAAGGATCCGGGTCCGGGCGGCATGCGCCTGCGCAACGTTTCGCTCGACATGAGCTTCGCCTCGGCCTTCAACGTCCGCAACCCGGATGCTTACGAGCGCCTGCTGATGGACGTCATCCGCTCCAACCAGACGCTGTTCATGCGCCGCGACGAAGTGGAAGCCGCATGGGATTGGGTCGACCCGATCCTGAAGGGTTGGGAAGAAGCCGGTCAGCAGGTGCAGGGCTATACCGCCGGCACCTGGGGTCCGAGCCAGGCCATCGCTCTGATCGAGCGCGACGGCCGCACCTGGCATGACGATATCTAGGACGGTGACGATGACAGCGAATATGCATGCTTTCGCCTATGGCGCCGAACTCGCCGGCAAGCTCGCGGACAAGGTGGTCGAGGTTCTCTCGGCCGCCATCGCCGCCCGCGGCTCCGCAAGCATCGCGGTCTCCGGCGGCTCGACGCCGAAGGCCTTCTTCCAGGCGCTGTCATCGCGTCCGCTCGACTGGGGCAAGGTGACGATCACCCTCGTCGACGAACGGTTCGTACCAGCGGATAATCCGCGTTCGAACCATCTGCTCGTCCAGGAAAACTTGCTGAAGGACAAGGCCGCCTCGGCGCAGTTCCTTCCGCTCTACCAGGCCGCGGCTTCCGCTGAGGAGGCCGCCGTCATCGCTACTCAAGAGACCAAGGGCGTCGGCCATCCCTTCGATGTCGTCATCCTCGGCATGGGCAATGACGGCCACACGGCCTCGTTCTTTCCGGGCGGCAACAATCTCGCGACTGCGCTTGATCCGAAGACCCCGCGCGGCATCATCACGATGGAAGCCGAGGGAGCCGGCGAACCGCGGCTGACCTTCACCTTCTCCAGCCTTCAGGATGCCCGATTGCTGGTGCTCCATATTGAGGGAGAGGGCAAGAAGGACGTTCTCGCCAAGGCCGAGGCACCGGGAGAAGAGACCGAAATGCCGATCCGCGCCATGCTGCGCCGGGCCGCTTCTCCGGTCGAGATTTACTGGGCTCCCTGACACGACCGAATGGTCGTCATCGGACCCGGAATGACACAGCAACGGCTGCTGCGCCACGCGCCCGAAAGGGTGTGCCGGCATAGCAGTGACATTTCAAGCCTGCGCCTGATCCTTTCCTAGACAAGATCGAAGGTGATCTTTCGGGACCAAGCGCAAGAACAGCCGGAGGCAGATCGACCATGGCCGCTGACGCCCGCATATCCGCGATTACCGCACGTATCGTCGAACGTTCGAAACCAACGCGCGAGCTCTATCTGGAGCGCCTGCGCAACGCCGCAACCAAGGGTGCGCAACGCTCCATTCTCGGCTGCGCCAACCTTGCCCACGGCTTCGCCGTCTGTTCCCCCTCCGAGAAGGAGGCACTGGCGGGCGACCGCGTGCCCAATCTCGGAATCATCACCTCCTATAACGACATGCTCTCGGCGCATCAGCCCTTCGAGACCTATCCCGCGATCATCCGGGAAGCAGCGGCAGAAGCCGGCGGTATCGCCCAGGTCGCCGGCGGCGTGCCCGCCATGTGCGACGGCGTCACGCAGGGCCAGCCGGGCATGGAACTGTCACTGTTTTCTCGCGACCTGATCGCCATGTCGGCGGGCGTCGGCCTGTCGCACAACATGTTCGATGCAGCCGTCTTCCTCGGCGTCTGCGACAAGATTGTGCCGGGTCTCTTCATCGCCGCCCTCTCCTTCGGCCATCTGCCGGCCGTCTTCATTCCGGCTGGACCGATGACCACCGGCCTGCCGAACGACGAGAAGTCGCGTGTGCGCCAGCTCTTTGCCGAAGGCAAGGTCGGCCGCGCCGAGCTGCTGGAAGCCGAATCAAAGTCCTATCACGGCCCCGGCACCTGCACCTTCTACGGCACAGCCAATTCCAACCAGATGCTGATGGAGATCATGGGCTTCCATATGCCTGGCGCCTCCTTCGTCAATCCCGGCACACCGCTGCGCGAAGCGTTGACCCGCGAGGCCACGAAACGGGCGCTCGCCATCACCGCCATGGGCAATGAATTCACGCCCGCCGGCGAGATGATCGACGAGCGCTCGATCGTCAACGGCGTGGTCGGCCTGCATGCGACCGGCGGCTCGACCAACCACACGATGCATCTCGTCGCCATGGCGCGCGCAGCCGGCATCGCCCTCACCTGGCAGGATATTTCCGAGCTTTCGGACATCATTCCGCTGCTTGCCCGCGTCTATCCGAACGGGCTCGCCGACGTGAACCATTTCCATGCCGCCGGCGGCATGGGCTTCCTGATCAAGGAGCTCCTGAAGAAGGGAATGCTGCACGACGACGTTCGCACCGTCGCCGGCCAGGGGCTTTCCGCCTATTCGATCGAAGTGAAGATCGGCGCCGATGGCGGCGTGGTCCGCGAACCGGCACCGGAAAAGAGCGGTGACCCGAAGGTGCTGTCGACGATCGACGCGCCGTTCCAGGGCAATGGCGGATTGAAGATGCTGCGCGGCAATATCGGCAAGGCGGTGATCAAGATCTCCGCCGTCAAGCCGGAGCGCCATATCGTCGAAGCCCCCGCCGTCATCTTCCACGATCAGCTGGAGATGCAGCAGGCCTTCAAGGACGGCAAGCTGAACCGCGATTTCGTCGCCGTCGTCCGCTTCCAGGGACCAAAGGCAAACGGCATGCCGGAGCTGCACAAGCTGACGCCTGCCCTTGGCGTGCTGCAGGACCGCGGCTTCCGCGTGGCGCTTCTGACCGACGGACGCATGTCCGGCGCCTCTGGCAAGGTTCCAGCTGCGATCCACGTCACGCCGGAAGCCATCGACGGCGGCCCGATCGCCCGCATCCAGGAAGGTGACATCATCCGTATCGACGCGATTGCCGGCACGCTGGAAGTGCTGGTCGACGCCGCCACGATGGCCGAACGCCAACCTGTCGTCGCCGACCTCTCCGAGAACGAGTTTGGCATGGGTCGTGAGCTCTTCGCCCCCTTCCGCCGTGCCGCCGGGCCGGCCGATCAGGGCGCCAGCGTGTTGTTCCGCCACTAGAGCATTCCGCTTTCAGGCGATTTCGCCTGAAAGCGGGTAAGATGTTTACGGGGCATTCGGCGCGGTTTTGTCGGTCCATTTGGGTGGAAGCCCCATGCGTTCTCCGATGAAACCGGCAACGCCCGGCGACTTGCCGTAGGTTTTGCAGGCTTCGTATTTCGGTCCGCGCCCGACGAGAGCGTTCCACTTCGCTTTGGATGGGAGAGAGGGCATCGTTCCGAACGGTGTTTTGCCCTTGACGAGCAGCTTGCTGAAATCACTGCCGAACTTCACGGCGAGACTATACGCATCCCCCTCCTTGGCGACCGTTCCGGAATCCAAGAAAGCACTCGCGCCGCGCCCCCAGATCATCACCGCCTTCTGCGCGCCCTGACCGTCAATCGCCTCGGCTTCGAGAGACAGGCTGCCCATTCCTATCGGGATGCGTGGAACAGGAACGGGGATACCGGGCAGCAGCACGCTTTTAGCCACCGACGCGACTTTCGACGCGCCGACTGCCGTCGTGTTCGTAGGCTTGACCTGCGTGACCACCGCACGAACGGTCAAGTCCGCCGGCTCCGACAGGCCGACGATGACGAAGCGCTCGCTCAAGCCAGAGCAAAGCGTTCTGTCCACAGCATTGGTTACCAAGTTTCGCTGCGCAGGCGTGAAAGCGGCACTTTCGGCCCGCATCGAAAAAGCGGTCGGAATGATCTTCACCGTCTTTGCCGCAAGAACATCATCCTTGTTCACCTTGAGAAGTGAGCGGGTCACCATCCCGTCCGATTGTTTCAGCCCATCATAGGATCGCAAGGAGCCCGCGCGGTCCAGGGGTGCCGACGCACAGCCGGCTACCAACAGGCTCAGCGATGCGACCGTCGGCCAGACAGCGAACTGACCCGCCCGGCGGGCCCTGGAGGGGATCGGACCATGCACTGCTGTCGTATCACAATTGAAAATCGGGCTGACTGGCATGGCGTACCGGTTCTCCTCTGCCCGCTTCGGGCATCTCGAGTTAACATTAATTATTACACTTGATGTAAAAATTAATGTTGGCAACTTTGCGGCAACCATCGAGCGAGACAGACGAATTATTTCACCTGGAATGAAAGTGGCAAAAAGCCGGGAGCAAGTCCTGACAGATTTGTGTGTCGCGACAACTTGTGACAAAATATTTCAATGCATGAAGCCCCCTCAAAACCGGAAGGCCTGCGCGAGCAAAAACGACGATTGACGTTTCAACGCATCGCGGATGTCGGAATGAAATCCTTTCTTGCAAAAGGCTATCAGGAGACGACGCTCGACGAGATCGCGGCCGCGGCGGGTATTTCCCGGCGAACCTTCTTTTATTATTTCAAAAGCAAGGACGAGATTCTTCTGGCGCATCAGCGCGGCTATATAGAGGCCTTCAAGACCTCGATCCTGGAGAGCGCATCGGCCGGGCAACCGCTCGAGATCGTGCATCAGGCGCTGCGGAAGTTGGTCGCACGCGTCCAGACACCCCAGCTCCTTGCGACTGCCCGGCTCTTGCGACAAAGCAATGCGTTGCGTGTCCGCACACGCGGCAATTATCTGGGACTTGAGCAGGCCGTCTACGAAAGCCTATGCGCGCTGTTTCCAGCCAAGGACCGCGACGAATTGCGGCTGGTTTCCATGATATCGGTGAGCCCCCTTCGCCTTGCTGTCGACAAGTGGCTTCAGGACGATGGCCAGCACCCGCTGATGGGCTATATCGAGGACGCGCTCAGGAAATTCCGGGCGGCGATCTGACCAACCGAATGCCGCTCGGACGCCTCTGGCTGACTTTGCTCAGGCGCGGATATCGAGCACGCGGTCGCGATGCGCCGGATGGGTGCTGTAGACGAAGATCTTGTTCATTTCCTTCTCCGACAGCAGCCGCAGGAAGCGGACCTCCACCGTGTTGTTGGAGAAGATCTTCATCAGCACGCAGCCAATCTTGCTGATGCGGGCATCGGGTATGTCGAGATAGAATTGCTTCGGCAGATTGAACTGCGTGAGGATCGCCAGGATCGCACTGGTCTGCGAGATGCGAATGATGTCACAGCGGCGCGAGGCCAGATTCATGACACCTTTTTGGGTGTATTCGATCCGTGCCGCGTTCATCGTGTCCTGCATTCTGTACCGCACCTCGCGGTCGTACATGAAGGACTCTTCCTTATTGAGAAAATGCTGGCCTGAATTCGCTGCGCCGCGAGCTGCCATTGCCGTAAATCCCTAGAGTAGCTTACGGCTCATACGCTACCAGCGGGTATTTAACAGAAGGTTTGGAAGCGCTAGCCCAAGTTGCATTTATTTTATGTGTTTGATCGGGCTGGCGCTCCAGTATTCTTGGCAAGATGCCCTATTGCTTACGATAGGTATGGCCGTCGGCATCGAAGAGATGCAGCTTCTGCCGGTCGGCCGCAAAGCGCATCTTTTGCCCGCGCTTGACGTCCGCAATGCCGGGGATCTTGACGATGATCGGCTCGCCATCCACCAGGCCCTCGATATAGAGCTGTGTGACTTCGCCGAGCGCTTCGACGATCGAGACCTCGCCTTCGAAGAGGTATTTCTCGTCCGTCGCCACCCTGAGGTCTTCCGGGCGAACACCGAAGCTCGCGGTCTTGCCGCGCTCGGAGGCGGCCGTCGGGATATCGAGGGTCACCGACTTGCCACCCGTCAGCGTCACCGTCGTCTTTTCGCCAGCCTCGGTCACCGTCGCCGGGATGATGTTCATGGCCGGCGAGCCGATGAACTTCGCGACGAAAAGGTTGGCCGGATGCTCGTAAAGTTCAAGCGGCGCCCCCACCTGCTCGACACGGCCGGCCGACAGGACGACGATGCGGTCGGCCAAAGTCATGGCTTCGACCTGATCGTGGGTGACGTAGATCATCGTCGTCTCGGGCATGGATTCGCTGAGCTTGGCAATCTCGATGCGGGTCGCGACGCGCAAGGCCGCGTCGAGGTTCGACAACGGCTCGTCGAAGAGGAAGACCTTCGGATTGCGGCAGATAGCGCGACCGATGGCGACGCGCTGGCGCTGGCCGCCCGAAAGCGCCTTGGGCAGGCGCTCAAGATATTGCGTGAGCTGGAGGCTCGCCGCCGCTGCGCGAACGCGGCGGTCGATCTCCTTCTTGCTTTCCTTGGCGATCCGCATGCCGAAGGCCATGTTGTCGTAGACCGTCATATGCGGATAGAGGGCATAGGACTGGAAGACCATCGCGATACCGCGCCGCGAGGGCGGCACTTCGTTGACCTTCTGTCCGGCGATGAGCATATCACCGGCGGTGATGCTCTCCAGCCCGGCTATCATGCGCAGCAAGGTGGATTTGCCGCATCCGGACGGTCCAACGAAGACGATGAACTCGCCTTGCTGGATCTCCAGATCGATGCCGTGCAGGACATGCACGCTTCCGTATGATTTACGGATGTCTTTTAGAACAAGTCCTGTCATCTCTGCCCTCCTCCCAGGTACTCAGGCCAGACGCGCGAAATAAGCGCCCCAAGCCGGAATATCGATCTTGTTGCCGTAATTATTGCTTGTAAAACCGTGACCGGTCAGGGCCTGCCAGTTCCCCTCGGGCAGCGTCGCGACTGCTTCCGTCGCGCTCATGTTGAACACGCAGAGAATGGTCTCGTCGTCATGGCGGCGGGTATAGATCAGCACGTCGTCCTGCGGCTCGACGAAAGCAATCTCGCCCTTGGCGAAGGCCGGATGCTGCTTTCGGAAGGCGAGGAAGCGGCGGTACTGCTCCAGCACCGAGTTCTCGTCGCCCTGCTGTACGCTGACGGCGTGCAGAATGTGTTCCACCGGCACAGGCAGCCAGGGCTTCACCGTCGAGAAGCCGCCCTGGGCCATCTGGCTATCCCAGACCATCGGCGTGCGGCAGCCATCACGACCCTTGAATTCCGGCCAGAACTGGATGCCGTAGGGATCTTGCAGGTCCTGATAGGAGAGCTCGGCTTCCGTCAGGCCGAGTTCCTCACCCTGATAGATGCAGACCGAGCCGCGCAACGTCAGAAGAAGGGCTGCATATTGCTTGGCGAAGGCATCGCGGTCGGCGACAAGACCGCCCCAGCGGCTGACATGGCGCACGACGTCATGGTTCGAGAACGCCCAGCATGCCCAGCCGTCCGGCGCAGCCGCGCCGAAATCGTCCATGACCTCTTCGACACGATCCGGCGACAGCGCATCCGGCGACAGGAATTCGAAGGCGTAGCACATATGCATCTTGTCATCGCCGGCCGTATATTCGCCGACGATCTCGAGACCACGCTGGCTGTCACCGACTTCACCGACGGCGGCGATTGCCGGATATTCGTCGAGCACGGCACGGAAGCGCTTCAGGAACGCCAGGTTCTCCGGGCGGTTCTTGTCGTAGAGATGCTCCTGGAAATTATAGGGATTGACCGCCGGCGCGGTCGAGGCGTTGCGGCGCGACGGCTCGAGCGCCGGGTTGTCGCGCAGTTCCCTGTCGTGGAAATAGAAATTAATGGTGTCGAGACGGAAACCGTCGACACCGCGGTCGAGCCAGAAGCGCACGACATTGAGCAGGCGATCCTGCACCTGCGGATTATGCAGGTTCATGTCCGGCTGCGAGGTCAGGAAGTTGTGCAGATAGTATTGCATGCGGGTCGGATCCCAGGCCCAGGCCGAGCCGCCGAAGATCGACAGCCAGTTGTTGGGCGGCGTACCGTCCGGCTTGGCATCGGCCCAGACATACCAGTCGGCCTTGGGATTATCCTTGCTGGAACGGCTCTCGACGAACCAGGGGTGACGGTCGGAGCTGTGCGACAGCACCAGGTCGATCATCACCTTGATGCCGAGACGATGCGCCTCGCTCATCATCACATCGAAATCGGCAAGCGTGCCGAAGATCGGATCGACATCCTCGTAATCGGAAACGTCATAGCCGAAATCACGCATCGGCGAGGTGAAGAACGGCGAAATCCAGATTGCGTCGACGCCGAGGGCGGCGACATGCGGCAGACGGGCAGCAATGCCCTTGAGGTCGCCGATGCCGTCGCCATTGGAGTCCTGATAGGAACGCGGATAGATCTGATAGATCACGGCTCCCCGCCACCAGTCCTTGTCCACGGTCGAAATCGATTGAGAGGCAATGCTCATTCTATATGGTCCTGTATGAATACTGAGATCTTTGATCAGCCCCCCTTCACCGACCCGGACAGCAGACCGCGCACGAGGTAGCGCTGCAGACCGAAGAAGACGAGGAGCGGGATGAGAATGGTAACGAAGGCCGAGGCCGTCAGGATTTCCCAGTTGCCGCCGCGCGAGCCGAGCAGCGCGTTCAAGGCAGCCGTCAGGACCAGGTGATCCTTGTCGGTGCCGAGGAACACCATGGCGATCAACAGGTCGTTCCAGACCCAGAGGAACTGAAAGATCGCGAAGGAGGCGAGCGCCGGGAAGGACAGCGGCAGGATGATCTTGACGAAGATGTCGAAATCGCTGGCGCCGTCGACGCGAGCGGATTCGATGATCTCCTTCGGCAGACCGGCGATATAATTGCGCAGCAGGTAGATGGCGAGCGGCAGGCCGAAGGCCGTATGCGCCATCCAGATGCCGGGATAGGTCTTCGACGGCACGCCGAACATCTGGCCGATCTCGTTATAGATGCGCAATAGCGGGATCAGCGACATTTGCAGCGGCACGACGATGAGGCCGACGACCAGCGCGATCAGTAGCGCTCGACCGGGAAACTCCATCCAGGCGAGCGCATAGGCCGCGAAAGCCGCGATCAGGATCGGGATGACCGTCGCCGGAATGGTGACTGTCAGCGAGTTGATGAAGGACTGGCCGACGCCCTCGCCCGTCAGAACGTTGCGATAGTTCTCCAGGGTGAATTGCGGCGGGGTGGCGATGGTCAGATAGATGCGCTTGGCGCGCGCATCCGCCTCGAAAGGCGCATTTTTCTGGTAGCGGTAGCTGCCATCGGCATTGACGGTAAGCGTCTCGCCATTGCCAAGGTCGGCGGATGAACCGACCTTGTAGGTCGCCGGTTCCTGCACGCGTAGACCGAAGGCTTCGATCTTGCCGTTACCGCTGTTGCCTTCACCGGCAACCGTACCGGCGATGACGTAGTTGGGGCCGTCCTGCACTGCCTTGTCGGGGCCGGCCAGGCGCACGGCCGCCGTCTGCGATGAGCCGGAGAAGCCCGTCCACCAGCCGGAGACGACAATTTGGTCCTTGTCGCGCAGGGCGGTGACGAAGATGCCGAGCGTCGGCAGCAGCCAGAGAAGGACGACGAGCAGGACGCAGAAGTGGACGAAGAGGCGGGCGGGGCCGATGCGGCCGAGGTTTCCAATCATGTCAGCGCCCCTTCGTTTCCGCGTTTGCACGACGAATGTTCCAGATCATGATCGGCGTGACGGCGGCCATGATGATAAGCGCGATGACGGCGCTGCGGCCGGAATCGCCGCCGCCGCGGAACATCCAGTTGAACATCAGATTTGCCAGCACCATCGTGTTCCACTGGCCGTTGGTCATGGTCAGCACGATGTCGAATACCTTGAGGACGAGGATGGTGATCGTGGTCCAGACCGTGGCGATCGTGCCCCAGACCTGCGGCACCATGATCTTCCAGAAGATCTGCCAGCCATTGGCGCCGTCGATGACGGCCGCTTCGATGGTTTCCTCGGAAATGCCGCGCAACGCCGCCGACAGGATGACCATGGCAAAGCCGGTCTGGATCCAGATCAGCATGACCATCAGGAAGAAATTGTTCCAGAACGGGATGGTGATCCAGACTTCCGGCGTGCCGCCGAAAAGCTGCACGACCGCGTTCAACAGGCCGATCTGCGTGTCGGTGCCGCCGCGATACTCGTAGATGAATTTCCAGATGACCGAAGCGCCGACGAAGGAGATCGCCATCGGCATGAAGATGACCGCCTTGGCGATGTTGCCCCACCAGATGCGGTCGGTCATGACGGCGATCACCAGGCCGAAGAAGGTGCAGGCAGCCGGTACGACGGCGAGCCACAGGATATTGTTGAAGATCGATTGGCGGAATTCCGTGTCGTTGAAGGCCCAGACATAGTTGGCGCCGCCGACGAATTTGCTGCCGTCAGGACCATAGAAGGACAAGATGAAGGTCGCGACCACCGGATAGACCAGGTAGACGGCAAGCAGCAGGAGTGCCGGCCCGAGGAAAAGCCAGGGACGGATCAGTCCGCGACGACGCAGATTAACTGCGACCCGATGGACATCGTCGCCCTCTTTTGCCGGGAAGATCAGGTCCAGCAACTTGTTGGAAAACAGAAAGTACGCGGCACAGACGGCAACGCCGAATATCATGGCTCCGACCGCCGACAGGATCTGCGAAATCATCTTTTCCTCCCGATTTTTTTGCTTGCTCGAAGCCATCCGCCCGGCATCGTCGGCGCTCTCCAGGGCACCGATCGTCGCAAGGCAGATCGGCATCGCCGGGAGATACCGGCGATGCCTTTGCGCACTGTCAGGCTACTTGATGCCGTCCCAAGCCTTCTGGATCGCATCAGCCGAGTCCTGCGCCGACTTGCCGCCGACGAAGTCCACCATGCCGGTCCAGAATGCGCCCGCACCGATCTTGCCCGGCATCAGGTCGGAACCGTCGAAGCGGAAGGTCGTGGCGGTCGTCAGAAGTTCGCCTTCCTTCTTCATCGTATCGTTGGCGTAGGTGGCCGTGTTGACACCCTTATACGGGGTCAGGAAGCCGGACTGCGCCATCCAGACCTCCTGGGCGATTGGCGTCTGCAGGAACTGGATGAAGGCGCGCGCGGCCTTCGAGTCCTTGGTGATGGCCGCCAGCGTGCCGGCGCCGAGAACCGGCTTGCCGAGTTCCGGATGCGCCGCATAGGGCGGGAAGTAGAAGAAGTCGGCGTCCTGGCCAAGCTTCGTGCCCTCCGGGAAGAAGGAGGGGATGAAAGAGGCCTGCTTGTGTAGGTAGCACTTCGGCGGTACCGCGAAGAGGCCCTTCGGGCTGTCGCGGAAGTCGGTCGAGGCGACGGCAGCGACACCGCCGTTGACGTATTTCGCATTCTTGGCGAACTTGCCGAATTCGTCGATGGCGTTGACGACTTTCGGATCGTTGAACTTCAGGCTGTTGTCGACCCAGCCGTCATAATCCTGCGGCGATACGGTGCGCAGCATCAGGTCTTCGACCCAGTCGGTCGCCGGCCAGCCGGTGGCGCCGCCCGAACCGAGGCCGATGCACCAGGGGGTGCCGCCGTCCTTGACAATCTGGTCGGAGAGCTTGAACAGGTCTTCCATGGTCGTGGGGACCTTGTAACCGGCTTCCTCGAAGTTTTCCGGCACATACCAGACGAGCGACTTCAGGTCGGCCTTGTACGGGAAGGCGTAGAAGGCGTCCTTGCCATCCTTGCCCTTGTAGGTACCGTAACCGACCCAGCTGTCGCCGGCGCCGTAGTTGGTCTTGACCCAGGAGGCAAGATCGTCGCCGAGCGGCGCCAGATAGCCCTTGCTGGCGAGATTGGCCAGAAGACCAGGCTGCGGCAGGATCGCGACGTTCGGCGGCGAGCCGGCCTGGGTGTCGATGACGATCTGCTGCTCATAGTTTTCCGAGGACGAATATTTGACGTTCGCTCCGGTCGCCTCGGTGAAATAATTCAGGACGCTGGTGAAGAGTGCTTCGTCCTCACCACGCCACGGACCGAAGATGGTCAGCGTCTCGCCCTTCAGATCCGCATGAGCGGACTTGAAGTCGTCATAGCTCTTCCAGTTGAA
Organism: Rhizobium sp. GW821-FHT14E12; assembly: GCF_058803745.1. NCBI lineage: Bacteria > Pseudomonadati > Pseudomonadota > Alphaproteobacteria > Hyphomicrobiales > Rhizobiaceae > Rhizobium > Rhizobium sp. GW821-FHT14E12. The sequence goes on from NZ_JBXAPH010000006.1 coordinate 100,825, forward strand.
CTTCGCGTCCTGGCCGGGCTGGAATTTCAGATCGGCCGACATCGCCGTTCCGGATGCCAGTGCGGCAACGGCAACGGTCATCAAAAACAACTTCTTCATGTGGTTGTCCTCCCAAATACAAATCTTACGAGCCGAGCACATCCCGCGTGCTGTGCGCTCATTTCCTCAAAGCGCTTTGGCTGCCCACTCATCCCATTGCCGACGGCGCGGAGTCAAGCGATTTTGCGGATTTGGCCGCAATGCACAGCATATCTCGCGTTGCAGCACGAAATGGATGGCAATATTTCGCTATTTGTCTTGTTTCAAATGCGTGTCTTGCTACATAGTTAAAAGCGCTTTGGAAGCCGGTCGCCTGGCGGGAGGGATTTGGGCGTCATCGCGGCGGGGGAGATGGAGGAGCCAAATCAAGTGAATCTGAAGCAGCTATCACAAATGCTCGGCCTGTCGCAGACCACGGTCAGCCGCGCGCTGAACGGTTATCCGGAAGTCAATCGTGAGACCCGTGAGCGCGTGCTCAAGGCGGTTCAGGAAACGGGTTATCGGCCCAACAAGGCAGCGCAACGGCTGGCAACCGGCAAGGCCGGCTCGATCGGCCTGGTCATGCCGACCGCACCCGGCAATCCCACCGACCTGCATTTCGGCGAATTTCTGACCGGGCTTGGCGAAGAAGCACTGCGGCATGATTTTCATTTCGTCGTGACGCCCGCCGATCCGAACGACGAGGTCGGCGCATTGAAGCGGCTTGCCGTCAGTGGCAATGTCGACGCCTTGTTCGTCAACTATATGCGCGGCCACGATCCCCGTCTCGACATGCTGAAATCGCTATCCGTGCCCTTCCTCGTGCATGGGCGATCCATCGGCTCGGAACCGGATTATCCCTTCCTCGACATCGACAACGAAGCGGCCTTCTACGACGCCACCAAGCTGCTGTTGCAGCTTGGTCACAGGCGTTTCGCGCTGCTGAACGGTCCCATGTATCTCGATTTTGCGATCCGGCGGAAAAACGGCGTGGACGCCGCCCTTGCCGAGCGCGGTCTGGCGCTGGACGAAGCCTGCGTCAGCCATACGGCAATGACCGATGAGCAGGGCCTGCTCGTCATGGAACGCATTCTGCAACTCGACAAGCGGCCGACCGCCATTCTTTGCTCCAGTACCGTGCTGGCGCTGGGCGCGGTGCGCGCCATTAACCAGGCGAAACTGAAGCTCGGCGAGGATATCTCACTGATTGCCCATGACGATGTGCTGACGCTTCTGAAGCCGGAAAATTTCACCGTGCCGCTGACGACAACGCGCTCATCGCTGCGCGTCGCCGGCGTACGCATCGCCGAGCGGCTGATCGCCGGGATCAAGCATACGGAGACATTCCCCGAACAGGAGCTTTGGAAAACCGAGCTGATCGTTCGCGCCTCGACCGGCGTGGCGCCAGCCGACTAACTCAAGTCAGAATTTCGGTACTGGTTTTCCGGCTGCCCGGTGAGCAGCGATGACGGTATTGGCCATCAGCATGGCGATGGTCATCGGCCCGACACCGCCCGGAACCGGTGTAATAACAGCGGCAACGTCGGATGCTTCGGCAAAGGCGACATCGCCGACCAGTCTGCTCTTGCCCTCCCCGCGCTCAGGCGCCGCAATCCGGTTGACGCCGACATCAAGGACGGTGGCGCCCGGCTTGATCCAGTCGGCCTTCACCATCTGTGGCTGGCCAACAGCCGCCACCAGAATATCGGCCGTGCGGGCGATGGTCGGCAGATCCTTGGTGCGCGAATGCGCCGTCGTCACCGTCGCATTGGCATTAAGTAAAAGCTGCGCCATCGGCTTGCCGAACAGGTTGGAGCGGCCAATCACAACGGCATTCAGCCCAGACAGGTCCTCACCGTGGATACGCCGCACCAACAGCATGGCGCCAGCCGGCGTGCAGGAGATGAGGCCGGTTTTGAGATCGCCGGTGGCAAGCTTGCCGGCATTGACCACATGCAGACCGTCGACATCCTTCTGAGGCCAGATCGACTGAATGATCGGCTCCGAGTTCAGATGCTTGGGCAGCGGCAGCTGCACCAGGATGCCGTGGATGGAGGAGTCTTCGTTCAGCGACTGCACCAGCTTTGCCAGCTCTTCCTGCGTCGTCTCGGCCGGCAGTGTGTGCTGGATCGATTTGAAGCCGCATTCCTTGGCCATCCTGCTCTTGGAAGTCACATAGCTGTGGCTGGCCGGATCGTCACCGACGATCACCACCGCCAGACCGGCCTTCACGCCCGTCTCCGTCTCCAGAGCAGACGTTGCCGCCTTTACCGCCTCGATCACCGAAGCCGCCACCTGCTTGCCGTCGATCACAGTCGTCACGCGTCTCTCCCGATATAGTTCGGCGGCAATCTACAAGCCGTCGGCCCGGCAGATTTGCCTACGAACGCCCTATGATATCTGAAAGCGGTAATTGCAAGGAGAAATCAGCCGCGCCCGGTCCGCCGGTGTGCGGCATAAGTTTCCACCTTCGCACGCAGCAGCGCCAATTCCCGCTGGATCTGCGTGAGTTCGTCGGTGACGATGGGCTGATCATCGGCGACGGGAATGACCTCGTCGAAGTGCGATTGCGGGCGGTCTGGGATCGGTTCGGCCGCGGGACCGAAACGCGGTTCCGGCACAGCGATCGATCCGGCCGTGCGATCTTGCGAAAACAGCTCCCCGCCAACCCATTTTCTGAGGAACACGAGGCAAAATGCCGCGACGAGACCGATCAGGAAACCTGCGATCTGGTTGCCGGCGAGATCGTCGTCGAGCGGCGCCTTTGCGGCCGTGGCCGGGGCAAGGACGGTGATCGGCGGCGCGACCTCGGGTGAAGCGGCATCGACGTTTTGCAGGTCGGCGTCATAACGGCCTTGTGCTACCGCCACATCATCCTGCAGCCTGGCAAGGCCCGCCATATCGACATCGACGGTCCGCTGGCCAAGAGCCTTCATTCGGGCGGAAAGTGCTGCCTGATCCTCAAGCGCCGCCTTCAGGGCGGCGTCGCTACTGGCGATGAGGCGCTGCAATTGATTGCGGATGTCGGCGGCAAGACTATCGACGGTTGCCTGCTGTGCTAGCAGGCGGGGATGGCGCGGGCCGAGCTGCGTGGAAAGCTGGGAGAGGACGATCTTCGCGGCGCTGTAGCGGCTGCGCAGATCATCGAGACCGGTAGACGACAGATCGCCCGGCAACGCGCCGCTCATGACAGTGGCGGGGGTCGCGGATCTGGCGGCCGACGCACGGGCTTTGGCGCTCAGCACCGCCGCCTCGGAGGCTTTGATCTCGCCATCCAACCGCTGCCGCTGCGCTTGGAGATCCAAGGCCGCCGCGATCTTGTCGTCGCCGTACTGCGCCTCGAAATTGGCGAGCACCGCCTTTGCCTGATCGAGGTTTTTGAGGCTCCGATCTGCGGGCGCGCTATTTTTGCCGGTGAGACCCGTACCTTGCGCAACCATGGCGTCATAGATCGTCGCATCGGCCAAGCGGTTGGCGATCTCGGCCGATCTCATTGGATTGCCGGTGGTGACCGTGAGACGCAAAATGCCATTCCGCGCATCGGCGGTGACGGCAATGTCCTTGCGAAGAGCGGCCTGCGCGCGCGACGGCGCGTCGGATGCGTTGCCGTTACCCGACAGCAGGTCCATGGCGACACCAAAGGCGCCGGCCCGGCCGCCGGTAAACTCCGGATCACGATCGAGCTTCAATCTGGCGACGAGATCGGAGAGCAGGGACGGAGCGACGATACGTTTGGTGGCGACATCGAGAAGCCCCTGCCCCTCCACCCGCAGGACAGCCTGCGAGGCATAGCGCGGCGGCGAGGCCAACATCGTCGGAACGAAGGCACCGGCCAGCGAAGCGATAACGACAAAAGCGATGGAACCGAGCCCGAATGCCCAGCGGCGTTGCGGCGCAGGCGCGACTGCCGGAACGACCACGGGAGACGGCAGAGAAACCGCCGCGTCATCCACATGGAGGGCGGCAGGAGGGTCATAGGCAATCGGCGCCGGCTCGCCGTCCACGATTGCTTCATCGACAGCGGGGCGGTTTCGCAGGATATCGCGAATGCGGTCGGGCAGCGGCTGTGCCTGTTCGGCTTCCACAGCCAGGGATCTGGCCCGCCCCGAGACCGGATAGGGGTCGCCGTCCAGCATCTTCTGGATGATCGCCAGCAGCTGCACATCGCTCACCGCATGGCGATCGGCGGGCTGGAGATTGGCCGCGATCAGATAGCCATCCTCGCCGCGGTCGAGATAGGCATGACGAACCGCTCCGCCGGAAACCTCCAGGGCTTCCGTCTCGACAGGATGAGGTCTGGTCCTGGCCTTGTTTTCGAACATGGCGGGTTATCTCGCGCGCACGGTCAGCGACCGATGCAGATGGTTAACCCATTCTAAATTTTCATAGCGAAGAAAAGGTTAACAGCCGCCCGAAAGGGGATCAGTCGGCTCGCAAAATACGCTGCTTGCGGCCGAACTGGTGCCGAACGACCTGATAGAGGAAGAGCGGCACGCCAAGCATGTAGCGCCGCCACAACCGGCCCGGCTCCTGTGCCAGACGATAGGCCCACTCAAAGCGCGTGGCGCGCACCAGGGCGGGTGCCCGCGGCACGGTGCCGGAGACAAAATCGAACAGGGCGCCGACCGTCATCACCAGCCGGGCATGCTGCGGCTTGATATGCTCGGCAACCCATTTTTCCTGCAGCGGCGTTCCCATGCCGACGATCAGCACATCGATCTTGCGGCGGCTGATCTCCGCCGTCACCAGATCGTTCCCCGCCTCGCCGAAAAAGCCGTCGGCGATGACGATGAACTCATGCCAGGGCGCATGCTTGCGGAAATTTTCCGCGGCCTTCTCGATGACATGACGGCGGCCACCGACGAGGCCGATGCGCTTCGGCCGATCCATGAAGGTCAACAGCGCCGGCACGAAATCGGTGCCGTTCAGATTGGCGGGAAAGGGATCGCCATGGGCAATCCGCGAGGCGATATCGAGACCGACGCCATCGGGCAGAACAAGATTTTGCGCCAGGACGTCACGATAGTCGTCGTCGCGCAACATCATCAGCATGTTATGGGCATTGACGAAGGAGATCACGGTCTGGCCGGTGGGATGGGAGGCCAGTTCGTTGATGAAGGCGAGCGTATCTTCCCAACCGAGATCGCAGACCGGCAGGTCGAAAATCATTCGACGCGATGCGTGCACGGCAAAATTTGCGACCAGATTCACCCACAACCTCCTGCCTCGGACGCTCGATGGACCCGGCGCCGGCAAAAATTTGCGACGCAGATCTCACCCACCTGCCGGTTGGAAAACATCAGATACGTCGCTAGGGGGAGCTTATAACAAGGCCGCCCCAAGCTTCCGTTAGAGAAATCGATTGCAATTGCGGAGGAAAAACAAGGTTTCGTTAATGCCGTTTCGGACTATCGGCGAATACGGCCGTCCCTCGAACGTAGCGGCCGGATCAATCGGCGCCGACGAAACTTAATGCGCCGGCTTCGGTGCTGCGTCCGATGGCGAATCGCCCTGGACGATCTTCACGGGCTTTGCTGTTCTCTTCCCGGAACCCTCACCGCTGCCAATCTCGTTCTTGGAGAGATAATCGAGCTGTTCGACCAGCACATCGCCGACATAGTCGCCGCCGAGCCGTTCGTTCATATTCTTTTTGATCTCGTCGCGAAAGGCAGCGACATTGAAGGTTTCGACATGGGCGATGTCGATCGCCTTATTGCCCACCAACAGCGAATAGAGCTCGTCAGTCGTCAGAGCCGCCAGCGGCGGCTGCAGCGCACTGGCCTTGCCCTTGTCCATCATGAAGGAGATGCGGGTGAGGAAGTAGCCGGTCACCTGACCGTTGGCGATGACGGGCACGTTGATCGCTTCGCCCTTGACGAATTCCTGCTGCGCCTTTTTGGCGTCGTCAGGACTGGTCGCGGGCGCGGTCGCCGTCTGCACCGAGAAATAGACCGAAGCCAATGTCACGACGCAGACCCAGAGGCCGGTGAGGACGAGCTTGATCATCCGGCCTCGCGGACACGAAATTGCTCCTGCGAATAGGTGCCGTCCGCATCGGCGTTCTGCACGGCATTCTTCAGGATATCCGCGACGGCGCGAACGGCCTCGAGATGGGCTTCAACGCGACGCGCATTCAAGGTCAGCTTCTTCTTCAACCCATGCAGCTGCTCGATATGAGTGACAGCAAGCTCCGCCGGATTGGTATCGCGAAACAGCATCGTCAGTTCGTAAAGGCAGCGGCTCTTGTGAGCGTTCGACACCTTGAGATCGAATTCCGGATCGCTGCCGATCCGGTTGTTCTCGTTGTCGATGATCATTTCCAGGCGTCCGAGGACCGACTTGATCCGGTAGTCGTTCGAAATTACTTCCATGTCTTCCCCCAACTCATGCTTTCTTGGATGTCAACGCGTCTTGATTGGTGACGGTGGTATCGCCGTCACCATCGGTCTCGGACGCGGCGAGCGTCTTGCGCTGAAAATCGGCGACGGCGCTCAGCGCCATCTTCTTGTCATTCTCGTTGGTCGCCGAGTTGATGGCGCCGGTGTTGCGCATCTTGGAGACCTCATCCTGATACATTTTTTCGGCGATGCCGACGCCGCCGTTCTTGGCGAGCGTATTGCCCATCTGCTCGGCCATCATGCCCTTCCAGATTTCGCCGGCGGAGCCCTTGCCGTAGAGCGTTTCGCTGTTCGGCAGCATGTTCTTCACGAAGTTCTGCAGCACCATGGCCTCGAACTTGCGATAAACCTGCGGCACTTTCGTCGGCCCCGTATGGGTGTTGGCATTGGCGAGGCCGGCCTGTGTCGCGGCGCTGTTGAGCGCGTCCACGGTCGAGCCGAAGCCATTGCCGTTTTCCGCCAGGCTGGTGGCGGCGAAGGCAGCCCTGTTGGCCGCAAGCTTTTCCTGGGCGGCCTGAACGTCGGTCGGACTGGCGGCCTGGACGACATCCAGCACCAAATCACTCGGAGGCGAAATAGCCACGTCACGTTTCCTTTCACTGTCGCATGATCCCCGGACGCGCGAAGCAGCCTTCAAGCGGGATCATGCCGAATCGAACGGTTGGAGGAAGCGGGCGATTCGACGACGCGCCATTTCCTCCAAGATCCTGATGATTATGGTTTTTGAACCTTGCTGGAGGCTGGCGTACTATCCGCGAAGCGCTGATCGATGATGTCATAGACGGCATTGTCGTCCGTCTCGCGCGTTTCCAGCTCGCGGGCATCCTTCATATGCTCTTCCAGCCGCTCCGCCTTGGTGCGCTCTTGCAGGACCTTCATTTCGATCAGCTCCTGGATGCCCTCAAGCTGCTGGTCCCTGAGCGTCAGGCGGCCGTAACGCTGGGCATATTGCATCGAAAATACCGCATGCACCGGATCGGCAGAGCTGATCGCCCCGATCACCCTTTCCATCGCATCGCCGACCTCGGCGCGCTGGCGGGTGGTGTCGGCGAGCTCGTTTTCGGCGATCCGCTCCAAATGGCGCTGCACGGCGACGAGGCGCTTCAGTTTTTCGGACCGGCTCTTCTCGGCCATCTCGCTAATGCCCGTTGAAGACGCTGAGGAAAGCGCCGGAGAACTGGCTGATCATGGTCGCGATACTGAGATAGAGCATGAAAAGCCCGCCCATCAGCAGATAGGGCGTGGAGATGAAGTAGATCGGGATCTGCGGCGCGAGCTTGTTGATGAAGCCGATCGATATCTGGAACATCAGGCCGTAGAGCAGGAAGGGGCTCGCCAGGCGCAGCATGATGAAGGTGGTGGTCGCCAGCGTATCCGTTATCGAAATCAGCGAGGCGCGCACATCGACATGGCCGCCGAAGGGGATGACCGAATAGGACTCGACCAGCGCCTGCAGCACATAATGATGGAAATCCAGGACGAACAATATCATCAGCCCGCAGAAGCTGATCAGGCTGGTGAGCGACGTCTCGTTCGAATCCTCGATGACGTCCATGCCCCCCGGCGCGTTGAAGCCGATCAGCATCGAGATGACCGTGCCGGCGAATTGCAGCCCAAGCGTATAAAGCCGCGCCATCATGCCGTACATCAGGCCGATCACCGTCTCGGTGAAGATCAGGCTGATATAGGTGGCGCTGCTCTTGGATACCTCAGGATAGATCGTGTTCCAGAGCAGCGGCAGGATCGCCATCGACAGGGCCGCCGAAAGCAATAGCCGGATCTGCGGCGGCACGCGGCCAGACGAGAACCCCGGAAGCACCATTACACAGCCGCCAATACGGCAGAAGGCGAGAAACAACGCCAGAATGGTGCCCTGGGGGTCGGATATCATGAAATGGAACCTAAAATCTTGATCTCGATCCCCTTGGCCAGTTCCACATGCGACAGGACCGGAAGGGTCGCGAACAGGCGTTCGATGATCATACGCACATAGGAGCGCGTTTCCGGCGACGTGACAAGGACGAAGGGCATGCCTCGATCCATGTATTCACGGATAACTTTGCCCGCCTGCTCGCTGAACTCCTCCAGGCTGCGCGGATCGATGTCGAACTCGACGATCTCGCCCTTCTGGTCGCGCTTCAGCGCCTGATGGAAGATCAGGTCCCACTTGCTGCCGAGGCGCAGCACGCGTAGCACGCCGTTGTCCGCGAGATCGCCGCAGAGCTGCTGCGCCATGCGTACACGCACATGCTCGACGATCTGCTCGGTCTTGCGCACATGCGGCGCGAGCTCGGCCACGGCTTCCAGAATGAGATGCAGGTTGCGGATCGAGACGCGCTCGGCAAGCAAAAGCTTGAGCACCGCCTGCAGGCCGGAATAGGACATGTGCGACGAGCAGATCTCGTCGGCGAGCTTCTTGTATTCGGGGTCGAGGCGATCGATCAGGATCTTCACGTCCTTATAGGAGAGAAGCGCCGGCAGGTTGTTGCGGATGACCTCGCTCATATGGGTCAGCACGACGGAGACATTGTCGATCGGCTGGAATCCCTCGCGTTTCAGATCGTCGGTGAAGGCTTCGAGGACGGAGACGGCGGGCATGCCGAAGGCGGGCTCGCGGATCTCGTCTCCGGGAACGGTCGGCTTGCGGCCCGAGCCGGTGACGACAAGCACTTCGCCGACGCGCAGAGTGTTGGAGGCGATCGTCGTGCCGTGGATGCGGATCTGGTAGGATTTGTCGGCAATGGCGATGTCGTCCGTCACCTTGATTTCCGGCACGACGAAACCGTATTGCGTCGCGAATTTCTTGCGCATCTTGCCGACGCGGAAGGCCAGCTCCTGGTGAGCGCCGAGCAGGCGGGTCGAAACGATCTTGCCGAGTGCCAGTTCGATTTCCGACGTCTTCAGGACCGACTTGACCGAGTCCTTTTCCATTTCCTTCGTCTGCATCACCTTCTTTTCTTCCGCGTCACGCAGCAGCTTGTTTTCAGCCGCAACCTGGCGCGGAATGAGCCATGCGCCGGACGCCAACAGGCCGCAGAGAGTGATGAAGGGGAAGAACGGCATGCCCGGCATGACGGCCAGGATGCCCATGAGGACCGCCGATACGGCAAGCGCACGCGGATAGCCGCTCAGCTGATCCATGACAGCCTGATCGGTGGAGCCGGCGGTGCCGCCGCGCGAAACGAGGAGGCCGGCGGCGAGCGAGACGATGAGCGCCGGCATCTGCGACACCAGGCCGTCGCCGACAGAAAGCTTGACGAAGACATCCGCCGCCTGGCCGATCTCCATGCCGTGGCGGAAATAGCCGATGATGATGCCGCCGAAGATGTTGATGCAGGTGATGAGCAGGCCGGCGACGGCATCGCCGCGCACGAATTTCGAGGCACCGTCCATGGCGCCGAAGAAGGAGCTTTCCTCCTCCAGCTCCTTGCGCCGCCGCTGCGCTTCCTTCTCGTCGATCAGGCCGGCCGACAGATCGGCGTCGATCGCCATCTGCTTGCCGGGGATGGCATCCAGGGTGAAACGCGCGCCGACTTCGGCGATACGCGTCGCGCCCTTGGTGATGACGATGAAATTGATGGTGATCAGGATCAGGAAGACGATCAGACCGATAACGAAATCGCCGGACATGACCAGGCTGGCGAAGCCCGCAATGACACCCCCCGCCGCATCGTGACCTTCATAGCCATGCGAAAGGATGACGCGCGTCGTCGCGATGTTCAGCGACAGACGGATCATGGTGGCGATCAAAAGAATGGTCGGGAAGGACGAGAATTCCAGCGGCTTCTTGATCCACAGCGCCACCATCAGGATCAGCACCGAGAGCGCGATCGAGAAAGCCAGGCCCATGTCGATGAGGAACGGCGGGATCGGCAGGAACAGCACGCACAGGATGACCATGATGCCGAGGGCAAACCCGATATCACGGACGCTGGGATTCACTTTGGGAAGTGCTAATGCGGGTGGTTGTGCCATCGACCGGTTCCGTCTCTTCATGAGAGGAGGCAAACGGCTGAACCGTCTGCCCTATTCGAACCGATCAGTAGAAGGCGAAGCTTGCGCGAGAGTGGCTTGACCCCACACCCACACGAGATCCGGAAGCCGTTTCAGGCTTTCGGGTCGGCCCTAGAATCCCGACTGGATGCGGGAGAAGACCAGATTGGTGAAGATCGAGATCTGCGAACCGACGAAAGGCGCGCTGATCCCGACCGTCACCATGACGGCGACGATCTTCGGCACGAAGGTCAACGTGGCCTCCTGCACCTGGGTCAGCGCCTGGATCAGGGCGATCACCAAGCCGACGACCATGGCGGCGAGAACGGCCGGGCCGGAGGCGACAAGCACCGTCCAGATGGCTGCCTGGAAAATATCCAATGCATCGGCTTCGTTCATGGCCTCATCATCCTCTGCTCAGCCGGCTCCTCATGAGCTGCTGGTCGTGTCGACACTACTCAGTCGTCGAATCACTGGTGGTAGTATCGCTCGTTGTCGTCGGCGCGACAATCGTCGTTCCTGCCGGTGCGACGGTAACGCCCGCCTGCAACAGGATCTTATCCCCTGCTTCCGTTTGCGCGATAATACCGTCCGAATAGACGGTTACTTCCTTGATGGTGCCGGTGGTCGTGCCGTCGGCACTCATGATCTCCTTGCCGATGTAATCCGACGCTTGCGAGATCCACTGGTTCTGCAACACCGTTTCCAGGTGCGAGTTCGTCTGGATCTGCTGCTCGACCTGCGAGAAGCTCGCGAGCTGCGAAATCTGCTGAGTGGCATCCATCGGATCGGTCGGATCCTGCGTCTTCATCTGCGCGATGAGAAGCTTGAGAAAGTCGTTGTAGTTCAGGCTGGCGCTCGCCGCCGCCGTCGCCGCGGTGCTCGAGGAGCTGCTGGTACTGGTGCTGCTGGTAACTGCATCTATCGCCACGGTGCGATCTCCCGACGAATATGCTCGATCGTTGCTGCCGGCATTTCCTGGTTGTTCAGGATAGTGTCCTCGATCGCGTAGAGGCCACGGATCGCCTTCAGCGCGTCGAAGGCGCGGCCGGTGGCGACGAGGCCATCGATGCGCTTCAGCTCGGCGAGCACTTCCTCGTGACGGAAGCACGAGAGCAGCATGACGATCGACTTGCGGAACATCGCCGTCGATTGGTCCTTGCCTTCCGGATTGATGAGGATCATCTGCGCGATGAAATAGAGCTGGCGCAGCGGCGTCGTCGCCTCCTCCGGCTGGAGAACGTGGTTCTCGAGCAGGAAAGTCACATCATTCAGGAATTCCAGGGCAACCTTGCGATCAACGCGCAGCACGGCCCCGTTGATGAAGATCTTTTCCCCGGCTTTAAGCGATATGCGAAGCGTACTTTTCATTTAAGTCCATCCCTGATGATGGTGGTGACATCGATGATGCCTTGATAATTCTCCGACTGGCGCCTCCGGATCCTGTCGCATTCCTTCAGGATCCAAAGTGCGATGGAGATGAGATTGGCGCGCAGTTCGACGTTAAGCTGGTTATCCGGACTTTTCAGATCCTCGATGAAGCTGACCCAGACGCGTCTCGTGTAAAACAGCGCCTCGATGGCTTCGCGGCCGTATTTCTCCTTGTCACGAGCCGCGGCGAGAAGAGTAATCGACCGGTCCAGAACCTGGCGTTCTCGCTCCTTGGCGTCGGCCACTGCATCCTGCATGACTTCCGCATATGAGAACTGATACATTCATGCATCCTTCCTGGTCATTCCATCCCTTTGATCATCAAAGGTAATTTACAAGACTTAACTGCTGGATCTTGGAGACGATGGTGTAAGCAGTCTCGAGCTGCGTCTGGAGACTGTTCACCTTCGTCGACGCCTCGTAAGGGTCGACCCCCGTCAGATCGCCGATATTGGTGTTGATGATGGTCTTCTGCGCATTCAGCGACGTGTTGGCATCGGTCAGACGCGCCTGCGACAGGCCGAGCTGGCTTGCCTGGTTATTGAGCCCGTCGATCGCCTGGCGTGCATAGCTGGTCGCCTGATCGGTGACCGCGTTCAGCGCGTCCTGGCTCAAACCCTGCCCCATCAGCGCGTTGGCGACGGTGGTGGAAAGCGCCAGATAACGCATGCCGGTGGCATTGGCATTGGTCGAGGACTCGATAACCTCGGAATTGCTGATGCGGCTCGACATGTTCTGATCGGAAGCACTCGACCAATCCGACCAGCTGCTGTCCGACGTGACCAGCGGCTCGGCGACGTTCGTGATGAAATCCTTCATCTGATCGCCCGTCAACGAACCTACAGCCGTCTGCGGAGCGGTTGGATTTGGGTAAAGCCCATTTGCATAATCATCTAGGGCACTCTGGATAGCCGTGGTCGCCGCCGAGGAGTTGTCGGTCATCGGCTGCACGTCGGTGTTGGTGCCGGCAAAGAGATATTCGCCGTTGACCATGGTGTTGGCATCGGCGACGAAGCTCGACATCGTCGCAGTCGCCGTCTGCTGGGTCAACTGTATGCTGCTGCCATCGCTGTTGCCACGCAACGCCACCAGCTGATCCATGAACTTCTGGGCCTGGGAGGACATGTCGCTCAGCGCCGTCTGCGACGAGGTCATCCGCTGGTTGACGACCGAGTTGCTGCTGAGGATGGAATCGATGCGCGTCACATCCCGCGTGAGATTGACGCTGCTTGCGGTACCGCTGCCGAGCGAGACGCCGATGTCGGCATAGACGCCGGTCGTCGCTTCGGTCGAGGCATTCGTCATTTCATTCTGCGCCTGACGGATCGTCTGGCGCATCGAATTCTGAATGGCTGTGCTCGAAATGAAGGAGAGTTTCATGGCTTAGCTCGCAATATCCAGTACCGATTGAAGCATCTCGTTGACGGCATTCAATATTTTGGTTCCCGCCTTGTAGGACTGCTCGATATCCATCATCAGCGTCAGCTCCTCGTCGAGGTTAACGCCGGTCTCGTTCGAATAGGCGGTCGAGGAGCGCGAAAGCGCCGCCGAGGTGTTTTCCGCCGCCGACGTTGCCGTGCTGCGTTGGCCCTCAAGCCAGCCGATGGAAGAGGACGCGTAATCCATGAGGCTGGCGCTGGTGTCGGAACCGGCGGTCGGATCGAAATCCATCTTCGTGTTCATGCCGGTGATGTAGGCGTCGAGCTGGGTGGAATAACCAGCATCCATCGCCTTCGTGGGATCACTTTCGTCAAAGCTGGGATTAACGATATAATCCTCACCGTTAATGCCCCCATCGCGCAGCAGTGTCGGGTCACCGGTCTGGCTGGAAGTGGTCAGCAGCGCCGGATTAACCGCAATCGAGCCAGCCATGCCGGTGACGATGGTAGCGCTGTCGGGAACACTACCGGTGCCAGTGCCATCGTTCCAGGTGAACAGGCCGGGCGCCTTGGTGGAATCGGTCTTGTTCGTCTCAGCAAACGTCGTCACCAGGCCGCGTGCGATTTCATCGAGCTGCTTCTGGTAGGTCGGAGCGACGTCGTCGCGAATCTGCAGCGACGCCTGGAGGCTGCCCTGCGCCGTCGTGCTCGCACCCTGCCCCGCCGTCAGCGCAACCCCGTCTATATAGACGTTGTTGCCGGGTATGCCGGCCGTATAAGATGTCGTCGGGGTGAAGGTCACCGAGCGCGGGATCGTCTCGAACAGCGTCGCGCCGCCAGTGGTGTAAAGTGCCACGTCGTTGTTGTCGCGGGTCACTGTCGTGACGCCGACGATCTGCGAAATCTGCTTCAGGATCGAATCGCGCTGGTCGAGCGCATTGGAAAGCGCTGTCGATGTGGAACTGGGCGTCGCGGTCGCGCTCGTGACCGCGTCATTCGCCGTCTGGAACTGCTTCAGCAGACCGTTCAGCGTGTCGACGTCAGACGCAATCTGCTTGTCGGCATCGGTGCGAACGCTCTGAACCGTCGTGGTGGCATTGTTCAGGGCGGTTGCGAGGCTCTGCGCCGCATTGACGGCGGATTGCGCCGCCGTCGTGCTGGACGGCGAGCTCGCATAGGTCTGCATCGCCGTCTGCAAATTCGACAGGTAGGTGGCCGGCGCAACCTCATTGTCGTTACCGCCGAGCGTTGCGGATTGGAGGCTGGTATAGGCCTTCAGGAGACTTTGCTGTGCCGCATCGCTCGACGTGCTGGAGAGGAACGCCTTCTGCAGGGCCGGCTCGTTGGCGCGGGCGATCTTCACGACCTGCGCGCCAGACATGTCGGTCGTCAGCATCGCTTGGCGACGGGAATAATCGGTATTCCCGGCATTGGCGATATTGTTCGACACGACACTGCTTTGCGTGCCGCTATTGTTGAATATCGCTTGCGCGTTGTTGAGAGCTGTTGTGAGCGACATGACTGACCCGGTACCCTATCGTGTTTAACGCTGCAGGTTGACGAGAACGTCCAGAAGGTCGGAACCGGCCTGGAACACCTTGGAATTTGCGGTGTAGCTCTTCTGCGCTGTGATCATGTTCGTCAGCTCGGTGGCGAGGTCGACGTTGGATTCTTCCAGCGCGCCGGACTGAATGTAGCCCAGGCCTCCACTCTGCGGCCAACCCGTGACCGTCACACCGGACTCGCCGTTAGCCGAGTAGACGTTGCCGGTTTCCAGCGTCAGACTGTCGGGGCTTGCCACTGTGGCCAGCGGAACGCGATAGAGTTCCTTGTTGGAGCCGTCCTTGTAGATCGCGCTGACCGTGCCATCCTTGGCGATCGTCACGCTGGTCACCGGATTGGGCGCCTGGCCATTCATCTTACCCGTGGCGGTAAAGTCGGTGGCAACCTGTGTGAAGCCCGAGAAATCCATCGCGATGCTCTGTTGCGGCGTATCATCTCCGAACGCGACGTCGAGTGCTCCATCAGATGTCATGGCGCCGTTCTGATCGAAAGTCAGGGCCGTGCTGCCGAGCAGACCGTCACCGCCATAGGGGAACGGCGTATCGCCCGATGCGGCGTCCGCATGATTGTAGACCGCGACTTCCCAGTTATTGTCCGAGGTTTTGGTGTAATAGACGTCGAAGACAACCTTGTTGCCCTGGTTGTCATAGCCGGTAATCGAGCTCTTGCTGGTGTCGGTTGTCACCGGAGATGTATTCGCCGAGGGCAGAGAGCCACTGGTCCCGTCGACAGCAGTGGCATTGGAGTTGAGGTTGCCAGACATGCTGCCGGTCGAGGTCGCTACCGTATTCGTGCCGCTCGGCGTAACATTGACCGGCACCATGCCCTCAAAGCCGTTGACAACCACGGAAGGCGCGCCGGAGGCGCTGGAATAGCCCATCAGCGTGAAGCCAGCGGCATTGACGAGGTTGCCGGAAGAATCCGCCGAGAAATCGCCGGCGCGGGTCAGAAACGTTTGTCCGGACGAGCTCTGAACGACGAAGAAGCCGTTGCCCTGAATTGCGAGGTCGGTGCTGGACGTGGTGGCGGTGACGTTGCCCTGCTGCGAGATCGCATAGCGAACCGTCGTCTCGACGCCACCGGAATTGTAGTTGCCGCTGGAAGACGGCAGCACGAGAGACGAGAAACTCGTCGACGCTTGCTTGTAGCCAGTCGTGCTGGAGTTGGCGATATTGTCAGAAACAGTCCCCAGACGGTTCGCCTGGGCATTCATCCCTGAGATCGCGGTTTTCATGCTGCCGAAAATGCTCATCTGGAATCCTCGTTATTCCTTATAGGGCTGAGAGTAGGGACCGGGCCTTGCGTGAAGCTGTCTGAAAAGAGGAAAAGCCGATCGTGTTGAAACAGCATCTCGAATTTTGCCGCGCACCCCGCCGGAATGCCTGAAGAACATGGAAATGGTAAGCATTGACGCACGTTATGGCAGCTACGTCATGAGCGGAACTTGAGGTCGTGAAAAAGCCCGAGAATCGGAAGATCCTCGGGCTCGTTCATTCATTTCAAGGCGCCATCGCGCCAGGCCTCGGTGGACGCATCAAGTCCAATCGATGCAGTAGCCGAGGAAGCGCTTGGAATCGACCGGATCGAAACCGAGCCTCTTGCGCAGCTTCTTGCGCAGCTTGGAGATGTGGCTTTCGACGACGTTCTCTTCGACTTCTTCATCGAAGATGCCGTAGATCGCATTGAAGATCTGCGTCTTGGTCACGCGCCGACCACGGTTGGAAATCAGATATTCCAGGATGCGCCGCTCGCGCCGTGGCAATGCGAAGACCTCGCCATTGACCTCCGGATCACGGCCATCCGAGAAAACACGGATGGGGCCGATATCGGTGTAATTGGAGATCGCCTTCAGCCTGCGACGGATCGCCGCCGCACGGGCCAGGATTTCTCTTGGATGCACCGGCTTGCGCACGACATCGTCGACGCCGCAGTCAAAAAGCGCCAGTGTCGATTCCAGCGAGGGTTGATCGCTGACGGCGATGACCGGTGCCGCCGAACGGTCACGGATTGCCCGAGGCAAGTCGTGTACGTGCTGGCCCTGTCCGATCAGGAATGCTTCGACCGCGGCAATATCGCCCTCCGCGGCCGTCACAACCCATTCGCCGAATTCCCGGGGATCAAACCCCGTTGACGGGATGCCTTCCCGCCCAAAAAGTGAAGTATAGCCGTCCTTAACGAGCTCGCGCTCATCAACCACTACGATCATTCGTCCGCCTCCGAATCAGTGTGGTGTTTCGATGACCTATGGGTACGAATCGGGCGAATCACGAACAACTGTCGGAAATGAGTGACGGGAATTAATAATTGATTAAGATTTAGGGCGCGATTTGCACTAGATGTAGTGGGCAATCTCGATTCAGCACCTAAAAAAAATTGTTAATTAGAACATTATGAATATACGCTATTCATCTCATCTGGCCGCTGTCAACCATTCGAAGGCGGATAGCTGCGGCGACAATATGACGGCATGCAATCTATAGGTTGCTCAATCGTGACAAAAGTTTGCTGCGTTGGGCGTCCATTTCCCGTAGCCGGTGGCCACCAGATTGGCGATGACGCGGCAAACATAGACCTTCTGGGCGGGGTCGTTGTTCGGCCCAGCGTGGTATCGAGCTACCGCCATCGTCCAGGTCTCATGCCTGTCATGAAGGGCGCGAAGGAACTTTGCGGCGTATTCGACATTGCTATGCGGATCGAACATGGCGGCGACGGATGCGAAATTCTCTCCGTGAAAATACTGATTGATCTGCATGCAGCCTATGTCGATCAGCTTTGCGCCGTTCTGTTTTGCCGCCGCGAAGGTCTGCAGGGCAGCATTTTGAGACGCGGGGAAATACGGTTTGCCTTCGATGTTGAGTGCGTAAGGATAGAGTGACCCCTTGCGTCCCGTCTCCGTCAGGCCAACCGAATAGAGGATCCCTTCCGGTATCCCGTATTTTGCCGCCGCCGACTGGATCTCGCGTTCGCAAAGGCCGGCCGCACCATTGTCTGGCGATGCCGCATTTCCCGACGCAAGGGCGTCAGAGGTAAACGTCGCCAGAGCGCAGACGCTGAGCATAGCCTGCAGCACTGTCCTCCATGCCGCGTTCGCCCGTGCTGCGATTGCCGTCATTGCCATTTGCCTGCTGCCCCGAATAGTTCTGTCCCTTTGGACGCGCGTCCCCACCCTGCCCCTGATTCATCAAGGATTGCTGTTGGGACTGCCCCTGGAAGCCGGATTGCCGGTTGCTATCCGACGACTGATCGCTGTTCGCGGCCATGCTGACGGTGATGCTGTCGACCTGATAGCCCTGGGCGCGGAGGGCATCGACCATGTGGCTCTGATCGGCGTGGAGCTGCCGGTAGGCCTCGCCGGTCTGCACCTTCAGATCGACGCTCAACTGATCGCCCGAAAGCCGCATGGTTGCGGTGACTTCGCCAAGGTTGTTGGGATTCAGCTGAATCTTCAGTGTGTTGACGACCTTGCCGGTGCTCGTCCAGCTCGCCGCGTTGGCGAGCGCCGAGCCCGGCTGCATCGCTCCTGACCAATCCTTGTTTCCACCAAGGACGGAGGTGACGAGGGCCGAATTGGAATTGGCCGCAAGACCGAGATAGCGGCGGGAATCGAGGACCGTGACGGTCTGCGCATTACCGCCGCCCGATAGCGAGATGTCGGCCTGCGCCGTATCATCGCTGCCCTTGCTCACCGACATGTCCAGCGAACCACCACGCCCATCTGCACGCACCAGCCGGAAGGTCTGTGCCGCGGCCGTATCGTCGCCGGCGCTCGGAACGGCCGCCATGGTATCCTGGGTATCCACCGACGCATCCTTCGTCGCCACATTGGCGATCGTCGGCAAGGATTGATCCGGCGCCGCTTGCGGTTTCACGTCCGTTCCGGTGAAGGCGGCCGCAGCGCTCTGCGGCGCGACCGCTGTCTGCTGCGCATTCAAGAGCGACAGCACGTCCGATACAGCACTGCCCGTTTGAGTGCTCTGCGTCGGCAATGACTTACCATCATCCGTAACCGGCGGGGTTTTACCAGCCTTGACGGGCGTCGTCTTGCCGTCACCATCAGTCTCGGCAGACGGATCGTCAAGGACAACTTCCGCCAATTGCTGGGCGAGATCATCGAGCTGATCCGGAGCCAGGACCTGGGGCTGCGCCGTATCCGCTCCGCCGGTCGTCTTGGTCGCATCGGCTGTTGCGGTGTCGTCGGGGACTGCCTGTTGAAGATCCATCAGCGATTTGGAGAGATTGGCGGCACTCGCTTCCTGCGGAAATTTGGCGCCGACCGGCGGTTTGGCGCCCTTGGTCAGCGTTGCCGAATTGGCGAGGTTCGCCAGGGACGGGTCGATCATCTCGGCTCCGGTACCAATGCTACCCCCCGTGGCGGAAACGACCGTCGCGAGATCGGCGGGCTGGGCAGCAGCTCCATCCGCGTTGATGTTGGTATCAGCGCCCGCCGCAACCGTGCCCGCGTCGCCATTGGCATTCGCGCCGGATTTGCTTCCGTTGCCGAGCGAGCTGGTCAGCGCATCCTGGAACCCCTTGCCGGCGCCGTCATCCTGTTTCGCCGGACGTCCACCCTTGGCGACAGCAATGAGATCGGCCCCGGACGGGGCACTGGAGATACCGATATCCTGCATGATCAATTACTTTCCTGCTTTCAACAGGCCGTCGATGGCATCAAGCTTCGAGCGGCTCGTCGTGACGAATGCATTGAACGAAGGATCGGCCTCCTGCCTTCCTTCCTCCGGGGTGTGAGCCGCATTCACCGCGGCTCCCGCCTCAACACCCGCCGTGCCGGGGGATTTGGCCCCCGATTGGTTCGTCACAGCAGCATCGTGTTCAGTATGTTCTTGATTAGGCAGATTAAGCGGCGAGCCTTGCTTCAGGCTTGTCGGGTCGGGCGCGCGCAGGATCTCGTCCGCCACCATCCTGGCGGCTTCGCGCAAAGCGCGGTCCTGCTGGTTCAATTCACCGGCCGGCATCTGGTCTATCTTGCGGATCGCCGTTCCCATATCAGGTGTCGATACCCCGGCAACGCCGCCATAGAAGCCCGCCAGCGCGCTGAACGCATCGCTGCCGTCATTGGTGATGGCCTGGGCGCGGCCGGAGGCCAGCGCGGCAAGATCGGCCTTGCCCGCGATGGCGGCGCGGCGCGCCATGCGCAGATAGACTTCCCGCTGCCGTGGCGGATCCATGAAGGACAGGATATCGATGATGTCCTGCTGCTTGACGTCCGCATCATGATCGACGACGAGCTGGACGAAGAGATCGGCGAACTGGCTGGCATAGGGCGAGTGCAGGAAACGCCGCGTGTAGCGCGCCGCATAACCAAGCCCCTGCGGCACCATGCCGGCATCGGCGCTGAGCGCCAGGGAGCGGCGCAGGGCCGATTCCTCGACAATGGTGCCCGGCGACGCCAGACGCGCCCAGTCGTAAAGCTTCAGGGCTTCCTTCGGATTCTTGGCGGACATGACATTGGCTGCGACAAGCGAGAGATAGGGACCGATCTTCTTGTCGCGATATTCCCTGGCGATATCGGCAAGCGTGTTGACCACCAGCAGTCCCTTGCCGTTCAGATATTTCCGAAGGACGTCGGCGACGCGATTGTCGAAATTGCCGTTGATGTCGCGCGACATCAGATATTCCAGCGTCTCCGGATTGCCGCCGCTCATGGCATAGATCAGCGCGGCATCGACGTTTCGGCTATCGTCGAACACGGACTTGTCTGCGTTGCGCAGGCGTTCGTCAATGGTCGACAGCATGAAGCGCTGCATCTCGCCGGCCGAACTGTCGCCCGCCACCACGGAATCCTGGATGAATTCGAGAGAGCGCAATATCTTGTAGGGCGGCAGGCCATCCTGGCTCTCCGCACGAAGCCCCCCCGGCATGAGCATGCCGAGGGTGAACGCGAGCGCGAGGCGATGACGATGCTGAATGCGCGCCATGAACTATCCCTGTTTGCCCTGGGTTTGCTTGCCCTGACCCGGCTTGCCGGCGCCCGGCGCCGTCGGGGCCTGGCCACCTGACTGATCCTTGGCATCCTCGATCAAAATCTCGATGCGGCGGTTGGCGTCGTTAAAGGGATCATTGGGCAGCTTCAGACGGCGATCCGCAAAACCGGAAACCTGCTCGATCCGCTTCTCGTCCAGCCCGGCACTGGTGAGCATGTAGTAGGCGCTCTGGGCACGATCGAGCGACAGGCGCCAATTGTCGTTGTGACCGCCGACCATGTAGGGGCGGCCATCGGTATGGCCGCGGATCAGGATCACGCCCTTGCGGTCGGACAGGATCTTGCCGATCTTCGCCATTGCCAGCACCATTTCCCGGCGCGGCACGGCCGAACCGATATTGAACATCGGATCGTTGGACTGGTCGGAAATCGTCACAAGAAGACCGCCCTCGGCCGACGCCACCTGAACGCCCTCGGCCAGTTGACCAGCGACGCCGCTGATCTCGGCCTGGATCGCCTGCTGCAGCTCCTTGGCGCTCTGCTGCTGGTCCTTGGGTGGCGCTATGTCCTTGCTCTGCGTCGCCGAGGCGCTTTTTTCGTCGACGCCCTGCCCCTTCTGCCGCTGGTCGCTCAACGTCGGCTGATCTTCCGGCGTCTGGGGCTTGTCGGTCGGCTCACCGGAATCGGCAGCTGTCGCCTTGGAAAGGGCGATCACCTCTCCCTTCGACACCTGATCGGATTTGGCGGCCTGTTCTTCATTGGCCTTCTTCGAGGCACTGGAAACCTGAACCTGCTTGGTCCAGAAATCCGGATCGAAGGGATCGCGATAGGCCTGGCCGCCATCGGCGCCAGTCGCCGGACCCGACTGGGCGGCACCACCCTCGCCCTTGGCGCTGACATTGGCCTGCTGGCCGACCTGCTGGGCGATCTCGGCCAGGACCGAATAGGGATTCTCGAAGAAATCGGCCTCCGAATAGGCAGTCTGGTCGCCCGAGGTCGAGGTCTGATCCTCGCCGGTCTTGGCTGACTTGCCGTTGTTCGGATTGGTTTCCTCGTTCTGCGATTTCGCCTCGTTCTTTTTCCCGTCGGCCTGATCGACAGGCTTCTTCAGCCCCTTCTCGGTCGGCTTTTCGTCGGCGAGCTTGATCGGATTGAAATAGGAGGCGACCGAGGCCTTGGTCTCTTCGTTTGCGGCATTCACCAGCCACATCACCAGGAAGAAGGCCATCATCGCCGTCATGAAGTCGGCATAGGCGATCTTCCAGGCGCCGCCATGACCGCCTTCATGCTCGTTGGCACCATGCCGCTTGACGATGATGATCTCGTGCTTGCCTTGATTCTGATCGCCATCGCTCATTTCAGTATCTCTCTCAGGCTAGCGGCCCAGGCGGACATGCGGGTCACGAGGACGCTCTCGCCGATCGTCACGGAGAGATCGACATCGTCGGCCTCGACATGGCGCAGCAGGGCGCCATGATCGTCGAGACGGGCATGGAGGATATCGAAGAGATGGCGGGGACCGCTGACGGTAACCGGGCCGACTGCACCATCGAGAATGGAGGCAGCCACCAGATCGGCAAGATCGGCGACGGCCTTGGCCGTCAGCGCTTCCGTCATGATCGGTGCAAGCACGGCGGCGGCCTCGATGCTGACCGTCTGCCCGAGTATGGTGGCGATCTGCGTCATATCGGCGGCGATCCTTTCGGCCGCCTGCTCCTCGTAGCGAGCGCGAAGCGTGTCCATCTCGCCTCGGTGGGCTTCGGCCATTGCCTCGAGCGCCTGCTGATGCCTCAGCAACAATTCCTGTGTCGCAGCCTCATGGCCCTGCGCATAAGCGTCGCGGCGCTCGGCTTCGATATCGACCGGCGGTTCCACAGGACTGTCGAGAAAGGCCGGTGTCTCGTCGAAGATCAAATCCGGCAGCGCGGCGGACGGGGGCAATTCCGCACCGAAATCCTTGAGATAGCGGGATAGCGTCGGGCTCATGAGAACATTCCCTCGCCTTTGCCGGCACAAGGCCGCGCGTGGATGCCTCGACAGGCCCGTTGAATTCCCATGCTCAAAACGTCGATCATCACGCTTCCGGTTTCCGTCCTGCGGCCGCATCCTCCCGGCGTGACGCCGACCGTCTCCGGAGTATGATGCAACCCTGCCATTGCGAGGGACCGTAGGGGGTCAAACTTGTGCGAGGATGAATGCGGCAGACGCGGCAACCCTAGCCGCGCCTCTCGCGGAAATCATTTTCCCTGAAGAAGAATCAGCACCTTGCTCGCCATGGTATTGGCAATCGAAAGCGACTGGATGCCCATCTGCTGCGCCGTCTGCAGCGCGCTCTGGCGTGCCGAGGCCTCTTCCATATTGGTGTCGACAAGATCGCCGACGCTGGTCTTGATGCCGTCGCTGAGCTTGGAGATGTAGTCCGACTGATCGTCGATACGTGACTTCATCGCGCCCAGCGTCGAATCAGCCGATGTCACCGACGTCAAAATCGAATTGGTGACGTTGAGCATGTCGGTCAGCTCGGCATCCGTGGTGCTATCGGAAATGGAGATCTCAGTGCCATCGGTCGGCGCTGTGCCGGAATCGGCGGCCAGGAGATAGTAATTGCGAGCTGTTGACGTGCCATCTGAAGTGCCCAGCGTGCTGGCATCGATATTCTTCGTCAGCAGTCCCCGGCTTGCATCGGCGGTGTCGATCATCAGGGTTTGCGAGCTGTCGTAGTTGATCGATACCAGGCTGACCTGGCCGCTCGAACCGCGCGTGAAGTTGCTGATCACCGATTTCTGGGTGTCGGCCTGCGCACTGGTGTTGTAGAGCCAGTTTTCTCCGGAGAAGGCGGCAGATTGTGTCACCGATTGCAGCTGATCCTTGAGCTGCTGAATATCGGTGTTGACTGCGCTCTTGTCCGCTCCGGCTTCCTGCGCCGATACAAGCTTGGCGCGGATCTGGCTCACGATGCTGACAACCGTATCCATGGCGGTGGAAGCGGTGTCGACCTTCGAGGCGCCAAGACCGAGCGCGTCGGTGATGGTGGAAAGGCTGCTCTGGTCCGACCGCATGGTTGTCGCCATCGACCAATAGGTCGGGTCGTCGCTTGCGCTTGCCACGCGAAAACCGGATGAAACCTGCTGCTGCACGACGCCAAGATCTTTGTTGACCCCACGCAACACAGTCAGCGCCGCCGAGGTGGCGCGGTTCGTCGTCACATTGCTCATCTGAAAACCCGTAATTCCATTGGGACTGGCAAACCGGATCAAACCGGCAGCAACGATCGGCCTCATGCCCGCCAGCGGGAATGATCCCACGCGGCCCGTCGCTCGAGCAGGGCCTTGAAACGGCGCCGACCAAATCGATCGGACGCCAAGCCCTGCGCAGATATTGCAAATCAGTTACCCAACAGGGTTAGCAAAAGCTTATGGGCGGCGGCAAGAAGGAAATGCCGCCACCGGATCGCGACGCAAGCTCCGGTCAAGGCTCACTTAAAGAGCGCCAGAACGTTCTGAGCGCTGTTGTTGGCGATCTGCAGCGACTGGATGGCCAATTGCTGCTGCGTCTGCAGGGCCGAAAGCTTGCTGGATTCTTCTTCCATATTGGCATCGACGAGCTTGCCGACGCCGGAATCGATCGTGTCGCTGAGCGCCGAGACAAAGCTCGTCTGCAGGTCGATGCGGGTGGACAGGGAGCCGAGTTGCGAAGCGGTGCTCGTCATCGTGTTCAGCGCCGACTGCACCAGGTTCATCGCCTTGGCGATATCGCCGCTCGTCATATTGGTGATGTCGAGGCTGAAGACGGAATAGGATGTGCCGTTGATGTCCTGCTTCGTGCCGAGAATGCCGGAGGTGGTGTCGATCGTGCCGCTGGCGTCGGCACCGAACATGACGTTGCCCGCCGATCCCGTATCGAACGCATAGCTGGTGCTGTTGACCGCGACCGAGCCGTCATTGTTGCGCACAAAGGACGATACGACCGATGCGGACGCGCCGTCGGCCGCGATCATCCAGTTCTGTCCGGAGAAGGATGCGGACTGCGCAATGCTCTCGAGCTGCTGCTGAAGCTGCGAGACTTCTTCCTGGACATCGGCCTTGTCGACGCTGTTTTCCGTTGCAGCAACGAGCTTGTCCTTGATCTGCTGGACGACGGAGATGGAATTGTCCATGGCCGTATAGGCGGTATCGACCTTGGCGGCGCCGAGGCCGAGCGCGTCGGAGACGGCCGAGAGCGCGCTGTTGTCGGAACGCATCGTGGTCGCAATCGACCAGTAGGCGGCGTTATCCGAAGCCTTGGCGACACGATAGCCGGAGGAAACCCGGTTCTGCGTATCTTCCAGGTTGGTGCTGATCGAGCGCAGAGTCTGGAGGGCGGACATTGCCGCGTCGTTGGTCAGGATGCTTGTCATCGAAGGGTGCCCCTTATGGCTGAAATGGGAAGGGACATTCCGGTCTGCGGCCGGGAACGGCAATCAGCGTCATGCCTGTTAACCGGCTCTTAGGAGAGGTTAACCAACCGTTGCGTTAGTCGCAAATGACAGCATCAGGCTTAATAAAGAGTTAACAGCCGGCCGAAAAGTTAACGAACATTACCGCGCATAGGCTTGCCGGCAGGAGGCCGAACAAGCGGATTGCCCCGGGGCGAGCCCTTCAGGTCAGCTTCGCGCCATCTTGGGCGGCGTAAGATTACAGGCATAGTCAGTAAGGCGCGGAGTCGAGATGTTAGATTTGCAAGGCGGCGGATTGTCGGGGGAGGACCCTCGCCAACGGACCAGCCTCGACCCCGATGATTGGCAAGCCCTGCGCCGGCAGGGCCACCGGATGCTCGACGACATGATCGACCATCTGGAAACGCTTTCCGAAAAGCCCGTCTGGCAGCCCGCGCCCTCATCAGTGCGCGCACTCTTCGATGCGCCCCTGCCCATCGAGCCCACTGAACTCTCCAATGTCCACGCCACCTTCCGCGACAATGTCCTGCCCTATGGCAGCGGCAATATCCATTCAGGCTTCATGGGCTGGGTGCAGGGTGGCGGCACGGCCGCCGGCATGCTGGCGGAGATGCTTGCCGGGGGGCTGAACGCCAATCTCGGCGGGCGTGACCACATGCCGATCGAAGTCGAGCGCCAGATCATCCGGTGGACGCAGCAGATATTCTCGTTTCCGGACACCGCCGGCGGCGTCTTTTTGACTGGAGCCTCACAGGCCAATTTTGTCGCCCTGCTGCTCGCAAAGACAAGAAAGCTAGGCACCGGCGTCCGCGCGACGGGGCTTCCAGGCGAACCGTGGCTTATGGCCTACGCATCGAGTGAAGTGCATGGCTGCGTGCCCCGCGCCGTCGAGATGTCGGGTATCGGCAGCGATCATCTCAGGCGCATTCCGGTCAATGCCGTCGGTCAGATCGACATCGAAGCCCTCGAGTGCGCCATCATTCGCGACAAGCAGGAGGGACATGCGCCATTCTTGCTTGTCGGAACGGCGGGAACCGTGAATACCGGTGCCGTCGACGATCTGATCGCCTTGCGACGCATCGCCGACGCCCATGATCTGCATTTCCACGTCGACGGTGCGTTGGGGGCGCTGGGTATCCTCTGCGACGATCTCGCGCATCTGTTCACGGGGATCGAGTCCTGCGATTCGCTCGCATTCGACTTCCACAAATGGGGCCAGGTGCCCTATGACGCCGGCTTCCTCCTCGTGCGGGACAGCGCCTGGCAGCGCCAGACATTCGCTTCGGAGGCTGCCTATCTCAGCCGCGCGGCCACAGGCCTGGCAGGCGGCGACTGGTGGCCCTGCGACTATGGTCCCGACCTGTCGCGCGGGTTTCGCGCGCTCAAGACCTGGTTCACTCTGAAGACCTACGGCATCAAGGCGCTGGCGGATTCGATGGCCGCCAATTGCACTCTTGCGCGCGATCTGGCCCATAGGGTCGAGCAGGAGCCCGCTTTGCGGCTGCTCGCTCCGGTCGCCCTCAACATTGTCTGCTTTGCCTATGTAGGCCCCATTGGCGATGCGCCGGCGGAGATCAACGCGCGGATCGTCGAAGATCTCCACGCTGAAGGACGCGTCGCCCCGTCCCTGACCCACATCAAAGGACAACCGGCTATCCGCGCGGCAATCGTGAACCACCGCACGCGGCAGACGGATATCGACGCGCTGATCCAGGGCGTCTTGAAACTCGGTTCCCGACAGGATTTGCTCCCATGCTGATGACCCGCGGCCTTGCTGCCGACCATGCCTCCGAGATCGCCGAAAACTCCAGCCGAATCATCGGGATGCACAAAATCGTCTCGCTTATCTATGCCGGCGGCGACGTGGCACCGATGTGGAGCGAGCTGACGCAACGCATCCGCGCTGACGCCACCGATGCCACCGCCTTGTTCGACCTGGCGACGATCCTGCAAACCATGGGCCGCGCCGATGAGGCACGCCAGATGTTCCGGAGCGCGGTGGAGCTGAAACAGGACTTCTGCGTGATCCATGGAAATGGACAGGGACCGCGATTGCTGGCCTTTGTGACACCTGGCGATTTCATGGCGAACACGCCGCTGGATTTCCTGCTGGTCGACAGCGACTGCGTTCTCTGGCTGCATTATGTGGATGCCGAGACGACTGAACTTGGCGACTTGCCGGCACACGACGTCGCCTTCATGGCGATCGGCGAATCCACCGAGAACGCCCCCGTATTGGCGCGGATGCGGACGCTGCTGGCCGATTTCGACGGCCCGATCATGAACAACGATCCGGAACTGGTCAGCCGGCTGACGCGTGATGGCGTGAGCGCCATGCTGGCCGGCGAACCTTCCATTCTGTCCCCAATCACCTATCGCGTACCGCGCGAGGATCTTGTCGCCGTCGGCGCGGGCGCGAAACAGCTCTACAAATGTGCGCCAGGACTTACCTTCCCGCTCGTCGTTCGACCGATCAGCACCCATGCCGGCCATGGAATGGAACGCATCGCCGACCCCTCGGGATTGTCGGCCTGGCTCGAGACGCAGGCGGCTCCGGAGATCTATGTCGCGCCCTTCATCGATTTTCGCGGCGCGGACGGCTTGTACAACAAGCAGCGCATCGTGTTCATCCAGGGCAAGGCTTTCGCCAGCCACATGGCGCTGTCCGAGCATTGGATCGTGCATTATCTCAGCGCTGGCATGGCGGAAAGCCCGGTAAAACGGGCGGTCGAACAGGCTTGGATGGAGGATTTCGACACCGATTTCGCGATCCGCCACAAGGACAGTTTCGACGCGCTTTACCGTCGCATCGGGCTCGATTACTTCGGCATCGACTGCGCGGAACTCCCCGACGGGCGCCTGCTGGTGTTCGAACTCGATGTGGCGATGGTGGTCCACAACATGGATAGCCCCGCCACCTATCCCTATAAGCAGGTGGCCATGCGCAAGCTGTTCGACGCCTTCATCGACTCGCTGCGGAACAAGGCGGCCGGTTAAGCCCCCTGCCCCAAAACGAAAAACCGCGCCTCCAGGGAAGGCGCGGTAAACTTTTTGCTCGGCTGTTGCCACCGGCGCAGAGCGCCGGCTCTTCCTATTAACGGAAGAGCGACAGGATCGACTGGCTCGAAGAGTTAGCGATCGAGAGCGACTGGACGGCCAGCTGCTGCTGCGTCTGCAGAGCCGAAAGCTTGCTGGACTCTTCTTCCATGTTTGCATCGACCAGCTTGCCAACGCCCGACTGGATCGAGTCGGAGAGCGAGGAAGCAAAGCTCGTCTGCAGGTCGATACGGGTCGAGATCGAGCCAAGGCGCGAGCCCATGCTGGTCATGGAGTTCAGAGCGGTCTGAACCATGTCGAGAGCGCTGGAGATCTGGCCGCCGGTCATGCCGGTGATATCCAGGCTGAACACCGAGTAGGAACCGGTGACCGTACCGAGAATACCGGAAGCAGTGTCGATCGTGCCAGAGTTGGAGCCGAACAGAACGTTGCCGGTTGCGCCGGAGTCGAACTTGTAGGACGTGGTGCTGACCGAAACGGTGCCGTTGGTGCCACGGATGAAGGAGGAAACGACCGAAGCGGAGTCGCCGCTGGCAGCCATGACCCAGTTTTCGCCGTTGAACGAAGCGGACTGCGCAACGCTCTGCAGCTGCTGCTGGAGCTGGCCGATTTCTTCCTGGACCGAGCCCTTGTCGACCGAGCCTTCCATGGCGGTGACGAGCTTGGACTTGATCTGGCTGACGATATCGAGAGCGCTGGTGACGGCGGTGGTTGCCGTGTCGACCTTGGCAGCGCCGAGGCCGAGGGCGTCGGAAACGGCGCCGATGGCGCTGTTGTCAGACTTCATCGAAGTAGAGATCGACCAATAGGCGGCGTTGTCGGAAGCCTTGGAGATACGCAGGCCGGACGAAACGGCGCTCTGCGTGTCCTGCAGGTTGCTGCTGATACCGCGCAGTGTCTGAAGGGCGCCCATTGCAGCGTTGTTGGTAAGAATGCTCGTCATGATATTTTGCCCCTTTGGCAGTGGTTAAATAAGGGACATTCCGGGTCTAAAAACCGGTAACGGCATTCAGCATCATGCCTGTTAACCCCAGTTGGTTATGGTTAACTCGCCGTTTCAATGACCCTAGAAAACAACAATATAGTTAAGAAAATCTGAACCTCGAAACAGCAAAAAATATAAAAAAAACCGCGCCTTAGAGAGGCGCGGTTAACTTATTGTTTAGGAATTTCAGCTGGCGCGGAACGCCAGTCCTACTTCTTAACGGAAGAGCGACAGGATCGACTGTGTCGAAGAGTTAGCGATCGAGAGCGACTGAATGGCCAGCTGCTGCTGCGTCTGCAGAGCCGAAAGCTTGCTGGACTCTTCTTCCATGTTTGCATCGACCAGCTTGCCAACGCCCGACTGGATCGAGTCGGAGAGCGAGGAAGCAAAAGTCGTCTGCAGGTCGATACGGCTGGAGATCGAGCCGAGCTTCGAACCCATGCTGGTCAACGAGTTCAGAGCAGTCTGAACCATGTTGAGGGCGCTAGAGATCTGGCCCGTGGTCATGCTCGAGATATCCAGGCTGAACACCGAGTAGGAACCGGTCTTGGTGCCGAGAATACCGGAAGCAGTGTCGATCGTGCCAGAGTTGGAGCCGAACAGAACGTTGCCGGTTGCGCCGGAGTCGAACTTGTAGGACGTGGTGCTGACCGAAACGGTGCCGTTGGTGCCGCGGATGAAGGAGGAAACGACCGAAGCGGAGTCACCGCTGGCAGCCATGACCCAGTTTTCGCCGTTGAACGAAGCGGACTGCGCAACGCTCTGCAGCTGCTGCTGGAGCTGGCCGATTTCTTCCTGGACTGCGCCCTTGTCAACCGAGCCTTCCATGGCGGTGACGAGCTTGTCCTTGATCTGGCCGACGACGTCGATGGCGCTGCTGACAGCGGTGGATGCCGTATCGACCTTGGCAGCGCCGAGGCCGAGGGCGTCGGAAACGGCGCCGATGGCGCTGTTGTCAGACTTCATCGAAGTAGAGATCGACCAATAGGCGGCGTTGTCGGAAGCCTTGGAGATACGCAGGCCGGACGAAACGGCGCTCTGCGTGTCCTGCAGGCTGCTGCTGATGCCACGCAACGTCTGCAGGGCAGCCATAGCGGAATTGTTGGTGTTAATGCTGGTCATGAGTGTGTCCCCTGGAAACTGAATACAAAAAGGAGGACATACCGGACTTCTAATACCGGCGATGACGGAGCGGCTTCATGCTCCTCGGCCCCATTTCCTAGGGGACCAAACCCGTCATGTCACGAGTAAGCTCGCATCCATTGCTTGCGAATTCCTTAAATCCGGGGGGCGCGGCAACGGATGTCCCAAACGTAGCTAACAGCGCGTAAACGAGCGGTTCATTCGCCGCTTCGGTTTCAGGCAAGCTACGCGCGCGATGATCCGGCGAATCCATGATGACGGTCCTCGGCCTCCAGCCGGTGCCTGTTCAACATTTCGCTCGGAGTTCTCGCTCGTGACTATCAAAAACGCCTTTGTGACAGCGTCCAATCTCTACCAGAAGGGGCAGTATACGCGCGCGCTCGAAACGTTGAACGAGCTGCTCAATAGCGATACATCGCCGAAGACCTACGCGCTGCTGGCAAAGACGCTGCTCAAGCTCGGCTTCAAATCGGACGCCGCCAAGGCTTATGAACTGGCGGGCAGGCAGAAGCCCCATCGCGAGGACTATCTGCGCGAAGCCCTGCTGCTGCATGCCGATTGCGGCAATGAGGACCAGGCGCTATCGATCGGCAGCCTGATCCTGCCGCTGGCCTTCAAGGATCCGGAGCTGGCCTATGCCCTCGTCCGCATTTTCCTGGGCCGCCAGCAAAAGGAGCTGCTGACCGGCTTCAAGACCGTGCTGGTCGACGGACCCGAGCTCAGGCACCGGCTGCTGGCCGCGAAACTGCTGACCGACAACCTTTACGACGAAAGCAACCGGCACATCGTCGCAACGCTGTTCAAGAACCATCCCGACAACATCGTCTTCCGCACGCTTTATCTGATCTTCGCGCGCGAAGTGTCCGACCTCGTAACGGTCGACAAGCACATGGCACCCGTGAAGACGGCGCTGGCCGCGGGCAATCTCGACCATGTGACGCCGGACAACCCCTTCTTCCATCTGCATTGGTGCGGCGACGAAGCGATCAACAAATTCGCCATCCACGACACGGTGCCGCTGCTGGTCGGACATGCCGAAGCACGCCGCAAGGCGCCGCATGCATGGGCTGACAAGATCCGCATCGGCTATCTCTCGGCGGACTTCTGGCCGGGCCACGCGACCATGAAGCTCCTGCAGCGCATATTGGAGTTGCACGACCGGAACCGGTTCGAGATCACCCTCTTCGACCATTCGCCATTGGCGTCGCAGCGAGAGGAAGAGTTCGACTATTCAAAATGGGGAGCGATGGTCGATATCCGCGGTCTCTCCGATCAGGCGGCGGCCGACGTCATTCGCGCCCGCGGCATCGACATTCTCGTCGATCTCAAGGGACACACCAAGGATAGCCGTGCGCGTATCCTCAACCATATGGCCGCGC
Source organism: Rhizobium sp. GW821-FHT14E12 (assembly GCF_058803745.1). NCBI lineage: Bacteria > Pseudomonadati > Pseudomonadota > Alphaproteobacteria > Hyphomicrobiales > Rhizobiaceae > Rhizobium > Rhizobium sp. GW821-FHT14E12. Next base: position 132,547 of record NZ_JBXAPH010000006.1, read on the forward strand.
CGATCCAGACGTCCTGGCTCGGCTTTCCCGGCTCCACCGTCAATATCGATCTCGACTACATCATCGGCGATCCCTACGTGCTGCCGGAACAGTCGAAGCCGCATTTCCACGAGAAGTTCTGCCGGCTGCCCGAAAGCTATCAGCCGAACGACCCGATCTATCGTCCGAAGCCACGGCCGACGACGCGCGCGCAGCATGGGCTGCCGGAAGACGCCTTCGTCTTCGCCTCGTTCAACGGCAACCGCAAGATCACCTCGCAGATGGTCGACGTCTGGTGCAATATCCTGAAGCGCACCAAGAACAGCGTGCTCTGGCTGCTGTGCAACGGCCCGCGCGCCGAGGCCAATCTCTGGGCGCGCCTGGAGGGGCGCGGCGTCAACCGCAAGCGCGTCGTCTTCACGACTCGTATTCGCTACGAAGACCACATCGATCGCCAGCAGCTTGCTGATCTCGGTCTCGACACCTTCCCTGTCAACGGCCATACGACGACCTCAGAGCAGCTCTGGGGCGGCCTGCCGGTGTTGACGATGAAGGGCACGAACTTCGCCTCGCGCGTCAGCGAAAGCCTGCTCAACGCCATCGGCGTGCCGGAACTGGTCGCCGCCGATGTCCAGGCCTATGAGGATATGGCCGTGGCGTTTGCCGGAGAGCCGGAGCGCGCCGCCAGGCTCAAGGGCGTGCTCGCCGCCAACCGCTATATCAAACCGCTCTTCGACGCCGAACGCTTCACCAGCCATCTGGAGACGGCCTATGGGATGATGGTCGAGCGCGCCAAGCAAGGTCTCGCTCCGGATCACATGGATGTGCCGGCGCTGCCCGTACGCACCGAACCGTTCCTGATCGAGGACGGGAGCGCGGCGGCAATCGCCGCCGAATAGGAACGCTTGGTCATCGGGGCATTACCCCGATGACCTAAAGGCCTACAGGCTTTGGGTCCGCTGGCTTCAGCTTGTCAGTGGAAAGAGCGCACCAGGCTGCCGACCAGCAGGTTCCAGCCGTCGATCAGCACGAAGAACAGAATCTTGAAGGGCAACGAAATCGATGTCGGCGGCAGCATCATCATGCCCATTGCCATGACGATGGTCGAGACGATCAGGTCGATGACCAGAAACGGCAGCACGACCAGAAAGCCGATTTCAAAACCACGACGGATCTCCGAAATCATGAAGGCGGGGATCAGGACGCGGTAGTCAATCTTGTTGTCGATCACCACCGTCTGCCCGCGCTCTTTCGCCAGGTCGACGAAGAGCTTGATGTCCTTGTCGCGCGTGTTGTTCGCCATGAAGGTGCGGAAAGGCTCGGCGATACGCATGACCGCATCCGCTTCCGAGATCTGATTGGCAAGCAGCGGCTGCGCCCCATCCTTCCAGGCCTGATCGAAGGTCGGCGACATGACGTAGAAGGTCATGAACAGCGCCAGGCTGAGCAGGATCATGTTCGATGGTGTGGTCGCCAGACCCATGCCCGAGCGCAGGATCGAAAATGCGATGATGAAGCGCGGAAAGCTCGTCACCATGATGAGGATGCCGGGCGCGATCGACAGGATCGTCAGCAGCCCGAAAGTGCGGATGATCCAGGCCGCGACCGATCCATTCACCGGGGTATTCAGGAGATCCGTTGGAATCTGTTGCGACAATTGCTGCGCCATCGCCAGTTCAGGCGACAATATAGCAAATACTAATGTAGATAAAATAAGTAATAATCGAATCATTCGATCACGAAAGTCCTGAACATGACTTTCGATACGCGTCCTTCGGAGCGCAGGTCAACACGTTCCTGAAGGTCATCCCGAAGATATTGCAGACCGCGGGGACCTTCGATCTGTTGCAGCGACACGGTGCGGACGTAGGCGAGCACATCTTCATGGATCGCCTGGGCGAGCTGCGCGTCCGGCTGGCCCTTGAACACCAGCGCGATTTCCAGCCTGATCCAGTTCTGCGAGGGATAGCCGAGATTGGTGATGATTGGATCGAGCTGAACGATATTGTTCGATTCCACCGGGGCTATTGCCTGCTTTTCACCATCGGCCGCCGATGAGGAAGCCTGCACGGCGGCCGTTGCCGCCTTGATCTTCGGCGCGACTACAGTGCCGAGAAACCAACCGCCGCCGCCGCCAAGGACGGTCAGGGCGAGCAGTCCGACGATGGTCATGACCAGCGGCGATCCCTTGCTGTTTGCCGATGCGTCTGCGGCTTCTGCCATGTCTGTTACCTGCCCGTTCCCAAAATCCCGTGTACTACGCAGCCGTCAGAGCGGCGACAGCAGATCGACCGCCTGTTGACCGCTCGGCGGCTGCTGAATTTCCGTCAGGCGGCCGCGGCCACCGTAGGAAATACGCGCCTCGGCGATCTTGTCGTAGGAAATCGTGTTGTCCGCGGTGACGTCCTGCGGCCGCACGATGCCGGCGACGTTGAGAATGCGGATTTCCTGGTTCATGCGAACTTCCTGCGAACCGCTGATCATCAGGTTGCCGTTCTCGAGAATGCCAGTCACGACGGCGGCGACGAGCAGGGTAATCTGCTCGGACCGCTGCATCTTGCCCTTGGCGTCGGTGCTGGTGTCTGAGCCCGAGGTTGCGTCGGCCTTGGTGCTTGGCGTCCAGCCGAAGATCCTGGCGGCAATGTCCCAGTTCATGTCGCTCTTGTTCGTGCGATTGCGATTGGTCTCGTTGTCCCAGTTCGCCTTGTCATTGATCTGGATATTGACGGTCAGGATATCGCCGACATTGAGCGCGCGCGAGTCCTTGAAAAGGGCCGCCTGCGAATCGTTCCAGAGCGAATAGCCCTGCGCGACCTGGTGCGGCCGTTTCGGATATTGCGACATCTGCGGCGTCTGCGCATATTGCAGGCCGCTGCCGATGGGGCTCATGGCCGGCGCCCGGCCGATTTCCTTAAGAGCCTGCGGCGACTGGCAGCCGGCGAGTAAGGCGACGATCGCGCAGGTGGCCGTAAGACGCATGTTCATGAAGGGTCCTTCGACTTCGATGTATTCGGATCAGACGCGCTGGCCATGATGTTGGTGACGGCTGCCGCCTTCTGCACATCCATCTCCGCCAAAACGAGACTCGCCTGGCGCGGCGAGAGTTTCATGATGATCGCCGCCGCTATGGTGACCTTGACGCCGTCAAGGCTCGCCGCCGCCGCATCGGGCTTCATGTTCTTGTAGACGTCGACCAGACCGGCATCGGCGCTTTTCAGAAAGTCGTCGCGGCGCTTCAGCCAGTCTTCATATTCCGCCTTGCGCTGATCCATGGTGGCGATGCGCTGATTGACGTCGGCCTGCAGCTTTTCAAGCTCCTGCTTTTGCAGCAGATAGCGCTGGTCGCGGGCCGGATCGGCGATATTGGTGCAGAACTGCCTGATTTCGTCCTGGCTGGATGCCGGATCAACGATCGGTTTCCGTGCTTCCTGCGCCGCGCAGGCGCAGACGGACAGCAGCAGGGCGACCATGCCCGTAGAGCAGGCATTCAGCATCTTTCGGGCGATAGCGATCGAGATCATTGCAGCACGAGCTCCGCTTGCAGGGCGCCGGCCGATTTGATGCCTTGCAGGATGGCGATGATGCCGTCCGGCTTGACGCCGATATTGTTCAGGCCGGAGACGAGTGTCTTCAGGTCAGGCCCCTGGAGCATGGCGACACCGCCACCGCTCTTGGTCGCCGTAATATCTGTCTGGTCCTGGATAGCCGTCTGGCCGTCGGAGAAGGGTTCCGGCTGGATAACCTGCGGATTTTCGCTGACCTGGACCGTCAGGGTGCCGTAGCTGACCGCGACCGGCGAGACACGGACATCGGCACCGATGACGATCGTTCCGGTGCGCTCGTTGATGACGACCTTGGCCGGCGTATCGGTCTGGACGGCGAGATTTTCGATATCCGCCATCAGCCGCGTCAAGTCCGCCATCTTCGGCTTGCTGATCGCAACCTCCTGCGAATCCTTCGCCTCCGCGATCGGCGCGCCGAAGCGCGAGGTCGCCCATGCGTTGACCGTATCGGTTATGCGAACCGAGGTGGAAAAGTCCGGGTTGCGCAATTGCAGGACGAGATTGACGGAATCCTTGAAGCGCGACGGCAGCTCACGTTCGATAATGGCGCCGCCCGGCACGCGGCCGGCGGTGGTGGTGCCTTCGGTGACGCTGGCGGCCGCCCCTTGCGCCTGGAAGCCCGAAACGATGACGGAGCCCTGCGCCACGGCATAGATCTGCCCGTCGGCGCCGCTGAGCGAGGTCATGATCAGCGTGCCGCCGCGAAGCGAGGTCGCGTCGCCGAGCGAGCTGACCGTGACGTCGATGCGGCTGCCGGGGCTGGCGAAGGGCGGCAGGTTGGCCGTGACCATCACGGCGGCGGTATTCTTGGCGGCGGACTGGCCGCCCTGCGTTGAAATGCCGAGATTCTGCAGCATTGCGCGCATGGATTGCTCGGTGAAGGGCGAAGACCGCAAGCCGTCGCCGGACCCCTGCAGACCGACGATCAGGCCGTAGCCGATCAGCTGGTTGTCGCGGCCGGCCTGCAACGAGGCGATATCCTTGATGCGCGATTGCATCGCAAGCGCCGGATCGGAGACGACCAGGCTGGGCAATGCCATCAGAACCGCGAGAAAAAGACGAAGGCTTCTCATTTCGAGACCACGCGGATCGTGCCATTTTCGAGGACAGTGCCGTTGACGATGATGCCGGAATCCAGATTGCGGGCGCGCACGCTGTCGCCGACCGCGCCGTCATCCAGGGGCGTTCCGGCCGCGGTGATCGTCATGCTGCCCATGCTCATCACCAGTCGGGCGTTCGAGCCGCGCGTCACGGCAAAGGGCTGGCGCAAGGAGGAAATCGAGATGGTCCGGCCGGGCAGAAGCGTGCGCTTCGATACCCTGCCCGTCACGTCCCGGATCGTCCGGGCGTAGTCGCCGGTCAGGTTTGGGTTGGTGACATCGACTTCCTCGAGCTGGCCGCTGCCGATAATATCGCCGGGATAGATCACCTCGGTCGGCACCACGGCGGTACCCATGCTGGTTCCATCGACACCCGTTGCGCCGGCGGAGAAGGCCGGCGCGAACATGACGGATAGGCCCGCTGCGGCGAACCAGGCCATTGCTAAGCTTTTCATCCGGCGAAACCTCATGTTCGGCCCGTCCCTCTATTACTTCAGGTTTTTGCTGACGATCTGCGCCATGTCGTCGGCGGTGGTGATGACCTTGGAATTCATCTCGTAGGCGCGCTGCGCCGTGATCAGGTCTGTGATTTCCTTGACCGGATCGACGTTCGAGGATTCCAGATAGCCCTGCTTCATATAGGCAAAGCCATTTTCGTTCGGGTCGGAGACGACGGGGTCGCCGGAGGCCGGCGTTTGGGTGAAGAGGTTGCTGCCCATCGGCTGCAGACCGGCCTCGTTGACGAAATTGGCGATCTGCAACTGGCCGAGAACCGTCGGCGTCGTTGCCGTGCCGATTGTCGCCGAGACCTGGCCGGATTGGTTGATGACGACGTTGCTGGCATTGCTCGGGATGGTAATGCCGGGCTGCAGCACGTTGCCGTCGGGTGTGACCATCTGGCCGGTATCGCTCTTGTTGAAGGAGCCGGCGCGCGTATAGGCTGTCGTGCCGTCAGGCATCTGGATCTGGAACCAGCCACGTCCGACAAGCGCGACGTCGAGATCGTTCGACGTCTGCGACAGCTCGCCTTGTATCTGGATGTTGCGCACGGCCGTTGTCTGCACACCGAGGCCGATATTGGCGCCTTCCGGCACCACCGCCTGGTTCGGCCGGTTGGCGATGCCCTTGGCGCGCTCGGTCTGGTACAGAAGGTCCGAGAACTCGGCGCGGGAACGCTTGTAGCCCGTCGTGTTGATGTTCGCGATGTTGTTCGCGATCACTTCGAGATTGGTCTGCTGGGCGTCCATGCCCGTCGCGGCAATAGCGAGCGCTCTCATGTTTTCGTCCTTCGGTCTGGAGCGCGATCCCGGAAGCCGCCAAGCGGCTTTGGAACAGGAACACGCCAAGTCACATAGTTTGAGCGGAGCAATCCGCCCTAGATCTGCATTTTCGTAATATCGAGGAAGGCGGAGACCATTTTGTCGCGCAGCGCGATTGCCGTCTGCAGCGTCTGATCCGCCTGCATGACCTTATCGACCACTTCGCGGGTGCTCATCGTGCCCTTGATGCCGGCAAAGGAGGCATTTTCGGCTTCCTTCAGCGTGCTGACCGTATTCTTCGCAACATCGGACATGACCGATGCGAAGCTGCCGACAGCGGAGCTTCCGATTGCCGTTTCCGGCGTCGATGCGATCGCGTTGGATGCGGCGGAACTCAGATCCGTGGCGATGCTGCCGAGGCCACGGGTTGCCGAGAGGGAGGAGACATTCTTGATAGCGTCAATCATTATGAATTCTTCAACAGATCGATGGTGGAGGAGATGAGGTCGCGTGCCTGCCGGACCGTCTGAAGATTGGCCTCGTAGGAGCGATTGGCCTCGCGCATGTCGGCCATTTCCACGAGGATGTTGACGTTGGGCATCTTGACGTAACCCTTCTGGTCCGCCGCCGGATTGTCCGGGTCGTATTGCTCGACGAACTTGCCAGTATCCTCGCCCATCTTCTTTACCCCGACCGTTGTCACGCCATTGGCGCGATCGAGTTCGGCGCCGAAGGTCACCGTCTTGCGGCGATAGGGATCGGCGCCGGGCGTATCGCCCGTCGAACGGGCGTTGGCGATATTTTCGGAGACGACGCGCAGGCGGGTCGACTGAGCCTCCAGGCCGGAGCCCGCAATCTTCAATGCGGCAGATAAGGGATCCATGACATCTTCACTTCATCTATTGTTTTACGGTCATCAACATCATGCGATGAAAGGAGCTGACGAGAGCGGTGTTCAAGCTGTACTGGCGCTTGATCTCGCCCGATTTGGCGAGTTCGTCTTCCAGGCCGACGGTGTTACCCGATTCCTGGACACCAATTTCCTGGTTGAGCGACGCTTCCTCGACGTTAATGTCGCCGCTCTGGCTGAATTCGTTGCCGGAGAGATGCGCCGGATTGGTCTTCGCCATGCCGACATTCTGGTTGTCCAGAACAGCCTGGAACGGCGTTACGTCCTTGGCACGAAACTTCGGGGTATTGGCATTGGCGATGTTGCCGGCAACAACCTCCTGGCGCGTCTGAAGCCACTCGGCTTGCCGCGAGGCCAGGTCAAAGAGTTGAATGGGTTGCATGGGCTTCTCTCCGTTCTTACACCAGGGACATTAGAGGGATAATCTTGCGTGGGACTTGCGGTGGTCGCGTTCTTGCGGAAGTCTTTAAAAGGCCCGGCATGCGGGCGATTTCGAGCATTTACTCATGGCTGTAAACGTCGCCGGTGGAGGTAACGATCACCCATTTTCCGTCGCGTTGCTCGATGGTCGCCAGGCGGCTGTTATCGGGCAGGAGCGAGCCGACGCGCACAACGAACATGCCGTTGTCATCCTCGATCAGCGCCCGGCCGTTTGCGACGTGCAGCAGATGGAAGGGCGACTTGCCGGGGAACGGCTGATCTTCCGCCGGCGGGCCCTTGTCATCCTCGCGCCCGACACTGCTGACCGTCGCCGTCGTCAGCGGATCGGGGATCATATCCTTCGGCTCGCCCGGATTCTTGTTGACCATGGCAAGCGGCGAGACACTGACGATCTCGCGCCCTGGCCAGTTCGGCAGATCTCGCGTCCGGTCGCCCTCGGCGACCTGAATGCCGAACTTGTCCGGGTTCAGAAATACGTACCACGGGAAGAAGGCCGAGATACCGGCGAGCACCAGGCCGGTGCAGGCCAGCGCCTTGTCGGTGACGGTCCGCCTTTTCGCCGGCTTCGGCGGAGCGACCGGCTCGTCTGCATCGGATTCTCTCACGTCAGCCTCTCTTTGCCGGTGTGGTGGCGACCGCGCCATTTTTCAGAGCGGTCGCCAGATCGGTGAAGGCGTCGACCGAGGGCCGCTCGCCGGGGGTCTGCTTCAGGATCTCGTAGATGATCGGCACCTGACGGACGGCGATATCGAGATCCGCGTCGGCGCCCTGGCGGTATCCGCCGATCAGGCGCAGGTCACGCGTTTCCTCGTAACGGTGCACGAGCGCCTTCAGGCGCGACACCAGCTTTTCCTGATCCGGCGTCCAGGCCTTGCGCGCTAAGCGCGACACCGAGGCCAGCGGGTCGATTGGCGGATAGCGTCCCTCTTCTGCAAGAGAGCGCTGCAGGACGATGTGACCGTCAAGAATGCCGCGGGTGGAATCGGCGATCGGGTCATTGTGATTGTCGCCGTCGACGAGGATGGAAATGATCGCGGTGATCGTGCCCGTGCCTTCCGGCCCTGGCCCCGCCCGTTCCAGAAGGCGCGGCAGCTCGGTGAAGACGGAAGCCGGATAGCCGCGCGCGATCGGCGGCTCGCCGGATGCGGTCGCAACCTCGCGGATGGCGTGGGCAAAGCGGGTGACACTGTCGACGATCAAAAGCACATTGTCGCCCTGATCGCGGAAATGCTCGGCGATGGTGATCGCCGATAGCGGCGCCATCTTGCGCAGCATCGGGCTCTCGTCGCTGGTTGCAACAACCGCGACCGACTTCTTCATGTGGGAACCGAGCGTATCCTCGATGAATTCACGGACTTCGCGGCCGCGCTCGCCGACCAGCGCGATCACCACCTTGTCGAAGGCATCGGCGCGGGCGAGCATCGACAGCAGCGTCGATTTGCCGACGCCGGAGCCGGCAAAAATGCCGAGACGCTGGCCGAGGCAGAGCGGCGAGAAGATATCGATGGCGCGCACGCCGGTCTTGAAGCCCGTCTCGACGCGCTTGCGCGTCATGGAGGGCGGCGCGGTATTGGAGATCGAGCGCGGCTGCGTGCCCGCCGTCAGTGGCCCCAGGCCATCGATCGGCTCGCCCAGCGAATTGATGGTGCGCCCGCACCAGCTTTCCGACGGCGCGATGCGGAAGGCGCCCTTGCGGATGACAGTGTCGTGGATACCGATCGGCTCGCCCGGCTCGATCGGACAGACATAGGTCAATTCCGGTTCGACGCGCACGACCTCACCGAGATGGATGCCGGTCGCCGAACGATGGGCAACGAACTCGCCAAGGCGCACATGCCTGGAAAGACCGGCGACGGTGTAGTGCCCGGCCGCGATCGTCCGCACATGGCCGCCATGGGCGACCGCGTTTTCCGTCATCGCATATTGCTCCGCCAGCGCGGCCATATGCGGCAGCCTTGGGGACAAAGCCCCCTCCGGCATCCGGTCCTCGAACATGATCCGCCCTTCTTACTGGCTGCCGCCGAGGGTCTTGATCGCTTCCGAGAGCGTGCTTTCGCTGCTGTTGGTGAGCGACGTGATGTTGTCGAAGGCGCGGCTGACCTCGATCAGTTCGGTCATTTCCCGCAGGCCGTTGACGTTGGAATTCTCGAGATAGCCCTGTGCGACACCGATATTGGAGCGGTCGATTACCGGCTGTGGCGTTTCCGTGGGCAGCACGCCGCTGTTGTTGTAGCGCAGGAAACCCTTGGTGACGTCAGCGTTGTAAAGCCCGATCTGGCCGACCTGCTTGTCGTTCTGCGAAATCGTGCCATTCGAGGCGACAGTCGGCGCCCCGCCGGTGGGATCTAGCTGGATCGGTGCACCGCCGGGATCGAGCACCGGATAGCCGCGTGCCGAGACCAGAGCGCCGCTGTCTGTCATCGTAAAACGGCCGTCACGCGTCAGCACCAGGCCGGCCGGCGTATTGAGGCCGAACCAGGCTTCGCCCTTGACGGCAAAATCGAGAAGATTGCCGGTGTTCTGCAATTCGCCATTGCTGGTGGAGAGATAATCATTGCCCTGCGAGACGAAGGCGACCTTGGCGTTGAGCTTGTTTTCGGTGTTGCTGAGCACCTGATTGAACTTGACCTCGGTGCCACGGAAACCGGTGGTGTTCACGTTGGCCATGTTGTCGGCGACCGTCGTCAGACGCCGCTCGAGCGCCATCTGCGATGACAGCGACACATAAATACCAGACTGCATTTTCAACGCCCTCCGGACATTGGAGAATAACGGGACAGGAAACGCCCGATAGCGCGGCGCTCCAACATGTCGTTAGCCGGGCATAGATGCCCTTAGCCGTTACTGTGCCGACATTGGCTTGTGCGAGGCTGACACGACAAAAGGCCCGCTGACTGACGTGTCGAACAGCCTCACGCAAGGCAGGTTTCCTAGTTGATTTGAGGAAGCAACGTTCAGGTGTGGACCGGCGATGAATATTATTATCGGATTTGTAGTGACCTGCGGCTGCATCATTGGCAGCTTCATGGCGATGGGCGGGGATGTGAACGCGCTGTTCCAGCCCTTCGAATTTGTCATCATCGCGGGCGCCGGCATCGGCGGCTTCATCATGGCCAATCCGATGAAGGTCCTGAAAGACTCCGGCAAGGCGCTGGGCGAAGCCTTCAGGCATGCGGTTCCCAAGGAGCGCGACTATCTCGACACCCTCGGCGTACTCTACGCACTGATGCGGGACCTGCGCACCAAGTCGCGCAACGAGATCGAAGCCCATATCGACAATCCGGACGAATCGGTGATCTTCCAGGCCGCTCCGACGGTGCTGAAGAACCGGGACCTGACGGCCTTCATCTGCGATTACGTCCGCCTCATCATCATCGGCAATGCCCGCTCGCACGAGATCGAGGCGCTGATGGACGAGGAAATCAACACCATCCAGCATGACAAGATGAAGCCCTATCACGCAATCACGATCATGGGCGATTCCTTCCCGGCCATCGGTATTGTCGCGGCCGTCCTCGGCGTCATCAAGGCCATGAGCCACATCAACGAATCGCCGGAGGTGCTCGGGCACCTGATCGGCTCGGCGCTGGTCGGCACCTTCCTCGGCATCATCCTGTCCTACTCCGTCTGCGCGCCGCTGGTGTCGCAGATCAAGATCGTGCGCAACAAGCAGCACCGCCTCTACGTGATCGTGAAGCAGACGCTGCTCGCCTACATGAACGGCTCCGTGCCGCAGGTGGCGCTGGAATACGGCCGCAAGACGATCTCCTCCTACGAGCGGCCGTCCATCGACGCGGTCGAGCAGGAAATGATGAACCCCGGCGGTGAAAGCAAGGCAGCGTGACCATCATGAGCCAGCAATCCACGCACCCAAAACAGACGATGGATCCCGTCCTCTTCGCCAAGCTGACCGGTGGTCTCGGCGACCCGGCGACGCTTGCAAAGCTGGGCACGGCCTTCGGCCAGGTCTATACCGAGTTCCTCCCCGACATCATCAAGAGCGAAACCGGCCTGGATGTCTCCGTCGGCTATGCCGGCTGCCGGTCGGGCCTGATGAGCGAGCTTGTCGCCGGCATCGGCAGCAATTGCGCCCTGGTCAATGGCTCCCTGCGCAACTGGTCGCAGAACTTCCTGCTCGGCTGCGGCACGGGCTTCGTCATGACCTTGATGGAGCATCTGCTGGGCGCCCAGCCCGAGACGATCGATTCCCCCGCCGCGCGGCCGCTTTCGGTGATCGAACTCGACCTGTCCGTCATGGTGTTCGACAAGATCGCCAACGTGCTGCGCTCCGCCGTCAACGCGACCGGCGGCTTCGAACCTTATCTGGATCGGCCCTACAATATCGAGGATCGTCCGAAGCCGGTTGCCGGCCAGACCGACGATTTCGCCGCCGCCATCGCGATGACGATCTCGCTCGGCAAGACCGTTTCGGAAATCATCGTGATCGTTCCGCAATACGAGCTGCTGCGCACCGTGGTCAGCGCGCCCAGGGCAAAGAACCCGTCCTCCTCGACCGGCGCATGGGCGGAGCAACTCAACGAGCAGGTTCGCCGCTCGCAGGTGACGCTCGAAGCCCGCATCCGGCTGCAATCGCTGACGCTCGACACGATCTCCAGGCTCGCCGTCGGCGATGTCATTCCTTTCATGGATACGAGCGACGTCCAGGTCGAGGTCAGCGCCAACAGCAAGGATCTCTATGTCTGCGAATTCGGCCGCTCCGGCGAGAACTACACGGTGCGCGTCAAGGACACCGTGAATTCCGACGACGAGCTTCTTCGACACCTGATGAATTGAGCGGCCTGGGTGCGGCCCGCACTCACGGCAGCTTGAGGCAAGTTTCAACTGGAATAGTGATTTCATGGCTACGAAGACGACACAGAAAAGCAGCGAGGATTCGCTGGAAATCGCAAGCAGCGACGCCGCATTGGACGAGGCTATCGACGGCCTGCGTGGCGTCCTGAAGAAAGACACCGACGGCGTCGCGACGGATTTCGATCTCGACGCGTTCGGTGCCGAGCCGGCCGCCGGTCTTTCGGCCTTCGGCGATGAATTCGGTGGCGACGATGCGGGCTCCGCCTTCGGCGCCGGCGATTTCGGCGGCCCCTCCGCCTTTGCCGAACCGGCCGCTCTCGGCAGCGCGCTGAGCGCCAATCTCGACCTGATCATGGATATCCCGATCGACGTCCAGATCGTGCTTGGCAGCAGCCGCATGCAGGTTTCCGGCCTGATGAACCTGACCGAAGGCGCGATCATCGCCCTCGACAAGAGAATCGGCGAGCCCGTCGAAATCACCGTGAACGGCCGCTGCATCGGCCGGGGCGAGATTACCGTACTGGAGCATGACGATACCCGGTTCGGCATCAAGCTGATCGAGCTGTCCAACAATAGGGCGAAATGAGTCATTTCGCTCCATTTATTTGATTTTGCATACTATTTCCCGAAGATCATTTCGGGATCGGGCAATGAAAGCCTGATTTCTTTTCAGAATAAGCCCACTCCCTGTTCGGGACGGAGATGAAGACCATGATGGACTTTGACGATTTCAGCGGCGCCCTTGCCGAGAAACCGTTGTCTCAGGCCGAGAAGGCCGCAGCCGTTCTCCTTGCCATGGGAAAACAGGTGGCGGGACGGCTGCTGAAATATTTCACGCAGCATGAATTGCAGCTCATCATTGCGTCGGCGCAATCGCTGCGGCTCATTCCGCCCGACGAACTGGCGCAGCTCGTGGCGGAATTCGAAGACCTCTTCACCGAAGGCGCCGGCCTGATGGACAATGCCAAGGCGATCGAGAGCATTCTCGAAGAAGGCCTGACGCCCGACGAGGTCGACAGCCTGCTTGGCCGGCGCACGGCCTTCCAGGCCTATGAGGCTTCGATCTGGGATCGCCTCGGCGAAGCGGATCCGGCCTTCGTCGCCAAGTTCTTCCTGCGCGAACATCCGCAAACTATCGCCTATATGCTGTCGATGATGCCGTCCTCCTTCGGCGCCAAGATCCTTTTGCAGCTGCCGGAGGCGCAGCGCGCCGACATCATGAACCGCACGGTCAATCTCAAGGATGTCAGCCCGAAAGCGGCGCAGATCATCGAGAACCGGGTTCAGGGGCTGATGACGGAAATCGAGGCCGAGCGCAATGCATCCGGCTCCACCAAGGTAGCGGAGCTGATGAACGAGCTCGACAAGCCGCAGGTCGATACGCTGCTGACGTCGCTCGAAACGCTGAGCAAGGAATCGGTCGACAAGGTCCGCCCGAAGATCTTCCTCTTCGACGACCTCATGCTCATGCCGCAGCAGAGCCGTGTGCTGCTGCTCAACGACATCGCCTCGGATATCATCACCATGGCGCTGCGCGGCTCGACGATGGATATCCGCGAAATCGTGCTCGCATCGATCAGCCCACGCCAGCGCCGCATGATCGAATCCGATCTGCAGGTGCCCAGCAACGGCGTCAATGCGCGCGAAATCGCCGTCGCCCGACGCGCCATCGCGCAGGAAGCCATCCGGCTTTCCAATTCCGGCCAGATCGAACTCAAGGCCAAGGACATGACACCTGTGGAGAAAGCCGCGTAAGTTCGACGCGACTCACCTGAATCGTCCTAGACTGTTCAAAACAGGGCCGCGCATGCTGCGCGGCCTCTTTCCGTTTCGCGAAGGACGGCTGCTTTGGCTGACGAAGACAGGGACAGTAAAACAGAGAAACCGACGGAGAAAAAACTCCGCGACACGATGGAGAAGGGCAATGTGCCCCACTCCCGGGAAGCGACCATCTTTGCCTCCATGCTGGCGACCGTCATCTATGTCACCTTCTTCCTGCCGGAGCGCATGGGGCGCATGGGCGAGGTCCTGCGAGACCTCTTCGAGAAACCGGATCAATGGAAGCTGGAAACGGGTCCGGACGCCCTTTCGCTGTTTACCCGAATCGGTTGGGAAGTCGGCAATCTGGTGCTGCCAGCCATCGTTCTGTTCTTCATCTTCGGGATCGGCTCCTCGATGTTCCAAAACCTGCCGACGCCGGTTCTCGACCGCATTCAGCCGAAATTCTCGCGCATATCGCCTGTTTCCGGCTGGAACCGCATCTTCAGCACATCCGGCCTTGTGGAATTCGGCAAGTCGCTCGCCAAGATCGTGGTGGTCAGCATCATCATGTTCTTCGTGCTGCGCGGCCAGTTCTTCCACGCGATCGATTCGCTCGCGTCCGATCCGCAGACGATTTTCGTTCGGCTGTCGACCATCGTCCAGAGAATCCTGATACTCGTGCTGCTGGCGACCGCCGTCGTCGCCATTGCCGACGTGCTGTGGAGCCGCCACCATTGGTTCGATCAGTTGAAGATGACCAAGCAGGAGATCAAGGACGAGTTCAAGCAGTCGCAGGGCGATCCGATCGTCAAATCGCGCCAGCGCTCGGTTGCCCGCGACCGTGCCCGCCGGCGGATGATAAAGCAGGTGCCGCGCGCAACCCTGGTTATCGCCAACCCGACCCATTTCGCCGTGGCGTTGCGCTATGTCCGCGAGGAAGGCGACGCGCCCGTCGTCGTTGCCAAGGGTCAGGACCTCATCGCGCTGAAAATCAGGGAGATCGCCGAGGCAAACGGCATCCCGGTTTTCGAGGATCCGCCACTCGCGCGCTCCATGTTTGCGCAAGTCTCGGTCGATAGTGTCATCCCGTCAGTATTTTACAAGGCCGTCGCAGAGCTAATCCATCGGATCTACGCACAGTCGAATAGAACACGGGTACGATAAATCAAATGAAAAAATCCCCCTACTCTGCTCAACGTGAACGCATTCTCGCTGAGGCCATCAGCCCGGTCGCCAGCGAATTGCGGCTCCTCGACGCCGCCGATCTGATTTCGCTGCTGCGATTCGAACGCTACGGCAATCTTGCGGATCTCGTGGCCTCGGCCGCTGAGCTCTATTTCCTTCCCGGTATTGTCAATTTCGGGCTTGGAGGCGACTACAAACTCGATTGGAGCGGCCCGGCCGAGGTCACGATCGACCTCGAAATCAAGCCGCGCGGCGTCACCATCTATGCCAAGCTCGCGCTTGCCGACCACCATGCCGGCATCGAGATCAACCATATCGCCTTCGAAAAAGCATCCGCCGATCCGGACGAGAACACCGCGCTTCTCGCCCGCAGTCTGAAGGATGCCCGTTATGCGATCGGCGGCGCAACGCAGGCGGCCTGAGGACGTCCAAATCATTCCGGAATTTACGATATGAAGATCCGCTGAGGAGCGTCGGCGTCAGCTGATGTAACCGAAGCGGATCGCCTTCGCGATCGCCTGGATGCGATTGACGCTGTCAAGCTTGATCGTCGCCGAGCCGAGATAGGCGTTGACGGTATGCACCGACAGGCCGAGCTTTTCGGCGATCTCCTCGCTGATCCGTCCGTCGCCGGCCAATTGCAGGCAGGCGATCTCGCGTTCGCTCAATGCCTCGGCGGCCGGCGAGCGGCGCTCATCGAGCGACAGAAGCTCCATCATGATCTGGCAGCTGCGGCCATGCAGCTCGACGATCATATCGCTCGTAACGTCCATGAACTTCGCGGTGAAGACGACGTAGCCGTTGCCGACTGAGCCCAGCCGCACCGGAAAGGCAACACCGGCGAAAGGCAGGAGATGCGGTTTCAGGCGCTGGGTGAATGCGGCAAAATCCGGCGTCTCGGCCGTGCTGTCGCTGTCGCGGCCGTTCCACATCAGCGGCAGCAGCGACTTCTCGATATGCTCGATCATCGCCTCGCCATAGGCCTCGACGAAGGCCTTGTTCATGACGGGATTGGCCGACCCCCAGTTCTCCAGTTCGCAGACCAGGCGCTGCTTGCTCGGCAGGCCGGAGCCACTGAGGCGGTAGAGTGCGAAATTCTGCGCGTCGATCAATTTCTGCATCGACACCAGCTTCGGGAAGAGATCGGAACGACCAGAAATCCGATGCAAACGGCTAAGCTTTGTCTCGCCCGACATGTCCGTCGCCTTGCCCGGCTGATATCGCATTCAATAGGCCTTCAAACGAGGTTGTTTCTGACGGCAAACGCGATGGCTTCCGATCGCGTTTTCGTCGCGGTCTTGCGCATGACGCTGGTGATGTAGTTGTTGATGGTATTGCGCGAGATGCCGAGGATCATGGCGATCTCGTCACTGGTCTTGCCTTCGGCAATCCAGAACAGACATTCCAGCTCGCGTTCGGTCAAATCGAAATCGCGCTCCAGCTTGCCTTCGACACTGCGGGTGAAGCTGGCGAAATAGCCCGCCAGCAGCCCGACATCGCGCAGCCGTTCCGCCGACAATAACAGGCTGTCGCGGGCCAGAAGCATCAGCGAGAACCGCGTGCGCCCGACATTGAAGGTCAGCGCGCAATAGTGACGGCTGACACCCTCCGGCGGCTCGACATCATCGGGCAGGAAGGCAAAATTCGGCTGGAACAGCGACATGGATTTTTCCACTTCGCCCGTGCGGCCATAGCCACCCGTGAGTTCGGAAGCCAGGCGCCGGACGAGATCGAAGGGCCAATCCGAAGATACGACGAAATCGAGCCCGCTCTCCTGGATCAGGTCGGAGCGCGCCAGGAGATAATGAGAGGCGCCGACATAGTCCGTCAACACGCGCAGGCCGGATTGGAGATAGGCAGGTCCCGCGACCGCAGTCAGTTGCAGAATGAGCTGATCGCGCGACATGGCGCTGGAAGCGGCGACTGCTCGCGCATCCTTGTCGCCCTTGCTCGCCTGCGATATCTGCATGTCCATTTTCTGCGTTCCTGCCACTGTCGAACGATCAGACGTCAACGAGAGCATTGCTCGGTCTGGACCCAGGGCACGCCCCCGAAAACCGACATCGATCTTCAAAAAAGGCGCCTGCGCCAACTTAAATTACGATCACGCCTCAAACGCATCCGGCGGAGGCACGGCGCGCAAGCGCTAACATGAATTCCACTTCGGCAATCGCATTGGCTCAGATCGCCAGAAACCCAATCAACAAACTATAAACTGATTTCTCCGCGTCCCTGCGTCTTCAATCCTTGAATTCACCGGGGGCGGATTACGGCCCGATTCGCGCTGATTCGGCGCTGTTGCGGACAGATGAACAAACTGTAAGTCGATTCTTTCTACCCAGCAATGAAATTTGCCGCCTCTTCTTCACTTGCCAACATCTCATACAGCCTGATTTCGTGACGACGGCTTGCTGCTAATATTTGCGAAATCCAAGATTGCAACGAGTTGACCGGACCCTATCCGTTCACGCGAAAAGACCGGGATCTCTCCCGGTCCTTTTATCAGGCGGCCTTGTCGACGGCCCATTTTCTGAGGATCTTGGCGGCTCGCTCCTCGCTGATTTCCACCATGCGCGAGAGGCGACGCTCCGGCCCTTCCTTGACGCGGCGATTGAAGGTGCTGTTGTCCTCGCCCATCGTCAGCAGATCGTCGGTACTGTCGAAGCCGAAATCCGAACCGAAGCCGTCCATCAGCGCGGCGCCGGGTCCGCCGACCGCGCCAGGTGCGAAATCCGGCAATTCCAGGCCGGCCGCATCCGGCAGAGCCGTGCCGTTGGCACCACCGCCAAGCGAGCGGATCAGCGGGCGGAAGCCCAGCCAGATGATGAGGACAGCGACCGCGACGAAGGCGAGCGCATTGATGATGCCGGCGATATTGCGGCTCAGCACGTCCATGATGTTGAGACCCGATGCGTTGTCGTCGAGCAGCTGGGTGTCGAGGAAATCCATCGCATTGACGGTCACCACGTCGCCGCGGCTTGGATCGAGGCCGGCAGCGGTTGCGACGATCTTCTGCATCTCGGCGATGTAGGCATCGACCTTTGCCGGATCGGCCGGCTGACCGACCATCTGGGCGATACGACCCCTGTTGACCACCACGGCGACCGACAGCTTCTCGATCCTGTAGCTGTTACGGACCGTTGCGGTCGTCTTGCTGTTAATCTCGTAGTTGGTCTGCTCTTCGCGCTTATCGGTCTGGTCGTTCGATGTCGGCCCATTGCCGCCGGCCTGAGGTGCTGCCTGAGGAATGTTCTGCTCGACAGTCGCCGCCGTATCCGACTGGCGCTGCTGCGACTTCTGCGCTTCCTTGGTGGTGCGAACCGAACGTTCGACCTTCGATTCCGGGTCGTAGGTGGTTTCCTGCACCTGCTGGCTGTCGGTGTTCAGCTGGGCCGTCACGCTGGAGCGGAAATTGTCCATGCCGAGAAAGGGGGCCAGCGCCTTGTCGATATTCGATGCGATTTCGCCCTGAACATTCTGCACGATGCCGAGATTGCGGTTCAGCGCACCATTGCTCTGATCGTCGCCGGAAGCGAGCAGCTGCCCGGTGGAATCGAGGATGGTGACATCGTCGACCTCAAGACCAGGAACGGCGGAGGCGACGAGATGGCGGATAGCCTGGGCTGCCTTGCGCGCCGCTTCGGCATTGGCCCGGATCATCACCGAGGCCGTCGGCTTCTGATCCGCCTTCCGGAAATTGCCGACATCCTGCATGACGATATGGACGCGAGCCGCGCTAATGCCCGAGATTGAGGTGATCGTCCGGCCGATTTCGCCTTCCAGCGCACGGACGCGGGTCACTTCCTGCATGAAGGAGGTCAGACCGAGCGATCCGACATTGTCGAAGAGTTCATAGCCGGCATTGGTGCTGTTCGGCAGGCCGCGCTCGGCGAGAAGCGCGCGGGCCTTGCCGGTCATGCCGGTCGGCACGGTCAGGCTGGTGCCGTCCGTCCCTACCTGAAAATTGATCTTGGCTTCGGCAAGCGCAATGCTGATCTGGTTCAGATCGGTCGCATCCAGGCCGACATAAAGCGTCTCCTGGGCAGGCTTGTTGACGTAAAGGGCTGCAAACAGGACCAGCGCCACGGACAAAATGCCCACGCCGGCGAGAGTCAGCAACCGCGTCCTCCCGAGATTCTGCAGATTCCTGAACAAGGGAACTAATTGATTTAACAGATTCATTCTGTTCTCGCACGATTCGTCAAAGACCTGATGGCTTTGTGCCCTGCAGCGAAGATAGGAATCGAAACTTGTGCGAGCGTTTCGTCCGGCGGGGAAAACGAAGGAAGCGGGAAGAAAACTATTTAAAAAAATATAGGAAAAACAATATCGGGTACCGGCGGTTGCGGTCAGAAGAAATCGAAATCGCCGGCGGCCTTGGCGAGTGGCTGAGAATGGCCGTGACGCTGACTGCCGCCAAGCGCCTTCTGCATCTCGGTGAGCTTCACCAGGCTCAGCGCGGTCGCGACATCGACCATCCAGCCATCCGGCATGTCGCCGGTGATGGTGTCGATGAATTCGGCAATGCCGCGTGTCTTCTGCACGGCCAGATCGATGCCCTGCATCACCTTCATCGCGTCAGGCGCTTCCAGCACATTGACGCCGCTGAGATCGAGCAGTTGCGGCTCGATGCGCTCGATCAGGTAAGCGATATCGTGCAATTCGGCGACGATCCGCATCAGGATGGCGGGGAGCGTCTCCTGCATGGCGGTCGTATCGGCGCGCTGGAAGTTGGTCATCGGATAGTCCTCGCTGATCAGAAAAATTCGATCGCATTGTCGACAGGCTTCGGGGCAGCAACGGGGCGCTGTTCCAGGGCCACGGTCTTCTGCGTTTCGGCGCCGGTTAGCGGATATTGCCGTGCACGGCCGGAAACCGGCCAGTACTCCACCTTGCGTCCATGCTCGCCGCCCGTGCTGGAGCTGACGACCGGGATGCCTTCATCGCGCAGGAACTGCATGGCGAAGGCCGCATTCTGTTCGCCGACATTGGAGAAGGTGGCAATCGTCTTCGCGCCTCCGAACACCTTCGCCTCCAGCCGGTCGCGACGCGCGCCCTGCTTCAGAAGGCCATTGATCAGCAGTTCCATCAGATGCACGCCGTAGCGCGTGGCGTCGCCGCCGCTCGTCGGCGAAGACGCCATTCCCGGCAGCAGGAAATGGTTCATGCCGCCAACGCCAGCCACCGGATCGCGCAAACATGCCGCCACGCAGGAGCCGAGAATGGTCGCCAGGACCACCTCGGGGTCACCGATGACCTTGTACTCGCCCTGAATGATATGCACACGACGGGCGGTGGCCTCGAGAATCATTTCAGTGCTCCGAACACGGCCTCGATCGCAGCCTTCATCTTTTCGATGGTGAAAGGCTTGGCGAGAACATTGTTGGCACCAAGCTGTGCCGCCTTCTGCACCAGGGCACGATCGCCCTGCGCTGTCAGGATGATGAAGGCGGCCTTCTTGGTTGCCGGATTGGTGCGAACGGCCTGCAACAGGCCGAGACCATCCATCTTCGGCATGTTGAAGTCCGAGATCACCAGATGATGCGGCTGCTGCTGCATGATCTTCATGCCCTGCTCGCCGTCGCCAGCGGCAGTGATCTGCTTGAAGCCGAGTTGCGTCAGCGCGTCGCTTAGCAACAGGCGGCTGGTGACCTGATCGTCAACGATCAGAACTTTGATTTTTTCCGCTAGAGACATTATTCGCTCCCTTCCTTTCGGGCGGCTGTTACTTTCAATATTTCCTCGCCAATGGCGTTCAGCGGAAACTGCTGTTCGACTGCGCCGAGCTCGAACGCGACCCTCGGCATTCCATAGACCACGCAGGTCTTTTCGTTCTGGCCGATGGTGCGCGCGCCGGCATGGCGCATCTTGAGAAGACCGGCAGCGCCGTCGCGCCCCATGCCGGTCAGGATCACGCCCACGGCATTGCGGCCGGCAAGCTCGGCCACCGAATCAAACAACGCATCGACTGAGGGGCGATGGCCGTTGACCGGCCCGCCCTCGACCAGCCGGCAATGCGGCGCCGAGGCGCTGGCGACCTGCAAATGCCTTTCGCCGCCGGGGGCCAGATAGATCTTGCCGATCTCCAGCCGCGCGCCGTCGCTCGCCTCCTGCACCACGGGGGCACAGAGACGGTTGAGACGCTCGGCGAAACTGCGGGTGAAACTCGGCGGCATATGCTGGGTGATGACCGTCGGCGGGCAATTGGCCGGGAATTTCTGCAGCACCGCGATCAAGGCCTCGACACCGCCGGTGGAGGAGCCGATAGCGACGATCTTGCGGCCGACGCGGAAATCCGCAACCGCGGGCGGCGGGGCATGGCTGGCGGCTGGCTTGACATATTGCCGCTGCGAACGGGCCGCCGCCTTTACCTTTTCCGCGAGATCGCCGAAAGGACGGGGCTCACCCGGGACCGGCTTGCCGACGCAATCGAAAGCGCCGATCTCAAGGGCGGCCAGTGTCGCCTCGGCGCCGCGATGCGTCATGGTCGAGACCATGATGACCGGCATGGGCCTGAGCGTCATGATCTTCTCGAGGAAGTCGAGGCCGTTCATGTTCGGCATCTCGATATCGAGCGTCACGACATCGGGATTGAGCGCCTTGATCGCGGCGCGCGCCTCCAGCGCATCCCCGGCCTGGCCGATGACGTCGACCTCCGGATCGGAGCGCAGGACAGCGGTGATCAGGCCGCGCATGGTGGGCGAGTCGTCGACGACGAGGACGCGGGCGGGAGCGCTCATGGTTTTCTCCCCGCGGGCTTGCCGATATGGCGATAGGTGGTGATGCCGATATTGTCGAAGAGATGCTTGGCGTCGCCTGCAACCCGCTCGGAATGGCCGATATAAAGATGGCCGTGATCCTGCAGCTGACCCGCAAAACGCGACCAGATCTTCGTTTGCGTCGGCTCGTCGAAATAGATGACGACGTTGCGGCAAAAGATGACGTCGAAGCTGCCCTTGAACGGCCACTGCGCCAAAAGGTTCAGCTCGTTGAAGGTGATCAGCCGCTTGACGCGATCGTCGATCTGGAACTTGCGGCGCCCCTGGATCTCCACCTCCTGGAACCATTGCTTGCGCATGGCGGGCGAGACGGTTTCGAGCGCGGCCTCGTCATAGGCGCCCACGCGAGCAAGGCCGAGGATCTTCGGATCGATATCCGTCGCCAGGATCCTGAAATCGAGGTCCGCCGCGTTCGGCATCAGCGACAAAACCGTGAGCGCGATGGAATAGGGCTCCTGTCCGTCGGAACAGGCCGCCGACCAGATGCGGACGCGACCGCCGGCCTTGGCGCGCGCCAGAAGGCCGGGCAGAACCTCGTCGCGCAGATGATCGAAATGGTGGTTCTCGCGAAAGAAGCGCGTGAAATTGGTCGTCAGGTGCGACAGCATCTCGCGCCGCTGGACGGCTCCCGCCGGCGAGGAGACCAGTTGGCAATAGTCGCGGAAGCCCGGCAGGCCGAGTGCCCGGATATGCTTGGACAGCCGTGAATAGACCAGCGAGGCCTTGGTCTCGTTCAGAGAAATCCCGGCGTCCGAATAGATCATGGCGGCGATTTCGGAGAGATCGCGGCGGGTCAGCGGATATTCGCCGCTGGCCAGCACCTCGTCCGGGGATACTCTCGGATCTATTGCTCCCATCACGCTCATGCGGCCTGGCTTTCGTGTTCGGGGAACAGGGTTTCGAGTTCGATGAGACAGATCATGCGGCGGTCAATCGCCAGGACGCCACGCGCGAATTGCCGCTCATAGTCGGAAGAGACTTCCGGCGTCGGCTGGATCGTGTCGTCGGTGACGGTGAGGATATCCGACACGGCGTCGACCAGCATGCCGACGACCTTGCGCTTGACCTGCGCGACGATGATCACATGCCGCACCGTCGGTTCGGAGCGTTTCATGCCGAGCCGGGCCGAGAGATCGACGATCGGCAGCACCGCGCCGCGCAGATTGATCACGCCAAGCATATAGCCGGGCGAATGCGGCATGGCGGTAGCCGGCGTCCAGCCGCGAATTTCGCGGACGGACATGATGTCGACGCAGAACTCCTGATCGCCGATCCGGAAGGCGATCAGCTCTCGGGCACCCTGGGTCAGGCTCTTGATCGCGTCGGACATAGGCTCAACCCACCGCTGCGTAGGAGATTTCGGCCTTCAGCGACTGGCCGCGCGAGGCGCCGACCACGGCATCGACATCGAGGATGAGCGCGACGCGCCCATCGCCGAGGATGGTCGCCGCGGCGATGCCGGGGACATGGGTATAGTTCGCCTCGAGGCTCTTGATGACGACCTGACGCTGACCCTGGATGGCGTCAACCATCAGGGCACGCTGTCCGCCGCCTTCCGATTCCACCAGCAGCGCGACACCTTCGACCGGATCAGCCTGGGTAGCGCGGAAATTCAGGATGCGTCCGACATCCACCAGCGGGCAGAAGCTGTTGCGGATCGAGATCAGACGATGGTTGGCGCCGAAGGAATGGATGGCGGCGGCTTCCGGCTGCAGGGTCTCGACGATCGCGGTCAGCGGCACGACCAGCGTCTGACCGGCCACCGTCACCACCATGCCATCGAGGACGGCGAGCGTCAGCGGCAGGCTCATGGTGAAGACCGAGCCATGTCCCGGCTTGGATGTGATGTTGATACGGCCGCCGAGTGCCTGGATCGAGCGCTTGACCACGTCCATGCCGACGCCACGGCCGGAAATGTCGGAGATCTTGTCAGCGGTCGAAAAGCCCGGCAGGAAGATCAGGTTGTCGATTTCCTCGTCGGAAAGATTGGCATCGGCGGCGATCAGGTCGTTGTCGATCGCCTTCTGGCGGACCTTCTCGCGGTTGATGCCGGCGCCGTCGTCGGCCAGTTCGATCAGGATGCGGCCGGAGCGATGTTTTGCCGTCAGGCGAACCGTGCCTTCCGGGTTCTTACCGAGTGCCGCGCGCTTTTCCGGGGTCTCGACGCCGTGGTCGACGGCATTGCGGATCATGTGGGTCAGCGGCTCGGCCAGCTTGTCGATGACCGTCTTGTCGACTTCTGTGTTTTCACCCTCGGTGATCAGGCGGATCGACTTGCCGGTCATATCGGCGATTTCGCGGACGATGCGCGACATGCGCTGGAAGACCGGCTTTACCGGCTGCGCGCGGATCGCCATGACGCTGTCCTGGATCTCGCGGGTGAGCTGCTGCAGCTCCTCGAGGCCCATATTGATCGAGGATGTGCCATTGTTGTCGTTCTCGATGACGCTCTGCGACAGCATCGCCTGGTTGATGACCAGCTCGCCGACGAGGTTGATCAGGCGGTCGACGCGGTCGAGATCGACACGGATGGTCTGGCCGACGCCGGCAGCGGCGGCATTGTTTTGCGCGGCGGCACTGGCAGCAGCAGCAGCGGCGGCAGCAGCTTCCTTCTTTTCGACGCGGGCGGCGGCGAGCTGTGCGATATTGCTTGCCGTTTCGGCGGCCGCAACAGCGGCGGCCACATCATTCGCAGGCTGCGGCGCTTCCTCGACCACTTGCACGGTCTGCCCGGCGCTATCATCGTCGAGGGCAGAGAGATCGAAGGGTACGGGCACCATCGGCAGCTCGTCGTCACCCTTGGCGGCGGCATCCTCGATCCGCCGGACATCGAGCTCGCAATCCCACTCGGCGAATTCGAAGACCGTGCGGATGGCATCTTCGCCCTTGTCCGTCCGGACCGAGATCGTCCAGGCGAAATAGGCGCCTTCAGCATCGATTTCGTCCAGGCCAGGCAGGGCATCCATATTGCAATGAACGCTCAGCTCGCCGATGCGCGCGAGATCGCGCAGCAGCAACGTCGCATCATTGCCCTTGGCATAGAGATCGGCGCGCGGCTTGAAGCTGACCTGGTATTCCGGCATGGCCACGGGCGCTTCGTCGGCACCGAAATCATCATCGAAGCTGAAGGGGATCGGCTGGAAGCCGCTATCGTCCGTCGCAGCGGGCGCAACCTCGACTGGAGCCGGTGCGGGTGCCGCCGGCTTCACCTGCTTCGGCGCGGCGTCGACGGCGGCGGATGCCGAGGGCAACTCGCCATGGGCCAGCGCCTCCAGTTCCTTGACCAGGCCCCGGCTGCGGGCCGGATCGACGCTGCCGCCGTCGCGGGCGACATTGGTCAGATCCGCCAGCACGTCGGCGGCCTTGAGCATGACCTTCAGGACATCCTGGGTCGGCTCCAGCTTGTTGGATCGAACGCAATCGAGCGTCGTCTCGAAGACATGGGCAAAGGAGACGAGATCATCGAGACCGAAGGCCCCTGCCCCACCCTTGATGGAATGAACGGCGCGGAAGACGGCATTGACGGTTTCCGGATCGCGGTCGCCATCATTCATTTTCAGGAGACCGGATTCCAGTTCGGCGAGTTGCTCCTCGCACTCCTGGAAGAAAATCTCTTTGATTTCGTTCATATCCATGAGAGGCGGATCCTGTTTAGGCGGTTACACGCTCGATGGCATCGATCAGCTTGGCGGGGTCGAAAGGCTTGACGATCCAGCCCGTCGCACCGGCCTGGCGGGCACGGTTCTTCTTTTCGGCATCGCTTTCGGTCGTCAGCACCAGGATCGGGATGGCGCGATACTTGTCGTTGCGGCGCACACCCTCGATGAAGCCGAAACCGTCAAGGCGCGGCATATTGATGTCGGTGACGATGACATCGGGATTGGCTTCCTCGAGGACTTCAAGACCCTCGATGCCGTCTTCGGCCTGAATGGTCTCGAAGCCGGCATTGTTGAGGGTGACGAGAAGCATGTTTCGAATGGTCCGTGAATCGTCCACGGTCAGCACTTTTTTCTTCATTGCCGGATCTCCTTGGCAAGCAGGTGATCGATGTCGATACCGATCATCTGCAGCGTTTTTTGAAATGCGTCCGACACCTTCGAAAAGGTGAAGGACAGCTTGTCTTCATCCCAAGTCTTGGCGGCGGCCATGATGACCTGAATGCACAAGGCGCCGATCCTTTCGACGCCCGAAGCGTCGATCGCGACATTGCTGCCGCGCAGCCCCATCAACTTGCCGCGAAGCGCCGAGGCCTCGTTGAGGTCCAGCACCGCGGCCAGACTGACTGTCTTTTCGCCTTTCCTGCTCGCCATCGCTTCAATCCTTGTTGCCTAAAATCGGGCTCCACGGCCCGCATGCGCGTGAAATAGAGAGCTCAATAAGCATTCCGCTCGCCCCCGGCTGCTGCCCTGCGAGGCGGAAAGTCGAATTCGACATCGTCGTCCTGACGCAGGGTGAAGACGTCATCGCGCCGAGGGGCCGGCAGACGTTGCGCGCCGACTACCGGGCGCGGTGCCACGGCATGGCGCCGTTCGCGCTCGAGGCGGAATTCGCGGATGGTGCGACCGAGGTCGAGGATGGTGTCATGAAGGTGATCGGCGCCCTGTCCCGAACGACCGGCGAGGTCTCCGGCAACGGAAGCGCGTTCGCTGAGGCTGCCGATTTCCACCGTCACGCTGCGCAGGCCCGCGGCCTGTTCGTCGGTGGCGGCGGCGATGCCGGAAATGGCATCGTTGATATCGGTCACTTGGCGGACGATGTTGCCGATCGCTTCCTGCGTGCGACCGACCATCCGTACACCGGCATCGACCTGCGCCTTGGTGCCTGTCACCAGCACCTTGATCTCGCGGGCGGCATCGGCGGAGCGCTGGGCAAGCGCGCGGACTTCCTGGGCGACGACCGCGAAGCCACGGCCGCTGTCGCCGGCGCGGGCCGCTTCGATACCGGCGTTGAGAGCCAGGAGGTTGGTCTGGAATGCGATCTCGTCGATGACGCCGATGATCTGGCCGATCTTTTCGGCCGAGGTTTCGATATCGGCCATGGCGGAGATCGCCTGGCCGACGACCTGACCGCTGTCTTCGACCGCAACGCGCGTGGAGGCGGCGGCGCGCTCGGCTGACCGGGTGCTTGTCGCATTGCCGCCGATCTGCTCGGCAAGGTCTGCGAGCTGTCTTGCGGAGATGGCGAGACCCTTGGATTGTTCCGTGGAATCATGAGCAAGCGATCGGGAATCGCGAGAGATGGCATTCGTTGCCGCTTCGGCGGCCTGCACGCCGCCGGACAGGGCCGTAAATTGCTGCTGGATATCGTCCAGCGCGGCGTTCAGCGCCTCCACAAGCTCGGTATAGGCCGGCGGGGTATCGGCCGGCATGCGGACGGTGAGGTCGCGCTCGGCAAGGCCCTGGATGACATCGGCGAAGAGACCGGCCACTTCTGCCTGATCGGCTGTCCGCTGATCGGCCAAGGCGCGTTGATGGTTGAGGCGCAATTCGTTGAAGCGCAGCGACACGGCAATTTCGACATCGACCATGACAAGACGGATGGCGGCCTTGACCAGCTCGCTCAGTTCACGGGCGCGGCGCTTGGTTCCCGGCAGGACGGCCCGGCCGCCCATCTCTTCGACGATACCGGCCAGAATATGCTCCAGAACCACGCCATGGCCGGCAACATGCCAGCGCGGATCGAGCCCCATCTTGCTTTCGCTGTCGGAGAGAACCTTGACGCGCTCGGCATAGAGGCTGTCGAAACGGGCATCTGTCAGCACGTCCCAATGCGAGGATTGCAGATCCTGCAGCCGTTCGAGCTGGCTCTCGCTGGCGAAATTGCGCGCGGCATCCGGAAAGGTCTGGAAACGATGAAAGAGATCGCGCAGGCCCGCTTTCAGGTGGGTCTCGAGCATTGGCCGGTTGCGGCGCACGATCTCGCATTGCTCGGCGGCGAGCCCCGCAAAACGCAAGCGATCGCGAAGGCTTCCCGCCTGCGCCCGCCCTGCCTGATCTGACGGCGAATCCTGCGCCAAAATCGTCCCTGCCGAACTGCCGGGCGCAAAGAGCCCCGGCGAAACCGCTGATGATCGGGTTCAGATGCAATGAGAGGACGAGAAAGGGCGGAGGTTGCCGTCGATCGATTGATCGCGGCACACTGAAGCTCGCTCGTTCATCAAAGTCTGTTCCCGGACCTGTTTGATGAGATTGATACCGGATCTGGCCCGGTACGACGGGGCGGCTTCATGCCTGGTGAGAACGAGTAACAATTTTCCCATTCCGACGTGCAGCTTCCATGTTTATGGTTAATTCCTTGCTTGAAGGTTAATAGCCGTCGTCGGCTACTCGGTTTTAATTTGGACGATGTTCGATTCAATTTCTCGCGGTGGTCAATTCGAGTAAAACCCGGACAGGCCGCAAGTCACGAGCAAGCTTCATGCTTTAATCCTGCAAGTAGAGACACCTTCGATGTCGACGTGGAGAGAGCAATGATTGTTCTTGGTTTGACTGCCCTGTTGACCGCCGGCATGACGCTTGCCGCCTTCACTTTTCTGAACCGCCTCGAAGAGGTGCGAGTGAAGAGCTCCCCGCGAGTGCTCTGAAAATTCCTTTCCAATGCCCGTAGGCGACACAAATCCCTCATGAAAGGGTCCTATGTGCGCGGCATCGCGCCGCGCTTTCCGCCGTCTTTCCCGCGCATCGGAAGCTGGCGTCGAGCTCGATAGTTCCGTATGAAGCCTCACGACCCGGCACCGAGATCGATCCGTCAATGTCCGATACGACCTATTCCGATACAAGCCACCAGAGACTTTCGCTGCGGCTTGCGCTCACCATCATCTTCGGCATCACGCTGTGGCGCGTGATCATGCTCGTCTTCAACAGGACGGATCTGTTCGTCGACGAGGCGCAATACTGGTTCTGGGGACAGAACCTGGATTTCGGCTATTACTCCAAGCCGCCGATGATCGCCTGGGTGATCCGCTTCTTCAATGCGATATCGGGATCGGACTCGACATTCTGGATTCGCGTTTCCGCGCCGCTCTTCCATCTTGCCACCGCGCTGATGCTGATGCTGACCACGCGGCGGCTGTTTGCCGGGGATACGGGAGAAGAGATCGCGCCCTGGGTCGGCGTCATCTTCGTCACCTTGCCGGCCGCCTCGCTGTCGGCGGTGCTGGTATCGACCGACACAATCCAGATCCTGTTCGTCACCATCGCCATCTGGGCCTTTCTCGGCCTGACCCGGCGCTCGTCGGTGCTTGAGGCGCTGATCCTCGGCGCCAGCCTCGGCATCGCGTTCCTGACGAAATATTCGGTGCTTTTCCTGTTGCCGGGCGTCGGCATCGCCATGCTGACCTTACGTTCGGCGCGCATTGCCTGGCGCGACGTGATCATCGCCGCCATCGTCGGCGCTATCGTCGTTTCCCCGAACCTCTGGTGGAACTTCGCCCATGATGCGGCGACGGTGCGCCATACCGAAAGCATTGCCCGGTGGAACGGCGGAGGCAGCGGCGGCGGGCTGGTGCAGCACCTGCTCGGTGGACTCGGCTTCCTCGGCGCGCAATTCGGCGTCGTCGGCCCCGTGATCTTCTATGCCATGCTCTGGGCCGCGTGGCGGATGATCCGCGGAAAAAGCGACGACAGGGAAAAACTGCTCGTCTGGCTGTCGGTCCCGGTCGTCGCCATGATCACGCTGCAGGCGCTGTTCGCCAAGGCCTATGCCAATTGGGCCGTCGCCGCCTATGCCGCCGGCACCATCCTTGCCGTCTGGATTCTGTATCGCCTGACGAAGAAGGGCCTCGTCGTTTCGCTGATCATCGGCGCCGTCGTCGCCTTCCTGTTGCCGGTGCTGACTGTCTTTGCCTATGACATTAAGCTGCCGAACGGCGATCTGGTGATGAAGCGCTATGTCGGCCGCAGCGCCATCAGCCGGGAGGTCGCCGATATCGCGACCAAGGCGAACTTGCCCGACATCGTCTCCAGCGACCGGGATATTCTCGGTGATCTGTTCTATACGCTGAAGGATAAGCCCTATCGCATCCATGCCCGCAATTTCGGCGGTTTCCCGAAGAGCTATTACGAACAGAATTTCTCGCTGCCCTCGAACACGACCGCCGATGTACTCTATGTCGATGACGGCCCGCTCGATTGCACGGCCGGCCGATCGGAACTGATCAAGAGCTGGTCGCTCGAATTCGGCTACAAGAAAGGCAAGACGATCTACGCCTATCGCGTTTCGCCAGCCTGCCTCGCACCCAATCCCTAGTTCTGGCCCTAGTCCTGACCCGGCTTGGGGGCGCGACGTGGACAGACGCCCCAGCCAAGCTCCGGCATTTCCGCGAAGACGACACCGCCCTCTTCGAAGGCGAGGCGTAATTGCGCTTCCGTTGCCCGGTGAATATCATGATGACCGCCCTCGTAGTCACGAATCGTGCTGCGTGACACGCCGGCGTGTTCAGCGATATCCGACTGCGTCCAGTCCAGCAGCCCGCGTGCAGCTCGGCAGAGCGCAGGGGTGAGAATCATTGGTTTATTGCCTTGATTCACAACCAGAAACCACCCATATTGGTCAACATAAGCCAAATATGTCATAAACTGCGCGGGATTTCCAGTATCGAGGAGATGGCTAATGCCACACGACACGCCTTTGATTTCGACCATCGTCATGGGCCTTGTGCTGGCATTCATTTTTGGCGCCATCGCCAATCGGTTTAAACTGCCGCCGCTCGTCGGCTATCTCATCGCCGGTGTGCTCGCAGGCCCGCATACGCCGGGCTTCGTCGCCGACCAGGGCCTTGCGCCTGAACTGGCAGAAATCGGCGTCATTCTCCTGATGTTCGGCGTCGGCCTGCATTTTTCGCTGAAGGACCTGCTGTCGGTGCGCGGCATCGCCGTTCCCGGCGCCATCGTCCAGATCGGCTTTGCCACGCTGCTCGGCTGGGGTCTCGGCGCGCTGATGGGCTGGCCGCTTGGCGGCAGCCTGGTCTTCGGCCTCGCGCTATCCGTCGCCTCGACAGTTGTTCTGTTGAAAGCCCTGCAGGAGCGCCGGCTGATCGAGACCGAGCGTGGCAAGATCGCGGTGGGCTGGCTGATCGTCGAGGATCTGGCCATGGTGCTGGCCCTCGTCCTCATTCCCGCCGCCGCCAGCATTTCCGGCGACGGCCATGGCGCGGTCGAGCCGCTGTCGGCCGGCATCAACCGGTTGTTCGGCCTCGATATGGGCCTCACCGGCATCATCGCCATGACACTCTTCAAGGTCGCCGCCTTTGTCGGACTGATGCTGGTCGTCGGCCGGCGGGTCATTCCCTGGATCCTGCATCGCATTGCCCATACCGGCTCGCGCGAGCTCTTCCGTCTCGGCGTCCTGGCCATCGCGCTCGGCGTCGCTTTCGGAGCCGCGAAACTCTTCGGCGTGTCGCTGGCGCTCGGCGCTTTCTTCGCCGGCATGATCCTGGCGGAAAGCGAGCTCAGCCACCGGGCGGCACAGGAAAGCCTGCCGCTGCGCGATGCCTTCGCCGTGCTGTTCTTCGTCTCGGTCGGCATGCTGTTCGACCCCAACATCCTGATCGAAAACCCGCTGCCGCTGCTGGCGACGGTGTTCATCATCGTCATCGGCAAATCGGCCGCCGCCTTCCTCATTGTTCTGGCCTTCCGCAAGCCGATGAGTACGGCATTGATCATCTCGGCCAGCCTGGCGCAGATCGGTGAATTCTCCTTCATTCTCGCCGCCCTCGGCGTCGAGCTTGGCCTATTGCCAAGCGAAGGCCGCGACCTGATCCTCGGCGGTGCGATCATCTCGATCATTCTCAATCCGCTTGTCTTCTTTGCGTGCGACTGGCTGCGGAAGAGACTGGACGGCAAGCGCCCGAGCGAGGCACCGGAGGCCGTCGAGCCCGCCGCGCAAGCCGAACAACCCTCGGCAAGCGAGACCCAGCCCGCCGCCGCCGAGCAGCCCGCCCCCGTCACCGTCGATGAGGAAGAGCGTACGGTTACGCTCACCGGCCATGCCATCCTGATCGGTTACGGCCGCGTCGGCAGCATCGTTGGGGAAAACCTCAAATCTTCGGGGACGCCCTTCGTGGTCATCGAGGATGCGGAGAAGCGCATCGCCGATCTGAAACAGGCGGGGATCGAGACGATCTACGGCAATGCGGCCTCCGCGAAGACCCTGGGATATGCCAATATCGCCGAGGCCCGCAGCCTGGTCATCGCCATTCCCAACACCTTCGAAGCCTGCAGCGCGGCAGAACAGGCGCGCGCCATCAACCCATCGATCCTGATCGTCGCCCGCGCCCATTCCGACGCCGAAATCGACGTGCTGAAGCAATATGGCGCCGATACCGTCATCATGGGAGAGCGGGAAATTGCGCTGGGCATGGTTGACCGGCTGGCTCAAGTGCATCATGACAGGCCGCACTATGAAGACGCGGAGCGTCCTGATATCATGACCGAACCGTCGGAAGCCGCTCCGGCAAAGGAATAAAGGCCTTTATAACCGTTGAACCCGTTCGAATTCGGCGCTGCCGACAGCGAAGAGAACGATGAGAGGACGCCTCACGCCGCAACGCGCGTGATCGCTTCGCTGTTCGTCGCTTTCTTCGCCTATATCGGACTGGCGCTCGGCGGCGGCATCAATCTTGCCGCGCGGGCGGATGCGGAAGCCTTTTCCTCCGGCAGGGACAGCCAACCGCTTTATGTCGCCCAGCGCGATCCGTTGCGCGGCATTGCCGTCGCCGACCGCGCGGCCCTGCCGAAAGCCACCTGGCATGATATCGGGCCGGTAACGCTCGCGGCCATTCCGTCTTTCGGACTTCATATCGACCCGTGGCAGCCGCGTGAGCGCGGCGACGTCACGCGACCGGAAATCTTTACATTCCGCGCCTATCTTGCCCGCGCCCCGCCGGCCAGCCTCGTCTGACCGGTTACCGCGCCCTTCGGCGCATCCCCGACATGACCTGCGTCCGCCAGCGGCCCCGCCGCTGGCATCAGCGTATTTCCAAGGATAATACCCATGCGTACTTCACCATGGCTGGTGGCACTCTACTCAGTGATCATCGTGCTTGGCCTTCTCGTTGCCCTGCCGAACGCACTTCCGCAGTCGGTTCTGAGCAAAATTCCGTCCTGGCTGCCGCATAGCCAGGTTGCCCTCGGCCTCGACCTTCGCGGCGGCTCCTATCTCGTCCTGGAAGTCGACGAAAAGGACCTGACCAACGGCCGGCTGCAATCCTTGCAGCAGGATTCTCGCCGCGTCCTGCGCGACAAGAACATCCTGACCCGCTCGATCGTCCGCAACGGCGACCAGATCGTCGTAACGCTCACCGATCCGACGCAGAGCGGCGATGCGGTGACCCAGTTGCAGACGCTTGCCAACACGATCACCTCCGGTCTCTCTGCCGGTCAGTCCGACCTGACAATCGCTCCGAACGCCGGCGCGATCACCATGTCCTTCTCGAGGGCCGGTATCGCCAGCAACGTCGATTCCGCCGTCCAGCAGAGCCTGGAAGTCATCCGCAAGCGCGTCGACCAGGTGGGCGTTGCCGAACCGACCATCCAGCGTGTCGGCCCCAACCGCGTTCTCGTGCAGCTTCCGGGCGCGCAGGATCCCTCGCATCTGCGCCAGCTTCTCGGCTCGACCGCGAAGATGTCCTTCCATCTGCTTGCCGATAA
The DNA here is from genome assembly GCF_058803745.1 of Rhizobium sp. GW821-FHT14E12. Lineage (NCBI taxonomy): Bacteria > Pseudomonadati > Pseudomonadota > Alphaproteobacteria > Hyphomicrobiales > Rhizobiaceae > Rhizobium > Rhizobium sp. GW821-FHT14E12. The sequence goes on from NZ_JBXAPH010000006.1 coordinate 165,984, forward strand.
TGTCGATCCGAACAATCCCGGCCCCGGCGTCACCATCCTCAAGGACGAACAGGGCCAGAGCTATCCGGTGCTCGATCGTATCGAGCTTTCCGGCGACCGCCTGACCGATGCCCGCGTCAGCTTCGATCCGAACACGCATGAGCCGCTGGTCACCTTCCGCTTCGACAGCGCCGGTGCTAACCGCTTTGCGGAAATCACCCGCGAAAATGTCGGCAAGCCTTTCGCCATCGTGCTCGATAACAAGGTGCTGAGCGCGCCGAACATCCGCGAGCCGATCACCGGCGGTTCGGGCCAGATCTCCGGCAACTTCACCGCCGATAGCGCAACGACACTCGCAGCCCTGCTGCGCGCCGGCGCCCTGCCGGCCAAGCTGACAGTCATCGAAGAACGCACCGTCGGCGCCGACCTCGGCAGCGACGCGATCCAGAAGGGCATCTATAGCGGCCTGATCGGCTTCGTCCTGGTTGCCGCCTTCATCTTCGTGCTCTATGGCGCATGGGGGGTTCTCGCGAATGTTGCACTGCTCATCCACACGATCCTGACCTTCTCGGCCCTGACGCTGGTCGGCGCCACGCTGACGCTGCCCGGCATCGCCGGCATCGTCCTCGGTATCGGCCTTGCGGTTGATGCCAACGTCCTTATCAACGAGCGCATCCGCGAGGAAACCCGCAAGGGCCGCGGCGCCTTCGCCGCCATCGATAACGGCTTCAAGAAGGCTTATTCGACGATTATCGACGGCAATATGACGGCCCTGATCGCCGCCGCCATCCTGTTCTACTTCGGCTCCGGCCCGGTTCGCGGCTTTGCCGTGACCATGGGTCTCGGCCTCATTATCTCGATGTTCACCTCCGTCGCCTTCGTGCGCGTCGTGATGATCGCCATCACCCGTCGCAGCAAGCTGAAGGTGCTCAACATCAGGCCGCTGATCCCCTTCAGCCCCTATGACAAGCACATCCAGTTCATGAAGGCCCGTTTCTTCGGCATCACCGTCTCGGCGATCCTCTCCATCGCCTCGGTGGTCCTGTTCGTCCATCCGGGCCTCAACTACGGCGTCGATTTCCGTGGCGGCATCCAGATGTCGGTCAAGACCAAGGAGGCCGCCGATTTGGCGACGTTCCGCGAAGGCTTGAACACGCTCGGCCTCGGCGAAATCGCACTGCAGTCCTTCGGCGACAACAACAGCCTCCTTGTCCGCGCCCAACGCCAGGACGGCGGCGAAGAGGCACAGACAGCCGCGGTGACCAAGCTCAAGGCGGAAATCGTCAAGCTCGACCCAAGCGCGACCATCGAAGGCACCGACGTCATCGGTCCGAAGGTCTCGGGCGAGCTTGCATGGGCCGGCATCCTGTCAGTCGTGATCGCCAGCCTGGCCATGCTCGTCTACATCTGGGTGCGGTTCGAATGGCCGTTCGCGGTCGGCGCCATCATCACGCTGGTACTCGACGTCACCAAGGCGATCGGCTTCTTCGCGATCACCGGCCTCGATTTCAACCTGACGGCCATCGCCGCGATCCTGACGCTTGTGGGATATTCGGTGAACGACAAGGTCGTGGTCTATGACCGCATGCGTGAAAACATGCGGCTCTACAAGTCGATGCCACTGCGCGACATCATCGACAGGTCGATCAACGAGACCCTGGCGCGAAGCCTCTATACCAACGCCACCGCCTTCCTGGCGCTGGTGCCGATGGCGATCTGGGGCGGCAGCGCCGTCTCCAGCTTCGCGATCCCGATGGTGTTCGGCATTCTCGTCGCTGGCGCCTCGTCGATCTTCATCGCTGCGCCGATCCTGCTGTTCCTCGGCGACTGGCGCCGCCGCCATGCCAAGCCGGTTGCCAACGATGCGACGCCGGCTGACGACAAGTCCGGCAAGGACAACAAACAAATCCCGGCCGCATAAGTAGCGGATCGACATGAATGAGGACATGCCCGGAAACCGGGCATGTCCAATCAGCCATCAGGCTGGATCGTTCTAGATGGACGGCATATGCAGCGGCAGCCCCGGACGTGGCGCCACTATTCTTTCCAAAGCACCGTTTTCCTGCTCGGTAATGAGCATATATTTGCCGTCGGGCGTGAAGGCGACGTTGCCCGGCCGCATGCCGTTGGTGCGGATCCGGCCGGCAGTCTTTCCGGCGGGATCGATCAGGCAGACCTCGCCCAACCCATGGAGCGCGCAATAGAGCACACCGTCGCGATCGAAGGCCATGCCGGCCGGGCCGCGCAGCGCCGTGACGGCGGGCGCCGGTATCACCTGCGCAAACAGTTCCTGCCGCGCGCCGACGACCTGACGGTGGATTTTCCCGGTCAGGGTCTCGCTGTAATAAAGCCGCCCGTCCGGCCCGAAGGCGATGCCGCTGGCATGGAGCAGGCCGGTTGCAAGCACCCGCAGCACGCGGCCCTCGCCTGGATCGATCTGATAGACGCGGCCGTTATACGGAGCCCGAAAGAAATCCGGGTGGACACCGGCACCTTCGAGCAGATCGGAAGCTCGGACACCGGAATCGGTCATGTAAAGCAGGCCGTCGGGGCCGAAGGCAAGATCGTTGGGATAGAGAAACGCGCCGTCCCCGCCGCCTTCGATGACCTGCAGCGTCCGGCCTTCCGGCGAGATACGAACCAGGGAATTTTCAGGGCCGCCGGCTACCCAGAAGCAATTGTCGCCATCGACAGCGACGCCGCTTGGCAGGCCGCCGGGCCGGCAGACTTCATGGCGTGTCCCGTTGGCGGCAATCACGCTCAGGCAGCGACGGCTGTCGCCCATCTCCACCAGTGCGACGCGCCCATCCGGCAGACCAACCGGCCCTCCAGGCTGGCGCAATCCGGTGGCGATTGTCTCGTTCATGCTCGGGACCCCTCACCTGTGCGCTCCAAAAATCGACTGTCACAAATGTTACATAAGTACGCAAAAGGCTGTTTTCGAGCAGGCATTCATTAAATCTGAAGTCGTTCTTCGGCGGGAAGGTCACATCGGCGTGTAAAACCGGCCGAACTTGACAGTTTTGGTCAATTCGGAACATTCATCGAACATTCGGATATGATTGCGACCATGATTCGCTTCCGATTCCTCGTTCGCACACCTGCGGTGCGAAGCCTTCAGGAGAGCCCATGAGCGCCGCCTATCTGGAAAAGCTGAACCCGGAGCAGCGGCTGGCGGTGGAGCATGGCACCATGGTCGAAGGCAGCCATATTGCCGGGCCGCTGCTGGTGATCGCGGGCGCCGGCTCCGGCAAGACCAACACGCTCGCCCACCGCGTCGCTCATCTGATCGTCAAGGGCGCCGATCCGCGCCGTATCCTGCTGATGACCTTTTCCCGCCGGGCCGCCGCCGAGATGGGCCGCCGCGTCGAGCGCATCTGCCGCGAAGTGCTGGGCGCCAATGCCGGCATCATGGCCGACGCGCTCGCCTGGACCGGCACATTTCACGGCATCGGCGCCCGGCTTCTCAGGGACTACGCCGAGCAGATCGGCCTCGACCCGGCCTTCACGATCCACGACCGCGAGGACAGCGCCGACCTGATGAACCTCATTCGGCACGATCTCGGCTTCTCCAAGCTGGAAAGCCGCTTCCCGACCAAGGGGACGTGCCTTGCCATCTATTCCCGCGCCGTCAATTCGGAAGCGCCGCTGGAAGAGATGCTGCGCGATTTCTTTCCCTGGTGCGCCAGCTGGGACAAGCAGTTGCGCGATCTTTTCGCCGCCTATGTCGAGGCCAAGCAGGCGCAGAACGTGCTCGATTACGACGACCTGCTGCTCTACTGGGCGCATATGCTGCACGAGCCGCTGATTGCCGAGGACATTGGCGGCCGCTTCGACCATGTGCTGGTGGACGAATATCAGGATACCAACCGGCTGCAATCGTCGATCCTCCTGGCGCTGAAGCCCGATGGCCAGGGGCTGACCGTCGTCGGCGACGATGCACAATCGATCTATTCCTTCCGCGCCGCGACGGTACGCAACATTCTCGATTTCCCCGCTGCCTTCACGCCCGCCGCCAATATCGTCACGCTCGACCGTAACTACCGCTCGACGCAGCCGATCCTCGCCGCCGCCAATGCGGTGATCGACCTCGCCTCGGAGCGCTTCACCAAGAACCTGCGCACGGAGCGGCAGAGCGCCGAGCGTCCGCGGCTGGTGACGGTGCGCGACGAGGCCGATCAGGCGCGCTTTATCGCCGACCAGGTACTGGAAAACCGCGAGAGCGGTGCGAAGCTGAAACAGCAGGCCGTGCTGTTCCGCACCTCAAGTCACAGCGGACCGCTGGAAATCGAGCTGACCCGCCGCAATATTCCCTTCGTCAAATTCGGAGGGCTGAAGTTTCTCGACAGCGCCCATGTCAAGGATATGCTGGCCGCCCTTCGTTTCGCCCAGAACCCGCGCGACCGGGTCGCCGGCTTCCGGCTGATGCAATTGCTTCCAGGCGTCGGCCCCTCGACCGCGCAGCGCGTGCTCGACCATATCGGCGAAGAAGCCAGTCCAATGGCGGCGCTTGCCGAATTTCCGGCACCGCCGCGCTCGGGCGAGGACTGGACGAGCTTCGTTGCGACCATGCAGGAGCTGAAGAGCGGCAAGGCCGGATGGCCGGCGGAAATCGGTCTTGTGCGGCAATGGTACGAGCCGCATCTGGAGCGGGCGCATGAGGATGCCTCGACGCGCCAGGCGGACCTGATCCAGCTCGAGCAGATCGCCGGCGGCTACGGCTCGCGCGAACGCTTCCTCACCGAATTGACGCTCGATCCGCCGGATGCCACCAGCGACCAGGCGGGCGTACCGCTGCTCGACGAAGACTATCTCATCCTCTCGACCATCCATTCCGCCAAGGGGCAGGAATGGACGAAGGTCTTCCTCCTCAACGCCGTGGACGGCTGCATCCCCGCCGACCTTGCCGTCGGATCATCCGCCGAGATCGAGGAGGAGCGGCGGCTGCTCTATGTCGCGATGACTCGTGCCAAGGACAGCCTCGACCTCGTCATCCCACAGCGTTTCTTCACTCACGGCCAGCATGCCCAGGGCGACCGGCATGTCTTTGCCTCGCGCACCCGCTTCATTCCGGTGACGCTCCTGCAATTCTTCGAGGTTTGCGGCTGGCCGCAGGCCCGGTCAGACAGCCCGTCCGCGATCCAGGCGCGGCAGGTGCGCGTCGATGTCGGGGCACGGATGCGCGGCATGTGGCGCTAAAGCAATTACAGGAAAAGTGTGTAGCCGTTTTCCGTCCGAAATTGCGTCACCGCTCTAAGTTCAGTTTAACTCCCGGAACATCTCGATGATCGCCGAGAAATCGCGGCCGCCATTGCCCTGTTTTTCGAACAGAGCGAAGAGTTGTGCTGCCTCGGCGCCCAGCGGTGTCGATGCGCCGCTCGACAGGGCCGCTTCCTGCGACAGGCGCAGATCCTTCAGCATCAGTGCCGCCGCAAAGCCGGGCTTGTAGTCGTTATTGGCTGGTGACGTCGGCACGGGACCCGGCACCGGGCAATAGGTGTTGATCGACCAGCACTGGCCGGAGGAAGTCGAGGCCACATCGAACAAAGCCTGATGCGACAGGCCAAGCTTTTCGCCGAGAACGAAGGCTTCGCAGACGCCGATCATCGAAATGCCGAGGATCATGTTGTTGCAGATCTTCGCTGTCTGCCCGGCGCCGGCTTCGCCGCAATGGACGATCTTCTTTCCCATGACTTCCAGAAGCGGCTTGGCAGCCGCAAAGCTCTCCGACGAACCGCCGGCCATGAAGGTCAGCGTTCCCGCCGCGGCACCGCCGGTGCCGCCGGAGACCGGCGCGTCGAGAGACAGGCAACCGGCGTCGCCGGCCATGGCATGCGCCTTGCGGGCGCTGTCGACATCGATGGTGGAGCTGTCGATCAGCAAGGTGCCCTTCGGCACGGAACGCAGGATATCGGTCCAAACGGTAAGTACATGCTGACCTTTCGGCAACATGGTGATGACGGCTTCGGCGCCCGCCAGCGCCTCGGTCAGCACATTCGCGGCTTTGACGCCCGTCGCCTCGGCCGCCTTCAGCATGTCATGCGAGAGGTCGAAGCCGATGACGGCATGGCCGGCCTTGACCAGATTGGCGGCCATGGGGCCACCCATATTGCCAAGCCCGATGAATGCGATCCGTGTCATGATGCTCTCCTCCCATGATCCTCGTTACGCGAAAAGCGCTGGCTGCGCCGGCGCGAAGAAGCGGTCGATACTTGCCGCATCGACCTCGACCAAGCTCGCCGGCGACCATTTCGGATTGCGGTCCTTGTCGATAACGGCGGCGCGCACGCCCTCGTAGAAATCCGGATTATACAATATGCCGAGGCAAGCTCCGAGTTCGCGGTTCAGGCATTCAGCAAGGCTTGTGCTCGTCCGTCCGGCACGTAGAAGCCGCAAGGTGAGTTTCAGGCTGGTCGGCGAGCGGGCGGCGATCACTTGTGCTGCCTCGGCGGCGAAATCGCCGGGCTCCTGCGTGAGTGCCTGTAGAATGCCCTCGACGGTGTCATGAGCGAAGGCCCGGTCGATCGTGTCCCGGTTGGCGGCCAGACGGCTCGTCCCGGTGTCGAGCACCCTGGCCGAGATCGCCCTGTGCACATCCGCCGGGGATGCCACGGCAGGCAATGCGGCGATCGCCTCGATCAGGGCCGGCAAATCCGAAGATGCAACGGCATGATCGGCCAGCCCGGCATGGATGGCGTCGGCAGCGTTGATGATCAGGCCCGTCAAACCCATCCAGGTGCCGGCCTCGCCGGGTGCGCGTGGCAAGAGCCATGTTGCGCCGACATCGGGAAAGTAGCCGATGCCGGTTTCGGGCATGGCAAGTCGGGTGCGCTCGGTGACGACGCGATGGCTGCCATGCGCCGAGAGACCGACGCCGCCGCCCATGGTGATGCCGTCCATCAGCGCCACATAGGGTTTGGGATAGTGGGCAATGGCATGGTTGAGACGGAACTCCTCGCGCCAGAAGCTCTCGGCGCCATCGGATTTTTCCTTGCCGCTATGATGCAGCAGGCGGATATCGCCGCCGGCGCAAAAGCCGCGCTCGCCCTCTCCCTTGACGATGACGCTGGCGATGGAGGGATCGACGGCGAAGCCATCCAGCGCCGTGGCGATCACCCGGATCATCGGCAATGTCAGGCTGTTCAACGCCTGCGGCCGGTTGAGACGGATGAGACCGGCCGATCCCCGGCGCTCGATGATGACCTCGTCTATGCTGCTCATTCCAAAACTCCGTATCCTTGCCTAGACAATCAATAGGCGCTCAGCGGTTGTCGGCAAGGATCATCTCGGCGGCTTTTTCGGCAATCATGATGGTCGGCGAGTTGGTATTGCCCGAGGTGATCGACGGCATCACCGAGGCGTCGGCGATCCTGAGCCTTGAGAGTGCCCGAAACCGCAGGCGCGGATCGACCACGCTTTGCGGATCGCTGCCCATGCGGCAGGTGCCAACAGGATGAAAGATCGTCGTGCCGATATCGCCGGCGGCACGGTCGAGATCGGCATCGGTTTGATAGGAAGGACCGGGCTTGAACTCTTCCGGCCTGAACCTGGTGAAAGACGGTTGCGCCACGATGCGCCGCGTCAGGCGGATGGAGCGGACGGCGATTTCGCGGTCGCGCGATGCCGAGAGATAATTCGGGCTGATCGCCGGCTGCATGGCGAAATCAGGGCTCTGGATATGCACCGAGCCGCGGCTCTCCGGCCTCAAATTGCAGACGCTGGCGGTGATCGCCGGAAAGGGATGGACGGGATCGCCGAACTTGTCGAGCGAGACCGGCTGCACATGATATTGCAGGTCCGGCGTTTCCTTGTCGGGACCAGAGCGCGTGAAGATGCCGAGCTGGCTCGGCGCCATCGCCATCGGCCCGGAGCGGCGGACGAGATATTCCAGCCCGATCGCCGCCTTGCCGAACATCGACGTCGCCTTCTCGTTCAGTGTCGGCACACCCGTCACCTTGTAGGCCATACGCAGCTGCAAATGATCCTGCAGGTTCTCCCCGACCGCCTTGACCTCGCGCACCACGTCGATACCCGCCTCGCTCAACACCTCGCCACGACCGATGCCGGAGAGTTCGAGGATCTGCGGCGAGCCGATCGAGCCGGCGGACAAAACCGTCTCCTTGGTCGCATAGGCGCGCCTCGCCACCCCGTCATGCTGGAATTCGACGCCGGTAACGGCATCGCCTTCGATCAACAGGCGTCGCACCTGCGCCTTGGTGAGGACGGTAAGATTGCCCTGCTTCAGCGCTGGCCGCAGGAAGGCTTTCGCCGTGTTCCAACGGATGCCGGAGCGCTGATTGACATCGAAATAGCCGGAGCCTTCATTATCGCCGCGATTGAAATCCGCGGTTTCGGGAATGCCGGCCTCGCGCGCCGCCGCCTGGAAGGCGTCGAGCACGGCCCAGCGCACGCGGGCCTTCTCCACTCGCCATTCGCCGCCGGCGCCGTGCATCTCGTCCTTGCCTCGGTAATGATCTTCGGACTTCACGAAATAGGGCAGCACATCATCCCATCCCCAGCCGGCGCAACCGAGTTGCCGCCAGAGATCGTAGTCGCGCGCCTGACCGCGCATATAGATCATGCCGTTGATCGAGGAGCAGCCGCCCAGCACCTTGCCGCGCGGATAGTTCAGCGCGCGGCCGTTCAGCCCCTCCTCCGGCGTGGTGGTAAAGCACCAATCGGTACGGGGATTGTTGATGCAATAGAGGTAGCCAACCGGGATATGGATCCAGTGATAATTGTCACTGCCCCCTGCCTCCAACAGCAGCACCCTGGTGTTGCGGTCCGCCGATAGCCGGTTAGCCAGCACGCAGCCGGCACTGCCGGCGCCGATGATGATGTAGTCGAAGCGATCCATGTTCTGCCAGCTTAACGTCGATATTCAAATCCCAGCTTCCGTCCCAGCCGCGATGCGTAGAACTCGCCGATGATGCCACGGCGGAAGAGTAGGACGCAGACCATGAAGACGATGCCGGTGATGATGGTGACGGGAAAATCCGAGGTGGCGAGATAGTTTTCCAGCGTCGCCACCAGGCCGGCGCCGAAGAGCGGGCCGATCAAAGTGCCGATGCCGCCAAGCAGGGTCATCAGGATCACCTCGCCGGACATCTGCCAGGCGACATCAGTGAGCGTCGCAAACTGGAAGACCAGCGCCTTGACCGCACCGGCAAGCCCCGCGAGAGCCGCCGACATGACGAAGGCACCGAGCTTGTAGCGCGCCACGGAATAGCCGAGCGAAATCGCCCGCTGCTCGTTTTCGCGGATCGATTTCAGGATCATACCGAAGGGCGAATTGATGAAACGCCAGATGATCAGCACGCCGATGATGAACACCGCCAGCACGAAGTAATACATGTTGAACGCGTTGTTCAGATCGAGAACGCCGAAGAGATAGCCGCGCGGCACCGATTGGATGCCGTCCTCGCCCTTGGTGAACTCCGCCTGCAGGCAGAAGAAATAGAACATGTAGGAGAGCGCCAGGGTGATCATGGAGAAATAGATACCCTGACGACGGATGGCCACGAACCCCATGATCAGGCCGAGCAGCGCCGCGCCGCCGACGCCGATCAATATGCCTAGTTCCGGCGGCAGGCCCCATTCCTTCACCGCATGCGCTGTGAAATAGGCCGCGCCACCGAAGAAGGTGGCGTGGCCGAAGGACAGGAGGCCGGTATAGCCAAGCAGCAAGTTGAAGGCGCAGGCAAACAGCGCGAAGCAGAGCACCTTCATGACGAAGATCGGGTAGATGAAGAACGGTACCCAGATCAGAATGACGAGGCCGGCAAGCAGCAGCAGCTTTTGCACTGTCAATGCGGGGCGTGTACTGGATTTGGGCGAACTGATATCCGTCATGTCACACATCCCGACCAAAGAGGCCCGCGGGCCTGAGGAGCAGCACGATCGCCATGATCACGAAGATGACGATGTTGGAAGCTTCCGGATAGAAGACCTTGGTCAGGCCCTCGGCGACACCAAGCATATAGCCGGTGACGATGGCGCCCATGATCGAGCCCATGCCGCCGACGACCACGACGGCGAAGACGATGATGATCATGTTCGATCCCATCAGCGGCGAGACCTGGTAGATGGGTGCCGCCAGCACGCCGGCAAAGGCCGCAAGCGCCACACCGAAACCATAGGTCAGCGTCAGCAGCACCGGCACGTTGACGCCGAAGACCTGCACCAGCACCGAATTTTCCGTCGCGGCGCGCAGATAAGCGCCGAGCTTGGTCTTTTCGATCAGCAGCCAGGTGCCGATGCAGACCACGAGCGAGGCGATGACCACCCAGCCGCGATAGACCGGCAGGAACATGAAACCGATGTTCTTCGCGCCCGCCAGTGCTGCCGGCACCGCATAGGGCTGGCCCGAGGAACCATAGAGATAGCGGAATGTGCCCTCGATGGTCAGCGCCATGCCGAAGGTGAAGAGCAGGCCATAAAGCGGGTCGATCTTGTAGAGCTGCCGCAGGCATAATCGCTCGACCACGGCGCCGAACAGGCCGACGATCAGCGGCGCCAGCACCAGCGCCGGCCAATAGCCGATACCGGCATAGGCGAGCAGCAGATAGGCGGTGAAGGCCCCGAGCATGTAGAAAGCGCCATGGGCGAAATTGATCACCCGCAGCATGCCGAAGATGATCGCAAGCCCGAGGCTCAAGAGCGCATAGAAGGAACCGTTGATCAGCCCGATCAGCAATTGACCGAGAAGCGCCTGGAGCGGAATGCCGAATATCGTGGTCATGGCGTCAAACCCCCAGAACCTTGTGCAGCATGCCCATGCGCTCCGGCAATTCGCCGACCGGAAATTCCGCGACCATCTGGCCATGGTCCATCAGATAGAAGCGATCGGCGATACGGCTGGCGAAGCGGAAGTTCTGCTCGACCAACAAAATGGTCATGCCGCGCTCCCTCAGCTTCCGCAACACTTCGCCGATGCGCTGGACGATGACTGGGGCTAGCCCTTCCGTTGGTTCATCAAGCAGCAGCATGCGGACGCCGGTACGCAGGATGCGGGCCATGGCGAGCATCTGCTGCTCGCCGCCGGAGAGCTTGGTGCCGGGGCTGTTGCGGCGCTCGTGCAGATTGGGAAACAGCTCGAAAATCTCGTCCACGGTCATACCGCCCGCGGCCACGACTGGCGGCAGCATCAGGTTTTCATGGACAGTGAGCGTCGAGAAAATTCCACGCTCCTCCGGCACGAAGCCGATGCCTTTATGCGCCGTCTTGTGCAGCGGCACCTGCATCATGTCGGCGCCGGCAAAGGCGATCTTGCCTTTGCGCGCCCGGACGATGCCGACGATGGTGCGCAGCGTTGTCGTCTTGCCGACGCCATTGCGGCCGAGGATGGTGATGGTCTCGCCCTCGGCGATCTTCATGTCGACGCCATGCAATATGTGGCTTTCGCCATACCAGGCATTGAGGCCCTGGACTTCGAGCAGCGCCGCCATCGTCAGTCCTCCTCCGTGCCCATATAGGCCTCGCGAACGCGCGGGTCTTGGCTGACCGTGGCGTAATCGCCGGCGGCAAGGATCTCGCCGCGTTGCAGCACCGTAACGTGGTGGCAGATATTGGCGACGACGGAGAGATTGTGCTCGACCATCAGCACCGCGCGGGTGCGCGCCACCTCCCGGATGATGGCGGAGACGGTGTTGACGTCCTCCAGCCCCATGCCGGCCATCGGTTCATCAAGCAAGAGCACCTTTGGATCGAGCGCCAGCGTCGTTGCGATCTCCAGCACGCGCTTGCGACCATAGGAGAGATCGGCGGCGACGGCATCGCGCTCCTTCGTCAGGCCGACGGCCGCGAGCAGTTGCTCGGCGCGGTCATCAAGGCTCGCCAATGCCGAGACCGACAGCCAGAATTGATGCGCCAGATTGTTCGGCCGCTGTAGGGCGACGCGGACATTGTCGAGCACGGTCAGATGCGGAAAGACGGCGGAGATCTGGAAGGAGCGCACCAGTCCCATGCGCGCCACCTTGTCCGGCTTCGTTCGAGTGATATCGGTGCCGAGCAGGGTAATGGTGCCATGCGTCGGCTGCAGGAACTTGGTGAGCAGGTTGAAGACCGTCGTCTTGCCGGCGCCGTTCGGGCCGATCAGGGCGTGAACGCTGGCGTCATGCACATCGAGATCGACATTCTTGACGGCCGTGAAGCCGCCGAAATCCCGGCGAAGACCACGGGCGGACAAGACCACCCGTGGCACTTCCTGTTGCTCTGTCGCAGACATCGCCATCAGGTCGCCCGCGTGGTCATGGCTTGACCAGATCGCAGCCGCTCTTGGCCGGATCGATATAGGCTTCCTTGCCGGGGATCGTCGCCAGCACGTTGTAATAGTCCCACGGCTCCTTGCTCTCTTCGGGCTTTTTGACCTGGAGCAAATACATGTCGTGGATCATGCGGCCGTTGGCGCCGACCGTGCCGCCACGGCCGAAGACGTCGTCCACCGGCATTTCATGTAGTTCCTTGGCGACCGCTTCGGTGTCGTCAGTGCCGGCCTTCTGCACGGCCTTCAGATATTGCAGCACGGCAGAATAGGTGCCGGCATGGATCATGTTCGGCATCTTGCCGGTGCGGGCGAAGAAGCGCTTGCCGAACTCGCGGCTCTTGTCGTCGAGGTTCCAGTAATAGCCCTCGGTCAGCGTCAGCCCCTGCGCCGCCTGCAGGCCGAGGCCGTGGACTTCGGCAAGCGTGAAGAGCAGCGCCGCCAGATGCTGGCCGCCCTGGGTGATGCCGAATTCCGATGCCTGCTTGATGGCATTCGCCGTGTCGAGGCCGGCATTGGCAAGGCCGATGACCTTGGCGCCGGACGATTGCGCCTGCAGCAGGAAGGACGAGAAGTCGTTGGTCGACAGCGGATGACGCACCGAGCCGAGGATCTTGCCGCCGCTTGCCTTGACGTAATCCCCGGTCTGCTGCTCCAGCGAATAGCCGAAGGCATAGTCGGCGGTCAGGAAGAACCAGGTGTCGCCACCTTGCTTCACCAGCGCGCCGCCGGTGCCGACGGCCAGCGCATGCGTGTCATAGGCCCAGTGGAAGCCATAGGGCGAGCATTGTTTGCCGGTGAGATCGGTGGTCGCAGCGCCCGTGACGATGTCGATCTTCTTCTTTTCCTTGGCGACGGCCTGCACGGCCAGCGCGACCGACGAGGTCGTCAGCTCCATGATGGCATCGACCTTATCCTGGTCATACCATTGCCGCGCAATGTTGGAGGCGATATCCGGCTTGTTCTGGTGATCGGCATTGATGATCTCGATCGGCACGCCCAACACCTTGCCGCCGAAATCCTCCGCGGCCATCTTGGCCGCTTCCACCGAGGACTTGCCGCCGAAGTCGGCATAAACGCCCGACTGGTCGTTCAGGATACCGATCTTCACCACGCCGTCCGACGCGCCGGCAGCGAAAGCCGCGGTGCCGGATGCAAGCAGAAGTGCCAGGGATGCAATGAGACTCTTTCGCATATCCTCTCCTCCCAGAGATTTGGCAAACATCAATCTGTTCAAATTTGGCGAGCCGTTCTCCTCAAAACGACTTTCCTAACATTCAAGATCACGGAAATCGCGCGTTGACGCAAGCGATGTTTGGAACTAATTCCAAACAAGGTCTGTTCATTTTTGAACAGAAAGGGAGATATGAAGAGCGCGCCGCATTTCACCTGGGACGATCTGCAGTTCTTCCTGGCCGTGGCGAGGACGGGGCAGCTTTCGACCGCCGCGCGACAATTGCGCAGCAGCCACGCCACCGTCTCGCGCCGCATCGACCGGCTGGAATTCGCCTTGAAGGTCAAGCTCTTCGAGCGCAATCCGCGCGGCTACGTGCTGACCGGCATGGGCCAGCGCTTCATCGACACGGCCGAGCGGATGGAGCAGGAAACCGAGCGGCTGCGGGCGGACCTGACTGTCGGCTCGGCTGCGCAGCGCGGCGTCGTGCGCATCAGCGCGCCGGAAGGTATTTCCAATTTCTTCTTCACCACCATGCTGCCGGAGTTCACCGCGCGCTATCCGAACATCTCGCTGGAGCTGGTGACGATCCAGCAGATCATGTCGCTGTCGCGCAAGGAAGCCGATATCGTCGTCGTGCTCGACCCGCCAAAAGCCGGCCCCTACTTCACCGAGAAACTGACCGACTATCATCTGCAGGTCTACGGATCGCGGGACTACCTTGCCAGTCACCCGCCGGTCGAAAGCCGCAACGATCTGCCGGACCATGACTTCATCGGCTATATCGAAGACATGATCTTCGCGCCCGGCCTCGACTATCTCGGCGAGATCCATCCGCGCATCAAGCCGCAATTCCAGAGTTCCAGCATCTTCGCGCAATTGACGGCAACGAAAAACGGGCTTGGGCTCTGCGTCCTGCCGTTCTTCATTGCCTGCCGGCATCCGGATCTGCAGATGGTGCTGCCTAGGGACGTCGACCTGAAGCGTCACTATTGGATCACCTGCCACCGCGACCTGCGCCAGTCGCCGCGCGTGCGCACCGTCATCGATTTTCTGATGGAAGCGGTGCAGCGCAATGCGCCGGCCTTTCTTGGCCACGGATCAGCTTAAATATCCGATATCAGAGGCTCGGTGCCGCGAAAACCTTGCGTAAGCCGCTGGCATCGAAACCGGCTCTGTCGGCGAGCTGAAGCTCCCATTCCAGCGACGAGCGCACGATCGTTTCCAAGCAATTATACTTTGGCGTCCAGCCCAGCTCGCGATGGGCGAGCGTGGCGTCGGCGACGACGCTGGCGGTGTCGCCCGGCCGGCGCGGCGCCATGTGGATCCGAAAGGCTCGGCCATGGACGCGCATGACCATGTTCAGCACATCCAGCACCGAATATCCCAAGCCATAGCCGCAATTGGCGACAAGCGGCCGCCCGCCGCTTCGCAGATGCCGCAGCGCCATCAGATGCGCGTCGACGAGATCGGAGACATGGATATAGTCACGTACGCCGGTGCCATCATGCGTCGGATAGTCGGTACCGTAGATCTCCACCTGACGGCGGCGGCCGAGTGCTGCCTCGCAGGCAACCTTGACCAGATGGGTGGCGCCATCGGTCGATTGCCCTGCCCTGCCCTGCGGATCGGCGCCGGCGACGTTGAAATAGCGCAGCGCCACATAGCGGAAATCGTAAGCGGCGGCGGCATCGCGGAGCATCAGCTCCGACATCAACTTGGACTGACCATAGGGCGTTTCCGGCAGCAAGGGCGCGCTTTCCTTCACCGGTCTATCGGCGGGCTGCGAGCCATAGACCGCGGCGGTGGACGAAAAGACGAAATGGCGAATACCGGCCCTGATCGCCGCACTCATCAGGGTGCGTGTCTTGCCGGTATTGTTCTCATAATAGCCAAGCGGGTCTTCGATCGAGGCCGGCACGACCGAGGATCCGGCAAAGTGAATGATGGCGTCGATATCGTTTTCGGCAAAGATCGTCTGTAACAGGGCCTCATCGGCGGCATCACCGAGATAGAAGCGCGCGGCCGAAGGAACAGCCCAGCGAAAACCGGTGGACAGGCGGTCGACGACCACGACGTCCTCGCCGGCATCCAGCAATTTCCAGACCATATGGCTGCCGATATAGCCGGCTCCGCCCGTCACCAACACCGTCATTCTTCGCGTCCCCGCCAAGTCTTAAGCAGGGGATATATGAGGGTTTCATTCGTGCGATTTGATTAAAAACGCGCGTTGGGTGGGCCGCCGGCAGGGGAAGTTTGTTGCTATGGTTAGGAGGGGTTTTCCGGGATTGGTGGGATTTTAGTGATCTCGGCCAAATACGCAAAAAACCCGGCTCAGCGGCCGGGTTTTGTTAATTCATCTGCCAGCAAGCCTGTGGGCTCACAAACTCAAAACATACCGGCTCAACCGATCCGCGGCGTCCGCCACCTGTGCCGGATCGCGCAGGAAGCAGGCGCGCAGGAAGAGTTCGCCACCCTGGCCGAAGGCCGTTCCGGGTGCGAGGCCGACGCCGGTCTTGTCGACGATGTCGATGGCGGCCTTGCGGCTGTCGGTGACGCCGTCGATCTTCAGAAAGGCGTAAAGCGCGCCATCCGGCTTCAGCGTCTGGACGCGGTTGGTGGCGAGCAGGGCATCGCAGAGAATATCGCGCGAGCGGGTGGCCTTGGCGATGTTGGAACGGACGAAATCATCGCCGTCGTTCAGTGCGGCAACCGCCCCCTTCTGCATGAACTGCGCCACGCCGGAGGTCGAGTACTGCACGAGGTTTTCCATCACCTGACCAATCTCGGCCGGTGCGACGATCCAGCCGACGCGCCAGCCGGTCATCGACCAATTCTTCGAGAAGGAATTGACGAACATGATCTTGTCGTCGGCTTCCTTGATGTCGAGGAAGGAGGGCGCACGGCCACCGGCATAATAGTAAAGCGCGTAGATTTCGTCGGCCATGATCCAGAGGCCGTGCTCGCGGGCGAGCGCCAGGATATCGGACAAGTCCTGGTGCGTCGCCGTCCAGCCGGTCGGGTTCGACGGCGTGTTGATGAACAGGCCCTTGGTCCTCGGCGTGATCGCCGCCTTCAGGCGCTCGAGATCGAGTGTCCACTTACCATTTTCGAATTGCAGCGGCACGCCGACCGAGCGGGCGCCGGCGATCTCGAGCGCCGCCGCGATATTCGGCCAGGCGGGCGTGAGATAAACCATCTCATCGCCGGGCGAGGTGATCGCCTGCACAGACAGCTGGATCGCCTGCATGCCCGAGCCGGTGACGTAGAAATTCTCCATCGGCAGGGAGACATCGAAATGCCGGGCGTAGTAGGCCGATAGGGCCTGGCGCAGTTCCGGAATGCCGCGTTGCCAGGTGTAGAAGGTTTCGCCGGCGTTGAGCGAGGCCATGGCGGCGCGATTGATGAAATCCGGCGTCGGCAGATCGCCCTCGCCGACCCACAGCGGCAGCAGGCCATCGCGGCCACGAGCGTAATTCACGACTTCAACGATCCCGCTTTCAGGCGCAGCAAGCGCGCGCGGGCTAAGGCTATTCAAAATCGACATTCAAAGTCTCCGGTTTTCGCTTTCATAGAGCAGAATGGCTGCGAAATCCTATGACTTTGCCTTAGCGACCGATCGATTTCCGTGATGAATAAAGCCCCGGCCTTTGTCGGGCCGGGGCTTTTGAAGAACAGATCTAACGAGGCGACTTAGCGCTTGGCAAGAAGATCGCGAATTTCGGTGAGCAGCTGCACATCAGCCGGCGGCGGTGGTGCCGCGGCAGGCGTGTTGTCCTTGCGCTCGACCTGCGCCCGC
Source organism: Rhizobium sp. GW821-FHT14E12 (assembly GCF_058803745.1). Lineage (NCBI taxonomy): Bacteria > Pseudomonadati > Pseudomonadota > Alphaproteobacteria > Hyphomicrobiales > Rhizobiaceae > Rhizobium > Rhizobium sp. GW821-FHT14E12. The sequence goes on from NZ_JBXAPH010000006.1 coordinate 183,198, forward strand.
AGCGTGTTCACGCCCTTGACCATCATGAAGATGATCCAGGCGAGGATCAGGAAGTTGATGAGGACGGTGATGAAGCTACCGTAAGCGAGAACAGCACCCTGTGCACGGGCACCGGCCAGCGTCGGGGCGTTGACCGCCGAGGAGAGGCCGAGAAAGTAATTCGAGAAATCGAAGCCGCCGAAAATCGCGCCGACGATTGGCATGATGATATCATCAACCAGTGATTTTACGATACCTCCGAAGGCGCCGCCGATGATCACGCCGACCGCGAGATCCATGACATTGCCTTTGGCGATAAATGCCTTGAATTCATTCAGCATTGAGTAGTCCCCTTTGCGTTGCCATTGAATTCATCGTTAACTATTAGCACCATCTTTTGTATTATTTTTCAATAGCGAACTAACATGATGGTTAACGCGCGAGCGTATATCCCACGCTAACTGCTCGAATGAAGCAATCTTAAAGTGCGGTCGCAGGCTTACTTGTTCGTCAGTTGCAGGTAACACAACCAAAACGATGAAAAGACGTCAGTGCTGACGGCGAGTGATTCGCTGGGACCAGACCGTTGCTTCAGGATTTGGCCACGGCCTCCGGCATCACCCGCGAGATCAGCCCGCGAACGCAATCGTTGCTCGGTGGCTGCTCGAAGAGGATCCGGTACATGATCGGCGAGATGACGTAATCCATCAGTTCGATAAGTGTTGGGAACGGCTCTCCCCGCTCCTGCGCCCGGGCGATGAGGACGCGCAATTGCTGCTGCGTGTAGCCGCTGCATTTTTCCGCATTGGCCGTATCCGGCACCGACAGGATATCCCGGATCATCTCACGCCCCGCGCCGGAGGACATTTCATCGGCATATTGCTCGGTCCACGCCTGCAGGTCCGCGCGAACGCTACCGATCTCCGCCGGTTCCGTCTCCGGCTGCAGGCGCGACGCGGCGACGTCGGCCAACAGCTCCTGCAAATCACCCCAACGGCGATAGATCGTCGACGGCGTCACATTGGCGCGTTGAGCGATCAGCGGGATCGTTACCTCTGCGCGGTCCATCACGGCCAGCATATCGCGAACCGCCTGATGCACCGAGGCCTGAACCCTGGCGCTGCGCCCACCCGGACGCGGATTTTCCCTGGAAACCATGAACTATGCCAATCTTTCCCTTTGCTGCCGGTGGTGTGTGCAAACAGTGACACGCCACTAACGCAAATTATTTGCTTTTAGTTACGCGAGACACTATATCCAACCTAACGCAACATCTTAGCTTTAAGGCAGGATATAGGCGATGACTACGATCGAATCCACCGCCAATTCACAGAACCCGCTCGGCAGACGGTTAGCGCCGCTCTTTTATGCCGCCACCAGCGCCACCTTCTTTGCCGCCTCCTCTGCGCCAACGCCGCTCTACCGCATCTATCAGCAGGCCTTTACCTTCTCGCCGATACTGATCACGGTAATCTTCGCCGTCTATGCCTTCGCGCTCCTCCTCTCGCTGCTGATCGTCGGCTCGATTTCCGATCACCTCGGGCGCCGGCCGGTGGTCTTTGCCTCGCTCATCCTCAATATGGTGGCGATGGCGCTATTTTTAATGGCCGATGGTCCGAATTGGCTGATCGCCTCCCGCATCGTACAAGGCTTTGCCACGGGTGCGGCGGCAAGCTCGATCGGCGCCGCCCTTGTCGATCTCGATCCGGCCAAGGGTTCGATCACCAACAGCATCGCGCCTCTGACAGGCATGGCGATCGGCGCGATCGGCACCAGCGCCCTGGTGCAATATGCGCCGGAGCCGATGTTCCTCGTCTATGCCATCGTGCTCGTCCTTCTCGTGGCGCAGGCCGCTTTGCTATGGAGAGTGCCGGAAACGACGCAACGCAGGGCTGGCCTTTTTGCCTCGCTGAAGCCTGAGGTGATCGTGCCGCCGCAGGCTCGCCGAACGCTGCTCGCGCTAACGCCGATCAATATTGCGGTCTGGGCCTTGGCCGGCTTTTATCTCTCACTGGTCCCATCGCTGGTGAGTACCACAACAGGCAGCACCGCACCTCTCGTCGGCGGCTCAGTGGTTGCCGCACTGACGATCAGCGCTGCGACGACTGTATTCTTGCTGCGTAAAAAACCAGCGGCAACGACGCTGACGTTCGGGATATCAACCATGACGCTCGGCATTCTCACCATCGTCGCCGGCGTACATATGGCTCAAGTACCGGTCCTGATCGGTGGCACACTGATCGCCGGCGCCGGCCTCGGCACCAATTTCGTCGCCGCCGTGCGCAGCATCATGCCTCTCGCCAAGCCCGACGAACGCGCCGGCCTGCTCTCGGCCTACTACATTCAGAGCTACCTCGCCTTCAGCCTCCCCGCCATCCTCGCCGGCTTCCTGTCAAAGGCCGTGGGATATACGGAAACCACAGACATCTACGCGATCGCCATCCTGCTGCTGGTGGGCAGCGGTGTGCTGGCTCTGTGGGCCGGAAGGGAAAAGGTGGCGGCTTCTGGATAAGGCGCCCTCCTATCCGCAGCGAAAGGGTGATCCTCAAAATCGCAGACAAACGAAAAGGGCCGCTCCCGGCGGGAACGGCCCTCTTTTATGCTCGAAAGAAATCGATCCTCAGGCAGCAGCTTTCACGCCATACGGATCGAACCGTCCGTAAAACGTCTCGCCCTTAGCCGCCATGTCCTTGAGAAGTGCCGTCGGCGCGAAATGCGGACCGTAGGTCTTGGCCAGTGTTTCGCAGAGGCTCACGAAGGCTTTGACGCCCATGCCGTCGATGTAGGAGAGCGCGCCGCCGGTATAGGGGGCGAAACCGAAGCCGAGGATGGAGCCGACATCGGCTTCGCGCGGATCGGTGACGATGCCCTCTTCCATGGTGCGGGCGGCTTCCAGCGCGATGGTGGCGAGGAAGCGCTGCTTCAACACGGTGACATCGATCTCGTCCGCCTTCTTCTGCGGATAGAGGTCCTTCAGGCCCGGCCAAAGCGATTTCTTAGCCGGCTTCGGTGGGTAATCGTAGAAGCCCTTGGAATTCTTCCGGCCGAGGCGACCCTCGCCCTCCACAAGACCGCTGACCAGCTGCATGTGACGCGGGTCGACGGCTTTCTCGCCGAGATCGGCGACGGTCGCTTTCAGGATCTTATAGGATAGATCGATGGCGACTTCGTCGTTCAGCGCCAGCGGGCCGACCGGCATGCCGGCCATTTTCGCAGCGTTTTCGATCATTGTCGGCGGCACGCCTTCGATCAGCATGTCATAGGCTTCATGGATGTAGCGGAAGACGCAGCGATTGACGAAGAAGCCGCGAGTATCATTGACGACGATCGGCGTCTTCTTGATCGCGGCGACATAGTCGAGCGCCACGGCAAGCGCACGGTCGCCCGTTTCCTTGCCAAGGATGACTTCGGTCAGCATCATCTTCTCGACCGGCGAGAAGAAATGGACGCCGATGAAATCAGCGGGACGCTTGGAGTTCTTCGCAAGGCCGGAGATCGGCAGCGTCGAGGTGTTGGAGGCAAAGATGGCGCCTTCCGGCAGCACGGCTTCGACCGCCTCGATGACCGCCTTCTTCACTTCACGATCCTCGAACACCGCTTCGATGACGAGATCGGCATCGCTGAGATCGGCGTAGGTGGCAGATGGCGTGATGCGAGAGAGTAGCGCTGCGCCATCTTCCTGCGTCAGCCTTCCCTTACCAATTGCATCCTTCACCAGACCTTCGCCAACGCTCTTGCCCTTGCCGGCAGCCTCCAGATCGCGGTCGATCAGGGTGACGGGCAAGCCGGCGGCGGCAGTGACATAAGCGATGGAGGCGCCCATGAAGCCCGCGCCGACGACGCCGACTTTCTTCAGCACCGTTTTCGGCTGTCCGGCCGGACGGCGGGCGCCCTTGCCGAGTTCCTGCATGGAGATGAACAGCGAGCGGATCATCGAATAGGCTTCGGTGGTCTGCAGCACCTGGGTGAAATAGCGCTGCTCGATCTTCAGGCCGGTGTCGAAGGGGACTTGCAGGCCTTCATAGACGCATTTGAGAATGGCGAGCGCTGCCGGGTAATTGCCCGAGGTTTCGCGGCGAAGGATAGCCGGTGCGGCCGGCCAGAGCTGCGCAGCAGCCGGCGTCCAGATGCCGCCGCCGGGCGCCTTGAAGCCCTTTTCGTCCCAGGGTGCGACCGGCTTCAGCCCGTCCTTGATCATCTGCTTGGCAGCCGGGATCAGCTGATCCGGCTCGACCACCTGATGCACCAGGTTCATCGCCTTGGCGCGCACCGCCGTCAGCGACTGGCCGGTGGTCATCATCTGCAGGGCGGACTGCGCATCCGTCAGCCGTGACACACGCTGCGTGCCGCCAGCGCCGGGGAAAATGCCGACCTTGACTTCGGGCAGTGCGATCTTGACGCTCTTGGCGCTGGAGGCAACGCGGCCATGGCAGGCGAGCGACAGCTCAAAGGCACCGCCCATGCAGGTGCCGTTGATGGCCGATACCCACGGCTTGCCACAGGTTTCCAGCTTGCGGAACAGGCCCGTCATACGGCCGACGAGATCGAAAAGTTTTTGCGCGGCGCCGGCCGGCTCCTTCGCCTTCTCATCCTGATAGAAAGAGAACATCGACTTGATCATCGAGAGATCAGCGCCGCCGGAGAAGGAGGACTTGCCGGAGGTAAAGACGACGCCCTTGACCGCCGCGTCGGCAACAGTCGCGTCGATGATGGCATTCAGCTCGTCCATCACCTCGGAGGTGAAGACGTTCATGGATTTGCCGGGCATGTCCCAGGTGACGAGTGCGATGCCGTCTGCGTCGGTCTCGATGGTGAAATTTGTGTAAGCCATTGCTTTCCCCTCCCTCAGACGCGTTCGACGATCGTGGCCGTGCCCATGCCGGCGCCGATGCAGAGCGTGACCAGTGCCACGTTCAGATCGCGGCGTTCCAGCTCGTCCAGCACCGTGCCGAGGATCATCGCGCCGGTGGCGCCCAGCGGATGGCCCATGGCGATGGCGCCACCATTGACGTTGATCTTGTCATGCGAAATCTCGAAAGCCTGCATGTAGCGCAGCACGACGGCGGCAAAGGCTTCGTTGAGCTCGAACAGATCGATATCGGCAAGCGACATGCCGGTGCGCTTCAGGAGCTTTTCCGTGACGTCGACCGGGCCGGTCAGCATCAGCGCCGGGTCGGAGCCGATATTGGCGAAGGCCTTGATGCGGCCGCGCGGCTTCAGCCCCATGCTCTTACCGCCCGCCTTGGAACCGAGCAACACGGCAGCGGCGCCATCAACGATCCCCGAGGAATTGCCGGCGTGATGCACATAATTGATGCGCTCGACTTCCGGATGCGCCTGGATGCCGACAGCTTCGAAGCCGCCCATCTCGCCGGGCATCTGGAAGGACGGATTAAGGGAAGCCAGCGCCTGCATGTCGGTGCCGGGGCGCATATGCTCGTCGCGGTCAAGAATGGTCAGGCCGTTGATATCCTTCACCGGCACGACGGAATTCTTGAAATAGCCCTTCTCCCAGGCATTCGCCGCCCGCTTCTGGCTTTCGACCGCATAGGCGTCGACGTCATCACGGGAGAAGCCGTATTTGGTGGCGATCAGATCGGCGGAGACGCCCTGCGGCATGAAATAGGCCGGAAAATTGACCGACGGGTCCATGAACCAGGCGCCGCCGGACATGCCGAGACCGACGCGCGACATGCTCTCGACGCCGCCGGCAATGACGATATCGTCAGCCCCTTGTGCGATCTTGGCCGCGCCGAAATTCACGGCATCGAGCCCGGAAGCGCAGAAGCGCGAGATCTGCATGCCGGGCGCTTTGGTGGAGTAGCCCGCTTCGAAGGCAGCGCCCCTCGGGATGACGGCGCCGGCTTCCATGACCGGATCGACGCAGCCCATGATGATGTCGTCCACCGTCCCGGTGTCGAGCCCATTGCGATCGCGGATCGCCTCGAGCGTCTTGGCGGCCAGACGGACGGACGGCACTTCGTGCAGCGATCCATCCTTCTTGCCGCGCCCGCGCGGCGTACGCACATGGTCGTAAATGAAAACCTCAGTCATGTCTCATCTCCCTGCGGCGGCAAGCGCCGTTGTATTCATTACCCACCTTCTCCCCGCCGGGGAGAAGGATGCGCGTTAGCGCAGGTTGAGGGGGCGTTGCACCGTAAGGCTGCCTTTCGCTTGCCGCTCAAGGCCTCGGAGCTCTGCTCCTCGCTCCCTCATCCGCCCTTCGGGCACCTTCTCCCCAAGGGGAGAAGGGGATTCCCATCAAAACGCTTCCGCGGCCAGTTCCATCATCGTGTCGGCGCCGGCTTCGATGCGGGCCTTGCGCAGTGCCGTTTCCGGCATGATGCGCTCCATGTAGAACCGTGCCGTGACAAGCTTGTTCTTCAGATAATCCTCGCGCGCGGTGTCGCCGTTCGCAAGGCCATCCTGCGCCGCCTTTGCCATCTTCGCCCACATATAGCCGAGGACGACGAGGCCGAAGAGGTGCATGTAGTCGGTCGAGCCGGCGCCGGCATTGTCGGGCTTGGCCATGGCATTCTGCATGAACCACATGGTCGCGGCCTGGGCGTCGTTCAAGCCCTTCTTCAGGTGCTTGGTGAAGAAACCCAGCTGCTCGTCGTTGCGGTTCTCCTCGCAGAAATCGCCGATTTCCTTGAACAGAGCCATGACGGCGCGACCGCCATTCAACGCCAGCTTGCGGCCGACGAGATCGAGCGCCTGGATGCCATTGGCGCCCTCATAGATCATGGTGATGCGGGCATCGCGAACATACTGGCTCATGCCATGCTCTTCGATATAGCCGTGGCCGCCAAAGACCTGCTGCGCCATGACGGCATGATCGAAGCCCTTGTCGGTGAGGACGCCCTTGAGGATCGGCGTCGCCAGACCGAGAATATCGTCGGCGGCCTGCCGCTCCTTTTCGTCCTCAGAGCGATGAGCGATGTCAGACTTCAGCGCCGTCCAGAGCAGGAAGGCGCGGCCGGCCTCGTTGAAGGCGCGGATGGTCATCAGCGTGCGGCGGATATCGGGATGGACGATGATGGGGTCTGCCTTCTTGTCCGGCGCCTTCGGGCCGGAGAGCGAGCGGCCCTGGATGCGGTCGCGGGCATAGGCGGCGGCATTCTGGTAAGCGATCTCGGCGATCGACAGACCCTGCAGACCGACACCGAGGCGTGCCTCGTTCATCATCACGAACATGGCGTTGAGGCCCTTGTTCTCGGCGCCGATGAGGAAGCCGGTCGCCTCGTCATAGTTCATGACGCAGGTGGCGTTGCCGTGAATGCCCATCTTGTGCTCGATGGCGCCGCAGGAAACCGGGTTGCGGGCGCCGAGCGAGCCGTCTTCCTTCACCATGTATTTCGGCACGATGAACAGCGAGATGCCCTTGGTGCCTTCCGGCGCGCCCTCGATGCGGGCAAGCACCAGATGGACGATATTGTCGGTCATGTCATGTTCGCCGGCGGAGATGAAGATCTTCTGGCCGGAAATCTTGTAGCTGCCGTCACCTTGCGGCACTGCCTTGGTGCGCAGCAGGCCGAGATCGGTGCCGCAATGCGGCTCGGTAAGGTTCATGGTGCCGGACCATGTGCCCTCGACCATCTTCGGGAGATAGGTGCGCTTCTGCTCGTCGGAACCATGCACGAGGATCGCGGCGATCGCGCCCTGCGTCAGGCCGGGATACATCATCAGCGACATGTTGGCGGCGGAGGTATATTCGCCGACGGCGGCGTGCAACGTATAGGGAAGCCCCTGCCCGCCGAACTCTTCCGGCACGGCAAGGCCGATCCAGCCGCCTTCGCAATAGGCCTGATACCCTTGCTTGAAACCCTTCGGCGTCGAGACCGTGGCGTCGTCGTGGCGCACGCAGCCTTCCTGATCGCCGGAATAATTCAGCGGGAAAAGCACCTCTTCCGCCAGCTTCGCAGCCTCGCCGACGATCGCCTCGATCATGTCGGGGCTGGCCTCGGCAAAGCCCGGCAGATTGTTGTAGCGTTCCAGCCCAAGTACGTCGTTCAGGACGAAGAGCGTATCGGTCACCGGGGCCTTGTAGACTGGCATTTTTCGAATTCCTCCAATTCGGTGCCGGACCTCGTATTCCGGCCTTTGAGCTAGTCTTACAAAATATTGACGTTTGCGTAAACGTCAAATTTGAGTGACGGTGCGATTTTTTAAGCAAGCGAGGAAGTCGATTTCGGGCTATCGGGAACAAAGGCAGGATCCGACCGGTATCGCGCCCGCCACATTTATAAGAACATGAACATATTCAATAACAAGACCGAAATAAAAGGTTAAGATTTCGGCAAAACTTAACGGGTTGTTTACCACGTTTCATAGATTGTGCGGGATGAGCAGCGATGCTTCGCGCTTCCTTCATCAATATGGTTCGGGGAAGCGCCGTTTCGCGGCTCGGTCTGAGGAAAGCCTACCAAATCATCCCTTTCCGAACGGTGGGATGCGATCTTGCGCTGAGAACGCCGAGTCGCCCTCCCGCACAGCAAGAAGGCCCAGAGCGGGGCCGAGGCGAGCAAAAGATGAGCGGATCGCGATCAAATCCTACCGGCACGGGCGACTGGACGTCGCTGGATGCGCTGAGTCGCACCATCGAAGGGCTGGAAGCACGCATCGAGGGCCTGATGGGCACGGCTGCCGCGCAGGATACGCGCCAGCGTGTTGCGGGCGGCTATGGTGCAGTGCCGGAACGCCGCACCATGCCGGACCGTGCGCCCCTCCCGGAGCGGGCGCCGCGTACCGAACGCGAAGCCTATGCAAGCCGCCCCTATGAACGCCCTCTCCGTCCCGAGCGCGCCGAAACCGAGCTGCGCTCCGATCCCCTCGCCGAAATCCGTCAGCGGCAGCGCGTGCTGGAGGCCAGCCGCGAGCGCATGCATCCTCGCCGCGACGACAGCACAGTGGCCGAACAGCCGCTTGGCAGGCGCGTCGCCGACCGTCAATCCCCCCGCCCGCCGCTGCCCTCGGCCCTGCGGCCCGCCGCCGAAAGCTCGGTCGATATCGCCCAGGCGCTGGTCAACCTGCGCCAGGACCTGAAGCGCGACATCGCTGAAAGCGTTACCCGCGAGGTCAGCGCGCTTCGCGCCGAAATCCGCGATATTCGTGACAATACCGAGGACAAGCATTTCGCCGCCGATGTGCGTGAGGACATGGCACGGCTTGCCGACAGCATCAGCCAGCTCGCGGTGCACCCCGGCCAGCCGGAAACCACCGGCTTGAAGGCGGAGTTCGACGAACTGCGCTCGCTGATGGACGGGCTTGCCCGCGAAGAGTCCCTGCACCATGTCGAGCGCCAGGTTCAGGCGATCGATACCGCCGGCCTGCAGGACGAAGTGGTGTCACTTGCCTATCGCCTTGACGATATCAAGCAGCATCTCGGCAGCACGGGCGACAGCCCCGCTGTCCGGGCGCTGGAAAACAAGCTGCTGACGATCGCCACCGCCATGGAGAGCCTCGGCGGCATGATGAAGCCGCAAGACCAGGCCATGCAGCGGCTCGAAGGCCGCATTAGCGGCATCGCCGACCAGATCGACACGATGAGCCGCGATACTACACGCCAGCAGCCGTCGGACGATCTCTCCAACCGCCTCGAAGCGCTGGCCATGCGGATCGACGACCTCGGCAACAGCAAGACCGTCGCCCGGCTGGAAGAACGCCTGGATCAGCTGTCCCTTCTGATGGAGCGCTCGCAGAGAGCGGTACCGCAGCCGGAACTGGTCAACTACCTTGCCGATATCTCGCGCAAGATCGATGCACTCGACCATGGATCGGTCGACCATGTGCTGGCCGAGCGGCTGGACTACCTGGCGCGGCGCATCGATGAGATGGAGTCCCATCCGGTGCAGTCAGTAGCCGGCCTAGATGACGGCGCTGTTCGCCGGCTGGAGGGCCGCCTCTCCGATATCGCCGCGCGTCTGGAGGTCAGCACCGCCGCGCCGCCGACAGATACGCTGGCTTTGCGCCATCTCGAAGAGCAGATCGCCCATCTCTCGACATTGCTGATGAGCGAGCCGCGCCCCGGCGCCGATCACATGCCCGTCGATTTCGACCGGCGCATGAGCGCCATCGAAGAGTACATGACGACCAATGACGAATATGTCATCGAAGCGGCCCGCCACGCGGCGGAAGCGGTCGTCGAGGCCTATTCGCGCGAGGGCACCTTCGGCAACAGCGCGCACGCCTCCGACATGTCGGCGATGACGGCGCTCGCCGAGGATCTTCGCCATCTCGAAGACCTCAGTCGCAGCAGTGACGAACGCACACACCGCACCTTCGAGGCGCTGCACGGCACGCTGCTCCAGATCGCTGACCGGCTGGATCACATGGAACATCGCCGGCCGGCGGCTGCCATGCCGGCCGCCAGTTTCGAGAGCGACGTCTTCGCCGAAGCCGAAGCCCCGCCGATAAAGCCGCCTTTGGCTGCGCCGCAGCAGGCTGGCCCAATCATCCGCACCATCGCTCCGGCGGAGATACAGCCCTCAGGGGAAGTCGCCGTCGCACAGGCGATCGATGCCGCTACCAAGGCAGAGATCAAGGCCGCGGCGAAGAAGGACGGCGTGAAGCCGGGCCTGCTCGCCAGCCTCGGCAAACGCTTCTTCACGCCTGAGAAAGCCGAACCGATCTTCACGCCCGACCGGCCCGTGATCGAGCCGGCGCCGTCGATCGATCCGATCGACATGATGCCGGCCGAAGAGGCCAACGAACTCATCGAGCCGGGTGCGGGCGCTCCCGATATCAAGAAGATCCTGGAGCGAGTGCGCGCCAGCCAGAATGCGGCGCGCAGCGGCAATGCCAAGCAGCCGAGCGAAAACGAACGCGCCGACTATATCGCCGCCGCCCGCCGCGCCGCGCAGGCCGCCGCAATGGAGGTGGACCAGACACAGCGTTCGGCTCCCGCCGCCAAGAGCGACGACAAGAAGCGCGGCGCATTCTCGCGCTTCCGCCGTCCGATCCTGCTCGCCGTCGGCGCAGCCCTGCTCGCCATCATGGCTTTCCCGCTGGTCAATACGCTGACGCGCGGCCAGAAAGCGCCGACCGAGATCTCCGTACACACCTCGGCGACCGACGCCGCCCAAACACCGGCATCGAACGCTCAGGCGACAGCGGGCGCACCGGCCGGCCAGGCACCGGCGACGCAGGCCTCCACGGACAGTACCGCCGGAACGGCACAACCCTCCCCGGCTGTCGCACCCACGAGCGATCACCTGACCACCGCGGCCCCGCTTGACGGCAACCAGACCAGCGAGGCGCTGACGCCGACCGGCAGCGCTGCGCCCGCCCAGCAGACCACAGCCTTCGTACCCACTGACACCGCAGCCGCCGCGATCACCGTGCCCGACGGCATCCAGCCGCCGACGCTGGTTGCCGCCGCCAAGTCCGGCGATCCCGTCGCCCTGTTCGAGATCGGTGCGCGCTATACGGATGGCCGGGGCGTTACGGCTGACCTCAAGCAAGCAGCTAGCTGGTATCAGCTTGCCGCCGACAAGGGCTACGCGCCGGCGCAGTACCGGCTTGCCAGCATGTACGAGAAGGGCAATGGCCTTGACCGCGATCTGGCCAAGGCCAAGAGCTATTACGAGCAGGCCGCCAATCAGGGCAATGCCAGCGCCATGCACAACCTGGCCGTCCTTGAGGCCTCCGGCACGGCAGGCCCGCAGGATTATCAGACGGCGGCGAACTGGTTCATCAAAGCCGCCAATCTCGGCGTCTCCGACAGCCAGTTCAACCTCGCAATTCTCTATGCACGCGGCAACGGCGTGACGCAGGACCTGCAGGAATCCTACAAATGGTTCGCGATCGCCGCCAAGGGTGGCGACAAGGACGCAGCGCAGAAGCGCGACGAAGTGGCGAACGCCATGAAGCCGGACGCGCTTGAAGGCGCCCGCGCCAAGGTCGACCTCTGGAAGGTACAGCCGCTGGACGCCGGGGCCAACGGCACCAACATCCCCGAGGAATGGACGACCGGCAAGGGCGTGAACACCGCCTCGGTCGACATGAAGAAGGCGATCCGCAATATCCAGGCGATCCTCAATAACAACGGCTTCGATGCCGGCGCTCCGGATGGCTCCATGGGCGAGAAGACGGTCGCCGCGCTGAAGAGCTTCCAGAAATCGGTCGGCCTGCCGCAGGACGGCCGGGTGAGCGACAAGGTCGTCAAGGAATTGCTGGCACGCAACAACTAGAGCGTTGCGCGCTTCATTTCGGATCTAGGAAGCCCTTGAGCACGCTGTCGTTGCGGTGCACGGCCTCGAGCAGCGTCTTGCAGGCGAAAGCCTGCTTGCCCTTGCCGTCATTTTTCTTACCGGCCGGCGATTGTCTGATCATATCGTCGGCGGATTTGATTGCCTCGCTGACGGCCTCGTGAAATGGCGCGCCCTCGACGCGGTCGACCCTGTGAATGCCCTCGGCATCCAGGAATGCATCCACCTTGCTCTCGTTGAGGGTCAGGTTTGGGCAATTGGCGGCAAGGCCGGTTGCGACCCCATACTGCTTGGCGATCAAGAGAGACCGATCCGCTTGCGCGGCGGCGACCGATGCGACGCTCATGGCTGCAACCAAGATCGAAATAGCAAGTTTTCGCAACCGAATCCCTCATGTGTTAAACTTGTGCGTGTTCGGCCAATTCTAGCAACATGCCTGTGACGACAAAAAGGCCGATGGCGGCTTCAGGCCAGCTTTGCATCGTGAAGAAAACCGTCACATGATCGCAAAAAAAGCCACGCTAAGTTGGGATGAAGACTGCAAAAGCTGAGAGATGTCAGCGCTTTTCCTAAGGCTCTGGCAATCATTTCAGATTAGGCTCCTCTGTTTAATGGGGAATTATCCATAGGCGTCCGCTCGTTTGCGTCCGGATGTCTGCAACTGGGATCAGACCGTGACGATCTATCTGCCGATCGCAGAACTGTCCGTGAATATCTTCATTATTCTCGGCATGGGCGCAGCCGTTGGGTTTCTCTCCGGCATGTTCGGCGTTGGCGGCGGCTTTCTGATCACGCCGCTTCTGATCTTCTACAATATCCCCCCCGTCGTCGCCGTCGCCACCGGCGCCAACCAGGTCGTCGCCTCGTCGATCTCCGGCGCCATCACCCATTTCAGGCGCGGCACACTGGATATGAAGCTCGGATCGGTGCTTCTGATCGGCGGTCTTTCCGGTGCTACGGTCGGCATCTGGATCTTCTCGCTGCTCCGCCGCATCGGCCAGCTCGATCTCTTCATCTCTCTTCTCTACGTGGTCTTCCTTGGCACGATCGGCGGGTTGATGCTGTGGGAAAGCCTGAATGCGATGCGCCGCGCCGCCCGCAACGAGCCGGCGGCACCCCGCAGACCGGGGCATCATAGCTGGGTGCACCGGCTGCCGCTGAAGATGCGCTTCAAGAAATCGAAGATCTATCTGAGCGTCATCCCCGTGATCGCCCTCGGCTTCGGCATTGGCATCCTGACCTCGGTCATGGGCGTCGGCGGCGGTTTCATCATGGTGCCGGCGATGATCTATCTCTTGCGCATCCCGACCAATGTCGTGGTCGGGACCTCGCTGTTCCAGATCATCTTCGTCACCGCCTACACCACCATCGTCCAGGCGGCGACCAACTATTCCGTCGATATCGTGCTGGCCTTCCTACTGATGGTAGCGGGCGTCATCGGCGCGCAATATGGCGTGCGTGTCGGCCAGAAGCTGCGCGGCGAACAGTTGCGCGCCCTGCTCGGCCTGCTGGTGCTTGCCGTGGGCCTGCGCCTATTGATCGCGCTGGTGGTCACGCCTGCCGATATCTATTCCGTCGTGCTCGAAGGGTCGGGCCGATGAGACGTTACAGCCTGATCCTCGCCGCCAGCCTCCTGCTTGCGCCGTTCAGCGCCAAGGCGCAGGTACTGCTCGATCAGCCGACCACCTCGACGACGGTGCGCGAGACGATGGAGATCGGCACCTCGACCAGCGAAATCGCCATCACCTCCGACTTCACCGGCGCCGATCTGACGATCTTCGGTGCGCTGGGGAATACCGACCAGCTGCTTCTGGCGATCGGCCAATATGACATCGTCGTCGTGCTGGAAGGACCGCGCGAAAATGCCACCGTGCGCAAGAAGGAGCGGGTCTTCGGCATCTGGATCAATACCCGCTCGATGACCTTCGAGCATGTGCCGCAGGCCTATTCGCTATCGAGCACGCGGGCCGTCGACAACATCACCGCGCCGCTCGAACTGAATGATCGCGGCATCGGCACGGATCATATTCCGCTCATCCCGGTCGGCTTCGTCGGTAGCGGCGCCGATGTGCCGGAATTCCGGCAGGCCTTCCGGCGATTGCAGCAGTCCGGCGGCCTCTATGAAAGCGATCCGGCCGGCGTGCGCTTCGTCAGCTCCAGTCTGTTCAAGGCAACCTTGCGGCTCCCGGCCAACGTACCGAACGGCGTGCATACGGTGCGCGCCTATCTCTTCAAGAGCGGCAAATTCATCGGCGAAAAAGCCCTGCCGCTGCGCGTTATCAAGACCGGCATAGAGCAGACCATCACCGATGCGGCGCACGGCCAGCCGATTGCCTATGGCATGTTTTCGGTGTTGCTGGCGGTGATCACGGGATGGACGGCGAGTTTTGTGTTCAGGAAGCGCTGATCAAGCACTCTTCTTCCGCGCCACCACCTCCAAATAAGCATCCGTCAGTCGTCCAAGCACCGACGGCGTGCCCGGCGGCAACACCTTGCCCAGGTGCCGTGCCCTGAGCTCCTCCATGAAGTCCTCCCAGAGCGCCGGCCCGCCATCCTCCAGCAGCTCGGCACGGATCGACAGCTCTTCGGAGACCGGCAGGTGCTTGCGGCCCCAGGCGCCCATATGGGCGAAAAGCGGCACGAGCTCGATCGCCATTTCGGTGAGGCTGTAGATGGCCTTCTGCTTGTGGGTCGGATCGTCGTCACGGGTGAGAAGCCCGCGCTCCACCAAGCGCTTCAGTCGATCGGCGAGGATGTTGGAGGCGATGCCTTCCTGCGAATTCTGCAGAAGCTCGCGAAAGTGGCGGCGATTGCCGAACATGATGTCGCGGATGATGATCAGGCTCCAGCGGTCGCCGAGGATTTCGAGCGTCAGATTGATCGGGCAGCCGGAGCGATGAGGTGCGTCCATAGAGATCTCCAAAAAACTGCTTGCATTTTGCCATCAGTCGATCTAGCTTTCAACTGCTTGCTTTTAGCAACCAGTTTTGATTATGACGCGGTTATTATCAAGGAGGAACCCGATGAGAAAGCTTGTTGTCTGGAACCTGATGACGCTCGACGGATATTTCGAGGGAACGAAGCCCTGGGATCTGGATTT
This sequence comes from Rhizobium sp. GW821-FHT14E12, assembly GCF_058803745.1. Classification (NCBI taxonomy): domain Bacteria; kingdom Pseudomonadati; phylum Pseudomonadota; class Alphaproteobacteria; order Hyphomicrobiales; family Rhizobiaceae; genus Rhizobium; species Rhizobium sp. GW821-FHT14E12. The sequence goes on from NZ_JBXAPH010000006.1 coordinate 198,486, forward strand.
CCACATGCTCGCCTGGGGAGACGAGCTGGAGCGCTACGCGACCGAACTCGGCCAGGAAGGCGATCTCCTGATCTTCGGCCGCAAGACCTACGAGGGCATGGCCGCCTATTGGCAGACCGCGACTGAAACACCCGAGATCGCCACCTATATGAACGGTATCGCCAAGATCGCCGCCTCACGGACGATGGACAAGGCAGAGTGGAACAATACCCGCGTCGTTCCCGACATCGCCGCTGAAGTCAGAAAACTGAAAGCGGAGCCAGGTAAAACCATGTTCGTCTTCGGCAGCGCCGAGGTGACGGATGCGTTGCTGAAGGCGGGATTGGTGGACGAGATCCGCATCTGTCTCGTCCCCGTCGTTCTCGGAGCCGGCAACCCGCATTTCAAGCCGGCAGGAGAACAGCGGCCGATGAAGCTCATCGACTCCACGCCTTTGAAGACCGGCGCGGTGATCCTGCGCTATGAGCCCACGAAGGCGGCCTAAGCCGAGAGATTGCCGAAGCGTACCGAATAGATCCGGTCGCGGCCGAGCAGATGGGCAATCAGGCTTTCGCGGTCGAACAGGCCGGCCATGGCCTTGTGACGTAGGTCCAGCCCGCCGGTCATGATGCCGAAGGCGGGCATCAGCAGGCGGGCGCCGTCGGTGGCAAAGCACGGGCGACGGATGGACTTCTCGCGACGACGGACGGTGGCGGAGGGATGCAGATGGCCGGCGATTTCGCCGACCTGTCGACCGCCTTTCGGCTCGTGACGGAAGGTCAGGCCACCATAATGCATCTCGTCGACAGACTGGCCGGGCAGATCGACCGTGCCGTCCGGATCGTGGTTGCCGTTGATCCAGATCCATTCGCGGCCGCGCGCCATGGTGACGATCAGGCTGCGGAATTCCTCCGGCAAATGCGCGGAGCCGACGCGGTCATGGAAATTGTCGCCGAGCGAGACGACGAGCTTCGGATCGTAGCGGGAGATGACGGCGGCAAGCACGGTCAGCGTCGCCAGCGTATCGTAAGGCGGCAGCAGCATGCCGCGCCGCGCGAAGGCGGCCCCCTTTTCCAGATGCAGATCGGAAACGACGAGAATGCCGGCATCCGGGAGATAGAGTGCGCCGAGCGGATCGCAGACGGCGGCAACGCCATGAACAGCCGTCTCCACGCCCGATGCGGGCGCCAGGCCATTTCTGAATTGGCCATTCATCTCTCGCGCTAGCGCCAGCCGGTTCATCACTTAATTTACCTTCATCGTCATTCCATGGCCTCACGGATCAGATCATCCGCCGCTTCGGCCAAGAGGACATCATGCGCCTCGCCCGGCACCGGCACCTTGCCGATTTCCAGCATCACCGGCACGGCGAGCGGCGAGATGTGATCCAGCGCCCGATGGGTGATGTGGCCCTTGATTCGCTTCAGCATATCCCCAAGACGGCCGATATCCAAAAGTCCCGTCGCCGCATCCTGCCGCGTCGCCTGCATCAGGATATGATCGGGCTCATGGCTGCGCAGCACGTCATAGATCAGGTCGGCTGACACCGTCACCTGCCGGCCGGTCTTTTCCTTGCCGGGATGGCGGCGCTCGATCAAACCGGCAATGACGGCGCAATTGCGGAAGGTGCGCTTCAGCAGGAAGGATTCATCGAGCCAGACTTCAAGATCGTCGCCGAGCATGTCCTCATCGAAGAGATCGGACAGGCTGAGGTGGCCGTTGGCGATCATCACCCCCAGATCCTCCAGCCCCCAGATCCCAAGCGAATAATCGGTGGCGACGAAGCCCATCGGCTTTGCCCCTGCCCGCTCCAGCCGCCGCGTCAACAGCATGCCGAGCGTCTGGTGCGCCAAGCGCCCTTCGAAGGGATAGGCGACCATGTAGGCGCGGCTACCGCGCGGAAAGGTCTCGACCAGCAACTCGTCGCGCTTCGGCAGCATCGACTTCTCTTTCTGGATTTCCAGCCAGTCGCGCACCTGATCCGGCAGTTTGCGACGACGATCGGGATCGGCGATCATCGTTCGCACCTGATCGGCAAGATAGGTCGACAGCGGAAACTTGCCGCCGGCGTAGGACGGGATTTTCGGATCCATGGAGAAGGCCTGCGAGGCCAGGCATTCATTCTCGCGGATGCCTTCGAAGCGCAGCACCTTGCCGGAGAACAGAAACGTGTCGCCAGGAGAAAGCTGTTCGAGGAAATATTCCTCGACCTTGCCAAGCGACGCCCCCCCTCGCCCGAGCGATCCCAACGCGTTGCGCTTGACCATGCGGATATTCAGCATCGCCTCTTCGACGATGGTGCCGAGGTTCAAGCGATATTGCTGCGCCACCTGCGGGTTGGAGACCCGCCAGCGGCCCTCCGGCGTCTTGCGGATGCGGGCATAGCGCTCATAGGTCCTGAGCGCATAGCCGCCAGTGGCGACGAAATCGACGATGCGCTCGAAGGTCTCCCAGGAAAGATCCGCATAGGGCGAAGCGCTGCGAACCTCCTCATAAAGTTCCAGCATGTCGAAGGGTTCTGCGCAGGCCATGCCGAGAATATGCTGGGCAAGGACATCGAGCGCGCCGGCACCGACCGGCGGCGTATCCTGCGCCCCGACATAATTGGCGTCGAGTGCCGCCTGGCACTCCATCACCTCGAAGCGATTGGCGGGCACCAAAATCGCCTTCGACGGCTCGTCCATGCGGTGATTGGCGCGGCCGATGCGCTGGGCAAGGCGGCTCGCACCCTTCGGCGCACCGACATGGATGACGAGATCGACATCGCCCCAGTCAATGCCGAGATCGAGCGTCGAGGTGGCAACGACGGCGCGCAGCCTGTTGGCGGCCATGGCGGCCTCGACCTTGCGGCGCTGGCCGACATCAAGCGAGCCGTGATGCAGCGCGATCGGCAGATCGTCGTCATTCGCCGACCACAGCTCCTGAAACAGCATTTCCGCCTGCGAGCGCGTGTTGACGAAGAGCAGCGTCGTCTGATGCTCCTTCAGTTCGCGATAGATATCGGGGATGGCGTATTTGGCGGAATGGCCGGACCAGGGGATGCGTTCGTCGGTCGCAAGGATCGAAATATCCGGCTTGGCACCGCCCTCGACCATGACCAGGCCGGCATGTCGCTCCGCCCCCTCCTCCTGCGCCACCAGCCATTTCTGCAAATCCATCGGCTCGGCGACGGTGGCGGAGAGACCGATGGTCTGCACGCGTGGCGCCAGCTTGCGGATGCGGGCAAGACCGAGCGACAGCATATGGCCGCGTTTCGAGGTCACCAGCGAATGCAGCTCGTCGAGGATGATATATTTCAGATCCTTGAAGAAGCGCTCGGCCTCGCGGTTGGCGAGCAGCAGCGCTACCTGCTCTGGCGTCGTCAGCAGGATGTCAGGCGGATTGAGCTTCTGGCGCTGGCGCTTGCCGCTTGGCGTGTCGCCGGTACGATTTTCGACCGAGACCGGCAGGCCCATTTCGGTGACCGGCTTCATCAGATTGCGCTCGATATCGACCGCCAGCGCCTTCAGCGGCGAGATGTAGAGCGTGTGGATGCCGGTGAAAGCGGAGCCCGGCGGGATCTTACCACGACGCGTCAGGTCGGTGAGGGACGGCAGAAAGCCGGCCAGCGTTTTACCCGCGCCCGTCGGAGCGATCAGCAGCGTGCTCTCGCCAGCTTCTGCTCGGGCCAGCAACTCCAATTGATGCGCGCGCGGCTGCCAGCCCTTTTCCGCGAACCAGCGGATGAAGGGGGCAGGCAAGGCAAGACGGTGCTCCGGGTCGATCTGGTCCACGTTGCGAAAGTAGCGGGAAATTCGCGAAAAAGAAGAGGTCTTGACTCACACGATAATCACGGATAAAAAATATCCATGATATAAAAAGGACATGGTGATGAAGCTCGGCGAAGGTGTGGAACAGGCGATACACAGCGTTGCAGTGCTCGCTGGGCTGTCCGAAGGCGGCGTGCTTTCGGCGGCGGCAATTGCCGAGTTTCATGGGGTGTCGGTGAGCTATCTCCTGAAGCATCTGCAGGCCCTCTCCGGCGCCGGCATTCTCGACACCGTGCCTGGCCCCAAGGGCGGCTACCGGCTAGCGCGGCTGCCGGAAGACATCACTCTGCTCGATATCGTGCTGGCAGTCGAAGGACCGGCGCCCGCCTTTCGCTGCGCCGAGATCCGCCAGCGCGGGCCGAACCCACTGCCGGGCAAATATTTCACCAAACCCTGCGGCATCAGCGCGGCGATGCTGGCCGCCGAGAGGGTCTACCGCGCCGAACTGGCGAAAACCGCCATCGCCGACATTCTGGCCGATCTCGCGGAAAGCGACGACGGCTCCATCGCGGCAAGAGGCTGTGCCTTCCTTGCCCTCAATGAACGCAGAACCAACCGATAGATCGAAAACCCAAGGAGAGAACCATGCATCCTCGTCTCAACATCGCCAAAGCCTCGCCCGAAGCCTACAAGGCCGTCGTAGCCCTTGAAAACTATGTGCAGACCTCGGGCCTGGAGCGCCGCTTCATCCACCTGATCAAGCTGCGCGCCTCGCAGATCAATGGCTGCGCCTATTGCGTCGACATGCACGTCAAGGAATCGCGGCATGACGGTCTTAGCGAGCAGTGGATCAACCTGATGTGCGTCTGGCGGGAATCGCCGGTTTACGACGCCCGCGAACGCGCCCTGCTCGGCTGGGTCGATGCCGTTACCAAAATCGCCGAAACCGGCGCGCCGGATGCGGATTTCGAGGTGCTGAAGCAGCATTTCAGCGAAGAGGAGATCGCCAAGATCACCGTTGCGATCGGCACGATCAACGTCTGGAACCGGCTCGCCGTCGGCTTCCGCTCGCAACATCCGATCGACGCGGCAAGCAAGGCCGCCTGAGGGCAGTCTCCAAAAACAAAAAGCGCGGGACCGAAATCCCGCGCTTTTTTATTTATGTCGATCTCGGCAAACCGAGGCCGGAAACACTTAGGCAGCAGCCGAAGCGAAGCCTTCCGTCGGGACTTCCGAGATGGTCTTCAGAACCTGCGAAGCGATCTGGTAGGGGTCGCCCTGCGAGTTCGGACGACGATCTTCGAGGTAGCCCTTGTAGTCGTTCTTCACGAAGGAATGCGGAACGCGGATCGAAGCACCGCGGTCGGCAACGCCGTAGCTGAACTTGTTCCACGGAGCCGTTTCGTGCTTGCCGGTCAGACGCTTGTCGTTGTCCGGGCCGTAGACGGCGATGTGGGCGTCGAGGTTCTTGTCGAACTGAGCCATCAGCGCTTCGAAATAGGCCTTGCCGCCGACTTCGCGCATGAACTTGGTCGAGAAGTTGCAGTGCATGCCCGAGCCGTTCCAGTCGGTGTCGCCGAGCGGCTTGCAATGGAACTCGATGTCGATGCCGTATTTTTCCGTCAGGCGCTGCAGCAGGTAGCGAGCCATCCAGATCTGGTCGGCGGCGCGCTTGGAGCCCTTGCCGAAAATCTGGAATTCCCACTGGCCCTTGGCCACTTCGGCGTTGATGCCTTCGTGGTTGATGCCGGCTTCAAGGCAAAGGTCGAGATGCTCTTCGACGATTTCGCGAGCGATATCGCCGACATTGCTGTAGCCGACGCCGGTGTAGTACGGGCCTTGCGGAGCCGGGTAGCCAGCTTCCGGGAAGCCGAGCGGACGGCCGTCCTTGTAGAAGAAGTATTCCTGCTCGAAGCCGAACCATGCGTCTTCATCGTCAAGGATGGTCGCACGGCTGTTGGACGCGTGCGGCGTAACGCCGTCCGGCATCATGACTTCACACATGACGAGTGCGCCGTTGGTGCGAGCCGGGTCCGGGTAAATGGCAACAGGCTTCAGCACGCAATCCGAGCTGCGGCCTTCAGCCTGCAGCGTCGACGAACCGTCGAAGCCCCAGAGCGGCAGCTGCTCAAGCGTCGGAAAATCGTTGAATTCCTTGATCTGCGTCTTGCCACGCAGGTTCGGTACTGGGGTGTACCCGTCGAGCCAGATATACTCGAGCTTAAATTTAGTCATTACGCACCTCATAGAGTTAATCAGGCGAAGCAGAAAAATTAGAAGGCGCGCCCGCCCAAAAATCTTCACTACAAACGGCTGACCAACACCATGCATGTGACATGCCAGATTCCACCGCTGCAGCGCTCAATTCGAGAAAAACGTGCAGTTCCGAGTCAAATCGAGCCGGCTTTCGACTGCCACGCGTCCGATTCTCTCAAAATCCTGAACTATTTGCGGGCAAATCGCTGACAACTTGTCGCAGCGCACCAGATTCGAAGCAGCGCAGCAATCTGGCGAGCAAAACCCACGATCGGCGGCCATAAAAGCTCAAAATTGCCCATAATTTCAACGTTTTGCATTTTTTTTATGCAAACACCTGAAAAATGGGCTCCAACTCTGCTATATATAAGTTGTCTCTTGAAGCGCGACCGCTTGAGCATCAAAAGGGAGAGACATCGTAATGGCCATCAGCCCACTGCACGAAACGGCAAAGATTTTTCAGTTCCCCATCAAGGCCCGGACCATTCCCGCCGGTCATCGTAGCCATGTGAACCTCAATCCCGATATCGGCCCGCGCGTCGCGGTGGTCGATTTCGACAGCTGGTATCACGAAGCCGCCGTCGCGGACTCCGACACGACCCGCAAGCAATAGGGTTAGCCGATTTAAAAGGCGATGTAGCGATCCGACCGATGGTTGATCGCGACGAAGAGATTGAGCGCGACTGCGCCCAGCACCGAGCAGATGACCACGAACGGCGTGGTCACCGTAAAGGCGACCGCGAGCACGCACATGTCGACCGCAAGCTGGACAAGCCCGGCGCGTATCCCGAAACGTTCCTGAAGATAGATGCCCAAGATACCGACGCCGCCCAGGCTGGCGCGGTGGCGATAAAGTGCGAGCAGCCCGAAACCGAGCAGGACGCCGCCGAGCAGCGCCGACCAGAAGGCATTGATATGGGCGATTTCCAACAGTCGCGGCTGCAGGTTCGTCAGCAGCGAGGTCAGCGCGATGGCGATGAAGGTCTTGATGGTAAAAGCGCGGCCAAGCTGCTTCCAGGACAGATAGAAGAACGGCAGGTTGACGACGAAGAAGGCCAAGCCGAAATTCACGCCGATCGCGTAATGCAGCAAAAAGGCGATGCCCGCCGTGCTGCCCGTCAAGAGGCCGGCACTCGACAGGCAAAAGAGCCCGAGCGACGATATCAGGCTGCCGGACAATATCCCCTGCACATCCTCGACCAGCGAATGCCGCGTAGCGGAAGTGTTCCAGACGCCAAAAGCGCTCTTCAGGCTCGCCATGATACTTTTCCCTTTATTTTTCGGGATTCTGCCAAAAAACGGAAACGACAATCAAGCGGAATATGTAAGGAGTACTGACCTATCTGAACTTTGCAAGATTCGAACCGTCAGGCGGTTTTCCGCGTAACGAACAGAATGCCGTGCACCGGTTTTCCGCCATCCATGCGAATGACGCTGCGAGCCAGATTGTGGACGACAAAGCCATGGTCGGCCAGAAGCGCCCTGACATAGGCTTCCGAATGGGCGAAGCGCAGCGAATCCCGCAAGAGATAACCTTCCGCCTCCTGCGCATCCTCGACCGAGAAAGCAAACACGGCTTCGGGAGCTGATAGCTCCGCGACGATCGCCATGACGCCCTGGAGATTGCCGAGATACATCAGCACGTCGGCGGCGGTGATCAGGTCCGCGCGAGCCGGCGCAAGCCCACCGTCGAACACACCGGACAGGGGCGGCGCCAGCGACAGGTCGGCCTGGGCGAGATGGTCATAGACGCCCTTCTCCGCCGCCTTGGCGAGCATACCCTTCGACAGATCGAACCCTTCCAGCCGATCGACCCGCGCACGGATTTCCGGGCCAAAGAGGCCGGTACCGCAGCCGAGATCGACGGCATGGTGAAAATGCGCCGGCATGTCGGCCGTTTCGGCAATCAGGGCGCTGAGTTTCTGCGGCACGGTGTAGCCGAGCTTTTCGACCAATGACGTCTCGAACCGGTCGGCATAATCGTCGAACAGCCGTTCGACATAGCGGCTCGGCGGCTGTTCTGGCAGCTCGGCCGCACCCAGAACGGCAAGTTTCAGCCGCGCGCCGAAGACATCGCCTTCATCGAGCACCAGAACCTCGTTCAGCGCTGCGACCGCGCCCTCGGCATTACCAGCCTTTTCGCGATAGGTCGCGAGATTGAACCAGCCCGCAGCCCAGGATGGCGCCAGCTCCAGCGCCTGCTCCATCAGCTCGGCAGCGCTTGCCGGCTCGCCGCTTTCGGCAAGCATCTTCGCATAGTCGGCGCGACGGTCGGCAATGACGTCGCCGGAGGAAAGCTGGCTCGGCAGCATGATCAGGGTCCTGTTTGACCTCCGCCTTTGGACGCGGCCACAAAAAAACTCAAGTCCTATTTCAGGCAGACACCTGTTTCAGGTGAGCGCTGAGGCAAAAGCGCTTGCGAGTCACGGGTCGCAGCCCTATCTCAGGACCGCTCTACAGGCATTATGGAGACGTCAGCATGTCCGATCAGATGAACAAGTTCCTCGGCGACTCGCCCGGCCGTACGCTGGTGAAGCTTATCATCGTGTCGCTGATCGTCGGCTTCACGATGAAATTCTTCGGTTGGCGTCCGCTCGACTTCCTGTATGGCGTCCGCCGTTTCCTGCTGGATCTCTGGCACAGCGGCTTTGCCGCACTCGGCGAGTTCGGCGATTATCTGGTACTTGGCGCCACACTTGTCATCCCGCTCTTCATTCTCCTCCGCCTCTTCAATTATCGTCGTTGATATGATCCCCAAAACTCCGTCTTTCACGCGGCGCCATGCGCTGCGCCTCACCGGCCTTGCGCTCGCCGCCATGGTTGCCAGCTGCGCCACGGCGCCGAGCCATGTCTCCAACATACCGGCCAGTGACCAGACGGCTTCCGCGCTGCCGCTCGTCAATGCGCTGCGCGCCAAGAATGGGTTACCACCGCTGAAGATCGATACCGCCGCCAGCTCGGCAGCCATCTACCAGGCAAGGCGCATGGCCGACGCCGGCAAGATGGAGCACCTGATCGGCATCGGTGACAACTTCGGCACGCGCGTCAAATCCAGCGGCGTCAATCTGCCGGCCGCCGAGAATATCGCCGAGGGACAGAAGAGCGTCGACGCCGCGGTGACGGCCTGGATCAACTCTCCGAAGCATTTGCACAACATGCTCGGCAAATATGATGGTCTTGGCGTCGCTCTCGCCTATACCCCCTCTTCCGGCGGCAGGCCTTATTGGTCCATGGTGCTCTCCTCGAACTGAGGAGAGGCCGACCGGACATGGATCAACAAGCACGCGGCGGCAAAGTCCAGCCCTTTGACGTGACACACCGGCTGGTGCTGTCCATCGCCCTTCCGATGACGCTCGGCTTCATCACAACACCCTTACTCGGCATTGTCGGCACGGCTGTCGTCGGACAACTCGGCCAGCCGGACGCGCTGGCGGGTCTGGCGATCGGCGCCATGCTCTTCGATCTTATCTTCTCAAGCTTCAACTTCCTGCGCGCCTCGACCACCGGCCTCACGGCGCAGGCCTTTGGCCGCCGCGACCGGCATGAGCAGCAGGCGATTTTCTGGCGGGCGCTGCTCTCGGCGCTCGCATGCGGCATCCTGATCGTCCTGTTGTCACCCGTCCTGCTCTGGCTCGGCATCAAGCTGATGGGGCCGGAGGGTGGCGTTGCCGAGGCGACGCGCACTTATTTCTCGATCCGCATGCTTGCCGGCCCGATGGCGCTCGCCAACTACGCCATTCTCGGTTTCGTGCTCGGGCGCGGCCAGGGCCGCATCGGCCTGCTACTGCAAACAGTGATCAACGGCGTCAACATCATCCTCGCCCTCACGCTCGGCCTCTGGCTTGGCTGGGGTGTGGCAGGCGTTGCCTGGGGTACGTTGATCGGCGAGGCGGCCGGCACGCTTACCGGCCTTGCCATCGTGCTCAGAAGCTTTTCCGGCGAGCCGCGGCCTGCCCGCACGGAACTGCTGTCGCGCGCCAAGCTCACGCAGCTCTTCGCGCTCAACCGCGACATCCTCATCCGCACCTTCGTGCTGCTCGGCGCCTTCACACTGATGACCCGCATCGGCAACGGTTTCGGCGCGGTGACGCTCGCGGCCAATGCGGTGGTGATGAACTTCCTGCTGCTGTCCGCCTATTATCTCGACGGGCTCGCCAATGCCGCAGAGCAGATCACCGGGCGCTCGATCGGTGCCAATTACCGCCCGGCCTTCGAGCGCGGGCTGAAGCTGACCGGCCTCTGGTCCTTCGGGCTGGCGTTTGCCGCGGCCCTGTTCTTCTTTGCGGCCGGCCCGGCGCTGATCCGCCTCCTGACAACCTCCGAGGAGGTCCGCTCTGCCGCCGGAGCCTACTTGCCCTGGGCCGCCATATCTGGGTTGACGGGTGCGCTCGCCTTCCTGATGGACGGCGTGTACATAGGCGCCACCTGGTCGAGTGCGATGCGCAACCGCATGCTGCTATCCTTTGCCGGCTATCTGGTTGCCCTTGCGATCCTCGTGCCGACGCTGGGCAATCACGGCCTGTGGCTGGCCATGAATGCTTTCCTGCTGTTTCGCGGCCTTTTCCTGATCATCGGCCTGAAAAAGCGGGTCGATCAGACGTTCCGATCGGCCCAGTAATCCAGCTTGCTGTCGCGCAACTCGCGGATCGAGGCGACGCTTTCGCGATCGAGCAGCTTCGGCAGGCCGGCAACGACGCGGCCCGGCAGGCCTGGCCCCTCATAGACCATGCAGGAATAAAGCTGCACCAGATCGGCCCCTGCCTTGATCTTCTCCAGTGCCGTCTCCGCCGAGGAAACACCGCCGACGCCGATGATCGGCAGGGCCGCGCCGACACGCCGGCGCATCTTGGCGAGCACGACCGTCGATCTTTCGAACACCGGCTTGCCCGAGAGGCCGCCTGCTTCCTTCGCCTGCGCCTGATCCTTCAGACCATCGCGCGAAAGCGTGGTGTTGGAGACAATCAGCCCGTCGAGCTTATGCACCAAAACTTCGGCGGCAATGTCGTCCATGCCCTCTTCGGTCAGATCCGGTGCGATCTTCAGGAAGACCGGGATCTTTTTGCCGGCCTTGGCGGCTTCGTCGTCGCGCGCGGCAAGCACGGCCGCGAGCAATGCCGACAGGCTTTCGCGTGCCTGCAGATCGCGCAGGCCCGGCGTATTGGGTGAGGAGATATTGGCGGTGAAATAGCGCGCCACGGAATAGAAGCGGCGGATGCCGGCGACGTAATCGGCGATGCGGTCGGCGCTATCCTTGTTGGCGCCGATATTGACGCCGATGATGCCGTTCCCACGGATCGGCCGAAGACGCCGGAGAGCGGCGTCGTGGCCTTCATTGTTAAAGCCGAGGCGGTTGATGACGCCCTCATCCTCGACCAGCCGGAAGATGCGCGGGCGCGGATTGCCGGGCTGCGCCTTCGGGGTCACCGTGCCGATCTCGGTAAAGCCGAAGCCGAGCTTCAGCAGTGCTTCCGGCACCTCGGCATTCTTGTCATAGCCGGCGGCCATACCGATGGGATTGGCGAAATCGAGCCCGGCCACGGTCTGGCGCAGGCGGGGATCGTTGCTAACTAGGCATGTAGGCACTAGGCCGGACTTAAGGGCAGCGATAGACATGCCATGCGCTGTTTCCGGATCGAACATAAAGAGGCCGCGCCGGCCGAGATCGCGTAGAGCGCCAATCATTCTGAAATCTCCGGAAAGACATGCGCGCCGTCGGGGCCGAGTGGCAGCGGCTTTTCCCAAAGCACGGCCGAAAGCGGGAGCGGCGCATAGAGATGCGGGAAGAGATCTCCGCCGCGCGAGGGTTCGAACACCAGTCTGTCACCAAGAGCATCGCCATCGATCGCCACCAACAACAGCCCTGTCTGGCCGGCGAAATAGAGCTCCGCGGTTTTCACCGCCTGCCTGGCCGTGGACAGATGGATGAAACCGTCGGTCAGGTCGATTGACGCGCCATGAAAAACGCCGGTTTGTCTGGCTTGCTGCCAGAGCGTATCCGGCACGATCTTGTAAACCACTGGCATCGCGGTCATCATCCCCGTGTAAACATGTACTGATAGGGCTTTGCACGAAAACCGACGCCGATGTCCACGGTTTCCGTGGTGGATTTAGGGTTTTAACGCAGAAAATCCGGAGGATGACATGACGAAGGAAATCGTAACGGGCCTCGCAGCCCTGCTCCTGCCCGCCACTCTTCTTCTTAGCATACCAAGCCAGGCGGCCGAGCCGGACGCAACGCGCTTCCAGCTCGAGCGCAGCGGCGATCATTTCGTCCGCCTCGACAAGCAGACGGGCGCCATGTCGATCTGCCAGGATCAGAACGGCAATCTGGTCTGCCGCATGGCCGCCGACGAGCGCGCCGCCTATGACGATGAACTCGACCGCCTCTCCGACCGCGTCACCAAGCTGGAAAAGACCGTGGCCTCAAGCAGCGGATCGACCCTACCGAGCGACGCCGATGTCGACCGCACACTGGGCATCATGCAGAAATTCATGCGTGGGTTCATGGGCATGGCCAAGGAGTTCCAGAACGAGGAGCCCGGCAACAAGGCGCTGCCGCAGAAAACCTGAAGCCTGCGGAACTAGACCGTTGGCTCATAAGCGCGCAACTACAGTCGCATTGACCGAGCTGGACAATGGCCAGGAAGTTGTCGGCGAGCTTGTCGTAGCAAGTAGCAACGCAGCGGGAGATGATTCATCTTGGAGAAGCTCAGCTATTAGACGACCCACTTGCGGAAATTCAAGGCGCAGTTAGATTTACCTGCATGGCACTTTGGCAGTTCGTTTTTGACCTTATTCCGTCGTCAGCCGCCACCATCAACGGGGTGGTTGCTGCACGTATGAACCGCGATCAGCTTGATGCGATTGAACTGAATTTTTCCCGGCCAAACGTCGAGGCAATTTTTGAACATGTCGGCATGATGCTACCGGAAAAGCAGTCTTGGGCACCCGACCTGCGCATCTGGGGGGATGAGAAGACCGACGATGTGCAGATTTACCTTCAAGGGGCGACGATTGAGGGTGTACAGTTTCGGTTAAACGTACCTGATCTTTCCCTACCGCTCGTCGGTAAAATTTGCGCGCTCGCGCGCGAGTTCGACTGCGTTTTGGCGACTAGGAACGGAGCTATCATCCGACCCAACAGCCAGACGCTCGTCCGAGCGATCACACAGTCCGGAGCTACCCGCTTTGTAAGCGATCCGGAGCGCTATCTGCGTGAAGTTATCCAACGGGACGCTGAGCCTGAATGATGTCCGCCTCCCGATATCGATCATTCATGATTTATAGGTTTACAGCCTGAAAGCGAAAGCAAGGGGATAAAGGACCTTATTCCTACCCCGGTCTTTACTCGCAAAAAAGCCTCGGTTAACCTTTCCTTAAAGGTCAAACGCCGGATATCCGGCTTCCGGGTGCTGAGCGGCGATGCTGTCACATGAGCAGATATGGAGCGCGATCGACAAGCTTGCCGAGCGCTATGCCTTGACGCCATCGGGCCTTGCCCGGCGCGCCGGCCTCGACCCCACCTCCTTCAACAAATCGAAGCGGTTGAGCCAGGATGGACGTTTGCGCTGGCCGTCGACGGAATCGATTGCCAAGGTACTCGGCGCGACCGGGGCCAGCATGGAGCAGTTTCTCGGCATCCTGCGTCCAGTGGAGAGAGGCGATGGCAACGCGGATCATGCCTCTTCACCACCGACAAGCTCCATTCCGCTGCTTGGTTTCGCCCAGGCCGGCTCAGGTGGCTTTTTCGACGATGGCGGCTTTCCGGCCGGTCAGGGCTGGGACATGGTGGAGTTTCCGGCGGCACCGGGACAGAAGGGCGGCGTCTATGCGCTGGAGGTACAGGGCGAAAGCATGCTGCCGCTCTATCGCGACGGCGACGTGCTGATCGTCGAGCCGGGCGCGCAGATCCGGCGCAACGACCGCGTCGTGGTCAAGACCCGCGAGGGCGAGGTCATGGCCAAGGTGCTGGCGCGGCAAAGTGCTAAGTCGATCGAACTGCTGTCGCTCAACCCCGAACATCCCAATCGCAACTTCGATCTTGCGGATGTGGAATGGATCGCCCGGATCATCTGGGCCAGCCAATAGGAAAGTTTTCCCGCTATGCGTCGTAATATTTGGCTTGCAGGTGTGGCAGGTGCCGTGGTCGGTTCGTGGCTGACCCTGGTGGCGGTGCAGGTGAACGAGCACGGTTTCCATCTGCCAGGTCGCGGAGAGAGCAAGGTTGAAGCGGCGGCATCGAAAGCGGCGCCGATCGAAGTCGCGCAGGCCGATATCACGCCGGCGCAGACGCTTATCGATACCGCGCCCAAAAAGACATTGCCCATAACGGCCGGCACCGTCGTTCCGGCAACGGCTGTCACGACGGAGACAACAGCCACGAAGAGCGAACCGCCCGCCGCAACCTCGACATCCGCGCCTGCGGTAGCGCCGGCCGATCAAGATAAATCGTCCGCGGCGACGCCAGCAACGGAGCCGCAGGACACGCCGCCCGCGCAGCTAACGCAATCCGAAACGACGCCGGCGAAGGTGCCTGACGCCCAACCGGCTCCGAAAGATGCGACTGACGCCAACACCATAAAGACCGAGACAGATAAGGCTGAGCCGAAACAATTGCCTTCGAAACAAGTCTCGGTGGATCAGCCCTCTCCCCAACAAACACCTTTGGATCAAACGAAACCGGAGCAAGCATCGCCACCCCCGGCCCCTGCCGACCAGGCCGACAGGGCAGCGGCGGCGGCTGCCCGCCGGACCGTGCCCATGACGCCATCCTCTCAGCAGGCGTTGCCCGGCGACAGCCAGACGCCGAGCAATGACCAGAAGCAAGCCGGAGGGACGGAGCCCGTGGAGCTGACACGGCCGTCTTCCGATCGCGCCGGCATGCTGACCGTCGGCAACAGGAGCGTGCAGCTTTCCGGCATCGTTCCGACCGATGTCGGTCGGATGTGCGCCGGGTCTGATGGCAAGAGCTGGCCGTGCGGGACAGCGGCACGCACCGCGTTCCGCATGTATCTGCGCGGCCGGATCATCGATTGCGACCTGCCAAGCGCGACCTGGCAGGGCACGGTGACGGGACACTGCCGCTATGTTCGCATCGACCTCAGCGAGTGGCTCGTCCGTTTCGGCTGGGCAGAACCGGAGGCCGGATCGCCGCTGGAGGCCGTTGCGGAACAGGCGAAGCAACAGAAGCGCGGCATCTATGGCGACGACCCGCGCAAGGGCCGGAAATCGACGCTTGCGCCGGCTCCGGCCAAGGAAGATCCGCTTAATCCGATCTGACGCCACGCTTCCGCCACCGCCTCTTGTCATGAGAGACATGACTTTCTAGTCTGCCGCCAGTTTCAAAGGATTTTGTTTCGTTATGAATAAGCCGCTTTCCGCCCAAGAGGCCCTGATCTACGTCATGGTCATGGCATCCGCCGTCGACCGAACGATGAACGACCGGGAGATGACCCGGATTGGCGAGCTCATCCATGCGCTGCCGGTCTTCAAGGGCTTCGATGACGAAAAGCTGATCGATGTTTCGCGCGACTGCGCCAAGCTTCTGGCTGGCAGCGAAGGGCTCGATATCGTGCTGGAAACCGTGCGCGACACCTTGCCGCCGCGCCTCTACGACACCGCCTATGCGCTGGCCGTCGAGGTCGCTTCCGCCGATCTCTCGGTCAAGGCCGAGGAGCTGCGCCTGCTGAGCCTGCTGCGCGACCGCC
Organism: Rhizobium sp. GW821-FHT14E12; assembly: GCF_058803745.1. Classification (NCBI taxonomy): domain Bacteria; kingdom Pseudomonadati; phylum Pseudomonadota; class Alphaproteobacteria; order Hyphomicrobiales; family Rhizobiaceae; genus Rhizobium; species Rhizobium sp. GW821-FHT14E12. The sequence continues at coordinate 214,177 of NZ_JBXAPH010000006.1, forward strand.
TCGATCTCGGCAAGCTGACCTGCGCCGCCATCGAGCGCAGCGCCATTGCCCGCTACCGCAAGGGCTGAAAAGCCCACTCAATACAATCCGTAAGGAAAATAGCGCAGATAGATTTCCTGCAGCCGGCCATTGCGCGACAGGGTCGCCAGGGCATGGTTGATCGCCGCCGTCAGATCGGCGTCCTGCTCGCGCAACATGATGGTCATGCCTTCGCCGAGGAATTGCTGCGAGAGGTAGGGGCCGTCGAACAAGGCGCAGCATTTTTCCGCTGACGGCGACGACACCCAGAAGGAAAGCTGCAATCCATCGGCAAAGCCGGCATCGACCTTGCCGTCCTTGACGGCCGCCAGAAGCGCGTCCTTGTCGTCGAAGGGTACAGGCTTGATCGCCGGAAAGAAGGCTGAGAGCATCGCTTCATGCGTCGTGCCCTTGACCACACCGACCGAATGGCCGGCAAGGGCAGCGGCCGTGCGGCCATCGATCGGGGCCTTGAGATTGCGGACAAACCGGGCGGGCAGCATCAGGAAGGGGCGCGAGAAGGCAAAACTCTTGCGCAACTCCGGCGTTACCGCGACGCCGGCGATCACCGCATCCCCCTGCGACGCCGAAAGTGCGCCCTGCAATTCCTCGAAGGGCAGCGCCTGGATCTGGCATTTGTCCGATATGCCGAGTTCGTCGCAGATCTCGCGGGCGAGATCGACATGGAAGCCTGAGAGCTTGCCGTTCTGATCGGCGAAATTGAAGGGCGGGAAATCGACGGAGGTCAGGAAGCGCAGCCTGACCAGCGTGGAAAGATCCGGCTTCGGCAACCGTTCGCGCGCATCGAAGAGAACCGGCAGGCTGGTCGACGGCGCCTGCTGCGCAGCGACAGGCATGGCACAGGAGACGGCCATCAGCACTGCGCCTGTCAAGGATCTCGCCACGGATATCAACGACGAAAGACAAACGCGCATGACGATGACTAAGCCTCCTGTCAGGTGTTCAATTTCCTGATTTCAAGACGGGTGTAACAGAGTCATGCAGAAGGGGGAATATCGCGCTGTGCCAAGAACCAGAAACGCCTGGTCCTGCATGGCAACATGATCAAGCGCAAAGGCAGCGTTGCTTAGCGACCTGCTATCCGTTTTGGGGGCGGAAGCAATTCGAGTTTAGCAGGGGCGGCGTTGCCCTTGTCCCCTCGCCGCCTGACCAGTTTCGCGGGGGCGCCGACATAGATGCCGTAGGGCACGGTCTTTCCTTTGACGACAGCATTGGCGCCGATGACGCAGCCCTTTGCGATATGGGAGCCGCCGAGGATCTTCGCTCCGGCGCCGATCCAGACATCGTCCTCGATGACGACAGGCTTCTTGGTGACGCCCTGCATGCGGATCGGCTGCGTGACATCATCGAAATTGTGATCGAACGACACGACCATGGCATGGGCGGCGATCCGCACGTCATTGCCGATGGTGATGTCGCCGCGTCCAAGCAGAATGGCATAATCATTGAGGGAGACATGATCGCCGATCTCGATGCTGCCACGCTGCGCGTCGATGACGACGCCTCTGCGGATAAAGGCCCTCTCGCCGATGCAGACGCTGCCATCCTTCCAGATGATCGTCGTACCGCGCGGCACCTTCGTGCGGCGGGATATCCGCAGCACGCCGCGCGTGAAGATGGCCTTCAGTCTGTAGAATGACGCAAAGTTGAGCATCTGGTCCGTTCCGGTTAGGAACGACCTTCTGTCATGGTTGTCTGTCAGCAGCCTGAACAAACGAGGGTTTTGTTGCGGCGGCATCCAATCCTGATACGCGCGGCTCGGCTCAAAGCGGTGAAATCGGAAGTTCCCTGCCTGTCATGAGCTTGGAGCGGAGGAAAGCTGGAGCGGGTGAAGGGAATCGAACCCTCGTATTCAGCTTGGGAAGCTGCTGCTCTACCATTGAGCTACACCCGCCTGATATCCGGAGATGTCCAACAGTTGCCGGCCTCTGTCAAGGCCGGCAGGTGACCAATCACAGACGGAAGTGCTTCGACAGCTTCAGGCCCTGCGCCTGATAGTTCGAGCCGAGGCCGGAGCCGTAGAGGCTGGTCGGCTGTTCCAGCATGTGTTCGTAGACCAGGCGGCCGACGATCTGACCATCTTCGAGGATGAAGGGGACTTCATGGCTGCGCACTTCCAGCACGGCGCGGCTGCCACGGCCGCCGGCGGGTGCGTGGCCGAAGCCTGGGTCGAAGAAGCCGGCATAGTGGACGCGGAACTCGCCAACTAGCGGATCGAAAGGCGTCATCTCGGCGGCATAATGCGGCGGCACATGCACGGCTTCGCGCGAGACGAGGATATAGAACTCGTCCGGATCGAGGATCAGTTCGGTGCGGCCGCGGCTATAGAGCGGCTCCCAGAAATCGTAGATATCGTGCTGCGCCTTCTTGTCGACATCGACGACGGCGGTGTGGTGCTTGCCGCGATAGCCGATCAGGCCTTCCTTATCGCCGGCAAGGTCGATCGACAGGGCGATGCCGCCGCCGTTGACGTTCGGCTGCTTACTGGCGACCAGCGTTTCGCTGGCATGCAGCGCCATCAACTCCGGCTCGTTCAGCAGTGCCTGGCCGACGCGGAAACGGATCTGCGACAGGCGCGAGCCGCGGCGCACCACGATCGGGAAAGTGCGCGGGCTGATCTCCAGATAGAGCGGGCCGGAATAGCCGGCCGGGATCTTGTCGAACTCCTGCGCCCGGTCGGTGATGACGCGGGTGAAGATATCGAGGCGGCCGGTCGAGCTTTTCGGATTGGCCGACGCCGACATATCGGCCGGCAGGTCGAGACGCTCCATCAAGGGCACGATGTAGACGCAGCCGGTTTCCAGCACGGCACCTTCGGACAGGTCGATCACATGCAGCTTCAGCCGGTCGAGCTTGTCGGCGACGAGATGCGACGGGCCGGGCATGAAGCTGGCGCGGACGCGGAACGCATGCGCGCCGAGGCGAAGGTCAAGGCTCGCCGGCTGGATCTGATCGTCGTCCAGTTCCCGTTCGCTCGTCAGCCGCCCCGCTTCGAAGAGCGCGGCAATGGCGCGATCAGCCAAAATTCCAGTATTGCGAGCCATCATGCCTTTTCCATAATTTGCCGCAGACAAAACCAAACTCAGGGAATTGACGCAAGCGGTCAACGGCAGTATTGCAACTTATCCCGTGGTGATTTGGCCGGTCGGCTTGCAGCCACGTTAAATAAGTGGCTAAAAAGACCGGGTTGAAAACCGGTCTGCAATTGCGGCCGGTTTTTTTGTTTTGAAAGTGGTGATGGCATGAGCAAGACTTGGCGCCCCGCAACCCAACTCGTTCACAGCGGAACGCTCCGCTCGCAATTCGGCGAGACATCCGAAGCGATCTATCTGACCCAGGGCTTCGTCTACGACACATCGGAAGCCGCCGAGGCGCGCTTCAAGGGTGAGACCGACGGTTTCATCTATGCCCGCTATGGCAGCCCGACCAATGACATGTTCGAAAAGCGCATGTGTGCGCTCGAAGGCGCGGAAGATGCACGCGCCACCGCCTCGGGCATGGCCGCCGTCACCGCGGCTATTCTCTGCCAGCTGAAGGCCGGCGATCACATCGTTGCCGCCCGCGCCCTGTTTGGCTCCTGCCGCTGGGTCGTCGAGACGCTGGCGCCGAAATACGGCATCGAATGCACGCTGGTCGACGGTCGCTTCACCGAGAACTGGGAAAAGGCGATCCGGCCGAACACCAAGGTCTTCTTCCTGGAAAGCCCAACCAACCCGACGCTGGAAGTGGTGGATATTGCCGCCGTTGCCAAGCTCGCCAACCAGATCGGCGCCAAGGTCGTGGTCGACAACGTCTTTGCGACGCCGCTGTTCCAGAAGCCTCTGGAACTCGGTGCCCATATCGTCGTCTACTCCGCCACTAAGCATATCGACGGCCAGGGCCGCTCGCTCGGTGGCATCATCCTCTCCGACAAGCAGTGGATCGACGAGAACCTGCAGGATTATTTCCGCCATACCGGTCCGGCCATGTCGCCGTTTACCGCCTGGACGCTGCTGAAGGGGATCGAGACGCTGCCGCTGCGTGTCGCCCAGCAGACGGCAAACGCCGCCAAGATCGCCGATTTTCTGGCCGATCAGGGCAAGGTCGCCAAGGTGATCTATCCCGGCCGCAAGGACCACCCGCAGGCCGATATCATCGCCAAGCAGATGACCGGCGGCTCGACGCTGGTGGCCTTCGAACTGAAGGGCGGCAAGGAAGCGGCCTTCAAGCTGCAGAACGCGCTGGAGATCGTGAAGATCTCCAACAATCTCGGCGACTCGAAGAGCCTGATCACCCATCCGGCCACCACCACGCACAAGAACCTCACCGACGAGGCCCGCGCCGAACTCGGCATTTCGCCAGGCACCGTGCGCCTCTCGGCCGGCATCGAGGACGGTGACGATCTGGTCGAGGATTTCGCCCGCGCGCTGGCGCAGGTTTCGGCCTGAGTTTTGTCATCCAAACCCGCCCGGATCTCGTTCGGGCGGGGCGGCTTGCCTTGACAATAGGCATGCCGGATAGCTTAGGCCAAGGCCAATTAACCCTTGGAACTAGCCTTAGTCCCTGAAAAGCCGTATGATTTACCCGTTATAGGGGTTTTCACCGATCCGTTCCTTGACGGATCAGGTTGTGTATAGGATACCGCTAGATGTCCCGCTTTCGTGGGATCATGGAAAGCGGAGCAGATGCCCTAGACTTAAAATGCTGGAGCGTCCGATGTGCGTTTATTGGAACGCACGACGTTTCGGAGTAATGACCAAGGTGTCAGGCATGTATCGCGCTCTAACACGGGATATCGAAGTCGTCGTCGAACCTTTTTATCTGGAGGAGCAATCCGATCCGGATGACGACCGCTATGTCTGGGGTTATCGCATCGTCATTTCCAACCACTCCACGGTCAATGTCCGGCTGGTGACGCGCTATTGGCACATCACCGATCAGAACGGATTGGTGGACGAAGTGACCGGACCTGGCGTCGTCGGCGAACAGCCACGACTTGGCCCCGGCGATACCTACGAATATTCGTCAGGCTGCCCGCTCGATACGCCATCGGGCATGATGTTCGGCCATTATCAGATGGAGACGGACGACGGGGAACTCTTTCACGTCAAGATCCCCGCCTTCTCGCTGGATACGCCCAACCTGCTGCGGACGCTGAACTAAGCCCGATCAGGCTTCCTTTACCTCGGAGACTTCGAAGCGATAGGTGGTCGAGCAGAACTCGCAGGTGACAGCAATTTCGCCATTCTCCTGGCTCACCTCGATTTCCTCGGCGGAAAAGCCCTGCAACACGCCCTTCAGCTTGTCGCGCGAACAGGTGCAGCGATCGAAAACCGCCTTCGGTTCATAGACGCGCACGCCACGCTCGTGGAAGAGACGGAACAGCAGACGTTCGGTGCCGACCTGCGGGTCGGTCAGTTCGTCGGCATCGATCGTCTCGACCAATGACCGGGCTTCCTCCCAGGCGTCGTCCTCGACATGATGGCGCGGATTGCTATCGCCGTCGCCGCCATGCAGATCCGGCTGGCGCATGCGCTCCGGTGCTTCCGGCAGGAACTGCGCGATCAGCCCGCCCGCCCGCCAGCGATGGCGCGGCTTGCCGGCCTCGTCGCGATCGAACAGTTCGGCGGCACCCAGGCGAACGCGGGTCGGGATCTGTTCCGACTGACGGAAATACGTCCCGGCGATCTCTTCGAGCGAGGCGCCGTCAAGCGCCACGATCCCCTGATAGGGCTGGCTGTAGCGACCCTGATCGATAGTGAAGGCGAGCACGCCCTTGCCGAGCAACTGCTCCGGCTCGGTTTCGCCGGCGGCCACGGCCTTTGCCAGCGCCTCTTCATCGAAGCGGGCATAGGCGCGGACATTTTCCGGCGTGGCGAAATCGGCGACCAGAAGATCGACCGGTCCGTCGCCCTTGGTCTGCACGGTGAACTTGCCCTCGAACTTCAGCGAGGTGCCGAGCAAGACGGTCAGCACCACGGCCTCGGCCAAAAGCCGGGCAACGGGGGCCGGATAATTGTGCCGGGCGAGAATTGCGTCCAGCAAAGGCCCGAGCTGCACGGCGCGGCCGCGCACATCAAGACCTTCGACCTGAAAGGGAACGACATGATCGTCGCCGGCAAAATCGAATTGACCCAGCGAGGCTGCACTTTCCGCCATTGCTATACTCCTACTGCGCCCGCGGCATCAAACTCGCGGTTCTATATCCTCAGATCGCGCCCAGGCACCAAGCAAGAATCGACTTTTGCGCATGAAGGCGGTTTTCCGCCTCATCGAAAACAACGGATTGCGGACCATCGATCACTTCATCCGTCACTTCCTCCCCGCGATGCGCAGGCAGGCAATGCATGAACAAAGCGTCCTTGCCGGCCTGTGCCATCAAAGCCTGGTTGACCTGATAGGGCTGGAAGACGTTGTGACCGCGAGCCCGGTGTTCCTGATTCATGGAAACCCAGGTATCGGTTACCACGCAATCAACGCCAGCGACCGCACGGTCGGCATCATGCGAGAGCATGATTTCGGCGCCCTGGTTGCGGGCCCAGTTCAAATAGTGATCCTTTGGCTCGGAACCAAGGGGTACGGCCATGTTCATGCGATAGTCGAAGCGGGCGGCCCCCTCGATCAGCGAATGCAGCACATTGTTGCCGTCGCCGGTCCAGGCAATGGTCTTGCCCTTGATCGGGCCGCGATGCTCCTCGAAGGTCATGATGTCAGCCATGATCTGGCAGGGATGCGTGTCATCGGTCAGCGCATTGATGACCGGCACGGTCGCATGTTCGGCCAGCTCCAATAGACGCGAATGCTCCGTCGTGCGGATCATGATGGCGTCGACATAGCGCGACAGCACCTTCGCCGTATCGCCGATCGTCTCAGCCCGGCCAAGCTGCATCTCGGTGCCTGACAGGAACAACGTCTCGCCACCGAGCTGGCGCATGCCGACATCGAAGGAAACGCGGGTTCGGGTGGAGGGTTTCTCGAAGATCATCGCCAGCATCTTGCCGGCAAGCGGCTTGTCGGCCGTGCCCGCCTTTAGCGCCTGCTTTCGCACGATGGCATCATCGATGATGCTGCGCAGATCGGCAGCCGCGACGGCCGAGAGATCGAGAAAGTGTTTCGGAGAAGCCATGTTCCTACCTGTACTCTAGAAAACAACAACGCCCGCGTGGGGCAGAAACGCCCCGACAGCGGGCGCTGGATTTAGGCCGACTTTTTGACGCGAGCGGCGCGCACGGATTCTGCCGCGCGTTCGATGCGGGCAATGCCTTCGCGCGCTTCCTCTGCAGTCACCACCAGCGGCGGCAGCAGACGGATGACGTTGTCGCCGGCCGGCACGCCCAAAAGATGCTCGGCGCGGATTGCCTGCAACAGCTCCGCCTGCGGAATGGCAGCCTTGATGCCGAGCATCAGGCCCTCGCCGCGGACATCCTCGATGATATCGGGGAAACGATCCTGAAGCGAAGCCAGGCCCTGGCGGAAGACCAGTGCGATGTCGCGCACATGCTGCAGGAAGCCATCAGCCAGCACGATATCGAGCACGGCATTGCCGACTGCCATGGCGAGCGGATTGCCGCCATAGGTCGAGCCATGCGTGCCGGCCTTCATGCCCGAAGCGGCTTCCGCCGTCGCAAGGCAGGCACCGAGCGGGAAACCGCCGCCGATACCCTTGGCCACGGCCATGATGTCGGGCGTGACGCCGGACCATTCATGGGCAAAGAGCTTGCCGGTACGGCCGACGCCGCACTGGACCTCGTCAAGGATCAGAAGAAGGCCATGCTCGTCGCAGATCTGGCGCAGGCCGCGCAGGAACTCGTTGGTCGCGGGGCGGATGCCGCCCTCGCCCTGCACGGGCTCAATGAGAATCCCGGCCGTCGCATCGGTGACAGCGGCACGCACGGCGTCGAGATCGCCGAAGGGCACCTGGTCGAAGCCCGGTGCCTTCGGGCCGAAACCTTCGAGATACTTCTCCTGTCCGCCGGCGGCGATCGTCGCGATCGTGCGGCCGTGGAAGGCACCTTCGAAGGTGATGATATGGAATTTCTCGGGATGGCCCTTGGAGAACTGGTAGCGCCGCGCCGTCTTGATCGCGCATTCCAGCGCCTCGGCACCGGAATTGGTGAAGAACACCTTGTCGGCAAAGGTGGCTTCCGTCAGGCGCTTCGACAACTTCTCCTGGCCCGGCACCTCATAGAGGTTCGACAGGTGCCAGACCTTATCGGCCTGCGCCTTCAGTTCCGCAACCAGATGGGGATGTGCATGGCCAAGCGAATTCACCGCAACACCGGCGGCGAAATCGAGATAGCGCTCGCCTGTCTCCGTGAACAGCCATACGCCCTCTCCTCGCTCAAACCGCAGCGGAGCACGCATATAGGTGTCATAAAGCGGCGCGGTTTCAGCCATGGCCCGTATCTCCTCGATCACAACTTTTAGGGCCAATCGTTTCCTTCAAGTGAAACGGGCCCGGAAAAATCAAAAATGCCGCCTTGCGGCGGCTGAGGCACTATTGATGTTTTGCACCGCAATGTCAACAAAACAGGCGATTTAGCAGGCGCGGCAGAGCGCCTCTCGACGAGAGGTATGTCTTCAACTGCTAATATTGCAAAAATGCCACGCTTGGACAAGCAAGTTGGGGAAAACCCCGAAATCGATTCCCCAGGAATCATGCGTGTCTTGTCACGGAGTCAGCCTCACACTAGGTTAAACCCCAATTACTAGACTGCATGCGGCGGAACTAGTCACCACAATTTTTAAGCGTTTCGCGCCTCGCCCTAATGCGAGGCAATGGTGAAGGATTCTGCCATCGGAAACGCGACAGCGGAGACAGGGCATGAATTGGACAGACGAACGCGTCGAGAAGCTGAAGAAGCTGTGGTCCGAGGGTTTGAGCGCGAGCCAGATCGCGGCGCAGCTTGGTGGTGTCAGTCGTAACGCCGTCATCGGCAAGGTGCATCGCTTGAGCCTGCCGGGCCGAGCGAAGGCCGGCGGCACGGCGACGGCCGCCCGAGCGCAGAAGCGCAACACCTCGGCGCCGCGCGCACCGAACTACGCCTCGCGCGTTGCAACCCGCACGGTTACCCGTCAGCAGGGCGCGACGATGCTCAAGGAAGAAGTCGAGATCGATACGGTCAATGAGATCGAATATCGTCCGGCCGCCAATGTGGTTGTTCCGATTTCGCGCCGCCTCGGCCTGACGGAACTCACCGAGCGCACCTGCAAGTGGCCGGTCGGCGATCCGCTGAAGGATGACTTCCATTTCTGCGGCAACGACAGCCCGGATGCATCGCCCTATTGCGGCTACCATCAGCGCATGGCCTACCAGCCGGTGCATGAACGGCGCCGGCCGGCGGCTCAACCCCGCGGTTGAGATGCCCCATAGCCGAAATGAAAGAAACGGGCCGAAAGGCCCGTTTTCTGTTTCCGCCGCTATGTTGGATGACTGACCGGTTTCCCGCTCAGGCTTCCATGGAATAACCCGCGCCGCGAACGGTGCGGATGACATCCTGCATATTGGAGAAGTTCAGCGCCTTGCGCAGACGTCCGACATGGACGTCGACGGTGCGTTCGTCGACATAGATGTCATGTCCCCAGACACCGTCGAGGAGCTGCGACCGCGAGAAGACGCGGCTCGGCGAAGCCATCAGGAATTCCAGCAGGCGGAATTCGGTCGGCCCCAACCGCACTTCGCGGCTCTTGCGGTGAACGCGATGGGTCTCGCGGTCCAGTTCGATGTCGCCACAGCGCAACACCGTGGAGAGAACCTCCGGACGGGCGCGACGCAGCATCGCCTTGACGCGAGCCATCAGCTCCGGCGTCGAGAACGGCTTGACGACATAATCGTCCGCGCCGGTGGAAAGGCCGCGCACGCGCTCGCTTTCCTCGCCGCGGGCGGTGAGCATGATGATCGGCAGGCGCTCGGTCTCCGGCCGCATGCGCAGCCGGCGGCAGAGTTCGATACCGGACACGCCGGGGAGCATCCAGTCAAGGATCAGAAGATCGGGGATGCGCTCCTGGAGGCGAAGCTCGGCTTCGTCGCCTCTCAGAATGGTGTCGACCTCGAAGCCTTCAGCCTCAAGATTATAGCGCAGCAGAACGCTGAGCGCTTCTTCGTCTTCTACAACAGCAACTCTCGGAACCATGCGTCTCTGGTCTCCTTTTCTTGGCGTCTTCGTTATTCCGTCACCGCACCGACGGTGTTGGCGGTATCGTCTTTCGGGCGCTCGCCTTCCGGCTGGCTGCCGGTCGCCATGTAATAGATCGTCTCGGCGATGTTGGTGGCATGGTCGCCGATGCGCTCGATGTTCTTGGCGCAGAAGAGAAGATGCGTGCAGGTGGTGATGTTGCGCGGATCTTCCATCATGTAGGTCAGCATCTCGCGGAAGAGCGAGGTGTACATCGCATCGATTTCCTCGTCGCGCTCACGGATCGAGACGGCCTTGTCGGGCGAACGGGTCGTGTAGACGTCGAGCACTTCCTTGAGCTGGCTGAGCGCCAGTTCGGAAAGATGCTCGATGCCGCGCGCCAGGCGGCGCGGAACACCGTGGCCCTGCACGGCGATGACGCGCTTGGCGGTGTTCTTGCCGAGGTCGCCGACGCGCTCCAGATCGGCGGCGATGCGAATGGAGCCCATGATTTCGCGCAGGTCGGCCGCCATCGGCTGGCGACGCGCGATGGTGACGATCGCCTTGTCGCCGACTTCGCGTTCGGCGTGGTCGAGGACGACGTCGTCGGAAATGACCTTCTGTGCAAGGGCGGCATCGCCATGCACCAGGGCGCGGACGCTGTCGCTGACCATCTGCTCCGCCAGACCGCCCATTTCCGCAATGCGGCGCGTCAGGAACTTCAGGTCTTCGTCATAGGCAGAGAGAATGTGAGTGGAGACCATTTTTCTATCCTCAGGGTGAAACGTGTGAAGGGAGCCGCGCGCGGGATATCATCAACCAAAACGGCCCATGATGTAATCCTGCGTGCGGAAATCGTCGGGATTGGTGAACATCTTATCGGTATCGTTCTCCTCGACCAAATGGCCGAGGTGAAACATTGCGGTGCGTTGCGAGACGCGGGCGGCCTGCTGCATGGAATGCGTCACGATGACGATCGTGAAGTTTTCCCGCAGCTCGTGAATCAGTTCCTCGACCTTGGCCGTGGCGATGGGATCGAGCGCCGAGCACGGCTCGTCCATGAGAATGACTTCCGGGCTGACGGCGACGGCGCGGGCGATGCAGAGGCGCTGCTGCTGGCCGCCCGACAGGCTGGTGCCGGCTTCCAGCAGCCGGTCCTTCACCTCGCCCCAGAGACCGGCCTTCTGCAGGCTGGTTTCGACGATATGGTCGAGATCGGCCTTGGAGCGATGCAGCCCATGGATACGCGGGCCGTAGGCGACGTTCTCGTAGATCGACTTCGGGAAGGGATTGGGCTTTTGGAACACCATGCCGACGCGAGCACGCAGCTCCACGACATCGATGGCGCTGTCATAGATATCCTGATCGTCGAGCGTGATCTTGCCGGTGACGCGGCAGGTATCGATCGTGTCGTTCATCCGGTTCAAGCAGCGCAAGAAGGTGGATTTGCCGCAGCCGGAAGGGCCGATCAGCGCGGTGACCGTATTGACGCGGATGTTCAGGTCCACACCGAACAGGGCGCGCTTGTCACCATAATAGACCGAGACGTCCTGGCCGATCATCTTGTAGGGGATCGTCGTCATCTTCCTGGCCAATGCCTTCTCGCCTGCGGCTTCCGTCATCATGTTCATTCCGTCTTCTCCCTCTACCAGCGCCGCTCGAAGCGACGGCGCAGCAAGATGGCTCCGATGTTCATCGCAACAAGGAAGAAGAGCAGGACGATAATGGCCCCGGAGGTTCGCTCGACAAAGGCACGCTCGGCTTCGCTCGCCCACATGTAGATCTGCACCGGCAGGGCGGTCGCCGGATCGAGCGGCGACGTCGGATAATTGGCGACGAAGGCGACCATGCCGATCAAGAGCAGCGGCGCGGTTTCGCCGAGCGCATGCGCCAGCCCGAGGATCGTGCCGGTCAGGATGCCCGGCATGGCGAGCGGAAGGACATGGTGGAACACCACCTGCATGCGCGAGGCGCCGAGACCAAGCGCTGCGCTGCGGATCGACGGCGGCACGGCGCGCAGCGCCGAGCGCGTGGCGATGATGATCATCGGCAGCGTCATCAGGCTCAGCACCAGCCCGCCGACCAGCGAAGCCGAGCGCGGCAGGCCCATGACATTGATGAAGACCGAGAGGCCGAGCAGACCGTAGACGATCGACGGCACAGCGGCGAGATTGTTGATATTGACCTCGATCAGGTCCGTCAGCCGGTTCTTCGGCGCGAATTCCTCGAGATAGATCGAGGCGGCGACGCCGACCGGCAGTGCCAGCACCAGCACGGTGAGCATCAGATAGAGCGAACCGATCAGCGCGACGCCGAGGCCGGCCGCTTCCGGACGGCTGGAATTGCCGGACAGGAACAGGCCGCTGTTGAACGCCTTATGGAGCGCGCCGCTGGCGGTAAGCTGCTTCATCCAGCCGAGCTGCCGGTCGGAGACCTTGCGGTCCGTCTCATTCGCCGTCAGGTCAATCTGCCCCTTGTTGGCGGAATCGATATTGGCGCCGGCAAGCAGCGTGATCTTCACCGTTTTCCCGATGATGGAGGGGTCGGCCATGACCTTGTCGCGCAGCACGCTCCGCGCACTGTCCGAGACCATCGCCGTTGCCTCACGCACGAGCACGCGATTGGCGGGATCGATGTCGAGCGCCTTCACCAGGGCATCGCGGACGAGAAGCGGATAGTTGGCCGCGACCAGCACCTTCGGATCGCTGGCGCGCTTGCCGGCCGGATCGATCGCCTTCTCGGCAAACTCGATCGGCAGGGTGATCGAGGTCTGTACGAAGGCGGTATAGCCGTGGCGCACCACGGTCGAGACCAGAGCGATGAGGAAGACAAGGCCGAATGTGACGGCGGCGATGCCATAGGCACGGAACCGGCGCTCGGCGGCGTAACGGCGCTTGATGCCGATATCGCGCCGCGCCGGTGCGCCGGGCGTCAGCCCGCGCGGGATCGGCGGCTTTGCGGAGAATACGACATCGCTCATTCGTATTGCTCCCTGTAGCGGCGGACGATGTAGAGTGCGTAGACATTGAGGCAGAGTGTCAGGCAGAAGAGCGTGATGCCGAGCGCGAAGGCGACCAATGTCTGCGGCGAGGTGAATTCGAGATCGCCGGTCAACTGGTTAACGATCTTCACGGTGACCGTCGTCATCGGCTCGAAGGGGTCGAACTGCATGCGGGCGGCGACGCCGGCCGCGAGAACGACGATCATCGTCTCGCCGAGTGCCCGCGAAGCCGTCATCAGCAGCGCGCCGACGATGCCCGGAAGGGCTGCCGGCAGGAGAACGCGCTTGACCGTTTCCGATCGCGTCGCACCGAGGCCGAGCGAGCCGTCGCGCAGCGAGCGCGGCACCGCCATGATGATGTCATCGGAGAGCGAGGAGACGTAGGGGATCAGCATGACGCCCATGACGAAGCCTGCGGTCAGGACGCTCTGCGCCTCGATGAAGCTCGCATAATTGCCCGTCAGCAGGCCGTTGATATCAGCGGAGATATCGCGCAGGAAAGGTCCGACGGTCACGAGCGCGAAGAAACCATAGACGATGGTCGGAATACCGGCCAGCACTTCGAGCATCGGCTTGGCAAGGGAGCGTACGCGGGCCGAGGCATATTCGGCCATGTAGATGGCGGCGAACAGCCCGACGGGAACCGCGACCAGCATGGCGACTAGGCTGATGTAGAGTGTTCCGGCCAATAGCGGGATGAGGCCGAAGGTGCCCGTCGTTTGCGCGCCGGCGCCGGTGAAGCGCGGATCCCAGACTGTGCCGAAGAAGAATTCGGCGGCGGGCACCATGTTGAAGAAACGGGCCGCCTCCGACAGCATCGAGGCCGCGATGCCGAGCGTCGTCAGCACGGCAATCGACGAGGCAACGATCAGGCCGCCGAGAATGACCTGCTCCACCCGATTGCGGGCGCGAAAACGCGGCGCGATGGCGCGCAGTCCATAAATGGCGCACAGAACGGAGAGGATGATGGCCACAGCCGACATGACGACACGGCTCACATGGCGCATGCCGTTGTATTTGTTGGCGGCATCGACCATGTAGCCGGTCGGCCGGACGGCGAGCGGCACACCCTTCTGCGCCAACACCAGCTGGAGATCGACCGAACCGGCGGCGACGGCGGCGAGCTCCTGGTTGTCGAGCAGGCGCATGCCGTGGGCGATGCTGCGCACCACACCGTAGCTGAGGTTGAGCTCGGCCTCCGGCAAGGTTTTCACTTCCTCGGGAAAGGATTTGAGCACGACGTCGTCGATCACCTGCGGGCTGATGACGAGCCATGCGCAGATCAGCGCCAGCGCCGGCAAGACCGCCCAGATGGCGACATAAGCGCCGTGATAACCGAGCCGCGAATGCAGGACCGAGGATCTGCCGCCCGACAGCGCAGCCGCTCTCGTCCGCCCCAGCACGAAAGCGGAGGCGCCGATGATCGACAGGCATGACAGCAGCAGTGACACACTCATTCCCAATCCCTGGCCCATTCCCCGGCCTATTTCCCGGCAAACGCCGGCGCGGGTGACCGCGCCGGCGGGCAGTTCCTATGCGATCACATGATCTTCCCGTTCGCGACGTCCTTGCGGATCTGGTCGCGCTCGACATCCGGCGCAGGCACCAGGCCATATTCGGCCAAGGGGCTGTCCGGTCCGATCATCTGATCGCTGATGAAGAAGTCGACATATTCCTTCAAGCCCGGAATGACGCCGAGATGCGCCTTCTTGACGTAGAAGAACAGCGGCCGCGACACCGGATAGGTGCCGTCGGCAATGGTCTGGCCCGACGGCACGATGCCGCTTACGGTCGCAACCTTCAGCTTGTCGGCATTGTTCTGATAGAAATAGAGGCCGAAGACGCCGATGCCATGCTTGTTGGCGTTGATGCGGGCGAGCGTCTCGGGATAATCGCCATCAATATCGACCGCGACGCCATCCTTGCGCACCGCAATGCATTTTTCAGCCTGTTTGCCGGCATCGGAGACCGCCGCCTTGATGACGTCCAGCGCGCCGGAATCCTTGCAGCCGGCGGCGAGCACCTTCTCCTCGAAAACCTCGCGCGTGCCGTGCTTTTCGCCCGGAATATAAGCGGCGATTTCGAAATCCGGCAGGGCCGGGTTGATCTCGGACCATTTCTTATAGGGATTGGGCACCAGCTTGCCGTTGATGACGACTTCGGCGGCGAGCGCCTTGTAGAGGTCGGTCGACACGAATTTGATGTCGGGATTGCTCTTGTCGTAGGCGAAGACGATGCCATCATAGCCGATCTTGATCTGCTGGATATCGGCAACGCCAGCCGCCCTGCAGGCGTCGACCTCACTGCCCTTGATCGGGCGCGAGGAGTTGGCGATGTCGATGGAGTCGGGACCGACGCCCTTGCAGAATTCCTTCAGGCCGGCGCCGGAGCCGCCGGATTCGACGACGGGCGTCTTGTAGCTCGTAAAGGTCTCGCCAAAAGTCTCGGCAACGATCTTGGCATAGGGGAATACGGTGGAGGATCCGGAAATCTGAATCTGATCGCGGGCTGTGGCGGCCCCGGCGAAGGCGACCGAAGCAACCAGCGCTGCGATAGACAATTTCAAGGCATTCATGGTGAATCCTCCCTGACGGACTTTGAAGAGCGCGACGGCGAACGGAACGTCCGCCTGTTTCAGCATCTCTTTTTTAGCTGTCAAAGCACCGCCCTTTTATGTCAGGCGAGTGAAACAATTATGACAGTACAATCCCTTGAAATTTATGGATTATACCGCGGTCAAAATTGTCGGTTCACAGAGGCTTTCAGAAGCGGACGGTAAAGTCCGTTCCTTTTCCGACTTCGGACTTGACGATCAGCCGCGCGCGGTGACGGGTCAGAATGTGCTTGACGATGGCAAGCCCGAGACCGGTGCCTTTTTTCGAGCGGCTGTCCTCGACATTGACGCGATAGAAGCGCTCGGTCAGGCGCGGCACATGTTCAGCCGGAATGCCCGGCCCGCTGTCGGAGACGATGACCTCGACGGCCTGGCCCGGTTCGTTCAAGAGCGAGACCTCGACCACCTTGCCTTCCTGGCCGTATTTGCAGGCGTTCTCGATCAGGTTTTCGAAGACCTGCACCAGCTCGTCGCGATCGCCCAGCACCTCCACCTTGCCCGGCGGCAGATGCAGGTTGATGGTGACGTCGAGATCGCCGGCGAGCGGCAGAAGCGCATCGCGGACATGGCCGAGCAAGGGCACGAGATCGACCTTCTGGTCCGGCGCGAGATGCGATTTCAGTTCCAGCCGCGATAGCGACAGAAGATCGTCGACCAAACGGCTCATGCGCGTCGTCTGGTCGAACATGATGCCGAGGAAGCGCTGCTGCGCCTTCAGATCCGCCTTGGCCGGCCCCTGGATGGTTTCGATGAAACCGCGCAGCGAGGCGAGCGGCGTGCGCAGCTCGTGGCTGGCATTGGCGACGAAGTCGGAGCGCATGCGGTCGATATGACGGAGCTCCGAAATATCGCGGAAGGACAGCACGAAGAACGTGCCCGGCTCGATCTCGGCCTCCGGCAGGTCGATTGGCGCGATGCGGACGATATAGACACGTTCGGACGGCAGCCGCTCGGAATGTTCGATCTGGTTCGGCGCATTGGTGGCGATCGTCTCGCGCACCATGTCGAGCACGCCGGGGGAGCGCAGCTTGGCGGAGATATGGGCGTTGAGCGGAAAGGCGCCGAACGCCTTTTCGGCGGCGGGGTTCTGGGCCACGACGGAGGCCTCGCGATCGACGATCAGCACCGGCATGTCGAGCGCGGAAAGACCGGCGGAGACCGTGCGCAGCAGGGTCTCCGGATCGGTCGGCACTGGTTCGGCGGGCGATTGCGGCTCAACCGTCTCGATCAGCGGCGCGCGGGTCAGCGCCACGATCATGGCAATCATCCAGATCCAGAAGACGACGGCGGTGTTGATGCCCTCGATGAGCGCCAGACCGGCGATCAGCGTCGCCAAAATCAGGATAGCGGCTTCCTGCCGCAGCCGCGCCGCCAGCCTCCCGAGGAATGACCATTCGTCTTGCAAGTGCACCCGTCCCTTTGCCTGCCATCATGGAAATCAAGACTCTGCGTCTTAGCGGGGATTCATGACAGAAGTTTACGGCTCTATCCACAGAAGCCACCAGCTTACGATAATAAATGTAGCCGGCGAAGGAGGGTGTTGGCAAAAGGCTTGAAAAGGCTGGATAAATGCCCCACCTTGCCCATGAGGTTTTTCCCGCGCCGGCAAATACGGCCTGGGCGTCGCCAATTGCGGAGGAGCGGAGCGCATGGCAGAGGAAGTGGAAAGCCGCGCGGTGGAATTGGACGTCCACGGCAAGACACGCATCTTCGATGTCGACGACCCTGTCCTGCCGGACTGGATCGATGAGGAGGCGCTCGCCTCCGGCGGCTATCCCTACAAGAAGAAGCTGAAGGATGAAGAGTATCTGGAAGAGCTGGAAAAGTTGCAGATAGAGCTCATCAAGGTGCAATTCTGGCTACAGGCGACCGGCAAGCGGGTGATGGCGGTCTTCGAAGGGCGCGACGCCGCCGGCAAGGGCGGCTCGATCGCGGCGACCTCGGCGCATATGAACCCTCGCCTTGCGCGCGTCGTGGCGCTGACCAAGCCGACCGACCGCGAGGCGGGTCAATGGTATTTCCAGCGCTATGTCGCCCAGTTCCCGACCGCGGGCGAGTTCGTCCTCTTCGACCGCTCCTGGTACAACCGCGCCGGCGTCGAGCCGGTCATGGGCTTCTGCACGCCGAAGCAATACGAGCAATTCCTGAAGCAGGCGCCGCGGATGGAGAGGCTGATCGTCCAGGACGGCATCCTGTTCTTCAAATTCTATCTCGACATCAGCCGGGAAATGCAGCTCAAGCGCTTTCACGACCGGCGGCACGACCCGCGCGCGGTCTGGAAGCTTTCCTCCATGGATATCGCGGCCCTGACGAAATGGAAGGACTACAGCGAAAAGCGCGACCGCATGCTAAAGGACACGCATACGGATTACGCACCCTGGACGGTGATCCGCGCCAACGACAAGCGCCGCGCCCGCCTCAACCTCATCCGTCATATCCTGCTGACGCTCGACTATGACGGCAAGGACGCAAAGGCGATCGGCGAGATCGACGGCAAGATCCTCGGCTCCGGCGCGCAGGTCCTCAAATAGAGGACCGCGGCACTTATTGTCCCGGAAGGACTCGGATCGCGTAGACGTTGACGCCGCGCGCCTTGCCGTCGAGATCGCTGTTGATGATCAGATGGCCTGATGCCGTGGGCGCCAGCGACCGGTCGTAGCGAACCTGGAACAGCGCATCGGTCTTCTGCCGGGTGACATTGAAGCGATGACGTCCGCAATTGCCGAGGGAGCCGAAGTCGCATTCCACGGTGATCTGCGTCGGCGTGTCAGAGGTCGATTGCAGCGTCAACGCGACGGTCGACGACTTGCCGGCCAATTGCTGCAACACGTTGGCTGGCACCTCGACTGAGACATCGCCATCCGAGCCGCTGCTGGCAGAAGTCAGCCGCACCGCCGGACCTTCATTTTCCGAGACGTTCTCGGCCTTGGCCTGCGCGCCGCGGACGACTTTCGCCGCGTCGGTCGGCTTCAGGATCTCGATCCACTCCTCGGAGAAGCTGTTCTGCGGATCGATCACCGCCAGGCCCGGATTGACGGGGCCGCTGTTGTCGTCATCGCTGGATGCGTCCTCGTCATTGCTGCTGCCGTCGAAGTCCTGGGAATCGACATGCGCCGGCGGATTGCGGACGCTAGTATCGCGCTGCGCCGCCGTCATGAAGACGCCCGAAGTCTTGACCCACCAGGCGCCGACGCCAAGGCAGGCGAGCAGGATGCAGAAGACCAGCAGGCGCGAGAAGAACTTGCGCGGCTTGCGGCGAACGGCGGCGCGCTCCGGCTTGAAATTCATCGACCGCGTCGGTGCCGGCGCGAGGGCGGCCTGCCGCGCATCGCTGTCGGCGCCGAGATGATCGGCCGGGCCGGCGCCCATATCGCCAAAATCGCCTTCCGGCGCGCGAGGTTCAGAGGCAACGGGTGGCGGCGCGGCAACCGGATGGTGGTCGCGCGTATCGCCACGCACGCTCATCGCAGGCTCTTGCCGCATCGGCGGCTGCTGGGCTTGCTGCGGCGACGTCACTGAGGGGATGTGGGGTGCTTCCGGTTCGACCGTTGCCGGCGTCTGCGGCGGATGGGCGCGCTCCTCGCCCTCTATCGCCCGGATCGTCTCTTCCAGGCGCTGGCGCTGGGCCGAGATGATGTTGATGTCGGTAATATCCTGCTTGCGAAGCCCGGCTTCCAGCGCCTGTCGCGCTGACTGATAGACACGCGCCCGAATTTCCGGATTGGCGCGATCGGATCGCTCCAAGGCGTTTCTGATAGCCGCTTCTAGTCCGCTCACTTCAGGTCCTTTACTCTCACTCGCGATACGCCCGCATACTCTACTGCCAAGACGACCATTCTCTTTACCATTGGCTAACCAGAATCGGTAACGCCCCGCTTGGCAATGCGCAAGTCTCTGCAAATCACCCACGGACACTCCGGCGGGGATAAATGGCAAAGACGACACAAATGGGGTGGCAGAAGCTTCAGTCGCCCAAGCAAGCAATCGCTATTGACCACTGCCTCGCCCCATCTTTCCCTCCAAACAGACATCTGTTATCTGTTTGACGTTTTCGTAAACGTCAAAGATGGATGATGTTCATGGCTCTTCCTGCAATCCTGACCGAGCGCCTGCGGCTGCCGGTCGTGGCTTCACCACTCTTCATCATCTCGCATCCGGCGCTGACGCTGGCGCAGTGCAAGGCCGGTGTCGTTGGTGCGTTTCCGGCGCTGAACGCCCGGCCGGAAAGCCAGCTCGATGAATGGCTGGCGATGATTACCGAGGATCTCGCCGCCCATGACGCCGCCCATCCGGAGCGGCCATCCGCGCCTTTCGCGGTCAACCAGATCGTCCATACGTCGAACAGGCGGCTGGAGCACGATCTGATGCTCTGCGTGAAATACAAGGTGCCGATCGTCATCTCCTCGCTCGGCGCCGTGCCGGAGGTCAATGCGGCCGTGCATTCCTATGGCGGCATCGTGCTGCATGACATCATCAACAACCGCCATGCCAATTCGGCGATCCGCAAGGGCGCGGACGGGCTGATCGCGGTGGCCGCCGGCGCCGGCGGCCATGCTGGCCAGCTCTCGCCCTTCGCGCTCGTCCAGGAAATCCGCGAATGGTTCGGCGGGCCGCTGCTGCTTGCCGGCGCCATCGCCAATGGCGGCGCGATCCTCGCGGCCCAGGCGATGGGCGCGGACATGGCCTATATCGGCTCGCCCTTCATCGCCACCGAGGAGGCACGCGCGGCGGATGCCTACAAGCAGGCGATCGTCGACGGTGCCGCCGCCGACATCGTCTATTCCAACTTCTTCACCGGCATACACGGCAATTACCTCAAGCCCTCGATCCTCGCCGCCGGCATGGATCCGGACAACCTGCCCGAGGCCGATCCCTCGAAAATGGATTTCGAAACGGCAACGACCAGCGCCAAGGCCTGGAAGGATATCTGGGGCTCCGGCCAGGGCATCGGCGCCGTCAAGGCCGTCGAGCCGGTGGCAGCCCTCGTCGACCGGCTGGAGGCCGAATACCGCCAGGCACGCGCCCGGCTGGCGCTCTGAGACCGTCACAAATACGGCCGGCTTTTCACAGGCCGGCCGCTTTTTTGCCAATTGGCAATTTGAACGCTTGAAATCTGGTCGCATTGACTGTATCAGCGCCATGCAAATCGCGGGGTCCTACAGAACGCCCCCTGAATGCCGCTTTAGCTCAGGTGGTAGAGCACATCATTCGTAATGATGGGGTCGCAGGTTCGAGTCCTGCAAGCGGCACCATTTGTTTCAAGCACTTAGCACTGAATGACCTGCTCTGCTGTTCCCGGTACGTTTAGGGGCGCTCTTTGTAGCCGCGCGGAGCTATTAATCGCGACGCAGGTAACTCTTCTTGCCGCTGTCGGTGATACAGAAATGGCCGCCGCGCGGGCCAACACAATATTTGCCGCCCCTGCATGAACATTCGCCCGACTGAGCGGGAGCCATTTCCACAGCATTTGAGTCCAGAAGACCTGCGGCACCATTGAGACGGCCGGTATATGCCTGACACGACCTCTTACTGGCGCTGACAGATCCATCATTGCAGATGAAGGTATCGCCTTGGCAATGATCGATACCGCCTTTGCTACCACTGCATGGTGTATTCTGCGACCAAGAATGATTTGGCGCGAACAAAAGCCACGCCGCAAAGACGATAGCCCAAAATCGCATTATGTCCCCCAACTATCGGGAGAGAGTGCGCCCTTTGGTCTGGATAGGCAATATCGTGAGGTAATCGATTGAATCATAGCAGATGGTTCGCGGTAACCTCTCGCCGGAATCCAGAATCCCGCTCCGCAAAAATGAAGCCAAGCGCTCGGCTTCTGCTATTTTATGATATTCCTCAAAACCGGTCGCGGAGTCGGCCCATCTGGCACTCTCACACCAGCATCATCCAATTCATCCAAGGATATCACCATGATCCACGTCCTCGCCATCCTCACCGCCAAGCCCGGCAAGCGTGCTGAAGTGCTTGAAGCCTTTCAGGCGAATGTTCCGGCCGTGCATGCCGAAGACGGCTGCATCGAGTATACCGCTGTGGTGGATGTCGAGGGTGCCGATCCGGCTTTTGGGCCGGACACCTTCGTCGTCGTTGAAAAATGGGAAAGCCTGGCGGCGCTGAAGGCGCATGCGGCTGCGGCGCATATGGCCGCCTATGGCGAGAAGGTGAAGGACCTGATGGCTGCGCGCGCAGTGCATGTGCTGAACCCGGCCTGACCGTCGACCTCAGCGAACAATCGCACCGCAACGGCGCCCTCCGGCGCCGTTTTTCATATCACCCTTCCCGCTCGCTGCGCCGGCGATACGCCTGCTCAATCATCCCACGGGTCGTAATAGCGATCGCGCCAATAGTGGCGGTGCCAACGACGGTATTCCCAGTCGTCGCCGCGCCAGTAGCGGTCGCGGTAATAATAGCGATGACCGTAGCTCGGGCCGACATAGAGGCCGAAGAAGCCGGGCGCGACCATCACGCTGGGACCGTAGTGACGATGCCAGTGATGATAATGACGGCGATGCGCGTCGGCATTGGTCACCGGCAGAGCGAGGATACCCAGCGCCAGCAGCGCCGTTGCGATAATCCTCATGACACGTCTCCTCAAACGCGAGCCGCCAGGCCGGCGACACCGCGCCGGCCCAAGGATCGCATCATTATCCGCATGAAGGCGGACAGAGAAATAACGCTTAAGAGGAAGGTATGGTTCCGGATGGCAGCGTCACTCAGCTATGGGAGACGTGATGCCTGTGGTGATGCATCGGCCGGTGATGATGCCAGGCAGGACCATGGTGATGGCCATGATGCATTTCCGTTACATGATGCCGATGGTGATGGTGATAATCTCGGGCTTCGGCGTAGGTTGCGGGCAAAGCGACAATGCCCAGCGCGACGAGAGCTGCTGCCAGGATTTTCATTTTCCGTCTCCTTGGGTGCCGGAACGAACCTCCGGCTGGGGTGAGATCACGCATGCGTACGTCCTAACGAACGCAGCATCGGATAACGCGATTGCATCCTGTTGGTTCCAAATCGCCTTTAAATAGAGACGCCTTCACCGGCTTCCGCTTCACCCACCAGTTCCCGCACCGCCTGCCGGATCAGCCGGCAGGCATCGACCGAGGCCTTTCGGCCGTTGTGGGCGAGATAATAGGACAGCGGCAGCACCTCATCCGGATCGACGATGCGGATCTTGTCGGCGATCGGCATGGCGCTGACGCGGCCGAGGAAGGACACGTAGCCGTGGTTGGCGACGAGATCGACGATGACGGGCAGCGAGTCGGCCGAGGTGATGTCGCGGCCGCGAAACCGGCGGCGATCGCCGCTGTCAAAGCCAAACGCCATGGCCGCATTGCCGATGCCGGTGCGTGGGCTCGGCACGCAAAGCGGATGATTGTCCACCAGCGCCGCCACCGTCTGCTCCGTGCTGTGGGGCGGCGCGATCGCCACCATATCGGTCGCCAGCAGTTCCATGTGATCGAAGGCGTCGAGGCCGAAGACGGAATCAACGATGGCGACATCGATGCGGCCGGATCTCAGCGCCTCGCGCAGGTCGTCGGCGGTCATCAGCATCAGGGACAGCATGTTGCGATTGCCGCTGATGTTCCAGCGCGCCACGAGGCTGGCAAGCGAGCGGGCGACCCAGCTTTCCGAGCCGGTCGGAATGATCGAGCCGATGCGAACGGCCCGCGCCACCCGCTGGAACCGCTCGTCCGAGGTTGCCTTCATCTCGTCCCATGCCTCGGCAATGCCGGCGAGAATGGCATGGACCTCGCGGCCCGCCTCCGTCAACATGGAGCCCTGCGCCTGCCGCTCGAACAGGCGGCAGCCGAACAGATCTTCCAGATTGGCGATCTGCAGCGAAAGCTGCGGCTGACCGAGGCGCAGGCGGCGGGCGGCGCGATTGATGCTGCCCTGATCGGCGACCTCGAGGAAACGCTCGATGGTGGCGATCTTCAGCGGCAGGCGGGCGGCCCATTGGGCGTAGTCCTCCGGCGCCGGCGGCTCCTTCGTCAGGGCCGAGAGCGCCCGCATGCCGGTGAGGATCGGCTGCAAGCCCTTCTTCACCTTCGCGCTGGCGAGCAAGGTGGCAAGCTCTCCGGAGGCACGCTCGACAAGCTTCATCGCCAGATCCGTCTCCAGCCGCCTGAGCGCCCCCGATACGGTCGAGGCCGAAAGGGATAATCTGCGGGCCGTCTCCCGGACCGAGCCGATCGAGAAAACCGTGTCGGCAATGAACAATGCCCCGAGATACAAGCCCGCGCTCCTTTCAGACCGGCCTCCATGCGCCCGGCCAAGACAGCGCGACGATATGATGTGTTCTTGAAAAAAGATATCCCAAAGCTGCGGGGCAGCGGCTATCGTTGGCGAGTCGTCCAACCGGTCCCACAATCAAAAGGAGATCGGAACAGCGTCAAACGGGTAAGGGGAACAAAAACAAACGCGCTTACCCCCGAAAAAAGAAATCAATTTTCGCGCTTATGCCGGGCACCCTCGTCATAATCGCGCGGCGACTGCAGGTGGAGGACTGGCGTGGCATCGATTTTTCGATGGCGAGCGCTATTTCCCGAACGCAGATAGGACTTCGCCTGCGGGTTCTTCGGCCCGCAGCTACAGATTGCGTGTCCGAGACCGGCCCTGAGACCGAGCGGATGCGCGCAATAATGGTTCAACGGGGTACAAAGGGAAACATCATGCTCAAGAAGCTCGCACTCGCCACCACGCTCGCGGCATTCCTTGCCGGCGGCGCCAGCGCCGCCGACGTCGTGGTCTCATCGAAGATCGACACGGAAGGCACGCTGCTCGGCAACATCATCCTGGCGGCGCTCAATGCCAATGGCATCAAGGCGCAGGACCGCATCGCGCTCGGCACCACGCCGGTCGTGCGCAAGGCGATCACCGCCGGCGAGATCGATATCTATGCCGAATATACCGGCAATGCCGGCTTCTTCTTCAACAAGGCCGACGATGCGGCATGGAAGAACCTGCAGCAGGGCTATGATCTGGCAAGGAAGCTCGACTATGACGCCAACAAGATCGTCTGGCTGACGCCGTCGCCGGCTAACAACACTTGGGCCATTGCCGTTCGCAACGACGTTGCCGGCCCGGCCAAGCTCAAGACCATGTCCGATTTCGGCAAGTGGGTTGCCGGCGGCGGCCCTGTCAAGCTTGCGGCCTCCTCCGAATTCGTCAACTCGCCGGCCGCACTCCCGGCCTTCCAGACCACCTATAGCTTCCAGATCAAGCCCGACCAGGAAGTCGTGCTCTCCGGCGGCGATACGGCGGCAACGATCAAGGCGGCGGCCGACCAGACCAACGGTGTCAACACCGCCATGGTCTACGGCACCGACGGCGCAATCGAAGCGGCTGAGCTGACGGTTCTCGAAGACGACAAGAGCGTGCAACCGGTCTACGCCCCGACGCCGATCGTCCGCGAAGCCGTGCTGAAGGCCAACCCGAAGATCGAAGAGGTTCTTGCCCCGATCTTCAAGGGCCTCACCGCCGACGTGCTGCGCAAGCTCAACGGCCGTATCCAGGTCGATGGCGAGCCTGCCAAGGCCGTTGCCGAATCCTACCTCAAGGACAATGGCTTCCTGAAGTAAGAGCTTACGGAGACTACCCAGGCGGCTCCGCTTTGATAGAGTGGAGCCGCAGTTCTTTTTTGTGACTTGCGACGGAGCTTGCCTGATGGAAGATGCGCTCGCGGCCCGCAGGGTGGACCGTCTCGGAGTGGTGCTGGTGGCCGGTGGCGCGCTGGCGGCGACCTTGATGCCGTTCATCATCGTCAAGGCAAACCGTATTGCCGCCGGCAAGCCGCAATTGCTGATACAGCTCCTCGCCCAGCCGAGCGCATTGGCGCTTCTGGCCCTTCTTGTCGCCACCGCTCTTGCCGCGCTTTTCCTGCGCAACCAACTTGCCCGCCTCGGCATCGCCACGCTGACCATCGCCTTCCTCATCGTCACGCTCGGCCTCGTCTCGACGGCGGCGACGCCCACCGGCAGCACCGTGGCGCGCATCACGCCGGGCGGCGCCTTCTGGGTGCTGCTCGCCGTCATCGGCCTGGTGATCTCGGATGCGCTGGTGAAGCTGCGGCTGTCGCCATGGCTCCGTGTCGGCTCGCTTGCCCTCTATGCGGCGCTCCTCGGCATCATCTTCAAATCCGGACTGCTCGACAATCTGTCGATCATGAAGGAATACGCCAATAATGCTGACAAGTTCTGGAACGAGGGGCTGGGCCATGTCTTCCTGGCGCTCGGCTCCGTCGCGATCGCCATCCTGCTTGCCCTGCCGCTCGGCATCTTCTGCTATTGGCAGCCGAGGCTTCGCACCGTCGTGCTGCGGGCCTTGAGCCTGGTGCAGACCATTCCCAGCCTGGCGCTGTTCGGCATTCTGATGCTGCCGCTCGGCTATATCGCCGCCAATGTCCCTTTTGCCGCCGCCATCGGCGTCAAGGGCATCGGCACCGCGCCGGCGCTGGTGGCGCTGGTGATCTATTCGCTGCTGCCGATCGTCGCCAATACCGTCGTCGGCCTTGCCGGCGTCGATCCCTCGGTGCGCGACGCCGCCGCCGGCATGGGGCTGACACGTCGCCAGATTCTCACCCGTATCGACCTACCGCTCGCCTTTCCCGTCATCCTCACCGGCATCCGCATCGTGCTGGTGCAGGCGATCGGCCTCGTCACGGTCGCGGCGCTGATCGGCGGTGGCGGCTTCGGCATCTTCATCTTCCAGGGCATCGGCCAGACGGCCAATGACCTCGTGCTGCTCGGCGCCGTGCCGACGGTCTTTCTCGCCTTCTCATCGGCCGTCATCCTCGATGCGGTCATCGACAGCATCCGGGGACAACGCGCATGACCGCCATGATCGAGCTTAAGGGTGTTACCAAGCGCTACGGCAATGCCACCGTGGTCGACAATGTCAGCATGAGCATGGAGAAGGGCACGATCACCGTCATCGTCGGCACCTCCGGCTCCGGCAAGTCGACGCTGATGCGGATGATCAACCGGCTGGTGCCGATCTCGGACGGCCATATCTCCGTCGGCGGCCAGGATGTGATGAACGTGCCGGCGACCGAGCTTCGCCGCCGCATCGGCTATGCCATCCAGGGGCATGGCCTGTTTCCGCACCGCACGGTGGCGCAGAATATCGCCACCGTCCCCGAGCTACTCGGTTGGGACAGGGCGCGGATCGATCGCCGCGTCGAGGAACTGCTCAATCTCTTCCATCTCGACCCCGGCATCTTCGCGGCCAAATATCCAAGCCAGCTCTCCGGCGGCCAGCAACAACGCGTCGGCGTTGCCCGCGCGCTTGCGGCCGAACCGGAACTGCTGCTGATGGACGAGCCTTTTGGCGCGCTCGATCCGGTCATCCGCGGCAAGGCGCAGGACGATCTGCTGGCGATCCAGAAACAATTCGGCACGACCGTCATCCTCGTTACCCATGACATGGACGAAGCCTTCCATCTCGGCGACAAGATCGCCGTCATGAGCGGCGGCAAGCTGCTCCAATGTTCTGAGCCGGAAAAGATCCTGACGGAGCCGGCCGATCCCTTCGTCCAGCAACTGACCGGTACCTCCGACCGGGCGCTGAAGCTGATGTCGCTGCTGCCGCTGAAGGAGAGCATGCAGCCGCCACGGCCAGGCCTCGGCTACAGCCTGCCGCAGACGCTCAACCTGCGCGACGCGCTGGCCGAGATGATCTGGCAGGGCGCCGACGAGGCAGCGGTCGAGGACGACAGCAAGGTGCCGGTCGGCTCGATCTCGATGCAGCATCTGATCGAGCTGGGCCGTAAAGCATGAGGTTCCTTGCCGCCAATCTCTTCCGGCTGCTGGCGCTGACGCTGCTGCTGGTGCTGCTATTCCGGCCGGAATGGCTGATCCCGATCCTGGCGCCGCTCACCAAGTTCGGCGCCTCGCCGATCTATACGCAGAACAGCCTGCCGGCCCTTGCCCTCAGCCATATGGAGCTGATCCTGATCTCGATTGCGGCCAGCGGCATCCTCGCCGTACTCGGCGGAATCTTCGTCACCCGCAAGAGCGGCGCCGACTTCCTGCCGCTGTCGCGAGCAATCGCCAATGCCGGCCAAACCTTTCCCCCCGTCGCCGTGCTGGCGCTCGCCATCTCCACCACCGGCTTCGGCGCGGTGCCGACGCTGATCGCGCTCTTCCTCTACGCCTTGCTGCCGATCTTCGAAAACACCGTCGCCGGCCTGCAGCAGGTACCCGCCACCGTGCTCGACGCCGCCGATGGCATGGGCATGAATGGCTGGCAGCGGCTGTTCCGCGTCGAGCTGCCGCTCGCCCTGCCGCTGATCATCGAGGGACTGAAGATCGCCACCGTCATCAATATCGGCACGGCAACCATCGGCTCGACCGTCGCCGCCAAGGGGCTGGGCGAAGTCATCATCGCCGGCCTGATCAACGACAACACCGCTTTCATCCTACAAGGCGGCCTGATCGTCGGGCTGATGGCGGTGCTGATTTATGACGGCATGGAACTGATCGAGCATGCGGTGACGCGGAAGATCGGTGTGCAGGCGCAGTGAAATCAACGGCAATTGACGCTTCGCGCGGCGGCTGACGATACGCAGAGCCTTGTTAACCGCCCTCTCCCGAACTCAGCGGCGCTCCGGGCAAATAAAGCGAGATCGGCCTGATTTCATAGACGGCGGTCGGATTGACGCGGCGCAAGTCGCGCGCCGCCGCGACCGCGGCATCGAGCGTTGGAAAATCAACGACATAGAATCCGAGCAACTGTTCCTTGGTTTCCGCGAACGGGCCGTCGATGACCAGCCCCGCCCCCTTGCCCCGCAGGGTAACGGCACCATGGGTCGGGCCGAGACGCGCCGCCGGTCCGAGCGATTTTTCCGCCACCAGACGGTCATTGATCTCGAGCAGCTCGGTCATGAGTGCCGCATCCTCCTCCTTGCTCCAGGATTGGACAACGTCTTCTTCATGATAGGCCAGGATTGCGTAGTACATGGATTTCCTCCCCAGGAACCTCCGTCGGCGCCCGCCGGTCGGGCCGGTTGCCAAGATACCCGGAAGTCTACGCAGATGGATCGCAATTCAGAAGCCCTGAAGTTACGTTTCGAATGACGATATATGATGGGCTCACCGCTTGCCTTGGCCGACAACGGATGGCATTGGCTTTGCTGCGATGTTCAGATGATCCATGGAGGTTCCGATGGCCAAGATGATCCATTCGATGATCCGTGTTCTCGACGAGGCGCGCTCGGTCGATTTCTACGGCAAGGCCTTCGGGCTCGAGGTCGCCGACCGGATCGCCTTCCCGACATTCACGCTGATCTATCTCAGCAATGCCGAGACCGGCTTCGAGCTGGAGCTGACCGTCAATCAAGGCCGCGTCGAACCCTATGCGCTTGGTGAGGGCTACGGCCATCTCGCCATTTCCGTCGACGAGCTCAGGGGCGAACATGCCTGGTTTTCCTCGCTTGGGCTGAACCCCGGCAAGATCACCGAACTCAATCGCGATGGAAAACTCTTCGGCCTGTTTTTCTTCGTCACCGATCCCGATGGTTACAAGATCGAAGTGGTGCAAAGGCACGGGCGGTTTCAATAGGGCCAGACACACCAAAAACCCGCGCAAGCAGGGCCTGTCCGGGTTAACTATCTCGATGCCTACATCCAGTAGGGCGGCACGCCGAAATAGTCGTGGCTCTTATGTCCGTGGTCCTTATGGGCGAGGATATCGTCCTTGCCCAGGAAACGGCAGGCTTTTTCAACGTCGCTCTTGGTCATGTTGATGCGGTAGCCATCAATGCGAGCATCGAAGCGCAGCTTTTCCCACGGCAGCCGGTAGTGTTCTTGACCGATGCCGAAGAAACCGCCGAAGCTCAGGATGATGAAAGCGATACGTCCATCGCTTTTTTCCAACATCAGGCGCTCGATATGACCGATCTGCTTGCCATCCGAACCGAACACCTTGGACCCCTCGACCCGGTCGCAGGCGACCAGCATCGACATATCCTCGACATAGAGGTCACGGCTCATGGTATCGGCACTCTCTTTATGCATGCGCGCACCTCCCTTTGGATACGCTTCACATACGTTGGAGCGTCCGATCCGCCGCCGTTTTCCTACATGCGGCACGATGCTCCGATGGGTTTTCGCCCACGGCCCATTAACGCGCTCTTCCCGCAAAAGTTCCAGTCCTTTTTTAAAAATTGTGAAAAAAGGATTAACATCGTGCGATTGTTGACGTTTACGTCAAAGTTAGTATAACTTTCGCCATAGCTCTCAGCCGTGGGGTGAGAGGAAAGGCTGTGACGGTGCGAAAAGCGGGAGACTTTTCAGCCGGACAGTGACACGCTAGAAAGCCGCCGTTCGCCGACGGTGGGGCGTTGGATGCGTCAGGGAGGAAGTACGCATGAATTCAGTTTCCGCTCCTTCGGATGGACCGGTGGTCAATAAGATTTGGCTCACCTCCTATCCCGACATGGTGCCGGCCGATTTGCCGCCACTGGAGCATGCATCGCTGGCCGAACTTCTGGAGGAAAGCTGCGCGCGCTATGCCGACCGCCCCGCTTTCACCAGCATGGGCAAGTCGATCACCTATCGCAACCTCGACATTCAAACGCGCAAGATCGGCGCCTGGCTGCAGAGCCTCGGCCTGCAAAAGGGCGATCGCGTCGCCGTCATGATGCCGAACGTGCTGCAGAACCCGATCGCCGTCTACGGCATCCTCCGCGCCGGCTTCGTGGTCGTCAACGTCAATCCGCTCTACACACCACGCGAACTCGAACACCAGTTGCGCGATTGCGGCGCCAAGGCGATCTTCGTGCTGGAAAATTTCGCGCACACGGTTGAGCAGGTGCTGACGCATACGGATGTGCGTCACGTCGTCGTCACCGCACTCGGCGACATGCTGGGACTGAAGGGCCATATCGTCAATCTCATCGTGCGCAAGGTGAAGAAGCTGGTGCCTTCATGGTCCATCCCCGGCCATCACAGCTTTGCCGCCGTGCTGGCCGAAGGTGGGCGACTGTCGCTGAAGCCGGCTGAACTTACCCATAGCGATATCGCCTTCCTGCAATATACCGGCGGCACGACCGGCGTGGCCAAGGGCGCGATCCTGACCCACGCCAACCTGCTTGCCAACCAGCTGCAATTGCAGCTCTGGCTGGCGACCGCCTACATCGCCAAGAAGCGGCCCGAGCAGCTGAACTTCGTCTGCGCGCTGCCGCTCTACCATATCTTCGCGCTGACGGTGAACTCGCTGATGGGCGTATCGATCGGCGCGCATAATGTGCTGATCGCCAATCCGCGCGACATTCCCGCCTTCATCAAGGAGCTCGGCAAATACAAGTTTGACATGTTCCCCGGCCTCAACACGCTGTTCAACGCGCTGATGAACAATCCGGAATTCCCCAAGCTCGACCTGTCGCAGACCGGGACGCTTGCGGGCGGCATGGCGGTGCAGCGCCCCGTGGCCGAGCGCTGGCAGAAGATGACGGGCGCCTGGATCACCGAAGGCTATGGTCTTTCCGAGACATCGCCGGTCGCCAGTGCCAACCGCTTCGACAGCTCGGACTTCACCGGCACGATCGGCCTGCCGCTGAGCGGCACCGATTTCGACATTCGCGACGAGAACGGCAATTCCCTGCCGCTCGGCGAGGTCGGCGAAATCTGCATCCGTGGACCACAGGTCATGGCCGGTTATTGGAAGCAGCCTGCGGAAACCGCCAGGGTGATGACGCCGGACGGCTTCTTCCGCAGCGGCGACATGGGCTTCATGAACGAACGCGGCTATACCAAGATCGTCGACCGCAAGAAGGATATGATTCTGGTCTCGGGCTTCAACGTCTATCCGAACGAGATCGAGGAAGTCGCCGCCATGCATCCGGGCATTCTGGAAGCTGCGGCGGTCGGCGTGCCGGACGAGCATTCCGGCGAGGCCGTCAAGCTCTTCGTCGTCAAGAAGGATCCAGCGCTGACCGAGGCCGACGTCAAGGCGCATTGCATCGCCAACCTCACCAACTATAAGCGGCCACGCTTCATCGAATTCCGCACCGAACTACCGAAATCGAATGTCGGCAAGATCCTGCGCAAGGAATTGCGTGGCTGACATAATTCCATGTCATTCGGAAAGCCGCTCGCCTTCATCCGCGAGCGGCTTTTTTCGTTTTGCCGGATAGGTGAACTTGATTTACGCCCTAGATAAAGAATAGTTTCCGCGACCAAACACCAGAGTGCCCTGCCCTCCTCAGACGGCAAGCGGCGCGAACCGCAAGGAGCCCCCATGAACGCCCTCGTCGACCAACTGAAGAGCACCGCAACGGCCACCAAGGCCACCGACGTCCGCGCCGCCTTCGCCGCCGACACCAAACGCTTCTCCCGCTTCAGCGCTTCGTTCGATGACCTGTTGATGGACTATTCGAAGACTGCGGTGAACGATGAGATCCTGACGCTTCTCGAAAAGCTCGCAACCGAGGGCGGCGTTGCCGCCAAGCGCGAGGAGATGTTCTCCGGCGTTGCCATCAACTTCACCGAAGATCGCGCCGTTCTGCACACGGCCCTGCGTAACCGCTCCAATACGCCCGTGCTCGTCGACGGCAAGGACGTCATGCCTGATGTCAACGGCGTGCTCGCCGCCATGGGCAAGTTCGCCGACGGTATTCGCTCCGGCACTTTGAAGGGCGCCACCGGCAAGGCGATTACCGATGTCATCAACATCGGCATCGGCGGCTCCGATCTCGGCCCGGTCATGGCGACGCTGGCACTCGCTCCCTTCCATGACGGCCCGCGCTCGCACTTCGTCTCCAACATCGACGGCGCCCATATCGCCGACATCCTCAAGCTGGTCTCGCCGGAAACGACGCTGTTCATCATCGCGTCCAAGACCTTCACCACCATCGAGACGATGACCAACGCCCAGACGGCGCGTAACTTCATCGCCAAGGCGCTCGGCGAAGCGGCCGTTCAGCATCATTTCGCCGCGGTTTCGACGGCGCTCGACAAGGTCGCCGCCTTCGGCATCGACAGCGCGCGCGTCTTCGGCTTCTGGGATTGGGTCGGCGGCCGCTACTCGATCTGGTCGGCCATCGGCCTGCCGCTGATGATTGCCGTCGGTCCGGAAAACTTCGGCAAGTTCCTCGACGGCGCGCATGCGATGGACAACCATTTCCGCAAGGCGCCGTTCAAGGAAAACCTGCCGATGCTGCTCGGCCTCATCGGCTTCTATCATCGCAACGTGCTCGGCTACACGACGCGCGCTATCCTGCCCTACGACCAGCGCCTGTCGCGCTTCCCGGCCTATCTGCAGCAGCTCGACATGGAATCGAACGGCAAGGGCGTTACCATCGACGGCACGCCGGTCGAGGGCAATTCCGGCCCGGTCGTCTGGGGCGAGCCCGGCACCAACGGCCAGCACGCCTTCTACCAGCTCATCCACCAGGGCACGAGCATTATCCCGGCCGAATTCATGATCGCCGCCAACGGTTTCGAACCGGACCTGCGTCACCAGCACGAGCTGCTGATCGCCAATTGCCTGGCACAGTCAGAAGCCCTGATGAAAGGCCGCACCTTCGAGGAGGCCAAGGCCCAGCTCACCTCCAAGGGCATGGACGACAAAAAGGCCGATTTCATCGCGCCGCACCGCGTCTTCACCGGCAACCGCCCGTCGATCACCTTCGTCTACGACAAGCTGACGCCATT
Source organism: Rhizobium sp. GW821-FHT14E12 (assembly GCF_058803745.1). Taxonomy (NCBI): domain Bacteria; kingdom Pseudomonadati; phylum Pseudomonadota; class Alphaproteobacteria; order Hyphomicrobiales; family Rhizobiaceae; genus Rhizobium; species Rhizobium sp. GW821-FHT14E12. The sequence goes on from NZ_JBXAPH010000006.1 coordinate 247,600, forward strand.
CGCCCTCGGCCGCCTGATCGCGCTCTATGAACACCGCGTCTTCGTCGAAGGCGTACTCTTCCGCATCAACTCCTTCGACCAGTGGGGCGTTGAACTCGGCAAGGAACTGGCAACCGGCCTGCTGCCGGTCGTCGAAGGCAAGGAAAGCGCCGCCGGCCACGATTCCTCGACGCAGGGGCTGGTGGCTGCGCTAGCGAAGCTGGAGAAGTAGGCGCCTATTCACCTCCCCCTTGAGGGGGAGGTCGCCGCGAAGCGGCGGGTGGGGGTGACAATGACTCTCCAAGCTGAAACGCCTAAAAGATCACCCCACCCCGGCACTGCGTGCCGACCCTCCCCCTCAAGGGGAGGGTTAAATTATAGCCCGATCTCACTCGCCCAAGGCGGATTGGCCCCCGCGCGCGACACCGTCACCGCCGCAGCCTTGGCGCCGAGCGCCAGCGCATCCCGCAGAGCCTTTTCGTCGAGGCTAGCCACCTGCGCCTTGGTCAGCAGACCATTCATCTTCAGCGACGCCAGAATACCGGCATCGAAGGTGTCGCCAGCGCCGACCGTGTCGACCACGGTGACGCGTTCGCTCGGGACCGAGACCTTCAGCGACTTGGTGTAGCCCGTAGCGCCCTCGGCACCCTTGGTGACGACCACCAGCTTGGCGCCCTGGTTCAGCCAGTGAGCAGCAAGTTCGTCATGGTTTCCGGCAATGCCGAACCATTCCAGGTCTTCATCGGAAAACTTCAGGATATCGGACATGGCGGCCATGCGGCCGATGCGGCCCATATGCGCCTGCTTGTCCTTGATGAAGCCCGGACGGATGTTCGGGTCGAGCGAGATCACCCGGCTTTGATATTCGCGCTTCATCAGCGCCTCATAGGTCGCGCCGCACGGATCGGGGATCAGGCTGATGGCGCCGAAATGCAGGGCCTCGCAATCATCGCCGAGCGTCGGCAGGTCGGCCTCGGTGATCATCCGGCCGGCGGATCCTTCGTCGTAGAAGGCATAGGTCGCCTGGCCATTGACCAGCTTGACGAAAGCAATGGTGCTCGGACGGGGAGCGATGGCACAATAGCTGTAGTCCACCTTGGCGGCAGAAAGCGTCTCGCGCAGGATTTCGCCCATCATGTCGTCGGCAATGCCGGTGAAGAAACCCGTGGGCACGCCGAGGCGGCCAAGCGCAATCGCGGTGTTGAAGATCGCGCCGCCGGCATAGGGCGCAAAGGCCTTTTCACCCAGCGTCGTCTCGCGCGGCAACATGTCGATCAAAGCTTCGCCACAGCACAATATCATTCCGGCCTCCTGGAGAGCACGTCTCTCGGTCTAGTCCATAAATCGATTAGATAAATTCTCGGCAAAAGCAAAGCGTCACTTTGTTGCCAGCTCCGCCACGCCGCCGTTGCGCCCAGACCAGGCGAGCGGCGCATTGAGGAAAGCCTCGACCTCCTCGAGCGTCTTGTCGTCGAACAGCTTCTGTTCCTTGGCGACGGCGAGCACATTGCGCCAGGTGGCGATATGGTGCAGGCGGACCTTGCCATTCTCAAACCGCGCCTCGGCCTCGGGGAAGATGCCGTAGTAAAACAGCGCCATGCCGTGCTCGACAATACCGCCGGCGGCGCGGATCGCGTCGATGAAGGTGAACATGCTGCCGCCGGCCGTCGTCAGGTCCTCGATGACCAGCACGCGGGCGCCATCCGGCATATGACCTTCGATCTGGGAATTACGACCATGGCCCTTCGGCTGCTTGCGGACATAGATCATCGGCAGGTTCAGGCGTTCGGCGAGGAATGCGGCAAAGGGGATGCCCGCGGTTTCGCCACCGGCAACGCAATCGAACTGCTCGAAGCCGGCGTCACGCATAATGAGGCTGGCGGCGAAATCCATCACCGTCGAGCGGACGCGCGGATAGGAAATGAGCTTGCGGCAATCGATATAGACCGGGCTCGCCATGCCGGAGGCAAGCTTATAGGGCTTCTCGGCGCTGAAGTGCACCGCCTTGATCTCCCAAAGCATCTTCGCCACCAGTTCGGCCATCACGGCGCGGTCGGAAAATGTCAACTGGGTCATGCGGGTCTCCTTGGCTCCTGGGACGTCCCTGCGGCAATAGCAGCTAGCGGCGGCGGTTTCCAGAAGCTTCGGGGGATTTGCACGCGTTCGTTCTCGGCAACGGCCTTATCCCCGGCTACGCCGCCACCGGCTTCTCCGAAACGTGGGTCGCAGGTATAAGAGAATCATCACATCCTGAAGAGGAGGAGCTTCATGGTGCCGATCACGAATATCGCTCTCATCGCGGCTGCGCTCGGCAGCGGCCTCATCGCCGGCATCTTTTTCGCGTTCTCGACGTTCATCATGCAGGCCTTCGCCCGGCTTCCCGCCGAACAGGGCATCGCCGCCATGCAATCGATAAATACGACGATCCTGCGCTCGCCCTTCATGGTGGTGTTTCTGCTGACCCTTGCCCTATCGGTCTTCATCGCCGTGATAGCGATCGTGCATTGGCGCGGCGGCGTCAGCGTTCTGATGCTTGCCGGCGCCGTGCTCTACATCGTCACCACGTTTCTCTCGACGATCGTCTTCAATGTCCCGCTGAACGATGCACTGGACAAGGTTGATAGCCGCACGGCTGAAGCAGCCGAGCTATGGGCGACCTATCTCAGCGATTGGACGAGATGGAACCATCTGCGCACGGCAGCCTCCCTGCTGGCGTCCTGCGCCTTCGTCCGGGCTCTCTTTTAGAGGATCGCGGTGGCTTAGCCCTCGACGTCCCAATGCAGCGGAAACATTGGGTCGAAGACGGTAACCGTACCTGCCCCGGTTTCGATCTTTTCCGGGAAGGTCACCGATTCCACGCGGCGGATGAGCGTGATCCGGTCCTCGTTCGGCGCCAGCCCGTACCAAGCCGGGCCGTTCAGCGAGGCGAAGGCCTCGAGCTTGTCTAGCGCGCCGTCCTGTTCGAAGACATGCGCCAGGCAGCTCATCGTGTTGATCGAAGTATAGATGCCGGCGCAGCCACAGGCGCATTCCTTCAGTGGATCGACATGCGGGGCGGAATCGGTGCCAAGGAAGAACCGGGCGTCGCCGCTCATCGCGGCCGCCCGCAGCGCCAGGCGATGGCTTTCGCGCTTGGCGACCGGCAGGCAATAATAATGCGGCCGGATACCGCCAACGAGGATGGCGTTGCGGTTGATGATCAGGTGATGCGTGGTGATCGAGCCGGCAAGATTGGCCTTGGCCGACTTGATATAGTCGATGCCATCAGAGGTCGTCACATGCTCCATGGTAACCTTCAGCTCCGGCAGGCGCTGGCGCAATGGGTCGAGCACAGTTTCGATGAAGACAGCTTCGCGGTCGAAAATATCCACTTCCGGCGTCGTCACCTCGCCATGGACGCAAAGCGGCAGGCCGATCTTCGCCATGCGCTCCAGTGTCGGCATCGCCTTGTCGAAGTTGCGCACGCCGCCATGAGAGTTGGTCGTCGCACCCGCCGGGTAGAGCTTGACGGCGGTGATAAGGCCGCTCTTCTTGCCCTCTTCGACATCGTCGGGATTGGTGTGCTCGGTGAGATAAAGCGTCATCAGCGGCTCGAAGCGGTTGCCGGCCGGCAGCGCCTTCAGAATGCGTTCGCGATAGGCGGTGGCATCCGCCGTGGTGACGACCGGCGGCACCAGGTTCGGCATGATGATGGCGCGGGCGAAATGCCTTGAGGTATCGCCGATCACGCCTTCCAGCATCGCGCCATCGCGCAGGTGCAGGTGCCAATCGTCGGGGCGGCGGATGGTGAGCTTTTGCATGGGCGCGAACCTCTGGGTGGTCTCATAATGTCGCGCTTCGATAGCACCAACCGCTATCGCAAAACAATCGCCCATGCTGCGGAAATGAGCAGAAGCTCAGCCCTGTACGATATCGACGGTGGCGTCGGCCGGACGACGGTTTTCCAGGATCAGGCGGCCATTGGGCAGATCGTTGCCGTAGACCTTCTCGCGGGCGGCCTCGTCGTCGAGCTCATAGCCCTTCCAGCGCTCCCAGAGCCGCTGCTCCAGGACCTCCATGGGTGGCGCGAGCATGATCGAATAGTCGAACATGCCCTCCAGCTCCACCCATTTACCCAGGCTGAGGAGCAGGTAATTCCCCTCGATGACGATGAAACGATGATCGGGCGAGACGATGCGGGCCGAGGCGATGGCAAGCTCGCGCGAACGGTCGAAGACTGGGACCAGCACTTCCTGATCGGCCGCGCGCACCGCCCTGACGATATCGAGAAAGGCGCGAACGTCGAAGCTTTCCGGCACGCCTTTGCGCTTCAGCAGGCCCTTCTCGATCAGGACGGCATTGTCCATGTGGAAGCCGTCCATCGGCAGGACCTCGGCGCTTTCGCCCCTGGCCCTCAAAGCCTCTGTCACCTTGTCAGCCAAGGTCGATTTGCCAGCGCCCGGCGGCCCTGCAATGGCCACCAGGAACCGTTTCGTATCGCCGGCGCGCGCGATGATCTCGCCGGCGATATCCTCGAGCGTGGAACTCATGCGGCGACGGTCTCCGCCGGCGGCGCCTTCGCGCCGGTCATGAAGGCGACGGCATCGGACATGGTGTATTCCTTCGGATTGATCACGGTCAGCCGGCGTCCGAGACGGTGGATATGGATACGATCCGCCACCTCGAAGACATGCGGCATATTGTGCGAGATCAACACGATCGGCAAGCCGCGGGCACGCACATCGAGGATGAGCTCGAGAACCTTGCGGCTTTCCTTGACACCAAGCGCTGCCGTCGGCTCGTCCATGATGACGACCTTGGATCCGAAGGCTGCGGCACGCGCCACCGCCACGCCCTGTCGCTGGCCGCCCGAGAGCGTTTCCACCGCCTGGTTGATGTTCTGGATGGTCATCAGGCCCAGTTCGGTCAGCTTGTCGCGGGCGCGCTTTTCCATCGCCGGCCGGTCGAGCATGCGGAACCAGGAGCCCATGATGCCGGGCTTACGGATCTCGCGGCCGAGGAACATGTTGTCCGCAATCGAGAGCGCCGGCGACAACGCCAGGTTCTGGTAGACCGTTTCGATGCCGGCCTCGCGCGCCTCCATCGGCGAGCGGAAATGGACCGGTTTGCCTTCCAGCTTGATCTCGCCTTCATCGGGTGTGACCGCGCCAGAAATCGCCTTGATCAGCGAGGACTTTCCGGCGCCGTTGTCGCCAATGACAGCAAGGATTTCGCCGGGATAGAGATCGAAATCGGCATTGTCGAGCGCGGTGACACGCCCATAACGCTTGACAAGGCCACGCGCGGTGAGAAGGGGTTCGCCAGTCGTGGTCATGCCGATACCTTTCTGATCCATTGATCGATCGCGACGGCGCCGATGATCAGCACGCCCGTCAGGAGGACCTTCCACTGCGGATCGGCTCCAAGCATGTTGAGGCCCATGGAGACGACGCCGACGATCATGGCACCGAACAGCGTGCCGAGGATCGAACCACGGCCACCGAAGAGCGAGATGCCGCCGATCACGGTCGCGGTAATTGCCTGAAGATTGAAATCCGTCACCGCCGACGACGGCGAGACCGAGCCGTTACGGCCGATCGAAACCCAGGCGGCAAAGGCCGCGATAAGTCCCGAAACACCGTAGACCGCGAGCAGTACCTTCTTGGTCTGGATACCCGACAGCTTTGCTGCTTCAGGGTCATCGCCGACAGCGTAGACATGCCGGCCCCAGGCGGTGTGATTGAGAATATACCAGAGCCCCACCACCAGCAGCACCATGGCGATGACGCCCAGCGTCAGCACCGCGCCGCCGACGCGGAAGCTGACCGCGAAGAGATGCAAAAGCGGCGCCTTTTCGTCGACATCGGTGTCACGGATGGTTTCATTGGCGGAATAGATGAAGTTCGTCGCCATGACGATATTCCAGGTGCCAAGCGTCACGATGAACGGCGGCAGCTTCATGTTGGCGACGAGAAAACCGTTGAGCAATCCGCAAATACCGCCCGCAGCCATGCCCGCGATAATGGCAACCGGCGTCGGCAGGCCGTAATTGACGGCGACGTTGCCCATGACGACGGAGGAAATGACCATGATCACGCCGATCGAAAGATCGATGCCGGCGGTCAGGATGACCAGCGTCTGCGCCGCGGCGAGAATGCCGACGATGGCGATCTGCTGCAGGATCAGCGTCAAGGTATAGGCGGAGAAGAAACGCCCGCCGATGGCAAAGCCAAAGATGATGATCGCCAGCACCAGCACGATCAGCGGCACTGCGGCCGGCGTCGAATGCAAGAAATGCTGCATGCGTTTGAGAAGAGAGACATCCTGGTGCTCGAACGAGGCAACATTCCTGTCGCTGCCGTCGAGAACACGCTCGAATTCCTGTGCTCCGGTCATTGTATTCCTCCGCTGCCGCGCCGAATTATACGCGGAAACTGCCGGCTGTTGAAACCGGCCGGAGCGATAGCCCGGCCGGCGCTGATATCAGGAAGGCATGGTCGCGAGCGGAGGAGCCGCTTCAGCGAAACGTGTGAAGCGGCTTTCCGATTGGATCATGCCAAATTCAGGATGAGGCTTAGCCCCAGCACTTTGCCAGGCCTTCCTTGGTGTCGATCGACTTCAGGCCGGAAACCGGCTTGTCGGTCACCAGCGAGACGCCGGTGTCGAAGAAGGACTTGCCTTCGGTCGGCTTCGGCTTTTCACCGGTGTCGGCAAATTTCTTGATCGCCTCGACGCCGAGGGCCGCCATCATCAGCGGATATTGCTGCGACGTCGCACCGATCACGCCTTCCTTGACGGACTTGACGCCCGGGCAACCGCCGTCAACGGACACGATCAGAACCTGCTTTTCCAAGCCGACGGCCTTGAGCGCCTGATAGGCGCCGACAGCGGCCGGCTCGTTGATCGTGTGGATAATGTTGATGCTCGAATCCTTCTGCAGGAGGTTTTCCATGGCCTTGCGGCCGCCTTCCTCGTTGCCGTTGGTGACATCATGCCCGACGATGCGCGGGTCGGTTTCGTCGCCGATCTTGTTCGGATCCTTCGGATCGATGCCGAAGCCGATCATGAAGCCCTGGTCACGCAGCACGTCGACGGAAGGCTGCGACGGCGTCAGGTCGAGGAAGCCGACCCTGGCGTCCTTCACCTTGTCGCCCAGCGTTTCCTTCGCCCACTGGCCAATCAGCTTACCAGCGAGAAGATTGTCGGTGGCGAAGGTCGCGTCGGCAGCGTCGGCCGGCTCCAGAGGCGTGTCGAGCGCGATGACCAGCAGGCCGGCGTCGCGTGCCTTCTTGACCGAGGAAACAATGCCCTTGGTGTCGGAAGCCGTGATCAGAATGCCCTTGGCACCGCTGGCGATGCAGCTTTCAATCGCGGCAACCTGGCTTTCGCTGTCACCGTCAATCTTGCCGGCATAGGACTTCAGCGTCACGCCGAGTTCCTTGGCCTTGGCGGTCGCACCTTCCTTCATCTTGACGAAGAAGGGGTTGGTGTCGGTTTTGGTGATCAGGCAAGCGGAGACATCGGCAGCCTTGGCCGGCGCAGCGAAAGCGACGCCGATCGCCAGTGCGGCGAGTGCTGCGGAAATAACAGATTTCTTCATTCAATCCTCCCAAGATTTGAAAAACCGGGATCCCCCGGCCACCCCGGCTCGCGCTGAGTCCGGATTTCAAGACGTGCCATGTCCGTTTAGATTTCTTCCCGCTGGACCGCCTCCAAGGTCATGCACACATCCTCGACGGGACATATCTGATCCTAAAGATTTCGCCCTGTCAATAAATAAATCCGATTGAATTATTAATCGGATATGGCATTTTGATGAAAAATAGGGCATGGCCATGATAGAAGGAGCGGGCCAATGTCTCCCCTGCAAGACGACGAGGAAACGCCGACATCACCCTTGATTCTCGACCCCAGCGGGGGTGCGAATCAGGTTCGCGTCCGCGCGCATAACGAACGGCTGGTGCTGTCGCTCGTGCGCCGCCACGGCGCGTTGTCGAAGGCCGACATTGCCCGGCGCAGCGGCCTGTCGGCACAGACCGTCTCCGTCATCATGCGGGCGCTGGAGAAGGACGGGCTGCTGTCGCGCGGCGAACCGGTGCGCGGGCGGGTCGGGCAACCTTCCATTCCGATGCGGCTCAATCCGGACGCAGTACTCTCCTTTGGCGTCAAGATCGGCCGGCGCAGCGCCGACCTCGTGCTGATGGATTTCGTCGGGCAGATCCGGATGCAGCTTCATCAGATCTATCCCTATCCACTGCCGCAGGACATCCTGTCCTTCGTCACCTCGGGCATCCAGGAACTCGAATCACGGCTCAGCGCCGGAGAGCGCGGCAGGGTTGCCGGGCTTGGCATCGCCGCGCCCTTCGAGCTCTGGAACTGGGCGGAGGAGGTCGGTGCGCCCGATGGTGCGATGGAGGTGTGGCGCGGTGTCGACCTGCAGGCGGAAATCGCCGCCCGCGTGCCCTATCCCGTCTATCTGCAAAACGACGCCACCAGCGCCTGCGGGGCGGAACTCGTCTTCGGCGTCGGTCCTCATTATCCGGATTTCGTCTATTTCTTCATCGGTTCCTTCCTCGGCGGCGGCATCGTTCTGAACTCGTCGATCTTCGTCGGGCGAACCGGAACCGCCGGGGCGCTCGGCCCCCTGCCCGTACGCGGCCCCAACGGCGAAACCCTTCAGCTGCTTGAGATCGCCTCCATCTTCGTGCTGGAAAACCTGCTTCGGGATCATGGCTTTGATCCGCAGCCGCTCTGGTATTCGGCGGACAACTGGATCGATTTCGGCGAACCGCTGGAGATCTGGATCCAGGAGACGGCCAAGGCGCTGGCGCAGGCGATCGTCGCCGCCGCTTCGGTCATCGATTTCAGCGCGGCCGTTATCGATGGCGGCTTTCCCAACTGGGTGCGCGAACGGGTCGTGCGCGCCACCATCAGGGAAGCCGCCGAACTCGACCTACAGGGCGTCGTCATGCCCGAAATCATCGAAGGCATGGTGGGACCACAGGCGCGCGCCATCGGCGGCGCCAGCCTGCCGATCTTCGCGCGCTACCTCATCGATCAAAATATCCTCTTCAAGGAGATAGAGCATGCTGAAGGGCATTGACCCGCTATTGAGCCCCGAGCTGTTGGCGACGCTGCGCGCCATGGGCCATGGCGACGAAATCGCCCTCGTCGACGGCAATTATCCCGGCCTCGAACACGCCCGCCGCCTGATCCGTCTCGACGGCCACGGCGTCGTGCGGGTGCTCGACGCCGTACTCAGCGTCCTGCCGATCGACGATTTCGTACCACAGGCGATTTTCCGCGCAACGGTAAGGCAGGACCGCGATGCCATAGATCCGGTGCACGCGGAGATGATCGAGGTCTGCGCCCGGCACGTCCCCGGCATCCATGTCGTGCCGCTGCTGCCAACGGATTTCTATGAGCGGGTCAAGCAGACGCATGCGCTGGTGCAGACCAGCGAGCCGAGGCTTTATGGCAACATCATCCTGCGCAAGGGCGTGATCTATCCGGGATAGTTTTAGATATCCCCCGCCGAGGGCCCCCAGACATCCGTCAGCGCAAAGCCGTTCGCCATTGGATCGAATGGATCGAGCGCCACCTGACTGAGACCGAAGGTGAAGCCCCGGCCGGTGATCGTGGGAATGATGGCGGGCTTGCCGGCGACTTCGGTCTCTGCCTGCAGGCCGACCTCGAATTCCGAGCCGATGATCGAGCGGGATTTGAAGACATCGCCGACCTTGGCCTTGCCGCGCGCATGCAGCGTCGCCAGGTTGGCGGAATTGCCGGTGCCGCAGGGTGAGCGATCGGCGCGGCCCGGCCACATGGTCGTACAGGTACGGATCGCGCCATCGGCATCGATATCGCGGAACATCACATAGGCGACGCCGGAGATTGCCGGGATTTCCGGATGGACAACTGACATCGTGCGGTTGATCAGCTCCTTGAGAACCATGCCCGCCTGCACCAAGGATGCGGCATTCGCCTTTCCGATCGTCAGGCCGATCTGACCGACATCGACCAACGCATAGAAGATACCGCCATAGCAGAGATCGAGCTTGATCCTGCCCCATTGCTGCGTGTCGATCGCGACATCCAGCTCATGCACGAAGGACGGCACCATGGTGAGGCGGACCTTCTCGCAACGGCCGTCGTGGCAGGTGGCCGTGGCGCGTACGAGACCGGCGGCGGTCTCCAGCGTCACCACCGTTTCCGGCTCCTTCATCTCGACGATGCCGGATTCGAGCAGTGCCGTGGTCACGCAGATGGAATTGGAGCCGGAGCTCGCATGCGCCTGATCCGGCTGCAGGATAATGAAGGCGGCGTCGGCATCGGGATGCCTCGCCGGCAGCAGCAGGTTGACCGAGCCGATCGGCGCACCACGCGGCTCCAGCACCAGAAAACGGCGCAGCTCCTCGCCTTTCGGATCGGTGTTCAGCCAATGCAGTTGCTCGGCGATCGTATTGCCGGGGATCTTCGGCACGCCGCCGATGGCGACCCTGCCGATCTCGCCCTCACAATGAACATCCAGCAACTGGATCGTACGCTTCCATCTCATCTCGGTAACTCCAATCAGACGTGACGGGTGACGCCGCCGTCAACGCGGATATTCTGGCCGGTGATATAGCCGGCACCGTCGGAGAGCAGGAAGGCCGCCGTCTTGGCGATCTCGCTCATCAGGCCGATGCGCTTCATCGGCACCTTGTCGGCGGTTTCCGGCTTGTGGTTAAGGCTGTCGATATAGCCGGGCAGGATGCAGTTCATGCGGATATTGTCGGCCGCATAGCGATCCGAATAGAGTTTGGTGAAGGCACCGGCGGCGGCGCGGTAGGTGCAGGAGACCGGGAAGACCAGCGAAGGTTCGTAGGCCGCAAAGGTGGTGATGTTGACGAAGGCGCCCTTGCCCTGCTTCTGCATGACCGGCGTCACCAGCCTTGCCATGCGGACCAGCGACAGGATCATCATGTCTGAGCCGAGCGTCCAGCTCTCGTCGGTAATATCGAGAAGATCGCCCTTTGGCGGATGGCCAGTATGGTTTACCACGGCGTCGATGCGGCCATAGCTCTTCATCGTCAGGTCGAAGATCGCCTGGATATCCTCGGCCTTTTCGGCGACGCCACGCGAGGCGACACCGCCGAGTTCAGCCGCCAATTTTTCGCAGCTTTCCGAGGGCGACATCAGCGCCAGGCGATAGCCGCCGGCTGCAAGTTCGCGAGCGATCGCCTCGCCCATTCCACGGCCGCCGCCAGTGATCAGCGCGACGGGCTTTTCGGTTTCTGACATTTGTTTCCTCCTAGTAGCGATTGATACGGAACGGGGTCATGTCGACCGCGGGCGTTATGCCGGTCATCATATCGGCCATCAGCCGCGCTGTCGTCGCCGAAAAAGTGAGCCCGAGATGGCCGTGGCCAGTGGCGTACCAGACGCCGGACACACGGGATGACGGCGAGATGATCGGGATCGTATCGGGCAGCGCCGGACGATGGCCCATCCAGTCCTTGGCGTCCTCCACCTGCAGGCCGGGCAGCGCCCGCTGGGCATGACGAACGAGAATTCGCGGGCGGCGAAAATCCGGGGGCGCATCGAGGCCGGCCAGCTCGACATTGCCGCCGACGCGGATGCCGCCGGCCGTCTGCGTCACCATGAAGGCGCGATGCGGCCAGATGATCGAATAGCGCATGTCTATGCCGGGCTTCATGATCTGCGTGTGATAGCCGCGTTCGGTCTCGAGCGGGATCGGCTCGCCCAGTGCCGAGGCGATGAAGCGCGTGCGGACGCCGGCGGCGAGCACCACATCATTGGCCTCCAGCCGCCGCCCATCCTCCAAAAGCACCGTCACGACGCCCTTCGCGTGTCGTTCGACGGTTCGCACGGTGCCGGAGGCAAAGGTGGTGCCGAGGGCCTTTGCAGCCTCCACCAGCTTGAGGACAAGCTGATAGGGATTGCGGATCGACTTGTTGTCCGGCAGCAGCACCGCCTTGGCGATATCCGGCGACAGTGCCGGTTCGTAATCGCGGATTTCCGCGCCAGAGAGAATTTTGTGTTCCAGGCCGTACCGCTGCATCAGCTCGATATGGGCACGATCGCCAGAGAATTCGGCTTCGGTCTCGTAGATGGCGAGACATCCCTCTTCCGTCATCAGCTCCGGCACGCCGAGCGTATCAAGCATCGCCCTGAAATCCCCGAGAGCATGGCGCGACAGACCCATGCCGGCATCCTCGATCTCTCTCAATCGCGAGGGACGACCGGCGGCGATGAAGCGTAGGAACCAGGGCAGCATTTTCGGCGCGTAGGACGGTCTTAGCCAGACCGGGCCTTCCGGGTCCAGCAGCCAGCGGGGAATTTTCGCCCAGGTGGACGGGCCGGAACCGGCGGCGAAATCGAGCGCGATGCTCGCCATATTGCCGAAAGAGGCGCCCTCGCCCGGCTCGCCTTTGTCGACCAATGTCACCTGCCGGCCGCGCCGCTGCAATTCAAAGGCGATCGCCGCGCCGATGATACCGGCCCCGACAACGATGACCGTACGCTTGTTTTCGTCCATTCCCAAAGTCCGTCCGCAAAGCACCGCAACACGCGATAAAGCATGACTCTGTGATATATCAGATCACGGGAAGTGGCTATGATGTTTTTCGGAAGTGCTGCGGGCGCGACCTATTGGCCGAGCGCCGCGCCAACATTGCTGCCCGTCGTTGTCACGCTGTCGCCGACGGAGCCGACGGTATTGCCAGCGGAAGCGCCGACACGCCGCAGCTGTTCGCCATAGTTCCGGCGGGTGCGCGGATCGAAGATGGCGATCGGTGCGCTGACGGCAGCGCTCGCCGCGCTGCCGACCGTCTGCGCCGCCCCGAGGGCGACCGCGCCGACCGCATCGCCGATGCCGACATCGGAATCGGTGATGGTCTGGCCCGCGATCAGCCGATCGCCGATCAGCCGCACCACTTCAGGGCTCTCGGCGAACTTGCCGTGGTTCAGCCCGTCACCGGTCTTGAGCTTGGTGAGATCGAGCACGGTGATGCCCTGCTTTTCCAGCTCGCTGCGATAGGGCTCGGCGGTCGGGTCGATCTGTCCGAGGCGATCGACATTGCCGGAAATACGGCGCGACAGCGACAATGCCCGGTCGTCACGCGAGACGAACAGGGTGAAATGCGGCTTGTCCTTGCCGAGGGCGGCGAATTGCTGGCCGAAGACATCGACGTCGAGATCGGGAGAAGCGAGAATGACGTTGGTGATCTTCGGCGCGACGCGGCCGTCGCGGATCGCCATCTGCCGGAGAGCTTCCACGGCAAGCCAGGTGCCCATGGAATGCGCCATGACGGTGATATCGCCGACCCTGGGATCGGAAGCGGCGCGGTGCAGCATCTCTTCCAGCGCATCGCGGGAATAGTTGGTGCTCTCCTTGTCGTAGGCATAATCGAAAATGCTGGCGCGCGACGGCCAGGTGAAAACCACCGGCGCGACATCGGCATGGGAATCATGGACGATCTGGGCGAAGCGGTAGACGGCATCCTCGTAGGTATTGTTGAAGCCATGCACGAAGATCAGCACCCGCTTGTTCTTCGGCAGATGCGGGCGCAGCCAGGCGTGAACGTCGGCTTCGGTCGGCAGCGGCCGGACGGAGGTAGTGACGAAATTCTTCAGGGGATCACCGGGGAGCCTGCTCGGCCATTGCACCTGGCCGACCTTGCGATTGGCTTCCGGCGGGATCGAGATGCTGACGGCATCCACCTTCAGCCCCGCGCCGCGCTCGCCGGAAAACAGGATCGCCGGATCCTTGTCCGGCAGTCGGGTGGTGGCGACCATCAGATCGACTTTGGTGGTGCCTGGAACATTTTCCGCGATCGGCTGCATGACGCCGACCGGGCGGCCACAGGCGGCCAGAGAGAGCGCTGCGACAACGGCAATAGCCCGGAAAAATGTCCTCCCCCATTGGCCGGCATCTTCCATACGCTGCATTACACCCAACCTCATCGTCGCAAATCCAACGTGGCCGCCACTCTACGCATGGGGGAATACGGTGCAAGCCGCCTTCGCGGTTCCAGCCCATATGAACCGGCGCTAATTCATGACAGCGAGGCAAAGAGGCAACGGTTGCCGGAGCCGATGGGGGGACGCTTGCGAAGGCTTGGAATAAAAAGAGCCCGACGCGGGAGGAGGATGCGTCGGGCTCTTGATCCGGATTGGCAACTGGGAGGAGGAGTGTTGCCAATCGATGAAGGCGCGCTGGGAGGAGGAGATGCGCTGCCTTCGAGAGGAGAGATATAACTGCGGGGCAGAGATGAACAGGCAGTCTTCCGCAATGCAGCAATGCAAAAAACGCAATGCTTTTAATGGCGATCACCTAAAATACCGCATACCTCGGGCATTTCCGGCATTCGTCCGCCTATTTTACAGCCGCTAAATGCTGAAAGAGGTGTTTCACATAATCGTGATCCATCACTTTCGGGGCTTGGATCGCCAAGCGTAACCATATTCTCACAACGGACGACGCCAGCAACGAGCGCCATCCGTTGTCGAATCGCATAGTGGGCAACGATCTCGACTTAAGCGGCTGCGAAGGCCTTCTTGCCTTCGGCATCCAGCGCCGCAAACTCTTCATCCGACAGGGTGATGTTGACGGCGGCCGTATTCTCCTCGAGGTGCTTGACCTTCGACGTGCCGGGGATCGGCAGCATCACGGGGCTACGCTTCAGAACCCAGGCAAGCGCGATCTGGCTCGGGGCCGCGCCGTGCTTCTTGGCGATGGTGTCGAGCAGCGAGCCTTCCTTGGCGAGTTCACCGGATGCAAGCGGGAACCAGGGGATGAAGCCGATAGTGTGCTTTTCGCAATAGTCGAGCACGTCTTCGCTGGTGCGGTCGATGAGGTTATAGCGGTTCTGCACTGTCACCACCTTGAAGTGTTTCGAGGCAGCCTCGATATCGGCGACCGACACTTCGCTAAGACCGGCATGGCGGATGATCTTGGCGTCCAGCAGCGACTTGACGGCATCGAACTGTTCGGCCGCCGGCACCTTGGGGTCGATGCGGTGGAGCTGCCAGAGATCGATCTGCTCGACGCCGAGATTGCGCAGGCTCTTATGCGCCTGCTGGATGAGATACTCGGGACGCCCGACAGGGATCCATTCGCCGGGGCCGGTCCGCGTGAGGCCGCCCTTGGTGGCGACAACCAGTTGCTTGCCGTAGGGATGCAGCGCTTCCTTGATCAGGCGTTCGGAAACATCCGGGCCGTAGGAATCCGCCGTGTCGATGAAGTCGATCCCGAGATCCGGCAGGCGCTTGAGGGTACGGATGGATTCATCGTGATCGTCCGGCTCGCCCCAGATGCCGTAGCCGGTAACGCGCATGGCGCCGAAACCGAGACGATTGACGGTGAGATCGCCGCCGATCTTGAATTGACCGGACTTGGCTGCGTTCAAATCTGACATGCTTTTCGTCCCTATAATATTGTTGAGCTTATTCGAAATCCGTGGAAGCCGAGACCTGTTCCCAGGCGTCGAACTCGGTCTTGAGCAGGCCAAGCTTTTCGCGAACGAAGCTGATCGCGTCGCGGCCTAACAGAAGATGGGTCGGCGGGTTTTCCGATGCAATAAGCCGCAGCATAACTTGTGCCGCCTTCTTCGGGTCGCCGGGCTGCTGGCCGCTGCGCTCAAGGCGGCGTTGGCGCCACGGCTCGAAGATTTCGTCGTAATCCGAAATCGAGCGCTCGGCGCGCACCATCGAGCGGCCGGCCCAGTCGGTACGGAAACCGCCGGGCTCGACGGCCGTCACATGGATCCCAAGGCTCTTGACCTCCTTGCCGAGACTTTCGGAAATCCCCTCCAGCGCGAACTTGCTGCCGTGATAGACGGAAAGTCCGGGAAAGGTGACAATGCCGCCCATCGAAGTGATGTTGAGGATGCGGCCGGCCCGGCGCTGGCGCATATAGGGCAGTACGGCCTGGATGAGGGCCACGGGGCCGAAGACGTTGACCTCGAACTGGCGGCGCAAATCATCGATCGTCGATTCCTCCAGCAGGCCCTCGTGGCCGTAGCCGGCATTGTTGACGAGAACGTCGATGGCGCCGATCTCCTCCTCGACCCCGGCGATGACGGGAGCGATGGCGGCGGTATCGATAACGTCAAGCAGCCTGCCGAAAGCAAAACCCGGCTTCAGCGTCTCGAATTCGGCGCGATCCGCCTGGCGGCGCAACGTGCCGACGACCTTGTGACCATCGGCAAGGGCAGCCTCCGCGAGAGCCCGGCCGAAGCCGCTGGAAACGCCGGTGATAAAGAACGTCTTTGTATCGGGCATGGCGATGTCTCCTTGTTGAGTGCGGTCAACATAGGCCGAGACGACAGTTTCGATAATCTCATCAATCGCAGATGGCCCTTTTAGAAAAACTGATTAATCTCGAACGAAGCAAAACGTCGTTCGGAGAGCATGGATGCGTCAGGATATGTTGGACGGGCTGGTGACCTTCGTTACCGTCGCGGAGGAAAAGAGCTTTTCGGCCGCAGCTGTGCGGCTCGGCGTATCACCCTCGGCAGTCAGCCAGTCGATCAGTAAGCTCGAAGGCCGGATGCGGCTGGCGCTCTTCAATCGCACCACCCGCAGCGTCAGCCTCACCGAGGCGGGTTTGCGCTATCTCGAGCGTGTCGTTCCCGCCGTGCACGATCTGACGGCCGCCGCCCAGGAGCTTGGCGAATCTGTCGACAAGCCCGCCGGACTGCTGCGCATCAACGTGGCGCGTTCAGGCTACATGATTGCGCTTCAACCGATCCTGCGCGATTTCCTCGATGCCTATCCGGAGATCGAGCTGGAGGTACGCATCGAGGGATCGCTGGTCGATATCGTCGGCCAAGGGTTCGATGCCGGCATCCGCTTCGGCGACCTCGTGCAACGCGACATGGTGACGGTGAAGATCGGGCCGGCGATCTCGGCCCATATCATAGCGGCACCCGGCTATCTCGGCCGATACGGCATCCCCAGACATCCGCGGGATCTGCTGCACCACAATTGCATCGGCTTTCGCCATTCCTCCAGCGGGCAGGTCGAACGGTGGGAATTCGAAAAGGACGGCGAGAAGATCGAGCTTGCGGTCAACGGCCGGCTGATCCTCAACGATTCCGCCGCGCTAACGCAGGCGGCGCTCGACGGCATCGGCATCGCCTATATGATCAACGGCTATATCGATCGCTTTCTCGATGACGGGCGGCTGGTGCGTGTGCTCTCCGACTGGAGCCCGTCACTGGCGGGACTGGCGCTTTATTACCCCGATCGCCGCCGCGTCCCGGCAAAGCTCAGGGCGTTCATCGACTTCCTGCGCCAGCGTCGACAGGTCGAACTGCCGCAAACAGCGGGCGCCCTCGCCTGACATCAGCGATTGGGGTCACGTTGGCGCACCAGCGCGCCGAGATCGGCAAGGGTAGCCCAGAGTTCCCTGAATAAATCCTGGGCAAACTCCTGCAAGGGCAGATCCTGCGGCCTTTCGTTCCAGCGCTCGCCACCGATGCGTACAGTGCTGACGACGATCGCCGATAGCAGGCGCAGGCGAAGCAACTCCCCCTCGCCGCCGCCTGATCGGGCATACAGCGCATCCGTCAATTTCGTCTCGAGCTTCGCATATTTCAGCTGATGGCGGGCGCTCAGCACCGGCGTATCGTGGATCAGAGCACCGATAGCGAGACTCTGGGGATCGGCCATAGCGGCAACCAGCGCCGACGTCAGAGCGCCTTCGATGACCGCGACGATCGACGCATCCTTGGGCTGCGCGGCGACAGCGTCGGCCAGTTCGTCGGCAAAATTGTCCTGCCAGGCGAAGACCACTTCTTCCTTGCTTGGAAAATAGTCGAAGAAACTGCGCTTGGAGACATCGGCGGCTTCAGTGATGTCCTCGATCGTCGTGCCGTCAAAGCCGCGTTCGAGAAACAGGGCCAGCGCCGCCGCCTCGATGCGCTCCCGTGTCTGGCGGCGTTTGCGTTCACGCCGGCCTTCCTTCACGGCACCATCGATCTCCTGAACATCCGTCATGAACTGCCCCGCTATGCCCCCGCTTCCGGCCGTCCCACATCGGCCGGGCCGGTCTCAGCCGCATAGGCGGCGATTCCGACATTCTCATTCGTGCTACGATATTCGGAGCCGTCAATCGAGAGCTCCAGCGGTTTTCCACGCGATATGCGATAGACGCCCGCCGGCGGAATGTTGCGCACGGTGCCGCCGACGCGCGTTGCCTTCAGGCCGAGGCGATCGAGGATCGGCCGTGGCACCGGACAGCGCGGACCGTAGGTGAATTGATAGAAGGAGCCGCCGGGCTTCATCGTCGCGAAAGCGCCTCCGACAATCGCGGTGATCTTCTCAGGAGGCATGGAAAGCAGTGGCAGGCCGCTGATAACCGCGCCGAATGGCGCACCGGCAAACAGGCCGCATTGGCCGAGCTGCGCCGCATCCATCTGCACCACGCGCGCTTGAGGAAAACGGCCGCGCAGCGGAACGGCGAATTCCTCGCCGAACTCGATCAGGGTCAAATCGCATTCGGAAACGCCGCGCGCCAGCAATGCCCGCGTGAAAACACCGGTGCCGGGACCGAGCTCAAGGACCGGACCGTCGAGCGGCTCGATCTCCTGCGTCATCAGCCGCGCCAGTCGTTCGCCGGACGGCGCAATTGCCGCAACCCGCATGGGGTCGCTCACCCAGGAGCGGAAGAACTGCACGAAATCGGAGCATGTCGTCTTTGTCGTCATTCCGTTAGTCCCATCTGCGGCCAAGAACACCAATTGTGGCGTGATCACGCCACGAGCAGCGTGGCAATTCGAAGGCACAGCAACAAACCGTCGCTGAAATCAGCGGCATGAGAACCATAATAGCGGTTCATAATCAATGCATTTTTTTAACTATTGTATTTTTGCGCTTAGTGCAATAATTAATCAGATACAGAAATAACGAAACTCTTCCCCTTGGAGACTCGCAATGCCCGACTGGACCGTGAAAGACATTCCCTCGCAGACCGGCCGCGTCGCCGTCATCACCGGCGCCACCAGCGGCATCGGTTATGAAGCCGCCAAGGCGCTGGCGGGCGCCGGCGCCCGGGTGATCATCGCGTCGCGCAACGAGAGAAAAGGCGCTGAAGTGCTGGCCGAGATCCGCGCCGCAATACCCGGCGCCGATGTCGCCTTCGAGCCGCTCGATCTCGCCAGCCTCGTTTCCGTGGCCCGTGCCGCCACGCGCATCGCCGCGTCCACGCCCCGAATCGACCTGCTCATCAACAATGCCGGCGTCATGGCCATTCCGGACCGTCATGAGACCGAGGACGGTTTCGAGATGCAGATGGGCGCGAATTATATCGGTCACTTTGCGTTGACCATGCGGCTGCTGCCCAAAGTCCTTGCCGCCGGCAATGCGCGCGTCATCACCGTGAGCAGCCTGGCGCACCGCAGCGGCAAGATCAAATTCGACGACCTGCACTGGGAGGAGAGCTACAGCGCATGGCGCGCCTATTGCCAGTCGAAGCTGGCGACACTGATATTCAGCCTCGAACTCGACCGGATTGCCCGCGCCGAGGGCTGGAACCTCACGAGCATGGCGGCCCATCCCGGCTTCGCGATCACTGGCCTGCAAAGCACCGGCCCTCGCATGGGCCGGAACAGGCCGGGCTTGCTTGAGCTGCTTAGCAAGGCGATAGAGCCGATCCTGTCGCATTCAGCGGCGGGCGGCGCCTTGCCGACACTGTTCGCCGCCACCTCGCCCATTGCCGAGGGCGGCGTCATGTATGGTCCTGATGGTTTCTACGAGCTGAAAGGCCCGCCCGTGCGTGCCAAGATCGTGCCCTATGCCCAGAACAAAGCCATGTGGCGGCGGCTTTGGGAGGTATCGGAGCAGTTGACGGGATTGAAGATGCCGGTGCCGGCTATAGCGTGATATTGCCCCTCTCCCCGCAAAACGGGGAGAGGGTTTTCTATGCCAAATCACCGCACGACGCACTGCCGGCGCGGACCATTGGTCGGCTGATAGGTGTTGTCGGAGGCACGATACGACCGATACCGGTTGGCGCACCAGCGAGCGTGCGCAGTCCCGTGCGATGGGCGGGCAACAGCACCGCCCACGATCGCGCCCGCGGTGAAGGCGGCCATCGGATACCACCAGCCATCATGATAGCGGCGATAGCCGGGGCGTCCGTAGCGATAGCCGCGATGGCCCTGCCAATAGCCCGGGCGATGATGATAGCCGGGGCGATAGTACGGACGATGATGCGGCCGGTAATGCGGGCGATAGTGCGGTCGGTGATGACGATACTGTACCTCGGTCACGCCATTGGCCTGGCCGGTCGTCTGCAAGGTCCCGTTCGTCTGCAAGGTCAGTGGCTGCGGCAGGGGTTGGATTGGCCCCGCAGCGACTGGATTGATGGACGAAACGGCAAGCAAAACACTCAAGGCGGTGGCTGACACCGCCGACAATAATCTCCTCACTGTCATTCTCCTCTCAAGTCCCAACGACCTCAGAAAACGCGCAATGATTGAAAAAGGTTCCCAAGGATTCGACCGCTTGCGCAAACTTGAACAGCGTAATATCTATATAGATAGGAAGCCTACCTATTTATAGGATCTGAACGCATGCATGAAACCGGGCACGCCAACGACATTGAAGAGGCTATGGCACTCGCCGAAGCGCTGCGCCCGGCTCTGCATCGCCTTCATCGCCAACTAAAACGCGAGACCGGCGACACTGGTATCTCGCCGCTGCAGGCGCTTCTTCTCGTCGGGATCGTCCGGCAACCGGGCATCGGCGTCGCCGAGTTGGCCCGGCTGGAAAAGCTGCGTGGGCCGACGATATCAGGGCACATCAAGGCCATGGAACGCGAGGGCCTCGTCGCCCGCGCCGCGCCCGATCCGCAAGACCGGCGGCGCAACGGCCTGATCGCCACCGACAAGGGGTGGACCCTGATCCAGAGCATCAAGCAAAGGCGGACCGACTGGCTCGCCTCCGAACTCGCAAAACTGTCGCCCGAAGCGCGCGCCGCCATTCGCGCCGCCATCGGCCCGCTCGGAGCCATCGGACAATGACCTCACGCAATCAGCAAGCCGCGCTGCAACCGGCACTGAGCGAAAGCGACCCGCCCGACCGCCGTGAAATCCGCGCCGTCATCCTCGGCCTGATGATCGTGCTCGGTCTCGCCGCCATCGACCAGAGCATCGTCGCCACAGCCCTGCCGCGCATTGTCAGCGATCTCGGCGGCGTGACGCATCTCTCCTGGGTGGTCAGCGCCTATGTGCTGGCCTCGACCAGCACCATGCCGCTCTACGGCAAACTCAGCGACCAATATGGCCGTAAGCCGATGATCTACGCGGCGATCCTGATCTTCCTTCTCGGCTCTGTCCTCAGCGGCATGGCGCAGACATTGCTTCAGCTCATCATCTTCCGCGCCATTCAGGGCATTGGCGCCGGCGGGCTGATGCCGCTTGCGCAGATCATCATCGGCGACCTGGTGCCGCCGGCCAGGCGCGGCCGCAGCCAGGGCTCGATCGCCGCCGTCTTCGCCGTCTGCAGCGTCATCGGCCCGATCGTCGGTGGCGTCATCACCGACCTGCTCTCCTGGCACTGGATCTTCTTTGTCAACCTGCCGATCGGCGCGGTCGCCCTTGTCATGATCGGCCGTGCCATGAAGCGGCCGCATCAGGCGCGCAGCCGCCGCATCGACTATCTCGGGGCGGCACTCTTGACCGCCTGCACCACCGGCTTCCTGCTGGTGCTCGCGCTTGGCGGTAACGAATGGGCCTGGCATTCGCCGCAGATTATCGGCCTGTCGGCCGCCTCCCTCATCCTCACCGTCTTCTTCGTCTTCCATGTCCGCCGCGAACCGGAGCCGGTGTTGCCACCCGATCTCTTCCGCAACCGTCTGTTCGTCATTGCCTGCCTTGTGCTCGCCCTGACCTTCATGGGCATGCTCGGCGCGAGCCTGTTCTTTCCGCTGTTCTTCCAGATGGTCATGGGTGTCAGTCCCTCGCAATCCGGCCTTCTGACCGGACCGCTGATGGTCGGCTTTGTCATCTCCTCGATGTTCAACGGACGCGTGCTTCTGCAACGCTCGGGCCGCTACAAGCCGGCCCAGCTTTTCGGTCTTGGCCTTGCAACCGTGGCCTTCGCGATGCTTGCATGGGCCGCCGCCGAGAGCCAGGGGTTCGCCGTCATCGAACCCTCGATCTTTGCGCTCGGGCTGGGGCTTGGGCTGGTGATGCCGACGATGACGATCGCGGTACAGAACGCCCTGCCCCTCGCCCATCGTGGTGTCGGCACCGCGACGCTTGCCTTCTTCCGTTCGCTCGGTGGCCTGATCGGCGTCACCGGCTCCGGCGCCATCCTGGCCTATCGCGTGCAACAGGCGACCGGAACCTCGGGCAGCCTGGACATGTCGTCGCTGACCGATAGCGGGCTGAAGCAGCTCGCCACGGCATCGCCGGAAGCCCATGCCGCGGCGATCGCGCTCTACCGCCACGCCATCGCCATGACCTTCGCCACCGGAACCGTCATCGTGGCACTGGCGCTGATTGCGCTATTGTTCCTGCCGGAACTTCCGCTGAGAGCGGACCACGGCGAGGGTGCCAGGCCAGAACGTTGAAATCACTGTAAATTTTCTTCCGCCACAATGGATCTGACGCGATCGTAGCGCTCAGTGAAAAGAGGGCCTGGCAGGATCTCCTCGGGGGAATATTTCCCATACAAGGCGAAGCTCTGCTCGATAAATTTCTCCAGCGAAATGAGCCTGTAGTCCTGATGCGGCTTGAACATATAGGAGCCCTCGACTCCCAAAACCTCAGCCACCTCCGGATAGACTGGAAAACAACATCCAGCCATGATGACGTCGGCGGGCACGATATCGGTCTGGTTTGTTTCAATACCGCACTGCCGCAAGAAGACGCGCGCGATATCACGGATCGGGCGAGCCTTGGAGTGGTCTATGCCATACATGAAGCTCTCGCGCCGTGACCAAGTTCTAAACGAGTCCGCTATATCAAGCCCATGCGCGGCAAAGCTTTCCAGCAGCTTCTTTCGCTCGCTCTCCCAGCGGGAAAAGAATCCGCTTCGCTCGAATATATCGCGCCGAAACAAGGCTCGCGTTCTCTCGGCACTCAATCCCGCTCGAAAGCCGGCCAGCGCGATCATGGAGTGATAAGCGCCCATCGGACCGTTGATGAGCTGTCCTCGCGCGCCGACAAAACAGATGTCCGGATGGTAGGCATCAAATTGTATGGACGGAATTCGGCTCAGCTTTTCCACCGAGGAGAAATCATAATATCCATGCTCGATCTGGGGATGGATCACGATCCTGTCGTATGTGGGAATCGTTTGAACGAAATGGTCCAGACTTGCCCGAAGCGTCCAGACATCGACGTGATCGATCTTCACGTCATTGGTCAGCAACCTCATGGAGTTTGCAAGGCCGAACGTCTGGGCATTCGAAATAATCAACCATGCTTCCACGGCAGGCTCCCAATGATATCCATATGCCTCTAAACATCTCCCATAAGCCGGCTACCGGTTCCGGCTGCGTCAGGGGCGCAACATCTCGATCTCTCGTTCGTCGCAGACCACGGTTTGATATTCGGTTTCGGGAGGCGGCGGCAGCATCACGGCTTTGGGCTCGGCTTCCTTGCTGGGCTGCGAGACGTAGTTCCTGACAAAGCACCGCATCACATGCGCTACACCGAGATGGTTTACCTCGCGGTAGTCGTCTTCATAATAGAGGCCGCCGGCATAGCTTCCGGTGATGATCTCGTAGGAGGGGAAATAGTCGACCCAGTCAAAGCGCGAGAGCATCTGCTCTGCCACCACGCGCAGCACGGCCTTACTATAGGTCGTCGAAACCAGGACGTTCCGGTTCTCATAGGTCGCCACCAGCGGCACCGGGGAAACGGTGAGAAGCACCTTTACCCGAGGATTGACCTCCTTCAATTTCTTCAGGAACAGCGACAGATGACGGTCGACCTCTTCCACGGTGAAATTGACGAATTCATACCGGTCCGGATCGAACGACCCCGCGGTCACCCCCGGCGCAAGAGGAAAGACGGATCCATCCGCCTTCGATCGCCACGATTCCGTCAGACCCAGCGTGAAGACCAGAACATCGGAATCGAGGAATACCGACCGCACGGCCGCAAGATGTGAACGGCGCGCCTCGACGACGGCGTCCGGGCTTTCATAGCCGTCCGGCTCGATCTGCGGACGGTAAGGATCGACGAACCTTCCATCCTTGCGCAACCAGGCTTTCTCCACCGGTTCGCGCCCTTCGAAGACCTCATCAAAAAGCTGAAGCAACTGCCGAGCCGTATAGATATTCCCATAGCGCGCCGAGAAGACGCCGAAATTTCGCTTGGACCTTTCCGCATCGGACAAATGCTCGCCCTTCTCGGAGATGAAGTAATGAAAGCCGATCCGTTGAATTTGACGCGAGATATGCTGCGCAAAACAACTCCCGGCGGTTGCGACTTTCACTTGCCTGTCGATCTTGAATCTCGGATTGACGATCGGATCGAACATATGCGTCTCCACCCGCGCAACGGACCGACGCCACAACTGATAGTCATTGATCGTGGAATATGGATTGCTCATGCATCTGCCTCCGCTATCGCCTGTTTTACGCGGTTGAAACGCGAGAGATAGCCCGGCTCGACCGTGATCTCATCCGCCCCATAGTCTGAGTAAGCTTCGAAACTGAGCTCAATGAGTTTCTCCAGCGAGATGAGCTTGTACTCGCCGAAAACCTTAAACATGTATGAGCCACGAACCCCGAACAATTCGCCTATTTCGGGATAGACCGGAAGGCAAACGCCATTCACGATTGTGTCGAAAGGCACCAGATCCGTCTTGTTCGTCTCGATGCCGCGATTCCTGAGGAATGTACGAGCGACGTCGAGGATAGGATGAGCCTTGGGATGCGCCAGGCTATGCATGAAACTCTCGCCGCGCGTCCAGCGCCGGAAGGGGTTCGTCATATCCATCCCGAAGACCGCGAAGGTGGAGATGAGTCTGTCTCTCGCCGGCTCCCAGCGCGAGAAGAAGCCGCTTTGCTCATATATGTCACGACGAAACAGCCTTCGGGTCTTCTCGACGCTAAGCCCCGCCTGGAAGGCTGCGAGAATGATCATCGACTGATTGGCGGCCAGAGGCTTGTAGATACGTTCGCCGCGTGCGCAGGCGAAGCAAAAATCCGGATGGTAGGCGTCGAACTCCAGGTTCGGAATCTTGTGCAGATTTTCCACCGATGAAAAGTCATATCCCATCAGCTCGGCTATGGGATTGATGATCAGCCTATCGTATTTCGGAATCTTCTCGGCGTAATCCGCCATTTCCCTCTTGAATTGCCAAACATCCACACAATCAAGATCGAAACTGTCGCTCAACAACTGCAACGAACGCGCAAGCGCATAAGTATTGCAATTGGAAATCAACAACCAACGCTCCACGGCGCGCCCCCTAAGCACAGGCCAATTTCCAGCAGCCTCGCCATCGCGTGTCGGATTTCGAATAAATAGCCCCTACTCTATTCGAATATTGCGACGTGGAAGCACCAACAGAGAAACCTCCGAGAAAGACGAAGGTCTATTCTCCAGATATCTCAGCGCTAAGTCATGGAATCTCCAACACCATTTGAGCGTTGAAACGAGTAAACTTGCTATGGCCAAGCAATTCTATACAGATAACGTCGGCCCCAGTCGGCTAACGCCACATCATTATGGAACGTCTCGTATTTCGGTCAGCGGGGCATGAATTTACCGCTTGAGAATGCAAGCGGTCGCGGCCGTGTCGTCCAACCGCACGACAGGAAGGCATAGGGGCCGGGCATGCGGGGCTTGAGTTCAACCACGGCGCGCGGAAATCCGGTCAGCGATCCCGTTCCCGCGCGTCGTAGCGGATGCGAGCCTCAATGATGTCCCGCTGATTGTTTTCCGTCCAGTTGACCAGCGACTGGATCGTTTCGTGCAAGGTGCAGCCGAGCGATGTCAGCCTGTATTCGACGCGTGGCGGCACCACCGGAAACACCGTGCGTTCGACGATGCCATCACGCTCCAGATGGCGCAGCGTATTGGTCAGCATCCGCTGACTGACGCCATCGATGCTCCGCTTCAATTCCGTGAACCGTAGCGTGCGCTTTTCAAGCAGGGCAATGACCAGCAGCGACCATTTATCGGCGATCCTGTCGAGGATCTGCCGGACTTCGCAGCCCTCGCGCTGATCCCATTGGAGAACGTCGTAGCCCTCGTCGGTGCTCCCGCAATCACTCGGTGAGTTTGAAGTGCCTTCTTCCATGGGCTCGGAATATGCCTTACCTCAATGACGGTTACAAGAAGTAACTGACAGGCATCCTAGTAATTGACCTGCCATTTCCATACCGAACCATCAAACGTGAGGGCATATACCCATGTCGACCCTATCTCACACCTCGACTTCGCAGCCGCCCATGAGCGCAGGGGCGAGAGGCGCCCTGCTCGTCCTGTGCGGAGCGATTTTCCTTGAAGGCATCGATGTCGCGATGCTGAATGTCGCCTTGCCGGCAATCCGCGCCGAGTTGGGCCTTTCGACCACGACGCTCAGTGCCGTCGTCAGCTCCTATGTGCTCGGCTATGCCGGCTTCATGCTGCTCGGCGGCCGCGCGGCCGACATTTTCGGCAAGCGGCGGGTATTTCTCTCAGCGCTTGCCGTATTCATCGCCTTCTCGGGTCTCGGGGGTTTTGCCACCGAAGGCTGGATGTTGCTGACGGCGCGCTTCGTCACCGGCATCGCCTCGGCCTTCATGACACCGGCCGGCCTTGCGCTGATCATAGCGAATTTCCCAGAGGGACCGCAGCGCAACAAGGCGGTGCTCATTTACGCCGGCACGGCTGCCGGAGGCTTTTCGCTGGGGCTTGTCGCCGGTGGCCTGCTTGCCACCATCGACTGGCGGTGGGTGTTTTTCGCGCCGGTCATTCTTGCCAGCCTCATCTTCATCCTGACGCCG
The DNA here is from genome assembly GCF_058803745.1 of Rhizobium sp. GW821-FHT14E12. NCBI lineage: Bacteria > Pseudomonadati > Pseudomonadota > Alphaproteobacteria > Hyphomicrobiales > Rhizobiaceae > Rhizobium > Rhizobium sp. GW821-FHT14E12. The sequence goes on from NZ_JBXAPH010000006.1 coordinate 274,520, forward strand.
CGCCTCGTCGCCGACGACCATCAAAGGGATTATAGCCAGCGCTTCGATATGCTGGGCGCCATCATCCTCGCCGGCGCCATGCTGTCCGCCGCCTATGGCGTGACACGGCTTGAAAACCCCACGCATGGCCTCGACTGGACGCTTGCCGCCTTTGCCGCGAGCGCAATTCTCTGGATTGCCTTTATCGCCATCCAGCGCAAGGTCGCAATGCCGCTAGTGCGGCTCGGCATCCTGCGCTCGCGCTCGCTCGTCCGCGCCAATCTCGCTGCCTTGTTCTTCGCCGGCTCGTTCTTCGGCTTCCAGTTTCTGGTGTCGCTCTACCTGCAGGAGCTGATGGGCTGGACATCGCTGCAGACCAGCCTTGCACTGCTGGCTATCGGCGCCGACGCCATCCTCGCCCCGACCGTGACGCCGTGGCTGGTCAATCGCTTCGGCAATATCAAGGTCATTTTCGGCGGGGTGCTGCTGGCGGCATTGTCCTATGCCTGGTTCTTGCAGGTGAGCCTCGACTGGACCTATGCGGCAATGTTCCCCTCGATGATCCTGCTTGGCCTGGCATTCTCGCTCGCCTACGGCCCGCTGACCATTCTGGCAACGGACGGGATCGACGAAAACGAGCAGGGTCTGGCCAGCGGCCTCGTGAACACGGCCTTCCAGTTCGGCGCGGCGCTCGGACTGTCAGCGGCAAGCGCCGTCGGCGTTCTGGCGCTCGGCGCGGAAACCGACGCCGACGCTCGCCTCGAAGCCCTGCGATTGGCGCTGCTCGTGCCCGTGGTCGCAACCATCATCGGCCTCGCCGTGACCGCGACGGGATTAGGCCCATGGCGAAAGGCTGCTCGCGAATGAGCGATACGTCCCGATGACATCACGGACGTTTTGGAAGCCACTGGCTTAATGTAAAGGAAAAAGAAATGGCGCACCCGAAGAGATTCGAACTCCTGACCCCCAGATTCGTAGTCTGGTGCTCTATCCAGCTGAGCTACGGGTGCGTGGCCGAGACGGTGTAATCCGTTGGCGTGGCGGTTCTCTAAAGCGTCCTTCCTGGGAATGCAAGTGGGTTTCTGAAAAAGATCGCGATTTTCGCAAAGACGGAGGCGAAGAAGCTGAAAAACCTCAGCTTTCGTGAGCGCTGCGGCTGCGGTAATCGTCAAGCGATACCGGGCGGTCCGGTATTTCGATGCGAAACTGCGTGCCGGCGGCGGGTTTTTCCACCAGTGCAATGGTGCCGCCATGGGCCAGCACCAGCTCGCGGGCAATCGCCAGGCCAAGGCCGGTGCCGCCGGAGCGCGCGGAGCCACGGAAGGCGGTAAACAGGTTTTCCCGTGCCTTCTGCGGCATGCCCGGGCCGGTGTCGTCGACGGTAATGCCGACGACACTGCCGATACGATGCCCCGAAACCGTGATGCGGCGGACACTGTCTGGCGTGGACTCGCCGAAGGCGACCAGCGCCTGATGGGCGTTGCGGCAGAGATTGTGGATGACGCGGAACAGTTGTTCGCTATCGGCATCGACGACCAGATCCTGGCTCACCTGCTCGATGAACTCGATACCGCCATCGGGATCGATCGCCAGGATATCGCGCACCTCGTCGATCAGCTCGTGCAGATGCACTCGCCGACGGCGTGGCGCTGATTCGGAGGTCTGACCGTAGGAGAGAACCTCGGTCGTGTAACCGACGGCGCGGTCGATGGTGCGCAAGAGCTTCGGCGCGAAGCGCTTGACCATGGGGTCGTCGACATCGACCAGCCGGTCCGACATCAGTTGCGCCGCCGACAGGATGTTGCGCATGTCGTGGTTGATCTTCGACACGGCAAGGCCGAGGGCGGCGAGGTTCTTCTGCTGCTTCAGCGTCTTTTGCAGTTGCGACTGCATGGAGGCGAGATGGCGGCCAGCCACGGCAAGCTCGTCGCGTCCTTCGTCCGGCACCAGCACGCGGCTCGGATCTTCCGGATCGTCGGAATAGGCCTGCATGCTGTCGGTCAGCCGGCGGATCGGGCCGATCATCATGCGGTTGATGGCAAAGAAGATCAGGGTCGCGGTGAACAGCGAAATCAGGATCGACATCAGGAAGACGCTGCCGGAATAGGCGAGCATGGCATTGCGCAAGCGCGTGTCCTTCAGCACCACCTCGATGCCGGTGCCGGTATCGCCACCGACCGGGCCGAAGACGCGGATGATCCGGTTGCCGCCGAACAGCAGCGTGTCCAGCGCATCACGCATCGCCGTCGGGAGAGAGACATTGCTCAGATCGTACTGCTCATCGACCGAGGCCGGCATCTCGGCGGTCGCCAGCAGCCGCGAGGTTCCGTCCTTGCGCAACACGATGGCGCGCGTGCCCGTCGCCATCAGCGTTTCCTTCTGAAGCGCGCGGGGGAGCTCTACCGGCTGCAGGCCGTCGATGACGGTCGCGGCGGCGGCGGCCGTGTTCAGACGGTCTTCCAGCCAGCGCAGCCGCATATTGGCGACCGACGGCACGAAGATCAGCACTTCGGCAAGCAGGATGAAGATGATGGTAAGGATCAGGAGCTTGCCGGACAGGCCGCCGAAAATGCCGGTCGGCCGACAGAAACGGGCATGACCACGCACCTCAGCCTTGTTGGCCGTGCCGAGGTTCCTGTCCTGCTCACTATCCATTTCAGCTGTCCCGCTTTGCTGCAAAGCGATCTGATGACGACATATCGAAAGCGGATAATAGGGGATTGCGGCGCGTTTTCCAATCGCTTCCGTGACAAACGGCCAGATTGGCCGCTTCAGGCGCGGGAAAGGCGCCGCCCCGCGCCCTTCCCGTCACCGTTTTGGCGGATCAGAATTCCTGTGCCGCCGCGCCGCCGCCAAAGGCGCTGGCGATTTTGCCGATCATGCGATGCGCCGGCGATGCCACGGCGCGATGAGTCTCAGCGCGCGCCGAGACCGGCGCGGATGCCGCTACGGCATCCGTGTCGACCTTAAAGCGGGCAACAAGACGAACGAGGCCGTCCGCCTCCGACGAAAGACGGTGCGTTGCGGCCGAGGTCTCCTCGACCATGGCGGCATTGCGCTGCGTCACCTCATCCATCTGGTTCACGGCCTTGTTGACCTCGCTGAGGCCGGTTGCCTGTTCGCGGGCAGCCGTCGCGATCGAATGAATATGATCGTTGATCTTCAGGACGCGTGCCTCGATGGTCGCCAACGCCTCGCCGGTTGCCTGCACCAACTTGACGCCCACTTGCACCTCACTGCCGGATTTGCTGATCAGAGCCTTGATATCCTTGGCGGCGGTGGCGGAGCGCTGCGCCAGTTCGCGCACCTCCTGGGCGACGACGGCGAAACCCTTGCCGGCATCACCGGCACGGGCTGCCTCGACGCCGGCATTCAGCGCCAGCAGGTTGGTCTGGAAAGCGATCTCGTCGATGACGCCGATGATCTGGCTGATCTCGCCGGACGCCTGCTCGATACGCCCCATGGCATCGACGGCATTGCGCACCACAGTGCCGGAGCGGGCGGCATCTTCCTTGGCATCCGTCACCATGACGCTCGCCTCCCGCGCCCGTTCGGTCGAGTTTTGCACCACGGCGGTGATCTCGTCGAGCGCCGCGGACGTTTCTTCTAGGGCGGCGGCTTGCTGCTCGGTGCGCCGCGACAGGTCGTCGCTGGCATGGCCCAGTTCGCTGGTGTTGATGTTGATCGAGCCGGTCGTCTCGCGCACCTCGCGCATGGTGCTCTTCAGGGTCATGAGCGTGGCGTTGACGTTCTGCTGCAGCTCGGCGAAGGCGCCTTGGAATTCCCCCCGCATGGTCTGGGTCAGATCACCGTCCGCAAGGCTCGCAATGACGCGGCGAACCTCGCTGGTACCGGTGTCCACGCTCACCAGGAGTTCGTTGATGTTGCCGGCGAAACGGTTGAGGTTGACGTCCTCATAATCCTTGTCGATGCGACGGCTGAAATCGCCGGCCGCCGCCGCCGCAACGACGATCGACATGTCGGACTGCAGATCGTCGTTCCTGGCACGCATCGTCATTTCCTCGGCATTCATGCGCCGCACAGTCTTGCCGTTCTGCTTGAATATATCGACGGCAGCCGCCATCTCGCCAATTTCATCCGCGCGCCCGGCAAAGGGAACCTCGACATCGAAATTGCCGTCCGCCACCAGCTTGATGGTCTCCGTTACCCTGCGGATCGGGCGGCTCAGATGCACGGCGCCGATATAGGTGCCGAGGCCGGCGCCCGCGGCGATGCCCAGCACCGTGATACCGAGCACAACCCAAAGGACCGTTTTCTGGAAAGCGTCGATTTCGGCGCTGATCGCCGCGAGCTCGGCCTTGTCAGCCTTGACGACGGCATCGATCTCGGCCTGGAAGGCCTTGCGGTTGGCGCGGTTGGCCTCATTGTTGCCCTGCTTGCTGGCGGCATCCGGACCGTCCGACAAGGCAAGCCTCACGGTCTCTGACCGGAATGTGCGGAATTCCTTGGCCCGATCCTGTAATTTGGTGAATTCCGCCTTCTGTCCCTCGGGAACCATTGGCAGCCAGGCGGCGAATGTGCTGTCGATTTCGTCGAGATCCTTCATCAATCCATCGGCGAAGCCCTTGGCATCCTTGGCGGTGGCGGATGCATAGATACCGCGCGCCTCCATGACCACGGCGGTCACGACACGGTTCAGATGCTCGCCCTGATAGGCGCGGCTCGCTGCCTGTTCGTAGGCCCGCATCTGCCGCTCATATCGGTGCACGGCATAGATGGCGGTTACGCCGATCAAAAGCGCGGCACCGGCCATCACACATACAAGCAGATTAATCTTGCCACGAATCTTCAACGACATGCCTCCTGCAAGCGGAAGCCATCCCCTCGAAAAACTTGGGCTTTCCGCAATACCCCTAAATATCCACTAAAATCATTAATGTTATATTGCGCTATTTTTAATATAAATTTCGAAACACTTTCCTGTACTTAGTATATATTTAAAAATAACACTTTTAATATTATAAAATACGAAACTACCAACTATCCGGAATCTCAATGCCGTTGCGCCGGCAAAACAAACGGTGCCTTACCCCAGGACGCCGGCTTTCAGGAATCTGCGGGCGTATAATTGACTTCCGGGGCCATGATCCGTATAAGCCCGCGCACGTTCGGTATGGAGCCTGCATTTGCGGGCCAAGTCCGTTCGTCATAATCAACAACGCTGCTTGCCTTTAAGGCAAAGCTCAAGAAGGGCCGCACTCCGCGGTATCAAATAAATGAAGCGTACTTACCAACCATCCAAGCTTGTTCGCAAGCGTCGCCACGGTTTCCGTGCGCGCATGGCAACCGCTGGCGGCCGCAAGGTTCTTTCCGCCCGCCGTGCCCGCGGTCGCAAGCGTCTTTCGGCCTAAGGGCCGGAATGCCCGAGAAGATGGCGGGCGAATTGACGAATGAACGATCCAAAAAGACTGTCGGGCGGCTGAAAAGCCGGCCGCAGTTTCTTGCTGTCCGCCAGGGCGAAAAGCGCAAGGGAAGTCTCTTCCTGATCGAGGCGCTGGACCGCAAGCTCACCGATGCCGAACCCCGCGTCGGTTTTACCGTTACCAAAAAACATGGCAACGCGGTGGAACGCAACCGCATGCGGCGCAGGCTGAAGGAAGCCGTGCGGCTTCATGCCGGGTTTGCAATGCAGCCCGGACACGACTATGTGGTTGTCGCGCGGCGCGAAGTGCTGACCGCATCCTTCGAGAAACTCGCGAACGAACTCGTTCAGCGCATCGAAACCAGGCCGAAACATCGGCGGCCGGAAACGGACCGTTCCAGGAAAGTATGATGGAAAATAAACGCAATTACTTCATAGCAATTGCCCTGTCTGTGCTGATTGTTCTCGCTTGGCAGTTTTTCTACATGAACCCGCGTCTCGAAGCGCAGCGCAAGGCCGACCAGGCCGCGAAGCTGCAGCAGCAGACGCAGCAGGCTCAGACGACGCAGAACCCAGCCGCCGGCGCTACCGTAGACGGCGCAGCGCCCTCGAGCGGCCAGAGCGCACCGACGACGCTGACCCACGATCAATCGGTTGCCAAGTCGGCCGCCTCGCGCGTCGCCATCGACACGCCCGCGCTGTCCGGCTCCATCAATCTGGAAGGCGCCCGCTTCGACGATCTGCAGCTCAAGGCCTACCATGAAACGGTCGACAAGAGCAGCCCGATCATCACACTGTTCAGCCCGGCCGACACCAAGGACGGTTACTTCACCGAACTCGGCTATGTCGGCAGCGATGCAACCGGCGCCGTTCCCGGCCCCTCGACGGTGTGGACGCTTGCGAGCGGCAACAAGCTGACCGACAGCACGCCGGTGACGCTCTCCTACACCAACGACAAGGGCATTACCTTTACCCGCACCATTTCGGTCGACGAACGCTACATGTTCACGATCACCGACAAGATCGCCAATGCCGGCCAGGCACCGGTGTCGCTGTCGAGCTATGGCCGCGTGACCCGCTACAACAAGCCGACCACGCCATCGGCTTACGTCCTGCATGAAGGCTTCATCGGCGTCATCGGCGACGACGGCCTGATCGAGACCAAGTATACCGCCGCCGAAAAGGAAGCCGTCAATCCGGCGAAGGCAACGGGCGGCTGGCTCGGCATCACCGACAAGTACTGGGCCGCCACGATCGTGCCGCCGCAGTCGGGTGCCTATGACGCGCATTTCTCGCATTTCGCTGATGGTCAGCCGCGCTACCAGGCCGATTATAAGCAGGACGCCGTCACCGTCGCCCCCGGCCAGTCGCAGGAGCTGAAGAGCCTCGTCTTCGCCGGCGCCAAGGAAGTACCGGTCATCGATCGCTACGAGACGAGCTATTCGATCCCGAAATTCGACCGCCTGATCGACTGGGGCTGGTTCTATTTCATCACCAAGCCGATGTTCAAGCTGATGGATTTCTTCTTCCGCTACTTCGGTAATTTCGGCGTCGCCATCCTGTGCACGACTATCGTCGTCAAGGGTCTGTTCTTCCCGCTCGCCAGCAAGCAATACGCTTCGATGGCGAACATGAAGCGCATGCAGCCGAAGATGGAAGAGCTGAAGGCCAAGTTCGGCGACGACCGCATGGGGCTGCAACAGGCAACCATGCAGCTCTACAAGGAAGAGAAGATCAACCCGATCGCCGGCTGCTGGCCGGTGCTCCTGCAGATCCCGATCTTCTTCTCGCTCTACAAGGTGATCTATATCACCATCGAGATGCGCCATGCGCCGTTCTTCGGCTGGATCCAGGACCTTTCCGCTCCCGATCCGACCTCGATCGTCAATCTCTTCGGCCTGCTGCCGTTCACGGCTCCGACCATCCTGCATCTCGGCGTCTGGCCGCTGATCATGGGCATCACCATGTTCCTGCAGATGCGTATGAACCCGACACCGCCGGATCCGACTCAGGCGATGATCTTCACCTGGATGCCGCTGGTATTCATGTTCATGCTGGCCAGCTTCCCGGCCGGTCTCGTGATCTACTGGGCGTGGAACAATACGCTCTCGGTGATCCAGCAGGCACTCATCATGAAGCGCCATGGCGTGAAGGTGGAACTCTTCGACAATCTGAAGGGCCTCTTCAAACGAAAACCGGCACCATCGAAATGACGAAAAAAGCCCCGCGAGAGCGGGGCTTTTCTTTTTGGGGGATATCGCGTGCGCGAGGCTATCTGTTTTCCTCGTGATCCCGGTAGCCTTGAAAGCCGGCCGCCGGTCAGGGCTTGCCCGCTTCGATCAGGTTCCGCCGGAAGAATGACAGAACGTCCGCATCGAACGACTTGTGAAAGGCGACCCTGTCAAAGCCGTTGGCATCCTTGCAAATCTCCGGCTGCAACCGGGTGAGCGCCGCCGAGCAAGGCGCGAGAAAGGCGAAGTGTGCCGCATTGGCGACGACATGAAATTCGGGCTTTGCCGGCAAGTCGCCCGTGAGAACGACGACGTTTTCCGGCAGCACGCCGTCGCCGCCATGTTGCGAGCCCCAGAGCTGAACGGGTACCTTGACATTCTTCAGGCTGTCCTTGGTCGAAAAGAAACTGAAGGGATCGGCAATGACCAAAGCCTTGATGCGCGCATCTTGGGTCAGCGGCTGCGTCGGAAGCTCGTTGCGGCGGATCTGTCCGCAAATCGGCGCCGGTTCCGGGCATGAGACATGCGGATCGTGAAAATCCGGGATCGCTCCGGCAAGAACCAGGCCGGTATAGCCGCCGCGCGAAAAGCCGAAGAAGCCGATGCGGCTCGGATCGATCTTTGCCGCTTCCGGAGAGGCGTTCAGCATGAAATCGATGAGACGTTTGATATCTGTCGGTCGCTCGACGAAGACGGATATATCGCCCGATTGGCTCATGTCGGAAAAATTGTCGCGCGGATGGTTCAAGGCGACGACGACGAAGCCCGCATCCGCCAGGGTTTCCGCCGTATCGTGATGGCCGAGAGAGCTGCCGGCATGACCGTGCGAAATGACGACCAACGGCAGATTGTCGCCCACGATTGGGCAATTCCGGACACCAGAAACGACGATCGGTCCAAGCGTGATGTCCGCCGGCGCAACGGCGCAGGGCGACCAGATGAAGGCACGGAGAGCAGGACCGCTTGCGTCCGCTGGGACTTCAAACGATTTCAGGCCCGCTGCGTGAGCCCACGTTGCGGTCAGGCTGACGGCAATGAAGCATAGAATCTTTGTGAAACGCATTTTCTTTTCCCAAAATGAAAATCGAACGGGGTTGGCGCAATGCATCACTCGGCTGCGTCGCGAAGCGGAATCAGCAGATCGGTAGCGAGTTCGCTGTTGGCTACGTGCCTTGGGTGATTGAGATAGATCTCGAGCGCCGGGCGATCGTCAGGCTCGAGGCCGCTTTGCGGTAGCCATCCGCCGAAAAGCGTTTGAAACGTTGGAGAAATGAGCGCATAGGGGCCGATCAGCCGGTGCCGCGCATAGCGCCCGCCCGCCACGTCGCATCGTTCAAGTCCGTCCGTCGCCACCGCATCGTTCGACAGGATCAACCCGGCAAAATATCGGAAACCGTCACCCTGATCCGGATCGCCATAGCAGACGCCAATACGAGCAACATCGTTCCATGCTATCCCACGCTCCGACGACCATTGCCGTAAACGCCGATAGCTATGTGGAATCGTTGTGAGCGGCCCATCGTGACGCACACCGAATACAGTCACCGGCTGCCGGTCGACGATCGTCACCGGAGGAAGGCTCGTCGTGATCGACTGTTGCTGCATCTGGAAATCGGTCGGACTAAGCCCGGTCAGATTGCGAAAGGCGCGCGCGAAGCTTTGCGAGCTGTCGTAGCCTGCATCCAATGCCGTTTCCGTAACCGAGACGGTGCGGCCGGCCAGTCGATGCGCCGCCTGGGCGAGCCGAACCCGGCGGATCGTGGCGGCAATGCTTTCGCCGGTCAGCGCGCGATAGAGCCGATGGAAATGGAATGGCGAGAAATGAGCGATGGCAGCCAGGCTTTCGATCGAATGCGGCGCCGATGGATCAACCATGATCGCTTCGATGACGCGGGCGATGCGCCGGCGATAGTTTTCTTCTGTGCTGGTCTTCATGAGGCCAAGGAATAGCATGGCCTTTACGGACGCGCGGCGCAGCAATTGCGGATTTTTTCGAGTGCCAGTCAGAATGCATCGCCAGAAGATCATCGACGGGCACACCGATCAAAACTTGACTTTCGGCGGCAAAACCTCGAAGCCAGTCAACAATTGAACCGGAAGACCTGAAGCAGCATGGCAGAACAGACGACAAAAGACGACAAGCCGCTTTTCGGCCGCCCGTGGATCTTCATCCGCGGCGTGCCGGCGATGAAATTCCTGCCGCCGGAAGGGCCTCTGGAAGTGGCCTTCGCCGGACGCTCGAATGTCGGCAAGTCGTCGCTGATCAATGCGCTGGTCGGCCATAAGGGTCTGGCGCGCACCTCGAACACGCCGGGCCGCACGCAGGAACTCAACTACTTCGTTCCCGACGGCTTTTCCGGCGAGGGCGGCGACCTGCCGCCGATGGCCCTGGTGGATATGCCGGGCTACGGCTATGCCGAAGCGCCGAAGGAACAGGTGGATGCCTGGACGAAGCTGGTGTTCGACTATCTGCGCGGACGCACGACGCTGAAGCGCGTCTATGTGCTGATCGACAGCCGCCACGGCATCAAGAAGAATGATGAGGACGTCCTGAACCTGCTCGACAAGGCCGCCGTTTCCTATCAGATCGTGCTGACCAAGACCGACAAGATCAAGGAAGCGGGCCTTCCGAAGCTATTAGCCGATACCGCCGAGAAGATCCGCAAGCGTCCCGCTGCGTATCCGGGCATTCTCTCCACCTCCTCGGAAAAGGGCGATGGCCTCGAAGAGGTGCGCCAAGCGATCCGGCTGACGGTCGGCATTCCCTTCTGAACAGCTGATACGAACAAAGTGAAGCCGCCGTCCCCGACGCCCCGGGAAACGGCGGCCCTGCTGCCGACGTTCTTTACATTTTCGGCAACAACACCTTGTCGACCACATGGATCACGCCGTTCGACTGCTTGACGTCGGCGATGGTGATGTGAGCGGTGCCGCCGGCCTCGTCGACCAGCGTCAGCTTGCCGCCTTTTTCCGTGGCTTTGATCACGCAGCCGCCGACTGTCTTCAGGTCGTATTCACCACCATTGGCCATCGCCATCTTCTTGATAGCTGCGTCCATGTCGTCACCGGCCACCACATGGCAGGTCAGGATCTTCGTCAGCATCGCCTTGTTCTCCGGCTTCAGCAGCGTCTCGACCGTGCCGGCCGGCAGCTTCTTGAAGGCTTCGTTGGTCGGCGCAAAGACGGTGAACGGGCCTTTGCCTTCCAGCGTATCGACAAGGCCGGCAGCCTTAACGGCGGCAACCAGCGTCGTGTGGTCCTTTGAGTTCACCGCATTCTGAATGATGTTCTTACTGGCAAACATTGGCGCGCCGCCGACCATCGGGTCCTTGGCATAGGCGAGGCCGGTCGCGGCCGCGAGCGTTAAGGCAACTGCGGCGATGCGGATCACGGTCTTGATCATAGGTCTATCCTCTTCCTCTTTTGCCCCGATCTTGCGGGGTCAAAGCAAGGTACGGAGGCACAGGCGGAAGAGTTTCAGCCGCAGTTCCTTTTTCGGAAGAAAGATGATCTCAGGGCAGACGGATCGTGCCAGAGGCGATGACATTGCCCGTGGGCTTGCCGGTCGGCGAGCCGCCGAAGGGCTCGACGCTGACGGCGATGATCGCGCCTTCGGTGAGTTTGCTGTGAAGCTCCGACGGCAAGACGATCTCGCCCTCGCCGGTCTGCGGCAGGATGCCAAGCGCCTCGGCCGGATCGCTGCCGCGAATCAGCCAGAGTTCCAGCGATTTTTCCTGGGGCTGGCCTGCGGCAACCGGCGTTACCCTCAGCAGGCCATTGGTGGCATCATAATTGGCAAGCAAATTGATGGGGCTGTTTTGTCCGGCAAGTGATGCGCTGAGCTGCTTGCCCGGCGATGGCTGCGAGGTATTGTTGGTGACGGTAAACATCAGGACGCCGATCGCGAGAAACAGCGAACCGAAGGCGACCGAGCGCCAGAGCAGCAGCGAGCCCCAGACATGGGCGCCGAACGCGGTTTCACCGAAGACACGCTTCTCGACCTTGGGAAACACCGAGGCCGGCGGCGCGACCATCTCGTAATCGTCATTGAATCCCGAGAGATTCTGCTCCCAGCGGCTGACGATCGCGGCAAACTGACGGTCGCTGCGCATGCGCCGCTCTACCTTCTGCCGATCTTCCAATGACAATACGCCGAGCACGTATTCTCCGGCCAGGACTTCATCGCGGGAGCGGCCTCCCTTGCTTTGATCGGACGAACTCATCGGTCCAAGCACTCTCTCAGTCTGATCAGGCTTCGGCGCAGCCAGGTACGCATGGTATTCAAAGGCACCGAATATTGCTCGGCAAGCTCCTGGTAGCTCAGGCCCTCGACATAGGCGCTACGAACAGCTTGAGCCCGACCAGCTTCCAACTCTTCCATGCACCTGTCAATGCGCCTTCCCTCTCCCTTTACGATTGCCTGCTCCTCCGGACCGGGTTCGGTGTCAGCGAGATCATAGGCTGAGTCTATTTCGTCGGCTACGGGTTTTCGGGCACGAATGGCATCGATCGACTGATTGCGTGCAATCGTCGTCAGCCACGGCATCGCCGGTCCTTCCGAGGCGAGAAAACGCTCGGCCCGCTGCCAGATTTTCACATAGACCTCCTGCAAAACCTCCTCTGCATCAGTCTTGCTACGAAGGATACGCAAACAGACGGCATAGAGTTTCGGGCTGGTCCGTCTGTAAAGCGCAGCAAAGGCCTTCTGGTCGCGCATAGCGACCCGGCTGATCAGCGTCTCTATCTCCTCACTCGCCATCCACCCCCCGATCGCCGCTCCCTCGCTATCTTCAGGGCAAAATCACCACACGGCAAGCGCACTTGATGAATGAAACAGGACAGAGGCGATGCGACGCAATAAAAACTAATCTTGTCATCATTATTCCCTCTGTCAAAAACTTGAGATAAAAGGCCGCGAACGATTTCACGGGGTGCCCCATGTCCGAAGCCCAAAGCGAACTCCAGGCCAGCCTGCTGGCCAAGGCCCTGCCCTACATGCAGCGTTATGAAAACAAGACCATAGTGGTGAAATACGGTGGCCACGCCATGGGCAATGCCGAGCTCGGAAAGGCTTTTGCTGCCGATATCGCGCTCCTGAAGCAGTCCGGCGTCAACCCGATCGTCGTCCACGGCGGCGGCCCGCAAATCGGCGCCATGCTGACGAAGATGGGCATCGAATCGAAATTCGAAGGCGGACTGCGCGTTACCGACCAAAAAACGGTCGAGATCGTCGAAATGGTGCTCGCCGGCTCGATCAACAAGGAAATCGTCGCGCTGATCAACCAGACCGGCGAATGGGCGATCGGCCTTTGCGGCAAGGACGGCAACATGGTCTTCGCCGAAAAGGCGCACAAGACCTTCAAGGATCCGGACTCCAACATCGAGCGCGTGCTCGATCTCGGTTTCGTCGGCGAAGTGGTCGAAGTCGACCGCACCCTGCTCGACCTGCTTGCCAAGTCGGAGATGATCCCCGTGATCGCGCCGGTCGCTCCCGGCCGCGACGGCGCCACCTACAACATTAATGCCGACACCTTTGCCGGCGCTATCGCCGGCGCGCTCAGCGCCACCCGCCTGCTCTTCCTCACCGATGTTCCGGGCGTGCTCGACAAGCAGGGCCAGCTGATCAAGGAACTCTCCGTCGCCCAGGCGCATGCGCTGATCGCCGACGGCACGATTTCCGGGGGCATGATCCCGAAGGTCGAGACCTGCATCGACGCCATCAAGGCCGGCGTCCAGGGCGTCGTCATCCTCAACGGCAAGACCGCCCATTCCGTGCTGCTCGAGATCTTCACCGAACACGGCGCCGGCACGCTGATCGTTCCCTGATAGAAACGCGCCCTTTCCGCACGGAGAAAGGGTGCATTTTTCCCGTTATTGCCGGCGACACGTTCAACCGAAATCGGTCGAGCGCGTCAGGTCTTCCCAGGCGGTGATCTCCTCGCTGAGAGCAGCGATTTTCCCGCGCACCAGGTTCAGCGCGTCCGTGCCGAGCAGCAGATGAGCGGGCGGGTTGTCGGACGCCACGAGCGCCAATATGGCCGCGGCTGCCTTTTGCGGGTCGCCCGCCTGATTGCCGTTTTTCTCCTCGCGCGCCTTTCGGATCGGATCGAATAGCGCGTCATAGTCGGCGATGCTGCGACCGGAGCGGATCATTGAACGGCCGGCCCAATCGGTACGGAACGAGCCGGGCGCGACAGCCGTGACCTTGATGCCGAAATCCTTCACCTCTTTCGCCAGCACCTCGCTAATACCCTCCAGCGCAAACTTGCTGCCGCAATAGTACGCGATGCCGGGCATGGTGATGAAACCGCCCATCGAAGTGATGTTGATGATGTGACCGGCACGACGGCGACGCATGAAGGGCAGCACCGCCTTGATCATCGCCACAGCGCCGAAGACGTTAACGTCGAACTGGTGCCGCATCTCGTCGAGTGGCGATTCCTCCAATGTGCCCTCGTGACCATAGCCGGCATTGTTGATCAACACGTCGATCGGACCGAGTTCGGCTTCGATGCGCGCAATGGCGGGCTCGATCGCCGCAAAATCGGTCACATCCAGAAGTATGGCTCTGGCGCGCCCCGGCGCCATGGCCTCGAACTGCGATTGGCCGGCAGCGTTGCGGACTGTGCCGGCAACTCGGTGGCCAGCGGCAAGGGCCGCTTTGGCGAAGGCACGGCCGAAGCCGGAACTGACGCCGGTGATCAGGAAAAGTTTGCTCTCTATCGAATTCATGGGGAAGCTCCTTGCTGTCAGCGCGCTCGACGCTTGGCCAAGCGGTCGCGTGTTGCTTATGTGGACACGGCGCGACTGACAGTCCAATATATTGCGGTGGCTTCGTTCATATCCTAAAGGTATTGCACTACTCAGCCGGAAGAGAGCAGGATGGAACTACGTCACATCAGATATTTTCTCGCCGTCGCCGAGGAGCTGAATTTCACGCGCGCAGCCCGACGCATCGGCATCGGTCAACCGCCCCTCAGCAATCAGATCCGCGATCTGGAAGAGGAAATCGGCGCACCGCTGTTTCGCCGCTTGCCGCATGGCGCGGAGCTGACGGAGGCGGGACAGGTTTTCCTGCCGGAAGCACGCGCAATCCTGGCCAAGGCCGGGCAGGCAAAGGCCTTGGCGCTGCGGGCAGCGCGCGGAGAGCTCGGACGATTGCGGGTGGGCTTTACCGGTTCGGCGGCTTTCAGCCCTATCGTGCCGTCCTCCGTGCGCAGCTTTCGCCGTGTCTATCCGGAAATCGACCTGACGCTGGCGGAGGCGCCTACGACGAGGCTGCTGGAGCGGCTTGACGCCGAGGAACTGGATGCCGTCTTCATCCGACCGGGCCGCGCCGATCCGCCGGGTTTCCGCTCGCATGTGCTTGGCGAGGAAAGCATGGTTATCGCCCTGCCCTCCGGCCATCCCCTGGCAGAGGCGGACACCCTGCCCCTGTCGGCTCTATCCGACGAGCCGTTTGTGCTCTTTCCGCGCGCTGCCGGCCCCAGCCTGTTCGACGAGATCATTGCCGCCTGCCGACGGGCAGGCTTCGAACCGATCCTGGGGCAGATCGCGCCGCAAATCACGTCGATCGCCAATCTGATCGCAGTGGAACTCGGCGTTTCGGTGGTGCCATCGGCGGTGGCGCAGATCCGGGTTCCGGGCGTCAGCTATATTCCCATCGCAGGCGATGGCCCCATGGCACGGCTGACGCTTGCGACACGCCGAGACGAGCGCTCGGCTATTGTGCAGAATTTCCTCGCGCGCGTGCTGGCAACCACAGCTGAACTCTGATGATCAGTCCTGCTGATACAAGGCTTCGGCCTCGCTCTTCAGCATTCCCATCACTGTACGGTAGGGTGCGGGGCCATAGCTGATGCGGCTGACGCCGAGGCCAGCCATGGTGATATTATCGGGGGTCGCCGGGCGCACCATGATGTTGACCGGCAGGGGCGAACGATCGCAGAGCGCTTCGATCAGCTCCGCGTCGACAAGGCCCGGCGCGAAGAAGCCACTGGCTCCGGCCTCGGCAAAAGCGTCAGCCCGGCGATAGGCCTCGTCAAGCAACAGCTGGTGATGCGCCGTATCACTTTCCTGCAGGAACAGATCGGTACGGGCGTTGATGAAAAGCGGAATTTCCCGCCGGGTGGCCATCTCGCGGATGGCGCGGATGCGGGGCACCTGCGTCTCGATCGGGTGAACGCCGCGACCGCCGATCACCTGATCCTCAAAATTGATGCCGATGGCGCCGTGATCCATGATCTTTTCGACATTGGCGGCGACAGCATCGGGCTCCAAGGCATAGCCGCCCTCGAAATCGACGGAGACCGGCAGGGGACTTGTTACTGAAATCAGGCGGGTGATGACCGCCAGCAGCGACAGCGGCACGGCCTCGCCGTCACCGAAACCATTGGCGGCGGCGACCGACCAGCTGCCCGTCGCCAGCGCCTTGGCGCCCGCCTCGGTCACCGCCTTGGCCGAGCCGGCATCCCATATGTTGAAGAGGACCAGCGGATCACCCTTCTTGTGCAGCTGCGCGAACTCCTCCGCCTTTTCCACCTGACTCATCTCATCCCCCTCCGCAAAAGCCCGATCGGGCACATCCTGCCCCTTGCGCCCGGCAACAGGGGCTCCTCTTCCACCTGACAACTAGCGCAAGGCCCCGAAAATCAACCTGCAAAACCATAGCCTGCATTGGAATGCCCGGCAATGTCCGCAATCTTGCCCCTCTATGCCGGAATCATATTTTGCTTTTCCTCGGGTGCTACCGCATGCCATAAGGCCGGCATGACCCAGACAAAAACGCAGCCCACGCCCGCTGATTTCTCCGATATCCGTGACTGGGTGTTCGACCTCGACAATACGCTCTATCCGCATCATGTCGATCTGTTCGCGCAGATCGACAAGAACATGACCGCCTATGTCTCAGCGCTCCTGCAGATGGAACGAGACGAGGCGCGCAAGCTGCAGAAACAGTACTATCTCGAGCACGGCACCACCCTGCAGGGTCTGATGATCCATCATCGCATCGACCCCAACGACTTCCTGGAGAAGGCGCATGCGATCGACTATTCGGCGCTGATGCCGCAGCCGGAACTGGCCGCCGCCATCAAGGCGCTGCCGGGGCGCAAGTTCATCTTCACCAATGGCAGCGTCAGCCATGCGCAGGCGACCGCCGGCGCCCTCGGCATCCTCGATCACTTCGACGATATCTTCGACATCGTCGCCGCCGACTACGTGCCGAAACCGGCCGGCAGCACCTATGACAAATTCATGAGCCTTAACCGGGTGGATACGAAGCGGGCAGCCATGTTCGAAGACCTGCCGCGCAATCTCACCGTGCCGAAGGCGCTCGGCATGAAGACGGTCCTGCTCGTGCCGCAGAACCTCGAGGGCACCGTTGTCGAATGGTGGGAAAAGACCACCGGCGAAGACGAGCACATCGACTATGTGACCGACGATCTCACGGCCTTCCTCAAAACTTTGGTTTAAGGATTTATTAGGATCGGGTTACGAAAGTTTCATCCGCCTTACAGATGTTTAATTGGTCGTTTCTGACCGCCAGCCGTATCGTTTGACCATTCCTCGACACGAAAGGAAAAACGATGAACGGGAAAAAACTTCTTCTGGCGGGCCTTTCCGCAGCCCTTATGGTCGGCGCTGCCGCGCAGGTAAGCTTTGCGGCGCAACGGGGCCACGACGGCAGGGATGGTCGCGATGGACCGCGCTTTTCGCCGGAAATCGCCTATGTTCGCATGCTGAAGCAGTTCGGCCAGCCTGGCGACACGAAAATCACCAGGGACGAAGTCAAGGCCGGCGTCGACAAGATCTTCGATCAGATCGACACCAATCACGACGGCCAGATCACCCCCGGTGAAGTGCGCGCCTATCGTCAGGAGCGCATCAAGGAGTGGAAGGACGCGCACGCCAAGACCAACGACGATCAGACCAACAACCAGGCCCAGAACGATCAGACCAAGGGCGACCAGGCTCAAAACGACGACAACAAGGGCGACAACGGCCCGCGTCATCACGGACATCATGGCCGCTTCATGCATGAAGCCGGATTGATGCGTGGCATGATGCTGTTCCACCGCATCGACAAGGACGAAAACGGTCAGATCAGCAAGCAGGAAGCCGAAGACGCCGCCAACAAGTTCTTCGACCGCATGGACCGCAACCATGACGGCGTGATCTCGCTGGACGACATGCCGGACCGCCCGCTGCTCTGAACATCCGATCGGGTATGATTGACCATTGAACCGAAAAGCCCGCCGAAAGGCGGGCTTTTCTCGTCAGTGTCCGTTATCGTGCTCGTAGAAATCCGATACGATCTTCCAGGCGTCCTCGGCCGTATCGACGAAGCTGATCAGCTTGACGTCGTCGGGCGCGATGGTGCCGAATTCGGCGAGCGCATCGAAATTGATGATGTCGCGCCAGAATTTTTCGCCGAACAGGATCAGCGGCAGGCGCTCCATGCGGCCGGTCTGGATCAGCGTCAGGCATTCGAACAGCTCGTCCAGCGTGCCGAACCCGCCCGGAAACACGGCGATCGCCTTGGCGCGCACCATGAAATGCATCTTGCGGATCGCGAAGTAATGGAAATTGAAGCTGAGCTCCGGCGTCACATAGACATTCGGCGCCTGCTCGTGCGGCAGCACGATGTTGAGGCCGATGGAGGGGGCACCCTCTTCCGACGCACCGCGATTGCCCGCCTCCATGACGCCGGGGCCGCCGCCGGTGACCACGACATATTCATGGAAATCGAAGCCAGCGGAATAGCGCGAGCACAGACGCGCGAATTTGCGCGCTTCCTCGTAATAGACGGAAGCGGCTTCGAGATTGGCGCGCTGCACCTCGTTGCGCGCCGCCCAGGCGCTGGTGCCGGGGGCCGGAATGCGAGCACCGCCGAACATCACCACCGTCGACTTGATGCCGCGCTCGGTGAGAGACATCTCGGTCTTCAGGAGTTCGAGCTGAAGGCGGATCGGCCGCAGCTCCTCGCGGCAGAGAAAATCCTCATCGGCATAGGCGAGACGATAGGACGGCGACATCGACTGCGGTGTCTTCGGAACGGATTCAGCCCGCTGCTTGTCGGCCGAGCTCGTCTTCAAGGGATCCCAAACCCCATCCTTGCGCCTCAGCCTGCCATTCTTCGCCTTGCTCATTTCCAATGCCTTTCGATCGATCCTTCAAGGGCCGCCATACACCGCAGCGCGAGCGGCCGAGTATCGCATATGCCCCTCTAACGCCTTGAATCCAAGCTCAATCCGCACCGAAAAATCATTCCATTTTTCAGGCCCATGCTGTAGGACCAATCAACCGTATCTGCGGACACCCCTCCGATCGCAACGATAGCCATTGAAGTTTAAGGAATTCTCATGAGCGCCACCGATCTCGCCTCTCTCGAAAACGCCATCGAGGCGGCCTTTGAAAATCGCGACAATGTGAACGTCTCGACACGCGGCGAAGTTCGCGACGCCGTGGAAACCGCGCTGAACCTGCTCGATAGCGGCAAGGTGCGCGTGGCCGAGCGTGGTTCCGACGGCAACTGGACCGTTAACCAGTGGCTCAAGAAAGCCGTGTTGCTCTCCTTCCGCCTGAACGACATGCAGATCGTCGACGGCGGCCCCGCCGGCTCGACCTGGTGGGACAAGGTGCCGTCGAAGTTCGAAGGCTGGGGTGAGAATCGCTTCCGCGAGGCAGGCTTCCGCGCCGTGCCGAACGCCGTCGTCCGCCGCTCCGCCTACATCGCCCCGAACGCCATCCTGATGCCGTCCTTCGTCAATCTCGGCGCCTATGTCGGCGAAGGCACCATGGTCGATACCTGGGCGACCGTTGGCTCCTGCGCGCAGATCGGCAAGCATGTGCATCTTTCGGGCGGCGTCGGCATCGGCGGCGTGCTGGAGCCGATGCAGGCCGGTCCGACGATCATCGAGGACAATTGCTTCATCGGCGCCCGTTCGGAAGTGGTCGAAGGCTGCATCATCCGCGAAGGCTCGGTGCTCGGCATGGGCGTCTTCATCGGCAAGTCGACCAAGATCGTCGACCGCGCCACCGGCGAGATCACCTATGGCGAAGTGCCGCCCTACTCCGTCGTCGTTGCCGGCGCGCTGCCGAACAGCAACATCATGGCAAATGGTCAACCGGCTCCGAGCCTCTATTGCGCCGTCATCGTCAAGCGCGTCGATGAAAAGACCCGCTCCAAGACCGGCATCAACGAGCTGCTGCGCGATTAATGGTTCCGGGAGCGCACCTTCCGGGTCGCGCTCCCCTTCCCCGGTTGGCTAACAGCCCCATATGATCGGCTGGAACCACGGCGGAAATTTTCAGACAATAATGGCCCATCAGTTGCCATAGCCTCGCCATCGCCTTGCCATCTCTCCCCGGATAAGTAGCCTCCGATGACCGCCACCGATCCCGTCGCCAATCTGCAAACCCTGATCCGCTGCGCCTCCGTGACGCCGGCCGAAGGCGGCGCGCTCACCGCGCTCGCCGACCTGCTACTGCCGCTTGGCTTCAAGGTGGAGCGCATGACGGCCAGCGAGCCGGGCACGCCCGATATCGAGAACCTCTATGCCCGTCTCGGCACCGAGGGGCCGCATCTGATGTTCGCCGGCCACACCGACGTCGTGCCCATCGGCGACGCTGCTTCCTGGAGCCATCCGCCCTTTGCCGCCGATATCGCCGGTGGCGAACTTTTCGGCCGCGGCGCGGTCGACATGAAGGGTGGCATCGCCTGCTTTGCCGCCGCCGTCGCCCGCCATATCGAAAAGCACGGGCCGCCTGCCGGCTCCATCTCCTTTCTGATCACCGGCGACGAGGAAGGCCCTGCTATCAACGGCACGGTCAAGCTGCTGCAATGGGCGGCCGAGCGCGGCGAGCAATGGGACGCTTCGCTCGTGGGCGAGCCGACCAATCCCGATCAGCTCGGCGACATGATCAAGATCGGCCGTCGTGGTTCTATCTCCGGCTTCATCACCGTTCATGGCGTACAGGGCCACGCGGCCTATCCGCACCTCGCCGATAATCCGGTGCGCAGCATCGTCAAATTGACCGAGGCGCTGCTCGACCCGCCTTTCGACGCTGGCACCGACAATTTCCAACCATCGAACCTTGAAGTGACGACGATCGATGTCGGCAATGCCGCCACCAACGTCATTCCCGCCAAGGCGACCGCTGCCTTCAACATCCGCTTCAACGACACATGGACCGTCGAGACCCTGAAGGCGGAGATCCTCGCACGCCTCGACGCCGCTGCTGCCGACCAGACACTGCGCCCCGGTCGTAAGCCGACTAAGTATGACATCACCTGGTCAGAGCGCCCGAGCCAGGTATTCCTGACACGCAACAACGCGCTGATCGCCTCGCTCTCCTCGGCAGTCGAAAACGTCACGGGCCATACGCCGAAGCTTTCGACCACCGGCGGCACCTCGGATGCCCGCTATATCAAGGACTATTGCCCCGTGGTGGAGTTCGGCCTTGTCGGCCAGACCATGCATATGGTCGACGAACGGGTGGCTGTCGCGGATCTCGAAACCCTGACCGAGATCTACGAGACTTTCATCCAGCGCTGGTTTGCGAATGCCGAGCTTTAAGGAAGTCCAATATTATCTGGCAGGCCTGTGGCTTCTGCTGCGCATGGACGCGCGCGGCTTCCAATATCTCGACATATCGGACCGTGGCATGCTGCGCTCCTTCTGGGCGATCCTCTGGAGCCTGCCGTCGATCGGTATTTCCTGGCTCTGGTGGCAGCAGGCCTATCTCACCGCCATGCCGCCGGAAACCTCGACCGGCATGGCCTTCTTCCTGCGCCTGGCGCTGGTCGAGGCGGCAAGCTGGCTGACGCCGCTGGTTCTCGCCGGCGTGCTGCTGATGATTTTTCGCTTCGGCGACAAATTCGCGCCTATTGTTGTCGTCGTCAACTGGCTCGGCCTGCCGACGTCCTATCTGAATGCCCTCTTGATCGCGCTGCTTGCCTTCATCCCCGGTTCCAGCGGGCTGGTGGCTATCCTGTGGCTGGGGCTGATGATGGCGATCGTCTTTTCGCTCGCCCGCATGCTGAGGATGATCTGCGGCACGCATCCGCTCTTCATCGGCACCTTGACGCTGGTGCTGCTGATCCCGACGATGCTGCTGACCGATTTTCTGCAGCGCTTCCTCGGCATCTATCCGCCGGGCTGACACTGATTGGTCCCAGCAGAGGGCAGCGCATTATTTCCATGGGCATGGAGAGGTGCACGACGACGGCAAAAGCCGTCCCTCAAGCGATACCAGCAAATAAAAAGAGCCGTAGCGCTCTTTCAAAGCGCTACGGCGTCGCGACCTAATTCCACAGACGGTCTTCAGAGCTGATCGTGCCAAAGCACAATCAGAGCGCCATATCCGGAACCTGCTTGACTGTACCCTTCGGAGTGCTCGTTCCATCCGGGTTTGCGAGCACAGACGGATCGATGGCCGGCGAAGCGATAGCCAGCTGTAGCCGATCGGCCGTTGCGGCCCATTCGTCGGCAAGCACCTGTGGGGTCTCATTCAGCTTCACGCCATAGCTCGGAACGATCTTGTGGATCTTTTCCTGCCATTCGGCCGTCGCGAGCCGATCGGCGAATACCTTCTTGAGCAGATCGAGCATGATGGGCGGCGCGGTGGATGCTCCGGGCGAAGCGCCGAGCAGCGCGGCGATGCTGCCGTCTTTCGACGCAACGATTTCGGTCCCGAGCTTCAGGACGCCACCTTTTTCCTCGTCGCGCTTGATGATCTGAACACGCTGGCCGGCCTGCCACAGGCGCCAATCCTCAGCCTTGGCATGCGGGAAATATTCGCGCAGCGCCGCCAGGCGGTCCTCGTCGGACAGCATCAGCTGGCCTGCCAAGTATTCGACAAGGCTGAACTCATCCAGGGCCACCCGGATCATCGGCCAGATATTGTCGAGCGTCACCGAAGCCGGCAGGTCGAGGTAGGATCCCTCTTTCAGGAACTTGGTGGAGAAGGTGGCGAAGGGTCCGAACAGAACCACCCGCTTTCCGTCCAGCATGCGCGTGTCGAGATGCGGCACGGACATGGGCGGCGCACCGGTTGACGCCTGGCCATAGGCCTTTGCCAGATGCAGGCTTGTCACATCGGGATTGTCGCAGACGAGGAACGAGCCGCCGACGGGGAAGCCAGCATAATCGTCACCTTCGGGAATGCCCGACATCTGGAGCAATGGCAGTGCGGCGCCGCCGGCACCGAGGAAGAGGAACTTCGCGTTGATCGTGCCCTTGCCGGAACCGTCCTTGGTATTGGCGTAGGTGACGCGCCAGGTGCCGTCTTCGTTGCGCTCGATCGCGTGCACTTCCGAAGAGGTGTGCAGTTTGAAGGTCGACTGGCTCTTGAGATGCGCGACATATTGCCTGGTGATCTCGCCGAAGTTCACGTCGGTTCCGAGCGGGCACCATGTCGCCGCGATGTTCTGCGAACGATCACGGCCTTCCATCATCAGCGGAACCCATTTCGCGATCTCGTCATGATCGCGCGAGAATTTCATGCCGGAAAAGAGCGGGCTTGCCTTCAGCGCCTGATGACGCTTTTCCAGGAAGTCCGTGTTCTTGTCGCCCCAGACAAAGCTCATGTGGGGCGTCGAATTGATGAAGGAACGCGGGTTTTTCAGAACACCCACATCCACTTGATGAGCAAAGAACTGGCGGGAGATCTGGAAGGATTCGTTGATCTCGACCGCCTTGCTGATGTGGACGACACCGTTTTCGTCCTGGGGCGTGTAGTTGAGTTCAGCGAGAGCCGAATGGCCGGTCCCGGCATTGTTCCAGCCGTTGGAGCTTTCCAATGCGACGTCGTCGAGCCGCTCGATCATTTCGATCGTCCAGGACGGCTCCAGCTCGGTCAGGAGAACACCGAGCGTCGCGCTCATGATGCCACCGCCGACAAGGAGAACATCCACTGCCCTCTCGGCAGGGGCAGCCCAGCTGGGCAGTGCGGGAAGGCTGAAAGCAGCGGCGCTGGCGGCTGCGGATCCAAGAAGTTGCCGCCGGCTCATCTCAATAGTGGGAGAGCGTTCGGGTCGCGTCTTGCTGCTCTTGGGATTATTGGGCATCGCTAATCCTGCCTCATATCATTCGGCTATCGATCCTCCCGGGCAGGGCTATAAGCCATCGATTGTGCTGTGACAAGTATGCGCGCGACATAATGTATCACTCCCCCAGACCTAGCTGGGGTACCTCACGAATCGTCGGATTCGTCGTCGAGGATCGGCGGCGCGGAACCGGCATCGTCGCGATAATCCACCTGCATGAAATAGAGCCCGTCCGGCGGGGCGACGGGGCCGCAGGCCTTGCGGTCGCGCGCCTCCAATGCGGCACGGACGTCGTCCGGCGTCCACTTACCCTCACCCGCAAGCTTCAGCGTTCCGGCAAAGGAGCGGATCTGGTTGTGCAGGAAGCTCTGCGCCGTGGCGCGGATCTCGATCAACTCCCCATTACGCGTCACGTCCAGCCGGTCGAGCGTGCGTACCGGGCTGTTGGCCTGGCAATGCACCGAGCGGAATGTCGTGAAATCGTGCAGCCCGACCAATGTCTGCGCCGCAGCATGCATGACCTCGTGATCCATATCCTTCGGCACCCACCAGGCACGCCCGGCCTCCAGCGCCAGCGGCGCCCGGCGGACGATAATGCGGTAGAGATAGTGCCGGCGGACCGCCGAGAAGCGGGCGTCGAAGCTGGCATCGACTTCCGTGACATTCAGAATGGCAACACGGTCGCCGGCAAGCCGCAGATGGGCGTTGAGCGCATTGCGCAGCGTGTGCGGCTTCCATTCCCTGGAAAGATCGGCATGGGTCACCTGTCCCATGGCATGCACGCCGGAATCGGTGCGTCCCGCGCCGCGAATGGAAACCTTCTCCCCCGTCAAGGACAGGATGGCACGCTCGATCGCGCCCTGTACGGAAGGACCGTTGTCCTGACGCTGCCAGCCGACATAGGGGATGCCGTCATATTCGACGGTCATGCGGTAACGCGGCATCAGATGGATCCCGTCGCCAGCATTGTGCCCGCCGCGACTGGCGTGCCGCGCAGGAAATCAGCCGCCGCCATCGGCTTGCCACCGGCCTTCTGCAACTTCGTCAGCCTGACGGCGCCGGAGCCGCAGGCAATCACCAGATCGTCGGTCAGCACTTTGCCAGACGCGCCCTCGCCCTCGGCGAGTTCAGACCCAAGCACCTTCACACGCTCCGGCTTGCCGGTGATTTCCATTTCGAACCAGGCGCCAGGAAAGGGCGACAGGCCGCGAATGTGATTATGAACATCGGCGGCCGGCTTACTGAAATCAATGCGGGTCTCGCCCTTGTCGATCTTGGCGGCATAGAGAACGCCCTCGGCAGGCTGCTCCGTCAGCGGCAGCTCATCATATTCCAGCTTGTTCATCGCCTCGGCCATCGCCTTGGCGCCGGCTAGCATCAGTTTGTCGTGCAGCTCGCCGGCAGTCATGGTATCGCCGATCTCGACTTCGCGGGTCAGGGCGACCGGGCCGGTATCGAGGCCCTTGTCCATCTTCATCACCATCATGCCGGTCTTCCTGTCGCCGGCCATGATCGCCCGCTGGATGGGCGCGGCCCCGCGCCAGCGCGGCAGCAACGAGGCATGGCCGTTGTAGCAGCCGAGCCGCGTGCCGGTGAGGATTGCCTCGGGCAGCAGCAGGCCGTAAGCGACCACCACGGCCACATCGGCATCGAGCTCGCGAAAACGCTGGCGCTCGTCGGGACCCTTGAAATTGACCGGCGTGCACACCGGCAGGCCCAACAGCTCCGCCGCCTGATGCACCGGCGACTTCTGCAGATCGAGCCCACGCCGGCCACCGGGACGCGGCGGCTGCGTGTAGACGGCCCTGATCTTATGACCGGCATCGATCAGCGACCGCAACGTCGGCACGGAAAATTCGGGCGTTCCCATAAAGATGATGCTGAGCGACATGCGATCCGTCCGGCTAAGAGGTATCTAGTTTGGCATGATCTTGTCTAAAAACCGCTTCACACTTTTTGGGATCATGCCGAGCCGCCTTCAAACGGGTTTACGAGCTTAAGATCAAGCCCTTCGAAATCTTTTGTGTTCCGCGTCGCCAGTGTCGCGCCATGCGCAAGACAAATGGCGGCGATCATGGCGTCCCGAACGGAAATCTGGTGGCCTGCGCGTTCCCAGCGCGCACGGATGCGGCCTGTTTCGATCGCGCAACGATGATCGAAGCTCACTATTTTGCCTCTGAACGCACCCAGAAGCGCGTTGAAAATCTCGATATAGCGACTGGAATTCGTTCGAAGATGGAAGCGCTCTGCCCCGTACGACAGCTCCATCACGACCACATCACACAGGTAAACATCCGTTTCAGGCTGAGCCAACATCCATGCTTTGACTTGCTGGTTTGTCTCAGGCTTAGTCAGCTCCGAGACGACATTCGTATCGAGAACGATCATTCAAATTCTTCGACCGGCCGGCCGAAATCCTTTTTCCGTTCCGCTTCGATCTCGTCCATAATGCGCGCAAATTCCTCACCCGCCTCAGGATCACTCTCGTCAAAGAAGATCGGACGCAGCGCCTCCCAAGCTGATAGTCCACCGCGGTGGTTATCATTGTCAGTCAACAGAGCTTTACGAAGCAACACCTTTGCTTCCTCCGACAGGCTGCGACCCGTCTGCTTTGCCCGCTCGGCAATATCCTGCTTCATCGCATCGGAAATATCGCGAATCAAAAGGTCGCTCATTCGGCACCTCCATTATGATATCACTGATATCATAGGCGCGCCGGGGCCATTTTTCAACGTTCGCCTCAGAGCGCCTTCGACTTGGCCGCCTTGGTGAACTTCTTGATCACCATCTCGCGCTTCAGACGCGAGATATAGTCGATGAACAGCACGCCGTTCAGGTGGTCGATCTCGTGTTGCAGGCAGGTGGCGAGCAGGCCGTCGGCTTCGATGACCTGTTCCTTGCCATCGCGGTCGATATGCTTGACCGTGACGCGGGCCGGACGCTCGACTTCGGCGTAATAGTCCGGAATGGAGAGACAGCCTTCCTCGTAGACCGAGCGCTCGTCGGACGAGGCGACGACCTCGGGATTGATGAAGACCAGCGGCTGTTTGTCCTCGCCTTCGCGCGCCACATCGATCACCAGCATGCGGCGGGCAACGCCGATCTGGACGGCGGCAAGGCCGATGCCCGGCGCATCGTACATGGTTTCCAGCATGTCGTCGGCAAGGCGCAGAATTTCGGTATCGACGCGCTCGATGGGCTTGGAGGCCTGGCGGAGCAGCGGATC
Organism: Rhizobium sp. GW821-FHT14E12; assembly: GCF_058803745.1. Taxonomy (NCBI): domain Bacteria; kingdom Pseudomonadati; phylum Pseudomonadota; class Alphaproteobacteria; order Hyphomicrobiales; family Rhizobiaceae; genus Rhizobium; species Rhizobium sp. GW821-FHT14E12. The sequence continues at coordinate 301,390 of NZ_JBXAPH010000006.1, forward strand.
GGGCAAAATGATGAGTGGCTTGATCGTCATGACGTTTCCCATAACGCATCTTTTGGTGCGATGGAATTATCTAGTTGGCAGTCGAAGCGTGTTTTTTCAACGATCCGAGTTCCGGGTCGACACAGCCGGCTTGAAATTTTGTTCACGTTTTGATCTGGATATTCTTCGCGGTTTTGTTATGGTGCCGGCAAGAGTTCCACGAGTATATACGATATCATGTCCTTTACCCTGCTCGGCCAAGCAATTCCCGCGGTCCCGGCTCTGACCGGCCTTGTTATTTTTCTTCTGATCATTGTCATCGTTCTTGTCATGAACGGCAGAGGGCGGCAGTCGGAGGAGGATATGCTGCGAGCCGAGGATGCCGAGCATAACATGGCGGCGATCCTCAGAGCGCAGTCGGAGATGCAGGGGCGGCTCGCCGCCATGACCGAGGTGTTCGGCTCGCGGCAGGCGGAGCTCAATCAAGCTATTGGTCAGCGGCTCGACGGCATGTCGCAGCGGGTGACGGCGACGATCGGCGAACAGACGCGCTCGACACATGAGAACCTGCGCCGCCTGCAGGAGCGGCTCGCCGTCATCGATGCGGCACAGACCAATATCCAGTCGCTGGCGAAGGATGTTGTCGGGCTTCAAGCAATCCTCTCCAACAAGCAGACGCGCGGCGCCTTCGGCCAGGCACGCATGGAGACGATCATCGCCGACGGGTTGCCGATGGGCGCCTATGCCTTCCAGCCGACGCTGTCGAACGGCTCGCGGCCGGACTGCACCATCCGTATGCCGAACGGCTCACCGCCGCTGGTCATCGATGCCAAATTTCCGCTGGAAGCCTGGAACGCCATCCGCAACGCCACCGCGACAAGCCCGGAGCAAGGCAAGATCGCCGCGCAGCAGTTCCGCCGGGATCTCGAAGTGCATATCCGCGATATCGCCGAGAAATACCTCATCCAGGGGGAGACGCAGGATACCGCTTTCCTCTTCGTCCCCTCCGAATCGATATTTGCCGAGATACACGAGAATTTCGAGGCGATCGTGCAGAAGGCGCAACGCTCGCGCATCGTCATCGTCTCGCCGTCGCTGCTGATGCTGTCGATCCAGGTCATCCAGGCGGTACTGAAGGACCAGCGCATGCGCGAGCAGGCGCATGTGATCCAGGGTGAAGTGGCGCATCTGATGGACGATCTTTCCCGCCTCGACGAGCGGGTGCGCAAGCTGCAGGGGCATTTCGCCATGGCGCAGAAGGATGTCGATATGATCGTAACCTCCGCCGACAAGCTGGCGCGGCGCGGCGAGCGGATAGAAGCGCTGGAATTCGAGACCGCCGCCGAGCCGGCAAAGCCCGCCGCCGAGGACCGGCCGAAACCTATCGACAATCGCACCGGCCAACTCAAGCTAAGGGTGGTTGACGAGGACTGACCGCTTCGGGCAGTGTCGCGCCAAATCAATGCGTGCCCTGCCAAAGGATGAAGCAATTCTTGGATGGGAGCGTGCAAGACCAGCAAGCAGGGCAGGACATCCCATGATCACCATTTTCGGCTCCATCAACATGGACCTCATCGCCACTACCGACCGTCTGCCGAAGCCGGGCGAGACGGTGGCCGGCAACGGCTTTTCCACCGCCGCTGGCGGCAAGGGCGCCAACCAGGCGCTGGCCGCGCGCCGCGCCGGCTCGACGGTGCGTATGACCGGCGCCGTCGGCAATGATGGTTTCGCCGAGCCTGCCCTTGCCCTGCTCGATGCTGCCGGCACCGATCTTTCCACCGTTGCTCATGTTTCCGAGCCGACCGGCACGGCACTGATCCTGGTCGGCGGTGACGGCGAGAACATGATCGCGGTCGTCCCCGGCGCCAACGGCACGAAGACGGCCGAAGACGCAACTGCTGTCGTCGATGCACTGAGCCCCAGCGATACGCTGATGCTGCAATTCGAAATCCCGGTCGCGGCCGTCGAAACGGCGCTTACAGCCGCAAAGGCGAAGGGCGTTCGCACGGTTCTCAATCTTGCGCCGCTCATCCCCGAAGCAGCACGCCTCGGGCGCCTCGCTGATATCGTCATCGCCAACGAAACCGAGTTCGAGCTGCTCGCCGGCCAAGACAATATGTCGGCCAGCGATCGTGAGGCGGCGCTCACCCGCCTGCATACTGAGACCGGGCAGACATTGATCGTCACGCTCGGCGGCGACGGCGTCATCGCCATCCGCAATGGCGAGCTTTCGCGCGCCAAGGGCCTCGTCATCGAGCCGGTCGATACCGTCGGCGCCGGCGACACCTTCTGCGGTTATTTCGCCGCCAGCCTCGACCAGGGTTTGGATTTTCACACGAGCCTGCGCCGCGCCGCCGTCGCCGGTTCGCTTGCCTGCCTTCAGCCCGGCGCCCAGCCTGCCATTCCGGTTGCAAGCGACGTCGCCGCGCGTCTTTGAGACCCACCGTGCTGACTATCCCGTTTGCAGGCGATTCCGCCTGAAAACGGGATATTTCAGCAAAGCAAGTTAATTAAAATTTTCCGCTTCGCCATCATCCTCCTCTCGTCTGCCGTGTATCATCGTCTCGCGGCGGCAGGCATTTTCCCGGCGGCCCCATGACAGGGCCATCCTGTGCCGACCTTGCATTCGGATAATGTGCATCCGACGCATCGCTCTCGAGGAAATGATGTCCATTTTTCGTATGAAGTCGCTTGCGGCCAAGCTCATCCTGGTCACCGGGCTGGCGATTGCGCTTGTCCTGTTCGTCTCCAATTTCCTGCTGATTTCCCAGACACGCGATCGCGTCCAGACGCTGACGATGGACCAGGCCAATAGCGAGGCCAAGTCCATCTCCAACGAGATCGCCGCCAATGTCGGTGAACTCGCCAGCGCCGCCCGCTCGATGGCGGCCGTGATCGGCCGTGGCCACGAGGGCCACACCTTCGACCGCAAGGGCGTCATCAATATCCTCAAGGCCAATGTCGAGCAGAACGCCTTCGCCTTCGGCAGCTGGTTCTGCGAGCAGCTCGGCACATTCGACGGCAAGACGACGGAGCTTGCCGGCAACAAGGATCAAGGCGTCAACGACAAGGGCGCGTTTACACCCTATTGGTCGAAGACCAAGGATGGCGGTATCCTGTACTCCACCTTCGACAACGACTACACCGCCGCCTGGTGGAAGCTCGCCGCCGACAGCAGCAAGGGCGCGATCACGCCGCCCTACATGGCCGAGGGCACCGAAGTTCCGACGACCATGATCTCAATCGCCTATCCGGTCATGTCCGGTGGCAAGATGATCGGCGTTTCCGGCGTCGATATTTCGCTCGCCTCTCTGTCCACCAAGCTGCAGAGCCTGCACCCCTTCGGCTCGGGCCGCGTCCTCCTGGTTTCGCAGGATAACAAGTGGCTGGTGGCCCCGAGCAAGGAACTGCTGATGAAGGAGTATAACGGCGATGGCTCCGAGGCCATCAAGGCCGCGCTGACCTCGTCGACGGCGGGCCTGCTGAAGAACCTTGCCGATGGCAGTGGGGAGGCATTCGACCGGGTGGTCTATCCCTTCGCCGTGCCGGGCCTCAACGCTACCTGGGTCGTTCTCGTCGATGTGCCGCATAGCGCGATCGAAGCACCCGTGCGCGATCAGACCTACATGATGATCATTGGCGGCATCCTGGTGCTTGCCGCCGTCATGCTGGCCCTCTATGCCGCCGTCCGCCGCTTCGTGCAGAAGCCGCTCGGCGGATTGGTTGCCAGCGTCAACAGCCTCAGCGCCGGCAACTATGGCGAACCCGTCACTGGCCAGACCGGCACCGACGAGATCGGCTCGGTCGCCAAGGCGCTCGAGGGCTTCCGCTTTGGGCTTGCCGATGCAAAGCGATTGGAAACAGAGGCCGACGACCAGCGCCGCGCCGCGGAAGGCGAGCGCTATCGTTCGGAGACGGAACGCGGCGAAACTGTCGCGCTGCAGCGGCGCATCGTCACCATTCTCGGCCAGAGCCTGGCGGAGCTTTCCAAGGGTAATCTCGGCCATCGCATCGCCGAGGAGTTTCCGGGCGAATATGCCAGCCTGAAACAGGATTTCAACGAGGCGCTGGCAAGCCTCGAAGAGACCGTGCACACGATGAACCTCGGCGTCGGCAATATTGGTAACGGCACCGGCGAAATCAGCAACAGCGCCTCCGACCTTGCCCGCCGCACCGAACAGCAGGCGGCGAGCCTGGAACAGACCGCAGCCGCGCTCAACCAGCTGACCGCCCAGGTCAATTCCAGCGCCGACAATGCCCGCACGGCGGCAAACAGCGTCAACGCGGCGTCCGAGGATGCAGGACGCTCCGGCGAGATCGTGCAGAAGGCGATCGCCTCCATGCGAGGCATCGAGCAATCGTCGCAGGAGGTCTCGCGCATCATCAGCGTCATCGACGAGATCGCCTTCCAGACCAATCTGCTGGCGCTGAACGCCGGTGTCGAAGCCGCCCGCGCCGGCGAGGCCGGCAGGGGTTTTGCCGTCGTGGCGCAGGAGGTGCGTGAACTGGCGCAGAGATCCGCCAACGCCGCCAAGGAAATCAAGACCCTGATCAACACCTCGGCCGGCCAGGTGAAGGAAGGGGTCGATCTTGTCGGCCACACCGGCAATGCGCTGCACAAAATCGCCGAGCAGGTCATGCAGATCAACGGCCTGATCCGCCAGATCTCGGCGTCGGCCAGCGAGCAGGCAGTCGGGCTGAAGGAAATCAACTCGGCGGTCAACCAGATGGACCAGGTGACGCAGCAGAACGCGGCGATGGTGGAGGAAACCACTGCCGCCAGCGTGGCACTGAACGACGAGGCGCAGACGCTGAGGGCGCTTGTCGCCCGCTTCAGCACGTCGCATAGCGGCCAGGACAACGCCACAGCGCTGCGTGCCACGGCCCAGCAGATGCGCGCAACAGCATCAGCACCCGCACCTACCCGTCGCGCACCCCCGGCTCCGCCTGCCCGCAAGACACAGCCCCAGACGCAGGGCGCCAATGCGCTGGCGCGGGACGACTGGGAAGAGTTCTGAGCCAACCAAAGAGAAATGCAAAAGGCCGCCGGTTCATCCCGGCGGCCTTTTGCATTTATGCAGCAGATGCGGCTGTCAGATGCGCGCGAAACGCTCCGTCAGCAGCGCGAAGAAACCGTCGGCGTCGACGTTGCGCATGACCTTGGCGTTGTGCTTGCGGTCGGTGACGTGCCACCAATCGACGACGGTCATACCAACCGTCAGTTCCGAAGTGATTTCTATCTCGACATTGCAATCGCGACCCTTGAAGAGTTCCGGCTTCAGCAGATAGGCAATGACGGTCGGGTCGTGCAGTGGGCCACCGTCGGAGCCGTATTTCTCGATGTCGAAGCGCTCGAAGAATTCCAGCATCTCGACCATGGCCTTGGCCGGCGCCGAGCCGATCGCAGCGATGCGCGCAACGCGATCCTTGCGGGTGAGCAGCTGATGGGTGACATCAAGCGGCATCATGACGATCGGCACGCCGGAGCGGAAGACGACATCGGCGGCTTCCGGATCGACATAGATGTTGAACTCGGCGGCCGGCGTGATGTTGCCACCCTCGAAGAAGCCGCCGCCCATCATCACCAGCTCGCGAACACGGCCAACGACATCGGGGGCCTTCTGAAAGGCAAGTGCGATATTGGTGAGCGGACCGAGCGTGCAGAGTGTGACCGCCCCTTCGGGCTCGCTGCGCAGCGTCTCGATGATGAAGTCGACGGCATGACCCGGCTGGAGCGGCATGGTCGGTTCGGGCAGTTCGGGACCGTCAAGGCCGGTCTTGCCATGCACATGCTCGGCGGTGACCAGCTTGCGCTTGATCGGCGCATCGGCGCCAGCAAAGACTTTGACGTCGCGGCGATTGCAGAGCTCGCAGACGATACGGGCATTGCGGCTTGTCAGCGCCAGCGGCACGTTGCCGGCAACCGTCGTGATGCCGAGCACGTCGAGCTCCTCGCGGCTTCCGAAGGCAAGCAAGATCGCGGCGGCGTCATCCTGGCCGGGATCGGTATCGATGATGATTTTTCTGGGCTCGGTCATGTCTGTGGCTTCCCTCCGGTGCAGATCGGCATGACTTGATGCGAGCCCGCCGGAGCTTTGTCAAGCAGCCACAAGGGCGGAATGACGCCTGACGTTTCCTGAGCGAAACTGATTTCGCAGCTGCGAAGCCGGGCCGTCTTGCACTCCCCTCCCCATGCCCCCATATTAGCGGCAGCCGGGTGCTGACGATCAGGTCCGGAAAGGTCGCTTGCTACCCAAGGACTTGACGATGAGCCGGACGACGCCTTTTGCCAGCCCTCTTCTTCTGGGCTTCGATACCATGGAAAAGACGCTGGAGCGGATTTCCAAGACCAGCGATGGTTACCCCCCCTACAATATCGAACGCATGCGCCCCGATCGTATTTCGGGCGAGCCCGAACGCCTGCGCATCACGCTTGCGGTTGCCGGCTTCTCCGAAGACGAACTCGACATCACCACGGAAGAAAACCAGCTTCTCATCCGCGGCCGGCAGGTGGAGCAGGAAGAACGCGATTATCTCTATCGCGGCATTGCGGCCCGGCAATTCCAACGCGTCTTCGTTCTGGCGGACGGCATGCAGGTGCTTGGCGCCGTTTTGAAGAACGGACTGCTCTCCGTCGACCTCATTCGGCCGGAGCCGGCGCGTATGGTAAAGAAAATTAACATTTCGGTCTCACAGTAGGACAACGGCTGATTGCCGTTGGTCCCTCATACTGGAGGTACGAACATGCTTATGAGAGAAGCCACTGCCCGCCTGACCCAATCCGAACTTGCCCATCTGGGCAGCGGTGAGGTTGCCTATATCCGGAAAATTCGCTCCGAAGAAGTATCCCGCTGCTTCCCGGAAGCGCCTTCCGATATCGATCCCGATGTCGACCTCTGGGCGCTCTTCGGCGCCGACGGCACCCCGATTCTTCTGACCGACAACCGGTCCAGCACCTTTTACAAGGCAGCCGAGGACGAGTTGAAGACGGTCAGCCTGCATTAAGCGCCGGTAAGACGAGGCGGCGGAACGAAATCGCCGCGACTTTCGCAACTTCGATGCGCGCAGCCCGGCAGGGCTGCGTCAGGCCCGATGCGGCATGAGAGCCTGAATGTCTGGAGATCAATCTCCGGCGACCCCGAAACGGCCGCTCAAACCTTCTTGAACGTCAGATAGGCGGAAGACCGCCCTTCACGCCGGGCTTTCGCCTCATAGCGTGTGCTCGGCCAGCCCTCATAGGGCGTCAGCCAGTCGGCGGCATTCTGCGCCGTCCATTCAAAGCCGCCATGGGCGTGGCAATGCTGTAGCGTCCAGTTGACATAGGTGTCGATGTCGGAGGCGAAGCAGAAGCGCGCGCCGGGCTTCAGGACACGGTGGAAGCGTTCGAGGTTCACCTGCGAAACGAAGCGGCGCTTCCAGTGTTTCTTCTTCGGCCAGGGATCGGGATAGAGCAGATCGATCTGGTCGAGACAGGCATCCGGCAGCCAGTCCAGTAGCTGCGTCGCGTCGTCGTTATAGACGCGGATATTGCTGGCGCCGGTCTCATCGATGCTGGCAAGCAGCTTCTGCATGGAATTGACGAAAGGCTCGACGCCGATGAAGCCGGTCGTCGATTGTTCGAGCGCCCTGTGGATCAGGTGCTCGCCGCCGCCGAAACCGATTTCCAGGCGCAGACGCTCGGTCTGTTCCGGAAACAGGTCATTCAGCGGCTGAGGCGCCGGTGTTGAGAGGTCGACGATATACCGCGGCAGCAGCGTTTCAAGCTTTTCGGCCTGCTGGCCGCGCAAGGCTTTACCCTTGCGCCGGCCAAAGAATGCTTCCGTCGCCCGCGACCGGCGCTCCGTATCGATCATGCAGCTTCCCGAATCTTCACGGATTCCTTCAGCGCCTTGACGAGATCCGTTCGCTCCCAGGAGAACGAGCCGTCACGGCCCGCCTTGCGGCCGAAATGGCCGTAGGCCGAGGTCTTGGCGTAGATCGGCTTGTTGAGGTCGAGATGGCGACGAATACCGGTCGGCGAAAGATCCATGTTCTTGCGGATCGCTTCTTCGACCTGATCCTCGGTCACGCCGTTGCCGGTGCCGTGCAGGTCGACATAGATCGACAGCGGCTGGGCAACGCCGATGGCGTAGGAAAGCTGGATCGTGCAACGATCGGCAAGGCTGGCAGCAACGACGTTCTTTGCCAGATAGCGCGCGGCATAGGCGGCGGAACGGTCGACCTTGGTCGTGTCCTTGCCGGAGAAGGCACCGCCGCCGTGCGGGGCTGCGCCGCCGTAGGTGTCGACGATGATCTTGCGGCCGGTCAGGCCGGCATCACCGTCCGGGCCGCCGATGACGAACTTGCCGGTCGGGTTGATGTACCACTTGCAATCATGCGCGATCTTCAGCTCGCCGAGCGCTTCGCGGATATAGGGTTCGACGACGGCGCGGACCTTCTTCGAATCCCAGCTCTCGTCGAGGTGCTGGGTGGACAGCACGATCGAGGTTGCCTCGAACGGCTTGCCGTCGACGTAGCGGACGGTCACCTGGCTCTTGGCGTCCGGACCGAGCTTGGCAACATCGCCGTCGCCCTTCTTGCGGGCGGTCGCGAGCAGCTGCAGGATCTTGTGCGAATAATAGATCGGCGCCGGCATGAGATCCGGGGTTTCGCGGCAGGCATAGCCGAACATGATGCCCTGGTCGCCGGCACCCTCGTCGCCCTGCTGGTCGGAGGCGCTGTCGACGCCCTGGGCGATGTCGGCGGACTGCGAATGCAGGAGCACGTCGATGCGTGCCTTCTTCCAGTGGAAGCCGTCCTGCTCGTAGCCGATATCCTTGATGGCGCGGCGAGCGGCAGCCTTGAACTTCGAGGGGTTGATGACGTCGTTGCCGTCCTTGTCTTTCTTCATCAGGCTCGGCGGCAGGCGAACCTCGCCGGCGATGACGACACGGTTGGTGGTGGCAAGGGTCTCGCAGGCGATGCGTACGCCCCAGGGGTTGATGCCGGTCTTTGCAGCTTCGCGGTAGACCAGATCGACGATTTCATCGGAGATACGGTCACAAACTTTATCCGGGTGACCTTCGGCAACAGACTCGCTGGTAAACAGATAATTCGCGCGCATGCGGGATTCCCCTCAAAGAACAAATCTCCTCTTTTGATATTCGTGTCGGGGCCGAAAAACAAGCCACAGAAGGACATAAATATATCTTTATATCCCGGTGAACGTGATAAATTTTTCCGCCAAACACGCAAAAGGCGACCAAAATGGCCGCCTTTCGACATTGCTATCATGGCGCTGCGTCGAAACGACTACTCGGCGTCGGCCTCGGCCGCGAGAGCTTTGACAAGTTCGACGACCTTGCGGCGTACCTTGCCGTCGGAAATCTTCACGAAGGCGCGGTTCAGCTGCAGGCCTTCGGAGGACGACAGGAAATCAACCACATAGTTGGAGCTGGAGGCCTCGGCCAAACCGCCGGCGGTCGTCGTGTGATCGCCGGGCGCATCCTCGAAGAAGAAGGAAACGGGAACGTTAAGAATGCTGGAAATATTCTGAAGGCGGCTGGCGCCAACGCGGTTGGTGCCCTTCTCGTATTTCTGGATCTGCTGGAATGTAATTCCGAGGCTCTCGCCGAGCTTTTCCTGGCTCATGCCCAGCATGGTGCGGCGGAGGCGAATGCGGCTACCGACATGAATGTCGATCGGGTTAGGCTTCTTTTTATTCTCAATCATCTCATTACCCTAACATAGGTTGAATACAGGTCCTGTCACCCGGTGCCCTTAACCGCCCCTATTAACGCCACGTTGCAGCCGACGCCCACCCGGCTTCTAATCTACGTGCAAAACAGCGTTCGGCATGCACTATGCAATTTTAGGGTTTTTTGGTCAATTCGCCCTTGAAATAAAACCCATGCGTGAAATCACAGCGATCATACCGATTATCCCGATGATCAACCAGAAATAGGCTTTCCGTACGCTATCGTCGATTCGCGATACGGTTGCACCACCCATAGTGGAGTCGACGAACCCCTGCTCATTAAAATCGATTCCAGAAATCAAACGTCCGTGAGCGTCGACATAGGCTGAAACACCGGTGTTCGCGCTACGAATCAGCGGTAAGCCCTGCTCGACCGCTCTCACCCGCGCCTGCAGGAAGTGCTGGTAGGGACCGGGCGTATCCCCGAACCAGGCATCGTTCGTGACGTTCAGAATGGCATCCGCCTGCCGGATTTCCGGCGTCATCTCATTCGGAAAGATGATCTCGTAGCAGATCAGCGGGTAGAGTTTGATGCCATCAGGCAGCGTCAACAACTGCCGGCTCGCGGCGGCAGAAAAGCCGCCGGGCAGCTCAACGACATTCTCGATACCGAGATAGCCAAGGATATTTTCGAAGGGCACATACTCGCCGAAAGGAACGAGATGGGTCTTGTCGGAGGCGCCGATGATCTGGCCCCGACCGTCGATGACGTAGACGGAATTGTAATAGCGCGGCTCGACGCCCGGCCCCATATCCTCGACCCGAACCGCGCCGGTGATCAGGATCTGGTCGTCGTCGAGCTGGTCCGCGATGCGGGTGAGCGCATCCTGATTATCGGTCAGAATGAAGGGTATGGCGGTTTCCGGCCAGACGATGATATCGGGCCGCTTGCCGCCATTCACAGGCGGCTGGACCGAAAGCGAAAGATGCTTGTCGAAGATGGCGTTGCGGTCGGCGGTCGTATCCATCTTGGCTTCCTGGTCGATCGCCGGTTGCACGATACGCACCACCGGAGCCGCCTTGCCGGCCACCGGCGGCAGCGCCGGCAGGTTGAGCGCATAATAGCCGTAACCGAAATGCGCGGCGGCGATGAGCACCGCCAACCCGATCCCCGGTACTCGGCCCTGGCGCGTTCCCAGCAAGGCCGGGGCGGCGAAAACGAAGACGGCAAGCACGGTGACGCCGAGCACGCCGATCACATGCGCCGATTGCATCATCAGCGGTATGGGCATGGCGCCGTAACCGATGGCATTCCAGGGAAAACCGGTGAAAAGGAAACTACGCAGCCATTCCAGCAGGCCAAAACCGAAGGCGAGTGCGGCAATACGTCCCATGCCGTCGGACCAGAGCAGGCGGGCAAGCGCTGCCGCCACACCGTAAAAGATCGCCAGGAAGGCAGGCAGGCCGAGGATCGCCAGCGGCAATGCCCAGGCGAATTGATCGGCGTCGATCAGAAGCGCATGGCCGAGCCACCAGAGACCGGCGACGAAATAACCGAAGCCGAATAGCCAGCCGGTGATAAAAGCCGGCCACAGACGGCCAAGAAAGCCGCTGTCAGGGCCAGCCGCGGCGCCGTCCAGTAGCCAGACTAGCAGCGTGAAGGATACGAACATCGCCGCGAAGAAGCCGAAGGGCGGCAGCGCCAGGACACCGATGGCTCCGGCGAGAATGGCAAGCAGCGCGCGTTTGAAACCCCAGACGAGGATCACCTTGCCCGAAAGCCGTTCCATGCGCGCGCTCCGTCAAACTGCGAATCAATTGGCCGCAGTCTTTCAAAAAAGCAGCGATTTGTCCTGTTGAAGCGCCGCTCTATTGGCTGGCGGCGTTCCGTTCGACCGAAGATCCCTCGGAAAGCGCGTCCGGCGACGGCAGATCGCGGTCGAGGCCGCCTCCCTCGCCGTCCGCTTTGGCCGGACGACGGCGCACGGCATGACGCTTGCGGGTGATGCGGACCTTTTTGATGCGGCGCGGATCGGCGTCGAGAATATGAAACTCGAAGCCCGGCAGCGCCTGCACGACCTCGCCACGCACAGGAATGCGGCCGAGCGCGGAGAAGATCAATCCGCCCAGCGTATCCACCTCGTCCACCTGCTCGCTGATATCGAAATCGGAGCCGATCGCCGCGGCGATCTCCTCCAGTTCGACACGAGCATCGGCGACGAAGACGTCTTCGGAGACGCGCTTGAACATCACCTCGTCGTCATCATGTTCGTCGTCGATATCGCCGACAACCATTTCGACAATGTCTTCATGCGATGCAAGACCGTCGGTGCCGCCATATTCGTCGATGACGAGAGCCATCTGCGTGCGGTTGACCTGCATGCGCCGCAGAAGATCCGAGGCAAGCATCGAGGGCGGCACGAAGAGGATCTTCCTGATGATGCCGGCTTCGGCCAGCGTCTTCTGAAGATCGACGCGCGAAAGGTCAAAATTCGGCTTGGCCGAGCGTGCCGGCTTTTCGGTCGGGGTCGCGGCTGATGCGGCTGCGGCAGTCTTGCCATTGCCGGCGCGGCGCTTGTTGCGCGCCTGCTTTGCGACATAGGAGAGCAGATCGCGGATATGCACCATGCCGCGCGGATCATCCAGCGTTTCGGCATAGACCGGCATGCGCGAGCGGCCGCTCTCCTCGAACAGGATCATCAGCTCGCCGATGGTGATATTCTGGTCGACCGCCTCGATATCGGCGCGTGGCACCATGACGTCCTCGACCCGCACTTCGCGAAAGCGGAGGATGTTGTGCAGCATCGCCCGCTCGTCCGGCGAAAAGGCATCGTCATCCGTTGCGCTGGTCATCAACGCGTCGGCAAGATCCTCGCGCAGTCGTGCCGACCCTTGAGCCGGACGTAGAATGCGCGCTGCGCGTGCCCAGAAGGAAGATTGCGATCGCTTGCCGTTGCTACTACTGCCTGCCTCATCGGAGGAGGCGGTGTCGGCGCCGTCTTTGGCCTCGGAGGCCGGTCTTGTCGTAAAGTCGCTCATTGTTCCTGATCAGACAGGGTTCAAGTCAAATGGGGTCCTGCCCCGCATAGGGATCAGATAGGCCAAGACCAGCCAAAATGCGAGTCTCTAGCCCCTCCATTCTTTCGGCTTCGCTATTATTCATATGGTCGTAGCCGAAGAGATGCAAGAAACCATGCACCATCAAATGCGTCAGATGGTCGTCAAAACTCTTTTCCAGCTCGACCGCCTCGCGCTCCACCGTCTCCCTGGCGATGATGATATCGCCGAGCATCGGGCCGGGCTTGCCGCCGGGAACCAGCGGAAAAGCGGGGAAAGACAAGACGTTGGTCGCCTTGTCCTGCTCGCGCCATTCCGCATTGATCTCACGGATCGCGGCATCGTCGGTAAAGACGAGCGACAGCTCCGGCGCCGTTTTCGGAAAAGGCTGCTTCTCATTTTTTTTGAGATAGGCGGCGGCTACGCCAAGAACGCGCTCGGCCAAAGCCTGCAAGACGTCTTCGGAGGGCCAATCGCCCTCCTCGACGCTGATCTGTATATCGAGTTCGGCCATCAGATCTGCGGATCGGCCTCACCACCCACAGCCGGGACGGCATAGGTCGCGTCATAGGCCCTGACGATGCGCGCCACCAGCGGATGGCGGACGACGTCAACGTCCTTGAAGCGGACGATGGTGATGCCCTCGACGCCGGTCAACAGATCCAGGGCTTCTACCAGGCCTGACTTGATGCCGCGCGGCAGGTCGACCTGGCTCGGGTCGCCGGTGATGATCATGCGCCCATTGTCGCCGAGGCGGGTCAGGAACATCTTCATCTGCATAGCGGTCGTGTTCTGCGCCTCATCGAGAATGACGACGGCGTTGGCGAGCGTGCGGCCGCGCATGAAGGCGAGCGGCGCAATTTCGATGACGCCGGCGGTAATGGCACGTTCGACCTTGTCGGCCGGCATCATGTCGTAGAGCGCGTCATAGAGCGGACGGAGATAGGGGTCGACCTTTTCCTTCATGTCGCCGGGCAGGAAGCCAAGACGCTCGCCGGCTTCGACGGCCGGGCGGGACAGGATGATCTTCTCGACGGCGCCGCGCTCCAGAAGCTGGCAGGCGTGGGCAACGGCGAGATAGGTCTTGCCGGTGCCGGCCGGGCCGACGCCGAAGACCATCTCGGAACGCTCCAGCGCCCGCATATAGGCATCCTGTGTCGGCGTGCGCGCAATGATCGTCTTCTTGCGCGTCGAAATCTGCGCCATCGTCAACTTGGCTTTTTTCTCCATGGTCGGCAACGTCAGTTGGTCGTCGGCGGCAACCGCCATACGGATTGCCCCTTCCACGTCGGAGCGCTCCACATTCCCACCTTTCTGCAGCTTGTCATAGAGATAATCGAGGGTGCGGCGCGCCTGGTTGGTGGCCGAGACATCGCCGGTGATGACGACGGAGTTGCCGCGGGCGCGGGCGTCGATACCGAGACGCTCCTCGAGCAGCTTCAGATTCTGATCGAACTGTCCGAAAAGTTCGCTGGCGAACCGATTATTCTCGAACGTCAGGATGAAGTGATTGGCGTCGCTCGCGATGCGGGGCTGGCGCGATGATGAAGAAACCAATTCCTGTCCGTTCAAGCGGTGTGGCTCCTTGTGCCGTCCGAAACCTAGAGCAACTCAGCAAAAAGGCTGTTGGTGCTGGTCCCGGTGATTCGTACGTTTATAATGTCACCGATTTGCGATGCTTTTGCATCAATATTCACAGACTGAAGCCAGGGAGAGCGACCTATCAACTGTCCCGGCATCCGGCCAGGCTTTTCCAGGAGCACATCGACCACTTTGCCGACACAGGCATCCGCGAAAGCGTGCTGCTGCTTCAATAGCAACGCCTGCAACCGTTCAAGCCGTTCCGCCTTGATCTCTTCCGGCACCTGGTCTTTCAGCTCCGCGCCGGGCGTACCCGGACGCGTCGAATATTTGAACGAGAAGGCTTGCGCATAGTTCACCTCCTCCACCAGACGGAGTGTATCCGCAAAATCCTGTTCTGTCTCCCCCGGGAAACCGACGATGAAATCGCCGGAAAGGGCGATATCCGGCCGTGCAGCGCGGATTTTCTCGATCAGGGCAAAATATTCGGCCGCCGTATGCCGGCGGTTCATCGCCTTCAGAATACGGTTGGAGCCGGACTGTACCGGCAGATGCAGATAGGGCATCAGCGTGCGCAGATCGCGATGCGCCGAGATCAGCCGGTCGTCCATGTCGCGGGGGTGGCTGGTGGTGTAGCGCAGCCGGGCAAGACCCGGAATGTCCGACAGCCGGTACAGCAGATCGCCAAGGCTCCAGGCCTCGCCATTGGGGCCGGCGCCGTGCCAGGCGTTAACATTCTGGCCGAGCAGCGTGATTTCGCGCACCCCGCCATCCACAAGTTTTTCAGCCTCTTCGACGATCTGGGCGACCGAACGGGAGACTTCGGAGCCGCGCGTGTAGGGCACAACGCAAAAAGTGCAGAATTTGTCGCAGCCTTCCTGCACCGTCAGGAACGCGGTAACGCCGCGAGCGCGGATTTTCGACCTCTCGGGCGTCGGCAGATGTTCGAACTTGTCCTCGAGCGCATATTCCGTATCGACGACGCGATGGCCTTCCTTGGCGCGACGCAGCGCGTCCGGCAGGCGGTGGTAGGTCTGCGGGCCGATGACAACATCGACGGCAGGCGCGCGGCGAAGAATTTCCTCGCCTTCGGCCTGGGCGACGCAGCCCGTCACGCCGATCATCATCTCGCGGCCGTCGGCAGCCTTGCGCTTCTTCATATCGCGCAGACGACCGAGCGCGGAATAGACCTTTTCGGCCGCCTTCTCGCGGATATGACAGGTATTCAATAGAACGAGGTCCGCCTCTTCCATGTCCTCAGTCGGCTCATAGCCATCGCGGGCGAGCGCATCGCTCATCCGCGTCGAGTCATAGACGTTCATCTGACAGCCGTAGGTCTTGATGAAAACCTTGCGGCTGTTGGAGCCATCGCGGATGCCGAGCTGCAGGGCGGTCGGCTCCGGGGCGTCGAGAGTTAAGCTGTCCTTGGTCATGGCCGCTATGTAGTGGCTTTTGCTCGCCGAGAAAATCAAAAAGTTGGAATCGCCCGGATATCAGGCAATCTCGCGGCCGAGCAGCCGGCTTGCGAGCATGGTGCGGATGCGCCGCGCGATCGTGGCGCTGACATCCTTGCGCTTGGTGTCGGCGCGATACTCCACAGCCTCGCCGAAACAGACGTCGACATCGATGGCGCCACAGGCGACGATGTCCTTCAGATGCGGCACCAGTTCGATATCGCCGGGCCAGGCAGCGATCGGGCGATAGTAGCGGCCCATGGCGATGCCGTGAATGCGGGTATAGGCGACCGCCACCGGCTGGACATGCACGACCGCATCCGGCGTTTTCGGCAGGGCGGCGGCGGCAGCGCCAAACAGCGAGGATTTGACCTCCAGCAGGCGGTTGCCGTCTGAGGTCGTGCCTTCGGGAAACAGCACCATGATCTCGCCATTGGCCATGCGCTCGGCGATCTCGTTCACCTGATCGCCGGTCTTGCGCTTCTGCTCGCGCTCGATGAAGACGCTCTTCTGCCACTGGGCGAACTGGCCGAAGATCGGCCAGTCCCGCACTTCCGACTTGGCGATGAAGGCGACATCGGCAACGGCGGACAGCACGAGGATATCCAGCCAGGACGAATGGTTGGCGGCAAGCATCAAGGGCCGGCGGCTTTCCGGCTGCCCGACGACATGGATACGGACGCCCAGCCAATAGCAGACGATGCGGTGCCAGTAGCGCGGCAGATAGCGCCTGAGCTTCCAGTCGAAGCGCAGGCAGAGGATCTGCAACGGCAGCATGACGAGACTGACGGCAAAGATAACGATGGCGGCACAGCCGACGCGCAGCCAGGTCACCAAATCTTTTGCTCCGGCACGACAGTCATCACGTCAGCGTTCGTCCTTTTTCAGCGGGATACCATAGAGTTCCAGCCGGTGGTCGACGAGCTTGAAACCATGTTCGCGGGCGATGCGCTCCTGTAGCGCCTCGATCTCCGGCGAGTGAAACTCGATCACCTCGCCGCTCTTCAGATCGATCAGGTGATCATGATGCTCTTCCGGCACGGTCTCGTAACGCGAGCGACCGTCGCGGAAATCATGACGGGCGAGAAGGCCGGCGTCCTCGAAAAGCTTCACCGTGCGATAGACCGTCGAAATCGAGATCTTCGCATCCACTTTGACGGAGCGGCGGTACAGCTCCTCGACGTCGGGATGATCCTCGGAACTTTCAATGATGCGGGCAATAACCTTGCGCTGCTCCGTCATACGCATGCCGCGCTCGGCGCAAAGCTCTTCCAGAGATTTTACGGCATCGGTCATGGAATACGGTCTTCGGTCACTTCGTCTATGACAACGGACTAGCGAAGAACGCGCCGCATGACAAGCGCCGTCGATTTCGCGCCGTTTTCATCGACATAATAAGCCTTGCGCTCGCCGACCGTCTCGAAACCGAGCTTGCGGTAGAGCCCGATGGCCGGCTGATTGACGCCGTCGACCTCAAGAAACATGGTTTCGCCACCGCGATTGCGCGCCTCACGCAACGCCGCCTGCATCAGCCGCCAGCCGAGGCCGGTGCGTCCGAGCTTGGCGCTGACGGCAATCGTCAGGATCTCGGCCTCATCAGCCATATGCCGCGCCAGCACGAAGCCCGGAAGCGGCTTCTTCAGGATGGCATTGGTCTGCCGGGCGACGAAGCCGAAGGTCGTGTCCTGCGACAGCAGATCCTCGAACTCGGTATCGCTCCAGACCCGCGCAAAGCGCTCGCCATGCAGGGCGGCTACTTCAATGCAATCCCGCAGCTGCATCGGGACGATCTCGTATTCGGCTTTCAAGGTTAGATAAGATTCGAGCATGTCTATAGCCTGGCAACAGCGTATCCGGCCTGCGGTCTGGCATCGGGTCCGCGAAGATAAAGCGGTTTCGGCTTGTCGCTGACAGGTTTGGCAGCGCCCAGCCGGGCAACGACGGCAATCGGAAATGCGTCGGGCCGCTCCGCGGGCGGCGCATCGCTGAGCCGGGCGACGGCCGTACCGGTGACGATACCGTCGAAGGCGCCAGCGATCACGAGCGCTTCATCGATTGTCACGGCACGGGCCTCGTCCAGCGGGCGGCCATCGGCGTCGAAGGACTGGAGATAGATCTCCTCGCGCTTGGCGTCGATGGCGGCCAGAACCGATTGACCCGGATTCTGCTCCCGCGCGCTAGCGGCCATGACCTCTAGGGTCGTGACGCCGATGGCGGGAATGTTGAGGGAGAGCGCGAAACCCCGAGCGGCGGCGACGCCGATGCGGATGCCGGTGAAAGAGCCGGGACCGACGGTCACGACGATGCGTTCGACCGCTGCGAGCGCTATATCGGCTTTCGCCAGCGCCGCGTCGACAACATCCATCAAATGCTCGGCATGCCCCCGCCCGATCGTCTCCGTGACCTCCCCCATCACAGAATCACTGCCGCTATCATACACCGCGGCAGCGCAATCCACACCTGCCGTGTCGAGCGCCAGTACAATCATGTTTGTTTTTCCGAAATGCGAAGATTAAACGGCTTCGACTTCCTGAACTTCCGGAACGAAATGGCGCAGCAAGTTCTGGATGCCATGCTTCAACGTCGCCGTGGACGACGGGCAACCGGCGCAGGATCCCTTCATGTTGAGGTAGACCTTGCCATCACGGAAACCGCGGAAAGTGATGTCGCCGCCATCCTGGGCAACGGCCGGACGAACACGGGTCTCGAGCAGTTCCTTGATCGTCAGCACGATCGTCGCGTCGCCTTCATCAAAGAACTCGCCGCTGGCATCCTGCGCTTCGGAAAGGACCGATGCTGCGCCCATGACCGGCTTGCCGGACATGAAATGCTCCATGATCGAGCCAAGAATGGCGGGCTTCAGATGCTGCCATTCCTGGTCGTCCTTGGAGACGGAGATGAAATCATAGCCGAAATAGACGCCGCTGACGCCGGGAATGTCGAACAGGCGAGCGGCAAGCGGCGAGACTTCCGCCTCGTCGGCACTGCGGAATTCGGCCGTGCCGCTTTCCATCACCACCTTGCCCGGCAGGAACTTCAAGGTCGCGGGGTTCGGCGTCGCTTCGGTCTGAATGAACATCTTGATCTCCATGCGGCGGGCTAGAGCCCTGCGCCGACTTTAGAATACTTCAAAAGAAGATAGGCTTTTTGGCCGCTCTAATCAAGAGACCAGGCCTCAAGAAATAGCCCTTGCCAACTCAGCTTAGAGCGTCGATTTCCTCGTTCGTCAATGTATCCGGCAGCACCGTCACCGGGATCGGAAAGGCAGCAGCACGCCCCGCGATCGAAGACACCAGCGGCCCCGGTCCTTCCTTGGCTGAGCCGGCGGCCAGAACGAGAAGCGCGATATCCCGGTCTTCCTCGATCATCGCATTGATCTCATCGGCGGCCGACCCTTCGCGAATGACGATCTCCGGATCGATGCCGATATTCTCGCGCACGATCTGCGCCGCCTTTGCCGTCGTTGCCTCAGCCTCCTCGCGCGCTTCCGCCCGCATGATCTCCTCGACACCCAACCATTGCTGGAAATCGCCCTCGGGGATCACATAGAGAAGCACAAGGCCGCCATTGGAATTCTTGGCCCGCCGGCCGGCATAATGGACGGCACGCTGGCATTCAGGCGTGCCGTCGATGACCGCCATGAACTTGCGGCGATGACCTTCGAGCCGTGAGAGACGTTTTGATACCATGCGGCAACTCTGACACCTGAAGGCGGCGTTTTGCAAGCCCCCGTTTCTCAACGGGGGCTGCCTTCATAAGATGGTCAGTAGATGAAGCCGACGATGTCGCGGACCTGGTTCATCGTCACCTCGGCGCGGGCGCGGGCGCGGGCGCCGCCATCGCGCAGGACGGCATCGATATGGCCGGGATCAGCCATCAGGCGGCGCATCTCGCCGGTGATCGGCGACAGCACATTGACGGCGAGATCGACCAGGGCCGGCTTGAAGACGGAGAACTGCTGACCGCCGAATTCCGAGAGCACGTCCGCCTTCGACTTGTCGGCAAGGGCGGCATAGATGCCAACGAGATTGTCGGCCTCCGGGCGTCCGGCGAGACCGGCAATCTCGCTCGGCAAGCCATCCGGATCGGTCTTGGCCTTGCGGATCTTCTTCGAGATGTTTTCCTCGTCGTCGAGCAGGTTGATGCGCGACAGGTCGGAGGCGTCCGACTTCGACATCTTCTTGGTGCCATCGCGCAAGGACATGACGCGCGGCGCCGGGCCGTCGATCAGCGGCTCGACCATCGGGAAATAGGCATGCACCGGCTCGTCGCCGACCGTGATGTCGATGCCGTAGCCCGAGCGGCGAATGTGCTCCATGAAGTCCAGATTGAACTTCATGGCGATATCGCGGGTCAATTCCAGATGCTGCTTCTGGTCGTCACCAACAGGCACATGCGTGGCGCGATAAAGCAGAATATCGGCGGCCATCAGGCTTGGATAGGCATAGAGGCCGAGGGAGGCCTGCTCGCGGTCCTTGCCGGCCTTGTCCTTGAACTGCGTCATGCGGTTCATCCAGCCGATGCGGGCGACGCAATTGAAAATCCAGGCGAGTTCGGCATGGCCCGGCACGGTCGACTGATTGAAGACGATATGCTTTTCCGGATCGATGCCGGCGGCAAGGAAGGCGGCGGTGATCGACCGCGTCTGGCTCCGCATGTCCTCATGCACAAGCTGGGCGGTGAGCGCATGCATGTCGACGACGCAATACATGCAGTCGCTCTTCTCTTGCAGCGCCACGAACTTACGGATCGCGCCGAGATAATTGCCGAGATGGAGATTGCCGGTCGGCTGGACGCCGGAGAATACGAGCGGCTTGAATTCGGTCATGTCGTCCTCGAAAGGCTTGTGGAGGGCCTGGTCGAGCGGCGCTCGACCCTTGGTTTCGAGCGGCTTATGCACGGCGGACAGGCGGGGATCAAGAGGATATGTGGCGGATTCGATTAGACGTGATCTTATTCGAAAACAGCTACACAATTTTCCGGAATTGTGTAGCAAATACCACCAACCCGCTCCAAGACAATGAGATTGCCTCAATTGCAATCATTGCGAAAGCTTATGAACGTCATCAATTTGCGACATCGCAAATATCAAATGCAAAACAGTCGCTTTAGTCGGGAGTTTCGCGATGGGGGAGAAGAATGGCCAGATTTGTCCATGTGTTTTGGAGTATCCTCTGGCGTTCAATCATTATCTTGGCCCTGAACGGCGGCATCGCCTATATGCTGTACAAATTGGATCATTCACTGTTCGGGGTGACAAGTAATTCTGTCAGGGTTCGGCGTTCGCTCATGTTCCTACCAGCCGCCATCATGTTCGCAATGTTGGCTATGCAGATCACAAGCATTCAAAACATCCTCTTCGAACAGCGATCACCTATGTCAATTGTGCAATGGCAACAGACATATTTTGGATTATCCGCATGCGCTTTCAGCATCGTGATCATTTCCTGCATTTCAGCGGTGATTTTGAATATTGACGCATGGGTCGCTGTCCAGAAACTACTTCCGCTGCCGTTGTTCGCGCTCTTTTGGATTGCAGAGGCTACCCGGCAGACAAAGAGCCGTTCCTTGTCGTAAATATCATTCGCAAAAGTCGGGTATTCTATTCGCGAGAGATTTTTGCGGCAGCCCAGAGTCCGGGTTGGACTGAAAGCTGCTGTCAGCGGCATTTGCTACACAGAATCGCAATTTTCGCCGACGCAACCATTCGAATCGGTATCCCGCATCAGGTAGAATGCTGGATCAGATCCCAGGTGTTGCCGTAGGGATCGGCGAAGACCGCGACGGTGCCGTAAACCTCATGGCGCGGCTCCTCGAGAAAACGGACACCTTTTGCGACCATCGCCGCGTGATCACGGGCGAAATCATCGGTGTTGAGAAAGAAGCCGACACGGCCGCCAGTCTGGTTACCGATGGCCGCCCGTTGCCCATCATCGGCAGCTTGCGCCAGCAGCAACGCCGCACCCTCACCACCCTTCGGCTTTACCACGATCCAGCGCTTGTCTTCGGGCTGCACTTCATCCTGCAGGCAGTCGAAGCCGAGGCAATCGCAATAGAAAGTCTTGGCGTGATCGTAGTCGTCGACAACGAGGGTAATGAGGAAGAGGGATTGGGGCATGCATGGGCTCCGCATTTGGCAAATCGTCCCCTCGCCCCGCTTGCGGGGAGAGCGACTGTCTTGTTGGTCAAGCTGATTGCCATGGTTTTTGATCTCGGATGATGGCATTGAGGATGGTAAGAAGCTTTCGCATGGTTGCGACGATGGCGACGATCTTTGGTTTGCCGGAAGC
>NZ_JBXAPH010000007.1:0-300663 GCF_058803745.1 Rhizobium sp. GW821-FHT14E12
TAGAAATAGGGACAGCGCGTGCGCTGAAGCAGGTTGCCCGCGGTCGTCGCCTTGTTGCGCAATTGGCCGGAGGCACCGGCAAGCAGGGCACGCGACAAAAGGCCGTAGTCGCGGCGTACCCGTTCGTCGGCGGCGAGATCGGTGTTGCGCACGAGCGCGCCGACGCGAAGCCCGCCTTCGGGCGTTGGCTCTATCTTGTCCAGTGCCAGGCCGTTGACATCGATCAGATGCGCTGGCGTCTCGATCTGCAGTTTCATCAGGTCGAGCAGGTTGGTACCGCCAGCGATGAACTTTGCGCGCCTGTTTGAAGCTGCCGCTTTCGCGGCCTGTTCGATGGAGGTAGCGCGCTCGTAGCTAAAGGACTTCATGCCTGCCTCCCTGCAACTTCAGTCATTGCATCAACGATGTTGGAATAGGCGCCGCACCGGCAGATATTGCCGCTCATGCGCTCGCGGATCTCGTCGGGGCTCACCTTGGCTTCCACCGTCAGGTCGCCGCTGACATGGCTCGGCACGTTTTCCTTGATCTCCTCGAGTACCGCGACGGCCGAACAGATCTGGCCGGGTGTGCAGTAACCGCACTGAAAGCCGTCATGCTTGACGAAGGCGGCCTGCATCGGATGGAGGTTGCCGGGTTTGCCCAGCCCCTCGATGGTGATGATGGTGTCGCCTTCATGCATGACGGCAAGCGTCAGGCAGGAATTGATGCGGCGGCCGTCGACGATGACGGTGCAGGCGCCGCACTGGCCGTGATCGCAGCCTTTCTTCGTGCCGTTGAGGTGCAGATGCTCGCGTAGTGCGTCGAGCAATGTCGTCCGCGCGTCGAGCGTGAGTTTCTGGGTTTGTCCGTTGACATTAAATGCGACTGTTGACGTGAAGGAAGGTTCGGAACTTGTCGATTGAGCGCCCGCGATTGACGGGGTAGCCGTCACAGCGACGGAAGCCGCTGTTGCCACGAGGAGGTCTCGCCGGCGTATTTCAAGTGTGCCACGGTTTTGCATGTCATGCTCCCGGTTCTTTGCAGTGATATCTGCTCAGTCAAACTAACCTGAGGCCTGCAACAATGCGGCCTCAGGCCCTCGCGGTTTCCGATTGAAAACCGTCTCGCGTGGTCAATTGGGGGCTACCGACCTGCAGAAACTTGGGAGCATCCTTGTGTGCGATTAGTGTCTAATTCCCGATAGGGCTTATGAGGAGCGCTCATGAATAGCCAGGCGACCAAAAAAATGGCGCTTTTTCAGCGAGTTAAGAAGATGGCATTGCGTGACGATCTATTTTCGCGGGGACTTCAATTATAAGTGACTGTTGCGGTGTCGCCCCGTGGGAACTCAAACGGAAGATACTTGCGGTATCAGTAATGGCGCGCCATTGTCATCGATCAGCCTGAAGACGTCGATCAGATGCTTGCAGCTACGGATAGAGACGTCCTGAAACTGACTTTCATCGATTATCTCCAGGATAGCACGAGAGGCGTGCACTGCCCGCGTGGCGTGATCTTTC
This sequence comes from Rhizobium sp. GW821-FHT14E12, assembly GCF_058803745.1. Taxonomy (NCBI): domain Bacteria; kingdom Pseudomonadati; phylum Pseudomonadota; class Alphaproteobacteria; order Hyphomicrobiales; family Rhizobiaceae; genus Rhizobium; species Rhizobium sp. GW821-FHT14E12. The sequence goes on from NZ_JBXAPH010000007.1 coordinate 1,500, forward strand.
GCCGGCAATGGCGCGTTGAAAGACGCTACTACGGCATCGCCAATGTAGTTGACGACAACACCGCCATGATGATCGACTATGGTTGTTACCACCGTAAGAAACTCGTTCAACATGTAGACGAGTTTCGACGCCGGTATCTTCTCAGCCAATCCCGTGAAACCTTCCGTATCAGCGAAGAGTAGAGTGGCTCGGCGCACTTGCGGCGAAAGGTGTCCCTCGCCGAGCAACAATGCTGACCGTCGCATCCGCCTCATAGGTCTCCTGAAAGATGGCAAGCTTCTCGGCTGTCGACCAGCGACGCCGCCGCCCTGGGCCGGACAGCACTTCAATCTTAGGAGGGTGATGTGACTAGTCATAATAGGCACATCAACTCGCTCACTTATTAAGTGGGAGATCCTGTCCGGAAATTTATGGGGCCATTACAGAAAGGTCGTCAGCCAAAGATCATAGATGTCCGGCGTAGTCTAATATCTGACATACCAACTGGGGTGCTTGAGCACTGTCCACTTTGGCTCCTTTTGAGCAGCGCCCCGGTTGACGGATCAGGCGACGTTTTGGCTGCTTCGATTCACTCTCGATAGCGTAAAGCGTCGATCAGCAGGGCGAAGGCCGCCGAAGACTGTCGCCGACTTGGGTAGTAGAGGTGGTAGCCTGGGAAGATCGGGCACCAATCTTCAAGAACGTGGATAAGCCGACCCATCATGATGTGATGCGCGGCCAAATCCTCCGGAACGAATGCCAGGCCAAGGTCACATAAGGCGGCGTTCAAAACCTGTCCGATCGCGTTGAAAATCAACTGGCCTTCCACTCGGACTCTTATCTCCTGTCCATCCTTTTCGAACTCCCAGGCGTAGAGGCCACCGGAACTCGGCAGTCGCATATTGATGCAATTATGCCCGGTCAGATCCCTCGGAGTTTGCGGCTTTGCGCGATTTTCGAAGTAGATGGGGGTGGCGACGACCGACATTCGCATGTCGGGCGCGATACGAACCGCGATCATATCCTTTTCGATCGATTCCCCAAGCCGTATTCCCGCGTCACAGCGCTCCGCAACGATGTTCGTCAGTCCATGGTCGATGACCGTCTCGACGCGAATATCCGGATACTCAGGCATGAGCTTCTGAAGAACAGGCCGAAGCAGCGTATCGGCGGCGTGCTCGGATGTGACGATACGAAGGCTGCCCGACGGCTTGTCCCTGAGCTCGCTGAGGCTGTGCAGCGCCGTTTCCATCTGTTCGAAGTGCGGACCAATCGAGCGCAGCAGTCGGTCGCCAGCTTCGGTCGGCGAGACGCTTCGCGTCGTTCTCGTCAGCAGCCGGAGTCCAAGCCGCTCTTCAAGTGCTCGGATCGTGTGACTGAGAGCAGATTGCGAGACGCCCAGCCCGGCGGCTGCCCGCGTAAAGCTCCGCTCTCGAGCAACGGCGGCGAAAGCAAAAAGGTCATTGAGATTTTCGCGCAGCATTCATGAACTTTCCTCATAAGGTCATTCACGTTTTAGCATCTTATTGAATGAAAGCGCATCTGGTATCTGTTCAAATAGAGGCTCGGATTGGTAACTTTGTCGAGATTTGCGCACGCGATGCGGGTATCCATTCGTCTTCCCGGAGACCGACTTTCCTTCGTTTGCTGATAGAATGGCATTGACAGCCTCACCGACGACCGACCGGAAGGACTGACATGAGACTCTTTGCAGCAATGGCCGTCTGGGTCTGTGCTCTTACCGCCGCCCATGGCGCAAGCATCAACGCGGGTGGCCGTGAAGCATCCCCAACCAAGCCTTTTGTGGCGCGCGCGATTGCAAGTTTTGATACGCCGTGGGCAATCGCGTTCCTGCCGGATGGCCGTATGCTGATCACGGAAAAGCCCGGAAGGGTCTTCCTCGTGACGCAAGGCGGTCGGAAGACTGCGGTCAGAAACGTGCCGGCCGTTGCTGCATCCGGGCAGAACGGTCTCCTCGATATTGCAATTGCGCCCGCCTTCGGGACAAACCGCCAAGTCTATTTTACCTATGTGGAGCCGGGCGAGGGCGGCGGCAGTTTGGCGCTCGCGCGCGCAACGCTTGGCATATCGGGCGCGACGGCATCGCTGGAAAACCTTGAGATTATCTGGCGCCAAACTCCGAAGGGAGGAGGTGGACAGCCTGGCGGCATTATCGCCTTCGATCCCTCGGGTTCACATCTGTTTCTGACGGTGGGGGACCGGATGCGTCCGGATAGCGCCCAGGACCCAGATCAGGCGCGCGGAAAGGTTCTCCGTCTCAATCTCGACGGTTCCACGCCGAGCGATAATCCGATGGCGGGTGAAGGGGGCGTCCGTGCCCAGACTTGGACGACCGGGCATCGCAATCCCTATGGTCTGGCCTTCGCGCCGGACGGCCAATTATGGCTGGACGAAATGGGCCCGCGAGGCGGCGATGAACTCAATCTCATCAAGACCGGCCGCAATTACGGATGGCCTCTCGTCTCGAACGGCGATAACTACAACGGCACACCTATTCCCCGCCATTCGACAAGGCCGGACCTTGAAGCGCCCGTTCTCTACTGGACCCCGGTCATAGCGCCTGCCGGTTTGGCCTTCTACAATAGCGAGATGTTCTCGAATTGGCGCGGATCGGCATTTATCGGCGGCCTCGCATCGACGGCGCTGGTTCGGGTCGCCTTCGATGGCAAGGGCGGCGCGGATGAAGCAGAACGTTGGGACATGGGCGCAAGAATACGCGACGTTGCGGTAGCTCCCGATGGAACGCTCTGGCTGATCGAGGACGACAATCCCGGCAGGTTGCTCCGTCTGACGCCTGGCAACAGCTGACGCGGCGATCGCTTTTCTGGCAACCGCGCGCCAGCGTTAGACAGATTATCCTGTCCTGCTGGCACAGCGTTCCCGCCTCCGGTCGTCGGTGTGGCAATTGTGGATACACTCCCAAAGTGAGCCCCTATCGTTGCTACTTACAATCGCCTCGTTACTAAATTTGGGCGTCTTTGATGAACTAGCTTCATAGGGCTTATCGCCAGCACGCAACTAATAAAAGGCGGATAAGTATACTACACTTCAAGCGGGTAGCGTGCTGGTCGTCCGCAACGACGTTGAACATTGCGGGCTCAGCGTGCGAATTTCTTCTGTTGGCATGATCTCGATCATACGCGCCTACGCGCATCATAGAGCGTCGGCCGAACTGACTGGTAAGACCCACCATCGCATGAACGATAGGGTCCCTTCGAAATGACGGAGTTAACATGCGTCCAAAAATTATCTGCCATATGGTGAGCTCCATCGACGGGCGCCTGGTCTCTAGTCGATGGACCAGGCCTGCTCGCGGAATCGATGCGGATCAGCTTTGGCAATACTATGAAGACGTCGCTGCGCGTTTTGCCTCCGATGGGTGGATGGTCGGTCGCAAGACCATGGAGGGTTACGCAAAGGGACATGCAAGAGCCTCCCGCCCGGTTGAGGGCGACTTGAGGAGGACATTCATAGCCGATCGGAAGGGACGGAATGTCGCCGTCGTTTTCGATCCCCATGGCAAATTGCATTACGAGCAGGACAATGCTGGCGGGGATCACATCGTTGCTGTTCTCAGCGAAAGGGTGCCTGATGACTACCTCGCCGAACTACGCGAGGTAGGTATTTCCTACCTGTTCGCGGGGCCTGAAGGACATGATCTTGTCCGTGCCATGGATGTGTTGGGGGATAGCTTCAGCGTCAAGACCCTTCTGCTGGAAGGCGGGGGTCGAATCAACGGCGCTTTTCTCAAAGCCGGATTGATCGACGAGATAAGCTTGCTTGTCTTTCCCGGTATTGATGGCCTTGCCGGCAGTCCAAGCATTTTCGGATATGTCGGAGAGCCGGATGAGCGGCCAGCATTCGGCCGATCGCTTCGCCATATAGCCACCGAAACTCTCGAAGGGGGCGTGGTCTGGCTCCGATACCAAATCGAGGTAAGCCCAGAAGCATGACGGCGCTGTCGCGCATTGATAACCAACAAACCGATCGAAGGAACTGTGTGAACATGAGGATACTCGCAGCAACCGCTATCACTTTTTCGCTTTTCGTCTCAGTGGCCTCCGCCCAACAAGAGCAAGTCATAACCGTCACGCCGATCGGCTCGCGGCCGTCTGCGACTGGACCAGCCGAGAATTTTACGGGAGCCGTGCGCGTCGACTCGCGTTTCCAAGCCAGCGAGCCGGGACGCGTCGGTGGAGGTATTGTCACGTTCGAGCCAAGTGCTCGTACTGCTTGGCATACCCATCCCCTTGGCCAGACATTGATCGTTACCGCCGGATCCGGCCTGGTTCAGAACTGGGATGGTCCGATCCAGGAGATCAAGCCAGGCGATGTCGTTTGGATTCCAGCAGGTGTCAAGCACTGGCACGGCGCGGCCGCGACCACCGGCATGACGCATATCGCCATCGCGGAAACTCTTGATGCGAGTGCTGTCACATGGATGGAGCACGTCACGGCCGAACAATATAAGAGATAATGCCTACCTTGTGAAAAAGCATCCAAAGGATGACCGGCTGATTTGGCATTTACGCCATTGAAATAGAAGAAGATTTGTCGGCATAAGGGGTGGTCGCAACCGGCATTACCCATGACCCGGTTGATGTTCTGATTTTCCGATCAATTTCAAATTGTTGAAGTGAATAGCGAGGGGCAGTATTCGGAGCTGGGTTATAACTATCGCGTTTCTTAGATACGCGATAGTGACACTTAGGTTGAAATCTTGGAAAAGACGTTGTAACTTTCACGTATCTGACATGCGCGAAAGTTACAGGTATGCCCCTCCATCTCGTCGGCGAAAACATCGATAAAACCCGCGGTCACCGACAAGCGGCGGCAGGCAAGCTCGTCCAGCTGATGCGCGGTATCTATGTCGATGCCGACGACAATATAGACCACACGGTGCGTACCCATGCGGTGCGCATCGCTAAATATCTCTATCCAAACGCCTACCTGTCGGCCGCCAGCGCCGTGTTGCTCGGCCCGATGCGCGATGGCCGCTTGTTCCTGACCGGTCGCCGTGTGCAACGGCAGCGCATCAGGACGCTCGAAATCATTCAGAACAAAGCGCCTGACTACCCTTCCATCGCGCAGGCGGTGGTCGGCGATGACATGGGCGAGTTACGGGTGGACGTGTCCTCGATGCGGCAGCGTTTTCTGGAAGCTTTCCGTATCCGTAGCGAACATGCCGCCTCGTTTGACGAAAGGATGAAAGAGGGAATTGCTGCGCGCCTGATCCAAGAATACGGCAATCCGGACAGCGCCGCCGATGCGGTGTTCAAGCTCGCCCGTGACAATGACTGGCTGGATGAAGGGCGCGCCGCAGAGCGCTTCCTCAAACGGAACCCAGCGGCAGCCATGATCGTCACCAACCAGGCCGCACTCGACCTAATCGTGGCCTGGCACGGAGTGCAGGTCGGCAACCTGATGCATGATGGCTTCGAATGGCGATGGCATGGAACCGATCCGGACGGTCCGCCGCTTGTGCGCCAGACCACGCCCGGCAGACTGCCGCCTTTCATTGAATCGCTGCTGCCGGAAGGCTGGCTGGGTCGGGTGCTGAACAACCCGGACGAACGGGCAGCGCTGCGCACGGGCAAGCGGTACATGTCAAACATCTCGATCGTGGAGCGGGCAAGCGAGCTGGCGGACCTACCGGCCGATATCCTGCTGACACGGCTGAACGACTTCACGACGGATTACATGTTCACGGGGATCTATGCTGGCCCCGGTCGCGGTGATATCCAGGATACGTTCGAACAGAATCTGGCGCGGATATTCGCGACTGGCGCGACACCACGCCTCTCGGGCGTGCAGATCAAGGCGCCGATGTTCCTCGGTGCCGACGGCACGCTGATGCCGAGCACGAGCAAGCCGTTCACGCATATTCTGAAGCCCGCCGGTACGTCGGGATTCGAGGCGCTACCCGCGATCGAATGGCAATCCATGGAACTTGGCCGCGCGGCCGGATTCACCGTGCCGGCAATTGCACTCGTTGCTATGCCGGATGGTATGCCGGCGGCCCTTGCGGTCGAGCGGTTCGACATTCGCGTCAGACTTGATGACATGCGACGTCTCGCGCTTGAGGACATGACTTCAGTCCTTGGCGTGCGGGCGGAAGACAAATACACAGGCACCATGGAGCGGATCGCCGGCGCCCTGCGCCCGCTCTCTACTCATGCGGACGAAGACCTGTTGCTGCTCTTGCGACGGGCACTGTTCGCGTGGTTGATCGCGGATGGCGACATGCACCTCAAGAACATGGCCGTGTTGAAAATCGCGGAGCCAGGAAGGGGGGATTTCAGTTCGGTCCGCATGGCACCGCTCTACGACGCGGTGACGACGCGGGTGTTTCCGAGCCTGCTGCATGATCGCATGGCGCTCAAAATCAGCGGCAAGGACGAACGGCTGAAGAGAGCGGATTTCAGGCGTTTCGCGGCGACGGCTGGTATTCCGGCGATGGCGGCGGATATGGCCATGGATGAACTGTTAGCAGCGTTGGCGCACGGGCTGGATCATTTGGTACTGCCCGCGCCGCTGACCGATGGTTCGGTTGGCTCGGAACGGGCGGCGCAGATGCGGGTGATTGTCCGTGAACGCCTGGATACTTTTGAATAGCGTCGAGCTATTGCGACTGAAGAATCTACGATTCTTTGTTTCTATCGACATGTCGCATTTGAAAATACAACGTACATTCTACAGCAGTTGATTCCGACCCACCCAGCCCTCATTCGGCCGGGCCCGCATCATGAAGCTGGAATTATTTGGTGCAGGTGAAATTCACAGCCTCCGCCTCATCTACAGTCTTCTTTGCTTCCTCCGGTAGAAGGATCCGATCGCGTACATTCGCGTTTGCGATTGCCCGCACCCTTCCGACATATGCAGCGTGGCTGCCATAACGCTCGCAAAGCTGAGCCTGCGTGAAGTCAACATGGTTTCCGGACGGGCCGCAGAACCATTTGCCGTGACCGATTCCGGCATTCGTGGCGATCGGAGCATCCTGTGCCGCGGTACGAATACCGCCCAGTATCTGGCCATGAGCGTCGCGCACATATTGTGGTGGGTTCTGGTCATCGACGACGAACCGCGGGGCCGTTGCCGGTGCGGCACCGCCGGAAATCCATGCATTCAGGGACTTGAGCGCCGCTTTCAAGATGTCGCCATTCGGCACGCGGCTGTAGATCGGAGACGGTGTGCAAGGCCCATTGTTGTTGGTGATTTCAGATAGGCTGAGTGCGCTTCCGTCCACCGCACGAAAAGCCGCGTCGCGCTTGATGAACGGGTCTACGTAATGCTGGACCTCATCCAGAGAAAAATGCGAAGCGCCGTTGATCTCCCACCAGCGTTGATGATCCGTATCGTCCTGTGGAGCGTGGCCCATAAGAGCTGTAAATATTTCGGTCCCGATAGCGATCGATTTCGCATCTATATCAGTGCGCAGCAGCCCAGTGCGATCGTAAAACAAAAAACCGTCATATACATGGTGCAGCGGTTGTATGCTGTTGTAATAGGTTGATACCTTCAGCGTTGACTGCGATTCAGATGCAGCGACGAGCCTTTTGACCTGCAGTCCGCCCATCAATTCCCGATTGCTTGCCGCGGCTAACCGGCCCACCTGAGAAAATATGTCCCAGGCCAGAACATCGCCGCCGACTGCCATGATCAAGGGGTTGGCAGGATCGACTGCGCTGCCGTCAGCTGGGTCGATGTTGGAAGCCGCAACGCTGAGTGCATTGTAGCGCTCCGGGTTCCACTTCTTCATCGCCGCAATGCCGTTGCGCTGCGCGCTTACGCCGATCCAGGCGTACCCTTCCCTGACAAGCAACTCGCGGGTCGCGCCGAACACGAAGTCGACGTCCTGGTCGAGCGTAACGTTCAGCCACTCTACGACGACAGTGCCGTTGAAACGGGCCGGATCGGTCGGTCGCCGGACAAGCACACGTGTCACATAAGGGTTGCCGGAATCGATCTGTTGTGCATTACGCATCGGATCCGAAATCCGATAGCGACTTGCTTCGCCCTTGATGAAGTATTCGTTCTCCACGTAGCCGCTCGCCTGGAGTGGCATCACCGTCGCACTCATCGGTGTTCCTACAGCAGGTACTTCCACGACGGTGGCGCGAATAGCCTCGCTGCCGGTGTCCCCATTTGTAGCAGCATTGGCTGCGCCGGTGCTGGCAGCGATGGTTGCGCTGACCAGTACAGTCATTGTCCTGCGCAGAAGCCGGGCGAATAAGCCGTGCGGCAGCTCCGAAGTTCGGTCTATCGTCATAAGTTTCATAGCGAATCCTAATAGTTCTGATGCTTGGCCTGGATGCGCGAACGCTGTTGGTGGCACGCTGTCAATGACTTGTTGCCTCGACTACGGAGGCTTTTCCCGGTGTCATATGACGGTAGAGCAGGGCGAAAACGACGAGTCCGGAGGACGTCAGAATGAACCCCGCCCAGATCGGCGATACGAAGCCGTATCCCGCATGGATTGTTGTACCGCCTACTGCGGCGCCGATGGCGTTCGCTACATTGAACGATGCCATATTCAAAGCGCCCATGAGGGTTGGCGCCTCTGGGGCCATTTTCATCATCTGAAGCGGAATTGACGGAGCCGCAACCATCATCGTAAAGCCCATTCCCGTCAACGTGGCGAGGAGAACGAGTGGCACGTGGGCGAAAGTTCCCATCAGTGCCAGGAAGACAAGCGTTGCGATGAAACCGAGCACCATCCCCCGGAAAGCGTAGAGATCTGCGAGCCGGCCGCCTAGAACGTTTCCGAGCGCCATACCAATCCCGATAAGGCTGAGCGCAAAAGGGGTCACGGTTGGCGACATGCCGGCCACTTCGGTAACGAGCGGTCCCACGAAGGTATACACGGAAAAAACGCTTGCCACGGTCAGAGCCGATACCAGCATCATGCCCCAGACATTCCCGCGCCGCAGTGCCGATAGTTCCTGCCGGATCGAGCCGCCGTTGAAATCATCACTATCGGGCAGCCAAGACAAAAGCGCGAGAACGGACAGGACACTTAGCGCGCTGATGGTGCCATAGGCTATCCGCCAGCCGAACAGCTGCCCGATCAGCGTGCCGATGGGCGCGCCTATAATCGTTGAAATCGTGATGCCAGACATAATCAGGGCCACCGCGCGTCCGCCTTGTTTGGCGCCGACGATCTGGGTAGCAACGACCGCTGCCGCTCCGAAGTAGGCACCTTGAGGAAGTCCACTGAGGAAGCGCCCGGCGATCAGCATGCCCAGATTGGCCGCGAGAGCGGAGAACAGATTTGCAAGGAGAGCCAGGGCCATCAGGGCGAGCAACAAGCTGCGCTTGTTTAGTTTTGCCGCTACGACGGTCAGGAGAGGGGCGCCGATCACGACGCCAAGCGCGTAGGCGGTGATACCGTTGGTTGCCTGCGGTACAGTGAGCTTGAGATCGTCGGCGAAAAGGGGCATCAAACCCATGCTTGCGAACTCGGAGGTCGAGATCACGAAACTTCCCAAAGCCAGGGCGAAAAGCGAGAGACGCTGATGACGCCGATCGTTCGTTTGAGATTTGGTCACATTATGTTCCTTTGGGAGATCGGCGATGTACCCGAACGGTGAGAGCGGTTCGGAAGGGTCGCTGCGGAGCCCTGGAGACGGACGGCTGGGAATAGGCTCCCGGTGGCTGATGATGCTATTTATTTTGCGGGGTGCCCGTGGGTTTCCGTATCCGGTCCTCCACGCCTTCCGGTGTCCGATGCTGAGATGGCCAGGATTTTGTCGGGAGTAACGAGGCCTTACGCTAATCGGCACATTCCACTAAAACGTGTCGTCTGCCCGAACGTTTCATATTGGAATCCGCATGCCCTTATATCGGAGTAGCCTAAGTCGCGCGCCACGGAGGCAGTAGAGGGGAGTTGGAGGTCTCGTACGACCGCATCCGGTCACTCAGGCAACCGCGCCCGAGTGTGGGGACATAGAGCACTCTTCCCCGACTCCCGCTTCTCACCCGCTTGCCTCAGGCTTGAGCTACTTCGAGCGAGGCCATGTCGATCACGAAGCGGTAGCGGACGTCCGCCCGCTCCATGCGCACAAAGGCCTCATTCACCTCATCCATGCGGATCATCTCGACTTCCGGCAGGATGTTTTTGCGGCCGCAGAAGTCGAGCAACTCCTGCGTCAGCGGCAAGCCGCCCACGAGCGATCCGGCGATACGCTTGCGGCCGAAGATCATCGGCGGCGACATTACCTGGTCGAATGGGCCAATATGGCCAACGACCACGAAGGTGCCGTCCGTGTCGAGCAGCGGAATATATGGGTTGAGATCGTGCTTCACCGGAATCGTATCGATAATGAGATCGAAGGCCTCGGCCTTGGCCTGCATCGCCTTCTCGTCGGTCGAGACCAGGAAGGCGTTGGCGCCGAGGGCTTGAGCGTCCGCCTCCTTCGCCAGACTGCGTGAAATCATCGTCACGTGCGCGCCAAGGCCAACCGCGAGCTTGATAGCCATGTGGCCGAGGCCGCCCATACCAACCACACCGACGCGCGATCCCGGCCCGACATTCCATTCGCGCAACGGTACATAGGTGGTGATGCCCGCGCAAAGCAGCGGCGCCGCTTTCGATAGGTCGAGGTTCTCCGGCACGGTAAAGGCGAACTCCTCGCGCACGACTAGGTGCTTGGAGAAGCCCCCGTAGTTCATGGTGTTGTCGATCCGGTCGGGCGAACCGTAGGTCATCGTCATGCCTTTACGGCAAAACATTTCAAGACCTTTGTGGCAATTATCGCAGTGCCGGCAACTGTCGACCATGGTGCCGACAGCAACAGGGTCGCCTGTCTTAAACTTCGTCACCTCGGGGCCGACAGCGACGACACGACCGATGATCTCGTGCCCAGGAACGGCCGGGTATGACATCATGCCGAAATCATTGCGCGCCATGTGCAGATCGCTGTGGCAGACGCCGCAATAGAGAATTTCCAGCGCCACATCGTTGGGTCGCAGATCGCGACGCTCGAAGGCGTAAGGCTGCAGTGGCGTTTCGGCGCTTTGCGCCGCATATCCAAGCGTCTTCATGTTTTCTCCAGAAGTTGGCCGCCCGTAAGCGCAACGTCGACGAAGGTCGAGGGCGGTCGGCACAGCATCTCAACATAAAAAGTAGCCCTTTCTATTCCTCAGTCTATGGGCTAAATATCGAAGGGGTCTATCGCTAGGAGATATAAATGAGGCGAGACGAACTCGGAGATTTGATGGTGTTTCTGGCGGTGACCGAGGAACGAAGCTTTACGCGTGCCTCCGCCCGCCTCGCGACATCGCAAAGTTCGCTGAGTGCTGTTGTGCGCCGATTGGAAGAACGGCTGGATTTGCGGCTGCTGACGCGGACCACGCGGTCGGTCACTCCGACCGAGGCCGGACAGCAGCTTGCCGATACTCTGCGAATCGCCTTCGACGATATCGAGGCAAGGCTCGCAAGTCTGGACGAGATGCGCTGCCGCCCCGCCGGAAACATCCGCATCACAGCCAGCAAAACCATTGCCCAGAATGTGCTGATGCCCGCAGCCGACCGATTGATGGCCGAGCACCCTCATGTACATGTCGAGATTAGCGTCGACGTGCGGCTCGTCGATATCGTCAAGGAAGGCTATGACGCCGGCGTCCGCCTGGGCGAGCAGATCGACAAGGACATGATCGCCGTGCGGATCAGCCCCGACATGCCGATGATCGTCGCTGCTGCGCCGGGCTACTTCCAAGACAGGGAGATCCCTAGGAGCGTGCAGGATCTCACCCAGCACGCATGCATCAATTTGCGGTTGCCGACGCTCGGCGGCCTTTATGCGTGGGAGTTCGAGAGGGACGGTCGCACGGTCAATGTCCGGGTCGACGGGCAATTCATCTGCAATGACGCGGACATCGCCATCGATGCGGCGCTACGCGGCCGCGGACTCGTATGTTTACCTAGCGATCATCTCGAGGCGCATGTTCGGGAAGGACGGCTCGTTCAGGTGTTGGCGGATTGGTGCCCAGCATTCCCAGGCTATCACCTTTACTACCCCAGCCACCGCCAGGTTTCGCCGGCCTTTCGCCTGTTTGTCGACAGCCTCCGATTTCGCGGCTGAGGCTTACCGCTCATTTTCCCTCCGGCGTCCCCTGGATTTCCGGGTCGGGGCCGCCGCGCCGGCCAGTATCGAGCGCTGAGATCGCCGCCACTTCGTCCTGGGAAAGTGCGAAGTTGAAGATGTCGGCGTTCTCACGGATGCGATCCGCCTGGACCGATTTCGGGATGATAGAATGACCGAGCTCGATCTGCCAGCGCAGGATGATCTGCGCCGAGGTCTTGGCGTATTTGGACGCAAGACCGGTCACCACAGGATCGCTCAACGGGTCCTTTTTCTGCTCGCCCGGCCAGTAGCGCTGAATCCCGCCAATCGGCGACCAGGCCTGGGTGACGATACCGAGCCGCTTGTGGGCCTCGTCGTGGTCCGGTTGGGCGAAGTAGGGATGCAGTTCGATCTGGTTGACGGCTGGAACCACTTCGCTGCGCGAGATAAGCATGTCGAGATGCGCCGGCTTGAAATTGCACACGCCGATCGCGCGCACCCTCCCTTCGCGCAGCAGGCGTTGGCAAATGTTCCAGCTAGTGATGGTATTGTCGAAGTCACGTGCCACGGGCCAGTGCAGCAGATAGAGGTCGAGCACGTCGAAGCCAAGCTTCGACATTGAGGTGTCGAAGGCCCGTAGCGCTGCATCATGGCCATAGTCCACGGGACGCAGCTTGGTGGTGACGAAGATCTTGAACCGGTCGACGGCGCTTTCGCGGATGCCTTGACCGACCTCGGCTTCGTTCTGATATCCTGACGCGGTATCGATCAGACCATAGCCCTCGGCAATCGCTGTCTTTACCGCACTCGCGGTCTCCTCTTTGGCGGACTGGAACACGCCGAGCCCGAGCATCGGCATCGTCACGCCGTTGTTCAGCGTGAGAATAGGTCCTTTCATGGGATTCTCCTTCAAATCACCGCCGTACATGGCATCTGGCCAGCATGGTTAGGGCCGGTTTGTGAGATTAGGGCGTAACGAAAGTTACGATTAGCTGCTGAATTCCGAATGAGCTTATATCTTTGCGATATAAGCTCATTCCATACGGCGGACCCCTCGTCTTGCCATTCGCTCGGCTTTTCCTCTGCGAAACAAACGAGGGGCCGATCAATCGTAAACGATTTTACTTGCGCGTGATTGAAGCGGATACTCATCGGATGTCTCCCTCGCTGATGAATTCAGTCCATTCGGCGGCGCGCTTGCACAGCGGTCGTTTTCGCTACCAAATTGTCGATCAGCGCGCGGGCGAACGTCTCACTGGCGTCAACAGCTGTCCGGATCATATCAGGGCAGTGGTTGATGTGCCCCTCAGACGGCTAGGTGCTTGATCCTGGATTTTGATGGCTCGATCATCTCATGAGCCTGGCGATATCGCGTAGACCCCACCCGGCGCTGAGCATCGTCGCGGCGCAGCTATGGCGATCGGCATGATGCTCAATGCATTTCCGAATCTCTCGATTGCAGAGGCGATGAACTGGACGGAAAAGATCAGTGACAAAAAGTGGATCAATCAAGAGGTCAGACCGCTCAACTCTTCGTGCCACATTGATAAGATGCACTTATAACTTCATGTGCAACTTAGCGCCTAATCTTTGAAATGCGCGTCTGGTAGAACCGCTCACAGGCACTCCCGATACTACGATATGCCAGGGTGCATAGCACCACGACACCAAATGCGCGGAAAATCGAGCTTACGGCAAAGGTCCTTCGGATTGGTTCAACGGGAACGTCCGCGTCGATCCTTTATCTAGGTCCGTCACGGCGTTTGCGGAACCGTCGTGACTTTCGAGCTGGCTGCACGGACTGCCTAGCATATTCGATCCCTTTTATTTTCATCGAACAACACCAGGAGAAAATCATGCAACGCGACAGTTTAGAACAACGAATCCAGACACTCGAAGACAAGGTTGCCCTCAAAGCTCTCGTCGATGCATTCTCGAACCTTGCAGACCAGAAAGATCTAGCCACTCAGGCACTGCTGTTCACCGAAGACGCGGTCGTCGACACATATTTCGAAGGGCAGCTTTTCGCGTCGCTCAAGGGGCGCAAGGAGATTCAGGAAACTTTCACCAAATTCATGGCCAACTTCGAGACCTCCTATCACATAAATGGTCAACATACTGCTGAACTGGACGGAGATCGTGCGACGGCGATTCATTATTGCCTGGTTGTCCTCATCAATGCTGTGGACGGTAAAAAATCCAGGAATACCAATGGTGTGTTTTATAACGACGAGTACGTTCGTCAGGACGGTCAGTGGCTGATCTCGAAACGGACTTCATATTTTATGTGGCGCGACCACCAGGTGATCGGTCAGTCTTAGGCTAAACCACCCAACTGATCCAGTCTCGCTAAACGAATATGGGTGCGATCTGCATCCATATTCGCACATCATAAAATGATCGGGCCACGGCATAAGCTTTGCTGCACTGATGCCGCTTCCTTGCCACCTCCGCTCGAGGAACTCCTCTGTGTGGTTACAAAATACTACAATTCGGGGGAAGCTTTGCGACAGAGCTCTCCTATTTTCCGATGACACTAGCCGCCGATTACCGGATTTTCTCGGAAAGAGCTTTGGCACATGAACAGGGATGTTCGATCAAGGATGGCGCCTCCGGCGCGCTTTTCGCGGGTGCGAGGAGAACGATTTGATCTGGCTACTCGTTGGCAGAAAGCGATTGAATGAAACTGCTAAGCGCAATGATCTTGTGGGCCGGCCTCATCACATCGGCGCTGGGGCAACGCATCAACGCCGGCGATCGTCAGGCGTTTTCTACCAAACCCTTTACCATCCAGTCGGTCGCAAACTTTAATATGCCTTGGGCCATTGCATTTCTTCCAGATGGAGGAATGCTGATCACGGAGAAGCCGGGCAGTGTTTTCCTTGTCGCCCAGAGCGGCCGCAAAATGCTCCGCGCGCCTCACGCGGATTTCGTTTTACTGGGTGTTTGGACAGGAACCCTCGCGTGAAGAGCCAGTTTTCAAAGCGACATTCATGAGTAGAGCGCATAAGCTCATACCAAAAGCGCAATCTAATCAGCATAATATTTGAGTGTTAGACTGATGTTCCAGTTTGTTGAGCCGACCTAGTTGTCGGCGCCTGCCATCCGAGACGGAAGAAGGATAGCCTGAACTATGAAGACGCTTGGTTTTGCATGCACATCTGCTGATGTTCCTCTTGCACCCTTTTCATTTGAACGTCGCTCCCTTCGGCCGAACGATGTTGTGATGGAAATCCTTTATTGCGGTGTCTGTCACTCGGATCTCCACTGGGCACGCAACGATTGGAGCTGGACGGTCTTTCCCGCCATTCCCGGACATGAAATCGTTGGTCGTGTAATCCAGATCGGCGACGACGTCACTCGTTACAAGGTCGGTGACCACGTGGCGGTTGGCTGCATGGTCGATAGCTGCCAGCATTGCGACCAGTGCAGGAAGGGTGAAGAACAGCTTTGTCGGGAGGGAAACACGGGAACTTATGGTGGTTTTGACCGGTTCACCAAGGAGCACACTCTCGGCGGTTATGCCAAGCATCTGGTTGTTCGTGAAGAGTTCGCGCTTCGCATGCCGGATGGTTTGGACCTTGCGCGCGCAGCACCTCTGCTGTGTGCTGGGATCACCACTTATTCACCGCTCAAGACCTGGAATGTCGGTCCGGGCAGCCGTGTGGGTGTCATCGGTCTCGGCGGACTTGGCCATATGGCAGTGAAACTTGCCGCCGGCATGGGCGCCGATGTCACGGTCCTCAGCCGGACATCCGACAAGGCAGAGGATGCCCGTACCCTCGGTGCCAAGGCCTTGCTCGTGTCGACGGATGAAGGTGCCATGGCGAAAGCCGTCAACGGCTTCGACCTCATCATCGACACGGTGCCCGTCAAGCATGACCTCAATCCCTATATGCCGCTACTTGATGTTGATGGCACGCTGGTAATCGTTGGCCAGGTCGGTCCTCTTGCCGAGCCAAGCACGGTGCCGCTCATTCTCGGCCGTCGCCGGATCGCGGGTTCGCCGATTGGCGGCATACGGGAAACCCAGGAGATGCTCGATTTCTGCGCGGAAAAGAACATCCTTCCGGATTGCGAGATGATCCGCATGGACGAAATCAACCAGGCCTTCGAGCGGATGGAGAAGGCCGACGTGCGCTACCGCTTCGTGATCGATATGGCCTCGCTCGCCGTCGCCTGACCACCATATCGACCGGGGCAGACCCGGCAAAGATGGGATATATATAATGGATACGAAGGTCCTAAACCCAAACCTGGTTCTGAGCCGCCGCAATATGCTCGAAGTGACAGGCACGCTCGCGTTGGCGGGTGTGGGTTATGGGCTGAGCCGTCCGGGTATTGCGCAGGCGCAAACTGGTACGTCTTCCGCAGCTGAGCCCTTCACCAATAGCATCGGGATGCAATTCGTTCCCATCGCAGCCGGCACATTTCTGATGGGCTCACCCGAAGATGACAACGAGGCACGCGCTTTTGAAAAGCCGCAGCACCCAGTCATAATCAGCAAGCCTTTTCATTTCGGTCGATACGAGGTGACGCAGGCAGATTGGGAAGCTGTACTGGGCAGCAACCCTTATACTCGTGATCGCTCCAATCCCTACTACAATCTGCCGGGCATGCGAGAGCGGATTACCCGTCCTGATCATCCGGCGACCGTATCGTGGAACGATGCACAGGAATTCATCGCCCGATTGAACCAGATGGAAGGTGACGAGCGTTACCGTCTGCCGACCGAAGCGGAATGGGAATACGCAGCGCGAGCTGGCACTGGCACCCGCTATTCCTTCGGTAACGACAAGGCCGATCTCGACCGATATGCCTGGTTCGGCGAAGACTTCAACACCGGTGGTTCACATCCCGTCGGGCGGAAAGAGCCGAATCCATGGGGCCTTTGTGATATACATGGCAACGCTTGGGAGTGGGTGCGGGACTGGTTCGACCCGAACTACTACGCGCGCAGCCCGGCGGATGATCCGCAGGGACCGGAAACAGGTGCGCGACGCGTCGTGAGGGGCGGAAGTTGGCACGCGACGTCGACCAGTTGGCGCACCGCCTTTCGGCGTGACTACGAGCCAGACTACCGCGGCATCAGCATTGGGTTCCGACTTGTGAGGACGGTCGCGTAACCCTTCGCTTGTCTCAGTGCAGTTTTTGGCTGATGCAGGTTGGATTTTGAATGCACATCACGCTTGCTGGATCGAGAGCCGCTTTAGACAAACGCCTGATTTTGCAGATTTCATGAGCAGTCCCATTTTGACCTTTCTGGTCGTTGACTGGACCGAAAACATCGAATGCGGAGTCGTTGAGAAAGCGCTGGCACCTGATGGGATCTCAAGAGCGGCTTTTGGGGAAAGCTCGCTTGCATAAACTGAACCTTGATGGGCCATGTCGGTTCACAGATAATTATAGTGAACCAAAAAGGTTGGGTGTTATGGCTGCATTCACCGTGCGCGTTTCGGACGAAACGACCAGTAAGCCCGATCGTTCTCGCTCTTATATGGCCGCCCAGGCAATCGAGGATTACGTCACTCGTGAAGAATGGCAAATTGCCGAGATTGAGGCCGGGTTGGCTGAAGCCAATCGGGGCGACTTCGCCAGCGATGGCGACGTGGCGAAAGTCATCGGAAAATACATCAAGCCTGCTCGTCATTCACGAGCGGCAAATGCGTGCGCTGGACGATGAGGGCGCTCCGGCGGCTTGATGAGATCGGGGCACACATCCAGAAGGGTAATCCAGACGCTGCAGCGCAGGTAATCGCTCGGATCGTGTCGGCGGTAGATATACTTGCCGATTTCCCCGCAATGGGTCATGTTCGTCGCATCAATGCCGCGCGCGAGGTGGTGTTGGCAGATATACCATATATCGTTCCCTACCATGTTGGGCAGGACATAGAGATTCTCACGGTCATACATGCTCACCAGCGGTGGCCTTCAGTGCTTTAGGTTTCGTGCCCTATGGGCTACAAGCTAAAGCAGGCGATAGAGATAATGTCGCCGAGAGTGCCCATCCAACAGGAAAAAATTAAGACGCATTTCGAGCAGGGGACGCCGGCTGTAATTGTATCAAGGCGAGCGAGTGAACCTTACCACCGCTAATTTTCCAACATGGGTGTGAATGGTGCGCTCCAAAATGGCGAGCGGTCCACGGCGCTCTTATTGACTCCGACTTTCACTCAGCCGAAAAGAACTGTTGGCTGCACAGGGAGATAACTCATGGCTGACGAGAACAATACGGATTCCATTACCCAGACGGTAGAGACGGATGCATCGGCAAAGACGCCGGCCGCAAAGAAGCAGCGCGCGCCGCGGCGTCAAAAGGCTGTTGCCGAAGCGACGGTCGCCGCCTCGACTGCCGAGGCCGTGAAGGCGCCGAGGGGTCGCAGGAAGCATGGCGAACAAGCCGCTGAGACGACACCGGCACCGGTCGAAACGCCAGTCGTCAACCAGCGCAAGACGAGGGGCCCCAACAAGGGGGCCAAAAAAACCAGGGCGACAAATCAGACCGGGCAGGCGGCCAAGGCGTCCGTTCCGGCACTCGATGAGTTCGCGGATCTTGCTCAGCTTGAAGAAGAGAATAAGCGGCTTCGCAAAACCCTGGCAGATAAGCTGCGCACTGAAAATGCCGATCTACGCAAGCGACTTGGGCTTGCTTGATCGCCGAGCAACAATGGAGCGGTTGCGTGATCGCCCTCAGCCACTCCATTCTTGGTAGGAAAGACATTTCCGGGCTCGCGTCGCGAGCCCGGATTCATAGCTGCGGCAACGTCGTGGTGCGGTTTGCTCAAGGTTGAAGCACGATGAAATCACCATGGAAATTTCTTGCTCAATTGATGTCGCGGGGACGAGCCACAGAAACGCCAGCGACTTCGATTGAAAATGATGCCGAAACCCCGGCAATCGAAAGCGAAGCACAGAAAGCCTCGCCGCCTCCGTTAAACTCGACGGAAGCATCTGACAGGCCTGACCACGATCAAAGTCCATCTGCCGATCCCGATGCGACGCCGGCAATCTCGCCGCCAGGCGACGTTGAGCAGGTCCGGGCACCGATGCACGCTGAGGTCAGCCAGTCGAGTGCTGAGGTGCCTGCGTTGCCGCCGCAAAACGAGAAAAGCAAGCAGTCTCCGCGAACACCACGGACGAAGCAGCCTGCACGCGCCAAGAGCGCCCGCGCCGATGTGGCCGCGGAGAGCCCTAAACCGACAAGTAAGGTCCAAAGTGCGCAATCCCCGTCGCCGCGGGAAACCTTGCTCGATGATGCGGTCAGCCTTGATGAGGAAATCAGGCAACTGAGACGCCAATTGGCTCAAAAGCTGGATTTGCAGAACGCCCAGCTTAAGAAACTGCTTCAGCGCTTCGACGTATCGTGAGCTTGCCTGACAATCGCAAAGATCGGACACATATGAAAACACAGCAAAGAGCCTTCGTAGTCGAAATAAAATCGGCGCGCCGGCGGCCCAATGTGAAGAAAAATGCAATTTGGGGCAGCACAGATCTCAAGGCTCTTGTGCGTGAGGCGGAAGCTGAAGTGCCGCATCTGTTCGATCCAAACCCGGATTCAACGGCTCAGAGCCGAGATAGTGTGCTATTGCCGAATTCAGGGCCAGCAGTTCATCTCGAGGACAAGACCGAGACCATCGACGACAGAAAGTTTTCGGGTTCATTGGCCGAGGCGGAGCAAAGTTGTCTGCTTCAGCAAGTTGATGTTCCGGCACAGAGTCAGATGTCAGAACTGGAAGGGGGCCGTCCGGGGCGGGGATCTCCTAGAGTGTTACGACGTCGGCGTGACGCGGGCGCCGTTGCTCACACCCAGAGTGCGAAAGATCCAGCCATTGTACGATCAACCGCCGCTCAAGTCGAAGTGCCCTCCGATGACTTGATCACGCTTGAGGGAGAGAACCGACGGCTGAAGGCTTTGCTGGCAAGTCATCTGCGACAACAGAACATGCAGCTGCGAGAGATGCTTGAGCGATTGGGCGGTATTTGAGCTCTTTCGTAAATCGATCGTCCAGCGTGCATATCGACAGTTTGGTTCCTCAAGACCGCCGTTGGCGGCATTCGTTGGGTATTCTGTCAATTCACCCGCATGACGGAATTGGAAGCTCGAATCCACTCCGAGCGACCGATCGAATTGTCTGTCGAAATTGGACACGCGATAAACTTGCGATTGCCCACAGAGACGACCGAAGAACAAGACCACGCGTCCTAATCTCCTCGCGCCGCAAACGGCAGTGTGATCTTCGATATCGTCCTCAACTATAAGTCTTGGCCTGTTGATTCCACGCGGAACTGAGCCAGCGCAGTTCCGCGTGGAATCAACACCAGCCATTTAGTTTCTCAAACGACTCAGCCTGCCTGCACGCCAGGAGCAGAAAAACGTACCACAGCATCACTGGAATTCTGCTGGACGCCGAGATTGCCGCTAACAGGCCGATCGGAGATAAAGAAGTCATAGTCTTCGAGCGGAGAGACAAAAAAAGGTTCGCGACGGCCCATTTTAGTGTGATCGGCCACCAGCATTTTCTGCTCGCTGACTGCAAGCATAGCGCGCTTGGCCGCAGCGTCCCATTCTTCAGAGGCAGTGACGCCGAACGTACGGTCGACTGCGCACGCTCCCGTCACCATGATGTTCACCCGGAAATTCTTGATTGCCTCAATGGTTGTCGGCCCCCTGAAAAGCCGCTGAGCGTTATCCCACTCGCCACCAAGGATGATCAGACGGATATCCGTTCTTACGCTCAAGACAATTGCAACATCAAGGGACGGCGTGATGACAGTAAAACTTCCTGCCGGCAGGCGTTTGGCGACCTCTAGAACAGTTTGGCCAGCATCGAGAAAAATCGTGCTCCCGACGGCGATATGAGCAACCGCCTGCTCGCCGATTTGTTCCTTTGCTTCCTGGGCAATGCCACGGCGCATGTCTCGCCTCATGCTCGGAATATCGAGATTGACCGCGCCGCCGTGGGTCTTTTGGAGATAGCCCTCATCCGACAGCATTGTCAGATCCCTTCGGATCGTGTCGTCGGAGACACGAAAACGTTCGGCAAGATCGCTGACACGAACATGCCCGTCCTCGATCAAAATTGAAAGTATGGTTTGACGACGTTTTTCTATGATCATGCGGTTATCCTTACTTCCGATAGGCAAAAAACGCAAGCGAGACGCCGGAAACGGGCATATACGGTACTTTCAGCTCCAAAATGCTGACACTATGCGGTATTTATGCGGTTATTCGAGCTTGGCCTGGCAGCGAACTGCCTGGGCATTTGCAGTAAATCCTGCAGCGGTCGGCGGATCCAAGGCGATCGGTGTATTCAGGAAGGTTTTAGCAGCCGCGTACGGGAAGTGGATCGATGCGCCGGTTGCAGCTTGCGGCGACTATGCGGTGAATCAGGTGCTACTTTTGCGCGCGTTTGCGGGTGTCACCCAATGGAAGCGACAGTTGCACCATTCGTTCCCCGGGTGATCTCCAGGCGTCAATTGAGATCCACGCACCCGCAGCCCAGGTGCTCTGCGGGTCCTATATCTATACCTCGTGGCAATCGCCCAACCAACATGTCGACCATTCGTGTGACTCGGTTCAACTCTTCATTTGTTGGCGCCAACGTAAGTCACTAACAAAGACAAAGCATTCCGAACCGACGGAAACTCCGCATATCACGCACCGTTGTGCGGTTAAATGCGGCATATTGCGATTGACAAGACATAGAATCCGCGTTTAGATGCGGTTATGTAAACACTATACGCACGATGATGCGGTGTTTGCAGGGCCTCTCGGGAGGGGAGCCACCACTTTCATAATGCTTGGTATGTGCGCATGGGCGAAAGAACGCTCGTTGCCCGAACGGGTAGCGTGCTCGTTTTCGCGCTAGGTGCGACTGGGCCCGAATATGGATATTGCCGGCCAGCCGGCCAATGCAACGGGAGGAGAAACCCCATGAAAAGAATGTTTACTATCGCAATGGCGACCGCTTTGGTGTTTGGAGCATCACCTGTCTTCGCACAAGACAAGGGGCTCGTCGTGTTTTCCCAAGCCGGCATGGAAAACGAGTGGCGCGTCATGGACACGAAGGACATGGAGAAAGCATTCAAGGACGCCGGCTACGACTTCGTCTGGACCAATGCGAATTCTGACCCAGCCAAGCAGTTGTCAGACATTGAGGACCTGCTGGCCCGCAAGCCAGTCCTTTTGGTGGTTGCGCCGATCGAGTATGAACCACTCGCGCCGGTCCCGGACATGGCAAAGAAAGCCAACGTTCCGCTTATCGTCGTTGATCGCGCTTTGCCGGGTACTCCGGGTAAGGACAACTGGCTTGCGCTGCTAACCACGAGCTTTGTCGATACCGGAGAACGCGTGGGCAAAGATGCCGTTGAGGACATGATCAAGAAGAACGGTGCGCCGAAAGGAAAGCTTCTGCATGTCACCGGCAACAAAGGTGCCTCGCCGGTAATCGACGAACAGGCTGGCCTCGACAATGTCTTCAAGGCCAACCCAGATATCCAGTGGGCTGCGACCTGCGACGGTCTCTACTCTCGAGAACCCGGACGCAAGTGCACGGAGGACCTTCTTCAAGCGTTTTCGGCGGGAACTATTGATGGGATCGTTTTCGACAACGATGACGAGATGATCGGCGGTATCCAGGCCATCAAGGCTGCGGGGCGCACCGAGCTCCTTGGTCACTTATGGGGCAAGGACGGCACGGTCGATGCGCTGCGAGCAATGATCGACGGTGATGCAAAGTTCACTGTTCAGACGCCACCATTCTTCGGTGCCAATACCCTGAAGGTTTTCGAAGACTACAAGGCCGGCAAGCCGATTGAGCAGAAGGTCCAATACGTACCAAAAGAAACATTCGACAACGACACTCCTGACCACGTCAACCGCCTCAAGGCTCGCATTCAAGAGTTGAAGGCGATGGGCGTAGGCTGCTGCTAGTTCGCTCTCCCGACTAGACGCGCATAAGCCGGGGCCGCTCAAAAGACGGGCGGCTCCGGTCAACTTGGTGGAGATCGATAATGTATGTGATGGAACTGGATCAGGAGGCTCAAAGCGGGCCGTTGGTCGCCCGGCTGAACAGGGTAAGCAAAGCCTATCCGGGAGTGCAAGCACTCAAGAGTGTGGACTTCGATATCCATGCGGGCGAGGTACATTGCCTTGTTGGTGAGAACGGCGCGGGAAAATCCACTCTCATGCGCGTACTGGCGGGTGCGATCCAGCCCGACGCGGGAACAATCGAGATTGATGGCATCGTCGTGACGCTTGATCCGGCGTCTGCGATCGCGCAAGGCATCGGGATCGTTTATCAGGAACTCGACCTGATCCCCGCGATGACAGTTGCAGAGAACATTTTTCTTGGCCACGAGCCGGTTAACCGCCTCGGCATCGTGGATCGTGTCGAACTGCGCCGCCGCACCTTGTTGCTTCTCTCGACGCTGGAACTTGATGTCGATCCATCGATTGCGGTAGGCACGCTGCCGCCCGCCCAACAACAACTTGTACAGATTGCCAAAGCGCTCAGCTATCAGAGCCGAATTCTGATCCTCGACGAGCCAACCGCATCACTGACCAATGATGAGGTGGATCGGCTGTTCATTTTACTAAGGCGCCTTCGGGAAGACGGCCTAGGGCTCGTTTACATTTCGCATAGGCTCGAAGAAGTTCTGTCGCTTGGGGATCGCGTGACGATCTTCAGGGATGGGAGCCGTGTCACATCGGCCCTTGTAAGAGAGACAACGCGCCAGTTCATCATCCAGGCGATGGTAGGGCGGCCTTTAACTGAGCAATACGCGCGATCAACACATAGCCAATCGGGCGAAGCTATCGCCGTCGAACATCTTTCAAGAACCGGTGAATTTACGGATATTTCGTTTTCCGTGTCACGGGGCGAGGTCTTTGCTATCGCTGGCATCATAGGCGCCGGGCGCACGGAACTCCTCGAAACCATATTTGGGATACGGCGGCCCGACTCCGGCCATGTCAGACTGGCCGGTCGCACAGTTCGAGTAGCGTCGCCACGAGCCGCTACGCGATTGGGGATCGGGCTGGTGCCGGAGGAACGCCGGGCCAGCGGACTTGTTCTCGGCCGCTCGGTAACCGAGAACCTGATCTATCCGATTGTTGACAAGCTACGCGGGCGCTTCGGCTTCGACTGGGTCAGGGCGCGAGATGTCGCGACCCGACAGATCGACGAGCTTTCGATCAAAACCCCTTCTTGGAGCGCGCGCGCCGGTGGCCTTTCTGGAGGTAACCAGCAGAAAATCGTCATTGGCAAGTGGCTTGCCGCCGACGTGAAGGTTCTGCTTCTCGATGAGCCCACGCGCGGGGTGGACATTAACGCAAAAGCCGAAATCTATCGCTTGATCGACGAGCTTGCGAGATCCGGAGTTGCTGTTGTCGTCGTTTCCTCCGAGCTCCCCGAAGTTCTCGGAATTTCCGATCGCGTATTGGTTCTGGCCAAAGGGCAGCAGACGGCAATCCTGGAGACCTCGAATACGAACCAGATCGAGATCATGGACTACGCGGTATCATCGAATATTGTGTCCAACCAGCGCTCCGACGCGATGGCTGGCGCTTCGGCCCCGGTCGCTGTTGACGACCCACCCTGGAAACAGGGGTACGCCACACGCTTTCAGTCCTTGCGGCGCCTTCTTGGGGGGGCCGAGATTCTGGTCGTGCTAATCGCGCTGGCAGCAGCTGGGTCTTTGATGACGCCGGTATTTCTCACGCAAACGAACATACAGAACGTATTAAACCAAGCTTCTCTACTGGGCCTTCTTGCCTGCGGAGAATTCCTTGTCGTCCTCATTGGCGGTTTCGACCTCTCGATCGCGGCCATCCTCGCGCTTTCGTCGGTCATCTTTGCGCAACTTGCGCCAATTTCACTGCCTCTGGCTGTCGCCGCGCCAATAATCTCAGGGTTGGCGCTCGGAATGTTGAGCGGCTTGGCGGTGACATTCGGCCGGGTCGTTCCGCTGATTGCGACGCTGGGCGTGATGGGCATCGCGCGTGGGCTTGCGTTCGTCGTGGCGGAAAAGAGCGTGGCGGTGCCGGCGGCGCTTTTAGAGCCGGTAAAAGGCAGCATCTGGATCTTTAGTTTTCCAGTTCTCGTCTGGATTGCCGTATCGGCCATCCTTACCTGGATCTTGTCGCGAACGCGGTTCGGTCGCAATCTTTATGCTATCGGCGGCAACGAGCGCTCAGCTCGCCTCGCTGGCATTCCGGTTCAAACGCGAAAAATTGCCGTCTACGCTCTGTCCGGTATCCTCTCGGCCATAGGTGGGCTCGCCCTCGTGCTTCGCACATCATCTGGTGTGCCGCAAATCGGTAACGGTTGGGAGCTGGATGCAATTGCGGCGATTGTAATTGGCGGAACGCGGCTGTTCGGCGGTGAAGGCAGCCTCCCCAAAGCCATGGTGGGCGTGCTCATTTACCAAATGATTGCGAATGGCATGAACCTAGTGAGTCTTAACCCGTTCTATCAGGACATCGTGAAAGCGGCGGTCATCGTCCTTGTGGTTGGTGTCAGCGTCTCGCGTAGCCGGCAGTCGCAAGGAGGCCTGTCATGGCAGTAAGCGCGCGTGGTGTCATGACCGGGATGAGATCCCGGCAATTCTGGCAGGATAACGGTACCATTGCTGTGCTGGTACTGTTTGTCGTACTGGCCGCGATCCTGTCTGGAGGCATGTTTCTTCGTCCCTCCAATCTTGCGACCATATTGTACCAAGCGTCTATTGTCGGGGTGCTCGTTCTTGGCCAGTCCATTGTTGTCATCGCCGGGGGCGTCGATCTGTCTATCGTCGCTGTCCTGATTATCTCCGCGGTGATCATGGGAGGAGCCGGTTCTGAACAACAGGCGATGATGAGCTTGGGATCGTTGCCGTTCATCGGCTTCTATCCTGCCATCGTGGCCGGATTTGGCGTATCGATCGGCGCCGGCCTAATCAACGGGCTGATGGTGACGCGACTGCATATACCGGCATTTGTCACGACCCTGG
This sequence comes from Rhizobium sp. GW821-FHT14E12, assembly GCF_058803745.1. Classification (NCBI taxonomy): domain Bacteria; kingdom Pseudomonadati; phylum Pseudomonadota; class Alphaproteobacteria; order Hyphomicrobiales; family Rhizobiaceae; genus Rhizobium; species Rhizobium sp. GW821-FHT14E12. The sequence goes on from NZ_JBXAPH010000007.1 coordinate 27,557, forward strand.
CAACCTCCTTGCTGCTCGGTGGCATCATCCTGATTGTGACGGGCGGATCTCCGATCTACTATCCAGATCCATTTTTCGCCAGCTTCGGAGCAAGCCGCCCTATGGGAATTCCGGCGCCGGTCTTTGTGTTCATCGGCGTTGCAGCCACTACCTGGTGGATCCTCAACCGGACGAGTTTCGGAGCCAAACTGTATGCGATCGGCGGCAGCGAGCGAGCGGCCTTCTATTCGGGTCTCTCCGTCGCCAATGTCAAGCTGATCGCCCACACCATTTGTGGACTTGCAGGTGGTATTGCCGGCTTTTTGTTTCTCAGTCGGACGGGATACGTTTCCTATGCTTCGGGCAGCGACTTGCTAATGACAACGATCGCTGCCGTCGTGGTCGGGGGAGTTAGTCTCGCCGGTGGGCTCGGAGGCGTGAAGCACGCTGTATCAGGCGTGCTGATGTTGGCATCGCTCAGCAACTTCATGAATATCATGCTGATTTCGCCCTACATCCAAAATGCAGTGAACGGCGCGGTTATACTTGTGGCTGTTTCAATCTACAGTCACCTCAATCCCGAGAAACTGTGACTAGGACTTCATAGTGTGTATCAGATTATTGTAAAGAAGGGTGGATTGACATGCTCCTGGGGATTAATCCAATATTAAATGGGGAATTGCTGCAGGTTCTTTCGGACATGGGCCACGGGGATCGAATATTGCTCGCAGACGGCAATTTTCCCGCCAGTCGCTTTGCCAAGAGGCTGGTTCGCCACGACGGCCCTGTCCTGCCTCTTTTCAAGGCGATCCTTGACGTCTTTCCACTTGACGATTTCGGGCCGAGCCCTGTGCAATTGACGGCTTTTGATGACGGTACGGCGCCACCGTTGCTTCCGGACGTTCGGTCGGCAGTCGATAAAGTACTCGACCAACAAATCGAGATCACCTGTGTTGACCGCTTTGCATTCGTCGGTCTTGTTGAGAGCGCCTTTGCGATTGTTTCGACGGTCGAGCCGTCGCTGTACGCCAACATTCTGCTGACGAAGGGCGTTATCCGAGCAAAACGCTCGCCCGCCGCGAATGGGCCTTGATGAGCTCCGACTCGGATTTGGTAGTGCATCCACTCATAAGGGCTCTCTCGCAAACTTATGGGGGCCGCGAAAACAGCTATCGCCGGACACGATCATCCAGCGAGCTACTGAAATGCCGATTGGCCACTGGCTGGAAGCTGGTGTTTACGGCTAATGTCCACCACTTCAATTTCATCCAATATTGCTGACACGGACTGGAAGGATTTCAACGCAGTCGTCGGGCGGGTCAGCTTCTTGATAAATCGGTGGTCTTGTTCAATGATGTCGTCGAGGTATTTGACCCGCAGGATCTCGATCAATCAGAACCATGCCTGCACTGGCAGCCGCGACGTTCATGTTTTTCAGGCCTATCAAATTCGCATCCCGCTGGTCTTCGCCGACATACGGTACAAAACCCTTCATTGCTCAAGGGGATACTCAGGCAGGTAGTTCGTCACACTCTGGAAGTATCCAGTGTCCGTTTCACTGGGCGCGTCGTGCAGAGCATGCAGAACGATGCCGTTCACCATCAGTTTTGGATAGATGGCACGCACTTTGGGATCGTGACCGGGAATTACGAAGTCAGGCCCCGATACAAGCGACATGATTTTCCTATACGAAGCGATCATCGAGGCGACGTCGAGCGTGATCGGGTGAGGTTTCACATTATATGCGTTCGGGAAATAGTGAGTTGCGTCCGATGCGAGGAGCACAGGCCCGCGCGGCGTTTTGACCCGCACCCCTTGTAGTCCGGCGGTATGGCCTGGCAGCTTATGGAGCGTGACCCCTGGAAACAAACTGTCGTCGCCATCATGGAACGCGAGTTGTTTGGCGAAATTCTTGCGCATCACGTTGAGCACATGATCGAGCTCGTAGGGGAAACGCAGGTGATCTTCGCACATGCATCGGCTGGCAACGAAGGCAACTTCCGAATCCTGGACATGAACAGTGGCGTTCGGAAATCTTTCTATGTTGCCTGCGTGATCGCAATGGAGGTGAGTAATAACCACATCGGTCACCGCGTCGCACCGCACTCCGATCTGTTCCAGCGCGTCGACCGGGTCATGCGTGAGCTTGCGATTTCGCCTTGCCGCCGAAGCGGGATCGAAGCCCAGGTCGACAATGAAGCGCCGATGCCCATTCTCGACAATCCAGATGCTGTAGTCGATCGGCATCGGTCCGTTGTGAAGATCCTGGGGCATCAGGAAAGCGTCGTGCACGCGCCGGCTACCATTATGGGCATAGCACAAGGAGTAGACGAAATATTCGTCTTCCGCGAGCGCCGCCGTATCAAGCAATCCTTGCAACCTCTTCATGCTTATCTTCCGATACCGAACATGGTTTCGCCTCGCCAGTCGATTGTTGCGGCTCAGCCTTGGGACGGCCCGTAGGTGATCTTTTTATAGTCGATACCCTGGTAGCTTTCGGCACCCTTTGGATCATTGTTGATCCAGAAGATAAAAGCTTCCCGGGAGAAAGTCAGCGAAGTCGGGAAGGCAGCCGTTGCGCCGTCCCAGACGATCTTCCACAAAGAGGGATCGAACTTCTGGAAAAACTGCTCCTTCAACGCACGTCCAGTTTCGACGTGGTCTTCATTGATCGCCTTCAACGCGTCTGCCAGAGATGCACGAAAGGCCTCAACCGTTGCGGGATCCTTTTCAATCACATCCGGCCGCGTCACAGCGAGCGCAACGATTGACCTATCCGAGCCTGGTATGTCGCCACGGGCGCCCGAAAACCAGACGCTCCCGGCATCGAGGGATAAGGCCTGCTCGGCCACGCCGCTGGCCGTGGCGATTGCGTCGAAGCGACCCTGCTCAAGCCCGGTAATCAGAGCGCTGGCATCTGCGATCCCCACGAGCTTTACATCATTGTCCGGATCGAGGCCGTATTCCTTGAGGTAGGCGCGCAGCATCTGCGTGTAGGTCGCTCCGGTTGGATTGGTACCGATGGTGAGGCCCTTCAGCGCTTTTATCCGTTCACCGATCGGTTTATTGCGCGCGAAATCGATCTTCTTCAGGGCGTCTTTTCCAACGACCGTGACCAACTGATTGTTGGCGACGGCGCCGACGATGGTGAGATTGGCGCCAGCACGAATGGCTTGGAGAACGGTAAGCGTTCCAGCTACGGCAAAATCGGCATTTCCGGAAAGTACTGCATCGATGATCAACGAACTGTTGGTGCCCGCCTGTGGGTTTTCGATGATCAGGCCATGGGCCTTGTCATACTGACGTGCAATCACCGTCAGTGGCACCGCCGTGGTCAAAGAAGGGGCGGCAGTCATGACTTTAATCGGTTTGGGTGGCGTCGCTGTTTGGGCGTCGACACCGCTTGTCGAAATTAGACCGGCCACAAAAATAAATGCGACCATCTTGAAATGATACATCATATCCCCCCCACTTCTCCGTAGGAGTCAGCTTTTCGCGACCCCGCCCTCACGTGGCTTATCCGATCAGATACGACAACGATTTTGATCGTTTCAAAGCTCACAGCCCGACCGCAGTCGCCCTCCAACGGCTACGTAGCGTTGCATCTCGCTCACCAAATAATTGCTCTTCACAGCCGCTCGAGTCAAATGAATTATATCATTTAGTTTATATTGGATTTTGGCCGAATCGAGCAGCGGGACAGACGAGCCGCAAGCTGTGGAGCTTCATGTCGGCGGCTGTAAGGTCTCGGAGGGAAAATGGGCTAAGAGAACGTGGCAGAGGTGATGAAATCCTCCGTTGTGTTCAGCGGGAGCCGAACTGATGCTTTCCGTGAGCGCGGATTGCCTGCAGGCCATGATTGTCGACGTCGTTGAAATGAAGTCATCTGATGAGTCAGGTTGGCGCGACCGCGGGCTTGGTCACGCGGTTCGTCACCGTGGCGCTTTCAGAACAATTGCGGTGATCTTTGACCAGAGACAGGTTTCGATGCCGCCAACCGCGAAATATGTTCGGACATATTGTAAACACGATTGACAATATTCCGTACATGTATCAGGCTTCAATGGGCGAAATAGACTATAAGGCTGTCTTGAGATGAGGAAAATCGTGATGGCCGCAAATGAGTTTCTACGCCGAGGGGTTTCATCATCCCTTACCAAAGATGAAGTATATTATTGCGTTTCCCTACAGAAATGTCGGATATACGAGGGTTTTGATCCGCGGCTATACGATTATATAGTGCTGTGACCAAAGTAATCTATCACTTCACGTGTCTTTTGGCGTGGGGGATTTTCCAGAGCGGAGGGATTTGCCATGCGAATTTCAAGTGTTTTTGCATGCCTCGCTAGTATGCCTGTTACTCACCCCGCGGTGCTGCCCAAAACTACGGCCCAAGAAATTCCTCCGGGGGTAACGTGTGGTCACGATTTGAGACTATCTTCAGCCGACGTGGAAAAAAGGCGCGCATCGTCGCCGATGGGGAGTGGCACGATTCAATCATAAGTTACGCCTGCTAAAGCGCGCTCCCAGACATGGTTTATCAATCTGGATAAAACCGAGCGATCGCAGCGGCTCCGCTTGTGTGCTTTCGATTAGGTGCGCAGAATAGCGGCAATCAGCGTCCAACAAAAAGCCAGGGTTGGCAGCGCTGATGGGCGAGTTCGAATTTCGAGATATGTTCGATCTCAGTATTGAGAATGACGTCCATCTCGTCCCAGCCGTTAGCGTATGCTTGCAGGGCAGAATCAGACAATTCAAACCGCAACACATCACCGCCGTCGACCTCAAGACGCCGCCGCTGCAAGTCGATGTCAAAGAGCCCGCCGGCTTGCGCATATTCCGTCAACGTCGCCAAGGTGGCTCTGTCGGTCCGAATTAACAGCATCCCGTTCTTGGGTGCATTTCCAGCAAAAATGTCGCCAAAGTCGGTGCCGATAATGACACGGATGCCATAGTCAACGAGAGCCCAGACGGCCTGTTCCCGCGATGATCCGCAGCCGAATCCGGGGCCTGCGATTATAACCTTGGCATCCCGAAAGCCCTCCCGGTTAAGAGGGAAATCCGGAATAACTGTGCCATCAGGGTGAAACCGACGGTCGTGAAACAGACATTTATCCATGTCGACGCGATCGATTTTTAGTAGGTATCGCGCGGGAAAGATTATGTCGGTATCAATGTTGGCATCTGGCAGCGAAATCGCGCGCGAATGAACGTGGACGAGCGGTTCATTCATCCTTAAATTCCTTTAGCTTGCGCGGATCGGTCAGGCGGCCGGTGATAGCAGCGGCGGCGGCTAAAGCCGGCGAAACCAAGTGCGTTCGCCCGCCGCGCCCCTGCCGACCCTCAAAATTTCGATTGGAGGTTGAGGCACAGCGCTGGCCCGGTCCAATACTGTCGCCATTCATGGCGACACACATCGAACAGCCAGCCTCGCGCCATTCAAAACCTGCATTGATGAAGATCTTGTCCAATCCCGCCTGTTCGGCCGCACGCTTAACCGTCCCTGATCCCGGAACCACGATCGCGCGGACGCCCTCATGGACGTGACGACCTTCAAGGATCTGAGCTGCTGTCGCCAGATCTTCCAACCGACCATTGGTACAGGATCCAATGAACACGACGTCAATCGGCGTTCCCTCCAGCTTCTGGCCGGCGGAGAGCCCCATGTAGTCTAATGCCCGCGTCATTCGTGACCTTGCGGGCTCGCATACCGCATTGGGGTCCGGGACATTTCCATTGATCGCGATTGTCTCTTCCGGTGATGTTCCCCACGTTATGTGTGGTGCGATCTCGCTCACATCCAACTCAACGACGCGATCGTACCTAGCTCCCTCGTCACTGGCCAGCGTGCGCCAATACTCCACTGCTTGCATCCACATCTTGCCTGCGGGCGCCATCGGACGGCTTTCGATCCAACCGAAGGTTGTTTGATCCGGAGAAACCAGCGCGATGCGGGCGCCAGCCTCGATCGCCATATTGCACAGCGTCATCCGCGCCTCCATCGATAGACGCCTGATTGTATCTCCGGTGTATTCGATTGCGTAACCGGCTGCACCATTGGCACCCAGCATTCCAATGAGCGCAAGCGCGATATCCTTTGCTGATACGCCAGTTCCCAGCTCGCCGATCAGGCGCACTTCCATGGTCCACGCTTTTTGTTGAATGAGAACCTGGGTCGCCAGGACAATCCCGCATTCAGACGCACCAATTCCAAACGCCAGTGCGCCAAATGCTCCGTGGGTCGAGGTATGGCTGTCACCGCATACAAGGGTTATACCTGGCAGGGTGAAGCCCTGTTCCGGGCCTACGACATGGACAATGCCTTGTCGGATATCATCCAACGGAATGTAAGGAATGTTATGCCGTGTTACATTCTCGGTGAGCCGGTCGGTCTGAGCTCGCGCCTGGGGATCCGCCATGACCTGGTCGCGATGCTGCGTGGGAACCGCGTGGTCGGGGGTGGCAAGATTTGCTAACGGCCGGCGAGGATGTATCTGCCGCTCTTCCAAAGCGATAAAGGATTGGGGCGTCGAAACCTCGTGCAAAAGATGCCGGTCAATATACAGGAGCGTCTTGCCGTCTTCGCGCTCACGTACGACATGGCTGTTCCAGAGCTTCTCGTACAACGTTTGCGGCAACGTCGCGCTGGACACTGCGGTCATTGCTCTGCCCATTGTTTTTCGAACGCCCAAATATCTTCGAAACCCATCAGCGTATTCATCTTCGCAAAGGAATAGAGGTCGACGTCCGATGACGTGTGACCGTTTTTCAAAAGGTCGCGATAGGCAACTTCCAGTGAGCGAGCGACCGCGAGGAATCCGAGTGCCGGATGGATGGCGATCGAATAGCCAAGCTCTGCCAAACGGTCGGCTGGCAACAGCGGGGTAAGCCCACCATTCACGATATTTGCCAAAAGCGGCGCCTTGATCTCATTCGCCGCGAACTTCATCTCTTCTTCTGTTTCGGGCGACTCAACAAAAACGACATCTGCTCCGGCGTTGGCGTAGGCTTGGCCACGTTTGACGGCCTCATCAATTCCGAGCGATGATCGACTGTCTGTACGGGCAATGATTAGTAGATCGTCGGATTTGCGCGACTTTGTTGCCACCTCAATTTTACGCTGCATATCCGATGTGGGAATTACCCGCCGAAAAGGAGTGTGCCCGCATTTTTTTGGGAATTCCTGATCTTCCAGTTGGATCGCGCAGACCCCTGCGTTTTCGTATCCAATCACCGTTTCGCGCACATTCAGAAGGCCACCATAGCCGGTGTCTGCGTCAGCGATGACCGGTGTGTTTGTACGTTTGCAGATCTGACCAATACGCTCCACCATATCGCGGTAGGTCGCGACGCCGGCATCCGGGATGCCGAGATAGGATGCGACAGTGCCGTAGCCTGTTACATACAGCGCGCGAAATCCCATACTATCAGCCATCAAAGCTGAGATCATGTCAAAGACGCCCGGTGCGACAACAAACTCCTTGTTTGCCAGCGCTTGCTTTAGTTCGGGAGTGGCCATCTATATTCCATTCTTGCAAGGTCTGAGAAATCTCTAGCGGCTTCTCGTTTAAAGGGTGAATGCGCACTCTGCGCGCCCGGATATCAATGTCCCGACATACATCGGAGCGGGGAATTCCTTGTGCGTCGTAAGAGGCAACGAGCCCATTTTACGCGATCTCGTTGAAGCGGCCGTAGCGGCCGTCGCAGTAAAGTAGCGGATCGCCGCTGCGGCTGCCGGTAGCGTGCAAAACATTGGCCACGAAGATCGTATGCGTTCCATACTCGACCGCCGTACCGACGGCACAAAAGAGTGTCGCCTGTGTTTCTTCCAGCCATGGCAATCCATCGGTGATGTCGCCGGTTCCAGAAAGCTGTTGCCAATTGCCGTGAGTAAAGCGCTCTGCACTGGCTGCACTTGCGATGGCAACGCCTATTCCGTGGCTTGCCGATGGCATGATCCCGAGCGAGAAAGCGCCTTTCGCCTTGAGTGCCTCATAAGCCGATGCGGATCGGTTAACGCAAACCAGTAACGAAGGCGGATCCATCGAAACGGAGGTTGTGGCGGTCGCCAGCATCGAATGGCGACTACCCTCGTATTCCGTCGCGACCAAGGCAACAGCCGCGCCGAAGCTCCTCCACAGATTGCGAAATACGGCCGCATCGGCTGCAACAACCTCGGCCCCAACTCCATTCGTCATGTCGGACATCATTCCCCCACAAGGTTTATCCCGGCCCGGCCGGATGAACCGGGCTACCACCTATCGATGTGGCGCCCGAGTGCTTAGCAACGACGATTGCCGACCCTTGGCGGCGAGCGTCAAATGTTAGCTCATTTTCTGTACTTATTTACTAAATGTCCGTACATTACAAGAAGCTTTTTTCAAAAAAATCGATTGCAGTCGTTGTTGAATATGAGATCGGGTGTTTTTGTCAGCACAACACGACAGCCACTGCCCAAAGGCGTGGGAAACGCTGTTTATCCAAGTTGAAACACTGATGTGTTGCGACCTTGAGGGCGGCGGTCGCTTACCCGAGCATTGCGGTATGCAACGACGAGCTGGGACGTGTCAGCCCAAGGTGTCCGCGCAATGTGGCGCTCTCATATTCGCCCCGAAATAGACCGCGCTCCGTGAGGATTGGCACAACTTCGTCAACGAACCGCTCCAGCGGCTGCGGAAGATAGGGGTTGAGAATCGCAAAGCCGTCCGCAGCTCCGCTGTTGAACCAAGATTCCAAATCGTTGGCGATTTCCTCCGCGGTTCCTAGTAAGAGACGATGACCCGAACTCATTGCCCCAACATCGCGTAATTGGCGCAGCGTTAGCTTTTCACGTTTGACCAGAGAAATTAGCTGGCGCGCATGCCCGACTGAACCGGTAGAAACAAGCTCCAAGTCAGGTAGAGGCTCATCCAGCGGGTACTGGTTCAGATCGTAGCCAATACGATCAATCAATGTTCTCATCGCGGCTTCGGGATCAGCGAGTTCCCCGAGGCGGCCGACGATGGAAAGTGCCTCTTCGCGCGTTGAGCCCACGATCGGGCAGACCCCGCACATGATCCGCACGGCATCCCGCGGCCTCCCGGCGGCCTCCGCAGCATCCCGAACCTTGCGCCCGAAATCCAGGGCTTCTTCCTGGGTCTGTTGTGCTGTGAAAATGACCTCGGCAGTTGCTCCGGCGAATGCAATGCCGCGGTCGGATGCACCCGCCTGGAAGGTCACCGGATACCCCTGTGGCGGGCGCACCATGTTCAAAGGACCCTTAACAGAGTAGAATTTGCCCTGGAAGTTGATGTCATGCATCTTGTCGGTATCGACATAGACGCCGGATTCTTTGTCGCCAACCACCGCGTCATCCTCGACGCTGTCCCACAGCTTTTGAACGAGGGCGACATACTCTTCAGCCCTGTCATAGCGCAGGGAATGATCGGGATGAGGCTCGTGGCCAAAGTTTTCAGCTGAGCCGTTATCCGTACTGGTTACCACGTTCCAACCTGCCCGACCTTTGCTCAGATGGTCCACAGAACCCAACAGGCGCGCGACGTTATACGGCTGAGAGTAGGTCGTGGAGATGGTTGCAACAAGACCAATATGCGAGGTCGTCATCGAAAGCGCCGACAGCATGGTCACCGGTTCTAACCGGACAATAAAGGTCGGAGCGAGTGATCGGTTCGTTGCGACCGCGTCGGCAAAAAAAGCGAAGTCGAACCTTCCACGCTCTGCGGTCTGGACCGTTTTCTGGATATGTTCAAAATTCATTGCGCCGAATTCCGCTTCTGGCATTCGCCAACCACCTACATGGCTTCCTGCGCCGCTGACGAGAGCGCCGAGGTGCATCATTTTCTTCGTCATGATTTTCACTCCTTTATACGCTGCGGCAGACCAGCCATGCCGCCGCGATTTTGTTCTTCACCGTTGGAGACACCGCGGCCTGCTACCACCGTCTTTTGTTCAACGCGCGATGTCGGTCGTTAGCGACCGGGCCAGGAACGACCGCGTGGTGGGATGTGTTGGGCTCGAAAGCACCTCGGATGCCGGCCCATGCTCGATGATTGCTCCGTCCGCCATGACGGCGATGCTGTCCGCGATATCACGTGCAAACTGGATCTCATGGGTGACAATGATCATTGTCATCCCCGTCGAAGCCAAATCCTTCATCACATCGAGAACTTCATGCGTCAAATGCGGGTCGAGCGCTGAAGTGGGCTCATCAAAGAGCATCAGCTTCGGTTTCATCGCCAAAGCGCGTGCAATCGCAACACGCTGCTGTTGTCCGCCCGACAAGTGGCGCGGGAAAGCCATGGCTTTTTCAAGCAGGCCTACTTGCTCCAGAAGGGTAAAGGCGCGAGTTTGTGCGGCCGCGCGCGCCTCGCCGCGTATGCGCATCGGTGCGTCGATAATATTCTCCAATACCGACATGTGGGGGAAGAGATTGAAGTTTTGAAACACCATTCCAATGTCCGCTCTTTGCCGAGCCACCTCGTGTTCCTTCATGCGAACAAACCTACCATTGTGGGCCTTGCAGCCGATCGGAACGTCATCGACGTAGATCAGACCACGGTCAGCCGGCTCAATGGCGTTGATGCAACGCAACAAGGTGCTTTTGCCGGCTCCCGATGGACCGAGCAAACAGATGATTTCGCCGTTGGTTACTTCGAGGTCAACGCCCTTAAGCACGACGTTTTGCCCTCGCGTCTTCCATATCTTCTCCAGACAGACAAAAGGCTTCTGCGGCGACAATCTTTCGCGTTTGTGAGCTGATACGCCATTGTTCATGTCAGTGCCCTCCTACCGGCTGGCGCAAGCCCCGCGAAAAGTGACGTTCAACAAAATACTGAAGCACCGATAGAATGCTGACCAGGAAAAGGTACCACAGCGCCGCAACGATCAGCATCGGCACTGTCTGGAATGTACGGGCGTAGATCACCTCTACCGAGTGCATGAGTTCGTACAGGGCAACGGTACTTGCCAGTGAGGTGAACTTCAGTGTGCCGATCAGCTGGTTGCCGGTGGGCGGAATGATTGCCTTCATTGCTTGCGGTAGGACAATCTTAAAAAACGTTTGTACTGGCCGATAGCCAAGAGCTTTAGCTGCCTCAGCTTGGCCCGGATCGACCGAAAGCAATCCAGCTCGAATGATTTCAGCCATATAGGCTGCCTCATTCAGCCCAAGTCCTAGCATCGCTGCGGTAAATGAGGAGATCGCGATCGTTGACGATATCTCGTAGAATTTTGGGCCGCCGAACGGAACACCTAATGATATGTCAGGAAACAATGTGGCGAGGTTATACCAGAAGACCAGTTGGATCAGCACCGGTGTTCCACGGAAGAACCAAACAAACGAGTGGGCTACAAAGGCGAGAAGCGGATCGCCAGACATTCGCATAACAGCGATAGCAATTCCGATCGCCGACCCGATTGCCATGACCAGAACAGTCAGTTCCAAGGTCATCAGGACGCCCCCCAAGACCGAAGGGTGAAACAGGTATTCTCCCACGACACTCCACTCGAAGCCGGCATTGGTAAAGACCTGGTATACAATCCATGCGGCGATGAGGGCGACGATTGCCGAGCCGAACCACCGCCACAGACGCGGCGGGGCAACGATAATCGCACCATCGGTACTGACTGGCGTGGAGTGGGTGTTAATTTCCTGAGATAATGCCATTGTCATCTTTCATCCACTTGATTTGAGCGCGGCTCGCGTTGCGTGTTTCCGCACGACGTCACAACTTGATGACCCGTTTGCAGCCAACCATAATTTGAGGCAGGAAACGATTATTTCCAAGACATATCTCATAATGTCCGGACTTTTGCAATGGAGCTGGCCAAGCGGCTTTTGACGGTGCTCGACAACAACTAGCACGACGACGAAAAGTCCGGGAACTTCATTTAATTAACTGATATTACTCGTAAATAACCTTATTCGAAGCTGTCTCTCTGAGGCCGGAGCAAGAAACGAGCCGGTTGAGAGAGCAGCCCAATTACGCTTGCTTTTCAAAAAAATGCGCAATTTAGATGTTTTTGTATGGACAACTTATTCCTGAGAAAATAGTTTGTCTTTCAAATTAATACAGGGGACGGCTTGCCAATGGCTATGGAGATGAATGGAACCGAGCGGATCCTCGCATCGAACGACAAGGTGTGGGCGGCATTGAACGATCCGGACGTTCTGAAGGCCTGCATACCAGGCTGCGAGAGCGTCGAGATAGTTTCTCCAACTGAAATGACCGCCAAAGTCGCCATAAGTATCGGGCCGATCAAAGCGCGATTTGGTGGAGCGATCAAGTTTGAAAATATCGTCGCACCAACATCTTACACGATCGTTGGGGAAGGCAAGAGTGGCATGGCCGGTTTTGCCAAGGGCGGCGCCGATGTCGCGTTGATGGCCGAAAGCGATGGGATAACGGTGCTTACATATAATGTTCGCGCCGACGTCGGTGGCAAGCTTGCGCAATTGGGTAGCCGGATGTTGATGTCCACTGCGCAGAAGTTGGCAGGGCAATTCTTCACAAGGCTCAACGAAACGGTGAGTGCCGCCTAGGTCCGTAAACCTGACCAGTTGCGGTGAAAGACGTCTGTTGCGGACTTCGCCGCAACAGACAGCCGGCGAGTTTCAGGGAGGCATCCATGCGTAGATCCCCTTTAGAAGCAACCTCTGTGGTCCCATACCGCGCCATAACGACAGATGACGCCGAGGCGATTGTCAGATATGCCGTAGACGGCGCTGAACTTGACCGGGGTGCCGCGCTCGTCACGCTCGTGGAAATACGCGGCGGCGCCGCTCGAGCACTCGGCACCCAAATGGCGGTCCGTGGTGACGGTGGCTATTGCGGCTATGTCTCAGGGGGCTGTACCGAGGCTGCGGTAGCAGCCGAGGCCGTAGGGGCGATTCAACGAGGTACAGACCGATATCTGCAACTTGGAGAAGGGTCGCGGTTCTTCGATATCGTCCTGCCATGCGGCGGCGGTATTACTGTGGCGATTCACGTTATCAAAAAAACTGAACCACTGCGCCGCATACTCTCGTGCCTTGCCGCCCGCCAGAGAGTGTCCCTTTGCTATGACCCCGGCAAACAATCCATTGCTGCCACAACAGAGCTGCCACCTTGTGGTGCGACTTGGAACGGCCGGTCATTCATTCGTTCGTACAAGCCACGAATAAGGCTAATTCTGTGTGGGCGGGGTATCGAGATAGTCGCGGCAACGCGCCTGTCTCAGGCTTCGGAATTCGAGGTGCTCACATTCGACGGCGGGTCCGTCGGGTTTGACGCAGGCGACATCGATCAGGATACCGCCGTTGGGCTGTTGTTTCATGATCTGGATCAAGAGCTTCCGCTGTTGCGGCGATCACTCGAGGGATCGCCTTTTTACATTGGTGCGCTTGGCAGCAGGCGGACACATGTCAAGCGTTGTGAAGCACTATGGGCCTTCGGATATACGAAGGCGGAGACCGATCGCATTAAAGCTCCGATCGGGATGTTTGGACCTGCTCGCAACGCAAACACACTTGCTCTTTCGGTAATTTCAGACGTCGCAGCTGCACATTCGTCCGGGCCGTGGTGACAATCGCAGCTGAGATCCAAAGACGAAGATCCGGAGGTCGTTATCATGCTGGCTGGGCACCATGCCCAAGCTACGCCGACCATCGGCGTGTGGGCTAGCCAATTCTACATCTGGTTGGCACGGCCCGTAACAGCCGCCAGCGCAACTCGACTTCGATGGGCGGCAATTCAAATGTTGACCAAACAACTTTTGCTTTTGTGTTTACAATGTCCGGACATTTTGTTAGCCTCTTTCCACCAATCCCCCAGGCTCGGATTTTTGTCGAAGCCCTAGCTCTCTAAAAAAGGAGTAATCACATGCCGGTAGGTGATTCTGAACTTTTGGATATGTTTGAACATGTGCTGAAGCTGTCACGCGTCGATGAGACACAGGGCGTCGCGGTTTTGAAAAGCATCGACTCAAATCCGCGTCTTGTCTGGGCCGCGATGACAGCTTCTGAACGGCTCGGGGCGAAGGTATTCGGCCTGGATCTTCCAGCCACAAACAATCTCCGTCAGATCGGTTTTGATCCAACTGGATATGTCGGCGAGACTTCGCTTACGGGCCACTGGGCAGCAAAAAAGGCTCTTGAGGCCGTCGATCTGATCATTGACACCGTGTTGTTGCTGCACTCGCCCGAACAGAACCAACTCCTGTCTGAAGGCAAACGGATGCTGCTCGTGATTGAGCCGCCAGAAATCCTGGCGCGTCTGTTGCCAACCGAGGACGACAAGCGTCGTGTGCTCGCCGGCTGCAAGCGGCTGGAAGCGGCGAAGAAGATCGAGGTCTTTTCAAAGGCCGGAACCGAAATGTCCGCGTTGCTCGGTGAGTATCCAGTTATCCCCGAGTATGGCTTTTCAGAAGATCCCGGCCGCTGGGATCACTGGGGTAGCGGATTTTTGTTCACATGGCCTAACGAGGGCAGCACCAACGGAAAAATCGTCATCGATACCGGCGATATTCTTTACCCATTCAAAACATATGCCCAGTCGCCGATCACCTTGGATGTGAAAGATGGGCGGATCGTCAAGTTCTCGGGGACCGTGGACGCCGAACACCTGGAAAGCTACATGACCTCATTCAACGATCCGGAGGTCTTTGCCATTTCCCATATGGGTTGGGGTCTACAACCACGCGCAAAATGGAGCGCTCAACTTCTTTACGACAGATCCGAATCCGTAGGCATGGATGGACGGTCGTTCTATGGCAATTTCCTATTTTCTACTGGTCCAAATACAGAGGCTGGCGGAACGCGCAACACTGCTTGCCATATGGATATCCCACTTCGGGGCTGCAGCGTACTGCTCGATGGGGAGGCAATCGTAAAGGACGGCGATATCGTTGCCGAAGACCAGATTGCGCATCCGCTGTTGCGCGCGGCCGAATGAGCAATGAGGGAGCATATAGCCATGGATTCACAGCGCACCGATCTGCTCGACCTGAACTACAGTTCGACCGGTTTCGCCACCAAATTGGGTTATGGCGTTAAGCCCGCCCTGTTGCTGATCGACCTCGCGGAAGCCTACTTCCGTGAGGGGACGCCGCTTTATCATCCACGTTTCCGGCCAGCGCTTGAATCTTGCGTGCGCCTGCAGGAACAAGCCCATGCCAGCGGCATCCCTGTTATTCTCACGCGTGTCGAAGTTAGCAAAGGCGGTGTTGATTGCGGCATCTTCTTCAAGAAAATCACAATTCCGATGCTCTGCTTTGAGGAAGGAAACCCGCTCGGTGATTTCAATCCGCTGGTCAAGGTCGGCAAAAACGACATTGTCGTGACTAAACGTTACCCAAGCTCATTTTTTGCCACCCCGCTCGGGCCAATGTTGACCTCGATGGGCGTAGACACGGTCGTCATTGGTGGGGTCTCGACAAGCGGCTGTGTGCGGGCCTCTGCGCTTGATACCTGCCAGTGGGGATTTCGTCCGATCGTGGTCAGCGAGGCTTGCGGAGACCGTCATCAAGGACCTCACGATGCCAACCTCTTCGACATTAACGCAAAGTACGGCGATGTTGTCAGCGAGGCCGACGCCATGAACTACATGGCGAACCTCGGCGAAAAAGCCTGACCTAATATTCGGCTTCAGAAAGTTATGAAAATGTCATCAAAACCTAGAATCGCCATTATCGGCGCAGGTCTGGGCGGCCTTACCGCTGCCATCTTGCTACAGCGCGCTGGATACGATCCGGTAGTCTATGAGCAATCGGCGCAGATTGCCCGGATCGGGGCCGGCATCAACTTGTGGCCAAATTCTACCCGAATTCTTCAGGAGCTTGGGTTCGAAAGCGAACTTCAGAAGATCGGCACGACACCCGAAAACTGGCTCAATTGTGAGTGGGATACTGGCCGTGTCTATTTTCGGCAGCCTGCGCAGGACTGGCTGGAGCGTTATGGCGCTCCTCACATGATCCTTCATCGTGGTGACCTTCAGGGCTATATGATCAACGCCTTGCGTGACGGCACTATTCACTATTCTAAAAGCCTGAAGTCCGTGGAAGAAGCGTCAGACGGAATTGTGATGCAGTTTCGCGACGGCACCACGCAGAAAGCAGATATTGTGATCGGTGCAGACGGAATCAATTCGGTCGTGCGCGAAACATTGCTGGGGCCGGAACCTCCCAAATATACTGGAAATGTTGCTTATCGCGGCGTGTTCCCCTCCAGTTTGCTCGGCGACTATAAGCTGCGGTCAGATGCCGGAAAGTATTGGTCCGACGATCGGCATCCGGCTCAGGAAGATCGCCACTTTATCTTCTATTATCTCACTCACGCCAAAGACGAAATATACTTCGTCACCGGATCGCCCGAACCAAACTGGAACGGTGGTGCAAACCCGGTCGATGTCGAAATGAGTGAAATTAAAGAATGCTATAAGGGCTTTCACGAGGACGTTCAGCGCATTATTGATGCCTGCCCGAAGGCAACCAAATGGCCGCTTCTGACACGTGATCCGTTACCACTTTGGAACCGTGGACGAATAGTTCTTCTTGGTGACGCCTGTCATCCCATGAAGCCACATATGGGCCAAGGAGCCGGGATGGCCATCGAAGACGCAGTCATCCTAGTCCGCTGCATTGCCGCTTCAGACGGCGACTATGCCGCTGCATTCGAACTTTACAAAGCCAATCGGATCGATCGTGCGACCCGAGTGCAGCAGATATCGAATATCAATATATGGCTGCGTTATCCCACCGACCCAACCTGGTGCTTTGGCTATGATGCAACGACCGTTTCCCTTCACACTGCGAATGGGGAACCGTTCGCCGCAAAAACTTACGCTGAACTTGCGAGTGCGGTCTAGGTAGGGGGCCCGAACAATGGCGACGAGCGAGCTTTACCATACAGGACCGATAAGCCTGCAGTACGGCGGGCATCTTCCCGAAGCGTATTTGTCGTACAAGACATTCGGAACGGTGAATGCTGCGAAAGACAATGTCGTTTTGTTCCCCACGTGGTGTGCCGGAACGCATCGCGACGTGGAGTGGATAATTGGTCCCGGGCGGGGGCTCGATCCCGCAAAGTATTTCATCGTGGTGGTCGACATGTTCGGAAATGGGATGTCGTCTTCCCCGAGCAATACACCGCCCCCATTCGACCGCGGACGTTTTCCGCGGGTGAGTATTCTTGACAATGTCATTCAACAGCGGCGTCTGCTGCAAGATCTTTTCGGCATCGAGCGATTGAAGCTCGTGGTCGGACGGTCGATGGGAGCGCAGATTGCTTTTCAGTGGGGCTCGTATTTCGCAGATGAGGTAGAGCGGATCCTGCCAATGTGCGGGTCCGCTCGAACGAGCCCCCACAACTACATCTTCTTGGCAACAATGAAGATGGCGGTAAAAAGCTCGCCGGATTGGTTGGGTGGCGAATACAGCGACAATGCCGTTGGGTCGCTTCGGCAATTTTGGTTGAATGCGGATGCGTGGGGCTTTTCGCAAGCCTACTATAGGCAGGGCCTGCATATCACCGATAGACACGTCGATACGCAGGAATATCTGGATCGCCCCCTTCCCGAAAAAATGGTGGACGCGAATGATTTGCTTGCTCAATTCGCAACATGGGAAGTTGCAGATATCAGCGATAATGTGAAGTTCAACAAGGATTTCGCGGCAGCTCTGCGTGCGATTGAGGCTAAAGCAATTGTCATGCCGTCGCGCACGGACATGTACTTCCCCCCCGACGACAGCATGATCGAAGTTGGCATGATGAGAAATGCCCAACTTCGCGTCATCCCTTCGATATGGGGTCACCGCGCAGCTTCGCCCGGAAGTGATCCACGCGATATACAGCTGTTTGAGAAGGCGATCACCGACTTGCTCGAGGACAAGATGGAAACAGAAGATGAAGCCGCCACGTTTTGAATATCGGGCGCCTGAGCGTCTCGATGATGTCCTAGCGCTTCTATCTGAATTCGGATCTGATGCGCGTGTGCTGGCCGGCGGGCAGAGCCTCATTCCACTCTTGAACCTACGGATGGCCCAATACGATCTGATCATCGATTTGAACTGCTGCGTTGAGCTACAAAAGATCGAGGAATCCGAACGGGGCATATCCTTCGGCGCGATGGTTCGACAACGCGACGCAATGCTGTCGCCGCTTACCGAACAACGATGTCCCCTTATTGCAAGGGCGCTGGAGAGGGCAGGGCCAATAGCCGTGCGCAATCGGGCAACGATCGGCGGAACACTCGCCCATGCCGATCGCTCAGCCGAGCTGCCCGGTGTTGCAATGGCTCTGGAGGCAACATTCGTCATCGGCAGCCGTGATGGTCTACGCGAAGTTCCTGCGAGCGAATTCTTCCTTGGTGACATGACGACTGCAATTGAGCCTGAGGAACTCCTGATATCGGCGCATTTTTCGTCGACACCAAAGGGTGCATACACGGCTTTCCACGAGATCGGCATCCGTCTCGAAGGTGTCGCGCTTGTCGGGCTGGCGGCGATGATCGACGTCGATGAAGCAGGCAGGGTGCGCAGCGCCTGCTTGGCGTTGACAGGCGTCGAGCCAACCCCTGTCCGGCTCCGGGACATCGAGTCGATGATCATTGGCAACGATCTCTCATCGGATTTGTCGGAGGAGGCCAGCCTAAGAGCCTCGTCTGTCATTGATCCCCAGGACGATGCCTTCACCTCGGCAGACTATCGGCGGCGAGTAGCAAGTGCCCTCGTTAGACGCGCACTGGACGGTGCCAAAGTCAAAAAAGGAACGGACGCTTGAACGATTCAACGCATGTCATCTGCGTAACGGTGAACGGCACGAAACACACGTGTGAGGTCTCCGGACGCTACCTCCTGGCAGATTTCATTCGTCACAAACTCAGGCTCACCGGTACGCATGTCGGGTGCGCACATGGCGCATGCGGTGCCTGCACCGTGCTGGTTGACGGACGTCCGATGCGCAGTTGTCTCATGCTGGCCGTCCAAGCCAAAGAGGCGAGAATATGTACCGTCGAAGGACTGGCAGAAGAAGAAGACGCACTCACTCCGCTGCAGGAGGAGTTTCGCCGCAACCACGCGCTTCAATGCGGCTTCTGCACTCCGGGAATGCTCATTTCCGCAACTGCTCTTCTGAAGGAAAATCCGGATCCGACAGAAGAGGAAATACGAGAGTATATGGCCGGAAATCTCTGCCGTTGCACAGGGTATGCAGGAATCGTCGCGGCTATAAAAGCTGCTGCACAGATACATGGCCGTGAGCGCTAAAGCGCGATCTCATATCCTTGCGGCGGGGGTTCTTCAGCCTTCGAGCCGAACACGGGTCGACGCATTCAAAAACAATAAAGGGGAACTAAAATGACAAAATGGAAAGCTCTGATCGCCGCGGCAGTTGTAGCCGCGACAACGATTCCGGCTAGTGCGCAGGATAAGAAACCTATTCGCATCGGCGAAGTAAATAGCTACAGCGGTGCATTGGCGGCATTCACTGCGGGATATCGCAAGGGGTTTGACCTAGCCATAGAGAAGGTCAACGCCGGCGGTGGCGTTTTAGGGCGCCCACTGGAAGTCTTGTATCGAGACGACAACTTTTCGCCGGCAGATGCCGTGCGGGTCGCGAACGAATTGGTGACGAACCAGGGAGTTGATCTCCTGGCCGGTACCTACCTTTCTCCTAGTGGCCTTGCGATCGCAAATTATGCAGACCACAGAAAGGTTTTTTTCGTCGCTACCGAGCCACTGTCGAACGCAATGACATGGTCGCGAGGGAGCCGGTATGTTTTTCGCGTACAGACGCCAAGCCTATTTGTGGCGACGGCGCTTGCGGAACGGGCAAAGGATCTCGATTGCAAGGAGTGGGCGGGAACCGGACCGATGTCTGAGGCAGTAACCGACATGATCAGAGACTTCCAGGCAGGATTGCGTCGAAAGCACCCCGATCTTAAATGGGGCAGCGACGTCCTTGCCCCGGTAGGCCGCTTCAACGCGGGTGCAACCATTGATCAGTTCCAACGATCGGGTATCGACTGCGTCTTTTCAGCTCATGTCGGTCCGGACATGATTGCATTCCTTCGCGAAGCCAAAGCCCGTGGCTATTATGATAAGGTCAAAGTGGTGAGCGTGCAGGCTGGCTTGCCCGAATGGCTGAACAGCTTCGGGAGCGAAGCCCCGGTGGGCTGGATAACGAATGGTCTGCCGCTGAACGAGATCGATGCGGCGCCGATGAAAGAATTCGTTCAGCTCTATCGCTCGAAATACAATGAAGAACCGCTCTATGGCGCCTTTCTAGCCTATCTGAGTGTGGAAGGCATCGCAGCGGGAATACAGCGTGCTGGATCCACCCAGGTCGAGGACTTAATCAAGGGCTTCCGCGGCGCTGATTTCGACTGTCTGATCGGCAAATGCCGTTGGCGGCTGGACCACCAGCTTTCGCTTGGCGCCTGGGTCGGATCAATAGCCGAGACCGATGGCAAGGCTAAGCTGGTGGATTGGCAATATATCAGCGGGGAAAAGGGGCTTCCCAGTGAACAGGAAGGGCTCTCCATGCGGCCCGCTGGTGCGAATGACTGAGCCCAAGCAACAGTTCGAGGATCAGTTATGAACTTCATTGCCGATATTCCGAGCCTGGCCATGAGCGGCCTCGGAATTGCTGCCGTCCTTTTTATTATCTCGTCGGGGCTGTCGATCATCTTTGGTGTATCGCGCGTCTACAACCTTTCTCACGGATCCCTTTATATGCTAGGCGCCTACCTCACCTATTCGGTCGTTGCGCGACTTCCGATTGGGCCGGGATGGTTTTTAGTGGGAGTCGTGATTGCAGCGTTGACCGTGGCGTTGGTTGGCGTTGTTATCGAGGTTCTCATCATGCGGCGCATTTATAGCGCGCCGCACCATCTTCAGATTATCGCAACCTTCGGGGTCTTCCTGCTGATACGTGATATCACCTCGAGTATCTGGGGTTCGACCCAGTTGCTGACGGATCCTGTTCCCGAATTTTCGTCTCCGGTTACCATTCTGGGGCAAACCTTCCCCGCTTATTACCTCGTGATGCTGGCGGCGAGCTTAGTTATTGTTGCTTCGCTGACTTTTGTGCTGCGCAAAACTCGATGGGGCGTGCTTCTGCGCGCGGCCATCCAGGACCGCGATATGGTCTCGGCGCTTGGAGTAAATCAGAGCCTCCTATTCACTTCGGTTTTTGCTCTCAGCGCGGCACTTGCGGGATTGGCTGGGGGACTAGACATGTTGCGGGTTTCAGCGAGCTTGGACATGGACATTAACCTGCTGATCGACGCCTTTGCGGTGGTCGTCATCGGTGGAATGGGCAGCATCCTTGGTACGCTAGTAGCCGCATTGATCGTCGGGTTCCTCTCGGCGGTGGGCACTGCTTATTTCAATGAACTGTCGATGGCATTGGTGTTCATCACGATGGCCATTATTCTTCTTGTGAAACCTCAAGGACTGTTCGGCAAGGAGGTCCGAGAAAATGTGGAGGCAGCGCCTGATGAAATCGTATTGACGCCCGCCACGCAAGGCGAGCGCCATTTCTGGCTCATCGCACTCGGGATGCTCGTTGTGGCACCATTCGTGCTTCCGCCATACTGGCTGACGACGCTGAACGAGATTACCATTTATGTCTTCCTTGCGTGGACTTTCTACCTGCTGGCCGGGATTGGAGGTATGGTATCGCTTGGTCATGCCGCCTTCCTGGGAATCGGCATGTACGTGCCAGCGATCCTTAATAACTTATTCGGTGTCGCGATGCTGCCTTCGCTCTTTATAGCGCCGTTGGGAGCGGGCCTTCTCGCGATCCTTATCGGGTCCGCTGCCGTCAGGCTGACAGGCATCTATTTCGGTATGCTGACGCTTGCATTTGGGCAAATTCTTTGGGCGATTGCCTACCAATGGATCGATGTCACGAACGGCGAGATTGGGATCATTGGAATTTGGCCAGACGATTGGGCAACTGACCCCAAGGTCTTTTTCCTATTGACCCTTGTCCTATGTGCTGCGGGGGTGGTCGGCATGCGGCATCTCGTCTTCTCGCCCTTTGGATACGCACTTCGCGCGACCCGGGATTCCGTGCAGCGCTCGGACGCAATCGGCCTGAACATCTACGTTCAGCGTTGGATTGCCTATTCCATCAGCGGCACAATGGCAGGAATGGCTGGCGCATTGTTGTTATATCTCAAGGGCGGCGCATTTCCGTCATATCTCGACCTGACCACCTCGTTGGACGTCTTCATCATGGCACTGCTGGGAGGGTTGCAATCAATGAACGGTCCGATCATCGGCGCAGTGATTTACCAGCTGCTAAAGTCTGTTCTTCAGACGCAGTTTCTGCATTGGCATATGTTCCTCGGCATTCTGCTTATTGGCCTGGCATTGTTCATGCCGCACGGCATTAGCGGGTTAGTCACGGATGTTCGGAATAAGTGGCTGCGCAAGGCTCTCGCTACCCAGTCCGATACCGGTTTCGGTCCTGCCGAAGCGCGAAAGCGGGGGCAATGACATGAGCGTTCTGGACGTAAAGGGGCTCTGCAAGAGCTTCGATGGACATCATGCCGTGCAAGGCATCGATCTGCATGTGGAGCAAGGCAAACTTGTCGCCTTGATCGGCCCCAACGGCGCGGGAAAGACGACCTGCTTCAACCTGCTAAACGGGCAGATCAAAGCGGACGCAGGTTCTGTCGAACTGGAAGGACGTTCGATCATCGGCCTGCATCCGCGCGAGATCTGGCGAATGGGAGTTGGCCGTACATTCCAGAGCACACAAACCTTTGCCTCCATGACCGTGCTCGAGAATGTGCAGGTCGCCCTGATGTCGCAGAACAAAAGGCTGCAAAATATGTACGCTCGGGCGGGCCGTTTGTATGAAAAGGAGGCCATGGAGCTTCTGGGACTCGTTGGAATGGAGCTGCAGGCAAGCAGGGGCTGCGGTGTATTGGCCTATGGCGACTTGAAACGGGTGGAATTGGCGGTGGCGCTGGCAAACAGGCCGAAGCTTTTGCTGATGGACGAGCCAACGGCCGGCATGGCACCGAAAGAGCGGATCGACTTGATGGCTCTGACTGCGGATATTGCCAGGCGACAGCTGGTTGCTGTTCTCTTCACGGAACACGACATGGATATCGTCTTTAGCCGCGCAGACGAGATTGTGGTGCTCGACCGCGGGCGCGTCATCGCGAGGGGCTCACCATCCGATGTTCGAAACAACGCCGATGTTCGCGAAATTTATCTCGGAAGCGGGAACATGTACAAATGACCGCTAATACCCTGCTATCAGTGACGAAGCTTAACGCGTTCTACGGGCGAGCCCATATTCTGCATGATATCGATCTGCGCATGGCAACCGGCGAAGTTCGCGCGCTTTTAGGCCGTAATGGTGCTGGCAAATCGACGCTGATGAAAACCATTATAGGTCTGGTGAAGCCTGCAGGCGGTTCGATCGAATTTAACGGAAAGAAAATCGCAGGCCAGCAAAGTTATCGCATTGCCAACGCGGGGATAGGCTACGTTCCGGAAGAACGTCGTATATTCAAAAATCTTACGGTCATGGAAAACCTTCTCGTCGGAACCCAGCCGTCGCGAACGGGGGTGCCGCATTGGACGCCTGAGAAGTTATTCGAGCTGTTTCCAAATCTTGGCAATATGGGCGATCGGCCAGGTGGTAAGATGAGCGGTGGCGAACAGCAAATGCTTGCTATTGCACGGACGTTGATGGGCAATCCGTCGTTGCTGTTGCTTGACGAACCGTCCGAAGGAATTGCCCCCAAGATTGTCGAGGAGATGGCCTACTCTATCAAGCGTGTGGCGGAGGAGGGTTTGACAATCATCGTCTCCGAACAAAACCTGCATTTCGCCGCGTTGATCGCGACCGACGCGACCATCATCGAGAAGGGTGTGATCCGTTACGTGGGCAAGATGTCGGAGTTGAAACAGCAAACTGGCGTGCTTGCGGAATACTTGAGCGTTTGACCGGCCGGATCGCACCTGACCTCTTGCAAACGATGGTGCCTTTCGTGATAAAAATCTTGCATTTTCATGGCGTTTGTTTAGGCGCATTGCCTATACGCCGCGCTAAGTTACCCGTACGATGCGATCCAAGCGAAGCGCCCGGAGATAAAATGCTGGCTGACAAAAACGACGCAGACCCAAAAAATCATCGCATCTTCAAGATCCTTCGGGAACGAATATTGTCGCATGAGTACGATGATAGCGGGAGCTTGCCACCCGAGCTCACATTGATGGAGGAATTCGAGGTGAGCAGGTACACCGTGAGGGCGGCCCTGCAAAAACTCGTCACCGAGGGGTTTATTGAGCGCAGGCGAGGATCCGGAACGACAATCGTCCAGCGAACTCCGGCGGAGGCAACCTGGTCGGCTGGGTCGCTGGATATGATGATCTCCAAATCATATGAAACCGAAATGATTTCGGCATCATATGTGCCCGCAAGCGACTACCCAGAGATCGCTAAGTCCATGAGTGTTGCAATGGACAAGAGGCTCTTTCGTCTTATCACGATTATGCGCAACGACGGCCAGCCAATCATTCACTCGACGTTGCTCAGTCGAGAAGAGTACGCGGCTCGCGTTCCCAGCGATATTATCGGCAAGGGATTCTTTGTGAACCAGGCCGAAGAATTCGCAGGCGTGCGCTCGATCCGGGCACGGCAAGTAACCTCAGCCATCATTCCTCCATTCGACGCCGCCGCCAAGCTGGAGCTGACACCGGGCCAGCCCGTGCTATTGCTAAATCGCGGTTTCTACTCCGCCGGCGGCGAAGTTCTTCACCATGTCATCATGTGCGTGAGACCCGATACCCATCCACAGATCGTAAATTTTTACCGACAGGACGAAATGCAAAGGCGTTTCTAAAATTCCCAGTGCTTTCAACGACCTCCTTTGCTCCGTGCTAGCGAATCACAAGAAAGACGCAAATGATTGCGTTTCGCCCGAATAAGTTCGTACATTTAACGCTTGAATATTAAATCTGTCCGTATAACTTTAGCTGGATCGAGCGAGGTGGTTGAATGTCCATCTTTCCGCTTTCTTATGATCACCGATTGGTTCGCTAAGGATTATTCAGATGAAACCCGCTTTCCTAAAACGCATGCTCGTAACGCTATTTGCAGCAACTTTGGTTGCTGCGGGTGCCGCTCATGCCGCAGGCATCGACCCGGCTGCCCGGGAAGCCCTGCCGAAAGAGATACGCGACAGCGGGCTATTAAAGGTGGCGATCATGATGCAATGGGCCCCATTTTCATACTATGACGCCGCCAATAACCCGGCAGGAATTGATGTCGAAGTTGTAAATCTTCTGAGCGCGAAGCTTGGTCTCAAGCCTCAATGGGTTGATCTCAATCAGATTCCGGTGATGATCAATGGCATTGAATCCGGTCGGTTTGACGTCTCCCCTTCACTCGGCATCACCGCGGAACGCACGAAGGTTGTCGATTTTGTCCCCTATTATAAATCAACCTTCTCGCTTCTGGTGAAGAAGGGAGCCGTTGCGGTCGACATCAATAATTTGTGCGGACATCTTCTCGCCGTGACTCAGGGAAGCGCTCAGGTTGGCGTAGTTGACAGTCTGTCCCAAGATTGTGTCGCCACTGGCAAGCCCGCTATCCGCAGCGACATCTACCCGAACGGGAACGCGAGTCAGCTAGCAGTTGCCAACGGCCGAAGCGAGGGCGTGATGGTGGGAAGCGCCGTCGGCAAATATATTCAGACCCAGAACACCGCTCTTGAGGTCGCGCCCAACCTGCTGGACAACCGCTTTTCAATGCTGGCTATGCTCGTTTCAAAGAAGCGTCCGGAATTAAAAGAAGCGCTGATGCTGGCTATGGAGTCGGCAATTACTGACGGGTCCTATCAAGCCACCCTAAAAAACCTTGATCTCCAGGAAGCGACAATCAATCGCGAGGAGCTCCGACGCGCGCCTGAGCAATATCTCGCTCTGAACAAGTAGATCGTGCCCGCAGTCGATGGGCCTCAATTGCTCGAGAGAGTGGTGCTGCTACGCCAACGATTGAGCAAGGGCTATACAGCAACGGTGGGCGCTGAAGCGCTGATGGGAATATATGGAAAACGCAATTATCGACCATGTGGACGAGCGTCCGCGCTATATGCAGATACAAAAGGCACTAGAGGATCGGATCACCGCTGGAACCTATCCTGTGGGAACTCTCATTCCGACGGAACTCGAACTTACACAGGAGTTCACCGCCAGCCGATCCACAGTGCGTGAAGCCCTGCGACAGCTTAGCACGCGTGGATACGTCGATCGAAAACAGGGCGTAGGGACGCGCGTGGTGTCGAGCAGCACTCGCAGTAGCTACCAGCAGGCATTTACGTCTTTGGAGGAATTGTTCCAGGTCTCCAAACAGACCTACTTTGCGGTGTTGTCGACAGAGGTCGTTAGTCTTTCGCCTGAGATTGCAAGTCAGATAGACGAGTCAGCCGGACATGACGAGTGGATATTGGTTAGTGGCGTGAGGTGGACGGAAGAGGGCGGCCGCCCGATTTGCTATGTCCAGAGTTACATTCCCAAGCAGTTTCTGCCCCAGATAACGGAACTTACAGAATATCAGGGTCCGTTCTTTGCCTTTCTCGAAAGGCACGCAGGAACATCTATTGAGGAAGTCGTCCAGGAAATTCGGGCTGTGCAAATGCCCGCGGACTTCGCGCGGCATCTCGGATTGCGCCCAGGATCGTGGTCGCTTCAGCTCCTTCGGCGCTACATTACTGAGAAGAATGTCCTTATCGCATCGTTCAATTGGCACCCTGCAGACCAGATGGCTTATGTCATGCAGATCCATCGTGCACGCGATATCGGGAAAGAGCACTGACCTGGTCTAAGCGAGGGTTTCAAAGTTTGCCAGCTTGAAGCTGGCGTCGTTAAGGACAGCCCTGGGATTGCGCAACGGCCGTGTCATCCGTGGCAACAAACTGATTTCGAAGGGTACAAAATGAGTATCAGCAATCCGAAATTGTACACCGGAAGCCCCGTCGTGAGGCGCGAGGATGAGCGACTTCTACGCGGGCTTGGACGATACATCGACGATATCGACGAGCCTCACGGCACTTTGCATCTCGCTATGTTTCGCAGTCCGCATGCGCATGCCCGAATTCTGTCGATTGACGTTTCGGCGGCCAGCGCCGCACCTGGCGTCGTCGCAGTCTATACGGGCGCAGACCTCATTGCGCTGACAAGACCAATGTTGTCGCCAACGCCGCCTGGACAACCAAAGCTTGAACGGCTCTGCATGGCGACTAATATCGTGCGCCACGTTGGCGAAGTTGTTGCCGTGGTTGTGGCGGACGACGCTTACTTGGCCGAGGACGCGCGTGAACTCATAGAGGTGAACTTCGATGCCCTGCCGGCGGCGCTGACGATAGAGCAGGCAAGCGCGCCCGACGCGCCGCTGGTGCATGACTACCTGTCCAGCAATGTCATCTTCCGACAAATTGGGGGCACCCCGGATACAAACGACGTTTTTGCCAGCGCCTCGCACGTGATAGGCGATGTTTTTTGTAGCGGCCGTGTTTCTGCTGTTCCATTGGAGCCGCGTGGGTTCTTGACCCGGTATGACCCCGGTCTGAAAATGCTGGATCATATCTCCTGTGCTCAGTTTCCACATAAGATGCGATGGGAGTTGGCCCAAGCACTTGGCATGCCTGAAAAAAATGTTCGGGTCGTTGCACCTCAGATTGGCGGAAGCTTCGGCATGAAGGGCGTCACCTATTCCGAGGACGTCATTGGAGCGGTGATCGCTCGTAAGCTGAAGAGACCGATCAAATGGATGGCGGATCGTCAGGAGGATCTCATCCTGCTTCAGGGGAGGGATTTCCAGTTCGGCGTCGAGATCGCCTGCGATGATGACGGTATCCTGCTCGGAGTGCGTATCAGGTCCCGCGTTGACATTGGTGCCTATCCGCTCTGGATCAGTACGTCCGCGCTGGAGGCGGCTGCCGTCGCCCATCATATGATGGGTCCATATCGGGTGGCGAATTACGGGTTCGATGTTGCCACAGTCATCACACACAAACCGCCGACAACCTCCTATAGAGGAGTAGCGGCGCCCATTAACGTCCTGGCAATGGAAACGTTGATGGAGCGCATGGCTGCGAAGTTGGGGATCGATCCAATTGAAATCCGCCGCAAGAATCTTATTTCGGTGTCGGATCTTCCTTACGCGAATGCCGTTGGTGTGGTGCATGACACTGCAAGCCACGTGGAGTGCCTCGAACGGGTCCTGAAGCTTTCCGGTTATCGGGAGTTCAAAGAGAACCTCTCGGGTCGCCTGGGAACCGATGGCAAATATCGCGGTATCGGCATATCGACAATCACAGACCATACTGGCCAGGGAACGTCGATCGCACGCGCCCGTGGCCAGGCTTCCAGGTGGCCGGGATACGACCGCGCGATCGTCAAGATGGAGCCTGACGGTAAAGTCACCGTATATGTCAGCGTCGCAAGTCAGGGACAGGGACACGAGACGGTATTTGCCCAGATCGTGGCCGACCATCTCGGCATGTCGATCGATGACGTAACCGTTGATCAAGGCGACACCAATACGATGCCATTTGGCACCGGAGCCGGTGCGAGCCGAGCGGCTGTGGTCTGCGGTGGTGCGGTCATCAAGGCAGGGGAAAAAGTCGGCGCGAAGTTGCGCCGGATTGCGGCGCACTTGATGGATTGTTCGCCGGAGGATGTTGATCTGGCGGATGGAAAGGCAGCTGTTCGCGATACAAATCAGTTTATCGATATATCTGAACTCGCCGCGACCGCGTACATGATCGGGCTTGGCACTCTTCCAGAAGGCGAGAGCGTCGGGATCGAGGTGCAGGAGGTCTTTGATCCGTCGACCTCGGTCTATTCCAATGCCTCCCACGCCGTCTGTGTGGCGGTAGACGTCGATACTGGGCGTGTCGAAATAGAGAAATACTTCGTGGTGCACGATTGCGGCAAGATGCTCAATCCGATGATTGTCACTGGGCAAGTGGTCGGCGCAATCATACAAGGCGTCGGTTCGGTCCTTACGGAATGTGCGCCGTTTAGCGAAGAGGGACAACCGCTCGCTACAACGCTTCTCGACTATCAAATCCCAACGTTCCTCGATTCTCCATTGGTCATACTGGATCATGTTGAGACGCCGTCCACCTCCAATCCCGGAGGCGTCAAGGGCGCCGGCGAAGGCGGGATCGTGGGCTGTGTACCTGCGATAGCACTTGCGATAACTGACGCTTTATCTCCCTTTCATGCAAGCTTTAGTCGCGTTCCGATCTTCCCCGATGACGTCATCCGAAGCATGACGGCTCACCAAAGCGCTTAGCTGATACGCAATTATGGGTGAGGGACTTCTTCCGTCACCCTGCCGGCCGAATATTTCCAGCGATCCGAAGCACCAACAGGCCCGTCCCGTGCTCGCCAAATCAAATGACCGGACATTTATATTTTTCGTTTGATATTTGTCCGCATGTTTGCTACGTTTCTTTCATAAGAACAGTTCTGCGAACTGCCGAGCGTCGCCCAGTCTCACTGCGCGAGCGTTCGCGCTATGCCGGAACGAAGGGGACTTCACAAAATTCAGCCTGACGGGAGTCGCACATGGCAAAAAAGTTGATGCACCTGATCGCCTACATGAAGACCGGTCCGACGGCTCTGCATTCTGGTGGTTGGCGCCATCCCGACGCCACTTTGCATGATATTTTGTCACCCAGTCGCTACGAAGATGCAGCTCGCACATTCGAAGCAGCCAAGCTCGACGGGATGTTTTTTGCCGATTTCTTCGGGGTGCCGGACACCTACGGTGGAAGTCCCGACCTGTTTCTTCGCGTTGGCGGCCAGCACAGCTACCTGGATCCAATGACCGTGCTGCCGATCATGGCGCGGGTTACCAAGAACCTCGGTCTCGGCGCGACCGTATCAACATCCTTTTTCAATGCCTATCACCTGGCGCGTAGCCTTGCGTCAATCGATGTGCTGAGCGGCGGCCGGGTTGCCTGGAATGTCGTGACCTCTACGTCAGACCTGGAGGCGCAGAATGCTGGGATGGATGGTATTCCGCCGCATGACGAGCGCTATGATCGCGCGGACGAAGTGCTCCAAGCCTGCATGGCACTTTGGAAGAGCTGGGCTCCTGACTCTTTCATCATGGATAAGGAAAAAGGTCTTTTCGTCGATCCCTCAAAGATCAACTACGTCAATTACGAAGGACGTTGGGTTCGGACAAAGGGGCCGATAGCGACGCCGCCCAGTCCGCAAGGACATCCTGTCATCATGCAGGCAGGTAGCTCGCCAAAGGGTCGCGAATTCGCAGCCAAATGGGCAGAAGTTATCTTCACGCCTCAGTCTGGAATAGAGACAATGCGCAGCTTTTACGACGATATGAATCAGCGCATCGTCGCCGCGGGACGCGAACCTGGCAGTTGCAAGATATTGCCGGGAGCCACCATTTTCGTGGCGGAGACCGACGCCATTGCGCAAGAAAGACTAGAATATCTGGATAGCCTGTCTGCGCCGGAATACGATCTCGCCTACGCATCTCTGTCGGTTGGTACGGACTTATCCAAGATCAAGAATGAGGCGGAGATCGCGAGTTCGCGCGGCAACCAGGGTGCCTATGGCATTGAGGCGGCACTCAAGGAGAGGGCGAAGGAGAAGAATGTCGGCCTCAAGGAGGCTGCTTCCGAAGGTCGTCGAGGAAATAGTATCGTGGGCTCCCCGACCACAGTTGCCGATCGTCTCCAGGAGATTTTCGAAAGCGGCGTTTGCGACGGGTTTGTTTTGATGCCATCCATCTTTCCGTCATCGCACGAGGCGTTCTGCCGTTCTGTCGTGCCGGAACTCCAGCGCCGGGGGCTCTTTCGTACCGAATACGCCGCATCAACACTTCGGGGAAATCTATTGGGCTAAAACCCAACTGGAAGGCCGTCCTTCTGTTGGCCAACCAACAGCCCCTTCGAACCAACAAAAAATGGGAACGAACAATGACCTTCAATCGAAGATCGGTACTGTTAATGGGCGCCGGGGCGGGCGCCAGTATGCTTATGCCTCGTAAAAGTGCTGCAGCAACGAATTTTAAGGGCCAAAAGCTCGTCTACGCTACCTGGGGAGGACAATACGAAGAAGCGCAGAAGGTGGCTTACATAAAACCCTTCATGTCAAAGACCGGCGCAGATATCGTAGTCGATGGTCCTGTGGACGACGCGCGTTTGCGTCTCATGCTGGAAGCCGGCAACAACGACTGGGATGTGGTCTGCGTCAATGAACAGATGATGCTCGGTTTCGCCGGAGACGGCTATCTTGCAAAGCCGGATCCCTCAATTGTCGACATGTCTCGTATCTCGAAGGAGTTTCAGTACGAGTACGGGATTGGAATCGAGAGCGGCGCCTTTACAATTGCCTACTCCGAGCCAGCCTTCGAAGGCCGCAGGGTCCCCAAGACATGGGCTGACATTTACGATCTAGATGAATTCCCGGGCAAGCGGATGATGAATAGCTCGCCTAGCGCCACATTGGAAGGCGCGCTTATGGCCGACGGCGTCAATATGAGGGATCTATATCCCCTAGACCTCGATCGTGCCTTCAAGAAACTGGATACGATCAAGAACCAGACGATCTTTTACAGTACCCACGCCCAGTCGCAGCAACTCATCATCGACGGCGCGGTCACATGCGGTTACATGTTCTCGGCTCGAGCTTTCGGCGCGGTGAAAAACGGCGCCAAGGTTGCCATTAGTTGGGACGGTCATTTGCGTACAAACACGCCGGTGATCGTTCCAAAGAACGTTAAAAACCCGGAATTGGCCTGGACGTTTGTCAACAGCATGCTCGAACCTGAGAACCAAGCCAAGATGATCACCGGATTTGTGAGCAGTCCCGCAAATCCGGCGGCATTCGACTTTGTCGATCCCTCTTATTTGCCATGGCTGCCAACTGCCAAAGAGAACTACCCGAAAGGGGTGGGTATCAATGCCGCTTATTGGGGTTCACGTCTAAAGGAAGTGACGGAACGCTGGCAAGAATGGCTGCTTCTCTGATCGCCAACCCGAACCGCGAGGCGGCACCTATCGATCGTCGGATTGAGGGCGGAACAAATCAAGAGGTATCATCATTGGTCGACAGCACAATCGGCACGCGGCGCGAAAAAAGCGCGCGGCTTTCGTTGCCCAAGCTAGATTTACGGGTTTGGCTTATATTCCCAACGGTCCTGTTCATCGTTGTCGTCATGGCCGTCCCGGTAGCCATGCTGCTCGGTCGTGGTTTTAGCGAACCTAGTTGGGGACTGCAGAACTTCCAGAAAATCCTAACGCAATCATTGTATCTGAAGGTTGCGCTGAATACCGTTGTCATCAGCGGTAGCGTCACGTTGCTGTCGCTCTTCCTTGGGTATCCCCTTGCCTACACGATTTCCCACGCGCGCGCCGGCATCAGAAAAATGCTGATGCTCGTGATATTGGTACCGTTGTGGACAAGCCTGTTGGTGCGCAGTTTTGCGTGGATGGTTCTGCTGCAGGACAACGGCATTATCAATCAGACGCTAGAGTATATCGGATTGACCTCAGGTCCATTATCTCTGATTTACAATCGCGCCGGCGTCCTTATAGCCATGACCCATGTCATGCTACCGCTGATGGTTTTGCCGCTCTACTCCGTGATGTCTCAAATCGACAGTAACATCGTGAAAGCCGCATCGACACTGGGCGCTGGACCGATATCGGCGTTTTTCAAAGTCTACTTGCCGATATCGATGCCTGGCATCATCTCCGGGTGCACTCTCGTCTTCGTGTTATGTCTTGGATACTACGTGACCCCGTCGCTCGTTGGTGGTCGCGGCGATCTGATGGTCGGTCAGCTCATTGCCCTGCAGGTTGGGCAACTGGGAAACTGGGGCATTGCCGGGGCACTTTGTACCTCACTCCTCATTGGTGTTTTGATCGTATTCGCACCTTTATCGCTGTTGGCGCGATCCAGGCGAAAATGGATCGGTAGATAGTGACTCTGGAGGTAAAACCATGAAACAAAGCGGCTGGACCCTTTTGCGGTCAATCATCGTCGTGCTGATTATTATCTACACGCTCGCTCCACTGGTCATCATTGCTATTCTTTCGTTCAGCTCGGCGAAATTTCTCACTTTCCCGCCGCCGGGGCTGTCTTTGCAATGGTATGAGACTGTTCTTGCAAGCCCGAAATGGGTGTCATCTCTGAAAACTACCGCGCTCATCACATTGCCTTCGACATTAATCGCAACGATTTTGGGCACCGGGGCGGCAATTGGGATCGCGCGAAGTGAGGGGCGTTATGCTGGCGTGCTCTCCGGCGTTATCATGTCACCATTGGTGATACCAACGATTATCATTGGCGCGGGAATCTATGGTGTCTTCAGGTCATGGGGACTGGCCGGCACTTATACCGGCATGATCCTGGCGCATGTCCTACTTACGATTCCTTACGTTTTTTCGGTAACGCTTGCATCGCTCCGAACGGTCAGGACAAACGTGGAGGGAGCCGCATTAACGCTGGGAGCGTCTCCCATTCGCGTGTTGTTTCTGATTACGGTACCGATGATTGGACCGGCGATCTTTTCCGGATTGTTGTTTGCCGCCGTCATGTCCTTTGATGAGTTGGTCGTCTCGATGTTTCTCAGTTCACCCTCCGTGCGGCCAATCACTGTGCAGATGTGGGCTGATGTTCGTGGGGAAGTCGACCCTACGATCTCTGCGATAGCAACCGGTCTATTCATTTTCACTCTGATCCTGCTGTTGATCGACACGCTGCTGTCTCGTCGCGGCACGGGGATGGAGAAATACTGACCACTGCCCAAGGGCACGTTAAATAAGAAAAGGGAACCTCACAAATGGCTCAACACATCCTAGAAGCGTCGATGCTATGCAAGCGTTATGACGGATTCAACGCGGTTGACAAAGTGTCTTTCGCGATGAGGGAGGGGGAGTTCCTCACGCTTCTTGGTCCATCGGGTTCAGGAAAAACCACAACACTCCAGATGATCTCCGGCTTGGCGTCGCCGACATCTGGTTCAATCTTACTCGACGGTGAGCCCCTGGATCCATTGCCACCGCATAAGCGCAACATCGGTGTTGTATTCCAGAACTATGCGCTCTTTCCCCATATGACGGTGTATAAGAACGTCGCTTTCCCGCTTGAGGCCCGCGGCGTGAAATCCGCCGAGATCAAGCAGCGCGTGAAGGAGGTGCTGGAGGTCGTTGGGCTGCACGACGTCGACAATCGTTACCCAGCGCAGCTGTCAGGAGGACAGCAACAACGCGTCGCATT
This sequence comes from Rhizobium sp. GW821-FHT14E12, assembly GCF_058803745.1. NCBI lineage: Bacteria > Pseudomonadati > Pseudomonadota > Alphaproteobacteria > Hyphomicrobiales > Rhizobiaceae > Rhizobium > Rhizobium sp. GW821-FHT14E12. Next base: position 61,805 of record NZ_JBXAPH010000007.1, read on the forward strand.
GGCCCGGGCCATGGTGTTTCGACCGCGGCTCTTGCTTATGGACGAGCCGCTTGGTGCGCTCGACAAAAAACTACGCGAACAGATCCAGATAGAACTCATGCGTTTGCATCGTGAGCGTGGCATCTCGATCGTTTATGTGACTCACGATCAGGAGGAGGCGTTGGTCATGAGTGACAGGGTTGCGGTCTTCAACAAGGGAAGAATCGAGCAACTGAGCACGCCACAGGATATTTATGAGAACCCCGGTTCGCTTTTCATTGCGGACTTTATCGGCGAATCCAACTGCATACCCGTTTCTGTCGTAGGTACTGACGGGAGCGACTGTATTGTCGATGGAACCTCTCGCATGCGAGGCCGGGCGCCTTCCGCACTTAACGATGGCGATCGTGCAGTCCTGGTGGTTCGACCGGAGAGGATACAAGTCACGACGCCCGGCGGCGGTCCCTCGGGCGCAAATGCTCTAAGCGGCCATGTCAAAAGCATGATTTATCTCGGTAGGTCGCGGAAATACGTTGTTGTGAACAGTGCAGGGCAAGAATTGGTGGCGTTGGAACAGTGTATCGAGGGCCAGAAGCGACCAAACTTTGTGGAGGGCTCCGAGGTCATGGCGTTTTGGAGCAATAGCGAGAGCTTGGTCCTGCCGCGACACTGAAAACTCTCCTTCCCATTCGAACGCGCTCCCCTACTGCGGAGACCCGTCGTTTAGCGGGCGCGCAACGCGGCACACAAGCCTGGCAACACCCTCGCGCTTCTTCAATCGCGGGACTTGCGAGCATGACCTAAATTTGGGCGAACGGACAACTGATCAGTGATGACAAACACAGGCAGGCAACGAGCAGCGCTATCGTCTAAGGCTCTTGATAGGCCTCTGTTGGCCATCTCGTTGAAGACCACGTCGGTTGTACTTTTCGTGATTATGTCAATCTTTGTAAAGGCGGCGGGCGACCTGCCTGCCGGGCAATTGCTGTTCTTTAGATTTCTATTTGGACTGCTTCCAATAATCACGTTTCTCACATGGCGCGGACAATTATCTCAATGCTTTAAGACACAAAACGTATCCGGCCATATCGGGAGGGGCTTGGTGGGAGCCGTCGGTATGACGTTGATGTTCTACTCCCTAGCCGTCTTGCCACTCGCGCAGGCTATTGTCCTGGGCTACGCAATGCCGTTTTTCGTGGTCGTTTTTGGCGCGACGGTTTTTGGCGAACCCGTGCGAAAGCTCGAGTGGAGCAGCGTCTCGATCGGTCTCTGCGGCGTTTTAATTATCTGCTTGCCTGACGTGTTGCTTGCTTCGGTTGAGCCCGTTCCATCGCTAACGCGGACAAAGGGGATCTTTGCAGGCCTTGTCGGCGCGGTGATTTCGGCTTGGGCAATGATGCTCGTAAAGCAGCTTGTAAGGTCTGAACGATCAACCACGATCGTTATCTGGTTCTCGTGTACATCGACGGGTTTCGCGGCAATGAGCGCATTTTGGTGGAGGCCGATGGACCTGCAAAGCGTGGCCTCGTTGCTAGCGGCCGGTATTCTTGGAGGAGTTGCGCAGATACTGATGACAGAAAGCTATCGCTATGCCAGTGCCTCGATCATCGCGCCATTCGAGTATCTGTCGGTCATCTTCTCGCTTCTGCTCGGCTTTCTGATATTTGGCGACGTACCCACCGGTTACGTCTTGGTTGGCGGCACAATCGTTCTGCTTTCGGGAATGATGACAGGGATCGCCGAGCTGCGTGCATCACGCAACGGGGTGTCGCGCAAACGCGTCGCAGACCTGTCTGTCACTCCTGCAGCCGGCGCCTCAGGATCCGGCACTCCAGGGCCGGTGGAATGAGTGGGCATGATCCCAATCCCGACTGCAAAGGCTACTCGGCAGGCCGGCCATGCTGTCACCTGCACGCAGTCACGTGCCACCGACGAAGCAAGCGTTGGAAATATGGATCTTTCCGAGTTTAGACAGCTTTCATTCCTCGCTCATCCGCTTTGACAACATCGAACCCAAAAGGATGCCTTCATGTTCTCAATACCAGCAACAACGAACGTTTACGAATATGCGAAGGGGAGGTGGCTAGCTGCGATGTTCCTGCTTGCACTTACTATCGGTCTTTGGCTGACCGTCGCAGGTGTGTCGGCAGCGAATTCTCAGGATGCCCCAGTCGTTCAGACCGCATCTGGGATGGTGCGAGGAGCCCATGCCGAGGGCATTTCAAAGTTTTTAGGTATTCCTTATGCCAAGCCTCCGGTCGGCGACCTCCGGTGGGCCAATCCCACTGTACCTGAAAGCTGGAAGGGTGTAAGGGAGGCGACGGAGTTCGGCAAGGTATGCGCTCAGGTTAAAGAACTTGGCGATTTTGCCGATGCCAGTCCCAATGAAGATTGCCTCTACCTCAACGTTTTTGCGCCGGACAACGCGCGAGATCGTCCGGTCATGTTCTGGATCCATGGTGGTGCAACCACCGGGATGAGTAATTCTTATGATGGGAGCGTCCTGGCAAAGGAGCAAGGCGTTGTCGTCGTTACCATCAACTACAGGCTGGGGGCTCTTGGTGCGCTTGTGCATCCAGCGCTCGACGGCCAGGGTGAAACCACCTTCTACGGACTGCGTGATGAACAGTTCGCGATGCAATGGGTAAAGGACAACATCAAAGGATTCGGGGGAGATCCAGGGAATGTCACGATCTTTGGCGAGTCGACCGGGGCAACGGACGTCCTTTTCCATCTGATATCGCCGCTTGCAGGCGGGCTATTCCAAAAAGCCATCCTGCAAAGCCCTGCTCGATATTTTAGTCCCCTGACTTCCTTAGCTGATGCCGAGAAGACTGGTATGTCATTCGCCGCGGCCGCGGGCTGTGCATCGCAAACCGCGGAGTGCCTGCGCAAGCTCCCGGTCGAAGCCATCCTGGCTGCACAGGGTTCCTTTGGAACTGCGTGCTGCGCCGCGTTGCCGGTCAACGACGGCCACGTTCTTACGAGTAATATCAAGGACGCGATCAGGTCGGGCCATTTCAACCGGGTACCAATTTTTGCGGTGACTGACCATGACGAGGATCGTTGGTTCCAAGCATTTTTTGGAGAGATTAGCGGCCAGCCAATACTAAAGGCGGCAGATTACTCCACCCAGATCGAGACCATCTATGGAGCAAACGCGAAAGCTGTAGAAAAGGCCTACCCCCTCAAGGATTTTGGCTCGACCGCGGAAGCATTGGCGACCGCCAGCAGCGACCACGGGGCAATCTGCCAACCGCGAAGCTTCAATATCGATGCATCCAAATTTGTGACCGTATATGCAGGCGAGTTCAACGATCCCAACTCACCAGGTATCTTACCTGCTGTCTCATTTCCACTTCGCGCATCGCACACCCACGAAATCCAGTACATCTTCCCAGGATGGCGCGGCGTCCACAAAGGCAATGTCGCACCTTTCACCCCGGAACAAGCCAGGCTCGCCAGCGCCATGCGGAAACTTTGGGCAACTTTTGCCTCGACCGGTGCCCTGCCGGCAGGTTTCTCGCCGACCACCAGACAAGACGATCCCGTTATCTCGATGGAGCCATCCGGCATCAAGTCGATCCGCAATTTTGCAGAGACACATAAGTGCGCATTTTGGGACGCCGTCCGGCAATGGCAACCTCTCAACTGATCAAGTAACCCTTCCGTGCCTGTCTCTGAATTTGAGCTGATCCGTGTTATTCGAGGCAGGCACAACTTATCGCTTACTTCTCCATCAAGCGGCCAGATTGTCGCCAAGGACGTGTTTCACAAACCAGGAGATCGAGTAAAAAGTGTAACTACCGCGCGGCTCCCCGCCGATATGTTGCGAGATGCTCTCACCACAGGTGAGAAGCTCGAGGATTCGCTCGTCGCTTTGAAGTCTCCGTGTCCGAGATAGTAGCCTAGTCGATCTAAGGGTCCCAATGCACCGATCGCAAGCTTTTTTCTTGCGCGAGCGACGTCTTGTGTGCCGCTGGCTAGCGCTAACAGACCCCCAGTAGCGAGAGGTCGGGGCCGTGCTGTCGACTAGTCCCTTCCAGCTTTGATAATTGCGTCAGCGAAAAGAGCAGGGTTGATAAACATCACTTCATGGCTACCCGGGATCTGAACCAAACGGTAGAGGCCCAAACGACTTGAGTGATGTGGGTGCCACCCTTGGTCCGGGCCGGGAGGAAGAGCAATATCCTCCGTGCAATTGACGTAGCTTTTTGGAATTGGAAGAGAGAAGAAGTTCGGCAAAGAGACTTTGTCTGTCTGACTACGTCTCGGGGTTGGAGACAGGAATTGATATGCTTCTTGCGCCTGCGCTAGATCTCCGTCGTTGAACAATGCCTCGCGAAAAAGCGTAAAAGGAAGCATTACACCGCCATCCGGTTGCGCCAGCTGCTCGAACATTTGGCTGGCTTGAGGCGGCAGATTGTCGGCAAGGCTCTCCTGATCCTTAAGGACAAACGCGTTGCAGAAGACCAAGCGCCGAACCCGATCTGGCTGCCTCTCGGCAACACGCTGAATGATTGTCCCCCCGAAACTGTGGCCGACTAAAACGAAGTCGGTGAGATCATGCGCCTGAATATAGTCCAAAACTGATTGGACGCAGTCTTCATGCCCTACGCTCTTGTCGGCAACAGGTCCGTGTCCGACCAAGGTTGGTGCGTGGGCGATGTGGCCATTTTGAACAAGGCGTTCGCACACGTCTCTCCACGCTCGGCCGTCGTGCCAAGAGCCATGGATCAAGATGAAGGTGTATTGCACGAAGCTCCCTGACATCAGAATTCCTTTGATTTGCGTGAGAAAACAACAAATTACTTTACTTTCACGGGCAGTGAGAACCGGAAATGCCTGGGTAGTTGAGCCTGCCGGTGCGCAGTACCATCCGATGCTGCATCAAGCTCCTCGCAGACGACACTTGCATTCATTCTAAATCCGCAGTTGGGCGCGGCAAACCGTATCAAAAAAATCGAGTGCTTCCGGATTGGCCAGAGCATCTTTGTTTTTGACTGGGCGGTCGTGCATCACCTCGCGCACGGCCAGTTCGACGATCTTGCCGGACTTGGTGCGCGGAATATCGGGAACAGCAATCACCTTCGCCGGCACGTGACGAGGAGAGGCTCCAGTGCGGATGCGGGTCTTTATAGCGTCGATGAGATCCTCGGTGAGATCGACGCCCGCTGCGAGCCGAACAAAAAGCACCACGCGCACGTCATTGTCCCAATCTTGCCCGATGCAGAGCGCCTCGGCAACTTCATTCATCGGTTCGATCTGACTGTAGATTTCGGCCGTGCCGATACGGATCCCTCCGGGGTTCAAGGTGGCATCAGAACGGCCATGGATGATTAGGCCGCCGTGTTCCGTCCATTCAGCAAAATCCCCGTGGCACCAGGCGTTGTCGAAGCGTTCGAAATAGGCCGTCTTGTACTTGGCACGATCGGGGTCATTCCAAAAGCCGATAGGCATCGAGGGGAAGGCCTTGGTGCAGACAAGCTCGCCCTTTTCACGACGTATGCTCAGACCCTGTTCATTCCAGACATCGACTGCAAGCCCGAGACCAGCACCCTGAATTTCGCCACGCCAGACCGGTTGCAGGGGATTACCGAGGACAAAACAGGAAACGATATCCGTGCCACCGGAAATCGAAGCAAGCTGAATATCCGCCTTGATGTTCTCATATACAAAGGTGAAGCCCTCCGGCGATAGCGGCGAACCAGTCGATACAATTAACCTCAGGCTCGAAAGGTCGTGACTCGAGCAAGGTGTTAGGTCGCCCTTGCGTGCGGTATCAATGTATTTGGCTGAAGTGCCAAAGATGGCAAATTTCTCCGCCTCGGCATAGTCGAAGAGGATATCGCTGGAAGGGGCGAAAGGTGAGCCGTCGTAAAGACACAGGGTGGCGCCGGAAGCGAGGCCGCTAACAAGCCAATTCCACATCATCCAGCCGCACGTGGTGAAATAGAAAAGCCGCTCACCAGGCTGCAGCCCACAATGCAACCTGTGCTCCTTCAGGTGTTGTAGGAGTGTGCCGCCGGCCGAATGCACGATGCATTTCGGCACACCGGTCGTGCCGGAAGAAAAGAGAATATAAAGCGGATGGGAGAACGGTAGTTGTACGAACTCCAACGCTTTCGGGTGATAGTTGGCAACGAGCTCATCCAGTGTGCGCGCATTTGTCGTGCGTCGAACCAGAGCCTGTGGGTCTCCCGCGTAGTGCACAATCACCGTTGGGACGCCAAGCTTTACAGCCGTGGCCGAGACCTTCGCCGACACATCTTGAAGCTTGCCATTATACCAATAGGCATCACAGGCAATGAACAGCTTCGGGGCAATCTGTCCGAAACGGTCGAGCATGCCCTGCTCTCCGAAATCGGGAGAACAAGACGACCAGATCGCGCCAATCGACGCGGCGGCAAGCATGCATGCCACGGTTTCTGGCATGTTCGGCATCATGGCCGCGATCCGATCACCCTTACCAATGCCGAGATCACAAAAGGCCTGCTGCAATCGGGAGACCAAGTCTCGCAAACGGTTGTGGGACCAGCGCTCCTCTACCTTGTCTTCGCCACGGAAAATGAGGGCATCTTCATTACCTTCCAAGAGCATGAGGTTTTCTGCGAAATTAAGCGTGGCGTCTGGAAAAAAGCGTGCCTCCAACATAATATCGCCATTGGCAAGAATCGTGTCGCCTCGCTCCCCTTTGACCCCGCAGAAATCCCATATGGTAGACCAAAATTTTTCACGCTCTGCCACTGACCACGCATGCAGCATCCCGTAATCATCCAGCGAAATCCCAAAATCTCGGTTGCAACGTTCGATGAAAGCGAACATTGGGCTTGCTGCAATCGCCTCGCGCGAAGGTGCCCACAGCAGATCTGTTTCAGCCATTATTGCTCCCCTGAAGCGACATTCCATTAGCAACTCATCCGCTTCTATCAAAACAGATCCATTTCATATTGTCCGGACTTTTTCAATAGCCTTAAACACGCCATCCGAGATTTTGAGATCAATGAGCGCCGGTCATGCGTAAATTCCACCTCTACTGGTTATCAAACTGAAAATATTGACGATATTCTCACCTTCCAACGATCTAGATCACTAATCTGTCACCGACACAACGACTGTAGATTGGATTGTCTCAGTCGAAAACCTCTGAAATGACGGTATTATCGAACCTAGCTATTGCTTGGCATTGTAATTCCTGATTATTTGTATGGACAACTTTAGGCCCGATAATCGGGCATTCAAACGGAACGAGTGCCAACACGGCTGATGGTCGAGAGACCTGCCCGGGTGGGTATCCATAGCGAGGGCACGACATGTTGATGAGGCATCTTTCGTATTTCGTGGCGCTATCCGAGGAAGGGCACTTCGGGCGGGCGGCGGAGATCTGCAATGTTTCGCAGCCCACCTTGTCGGCAACGATCCGCAAGCTCGAAGAAGATTTGGGTGTCGTTCTGATATCGCGTGGCCATAGATTCGTCGGGCTGACGCCGGATGGCGAGAAAGCGCTGGAATGGGGGCGGCAGATTCTCGCGGATTACGACAGCCTGAAAAGCGATCTCACCGTCACGCGAACAGGGTTGAACGGCACACTGCGACTGGGAGCGGTTCCCGCCGCGATGCCGTCGGCATCGTTTCTGACTTCGCGATTCTCAACGATTCATACAAACGTCGCTATTGAGATCATGTCGATGACCTCGAAGGCCATCCAGCAAGGGCTCGACACATTCGAGATCGACGGCGGCCTGACATATCTTGACAACGAGCCGCTCGAAAATGTTCGAAAGTTCGGACTTTATCACGAGCGTTACGTTTTCGCCTGTCGTTCAGATCACTCCTTTGCGAACCGCGATGCCGTGGATTGGGCAGAAGCCGTGTCTCAGCCTTTGTGCCTTTTGAGCGACGATATGCAGAGCAGACGAATCTTGAATGGCATTGCGTCGTCTGTTGGCCTGACAGTTCGGGCACCGGTCGTCAGCAATTCCCCTCTAGCAGTACTCGCACATCTGAGGGACGGCCGTCTTTGCAGCATCGTGCCACACACATTCTGTCATGTCTTCGGCCGCAGCGCGGATATCGCATGGATTAATCTGGCTAACCCTGATCATACACAGGCTATAGGGTTGGTGCTTTCCCCCAGGTCACCACAGTCTCCAATGGCGAGTGCTCTGGTTGCATCCCTGAAGCAGGAAAATTTCGATTACGATTTCGATATTGCGATCCGAATGTCTTCATAGACCGCTTCTATAAATTGGTTGAAAGCTTTCATTGGAGTAAACATCTCATCCGTGAAAGCATCCGACCGTCAGACAACGACAGTCCGCGAACAACAATCGCGTTCCTCACCACACAAGCCACACAAGAGAGTGCCAATGACCGATAAGATGATGCGTCTAGCCATGTTTCTATTCCCTGGTTACCATTTTGGGGCTTGGCGCTTGCCTGATGCTATCCCTGAGATCGATCTTGGCATCGAGCACTACGTACGGGCAGCAAAGTTGGCGGAAGAGGGCAAATTTGATGCTATATTCTTCGAGGACCAGGCAGCTGTGCCGCGAAGCAACAACATTCTAAAGGGGGATACCTTCGGCGGGGCTTCTCCTCGCGGTATCCATTTCGATCCGATAATGCTTCTTCCTGCCTTGGCCAGGGAAACCAAGCATCTGGGCGTCGTTGCGACTGCAAGCACAACCTTTAACGACCCATACAATCTGGCGCGCAGGTTTTCCTCGATCGACTTCATCAGCAACGGACGTGCCGGTTGGAACTTGGTTACAACGTTCAACGAGAACGAGGCGCAGAATTTCGGTTTTGACGCCCTTCTCGATCACGCAGCACGCTATGAACGTGCGAATGAATTCTTTGACGTCGTGGCGGGCCTTTGGGAGGGATGGGAGAAAGGCGCTCTAACACGTGACAAGGAAAGTGGCACCTATTTCGATGTGGAAAAAATGCATTTCCTCCAGCACAAGGGTAAATACTTCAACGTTCGTGGGCCGCTTACCATGGATCGCAGCCCTCAGGTCCGCCCGGTGATCTTCCAGGCAGGTTCTTCCGAACCAGGGCGCGAACTGGCGGCGCGAACGGCCGATGTGATCTTCACCGAGCAGCCGAGCTTGGCTGCAGCTCGCTCATTTCGTGAGGACGTCCGTAAGCGTGCCGCTCGCTTCGGTCGCGATCCCGACAAGATTAAGGTTCTCCCCAATTTTATGCCCATCGTCGGGAAGACCGACCAGGAGGCACAGGATCTCCACGCGCGAATGAGAGAGCTTGTTCCTGATGATCTTGCCATTGCTTGGCTGATGCAGAATGCCGGAGGAGTGGACTTCAGGGACTTCGACCTGAATGGTCCAATGCCCGACCTACCGGAAACCAATGCTGGAAAGACAATGCGAGACAATATTCTAAACGTTGCCCGCCGTGACAATCTGTCGATCCTTCAAACGGCACGCCATTTTGGTGAATCGCCCGCTCAACGGCTGATTGGATCCCCCACGACGATAGCCGACAGGATGCAGGAATGGCTGGAAGGCGGGGCCTGTGACGGCTTCGCAGTGTCGCCAACTCACTATCCTTCAGGCGTGGAAGATTTCGTCCACCTCGTCGTGCCAGAGTTGCAACGCCGTGGCGTTTTCCGAAAGGAATACTCAGGTCAGCATCTGCGCGACCATCTGGGGGTTACAAGCTACAACTAAGGCAAATCGCATCTTCCCCAGCCGACTTGCGCTGCGTCGATTTCTGGAGGTCCGCATCGGCACTTCGACGGACAGAACCGGTGAGATACCGGAGGTTAGAATGAAACCGGACCGCGCGCGATGGTGTGGGTGTTCGCAGTTGATGAACGCTCCACCTTGATCGCCTTGATCTGCACCAACTGCAATTCAAGGCGCTCACGGGATGGCAGATGGGAGAAGCAGCCAACCATCTGCCATCGCAGCGTCTTTGTAGCCAGGCGTCAAGAAATTTCGATCTTGCGGCCCTCTCGCGAGCTTCTGATCGCCGCATTCAAGATAGTCATTAGGTTGACTGCCTGTCGGGGCGTAACTTCCGGCTCTTTGCCGTCGAGAACAGCGGAGGCAACCGAGCGATAGTAGGCCTCATACGCCCCACGCTCGACATCCACGTTCTTCGGTCCCTTATCGCTCTCAGTAAGAACCGCGATCTCCCTTGTTACGCCCCAGCCTTCTTGACCCGGTCGTAGCCCTGCGATCAGAGCGGCCTCCTGACCGTCAAGGCCAGTTTGAACAATGCTGCCCGTATCACCGTGAACGAGGATTCGCGGACCATCGTGACGCGCGAGACAGGAAGCGTGCAGAATCACACGAAGCTTCTGGCCATAGAGCAACTGAATGTGGAAATAGTCATCCGCTACCACGTGTTCACGCTGCGCAGTCACATCGGCGATGACCGCATCGGGCATCCCGAAGAGGCAAAGCGCCTGGTCGATCACGTGTGGGCCGAGATCATATAGGACGCCAGATCCGGCATCAGCAGCTTCCCGCCAGCCCTTTTTGGCTATGGGGCGGAAACGATCGAAATGGATCTCGCAGAAATTCACATTTCCGATCACATTCTCCGCAAGCAACTTTTGAACGGTCAGAAAATTACCGTCCCAACGGCGGTTTTGAAACACCGACAGCACCCGGCTTTGCTTGGCTGCGAGTGCCGCCAAAGACTCGGCGTCTGACAGTTCGATGGTAAATGGTTTATCGACAACTACATGTTTGCCAGCATTGAGAGCCGCTGCTGCGAGAGGCGCATGCACCTCATTCGGCGTGGCGATCACGACTAGGTCCACATCGTCGGAGACCAACAGCTCATAGGGATCCTTAACTGTCCTGGCGGCCGCAAATTCAGGCGGCAAGGATCGGCTGGTCGCGATGGCGGACAGTTTCATGCGTGGCTCTGAGGAGATCAACGGCGCATGGAAGACCGAGCCTGCGAGACCAAAACCTATAAGGCCGACGTTTATATGGGACATTATTATTTCCATCCTGCGTTTCGCCACGGAGAATATCCGTCGATATCTGGTTAAATTGCCTGGAGGCGTACTCCAGTTAGACTGTCAAAAAGACTGATGGCCGACATGTCGACCATAAATTTTGTAACCGCGCCCTTCCTCACATCGTCCTTCGGATGCGCTCTGGCCGTCACATCGACTCCACCAAATTTGAAAACGACAAGCGTTTCCGCTCCTGTTGGCTCGATCACATCAACCCGTCCGTCGATGATCGCTTCGTCTGGCCGAAGGGCGACGTTTGATCCAATCTTCGTTATACTTTCCGGGCGAATTCCGAGTATTACCTTCTTGCCCACCAACTCGCTGGGAAAGGAAACATGGCCGGGCAGTGGCAGCCTTATGGCGTCTTTGTCATCAGGCAATTCTAGTGCAAAACCGTTGTGATCTTTCGTAATCATCGCCGGAATAAAGTTCATCGGGGGAGAGCCGATAAAGTCCGCGACGAATTTGTTTGCCGGGCGCTCATAAACCGTTTGAGGATCGGCAAATTGCTGTACAACGCCTTCCTTCATTACGGCAATTCGAGTGGCAAGTGTCATTGCCTCAATCTGGTCATGCGTCACATAGACGATGGTTGTCCCCAGCCTATCGTGCAATTTCTTGATCTCGGTACGCATTTCAATGCGCAGCTTCGCATCGAGGTTCGATAGCGGTTCGTCGAATAGGAAGATGCTTGGATTGCGGACAAGAGCGCGGCCCATGGCGACGCGCTGGCGTTGCCCGCCCGAAAGCCTTGCCGGCTTGCGCTCGAGAAGATGTCCGATTTGGAGGAGGTCTGCGACCTTTTCGATCGCCTTCTTCTGTTCATCCGGCGCGACACCACGCATCTTCAGTGAGAACGCCATGTTCTGCGCGACCGTCATATTCGGATAGAGCGCATAGCTTTGGAATACCATCGCAATGTTCCGGTCCTTTGGATGAACATGATTGATCACCTGGCCCCCGATCACGATTTCGCCTTCCGAGATTGAATCAAGCCCGGCAATCATGTTGAGAAGGGTGGATTTTCCGCAACCGGACGGCCCAAGAAGCACCAAAAATTCACCGTCAGTCAGCGTGAGATCTATGCCCTTGAGGATCTCGAGCGCGCCGTAGCGTTTGCGGATATTGCGGATTTCGAGTGTCGTCACGGACTATCCCTTCACAGAGCCTGACATGAGCCCGCGGACGAAATATTTGCCAGCAAGCACATAGATGAGAATGACCGGCAACGCTGCCAGGATGGATGCTGCAAAATCTACATTGTAATATTTGACACCGGTCGTGGTGTTCACGAGATTATTGAGCGCAACGATGACGGGTTGAGAATCGCCCGTCGGGCTGAACGATGCACCGAAGAGAAAATCGTTCCAGATACCGGTGAATTGCCAGATGACGGTGACGACGAAGATCGGTCCGGAGATCGGCAGCACGATGTACCAGAATGTCTTGAAGAAACCCGCTCCATCGATTGTCGCCGCTCGCACAATCTCATCTGGAACCGTCACATAGTAGTTGCGGAAAAACAGCGTGGTAAAGGGCAGGCCATAGAGCGTATTGACCAGCACCAACCCAGCGGCGCTGCCGGCGAGACCGAGATATCCCAGCGTCGTTGCCATCGGCAGAATCACGACCTGATAGGGAATGAAGCAACCGAAAAGTAGCAATCCGAAGACCACGTTGGCACCCTTGAAGCGCCATTTGGTCAATGCGTAGCCGTTGATCGATCCGATCAGCGTCGAGATGATGACCGCCGGCACGACGATGGTAACCGAAACCCAAAAGTGCGACCGCAATCCCTTGCAGGTCGTACCGATACACGCTTCGCTCCACGCGACTCTCCACGCATCGAGCGTCGGCGCAGAAGGGAGGGCCAGTACGGAGCCGGCTTTAATCTCATCTATGGTGCGAAAGGAATTCGACAGCATGACGAGGAGGGGTAGCAGACTATAGAATGCAAAGAGTCCAAGGACGAAATAGATAAGCAGACGGGCCGCGGCCTGACTTAATGATGCGTTGGCCGATGAGATCTTAATATTAGCCATCTTTTCGCTGCCTCAATTCGGAATACAGGTAAGGCACGATGACGGCGGCGATGACGCAGAGCATCATCATCGCGCTTGCGGCACCGGTTGCCAGCTGGTTCTTCTGGAAGATCATCGAGAACATGAAGGTCGCGGGTAGGTCTGTGGCGGTACCCGGCCCCCCGGCAGTCATTGCAACAACCAGGTCGAAACTTTTCACCGATAAGTGGATGAGGATCACGACCGCACTTAGGAATGTGGGCGCCATAGACGGAATGATGATGCTGAGATAGATGCGCGGTGTGCTGGCGCCATCGAGATGGGCTGCCTTGATGATTTCATCGTCGATCCCGCGTAGGCCGGCAAGAAAGAGCGCCATGATAAAGCCCGATGCTTGCCATACTGCGGCAATGACCAAAGTGTAGATGGCCATGTCACGATCGACTATCCAGTCGAAGGTGAAGCTGCTCCAGCCGAGATCATGCATCAGCTTCTCAAGGCCGATGCCTGGATTGAGGATCCATTTCCATGCTGTTCCCGCAACGATGAACGAGATGGCCATCGGATAGAGATAGATTGTGCGGAGGAACCCTTCGGCGCGGATTTTTTGATCGAGCAATATGGCAAGAAGCAAACCCACGGCGATACAGAAAATCACGTAGAGGCTGGTATAAATTAGCATGTTGCCGACGGCTGTATACCAGCGCGGGATCGACCAAAGTCTGACATATTGCTCAAAGCCCGCGAACGTATAGTCCGGCGTCATCCGTGATTTTGAAAGCGAAATGTAAAACGTCCACAAAATAAAGCCGTAGACGACCACAAGTGTCGACACCATCGTCGGCGCCAGCACGATTTGCGATATGCGTGCCTGGAGCGCTGTACGAAGCCGATGCCCCCAGTCACCTTCGTCCGCAATTTTGCGATGGTTAGCTGAAACTATTGCCATGATACCTGACCCAAAAAGAGGAGATGCGGCGAGGGGCAACTGGGCCTCCTCGCCGGCGGTTCATGTCAAGGTCGGGTCACTTTGCCTGCTCGACCGCAGACACCAGCCGTTTCACGGCTTCCTGAGAGGTCATGGCCGAGTTGAAGTGCTCGGTGACGACGTCAACAATGGCGCCGCGCATTGCACCGCTGGTGGCCATCTCATGCGCCATGCTGGGCACCAGGGTGTCAGCCTTGATTGACGCTGCCAGATCGTCCATGGAAGCGAGCGCACATGAGTCATAGCCTTCACGAGAAACATTGAGGCGAGCTGGGATAGATCCCTTGTACCGGGTATATTCAATCTCAACAGGCTCGGTGAGCATGGTGTGCGCCAGCAGCTTGCGCCCCTCGTCGGCATCGGCATCCTTCGAGGTAAAAAATGCGAAACTGTTTGAATTGAGGATATAACCGTTAGCACCAGGAGTGGCCACGCATAGGAAGTCCTTGCCCGGGATCTTACCGGCTGCGAGAAATTCACCCTTTGCCCAGTCGCCCATGATTTGCATGGCAGCGTTGCCGTTCATGACCATGGTCGTTGCGAGATTCCAATCACGCCCGGAAAAGCTGTCGTCCACGTAGCCGCGGATCTTTCGCATTTCGTCAAATACTTTGACCATCGTGTCGCTGCCCAATGCGTCGATGTCCTGCTCGACCATGGTCTTGCGGTAAAAGTCGACGCCGCCGATCCCGAGCACGACTGTCTCGAATATGGTCGCATCCTGCCAGGGCTGGCCGCCATGTGCCAACGGCGTGATGCCGGCCGCCTTGAATTTCTCAGCGACGGCGTTGAATTCATCCCAGGTCTTTGGTGGCTGCGCGCCGATTTTGGCGAACAGCGCAGGATTGATCCACATCCAGTTGACCCGGTGGATGTCGACCGGAATGGCGACATAGTGCCCGTTATATTGGGCAATCTGATTGAGTAGCGGCGGCAGGATGGTCTTCCAATTGTCCTTAGCAGCAATGTCGTCAAGCGTGGCCAATTTGCCGAGCTCCGCCCATTCCGTGACATTGGGGCCCTTCAGAACGGTCATGCCTGGCGGATTCCCTGCGAGGACTCTCGATCGCAAAACCTGGTTCATTGCGTCGCCGCCGCCGCCGGCGACAGGCGAATCGATCCATTTACCTCCAGCCTTCTCAAAGCTCTTCTTGAAGACGTTGATGGCTTTCGATTCACTGCCGGATGTCCAGTAGTGCAGAACTTCCACCGTCGGATCGGCGGCGGAAGCCGGGATGGCTGTGGCTGTCCAAGCTGCAGTCAGCGCGACCAGTGCGATGCAGCGCATTGATATGCTCCCACTCATCTAACGTTCTCCTCCTAACGTTGCGGAAATCCCCGCTTGTTCGCGCAATAAACGCCGCAATACAGCATAAGTCAAACTCTAAATACCGCATTACCGCATATGATCTCGACAATCTTGCGCACTTTGCGGTATTCTGGTAGACAAGTCGCATGACGACACCGAAGCACCGCAACATGTTGCTTCCGATTTTGATGAAGGCCGGGGTGGCTGGTCCGCCGGCTCAGCTGCATGTTTCGGACGACATCATGAAGAGGGACCTTCACAGCCTCTCGGAAGACGGCGAACTGCGTAGCGGCATCGCACCGGATGCCAAGGAACGGATGGGGCCGTCGGCTATCCCGCATTTGCACCCTGGAGCGACTATTTTCCTTGATGCCGGACAGGCGGTTCTTGAAGTCGCGCGGCGTTTGCCACCCGGTTCGTTTTCCGCGATCACGCACTCGTTGGCTATTGCAAACTTTCTTAAAGCCAGGACCGGCATCATGCTTGGCCATAAATGGGACGAGCTTCAGCGCTTGTTCAAGGGTGCCGCGACCGAAGAGGCAATAAAAAGCTACCGTGCCAACGCAGCAAACATTTGTGCTTGCGCTTTTGATCCGGTTTTTTGGCGTAACCGCTTCCGAAGAATGGGATGCGGCGGCCGAACGAGCCATGCTGTCGGTCAGCGATCAGAAGATGCTGGTAGCAGACGATACGAAAATGGGGGGCAGGGAACCCTATTTCGTTTCATCGTTAGAAGACTTTGATTTCTTCGTGACTGATCAGTTTTCAATAGCAGCGAGAATAATGGGCAGACAAACCGGAAACAGTTTCCGCAGACGTGCCCCTTGGTTCAAGCCGTTGCCTCATGAAGCACATCGTATCGTGCACAAAAGGACACCAATGTTTTCTCAATTCCACCATGTTGCGATCATCTCCAGCGACTACGAACGATCCAAGGCCTTCTACAATGGGATCCTCGGTTTCAAAATCACGGCGGAAAACTGGCAGTCGTTACGGAAGTCATGGAAATGCGATCTGCGTTCAGGTGACGCGCGCATCGAACTCTTCTTTATCCCTGGTGCTCCTGCGAGGCCGTCGAACCCTGAAGCGCAGGGCCTACGGCATTTGGCGTTCGCTGTATCCGATATTGCCAATGTCATTGCCCATCTGGAACGCCAGAACATCGTAACAGAGCCTGTCCGGATTGACCCCTACACAGGCGCGGCCTACACGTTCTTCTCCGATCCCGATGGCTTACCGATCGAAATCTATGAGGTCGGACAAGTTCCGTCGGTGACAGGAGAGGAGCGGGCTTGAAATTTCGATCCAAGGAACGACACTCTGGCCTTCGATCACTTCGAAAGATCGGTCAGCCGACAATCGACCCCATTGGCGCGCTGAGGGTGCTTCAACCACGTAGATGGCGGTCGCTGGCCGTAACTTACTCAAGTTTCCACCAGGTCCCTCGGAGTGAATTCAAAACATGTGCGCAGCAGCCATAGCTATCTCCTGCCAAATCAGTCACGCCTTAGATCGTTCAACTCCTTGAGAACCTCCAGGGGTTCCAGATCAAGCGGCATGTTTGTGGCGTCGTGCGCAGCGTCGAGGGCGCCGATTGCGTCTGCGTCCAGCATGGCAAACAACGGATCGAGATCATTAGGCTCTGGGCCGCGTTCTGCGACCAACTCAAGCGTTTTTCGCAAGGCCGCGTCTGAAGTCAGGCTGTCGACGAGCACCTTGGCAACCTGGCGCCGAGCAATCACACCATCGCGGGGCGTGCCGGATTGCCTCTTGTCGCCTTGTAAAAAGATCGGACGGAGTTGGTCCGGATTGTTGTAATCGAACCATCCTGGTCTGACGATTGTATAGGAATGGCCGCTGGCACGGACCAGCCGCTCAGCGCGCCGTTTCCAGTCGTGGGCACCCTTGCGGTCGGTGACGGCGATGGCCGTCATCAGCGCGATACGAACGTGCCGGTCTCCCAACGCGGCGAGCAGGTTGCGTACGCCGCCATAATCGACTTTCTCCGCTTCCCGCGGGCTACCATATGTTCCGTGGGTAAACACGATGGCATCCACGCCCTCGACTACGGCTAGAAGAGACTGCTCGCGGGTCAGATCGGCAACTGCAATTTCAAAACCGGGGAGCGGCTTTAGCTTACCTGGAGTGCGAACCAAGGCACGAACCTTGTGGCCCTGGCCAATTGCTTCAGCGATGACATGTGTGCCAATGCTCCCCGTCGCTCCGACGGCAAGGATCGTCAGTTGGGGTTTGGTGATAAATGTTCCTCCTCATTACTGCACAATGCTTTCCTTCATGAATCTCTCCCAGAACCGAACGGCGTCGGTTACCCAGCCTTCGGCGCTGGTGCCTGTACCGGTCCCGAAGCCATGGCCGAGGCCTTCATAGGAATGGAATTCGACCGGCGTGCCGGCGCGGCGCAGGACGGCTGCGCGTCTCTCCATGATCATGGCAGGAGCAATCCCATCCTGCTTGCCAACGACAACAAAGGTAGGCGGTTCATTCGACGAGGTATCAGTGTGCGCGGTATAGGCCATCACCACCGTTGATGGCTTTGGAAGGTCGTCGCCTCCAAAGGCGGCAACACCGTGTGATCCAACGAAAGCCGCCATCCTGGCGCCGGCTGAACTGCCCCACAGGGAATAATCCGCGGTGCTGACGCCGAGTGTCTGCGCATTTCGGAAGATGAAGGATATGGCGGTAGCCAGGTCCTCATTGGCGATCCTACCACCTTGCCCGGCCCGGTATTTCAGGACGAAGGCGTTATAACCCTTTTGGTTGATCTCGGCGGCGTAGGGAAAGCCCTCATGAACGGAACCCACATAGGCAAAACCGCCGCCGGGCGCGATCACAGCAAAGGGCGCGCCCGGTTGACCCCGGAAGAAGAATAGGCCGCAATTACCTTTTTCCAGCTGCGCCCGCTTCTGGGCCTTGGTGTAGATATCATAGAATACGGTTCTTCCGTCATTCACATCCACGATCATGCGGTTGAGCCCACTAGCGATCGTGGCGGGCTCAACGTGGCTATGATATGGCAGGATTGAGCTGATATCCTTGAGCCGCATGTTCGCATCGTAGGCGCGGACGTCCCACGGCAGCACCCGTCGAGCGAACCCTGCAAAAGCGGGATGAGCGAGAATATCCCCGATCGTGCTGTCGGGGCTAAGGGGCGCATCCCGGGCGCCGCTATTTCGATCTGGCGGAAGCTCCGTAGACGCGCTGTCAGGGCGTGAATGCAAGTCGACCTCCCTTGCCTCTGCCAACGGATGTGACAAGATCAACGACAGCGCAACGCAGAACGATTGAAGAGGAATGTCTCTCATTCGTCACGTCGCAGCCTGCTGCTTGATCTTTCGAATCGCGTCATTGAAGCCGTTTGGTGTGCCGCTTGATCCCGCAAGCTTTCCGACGTGCACCTGCGCGATCGGCCGACCGACGACAACTCTGGGCACAGCTGCTGCGAAGCTACGTTGTAGTTCGAGCGACCTGGGAACCGTTGCCTGAGGCGTAACCTGAACCGCAATGATCAAGCCACCCCTTAGCGTTACGGTCACTGTGATGAACGATGGCTGGCCGCCATACTGACCTGTCGCCGTATAGACTCCATCGGCGTAGCGGCCGCGCTCGGACTGCTCTTGCCGAGGTGCAAGGTTGTCGGCCGCGGCAACCGAACCCCGGCATCCCACCACCATCAGTGCAGCTGGAATGAACGCAAGCCAGGTCATGGTCCTGAATGTCCTCATGCGGTAATCCTTTCATCGGGTAAAGAGTTCGCCGTCGAAGTTTGGCGAGCTCTCTGCTCGTCCGTCTGCGAACATGCGAGCAAATGAAAACTGGAACGCCTCGGTCAACTGACCGGGCGCGGCGAAAAACAACGCCGTGGCCAGGCCATCAGCCGTCATTGCGTCGTCAGCGACGGCCCAACTCGCGATCACGTCCCGGACGGGAACGCCGGTGCGGCCATCGACCACGTGGTGAAACGGCCCCCAGGCTCGCTTGTTTACTGCCGAAGCGCACAACGCGCGCTCATGCAGGCGCGCGATGCCGATGATCAGTGCCGGATCGGACGGGTGCTCCAGTCCGACGTCGAGCGGCTTCAGTCCCGCATGGATAAGATCGCCACCGCCATCCACGACAAATTCCCGGTTTCCTGCGGTGCGTAGCATGTCCGCAACAATGTCGACGAGATATCCTTTGCCGGCGGCACCGACGTCGATGACGACGGGACGTTGGGTGGTGATGGTGGATTTATAGCGCGTCACATCCGCCCTCCAACTGCGGCGCTCATGAGAATAACGGGCGATGGCCAGCGGATCATGTTGAAGCGAATACCCAGCGTCATAGCCAAGCAACTCCAGGTCGCGCCCGACGAGGGGATCGACCGCACCGCCTGTCATCATATGGAGACGATCATAAAGGTCGAATAACCGGATTGAATCGTCGGGAAATTCGAAGGTCCCGCCGGTGTCGGCCGTGGCGATCCTGGTAACTAGCGAGTCGGTTCGAAACCGCGAATAGCAGGCGTCGAAACGTCCGACGCAGTCAAGAATGCACTGCTGCAAGGGGACAGCGAGAGGCTTGAGCGTGTCGATCTTCCATGATGTGCCGATAGCATCAAATTCAAACTTGAACATGCCAGTCATCCGATCGTCCTGCATAAGTCGCAGGACGATCGTCTCCGTTGCTCTCAGTGGCCGGTCATTTTCAACACGGCCTCGGGCAAGCGCTCACCCTGGACTTCGACCTTGGAAGCTTCAGCGTTAATCTCGGCCAGATCGCTAATCGTTAGTTCGAGATCGACCGCGCCGAGGTTTTCCTCAAGCCGGTGCAGCTTCGTCGTACCGGGAATCGGTACGATCCACGGCTTCTGCGCCAGCAACCACGCAAGCGCCACCTGCGCCGGCGTTGAGCCCTTACGATCCGCGACACCCTTGATCACACCAACCAGCGCCATGTTGGCTTTGCGCGCTTCTGGAGAAAAGCGAGGCACGAGATTGCGGAAATCGCCTTGTTCGAACTTTGTGTTCTCATCGATCTTGCCGGTCAGAAAGCCCGCACCGAGCGGGCTGAACGGAACGAAGCCGATACCGAGCTCCTCCAGCACGGGCAAAAGTTCCGCTTCCGGCCCACGCCAGAACAGCGAATACTCGCTCTGAACCGCGGCGACCGGCTGAACGGCATGCGCTCTGCGGATGGTATTAACGCCGGCTTCCGACAAGCCGAAGTGTTTCACCTTACCTTCTGCAACAAGATCCTTGACGGCGCCTGCGACGTCTTCGATCGGTACATTAAGGTCGACACGGTGCTGGTAGAATAGGTCGATGCGATCCGTCTTCAAGCGCTTGAGTGCCGCCTCTGCCACCGCTTTGACGTGCTCCGGGCGGCTATTGGTGCCCCCGGTGCGGGCGCCGGTCTCAAGATCGATGTCAAAACCGAATTTCGTGGCGATGACAACCTTGTCGCGGATGGGCTTAAGCGCTTCGCCGACCAGCGCCTCGTTGGCAAATGGACCATAAGCTTCGGCGGTGTCGAAAAACGTCACGCCGCGGGCGTTCGCATCATGGATGAGCTTGATCATGTCGGCCTTTTCGACGCCTGGACCATAGACGCCTGTCATGCCCATGCATCCGAGCCCAAGGGCGGACACTTCGAGACCATTGCTTCCAAGCTTTCGCGTTTTCATGGTTTTCTCCACTTTTCTAACATGGCAGATTGCCGACAATGGCTGCGCCATTCAGGTATACGGGTACTCTAATGGATGTTACCGCGAATGATTACCCGGTTTAATCCGCATGAACTTATAAGAACGGGTAATCAATGTTCGAGGGCTTTCGCCTATGCGGTTTGGACGAGTGCCCTGCAAGAGTTAATGGTCGACATGTCTGAAGATTTCGATCGGCTCGATGCGATTGCGGATCGCAACCACTCCTAACGACTTGAGTCCATTGCGGCGATGAGGCGCTTGCTCGACTGTCGTTTCGCTGATGAGGCATCGTGTGCCGAAGTTTTTGTTTAGCGTTTCCAGCCTCTGTGACAGGTTCACGGTGTCTCCATACAGAGTATAGGTCTGGCGGCCGGTGCTTCCAACCGTACCGCCGGTCACCAACCCCGACGCCACTCCAATTCGAAGATGGATCGTCACCCCCTGGAATTGTTTGCCGTTGATCTTCTCAAGCATGATCCGAGAACTGTCGATTGCGCAACCGGCGTGATTTTCCAATGAAACCGGAGCATTAAAGGCCGCAATAACCGCATCTCCGATATAATCAATGACAATGCCACCCTGCTCGTCGATAATGCCGGTCATCGCCGTAAACAGCTCGTTGAGAAGAGGTATCAGCTTTGAGGGAGGCATGCTCTCAGCAATTGTCGTGAACCCCTCAATGTCGGCAAAGAGCACAGTTGCCTGTTTCGTCTGTGGAGCAAGGCTTCCCTCGTCAACAAGCTCCTGAACGATAGAGGCGGGGACGTAGCGGCCGAACAGGGTCTGGACACGCACGCGATCGGCCTTAGCGCTCGCATGCGCTCTTACAACCAGCCGTGCCCGATGGACCGCGAAAGCGGTAATGCCTGTCACGGCCCCAATCATGACTATTTCCTGGACACGAGAAGACACCCCAATGAAGTTGGCATTGAGAACGACAGCCAGAAACGCCTCGCGGGATGGCGCGCGCGGCAGATCGTTGAAGCTCAGGTAGCCCTGCATCCCAGAAATAATGTAGAACGTTGAAGACAAAAGGCCGACGACGGCCCATAGCCCCGTCCAGATGACAACCTTAGGCGAAAGCGTCAGGACAGATGCAGCGATGATAACGTAGTAATTTTGCACGCGGCTCGTCAGGAAGACGAGGTTTTGAGGGATGTCATCGCCGCTACTCAAAGGGGCAAGAGCAAGAAGTGCCGAGATAAGGATCGGATCGAAGGTGAAAACGGCCAGCCGCGCAGCCCTTTCGAAGCGCGACCTTGCAGCGAGAAGCGCCATGAGGCCGACCAATGCGACGGCAAGCGTGGCAGTAAACACAGCGACGTTGATTGGGAAATGGTAACCCCAAAAAGAGAATACTGCGAGGGTGCCAATCGCTACGGTGCGCCCTAGCATCGCGTAAGCGAAGCCTTGGCGTTCGGCATGATCCAATGCGATATCTATCGCCAATGGTGAGCTTGACTGTGGGCGTTCTTCCTTGCGCAATTTCCCCTCTATTCTTTGTCCGTGGTAAATTTTCGATGCTGATATTTGAGCTGGCAAGCCAAAGGGAGGATGTGTCGACCTCCGGCGGAAGGCCAACACCACATCATCCCGCCCTATTCCGCCTTGGATAAGGAGGCCAGGTTTAGCCGCTGCCTCGGCTCAGACATTCACTGGAAAGTCAGTGCTGGCGCTCACGTTCTTCCACTCATCGATTTCGCGCCGCTGGGCTTCGAGTTCATCGGTAACAAACTTGACCGCATCGCTTCCCAGCAAAAGCCTTGCGGGAAGCGCTGAGCCCCGCACAAATTCGATGAGCGCATGCGCGGCTTTGTCTGGGTCGCCGAGCTGCGTTCCGTGCGTTTTGTCGTTCTCTTTCCGCCTCGGTCCTACCGTCGAGGCATAGTCAACAATGTGGGCACTCGCATGATGAAGGGAGCGGCCAGAGAAATCCGTTCTGAAGAATCCGGGCTCAACGACCGTCACGCGAATCCCAAGAGGAGCGACCTCCTTGCGAAGTGCATCCGACATGCCCTCGACTGCGAACTTCGTGGCCGAATAATAGCCCGAGCCAGGGGCTGACATCCGGCCGGCGATTGAGGAAACGTTGAGGATCGTGCCACTGCGACGGGCGCGCATGTCAGGAAGGACCGCTTTGATCATCTCCACAGTACCAAAGAAGTTGGTGGCAAAGAGGTCTCCGACCTCCTTGTCACTACCTTCTTCAACTGCTGCGCGATAGCCGTAACCCGCATTGTTGACCAGCACATCGACCGAACCGAAGCGTTCATGCGCCAGTTTGATCGCGTTTTCTCTCTGGGACTTGTACGTCACATCGAGTGCTACGCCGACCGCAGTGTCGGGGTAGGCGGACACGAGTTCCTCCACAGTGCGGATGTCGCGTGCCGTAACTACAGCATTGAAGCCAGCATCAAGGACCGCCTGTGCCAAGCTTTTTCCCAAGCCCGTCGAGCATCCTGTTATCATCCAGGTCGTCATATGAATTCCTTCTAAAATATTGTGGTATGCCTGTCGACAGACAGCCCCTATCGTCCCACCCGTGCCTGGAGACTCACTGGATAACGGTCACCCTGCACGGTGATATGCGATAGGGCAGTCTCGATTCTTACAAGATCTTCCGACGTCAACTCGATCGATGCGGCGCCGATGTTTTCCTCAAGGCGGTGCAGTTTAGTGGTTCCGGGGATGGGCACGATCCAGGGCTTCTGTGCCAGTAGCCACGAGAGAGCGATCCGCGCGGGTGTAGCCTTCTTGTCAGCGGCAAGGTGGCCAAGCAGGTCGATCAGCGCCTGATTTGCCTTACGGTTTTCTTCGGAAAAGCGCGGGACTTTCCTCCGAAAGTCGTCGGTGGCAAATGTTGTTGTCTCTTTGATGGTGCCGGTAAGAAACCCCTTGCCGAGGGGAGCGAAGGGAACAAAACCGATCCCGAGTTCCTCGAGCGTTGGCAACACGTCCTTTTCCGGTTCGCGCCACCACATGGAATATTCGCTTTGCAAGGCGGTGATTGGCAGAACGGCATGCGCACGGCGGATCGTCTGTGTGCCGGCCTCCGATAGCCCGAAATGCTTGACCTTGCCTGCCGCAATCAGCTCGCCGACAGTGCCGGCGACGTCCTCGATTGGTACGTCCGGATCGACACGGTGCTGGTAAAACAGGTCGATTACATCCGTGCGCAGGCGCTTGAGTGAGGCGTCGGCAACTTCTTTGATGTGCTCGGGCCGGCTGTTCAGGATCTGCTGCTTGCCGTCTCCACCAAAGGTGAAGCCGAATTTCGTGGCGATGACGACCTGTCTTCTGATCGGCTCGAGGGCCTCGCCGACCAACTCCTCATTGATGAACGGTCCATAGACCTCAGCCGTGTCGAAGAAGGTGACCCCGTGTTCGACAGCCGCACGAATCAGCGCAATGCCGTCCTTCTTGTCGACAGGCGGTCCATAGCCATGGCTGAGGCCCATGCACCCTAAACCAAGAGCTGAGACTTCAAGACCACTGTTTCCGAGTTTGCGTTTTTGCATGTCATCCTCCTTGGATCGGGCCGCTTCCACGGCGCATGCAGATGCCTCTTTTGAAATACCAGCTTTGGCCATAGCCACCGGCGTATCGTCTAACCCATGTTTGGAGCCGCCACTGCCTGGAAATACGATTGCAACAAGAACGACGGTGCGAGCAAAAACAAATAATGGCGGGCAACTACAACCAGTATGCAGTGGCTATTTCCAAGCTCTCCCGATGCGACGGTCTATTCTTTCAATGATCTGTCGATGTGGATCAAAAGAATATAGTGTTCGCAATGGCCGGCGATTAGGTGCTATAATCAGCATATCGCTATTAGCTGGACTAATGAATGGCACACGAAAACTTCAACGATCTTGCTGCGTTTGCCGCCGTCGCCAAAGAACGCAGTTTCACCAGGGCCGCAGCTAAGCTTGGGATTTCACAGTCGGCTCTCAGCCAGACGATAAGTGCCCTTGAGAAGAGGATCGGACTTCGCCTTCTTACTCGCACGACACGCAGCGTCGCGCCAACCGAAGCCGGCGAGCGCCTGCTGCAGACTGTTGCTCCGAGATTCGAAGAGATCGAAGCCCAGCTCGCAGCGTTGAGCGAGCTCCGCGAAAAGCCAGCTGGAACCGTTCGGATTACGGCTGGCGAACATCCAGCCATCTCCATCCTGCAACCGGCCTTAAAGCGTTTTTTGCCAGATCATCCGGACGTCAATGTCGAGATCATCATTGACTATGGGCTGACCGATATCGTTGCCGAAGGGTACGATGCCGGCGTCCGAATGGGCGAGCAGGTTGCCAAAGATATGATCGCCGTGCGTATCGGCCCGGAGATGCGGATGGCCATTGTTGCATCGCCGGCCTATTTTGAACGCCATTCACAGCCTGAAACGCCACAGGATCTGATGGTGCATAAGTGTATCAATATGCGTCTTCCCACCTATGGTGGGCTCTTCCCGTGGGGTCTCGAAAAAGACGGCCGTGAGGTCAACGTCCGCGGCGAAGGGCAACTCGTATTCAACAATCTTGGTCTACGGCTAAGCTCGGCCTTAGACGGCCTCGGGGTGGCCTACATGCCCGAAGACCAGGTGCTGCCCTTCGTCGCGAAGGGTCGGCTGATACGCGTTTTGGAAGACTGGTGTCCATATTTTCCAGGCTACCATCTATACTATCCAAGTCGCCGGCATTCGTCACCCGCGCTGTCGTTGTTGGTAGACGTTCTCCGCTATCGCTCGGCTTGATCCTTCGGCTCTTCGGGGCCGGTTACTTCAATGTCGCCGAGCAGTTTATGGGTAACCGGCGGTAGGCAATGCATTCGGATCGAATATGTCCCAGTCCCGGAAAGGGAAGATGGGCAGCTCCGATCAAGTCGCGCTCCGAGGCAGCTTTGTCGAACACAGTTCTACGTGCCTTGACGGCTCTGGCTGGACCGCTGTCAAACGCGAAGGTTACCTGCGGGTATGCGAATTGTATGGTCCCTGCATGGACCAAATCACCAATCAGCAGGAGCCTCTCGCCACCGCTTTCAAGGACATAGACAACGCTGTCGGGCGTGTGACCACATGTTGCCACCGCCCTGACGCAAGCGACAACCTCTTCGTCTCGATCAAACGGCTGGAAGAGACATAGGGACCGATTGACCTTGGCTTTGAAATTATCGGCGCTGTTTGACGGAACAGCTGCGCCATCTGATATTCTTGCTCATTGCTGAGCGATTAAACTGGCGGTTCCATTTTATCAGCTGAGACGATTAGCCATTCGGCGCGATAATCCAATTAAAGTAATAGGATAGACCAATGAGTTGGGGAGCTGTTCTCCGTTGAATTCCCGAGCTTCGCTCCCCACCGCATCATGGCTTCACTCAATTGTAGACAAGCAGGTCCTTCCAGAAGTCGCATTTGTGATCGGCGGTAAAGTCGTTGTCGCTGATCGTCGAAAGTCGAGGAATGTCCTGCGCCAGATAGCTCTGGGCGTTCGGGTCGCTTGTAAATTGCGGCCAGACGCTTTCGCCCGGGCGATTGGGATTGCCTGTGCGGACGAAATTCGTCCAGGCGTCCACAAGTTCGTCAGAGAGCTTCTGTTGCTGCGTATTGAGGTCGTGGCGGACGCCCTTGTCGCCGCCATGAAAGCCCGGGAATAGATATTGAAGGTCCGCCGTGTGATAGGCGAGCGGCGCGAAATCCGGCAACTCGGGGAACATGAATGGCGCCGCACGGTCGCGGAACTCATAGGCGTACAGAGGCACCTTCCCTGCAAGGAGGTGGGTGGCCTGCTGGATACGGCAGACCATGACGTCGGTCTGGATCGCATTCATGCGCAATTGCGGGCTCTTATAGTCTGCGGACGGATAGCTGGCGAAAATCTTGTCGACGGTTCCGGTCGGATAGGCGGGCGGCGTGCCGCCGGCACCTGCATTGCCGCCAAAGATCGCCTTCACGTAGCTTTCGACATCCACTTCAGTCACAGCCTTGCCGGAATAGTAGACGGGGATTGCCGCAAAAAAGTTGCCCTCGTCCCGGGTCGAGCCGTTCATGATCGGCATGTGAGTGAAATTGCCAGATTCGATCACCGAGGCTCCGCCACTCGGTACGATCTGTCCGTCGGCAACCGGGGTCACGACATAAGGACCGAAGCTTTCCGGCGGCCCTGACAGCTTCATGAGTTCATCGGCGGGGAGTTTACGCAGGCACGCAGCCGTCGCCTCGTCTGCGGCCGAACCGCAACCGGCGGCCTCGGCAAACGCCGTGGCTTTTTTCTCGGCCACCTCCATCGGGATCGCGGTCAGCCAGGATGCGCTGCTTTGGATGATCGCCTTTTGAAACAAGCCCTTTGTCAGCGGGGAGATGACATTGAACGCCGCGCTTGCGCCGCCGGCCGACTGACCGCCCACCGTGATGTTGTCGGGATCGCCACCGAAGCTGGCGATATTGTCCTTCACCCAGCGTAGAGCGAACTGCTGGTCGAGCAGACCGTAATTGGCGAACAGATGCCCCTCCTTGTTGAGGGCGGGATGCGCGAAGAAGCCCAGCAGGCTGAGGCGGTAGTTGATCGTGACGACGATGACCTTGCCTCGAGCCGCAAGCTTGCTGGCGTCATAGTCGCTTCCGGCGCCGTCGACAAAGCCGCCTCCGTGGATCCAGAACAGCACGGGTAGCTTTTCGTCATTGGTCGAGACATCCTTCGGCGCGACCACATTGAGGTAGAGGCAGTCTTCCTTGCTGGTGGCCGGTCCGGCAAACACGCCAAGTAGGGTGACCTGGGCACAGGCCGCGCCGAACGATGTCGCCTCGCGCGTCGCGGTCCATGGCGCATGTTCCTCGGGCGGCTTCCAACGCAGGTCACCGATGGGAGGTGCGGCGTAGGGGATGCCGAGATATTCGACGACTTCGCCTCGCGCGACGCCTTGCACCACGCCCTTGGTCGTTGTTGTGACTAGGTTCGGCGCGGCCGACGCGCTTTGCCAGCTGGCGCACAGTGCCCCGAGCGCAAGGATGGTTCTCAAAGCGCGCTGTTGGAATTTAAGTTCAGGCATATCATTCTCCAAGTATCTCGGCGTGATGGCAGAGACGAGTCGCCATCATCGCGCTCAGTCACGGTTTGTTATCGGCGGGTCGCGGTCTTGCGCTGTCACGGCTGTGCGCTTGCGGTGCTGCAGCCATTTGACGCTATAATAGGTGACGAAAATATAGAGTCCGGCGATCGCGACACAGTGGACGAAGAAACCGGCGACAGATTCTTCGAAATTCCACCAGTCGAGCGAGACCTGCATCGAAAGCTTGCTACCAAGGCCGAGCGCAAAGGAACTCCCGACGCCGTGAATGGCGATCCCGGCGGCCACGAGCCGCAACGTCCAGGCGCAGATCGCGTTCGGTCTGGTGATGCCAGTGAGGTTTTGTGCAACGCCCATGATCATCGGCCAGCGTAACCCGAGATGCACGGCGACAATGACGAGCGCCCAATAGGCGGCCAGCGTGTGGATCTGCCGAACCGTGAAGCCGCCAAACGCCGACATGATAGGTGACAAAGTGTTGGAGATCAGGATGCTCGTAACAAGCAGTGCCAGCATGACCACGGTCAACGCCAGGGTGACGGCGACATTGAACAGGCTACGGACATCCCGGCGGGTCCGCTTGAGCGTACCGTAAAAGCGACGATTGAAAATGTTGTGGGCGATAATCAGCAGGAACATCGCGGTGCCAGCCAACTCGTGCGCCGTGTTTCCAAGCCACCAGTAGGAAAAGCCGAAAACAAGAAGACCGGCTGCAATGAAATCGAAGAAAAGACGTAGCAGAAGGACTGAGTTCAAGATCAACGCCTCCCGATCTATTCAACGGGCGCGCCGTTGAAGCGCGGGATGCGATAGGCCGTGTAAAGGAAATCGCTGTCCGCCTGACTGCGATGGCACGACTGACAGCGAGCGGTATTCTCGTCCATCTTGACGGACTTATCCGGCCAGAACCACTGGAACTGCCAGTCAGCGGTGCGGCGACGATCATCGTAGTCGGCGCCGAACCCTTCTCCCTTTTCCATGACGAAATAGCGATAGAGCTTGTCATCGCGGTAATCTACAAGCACGAAATGACTGCCTGCCGGGATTGGTCGCCTGTTCTTGACGGCATCGATTGCCTCTTGCGTCGTCATGATATGTTCGGTCACATTGCCGCGCCTGACGGTCGTGTAATGGACGAGTTGGTCGAGGTTTTCGGGAAACTTTACCCGGTTGGTCTCGGCGTGCACCTGCCAGCCGACGACAACGACCGCCCCGGCGACGAGAGTTGTGAACGCCGACAGCTTTGCAAATTTCCACATGAAGAACCTCGCTTTGGAATTCGGGGATGGCGCCGGTACCATCGAGTGGCAGGCGTCCGGGGATCGTGGCGACTGTTATAGGGGCGCAGCTACTGTCGATACTGTTCGTCCGTGACCTTCTCCAACCATTCGACAGTCTTACCGTCGAGCGCCTCGGTGATGGCGATATGCGACATGCCATTGGTCGGCGTCGCGCCATGCCAATGTTTGACGCCTGGCGGGATCCAGACGACGTCGCCTGGTCTGATCACCTGCACCGGTTTGCCCCATTCCTGGACAAGGCCGACGCCGGCGGTGACAATCAGCGTCTGGCCCAGTGGGTGCGTATGCCAGGCGGTGCGAGCGCCGGGCTCGAAAGTCACGATCCCGCCGCCTATGCGAGCGGGCGCGGTGCCCTGGAAGCGAGAGTCGACGCGCACCGAGCCAGTGAAGTTATCGGCCGGGCCGACGGTGGAGGGCTGGGACTCTGGATGCGTAATGGTGATCATTTGGTTGGACTGAGCCGACGCGGACGACACCAGCACGGCGACAGAGACGATTGTCGCGGCAAGGGACCTCATTTGACGGCTCACTTTGAATTCTCTTGAAAGACGTCGTTGGCGACCGCGACAGCGGAAACCGCGCTGGGCCAGCCCGAGTAGAAGGCCATATGTGTGATCGTCTCGACGATCTCGTCCTTGGTCAGGCCGTTCTGAAGGCCAAGCTTGATGTGCGAGCGGAGTTGATCCGGACGATTGAGGGCGATCAAAGCGGAAATGGTGACAAGGCTCCTATCTCGCTTTGAAAGCCCTGGGCGCTCCCAGATATCACCATAAAGTACCTTGTCGGTGAGCTCTGCGAGCTTCGGCGCGGTGGCTCCCATCAATTGCTGAGCACGCGACTGCTGCGGGGCGGGCGCCGCGTCGGACGTTGCGGGAGGCTGGCTCTGGGCATTGGCCATCGTGGAGATTCCTCCGGTAACCATGAAGCTCGCGACGACAAGCAGATTTCGGGTGATCTTCTTCAAGATTGCGATTCCTCTTATTAGCGGTGGAAACACGGCGCCCAGGCCATTCCCCTGAGCGCCATATTGCAAGCGATCAGGAAACGAGAGTTCGCCCGAAGAACGGGGCGAGTTTGCCGAGCGCGGCTTCGACATATTTGGGCACCCAGTAGGTTTCGATGTGCTGCGCGCCCTCGATCTTGAACAGTTCCTTGTCCTTCGTTCCGGCCGCCTTGGGAAAGGCATCCTCGGTCATGTAGAGGGTGTCGGCCACACTGCCGGCGATCATCAATAGCGGAACGTTGATGAGGTCGATCTGATCCGTCGCATCCCAACGCATTAGGTCCATCAGGCTGCTGGTGGTGTACTTGAAGGTGGACCCTGGGTGTGCGTTAGTCTTCCAATAGTAGATGTACCCCTGACGATACAGAGCGAACGGCAGCGCCGCGATCTGCGCATCCGTCAGACCAGCATCACCGGAGTAGGGAATTTCTCCACCGGCTTTTTCCTTGGCACGAGCCTCAGACGCCTGTTTCAGGCGCTGCTCGATCGTATCGAGTTGCGAATCCTGGAAGCCGTTACGCCGGACGCGTCCCGAGTTGAACATGCTCAGTGTCGCGATCGACTTGAAGCGCTTGTCGGCTTTCGCAGCCGCCAGCGCATAACCGCCGCCGCCACAAATGCCGAGCAGACCGAGACGGTTGGCATCGACACCAGGATACTGCGTAATGAAATCCGCAGCGCCATGAATGTCCTCGATACGATATTGGGGTTTGTCGGTGCTGCGCGGCTCGCCGCCGCTGCCGCCCTGATAGGCGGCATCGGCTGTGATCGTGATATATCCCCGTTCAGCCAGAGACTGGGCATATAGTCCCGTCGTCTGCTCCTTCACGCCGCCGTTCGGATGGGCGAGCACGATCGCCGGATATTTCTTGCTCGGGTCGTAGTTTGCCGGCGTATAGACATTTGCAACGATGTCGAGACCATTGAGCTTATACCTGACCGGGTGGATATTGACCTTGCCCGGCTCGTTCTTGGTGATGGCGCCGTCATAAACCAGCGTAAACGGGTTCTTCTTGTAATCCAGCGGCGTGGCCATCGGTTCGGCAGATGCTTCGGTCATGAAGGGAACTCCTATGATTGCACTTGAGAAAACGAGTGCGGAGGCTCCGAGGAACTCGCGCCGGTTTTTGTTGATGACGTCGTCTGTCATTTCTAACTCCAAACTCTGTTGCGCAGGAGAGCGCTATCTGGGTTGCGCCGAATATCTGCGCAGGGCGATCAATCCAGTTTCTTTTCAGCGAGGAACTGTGAGACCAGATCGGCGATCTGGACATTGTTGAGGTCGGACATCAGAAAGTGCGTATTGCCGCGAATGCCGATCTCTGGAAGATGCACCAGCCGCGCGTCACCGCCATGCTTATTGATGGCATCGACCCAGAGCCGGGCCATGGCGAGCCGTACCCGCCAGTTGTCCTGTCCGCGCTCCTTAGTCGGCTCGACGGGGAAGTTGTCGCCATAATAGATGACGATCGGTATGCGCGTGAGCTTCTCGAAATCCGTACGCGAAACTGCTTCCGGGGACAGGGTGCCCGCAGCACTCGGCATCGCCGGCGGCAGTTCGCCTTCCGGGAAAATGAAGCCACTGCCAGGCTCAAAGGCGACGATAGCCTTGACGTTGGTGTTCTTGATCGCAGTCAGCCAGCCCGGCCCGCCACCCTGCGAATGGGTGAAGAGGATAGCCGGACCGATCTTGCTGAATAGTGCCGACATGTCGTCCGAGATGACGCCGGCATCATAGGGACCGGTATTGGGTGTGACCGACCGGAAGAACTGATCCAGGGCCTCCGGCTTTCGATCGAACTGGACGTTGTCGAAGAAGTTTGGCCACTTGCCGAGGCGGAACTGGTCGAAGAAGAGCTGGTCGTAGGGTGTCGGCTCAATGGTCGTAGCGACGGTGCTGTTGCCGGCGCGTCCGCGACGTGGCTGATCGACCAGATAGACCGGGAAATGCCGGCGTAGGAAGATGTTCTGGAAGCCCTCGCGGCCGTCCGGCGTGGTCTCCCAACTGCGAGCGGATTGATAGGCCCCATGCAACATGACGATTGGCAGGGCCTTCGGATCCTGCGGCACCTGATAGAAGGCGTAGAGATGGTCTCCGTGGAGAGTCTGCCCCTCGGCAGTGGGCGCGTTATTGTTATAAGTACCCGGCTTACTAAGCACCGTCCCACCGACTGCAAAGCTCCCTTGCTCCTCGATTGCCAGGGGTGCTTTCTTATCTGTGTCGGCCGCCAAGCCAGTCATGCTCGTGCTGACATATGCCGAAGCAGCCAGGATGGCGGCAAGGAATTTTAACGTCCCGCTTTTCATAGATCTTCTTCTCGCGCAATTGATTCCGCAAGAAGCTAGTGCGGATTCAGCGAGAGGATTAGAGGGACGAGGGCGATAAGCCCTATTAGCAGAGCTTATCAATCACAAATTTTTGATAAGTTGTTATGGAATAATTCCAACGCCATTCTCACCATTTTTGCTTCTGTGACAATCGCTCCCTGTTTTTCTGGAGAAATTTGTTTGGTAAGGCGCTCGTCTTCTATGTGCAGGGATGCGAAGTTGCGGTGCGGTGATTGCCGGTCCGGCCGTCTAAGGCGAGCGTGGATACGTGGTTGAGAGCAATGACGGCGACACTGACTCTGTCCGTGCAATCGGAATGAACGAGGCGGCGCTTTAACTGGCATGCCTGCCAGACCTTAAAGGCTCTTGTTTCCCGTCACCGCGCCTCGGTCTGGACCAATGCCGCGATGGAGAGCTTCTTCCTATCACTCAAATCAGAAAGGACCGCGCGGAAAGTCTATAGAACACGCAATGCGAGGCGTCGCCATTCGACACGCCAGCCAAATGTTGACCGCGCGGTTCCTTGGAAGGCTAGTGCGGATACTTTATCTGCGCGATGCGGTCGGAGCGATAGGACGTGATCCACAGCGTATCACCATCCTGCAGGGCACCTGTACCTGCACCCATAACGCCCAATAGGGTTGGACCGACAATAAGTTTCTTTTTCATAGAATGGGGATCGAGTTCGTAGATCGCGAAATGGATATCGCAGTTGATAGCTTGCGAATCCGAGCACGCGAACCCTTGATCGATCGTATCCGTCTGGCCGCCGGCCAGGACCTTCGTCCCATCCTCGTTCCAGCTTAGATTGTCCACCAGCATTCCCAAGTCTACGCTGGCCATAATGCCCGTTTTCCGATCAATGCGTGTGACGCTCTTGCCAGACCAGTTGGCCACAAACAGCGTGTTGTAATCTTTAGAAAGAATCACGCCATTCGCGCCAGCAAAGGTGTTCGGGTACACTTCCTTCCAGCCTTTGTCGGCATGCCACTCCCCCAACGAGCCATAAGGCTTGCCGGACCTAAGAGCTGAAACAAAGTTGGCATCGGTGGGATCGAACAGACTCGTGACCAACATGCCGCCATCGGGCAGTGCGGCCACCGCATCGGGCCAGAAATGCATATCCGGAGGGAGGACACAGCCAATCCAGGTCAGCGCCGGGATATCGCCGCCTAATTTCATGTCAAATACCTGGATGGTGTAGCCGCCTCCATGTGCGATAACGATCAGAGTATCGCGCCCCCGGATTTTCTCATACTCGATACCCAGCGCTTGTAGGTCGCTAAAATTTGGAGGGCCGGGACATCCTGGATAGGCTGCTTTGTCCTCAGCCAGAGTTATTGTCGCAGGGTCGAGCGGAATAGCTCTCCTGGTACCAAGATTGACGAAATAGAGCGGCTCTTTTTTGGCGCTTCCCCCGGACGCCGAGCCTCCAATTGCCCACGGGGTACCATCGACGCGGACAAGTTGCTCAATATTGACGATTCCGCAAATAAACTCGGCACCATTCACAGGTGAGCAATCCGCTGCCGCTAAGGCCTTGCCGCCTGTCGTTAGAAAAACGCATGCGGTGGCCAGCAGAAAGACTTTGCAAAAACGTTTGCCCCACCTGCGTGATCTTTGCGACTTCATCTTCTTACCTCCCCATTGCAGTTGCGTATCCTCAAACGCACGACACGGATTTCCGGACATCAGAACCTTTGCAGATTGCTCACGTGGGAAATCGAAGCCAACCGACGACATATTGAACACTATTGTCTACGGTAAGCCCCCGGCGCCATTGTGAGACATCGCCCCGCGATCTTGCCGAAGGCAAAACGAAAACAGGCCGACACTCATCCGCAATTAAAATTAAAGGATGGAAACTAGGACGAGGTCGAGAAACATAAGTATTTTCCGAATGCTATCGCGTAGATCGACCGCTGATGAGCCTTCGTCGCTAGCGTCTTGTGGGAAGCTTGACAACGGCGGTTCCCGGCATGGCGTTTTGATCACGCTGATTGTTGGCCCACGTCGTGATACGAACGACATGATCTCCGTCCGCATCAATCTCCTTAGCGTCAATCCGGCCACCCAGGCGAACGACGTCAGAGAGATAGACATGGCTCCGATACTGCGAATTCGCCGACTTCAGCGTCGCGTCATCGCCCATCCAGTGCGTCAGCAGATGGATTTGCCAGCATGTCCGCTGAATTCCAACGTCATAGGCCGCCTGGGCACCCTGCAGGCGTGCTGCGTAATCGTTATAGTGTACAGAGTAAACCGGCTCATACGCATGGGTATTGGGGTCACGGAACGCCCATTTCGGATGCTTCCTATATCTCTTGAGCGAAACTCGATGGGCGGCAATCCGGGGGATGGGCGCAGCACCTGCTGCAATAAAGGCGATCTCGTCAGTTAAGCCGATCGGCCCCTTGGTGAGCACGTCCAGTTCATCGCCGACTTTCACGTCCTCCCAGTAGCGCGGGTCGGAACCGCGCGGAACCTCCGAAAGGATATCGCTGTCGATTTGCAACAATTCTTCGTCTGTCCAGGGGTGGGGAAGCTCGATCTTGCGGCTTTCACGGCGTTTCTGCATTTCCCCTCGTTCGAAGCGCATGCGGGAGCAGATAAATTTCGCAACCAGTTCGTCGTTTTGGTTGCGATATTCCTGGCGAATGTAATCCTTGATGCGCCGTCCGCCAAAATTGCTTTCGTCCGGCCCATCGAAGCCGTCGAACCAAATTCGGCAGTTGATGCGGTCGTCCATGCGGATCGGTTTATAGAAGTCGAGCACCGTCTCGGCGTGGAAGCCACCCAA
This sequence comes from Rhizobium sp. GW821-FHT14E12, assembly GCF_058803745.1. NCBI lineage: Bacteria > Pseudomonadati > Pseudomonadota > Alphaproteobacteria > Hyphomicrobiales > Rhizobiaceae > Rhizobium > Rhizobium sp. GW821-FHT14E12. Next base: position 97,290 of record NZ_JBXAPH010000007.1, read on the forward strand.
CCCCGCCCAACCGAACTGAACCGAGGCAAGGCATGCGAAGATAAAGCTCGGTGGCGCGAGGAGGGCGCCCCACTTGGTCTGCGCCGCATAGGACGGATCCGTCCAAAGTGGATTGTCGTCGCCGATCCCCTCGCAAAAACGCATGATGGCGATTTTTGTGGCAAATTCGTTATTGACACATCCATCGGTGCGCAGTTCCGTCCCTATCATGGAGCGCATGTGGTTCAGCATTTCATCTGTGAATTTGCCTTGAGCGAGTTCGCTGGTGATTTCCTGTTTCATGTTCCTCATTCGCCGCCGTCTGTCGCTTCGAATCCAATATATTTGGAACTCTCAGCTCGCGTTGATGTCGATTGCATCTACGATATGGGCTCCAATTAAAATGTCAATGATTTAGATGTATTTGATTTTAAGGCTCACTCCTCACAATCCGATCGCCGAAAGAATGGCCGTTTTCTTGTACCTCACGGTATGAATCACGCCTGATTCTGCGGCGACATGGGGTTTGTTTGACGGGTGACTATAAATCAAGTTAAATGATTATAGTTTACTGGCGACAGCTCTGCGAGGTTTCATCCATGGCCATCGAGATAGTGGGCGAAATCTTGATTCTGTCGCCCAGGCCGCTCGCATGGATGTTGCTGCACGAACCCGATGTTCTCGAGACCTGCATTTCGGGTTGCGACGGTTTGGAGATCATCTCGGAGACGACCTTCGCTTTAAATTTCATCATGCGGTTCGGCTTGATCGCGGTGACGATCTTCGGAAGCATCACGGGCGAGGGTGATGGAAATTTTGACGGCATCTGCCTGACCGGCGAGGGTAAAGTTGGTCAAATCCGATTGGCTCAAGGGCGTGCGCGCGTAGACCTCTTGGACACGAAGCGCGGCATGCTCCTGCAGTATCGGGCAGAGCTTGAAGTCAGTGGCGAGCCGACCGACATTGGCGCTTCTTCGGTCGCGGACACGATCAAGAAAATGGCGGAGGATTTCTTCGCTCGCTTGGCGCACCTGTCGCAGAGCTTGCGAGCCGAGGATGTCGAAGCGCTTGGGTCGCACTATAGGCGCGACGAGAGCCAGGACAGCCGGACGGTGTTGGAAACGGACAGAAAGCATCCTCGATGCTCCGGCTCTGACCAACATATCAATGGCATACCGCGATAGAGCGGCTTGGCGGGGGATACGACTTCGACCTCCGAACGCGCTTGCGCGCGCTAGCAAAATCATTTAAATGATTTATCATTGACACGATGACAGCGCCTTGCGCTTGGCGCGCACACCTGAAAGGTATCGAAAATGGATGGGGTAAATGCCGCAACGTCTCAGGCAAAGACATTCGACGCCTATCCGCTTGGGGACATAACCGTCATTGACCTGACGCAAATCTACAATGGCCCCTATGCCACCTTTCTCATGGCGCTTGCCGGCGCAAATGTGATCAAGATCGAGCCGAAGACTGGTGAGAACCTGCGAAGCCGCGGCGACCTCGGCGGTGTCGCATACCCATTTTCGATGCTGAACTCGAACAAGAAGCCGATAACGCTGAACCTCAAGACGGCCAGGGGCAAGGAATTGCTGAAGGAGATGGTCAAAAAGGCCGATATTGTGATTGAGAATTTTGCTCCTGGGGTTATGGAGCGATTGGGTGTAGGTGCCGATGAACTGCAGAAAATCAACCCAAAACTAATTTATGCATCGAGTTCGGGGTATGGCAGCGATGGCCCATACAAGAACTATCCGGCCATGGATCTGGTGATGCAGGCAATGTGCGGGGTTATCAACTCCACCGGCTTTCCGGACCAACCACCCGTCAAATCAGGCGCGGCATTGTGCGATTTCTTCGCCGGTATCCATCTCTTCTCCGCAGTGATGATGGCCCTCTACGATCGAGAGCGAACCGGACGAGGCCGCCAGGTCGAGGTTTCGATGCAGGACGCCACATTTTGTTCGCTCGGTTCGAATTACGGCATGCTTCATGCGCGAGGAGAGGCCGCGCCCGAACGAACGGGCAATCGTCACGGCGGGCTCGGGGTCGCGCCTTACAACTCTTATAAGACAAAGGATGGGTATGTCGTCGTCAACGCTCCGGGCGACCATCACTGGCAGTCGATTCTAGAAGTCATTGGTCGAGAAGACCTGAAGGAGGATGAACGCCTCAAGACCCGCACCGCACGCGTGATGCATTTTGAGCTCGTCGATGAACTCATTGAGAGTTGGACGGCCGATAAAGCCAGAAATGATGTCGCCGAAGCCATGCTCGCGAAGGCTGTTCCGTGCGCGCCGGTACGTCAGTTGAAAGAAGTCATGAACGATGTGAACATGCTGGCCCGCGGTAGCCTTCAAGTTATGGATCACCCCGACCTCGGGCGTGTCCATGTTCCTCACACTCCGCTGAACATGATCGGCCTGCCCAGGATCCCGTTACAGCCAAGTATGCACCTTGGCGCCATGAATGACGAGATCTACGGAAACTGGCTCGGACACTCGAAGGAAGAGCTCGAGGAGATGAGCAAGGAAGGCGTGATTTAGATCACCTTTATCACACGTTCTCGGTCCAACGACGGCCGGCGACGCGTTGATCTTTGGCGACTGGGTCGGGGATTTGTTTCCAAAGAGTGATTGGGAAGTAGGACATGCGGCCGATTACACAGGAAATAGCGGCTTACGCTGTGCATTCCACATGGGAGGCCCTTCCTCACGCGATCCGCAATGAAGCGGGTCGCGCTTTCTTGAATTGGTTTGGTTGTTCCATCGGTGGAAGCGGCGAAGAGTTGGTGGACAAGGCGATTGCTGCCGTTGGCACGGCTACCAGGGACCCCAATGCGTCCATTATCGGGCGTCAAGCCCGCACCGACATGGCGAACGCAGCATTTCTGAACTGCCTGAGCTCAAGCGCTCTGGCCTACGATGACACCCATTTGGCGACGGTAACGCACCCGACAGGACCGGTCGCTGCAGCCTTGTTTGCCATTGCAGAGACCACCTCCCTCAGCGGTTCGGAATTGCTGCATGCGTTGGTTCTGGGAATCGAGCTTCAATGCCGGATGAGCAATGTGATCCTGTTACCGCCCGCGAAAGAAAATCTGTCCCTCTATATGACCGGCGTGACCGGTCCAATCGGCGTTGCGGCAGCCGTCGGGCGTGTCTTCGGCCTTGACGAGCGGCGAATGCGCTGGGCGATTGGACACGCCGCCACTCAAGCTGCCGGTTTCCGGGCGACGCACGGGGCAATGAGCGGTCTTGTTGTCCCGGCATTTGCTACGCGATCCGGGATTTTCGCCGTGCAGCTTGCCGCGGCAGGCGTCGAGTGCGTCGACAATGCGCTTGAGGCACCTAGGGGATTTTTCGAGGTACATTCGGTAGGCGCCAGCGTCGACTATGCTGTTGACCGGCTCGGAGAGCATTTCGAACTATCGGCGATCGCTTACAAGCCTTACCCTTGCGGCATCGTGGTCCATCCTGTGATTGATGTGTGCCGGCAAGCTGCCGCGCAAATCGCCGACGTCGACGATCAAGTCGAGAAGGTCGAACTTTTTGTACCCCCGCTTACGATCACCTTGGCAAATCGAAGACATCCCAAGGATGCTCTTGAGGCAATGGTAAGTCTGCACCACTGGGCCGCGGCCGTATTCGTTCGAAGAACGACAGGCGTCTTAGAGTTGCGCCAGGCAACGATTGACGATCGAGATATGATTAAATTCAGGAATCTTGTAACGGCGGTTTCCGACCCCGCTCTCGACCGTGATCAAGCGCGTATAGCGGTCGTGCTTTCGAGTGGACGCCGCATCACTTCCTTTGTCGAACACGCACGCGGCAGCATGTCCCGGCCTTTGTCCAACAAAGAACTGGACGAAAAATTTATCGCCCAGGCCGAGATGGTTTTCGATCCTCACAAGTCACGCCGTCTGCTCGACATCCTGCGAGGGCTTGAAGAACAAGCAGATTCCGGAGCCGCCGTGTCAGCGGCGCTTCACTGAAACTGACGCTGGGGCCACCTCGACATCAGTTCGAACAGTCGCGTCGTTGGAAGACAACTCAGTTCGCCGAGACTGCAGAGACAAACTGCAAGGAAAGTTAAAGGCGATGCACATTAGCAAAGGGAAGAGATGATGGTCGCGGACAGACTTCTTATCGAGCGGCATGGCGCGGTTGCGTTAGTCACGTTGAACGATCCGGGCGCGCGCAACCCCTTGACGCCGGGAATGGTTGGCCAAATTTGCGACTTTATCGGGTCGGCCAACAAGGATGCGAGCCTGAGCTGCATTGTCTTGACGGGGGCTGGTTCAAGCTTCTGTTCGGGCGGCAATGTGAAGGATATGCGCGACGGAACAGACCCAATGTTTGCCGGGAGCCCAAACGATATGCAGGAAGGCTATCGCAATGGCGTGCAAATGATTCCGAAGCTCTTTCACCAACTCGACGTGCCGGTGATCGCCGCGGTCAATGGCCACGCCGTCGGCGCCGGCTGCGATCTCGCATGCATGTGCGATATCCGTATCGGTACGCCGACGACTAAATTTGCCGAGAGCTTTATGCGGGTCGGGATTGTTTCGGGTGACGGAGGCGCGTGGCTCCTTCCGCGTGTTGTTGGACTGCCAAGAGCGCTGGAGATGGCCTTGACTTGTCGGATTGTCGAGGCGGACGAGGCGTTGTCCTGGGGTCTTGTCACACATATCGTATCCGCAGACGAACTGATCGGGCGCGCAATGGAAATGGCGCAATCGGTCGCGGCTTTTCCCGCACGCAGCATTCGCCTCAACAAACGCCTGATCATCAAATCCCAGGATATGACCCTCGAGGGCTCTCTGGAGCTTTCAGCGGCATTTCAGGCGATTGTGCAAAATACCCGAGATCAGAAAGAAGCGGTGCACGCCCTTCTTGAAAAGCGGCCTGCGAGCTTTGTTGGGGCGTGAGCACCTCTTTGGTTTGATGTGTGGCGTGCCTGAGGCGGTCGTCGGGGCATTCAGTCATTTCCAATAGTTTTTTTGCCCTTTACATTACTCGAGTGGCGCTCGAAGGAGGACCTGGTGAACGATCGTAATGGTTGGATCGCGATGGACGATGACGGATTTATCGGGCTCGTCGGTCCGATATACCATTGGCCATTCGACGGAGGCGAGACCTCGAGGTTCCGGTTTTTTCCCGAGAGCAAGCACAGGAATAGGATGGGCATCGTTCACGGCGGCATGTTGATGACGTTCGCTGACCGATCTCTCGGGTTTACTGCCCGACGTGGCGATTTGCAGCGACGGCAGGCGACTGTCCAGCTCGATGTGCACTTTGTGAAATCCGTCGCCGTTGGGCAAGTGGTCGATTTTGAAGGGCGCATTGTCAGTGAAACGCGCACTTTGGTTTTCGTGGATGGGACGATGACTGCGGGCGGTAACACCGTGTTGACTGCTCGTGGCGTCTGGAGAGTTTGGTCTGAAGCAGCCTCGGTATAACTGCGCCAGCGCTCGATGCTCATCAATCAAAATTATGAAGTTGGAGAAGGCGATATCATGCGAATGACAGCTGCGGTGATGTATGAGCAAGGACTGCCGGCCCCCTATGCCGAAAGCATGCCATTCCAAATCGAGCAGGTGGATCTGGACGGACCCGGCGAGGGGGAAGTCCTGGTTCAGGTTTCTGCCGCGGGACTGTGCCATTCCGATCTGAGCCAGGTCGCGGGTCTGCGCAAGCGCACCTTGCCGGTCGTCGGAGGACACGAGGGCGCAGGTGTGGTCGTCGAAGTCGGGGCCGGTGTTTCCCATCACAAGGTCGGCGATCACGTCGTCATGACGTCGGGAGCGGGATGCGGCCATTGCGGCCAGTGCGTTCGCCTACGACCGAACCTCTGCGATAGCGTCGGCACCTCGCGGGTCGCCGGCGTTCTGCCGAGCGGAACAAGGCGACTGTCGCTGAATGGCAAGCCACTCTATCACTATAGCGGCATATCATCCTTTGCTCAGTACGCAGTCTGCTCCACCGAAGCGCTTGTCAAGGCGGATCCACAGGTGCCCCTGGATATCGCGGCGATGTTCGGGTGCGCGGTAGTGACGGGCGCCGGGGCCGTGTTCAACGGTGCCAAGGTTCGGCCAGGCGACAGCGTGGCCATAATCGGTCTGGGCGGCGTCGGCCTAAACTCCGTCATGGCGGCGAAACTATCGGGCGCATGGCCGATTATCGGCATTGATCTCCTGGAGGCAAAATTTCCGCTCGCTGCGGAACTCGGCTGCACGCATACACTGCACGCCAACGACCCGGACCTTATCGAGACCGTGAAGGATCTGACCGGCGGCGGCGTCGATTTCGCATTCGAGGTAACCGCAGCTAAAAGTGCTTTCAAGACGGCGTTTGATGTGACGCGCAAGGGCGGCGAGATCATAGGAATCGGTCTCGGATCGTATGAAGATCTGCATCAATACCCGCACTCGACGCTGGTCGCACACGAAAAGGTCATACGCGGCTCGGTTATGGGGTCCGGCATCGCGGAGCGGGATATCCCTCGCTATCTCAAGTATTTTCTTGAGGGCAGGCTTCCTGTCGATCGTCTCATGAGCGGCGCGATGGTGTTCAACGATCTGAACGCCAATCTTGATGCACTCGACACCGGTTCGGTGCTGCGCCAGATACTCTTGCCGAACGGCTAGACAGGTCAGCGTTTCAAGCCCGCAGAGGCAGACCAGAAGTCGTCTCGCGAGCGGTTGTATTCGTAGAAGGCAAGGCCATCGAGCGTCGTGCGGGCTTCGCCGCCCGGGTCTGGCAGGAGTGCACTTTCCGGCCGCAAGCACATGACTGGCCTGTCGGCCTCGGCAAGGGCACGCCATTCGGGAAGCAATGGATTGTTCGGATCGCCTGATCGGGCGAACTGTGCCCAGGTGGCCATCATGAGTTTCGTCATCGGTTCGATGTCGCGTTCGTCCCCGACCATCGCGCGGGCCGCCTTCGCCGATCCGAAGATGAACGGCACCTCGCAGGTGTGCGGTGACCGCAATTGGCCGCCTTCAACCGGTGTTTCCCATGCGAAGACGAAGGCAAAGCTGCGTGCGGACGTGCCGTCGCGTAGTGACGCCATCCGGTACGTGTTCCGCTTGAAGAGATAATCCGTCGTCACGGCGACGAGAATGTCGCTCGCCTGCGCTGACGGATTGAGATCGCGATAGGCCTCGACGATGCGGCCTGTCGCAACCACATCAAGCTGAAGAAAATCGGCAAGCCGTGCCTCCACATCCGGAAGCTCCAAATGAAAGCTCCCCGGATTTTGACGCATATAATATGTCGTTTCGGTATTGGTGCAGCCGACCATCAAGGGCACATGGCTTGATACCTCGGGTGCAGAGGGGAAAAATGGATCGGCGTGGAAACTCCTATCATCGATCACAGGGCGGAAATATCCAGGCGTCTTTTGAAAAGCGACCAGCAGATCTGGGAGTGGGACTTCTTGCAAGGCTGCGCCGTCGGCACGATCCAGACCGAGATTGCCGACCAGGTTGCGCGTCAGACCTTCTGCCTCTTCACGGGGTGCGATGCGCAGTCCACCCGACGAACTTTGAACTATGGCCCTATGAAAGAGGCCGGCAGCGGCCGGCAAGGCCATCAGGGCCGCGACCTTCGCACCACCACCGGATTGTCCGAAGATGGTGACGTTCGTTGGGTCGCCGCCGAAGGCGGAGATATTGTCACGCACCCATTCGAGTGCCAGCACGATATCGAGCAAACCCGCATTTCCGGCGTCGGCAAAGCGCTCACCGTCCTCGCCGAGAGCAAGAAAGCCGAGTGCTCCAAGGCGATGATTGAGGGTCACGACCACCACATCTTCGCCCCTGGCCAGCAGGGTCCCGTCGGTGCCGGGAGCCGTCGCCGCAAAACTGCGCCATCCGCCGCCGTGAAGCCACACCATGACCGGGCGAGGCTTTTCGTCGGCGGCCGGCGTGAAAATGTTCAGGAAGAGGCAATCCTCGCTGATCTGCTGTATCGTCGAGTACCACGCATAAAATGGCTCCGAATAGGCGGGGAGAATGGGTTGGGGTGCCGAGGCACTCCATGATGCGGCATCGCGGATGCCGGCCCATTCCACTGCTGGTACGGGAGGACGAAAGCGGTTCTCGCCCGCCGTCGATTGACCGTACCGGATGCCCCTGAAACACAGGGTCCCATTGGCTTCTACGCCCCTCAATCTCCCCCTTCTCGTCTCGACGACGGCTGGATTTCCTCTTCCCGTACGGAGTGACGACGACATGCTGGTGACCTTGTTTGGCTGTTGAAAAGTGTCAGTAGACTCGCGCAGATGTGCCCTGCCGATGCGAAACGGCTATCGCACTGGCTCGCTGTTGAGCGCGAAGATGGGGTTGTGATTGCTGAAGGCAGGCAGGTCGTTCAACGCGGCGCGTGTCGTGATGCCCGGATCCCTTTCCAATCTCGATTCGAGGTTCAACACCATCATCTTCCGACCGTCTCTGTCGAAGGGCTCCCACCTGGGCACGGTCGAGATGTTTGGATTGCCGGACCGGGCAAAGCTTGCCCATACGGACATCATCGTATTGCTCAGGCCGGTAAGGTCCGTGCCGGTCCCCACGCAGCCCGCCGAACTCTCCGTCGTCCCGAAAATAAACGGCACCTCGCAGGTGTGCGGCGAGCGCATGCGACCGTCCTCGATCGGTGTCTCCCATTCGAAGAGATAGGCATAAACGGGTGCGCGAGACGCGGCCGCCTGACGCTCGGCAATTCCATAGGTACTTCGCTTGAAGATTTGATCTGAGGCGATCGCGACCAGCAATCCGCTCGGACTTGCCTCGGGCTGCGAGTCCCGATAGGCCTCGATCAGGCGGTCTGCCGACTGTTCATCGACATTGAAGAATCGCGTCAGCCGCCGGCGTACATCCGGCAGTTCCAGATGAAAATTTCTCGCGTCGTTGCGCATGTAGTAAGTGAATTCGGTCGTGGTGCAGCCGATCAAGAGCGGGATACCCAAGGCTGCGTCTGGCGCCGACGTCACGAATGGATCCTCTACAAACGTGCGGCCGTCGACGATACCGCGATAGATGCCGGTCGCTCGCTGCGAGGCGTTCAAGACTAGCCCCATCGACAGCGCTTGCATCTCGATAGGATCGAGCCGAACTCGTCCAATCTCATCTGCCAGCGAGCGCGACGCGGCAATGGTCTCTTCCTGATGGGCGAGCCGCACACCGGCGCTGCTTTGCACTATCGCTTTGTGAAACAGGCCTTTGGCGCGCGCAGTCGACATCAGCGCCGCAACTTTCGACGCTCCGCCCGATTCACCAAAAATGGTCACGTTCCCCGGATCACCTCCGAAGGCCTCCGCATTGTCCTGCACCCACTGCAGCGCGGCGAGAATATCCGATATCCCTGCATTGCCGGAGTCGGCGAAGCGTTCGTGACCACCGTCCAGGGCGAGGAAACCGAAGGCGTTTAATCGATGATTGAGGGTTACGATCACAACATCCTGGGTGCCAGCGAGGCGCGACCCGTCAAAGCCCGGCGCGGTGCCGGAGAAATCCCGCCAACCGCCACCGTGGAGCCAGACCATCATCGGGCGCTTGCCGTTAAGCGCTGGCGTGAAGACGTTCAGAAAAAGACAGTCCTCGCTGATCGGCTGAATGAACGAATACCAGGCGAAGAACGGATCGGTGCTTTCCGGCTTCGGCAATTGCGGCGCCGACGGGCCAGGGGAGAGTGCATCGACAACGCCCGCCCATTTTTCTACGGGCTGGGGCGGTAAAAACCGGTTGGCGCCACCCGTGGGCGCTCCATAGCGAATTCCGCGGAAGACCAGCGCGTTTTCCGTCACTGCTCCCCGGACATCGCCGTTGGTGGTCGTCGCTATTACTGCCATTGAGGGTCTCAGTCTTCGATTTTTCTCAGTTATTTTTTCCGGCTTCTTTCCACATGAGGGCGCGTTTAGTGAGATAGAAGATGACGCGATCGAGGATGAAGCTGATGGCTGCCAGGACGGCGACGGCAGCGAAGGTTCCCGCGGCATTGAAGTGGTTTGCGTTTGACGAGAGCATGAAGCCGACGCCCTTGTTGCCGGTGAGGAATTCGGCGACGACGACGCCGACGACGGAGTGGGGCAGGGCGAGCTTGGTTCCGGCGACCACCCAGATCAAAGCCGACGGCAGTCGGACGCGGAAGGCAATGTCCCACTTTGATCCGCCGGCAATCAGCACCTGGTCGATCAGTGTTTGGCTGACCTCGCGCAGGCCGAAGTAGACGTTATAGAACATCAGGAAGAAGGCAGCGAGCGCAGCGATGCCGACCGAGAGCTCATCGCCGATGCCAAGCCACAGGATGAGCAACGGGACGAGTGCGATGATCGGAATGCCGTAAATTGCGGCGATGAACGGTTCGAGCACGTCTGCGGCAAACTTTGCCATGGCCAGCGTATAGCCGAGAACGATCGCCAGGATGCTGGCGATGATGAAGCCCTGAAGGGCTGGGATCAGTGTCGCTGCGATGTTCGACCAGAGGCTTCCGTCGCTGATCCAGCCGGCGAGTTCGCCAAGGACGGCTGCCGGCTTCGGCAGATAGAAGGTCTTCACCAGATTGCCCGAGGCAAAGTGCCACAACAACAAAATCGCGATGATGAAGGCGACGCGTCCGCCAATCAGGCGCAGCTTGCGGGACGCGAAGCTGCTGGGTCCAGCAGAAGCAGAAACGACCGGAAGGTCGTCGCCGGTGATGGAGTGGTGAGAAGCGCTCATGCTCGTTGCTCTCCTTTGGCGCGAGCCAGCGATGCCTGAAGGACCTTGCCGACGTCACGGAAGGTATCATCGAAGCGCAGGACCTCCGGATCGCGCTCGGGCCCGAGCGGAATGGCGATGTCGTCGATGATGTGGCCCGGTGATCCGCCGATGACGACAACCCTGTCGGCCAAAAGTGCTGCCTCTTCTATATCGTGGGTGACGAACAGGACGGCGACGCCGGTGGTGCGCACGACACGGCGCAGTTCGGCTTGCAACTGCGAGCGCATCTGGGCGTCGAGCGCCGCAAAGGGTTCGTCCATCAGAAGCAGTTTCGGTTCGTAGATCAGCGCGCGGGCCAGAAGGCCGCGCTTTTTCATGCCGCCCGATAGTTGGGCCGGATGCAGGTTGGCCGCATGATCGAGGCTGAAGTTCTTCAAGAGCGTCATGACCTTGTCGCGCACCTGAGCGCGCGGCACGCGCCGCATGCGCAGCGGCAGGCCGACATTGGCGGCCAGCGTCAACCAAGGCAGCATGGTGTCTTCCTGGGTGACATAGCCGACGTTGCGGTTGATGGAAGTCACCAACTTTCCGGAAAAGCTAATGCTGCCCTGTCGCGGACGCAGTGTGCCCGCCGTAAGGTTCAAAAGTGTCGACTTGCCACAGCCCGAGGGGCCGAGCAGGACGATAAACTCGCCCGGACGAACCGTCAGAGACGTCTGGGCAAGGACGTCACGGTCGCCGGAAAAGCGAACCGCAACCTCATCGATCTGCAGCAGCGGCGCATCCGTCCCTGCCAACCGGCCGACGCCGGGATCATTTCCCTTGGGCTGCTGCATAGACGACCTGCGAATAATCGATGTTGCGGTAGCTGTCGGCGCCTTTCGGGTCGATCTTGACCCAGAAATCATAGGCGTCGCGCGTAAACGTAAAGTCGGACGGGTAAGCATCGACCGCGTTGGCCCAGACAGTCTCCCAGACCTTGGGATCCAGCTTCGTGAAGAACTGCTCCTTCAGAACCCGCCCAGTTTCTGCACGATCCTCACGCATGGCCTTCAAGGCGTCCTTCATCGATGCCCGGAACGCTTCGATTAACTGTGGATTTTTCTCGATCGTATCTGAGCGCGCGATGACGACGCAGACCACCGAATCCTCTCCACCTGGAAGATCGCCACGCGCACCGGAAAACCATAACTCACCGGCATCCAATGAAATTGCTTGCTCCACAACACCGCTGGCACTGACAATTGCATCGAAACGACCCTGCTCAACGCCGCTGATTAAGCCGCTGGAATCGCCCATGCCGACAAGGCGCACATCTTTGTCAGGATCGATGCCGTATTGCTGAAGGTAATACCGCATCAGCTGGTAGTATGTCGATCCGACCGGGTTGGTGCCGATTGTCATGCCCTTGAGCGCCCTGACGCGATCCGCAATAGGCGCCGTTGCAGGTATACCCGCCTTTTTCAACGCCTCGTTGCCGATGACAGCTGCAATCTGATTCTTGGCGATCGATCCGATAATTTTAATGTCCGCGCCTTCGCGAATTGCCTGCAATGCGGTCGAGGTACCTGGCGCTCCGAACGTGGCGCTCCCGGCAAGAACCGCGTCGATCTGCAGAGAACTCGAGCCACCCGACTGAGTGATATCGGTGGTTAGTCCATGTGCTTTGTCATAGCCACGCGCCTCCATCAAGTAAGTGGCTGACGAGGTCAAGGTCGGTAGCGACGAGATGATTTTGATTGGTTCGGCATTTTGCGCAAGCGCTCCGCTCGCCACAACCAATAGCGACGCAGTCAGACAGAAGGCCGCCCTTCCTACAATTCGATGCATATTCTCCTCCTCCTAAACTCCAGGCGGTTTCGAGCAATGCACCCAATGCCGCTCAAGAGCATCAACATGATTGATAATTGCCGAGACGATGTCAATCATTTAAATGATTATAACATACTGCTCATCCTTCGAACATGCCGTCGCGGTGCTGACGGATCGCCTGCTGTTTGACCATACGGTGGACCTGCATCGGCCTCTGGTCACGTTGCAAGGCTTTCAGCCGCTCGAGCACGTGGCGGTCCGCGACAGTACGCCGTCCGACGTAGCGGACGTAGTCGGTCCAGGTCGAAAGGTGGTAGGTCTCAATCCAGCGGCTAGGCGCCTCTATATCGCGCAGAAGGGACCATCGCCGTGCCCCGTCCCGCAACCTGATTCGACGCCATGTTGCCATCGCATCGAGAAAGGCCGGGACATCGTCTTCGGCGATGTCATGCTCGACCATGATGGAGATCGGACCGCTTCGAGCGTTCAGATCGAGCCTGATCGCCGGCGCTACGAAATGGTCCAGAGGGTCAAGATCTGTGACCGGATACGATTGGATCGGAAACACGTACCCCCAGAAAAGACCGCAGCAAAGCACCAAAGCAGCGGCGACAAAAGCCAATTGCAGACCGAAGGCCTCAGACACGGCTCCCCAGGTCCAACTACCCAAGGTCATGCCGCCGAAGATGAACGTCATGAAGGAGGCTATCATCCGTCCAAGAACCCATCTGGGGACTGACATCTGCACCGAAACGTTCAAGAGCGAGTTGATGTTGATCCAGCTTGCTCCTGCGACGAAAATCGAGAGACACGAAAGCCAGACATTCTCGACGTAGGCGACACTGATCGTCGCCAGCGCGAAAATGCCAAACGACAGCTTGCAGATCTGCTCAATGCTGAGGTCGGATCTGATGCGGGCAGCGGCGAAGGCACCGACGACGGCGCCAGATCCAAAGGCCCCGAGCAGCATGCCGTAGACCATTGCGTCCGCCTTTAGCACATCTCGCGCCACGAGCGGCAAGAGAGCCTGCATCGAGATGGCGGCAAAACCAAATATAAAACCACGGATGCTGATGTTGATTATATTGGGCGAAACCAAGAAGTAACGCAGTCCTGACTCAAGAGCGCGGTAGAACGTCTCCCTCGGCAGCGGACGCGCGGGCCTCACGGGCCGCCATGCCAAAAGGCCTGCAATGATTGCGATATAGCTAGCCGCATTGATCAAGAATGCCGCCCCGATACCGAAGGTTGCGACGATGAGGCCGCCAACGGCAGGCCCAAGACTGCGCGTGACGTTCATCCCCATCGCATTCATCGTAGCAGCCGAGGGCAGGTCTTCGCGCGGCACGAGATCCGTGAAGGACGCCTGCCAGGAAGGATTATGCAGCGCCGTGCCGATGCTGATAGCAAATGTCAGTAGCAGCAACAACCAGGGCGTAACCAGGTCGAGTAAGACGATCGTGGCAAGAACGCTTGAAAAGACGAGCATCATGACTTGCGCCGCGAGCATCACCGATCGGCGCTCGTAATTGTCAGCCAGAACGCCGGCAACGAGCGAGATGGCCATCAGTGGCAGCGTCACGGAGGCCTGGACAAGCGCCACCATTCGCTCTGATGAGGACAACAATGTCATCAACCATGCCGCACCGACAAGTTGGATCATCCCGCCGGTGTTTGACACAACAGACGCGCACCACAGCGTTCGGAAAGTACGATTTTGAAACGCCTGAAGTGTTTTCGGTTGAGTTGATCCCAATAGTCTTCCCCCGCGGCAAATAATCGCCCTGCGCGCGCCTACGCATGAGCGTTTCCCTTTCGGGTGCGCCGCAGCTCAATAAATCTTGATCCCACGAAACAAGGTCGAAAGAGGGTGACAAATCACCGCGTTCCTATCCGCAAACCGCATCTTGTTAAAATCATTTAGATGATATAATCGGAATTGACCAATCTTTTATTGCTACGCGGAGGAATGATTGCAATGAAAATCGGCTTTATTGGACTTGGTATGATGGGACGGGGAATTGCTGCCAATCTGATGCGCGCGGGACACGAGCTGTTCGTTCACGACCTGTCAGAAGCCACTGTTGCGTCGTTTGTGGAGCGTGGCGCCGTTGCCGTTGCGACTCCGAAGGCACTGGCTGAGGCCACCGATCTCGTTTTCACCTCATTGCCGACCCCACGCGACGTTCTGGTGGTCAACGCCGGCGAGAACGGCCTTGCGGCTGGCTTCCGCAACGGTGCGATCTGGCTTGATCTGAGCACCAACTCGGTCGATGTCGTAAGGCAATTGCACAAGGAACTTGCGGCAAAAGGGGTTGAATTCCTCGATGCGCCCATCAGTGGCGGACCAGGCGGCGCCGCATCCGGTAAATTGGCAATCTGGATCGGTGGTTCGAAAGCAGCATTTGATGCGTGCCAGCCAGTTCTCGACCAGGTAGCCGATCAGGTTCGCTACATTGGCGATATCGGTGCGGGAACCATCACCAAACTCGCGCACAACATGGCGAGCACTGCGATCAAGTCGGTGATGGCGGAGGTCCTGACAATGGGGGTCAAGGCCGGGATGAACCCGCTTTCTCTTTGGGAAGCAATGCGCAGCGGGGCCGCTGGACGCATGAGGGGTTTTGACAATATTCAGCGTTTCCTCGCAGGAAATACGGAACAGTCGAGCTTTGCGTTGCGCTTGATGCAGAAGGATATCAATTTGGCCCTCCAACTCGGAAGGGAATTGGATGTCCCGATGCGGGTCTGTGCAGCTGTCGCACAAGACGTGCATGAGGCAATGAGCCGCGGATTGGGAATGCACGATTCACAGTCGGTTCTCGTGCTGCAGCAGGAGCGCGCCGGCGTCGCGCCATTTGCAATTCCCGATGCGGATATCAAGCGCGTCCTGGCCGAAGGTTGAATGAACGGGTTGATAGGCGCGCTCTAAGCCTGATGACAGGTGGCGCACAAGCACCATAGTGATTGCGCCTTGGCGCCCAAGCCTCGACGCACATGACCATGCCGAGCCGGTTACGGCGTCGCCTGCTCCAGCCGACACTCGCCTTCGCTCGAAAAGCCATGGGGCGAGCTATCCCGAACGCGGCGCCGCGCTTCCGGCCGAAGTCGGCCCCTTCGTAAAATGGCGCCGCCACAACAGCAAGAGGACTTAAGGAATGAAAATCACAAAAGCCGGAACCAGCAAAACCGTCTGGGCGCCCGCTGATCATTTTACCGGTCGCGTTCGGATGGAAGCGGTGTTTTCCACGGAAGAGCCGGCACGCTCAAAAGGCGCCTACGTGACGTTCGAGCCTGGCGCTCGCACGAACTGGCACACGCATCCGCTGGGGCAGACCTTGATTATCGCTCATGGATCCGGCCGGGTTCAGAGCTGGGGCGGGGCGGTTGTGGTCGTCAATGTCGGAGACGTGGTCTTTTTCGAACCGGATGAAAAGCATTGGCATGGCGGCGGGCTCGACATGGCGATGACACATTTGACCATCGGCGAAAGCCTGGACGGGAAATCCGCGGACTGGCTCGAGCCGGTCACCGATGAACAATATAGCCGTTAGGCTAGCAATAAGGGGATGGGTATGAAGATTGGTTTTATCGGCCTCGGCACGATGGGCAGGGGCATGGCCTGGAACCTTCGCAAAGCAGGATACGAGATGATCCTGCACGACCTGCGGCGAGAAGCTGCTGACCCTTTCCTCGATGACCGCGTGCGCTGGGCCGAAACGGCAAAGCAGGTCGCCGCCAATTGTGATGTTGTGTTCACATCGCTACCCAAGCCCTCAGATGTCGAAGCGATCTGCTATGGCGACGACGGTCTCGATATGGGGTTTAAAGCCGGCGCGGCGTGGTTCGACCTTTCGACAAATTCGGTCGAGCTCGTCCGGAGTTTGAATTCGCGCCTTGCCGAGCGCGGCATCGACTTTCTAGACGCTCCTGTGAGCGGCGGCCCTGCTGGCGCCGCCAGTGGGAAGCTGGCGATCTGGGTTGGTGGCAGTCGCGATGTGTATGACCGATTCCATGCGCCTCTGATTTCTATGGCAGACCAGACCAGCTATATCGGTGGCATCGGTGCCGGTTCGATTGCGAAACTCGTTCACAACCTTGCCAGCGCGGCCATTACCCAGGTGTTGGCAGAGACGATGACCGTTGGCGTCAAGGCGGGCCTCGATCCGCTGGAACTATTTCAGGCGATCCGCGGCGGGGCGCTGGGCCGGATGAGGTCGTTCGATCTGATCGCGCGTCGGTGGCTTGCCGACCGCCTGGATCCGCCGAGTTTCGAGCTTCAGCTTCAGCACAAGGATGTAACGCTCGGCATGGAGCTCGCTCGATCTCTTGGGGTGCCAACGCGACTATGCAATCTTGCGCTCAACGATTTAACGGAAGCGATGAATCGAGGCTGGTCGCGACGTGATTCTCAAACCGTGCTGCAATTGCAGCAGGAGCGCGCCGGCGTGGAGAAGTTCTCGGTCCCGCTGGAACAGATCGAAGAAATGATGACCCGGACATGACACTGTCGAGGAAGGGGAGCATCGCTCCGCTGGTGGTTGAAAGGCAGGGAAGCTTCGCGGTTGGGGGTACGGTGCGCTGCGAACCAGGTGCTTTCGATGCAAAAAATCCAGAGGTGGCGGCGGGCCAGACATTCAGCGGCGACCACGCCTATGTATACTATCAGGTTCCCGTGGGCTCTCGCCGCCTGCCGCTGGTCATGTGGCATGGCGGCGTTCAGTTCTCCAAATCATGGGAGACAACACCCGATGGCCGGGAAGGCTTTCAAACGTTGTGCTTGCGGAGAGGTTTTGCCACTTTCGTCTTGGATCAACCCCGACGCGGCAATGCAGGGCGAAGCTTAATCGAGGGCACGGATCCACCGATTGCCGACGAGCAAAAATGGTTCAACCAGTTCCGCGTCGGATTGTGGCCCGACTATTACGATGGCGTCCAATTCGATCGATCCCCAGAAACGTTGAACCAATACTTCCGGTCGATGACACCCAATACCGGACCGTTCGATCTCGAGGTCGTCTCGTCGGCAGTTTCCGCTCTCTTCGATCGGGTCGGCCACGGCATCCTCATTACCCACTCGCAAAGCGGTGGCCCCGGTTGGTTGACAGTGATCCGAAACACCAATGTCCGATCGATCATATCATTCGAGCCCGGCAGCAACTTCGTGTTTCCCGAAGGTGAGGCTCCATTGCCGATGCCAAGCTCGGCCGGGCCTCTCGCCGCCTTGAGTGTATCGACCGAGGAGTTTCTAGCTCTAACCCGCATCCCCATCGTCATCTATTATGGGGACAATATTCCAGACGAGCCAACGCCTGTGCAAGGCCGCGACAGCTGGCGGGTGCGTTTGGCGATGGCTTGCCGATGGGCGGAAACCGTCAATCGGCATGGAGGCGACGCCCGCATCGTTCAGCTTCCGAAGATCGGGATCCTCGGAAACACTCATTTTCCGTTTTCAGATCTCAACAATGTCGAGATCGCCGACCTCGTTCTCGACTTCCTGAAGGAGAAGGGCTTGGACTGATTGCGGAACGAAGTTTCGCTCCAGTACTGGCTTTCTTAGGAGATGGTTAGTCGAAGCGGCGGCGCCGCTTCGACGTGGATAGACTGTTGGCTTGACGCTAATCGATCATTTCAGCGTCCAGCGAAAACTTGAGAAGCATTGCGCGCCCGGCAAAAGAGCTCTGCTTTCAATGACAGCGACAGAGCGAGAACGTTGCGGTTGACCTTGGCCGTAGGCCCGTTTCTGCTGACGGGGGACCGTCTTCCCCGTCGACAATCACCAGGCAGCCTTTGGCCTTGCGGAAACACTTTCGCCTGTGAGGGCCATACAGGCTCATCGCTGTAATGATATAATTGATCTATATGATTTGACAGGTCGCGCACTGTGCCATACTTTTACAGTCGCGCGGCGTCTCTCAGAGATCTGGGCTTGCACCGGCCAATCACGAGAAATCGCCGACATCAGTTTCTTCCCGGCTGCGGCAAAGCGGCCAACTTCCAGATGAAAGGGACAAGGATGGATAGGATCGAAACAGGACGGCAGATCATCAAAGAGCTTATGGGCGACGATTTTCTGGAAAAGCGGGACAAGAACCGCAATTCATTCAACTCGCTTATTCAGGATTACTCCGACGACGTTTGCTTCGGCACCGTATGGTCGCGACCAGGCATCGACCGTAAGACCCGCAGTATCTTGAATGTCGCAATGCTCGTTGCCCTAAACCGGGTCAATCAATTGCGCACGCACATCGAGGGGGCGATCAACAACGGCTGCACGGTCGACGAACTGCGCGAAATTCTGCTTCACTGCGCAGTTTATGCCGGCCTGCCGTCGGCGGTTGAAGGTTTCAAGGTTGCAGACGAGGTCCTCAAAGCCAAGGGTCTCATCTAGGGCGAGCCGTGAGAACGACCGATAGGAAAGAGGCGCCGCACACGATGCGGCGCCTTCGTGATAAGCCATGTAAGAAGAGATAACTTACTTGGCTTGCGCTTCGGGAACAGTGACGGTGGCGTAGTCGACAGTGCTATAGCTTCCCGGTCCTTTGGGATCTATCCCAATCCAGAAATCAAAAGCTGATTTGCTGAATGTAAGCTCTTTGGGAAAAGCGTCTCCTGAGTTATCCCACAATTCGCCCCACACTTTCGGATCCATCTTGGAGAAGTACTCTTCCTTGAGCAGACGTCCGGTTTCGGCGTGATCTTCTCGTATAGCCTTCAGGCCATCGCTCATGGCGGCTCGATAGGCCTTGACCCAGTCTGGATGGTTTTGAACTGTATCGGAGCGGGCCACGATGACGGCAATCACTGAGGATTCGTCGCCCGGAATATCGCCCCTCGCGCCTGAAAACAGAATTTGGCCGGCATTTAATGCAACGGCTTCTTCAACCACGCCGCTGGCGCTGACGATAGCATCAAAACGCCCTTGTTCCATGCCGCTGATGAGGGCGCTCGAATCGGCCATGCCAACGAGACGCACATCATTATCCGGATCGACGCCGTTCTCCTTCAGATAGTAACGCAGCATCTGTGTATAGGTCGAGCCGGTCGGATTTGTACCGATTGTCATACCTTTGAGCGCCTTGAAGCGATCGCCGATTGGTGCCGTCAGCGAGATGCCGGCTTTCTTGAGCGCATCGTTGCTGATGACGCCGACAATTTGGTTTTTCGCGATGGCGCCCAGGATCTTCAGGTCGGCGCCCTCGCGGATAGCCTGAAGCGCGGTCGCGGTGCCAGGATGTCCGAAAATCGCGCTCCCACCAAGCACGGCATCGATCTGCAGGGAGCTTGACCCGCCGGACTGAGCGATATCGAGGGCCAGGCCATGCGCTTTGTCATAGCCCCGCAGGGGGACGGTATAGGTCACGGCGGACAAACCGGACGGCAATGAAGAGATGGTCTTGAGTGGCGTTGGTTCAGCCGATTGGGCAGACGTGATCGTTGCCGTCATCAGCATGGCGGTGACCGCCAAACCTGCAAGCTTTGCTGAAATCATGTGGGTTCCTCCAAAAGCCTTCGGCGCGGCGCCCTAGACGCCACAGTGGGCTGGCTCCTATGATTACATGTGGCGAATTAATGTCAATCATCTATATCATTTACCAGTGAGCCGCGACCTGCATGGCGAAGTCACGATGCCACTCGCGGCGGCGTCCCGACGGGAAGGTGGATCGGCATCCTCCTCTTCCCCTTGCACGCAAGACTGTGGATCAGGAAAAAGGCCGTCGTTGTCGCTCAGGTCCCGCCGAAAGCAGCGGTCCGCAAGGTATTGGCCTTAGCGGATCGCTGCTAGGTCGGCTTCGAGACCAGGGTTAATTTGCCTGCGCTTCAGGTATGGTAATTTTCGAATAATCGACGTTAGCAAAACTGCCTGGTCCCTTTGGATCGATATCGATCCAGAAATCAAATGCTGATTTGCCAAACGTCAGCTCAGACGGGAAGGCTTGGATCGCATTACTCCAAACCGCCTCCCATACTTTGGCATCCATGTTCGCGAAATACTTCTCTCGAAGCAGGCGTCCCGTTTCCGCATGATCTTCGTTAACGGCCTTGAGAGAATCGCTCATAGCGGCACGGTAGGCCTTTACCAGATCCGGATGCTTCTCGACGGTATCGGAACGTGCGACAATCACAACGATCACCGACGATTCCCCGCCTGGAATGTCACCGCGAGCGCCAGAAAACAGGATCTGGCCCGCATCGAGCGCTAACGCTTGCTCGACGACGCCGCTGGCGCTGATGATCGCGTCGAAGCGGCCCTGTTCGATACCGGCGACAAGGGCGGTGGAATCGTTCAAGCCGACCAAGCGGACATCCTTGTCGGGATCTAGGCCATACTTCTTGAGATAATGGATCAGCATCTGGGTATATGTAGAGCCAACCGGATTTGTGCCGATCGTCATGCCCTTGAGCGCCCTGATACGATCGGCGATCGGAGCCGTCAGGGAAACACCCGACTTTTTAAGCGCACTGTTACTGATGACCGCAACCATCTGGTTCTTGGCTATGGAGCCAAGAATTTTCAGATCGGCACCTTCGCGTATCGCTTGCAGCGCTGTTGCCGTCCCTGGGTGGCCGAACATTACGCTGCCCGCTAGTACCGCGTCGATCTGAAGTGTGCTCGACCCACCGGACTGTGTAATATCGACGGCTAGGCCATGCGCTTTGTCATAGCCTCGCAATGGCATGGCAAAGGTGACAGCGGCGCCGGCGCTCGGCAATGATGAGATGACCTTCAGCGGCTTGAGCTCGGCGTTTTGCGCATGCCCCATTCCAGACGTCAGCATCACAGCGGTGAGCGCCCAACCTGCAATCCTTATTAGACTCATGAGTTCCTCCTCCTCCTGGGGCTCTCTGCAGACCACTCCCTCGGCCTGTAAAGAGCCGGCGCATGATTACATGCGAAAAATTAATGTCAATGATCTATATCATTTAACGTAGAGGATGAAACGCATGCTGCTCTGATGGTTAAATCCGGATAGGAAAGTTTCGCCAGGCTGCTTGGCAGCTAGGCGTCCGAAAAGCCGAATGGCGTTTCGGTGCGCCGAAAATTGTCAGCCAGGATCTGGCGCCCGATCGGTGGTTCTGATCGCGCCGAGCACTCGCTTCGATGACATAAGCGGCAGCTGATGCCGATGGGTGTCGCAGCATCGTTCAACGCGCGGTTACGCGCATAAACAAGTCGCTCGGCGTGATGGGCTTCGCAAACCAGGGCGATCGCGCGTTCGACACGGGACTTTCCGTAGCCGCCGCCGCCTGAAGTCACGGTTCTGGCAATAGAAAAAAAACGTTGACCATCAGGCAGCTCAAGCCATTGCGTCACCACTCGACGCGGTGTTTGGAATACCTGGTGGACGGACCAGAGAGGACAGCCGCCTCCGTGGCGTGCAAATGGAAATGTGCCACTGTTGAGCCTTTTCGAGACATTGCCTGCTGGATCGACACGGATGAAGAAGAACGGTACACGCTCTTGCCCCGGCTTTTGTAGAGTCGTCATTCGATGGGCAGTCTGCTCGAAACTCGTTCCAAATTGTCGAGCGATCGCTTCGAGGTCGTAGCCACTGGCGTCGACGGCACGCACAAAGGCGGCATATGGCATGAGCAAAGCAGCCGCACAATAGGCCGAAAGCGCACGATGCCCCAAACGTAGCGCATTCTCGCTGTTCAGCGTTCCCTCGGCGAGAGCCAGTTGGATATCCTGGTCGAATTCAAGATAGGCGAGTTGTTGAGCGAGTTGAAAGTTCTGACTGGCAGTGTCGAGGGTTTCACTCAACAGCACTTCTTTTCGATGCCAATCCAGCCTGCGCAGAGATCCCGTCATGACGTCGGGCGGCATGCGCCTCACCCGCAGATTATGATGCTGCTTCAAATAGCTGGTGAGCCCTCCAGCCTCAGCGATCTTGATCGCAAGCTTTTCTGCCGCCGCATCGAGCGTCGGAAAGCAGTTTCGCCGTGCGGATAAGAAGTTTCGAACAGCGGCGGCCGGATCGTTGGCACTTTCAGTGTTTTCCGAGGGCGTTCGTTGATTCAAATCTGCGAGCGCGAACTGACCTTCCTTGTAGGCGAGATGAAGTCTGAGAAGGGCTTCCGCGAACCCTGGAAAGCTACTTGCCACATCATTTATCTCCAATGGATCGAAATCGATGTCACTGAGAATCGGATCTTTTACGATTGATTGCAGCCGAACAATCGTGTCGCGCCCCGACTCATCGGAAAATGCCGAAAGGTCTATCTTGTAGGTTTTGGCCAGACGCAAAAGTAGCTCGGCCGTAACGGGCCGTTGATTTCGCTCCATCAAAGCGATGTAGGACGGTGATATCTCCAGGTCCGCTGCCATATTGGCTTGCGTCAGTCCGAGATCTCGCCGAAGTCGCCGCAGACGCGGCCCGATATAGACGCCATGCTTTTCCATACAGACATTACAGCATTACAAAAGTTTCTTGTAAAGTTTGACAACATTACACCGGCATCTCTCGCGTTCCCAAATGCACGTGCTACTCGTCTTCGCAGTTGCACAAGAGATGTGTGGAGGAAAAACATGTCGTACCAGAACCTCATTGAGAACGCCGCCAAGATCATCCAGTCGGACTGGACCGGTGTCACAGCCGAAGCCGTCGCGCGCATGCGCGTGCAAAACCGCTTTCAAACCGGCTTGGATATCGCGCGTTACACAGCGGCGATCATGCGAAAAGACATAGAGGCCTACGACATCGATCCGTCGAAATACACGCAGTCGCTGGGCTGCTGGCATGGGTTCATAGGCCAGCAGAAGCTCATTTCGATCAAGAAGCATTTCGCAACGACCGATCGTCGCTACCTCTACCTGTCGGGCTGGATGGTCGCCGCGATGCGCTCGGAATTTGGCCCGCTGCCGGACCAGTCCATGCATGAAAAGACAAGCGTCCCGGCTTTGATCGAGGAGCTTTACACGTTCCTGCGCCAGGCCGACGCTCGCGAGCTGGGCATGATATTTCGCGAAATCGATGCGGCGCGCCGATCCGGCGACCGGGTCACGGAAAAGCAGCTGCTCCATGCCGTGGACAACTACCAGACGCATGTTGTTCCGGTTATTGCCGACATCGACGCCGGCTTTGGCAACGCGGAGGCTACCTACCTTCTCGCCAAGAAGATGATTGAGGCTGGCGCCTGTGCACTGCAGATCGAAAACCAGGTGTCTGACGAAAAGCAGTGCGGTCATCAGGACGGAAAGGTCACCGTTCCACACGAGGATTTCGTCGCCAAAATCCGCGCCTGCCGCTATGCGTTCCTGGAACTGGGTATCGACGACGGGATCATTGTCGCACGCACCGACTCGCTGGGCGCCGGGCTGACCAAACAGATCGCCTTCAGCCGCGAGCCAGGCGATATCGGCGACCTCTACAACTCCTTCCTGGATTGTGAAGACGTCGACGACTTGGCGAGCCTCAATGGCGACGTTATCATCAACCGCGATGGGAAGCTGGTGCGGCCGAAGCGCCTAGCCTCGAACCTTTATCAGTTCCGCGAGGGGACAGGGGCCGACCGTTGTGTTCTCGATTGCGTCAATGCCCTGAAGAACGGTGCCGACCTTCTGTGGATCGAGACCGAAAAGCCCCATATCGAGCAGATCGCCTCAATGGTCGATCGTGTCCGCGAAGTCGTCCCGAATGCCAAGCTTGTCTACAACAACTCGCCATCCTTCAACTGGACGCTTAACTTCCGTCAGCAGGTCTTCGATGCCTGGCGGAACGAAGGCCAGGATGTCTCCGCCTACGATCGCGCAAAGCTGATGAGCGTGGACTACGATCAGACGGTACTCGGCTTGGAAGCCGACGAAAGGATCCGCACCTTCCAGCGCGATGCCTCCAGACGGGCCGGCATCTTCCATCACCTGATCACATTGCCGACATATCATACGGCTGCGCTATCCACTGATAATCTGGCCCGGGAATATTTCGGCGACGCCGGCATGCTCGGTTATGTTGCTAATGTCCAGCGCAGGGAAATCCGAGAGGGAATCGCCTGCGTCAAACACCAAAACATGTCAGGCTCCGATCTTGGCGACGACCACAAGGAATACTTCGCTGGTGACGCGGCCCTTAAGGCGGGTGGCGCACACAACACCATGAACCAGTTCGCCGCCTGAACGGCAACGACAACCCGGACAGGCGTGCTGGAGGAGTCTCGCGCGCCTGCCGGACCAAGACGCGCTCGAAAGGCGCAGCGGATAAACCAAGGGAGTGAATACGATGTCTAACCAAACGACCAACACTCATCCGGCAGAACCCCAGCGCTCGCGGGCGGTCTTCTCACAGGAGGATTTCACGCTCCTGCAAGCGGCGGTCGCGCATTATCTCCAGGAGATCAAGGACAAGCCAGAGGCCGTCAAATACTCCAATCTGTATCATCGGCTTGGTCGGATTAGTTAAGACAGCACAGACCGCTCGCAAACCAAACGCTGGGGCGATGGATGGATAGAGCTCTCAACCGACTCTGCGCAGTCGAGATCGACCACGATGATGGTCGTGCAAACCAAGGGGCCGAAATCGAGCAGAGAACTGCGATTGCGGACCTTCTCGATGATAGTTACTTCGAGCTCGTTGGACGCCAGACCGGACCATATCGTTTGGTGATCTCGACACGAGATTCGCGGCTGACATTTCACGTCGCGGACGCCCATGGGGTTCCTGTGGTGTCGCACATCATGTCCGCGGGTCCTCTTCGCAGGGTTCTCCAAACATATGTTTTGATCTGCGAAGCTCACCACGAAGCAGCCGAAAAAGGGGACGCTCAACGGATCGAAGCGATTGATATGGGTCGCCGAGCCGCCCACAATGAAGCTTCGGAACTTTTGAGAGAACGGCTGTCGGCCAAAGTGCAAACCGATCTGGACACGGCACGCCGGCTGTTTACCATCATTGCAGCGCGTCGGATCAGTGCCGCCTACAGCCCGGCTTTCGGCCCTGCGGGATGGTAGATCCGTCTGGCCGGGACGCATCCGAATTCAGCGAGATAAAAATCAACTTTCGTCCGTCGAGTTCCCCAATCAACATGCTTTGAGCGGGCTCGTCGAGATCAATAGCCGACCATTGCGCGGCGGCGCTCAAATTGTCCGAGAATGGAAGCCTCATGAAGATACTCGTGCCAGTAAAGCGGGTGGTTGATTACAACGTGAAGATCCGTGTGAAAGCGGATGGTTCAGGCGTTGAGCTTTCGAACGTCAAGATGTCGATGAACCCGTTCGACGAGATATCGGTTGAGGAAGCGCTGCGGCTGAAGGAGCAGGGCAAGGCCGAGGAAGTGGTGGTCGTGTCGATCGGGCCTGCCAAGGCTGAAGAGACGCTGAGAACCGCGCTTGCCATGGGGGCCGATCGCGCCATCCTGGTCGAGACCGACGATGCCGTCGAGCCGCTGGCGGTTGCCAAGATCCTCAAGGGTGTCGCCGATGCCGAACAGCCCGGCCTGATCATCGTCGGCAAGCAGGCGATCGATGACGACTCGAACCAGACCGGCCAGATGTTGGCAGCCCTCTTGGGCACGGCGCAGGCAACCTTCGCCTCGAAGATCGAGATCGGTGAGGGAAGCGCCAAGGTCACCCGCGAAGTCGATGGCGGTCTGCAGACCATCGAGATCAAGCTTCCGGCTGTGGTCACCACGGACCTGCGCCTCAACGAGCCGCGCTATGCCTCGCTGCCGAACATCATGAAAGCCAAGAAGAAGCCGCTCGACAAGAAGACACCGGCCGATTTCGGCGTGTCGACCGAGCCGCGCCTGAAGGTGCTGAAGACCGAGGAGCCATCCGGCCGCAAGGCAGGCGTCAAGGTCAAGTCGGTCGCCGAGCTGGTCGACAAGCTGAAAAACGAAGCTGGCGTCCTCTAAGGTCCAGGAAAAGGAGACTTCATCATGGCCATTCTTCTTCTGGCTGATCACGACAATGCCCACCTCTCCAACCAGACCGCCAAGACGCTGACGGCTGCCGCGAAGATCGGCGGCGATGTGCATGTACTCGTCGCAGGCTCGGGTGCAAAAGCTGCCGGCGAACAGGCGGCCAAGCTTTCAGGCGTCTCCAAAGTGCTGGTTGCCGAGGATGCGAGCCTCGCCAACAATCTGGCAGAACCGCTGGCGGCGCTCATCGTGTCACTGGCTGGCTCATACGACACCATCATCGGTGCGGCCACTTCGGTCGGCAAGAATGTGCTGCCGCGCGTTGCCGCCCTGCTCGACATCGCCCAGGTCTCGGAAATCATCGAAGTGGTCTCCGCCGATACCTTCAAGCGGCCGATCTATGCCGGCAATGCCATTCAGACGGTGCAGTCGACCGAGGCTCGACAAGTCATCACCGTTCGTCCCTCAGCTTTCGCCGCAAGCGGCGAAGGGGGATCGGCCACCATCGTTAACAGCGGCTCGATGGTGGCCGATCCCGGTCTTTCCAGCTTCGTGGACGACGCGCTGTCGTCCTCGGATCGTCCGGAACTGACCTCTGCGAAGATCATCATCTCGGGCGGCCGCGCACTCGGCTCGGCCGAGAAGTTCCGCGAAGTCATCCTTCCCGTCGCCGACAAGCTCGGGGCTGCCGTCGGTGCCAGCCGTGCGGCCGTCGATGCCGGCTATGCGCCGAACGACTGGCAGGTTGGCCAGACCGGAAAGGTGGTGGCGCCGCAGCTTTACATCGCCTGCGGCATCTCCGGCGCTATCCAGCATCTGGCCGGCATGAAGGACTCGAAGGTCATCGTCGCCATCAACAAGGACGAAGAGGCGCCGATCTTCCAGATCGCTGACTACGGCCTCGTCGCCGACCTCTTCGAAGCACTGCCGGAACTTGGATCCTCATTGTAAGACGCCGATAGAAAATGCCATCGCCACCGATGGCCCTACCTGAGACCAGCTTGTGTGCAAAGCGACCCAAAGGCATCTGTGTTAAGACACAGTATAAAATGGCCCCTCAAATCGCCTCACGCGCTTGGCTCTCTCTGCGTTCCCAGCGTGTTACGTGCCGCAAAAGTTCCTCGGTTATTTGCGCGCGCCTGGGCACCAAATCATCCGCCGATCCAACGACCGTGACGGAAGCGGCAGGCTTGCCCCCATTGTTCCGCAAGACTGAAGCAAGTGCGAAACGAGTACCGTTCTGCGTAAAGTTCTGAGCTATTCCCGTCGCCCTGATATCGCGCACCTCGGCGAGGAAATCGCGGATAAGATCGTCATTTTCCGACGGTCGGGTCCGCAAAAAATTCTCAGTCCAAGTCTGAGGCTGCGACGCAAGCAGAGCCTTCCCTCCCGCCGACCTCAAAAGGTCGCGTCGGATAACGTTTCTAGGGTGAAAGCCGGCAACGGGATCCGCTCCGGCTTCGGCGACGTAAACCAGTTGCTCTCCCAATAGCACGCCCAGATAGACCTCGGCACCTACATTGGAATGGAGCTCATAAAGGTCTCCATTGCTGACGGTGCCAGCCCTGACTTTGCCGCTCGACAATATCAACCCGTAGACAGCAGGTCCGAGATGGAGCCGGTACTGAGACCCGTCACGCTGTTCATAAAGCCAGCCATTCGCCAATAGTCCTTCGATAAACCCGTGGAGCGTACTCTTCGGCAAATCGGTGACCTTCATGAGCTCGCCGAAGGTCATGCCCGGACGGTAGACTATCTCCTCGATCAGTCTTGCCACCCGATCGATTGTGCGATGGTGATTGTGGTTACGCTCTTCATCAGGATTCGTAGGAGGCGCCATCATCAACTCCGGATCTGTCCCTATTCTTTTAAACGGGTGACGGTCGCGCACCATAATTCGTCTCGCGCGCCGATGACAACCGAAAATCGAGGGACGTTTCGACGTCAAATGCCTCCAATGGCTAAAGGTAACGTGCAAGATGCAGACACGTTCGCACCACTGGAAATTTACCGGCATGGACAAATTCGTCCAAATGGTTCAAATGGTATTAGACAAGGTGTCGTTCCACATGCTGCAATGGCATATTGAGGACGAGACGGTCTCCGAGAGTTGTGATTCGGGCTATTTGGTCGGATCAGATTGAGTGAAAGGAATTGGGTGTGGCTGGCGTACCAAAGAGTAAGGCTGACTTCGTCGCCCAGCGATTGCTTGACCGAATCGTGAGCGGCAACCTGTCTCCTGGAAGCAGCCTCGGGACCGAAGCAGACCTTCTTCAACAGTACGACGTCAGCAGACCGACACTGCGCGAAAGTCTCCGAATCCTTGAAGCTCAGGGCGTCCTGGAACTCAAACCTGGGCCCAAGGGCGGTATAATCGTCACTATGCCTGGTACCGACATTCTTGCACACGGTTTATCCGTCTATCTCAGAATGCATGACGTCCCTTTTGTCGCGGTCCTGAAGGCGCGCGAAGTCATTGAACCGGCGCTCGCAGCAGAAGCGGCCGAGAGCGGGACTGATGACGACTTCGCCGCAATGCAGGCTTCGATCGACCGAATGCTTCATGTTGATCATCAGGACGACTTTCTGGAAGAAAATCGCGTCTTCCATTCATTGGTCGCTCATGCGAGCCGCAACCATGTGATGACGATTTTCTGGTCGACGATCAGTATGGTCGCCGCCGGAGAGAGCCACGGCATCCAGTATACGACGGGCAACCAGAAGCGCGTGGCCGAGGCCCATCAACGCATTCTCGACGCTTGCAAAAGCCGTGATAGCGCAGTCGCCGCCGCATGTATGCGGGAGCATGTGCAAGAATTTGAGCAAATGATCAAGAAGAGCTACAAATATCTCCTAAACCAGGCAACGACGATCGTAGCACGCGATGGTCGCAGGGTCGGTTAGCGCCCGGGCTCGCATCAAGCTGCATTGCTGATAGGCCACCTGGCGGCCCATTCCGTCCCGGAGCGCTCGCCTGCGCAGTTAGATTTCGCGCTGGAGATGTCTCTTTCGCCGTAACCTAGACTTTTGCGACTTGCTGCTCGGAAAAAGCACGGGCGGCGATCGGCATTGCCGATCACCGCCCGTACCCACCGATGGGCCCCACCCTCGGTTATTCGTGATGTTTTCCGGCTTCTTTCCACATGAGGGCGCGTTTAGTGAGATAGAAGATGACGCGATCGAGGATGAAGCTGATGGCTGCCAGGACGGCGACGGCAGCGAAGGTTCCCGCGGCATTGAAGTGGTTTGCGTTTGACGAGAGCATGAAGCCGACGCCCTTGTTGCCGGTGAGGAATTCGGCGACGACGACGCCGACGACGGAGTGGGGCAGGGCGAGCTTGGTTCCGGCGACCACCCAGATCAAAGCCGACGGCAGTCGGACGCGGAAGGCAATGTCCCACTTTGATCCGCCGGCAATCAGCACCTGGTCGATCAGTGTTTGGCTGACCTCGCGCAGGCCGAAGTAGACGTTATAGAACATCAGGAAGAAGGCAGCGAGCGCAGCGATGCCGACCGAGAGCTCATCGCCGATGCCAAGCCACAGGATGAGCAACGGGACGAGTGCGATGATCGGAATGCCGTAAATTGCGGCGATGAACGGTTCGAGCACGTCTGCGGCAAACTTTGCCATGGCCAGCGTATAGCCGAGAACGATCGCCAGGATGCTGGCGATGATGAAGCCCTGAAGGGCTGGGATCAGTGTCGCTGCGATGTTCGACCAGAGGCTTCCGTCGCTGATCCAGCCGGCGAGTTCGCCAAGGACGGCTGCCGGCTTCGGCAGATAGAAGGTCTTCACCAGATTGCCCGAGGCAAAGTGCCACAACAACAAAATCGCGATGATGAAGGCGACGCGTCCGCCAATCAGGCGCAGCTTGCGGGACGCGAAGCTGCTGGGTCCAGCAGAAGCAGAAACGACCGGAAGGTCGTCGCCGGTGATGGAGTGGTGAGAAGCGCTCATGCTCGTTGCTCTCCTTTGGCGCGAGCCAGCGATGCCTGAAGGACCTTGCCGACGTCACGGAAGGTATCATCGAAGCGCAGGACCTCCGGATCGCGCTCGGGCCCGAGCGGAATGGCGATGTCGTCGATGATGTGGCCCGGTGATCCGCCGATGACGACAACCCTGTCGGCCAAAAGTGCTGCCTCTTCTATATCGTGGGTGACGAACAGGACGGCGACGCCGGTGGTGCGCACGACACGGCGCAGTTCGGCTTGCAACTGCGAGCGCATCTGGGCGTCGAGCGCCGCAAAGGGTTCGTCCATCAGAAGCAGTTTCGGTTCGTAGATCAGCGCGCGGGCCAGAAGGCCGCGCTTTTTCATGCCGCCCGATAGTTGGGCCGGATGCAGGTTGGCCGCATGATCGAGGCTGAAGTTCTTCAAGAGCGTCATGACCTTGTCGCGCACCTGAGCGCGCGGCACGCGCCGCATGCGCAGCGGCAGGCCGACATTGGCGGCCAGCGTCAACCAAGGCAGCATGGTGTCTTCCTGGGTGACATAGCCGACGTTGCGGTTGATGGAAGTCACCAACTTTCCGGAAAAGCTAATGCTGCCCTGTCGCGGACGCAGTGTGCCCGCCGTAAGGTTCAAAAGTGTCGACTTGCCACAGCCCGAGGGGCCGAGCAGGACGATAAACTCGCCCGGACGAACCGTCAGAGACGTCTGGGCAAGGACGTCACGGTCGCCGGAAAAGCGAACCGCAACCTCATCGATCTGCAGCAGCGGCGCATCCGTCCCTGCCAACCGGCCGACGCCGGGATCATTTCCCTTGGGCTGCTGCATAGACGACCTGCGAATAATCGATGTTGCGGTAGCTGTCGTCAGTGTTGCCATGCGATCTTCCTCCAGATCCATTCTTCAAATTGCTCCCCCAGATCCATATCCGGCGCCATGTCGGACGCCGCAGGCCGAAATCTTAGCTGCGCAATGATCGGGGAGGTTGGATTGCATGTCAAATGATTTATATGAATTATCTCAGAATGGAGTTTTCAACGAACTCCCGCGGTCGAGCAAAAATCGGCTCGGCAATGACTGGTTGAGACTGCGGGATTTGGTTCTCACATGGCGCTTTCTGACAAAACTCCTTTGCGCCGAAGAAAACTTAATATAAATGATTTATATGAATTGGCGGCAGCGAATGTTACATCCTGAGGGCTGGCCGCCTGATCTGCGGTCCTTGGATTCTGCATCGGGAGGGAAATCTTTGACTATCACGGCAACATCTCAGATTGCGCAGTACGCGTCGGCAACCACGATGGAGGCCCTGCCTAAAGCCATACGGGAGCGCACGAAAAAGATCATATTCGACGAACTCGCCTGCGCGTATTTTGGACGTCGTAGCGCTGCCGGCAGTCTATCGGCGCAATATGCGATCAGCTTAGGCGGCCAACCGGAGGCACTTGTTTACGGTAGCAACATTCGTCTTCCGGCCGCTTACGCGGCGCTCGCAAACGGCACCGCTGGACATGGTGAAGAAGTAGATGGCGCGCATGTGGTGGGCGGCCACCCGGGCGCATCGATTGTACATGCTGCCATGGCGCTTGCGGAGCGGCAGAGGGTGCCCGGTGCGGAACTCGTCAACGCCGTTACGCTTGGATATGATATCGGCACGAGGGCGGTCGAAGCGTGCGGCGGCACATTCGTGGTACGTGACAGGCATGGGCTTACCAGTTGCTTTCTCTATGCTTATGGAGCAACGGCCGCAGCCGCACGCCTGCTTCGACTTGATGCCGTTCGTCATGCCCATGCACTTGCACTCGTTTCGTTTCAAACCAATGGTCCATATGCGCTGTTTTCCGAAAAGCGGCATATCAGCAAGTCGTTCTGCAACGGCCAGTTCGCTTTTGCGGGTATTAGCGCGGCTCTCATGTCGGCGGCAGGTCTTGAGGGAAACGAAGACATACTTGGCGGAAAACAAGGCGTACTTGATGCGTGGGGCATTCAGAACGGACGGCAGATCCTGACACGGGGATTAGGCCAGGAATTTTCGGTCAACGGCGCCAACTTTAAATTCTTCAACGCGGGCTATCCGATCCACACCCCCGTGGAAGCGGCACTTACGCTGATGAAACAGCACGAGATCGACCCAGAGATGATCGATGTTCTACTTGTCGGAATGCCGGAAAACGCCATGCGGGTCGTCGACAACCGCCATATGCATAATATCTGTGTTCAGGATATGGTCTCTGCCGCGGTCGCTCGCGGCGGCATAAAACTTACCGATCTGCCGTTTCCTGCCGTTCTGAGCGATCCGACCTTCCAGCGCATTCGAGCACTCATTTCGGTCGAACCGGATCCAGATCTGCAACGTGATCAGCCAAACGGGCGCGGCGCTAAGGTCACCATCGGCCTGAGGAGCGGTCAGACTGTTTCTATGCGCGTTGACCATCCGCGCGGGCACAGTCAACGTGGCGATGTCAACTGGGATGACCTGGCGGAAAAATGGGGCGATGCGCTGCCCGGGTGCGACGTCGAAGCGGCGATGAGTGTTGCTCAAAGTCTGGACGATCTCGAAGATGTGACGCTACTGTCGCGAGCCTTCGCCGGGTTGATGGCGTAGCCTCCATCACTTGTGACGATATTTTCCTCAACATGGGAGATTGGGCGCCGGGCCTTTGGTTCGGCGCTTCGCAGTTTTGCCCGCTCCCCGGCTTGCGAGGACCTGCGCCGGAGCCTCTCGTCAGGGGGCGCCGACACCTGCCGCGACGTGACTTTTTGGATCGCCACCTTGACTTCCTGCGCGCAGAGGAAGAAACTGTGTTCGTAATCACGACTTATTGTTCGTATATACGAACACTTCCTGAGGAGAAAGTTGCTCGTGATTGCCTGCCGACTTTGGAGAACCCCTAAGCTTGGCATCGCATTGCAGGATCGAACGCCAAATGCGTCTTTGTCTGCGGTTCACACCGAAGGCAGGGCATACGCGGGCGATCTCAACGAATGACGCTTTTGAATGGGAGGAACACATGCAGTATCTCAAGACTTCGTCCAAGCAGCGCCACGCAACTCAACCTGCGCCTGATTTCAATTGCGGCTGGTCTGCACTCAATCTGCTGAATAGCTGGAACCTTCAGGCCAGCACCGGCCGCAAGCAGGCTAGCGGCGCCAATCAAGACGAAAGAAGTCCGGCTCGTGACCACGGCGAGCAAGCGCTGTCCGGCCACGTTCGCAACCGTTATTCCTGATGCGAGTGGTCGAGGCGCCGGGGGAGCAAGCTGGTGCGAAACAGATCATTGACGAACGCAAAGAGATTGCCTCTGTGGCGGCGATCGAAGAGTTGCAAAGCCATCGGACAATTGATCGCGTAACACAGATCCTCGAAGCGGTCGTGTATAATCCTGGTATGACCTTTGGTGAACTCGTCAGGACTGTCAGGGCGGCCAAAAGTTCGGTCCACGGCTTCGTCCGCGGCTTGCTCATGACAGGCTGGCTGCATGAGGATAGCGGTCGCTACTATCTTGGCGCGGCGGTCTACGGGCTGACGCTCGCCAGCGGCTATATCCGGGCAGGCGTCGTCACCCATGCCGACCTTGTCGCCCTTCATCGAGAAGCGGGCGTGGCGGTGTTTGTCGGCGTGCAGGCAGGCGACCACCTTATATATGTCGCAGAGCATGGCAGTGATCCGGTCTCGGGCTTCGACGCGAAGACGAACATCCGCCGCAACCTCTTGGCAACATCGGGCGGCAAAGCGCTGCTTGCAATGCAACCAGAAGCCGAGAGAGACATCTATCTACGACGGCACAAGGCGTCCGAGCCTCAGCTGGTTTCCAATTTTCTGGACGAATTCGATGGAATCAGACGGACGCGCCTGGCAACTAACATTCGCCGGAATGGGTCGCGGTTCGCGATTGCGAGCGCATTTCGTGCCGGATCCAGCACGGCCGTTGCGTCGATCACGCTTGTGGGACCAACGGAGGAGCTCCAGCCACGCAAGCAGGCGCTGGGTCAACTGCTTCTTGAGCGGGTCAGTGAGTTCGAACGGCGCAACGATGGATGCAGGGACAGGGCGAACTGACCCATCGGCATCATTGCCATTGACATTCATCTAAATGATTTGGATATATATCGCCGTCTAGCCGAAGAGCACGATGCTCAGCTGCTGCCGCGCTGAACCTCGAAGTCTTGAAGCAAGCACCACCGGCGGCAGACCGAACGGTCTTTTGTGAAAGGTTCAAAGCGGGGATTTCCTATGATTGAATACAAGAACAATTACGTAGACGGGCAGTGGATTCCGTCCTTGTCAACCGAAGTGCTGACTGTGACGAATCCCGTGACGGAGGAACCGATTGCCACCGTTCCGAAAGGGGTCGCGGAGGACGTGAACAAGGCAGCTGAGGCTGCCGCTAGGGCGTTTCCGGCATGGTCTCAGACGTCGGTCGAGGAAAGAGCGGCCCTGTTTCGCAAGCTCGCTCGCCTGACTGAAAAGCGCGCGGACGAAATCACCCATGCGATGGTAACCGAGCTTGGTTACCCGATCACACTCTGCCGCAAGTCCCAGGTCGACGGCGCTGTCGAGGAGTTGGATTTGATCGCCGAGGTGCTCGGTGAAATTCAGTGGACTGAGCAGATCGGCAAGACGACGGTCAAGCGCGTGCCTTCAGGTGTGCTCGGCGCAATCACTGCTTGGAACGGACCACTGCGCTCAATCATCTCAAAGGCTGGGGCAGCAATTGCCGCGGGGTGCACAACGGTGCTGAAGCCGTCGGAGGTTGCCCCTTTGACCGCTTACATCTTTGCTGAAATGTGCGATGAGGCCGGGCTGCCTCCCGGTGTCTTCAACATGGTTTCCGGCACCGGTCCGGAAGTGGGCGAAGCAATTGTCTCACATCCGCTGGTCGATATGGTGTCGCTTACGGGCTCGGTTCGAGCTGGTCGGCGGGTCATGGAATTGGCCTCAGTCGGCGTCAAACGTGTCCACCTGGAATTGGGTGGGAAGTCAGCCAACATCATCTTCGAAGACGTGGATTTCGAAAACGCTGTTCGCGACGGCATAGAAGACGCCACCCGCAATGCCGGCCAGGCTTGCGGTGCCTTGACACGTATGCTCGTGCCGCGAAACCGATTGGCCGACGCCGAGGCCTTGGCAAAAACCACGGCAGAGGCGCTTGTCATCGGCGATCCCTTCGATCCGAAGACGACCTTGGGACCCTTGTCAACACGCGCAGCGCACGATCGTGTCCGCAACTACATCAACCTCGGCATCGAGGAGGGGCTGCACCTACTGACGGGCGGCGCCGACATGCCGGAAGGGCGCAATCGTGGTTATTATGTCCGACCGACGATTTTCTCTGGCGACAATAGCAGTCGACTTGCGCAGGAAGAGATCTTTGGGCCCGTGATCGTCATCATTCCATTCAATGATGAGGAGGACGCAATCCGGATCGCCAACGACTGCATCTATGGCTTGGCCGGCGCGGTCTGGTCGAACGACAAGGAGCGTGCTTACCGCGTTGCCGATCGGCTTCGCACCGGCCGTGTGCGTGTCAACGGCGGCGCCCTCGACAAGCGCGGCGTTCATGGTGGATTCAAACTCTCAGGCGTCGGGCGGGAATGGGGTCGGGTTGGCGTTGAGGAATTCCTCGAGTACAGAGCAATCTACAGCTGATACCGACAACCGATTTGCCTCATAATAAAGCCCGCGGCGAGGACGCCGCGGGCTTTTGCATGGAGACGGGGCTTGCCGATGGACGACAAGCCCTTCTGTTTTATTCAAGCATCGAGATTAAAATTGACAGTCTTAAGTTCGGTGAAAGCCTCGATCCCGGGCCACCCGCCTTCGCGTCCGATCCCCGAGCGCTTAACGCCGCCCATCGGCGCGTTCGCCACGCTGGCAAAGCCGTTGATGCCGATCGTTCCTGAACGGATCCTTTGAGAGACCCTGAATGCACGCGTGACGTCCGTGGTAAACACGGTACCGGACAGGCCATACTCGCTCTCGTTGGCGATGCGGATCGCCTCTTCTTCGGTATCGAACGGCATGGCTGCTAGAACCGGGCCGAAGATTTCCTCCCGAACGATCGTCATGGCGCTATTGACCTTGGTGAACAAGGCCGGGTTGACCCAGTTGCCGTTGCCAGGAACGTCGGTGGCCGCGTCACCGCCAAAGACGAGATTTCCGCCCTCCTGCACACCGCTTGCAACATAGCCGAGGACCCGCTGCATCTGGCGCTTGTTGATCAGCGGCGCGGAGGTGGTTGCGGGATCGAAAGGATCGCCGAAGCGCACGGTCTTCACCTGCTCGGCTGCATGGTGCACAAATTCGTCGAAAATGGACTGGTGCACGATCGCACGGCTGGGCGTGGTGCAGACCTGACCGGAAAGAAAGGTCGAGCATAAGGCCATCAGGCTCTTTGCAGCGACTGAGACGTCGCGCGCATCCGGGAAGATGATCCCGGCGCTTTTCCCACCGAGTTCGAGCGATAGCCTTTTCATGTTGAAGCCGCTTGCCGCCACGATGCGCTCGCCGACGGCGGTACTGCCGGTGAAGCTTACCTTATCAATGCCTGGATGCGTGGCAAGCGCCTCGCCGGTTTCGCCTGCACCGGTGACGAAGTTGAAAACCCCGGGTGGCAGATCGCTCTCGGCAAAAATCTCGGCCAGGCGGGTGAGCGCCAGGTTGGTGTTTTCCGAAGGTTTGACCACGACCGTGCAGCCACAGGCAAGCGCCGGACCGACCTTCTTTGCAAACATGCTGAGCGGCACGTTCCAGGGAAGGATCGCGGCGACGACGCCGACAGGCTCGCGGAACGACATGTAATGCATGTTTGAGGCCGACGAGAATTGCGGGTAAGTCTCGCCTGTCAGCTTGTCGGCCCAGCCTGCGAAATGGTCAAGCGTCTCAGCCGCCGCCTTTCCCGATGCCCGGGAATTGCGGCTGAAAGTATAGGGAATGCCGTTGTCGAGCGTTTGCAATTGCGCCAGCTCTTCCTCGGCGGCGTACACGCGTTCAATGATGCGCTGGAGTATCCGCTTGCGATCATGCGCAGGCATTTTCGACCACGGACCGTCGTCGAAGGCCCTTCGCGCTGCAGCCACTGCCAGGTCCACGCCGCGTTTACCGGCCTCTGGAAAGCTACCTATCACCGCGTTGATGGTTGGATTGATTTGGTCGAAGCGCGGCCCGTCCCACTCCAACCACTTCCCATCAATAAACAGCTTGCCTGGACGAATATTTAGCCTGTCACGTACCGAATGAATGTTGTCGAGTGTCAACTCCGCCTCCGCTTGGTCTGGCCGGTTCCGCCTGAATGCCGTGCCGGCGTGTGCCTTCATTGAATAAAAGATGGAAGCGTCGATGTAAATGCGATATATGATTTAGATGATTTTGTATTTCTGCTCGCGCGCGATTTTCCGTGTCTCGAGCAGAACGCTGCCGGGTCGCGCGAGGTCGGCCGGCAGTCGGACAAGGCATGCTTCATTCGAGAAAAGGAACTTCCATGCTACCTTATGCCCCGCCGATCGACGAGATTGATTTTCTTTTGCGTCGCGTTCTCGATTTCGACGGACAGATGGCCGTCCTACCAGGGTTCAGCGACATCAATTCCGACCTCGCCGTCGATATATTGACTGAAGGGGGGAGGTTCTGCTCGGAAGTGCTGGAACCATTGAACGCAATCGGCGACAAGCATGGTTGCAGCTTGAAGGATGGCTGCGTGGCGACCCCACCCGGCATGGCGGATGCGTATCGAGCGTTTGCCGCCGCAGGTTGGACGACCGTTTCCGCGGATGTCGACTATGGCGGTCAGGGGCTGTCGCGTGTGATCCAGATCCTCCTGGACGAAATGCTCTCTTCGGCAAACCTGTCGTTTGGGCTGTTTGCGGGTCTCACGCGGGGCGCGGCTGAGGCGATCGGCCATCACGGGACCGAGCCGCTCAAGGCCGCCTACCTGCCCAAGATGATCTCTGGCGAATGGACCGGAGCGATGGCATTGACAGAGTCAGGCGCGGGGACGGATCTGGGCCTGTTGACGACGAAGGCAATTCCACGAGGTGATGGGACATTTGCAATCACCGGAACGAAGATCTTCATTTCCTCGGGCGATCACGATTTTGGCGGCAATGTCGTCCATCTTGTTCTTGCCAGGCTGCCGGATGCGCCGATGGGTGTCAAAGGGATCAGCCTTTTCCTTGTCCCCAAATTCTTTTTGAACGGCGAAGGCGCCTGCGGCGACCGCAACAGCTTCGCAGTCGCCTCTCTCGAACACAAGATGGGCATTCATGCCCAGCCGACCTGTATGATGACGTATGAGGGGGCGACGGGATGGTTGCTTGGTGAACCCGGGTGCGGCTTGAATGCGATGTTCACCATGATGAATGCCGAGCGGCTGTTCGTTGGCATTCAAGGTCTCGGGATCGCGGAAATTGCAGGCCAGAAGGCGAGGACCTATGCGGAGGATCGTCTTCAGGGACGGTCATCGGACGGGACGCGAGCGCCGGTCGCGATCGTGGAACATCCAGACGTTCGCCGGATGCTGCTTGAAGGTCGATCCTTCGTCATCGCCGGTCGCGCTCTTGCAATGTGGGTGGCTCTGCAGATGGATATCGCTCAAAGTCATCCGCAGAAAGAGGCACGCGAACGTGCCAATAGCTACGTCGAACTGCTGACGCCCGTCGTCAAGGCAGCCTATACCGATATGGGATTTGAATCGTCCGTAACGTCGCAACAGGTATTCGGCGGTCACGGTTATATCGTGGAATGGGGCATGGAGCAGCATGTTCGCGATGCCCGCATTACGCAGATCTACGAAGGCACCAACGGCGTTCAAGCCCTAGATCTCGTCACACGAAAGCTGGTCGCAAATGGGGGCGCCACCGCCCGCGATTTCTATGCGCTCGTCCGTGCTGATCTGACAACGGCCGCGTCGATTGACACTGCGGCGGCCTTGGCCGGCAAATTGACGGTCGCTTTGGAGAAGCTTGAAGTGTTGACGGAGAAGGTCAATCGCCGGCCCGGCAACCTCGGGGCGGTCAGTGGCTATGAGACCGACATTCTCCGCCTTTTTGCTCACGTGTCACTTGGATGGATGTGGGTCAAGATCGCTGCGCAGGCAGTTTCGGCTGTTGATACCGCCTGGGACGGCAAGTTGGAAACCGCGCGTTTCTTCATGGACCGAATGCTGCCGAAAGCAGCCGTTCTGGCCGACATCCTCAATTCCGCGATTGCAGACAGCGCGCTGGAAGCGGCTGCCTGACGTCGACAGAGCCATGCGTGGCTCCTACACGCCACGCATGGATTGTGGAGATAAGGGAGAAGGTCAAACCCTCATCGCAGCATCACCGACGGTTTGTAGGTCGGCCAGGCCGTAGGTGGTGCACGCCGCTCGATAAAAGAGATCAGCCCGCTCGTCGGCCGATAAGCCTTGGGAATAAAGCTTGTAGGCGTTCCACAATTCTGCATAGGAGCATGACTGCTTATCGACGGGGAAGTTGCTTTCGAGCATGCAGCGCTTCGTGCCGAAGGCTGAGATACATGTGTCCAGATAAGGCGTCCACGCCCGCGCCAATTGATGTGCGCTTGCGGGCAGCGGCTGGTCGTCGAAGGCAAAACCAGAGACCGGCATGCCGAGCCCGCCCAGCTTCAGCCGAAGATTTTCACGTTTGGAAAGTTCGAAAATTCCGGCTTTCCAGTCTCTAAACGTCTCGTCGGCGCGCTGCCCATATTCGCCGATACCGACCGGAGTGGCGACGTGGCAGATGACGATCGTGGCCCCAGGATAAGCGTCGGCCAGATCGAGAAGTTCGTCGATCTGCGTATGGTAGATCCATGTATCAAAGCACAGGCCCGCGGCGGCCACAGCCGCGACCCCCTGCCGAAAGGCGGGTTCCATCAGCAGATGCGGCGGTGGCTGGCTCTTGAGGACACGAGCGATCGTTCCTCCGTCCCAGGCAACACGATAGCGAATGCCGCTCAAGCGACCTTGCGCAGCGATCTTTTCCGCCTCAAGCACGTCGGCCACTGCCGGGCCCAATGTCAGATCGGCATGACCGACGATCCCCGCTGCGATCTTGCAGGTGCCCCGGCAGGTGTCGGCTGTAGCATTAACGATCATTTCTATCTCGCCGACCGGCTGCAAAGCCACTGGCCCTTCCGTACGCCAGCCGGACTCGTATGCCTCCACGTAGACCGTGCCGATAATGTTGTGGCCGCTACCGAGATCTTGCTGCAAGTCGTCCATGCGGTAGTAGAGGCGATCTGCGGGGGCGCCAAACAAGTGATGGTGGCAATCAACGATGGGCAGTTCCGGTTCGAGAATCTGCGAAGCCGGCGCACCAGCGTGCCAATCGATCAGCTCCCGCGTGCTCTTCGGTTGATTTCCCCGGTACTGATAGTGCTGTCGGTCGCCTGCAACCATGATCCTCTCCCATTCAAAGTCCACGCATGTCCCGGCCATTTGCCGAACACGTCCTCCTGAAATATCCAAGCCTTTCAATCCGCGGCTCCCGCTCACGGTATCGACGGCAATCGGCCTGGACGGCGCCAAGATCCGTCAGTCGATACCTCCAAAACCCCGCCGCTCGATCAACCCCGACCCCAAAGAAACCGGCCCATCACGCTCCCCTGAAGATCGGCTTTCGTTTTTCAAGGAAGGCCTTTATTCCCTCGGTCTTGTCCGCGGTCGAAAAGCAGATCGCAAACGCCTTCAGCTCGACCTGACACGCTGTTTCGGTATCGGCATCAACCGCGATATGAAGCGCGGACTTCAGTTGGGCAAAGGCGATCGGCGGTTGAACGGCGAGTCGGCGCGCCAGGAGAGAGGCGGCCTCCATCAGTTCGGCCGGCTCGTGGAGCGATGTGATCAAGCCGAATTCATAAGCACGCTGCGCGGCGATCGCGTCCCCGGTCATCGCCATCATGCGGGCAACCGAGCTGCCGGCCAGTTTCGTCAGCCGCACCGTTCCACCGCCGCCCGGCATGATCCCGAGCTTGATTTCCGGCAAACCGAACTGAGCATGCTTGGAGGCGATACGCAGGTCGCAGGCGAGCCCAAGCTCGAAGCCGCCACCGAAGCAATAGCCGTTGACGACGGCAATAACGGGTTTGGGGCAGCGCACGATCGCATCAACCACACGCTTGATTCGCTCGGCAATGACAAGCGCATCGGTCGGCTCAGCCTCCAGAAATTCGGGAATGTCGGCCCCGGCGATGAACGCCTTTTCGCCGTCGCCGGTCAATAGCAGCACCCGGACTGCGTCGTCGGCCGACAAGCGCAGCACGGCTCGTTCCAATTGTTGAAGAACGCCCGCATTGAGGGCGTTCAACGCGTCTGGACGACAGACGGTCATCGTCGCGATCGTCTGGTCGATGGAGACAGACACAAATTCATCAGTCATCGCAACCTCCTAAGTCGCGGGCGCAATCGGCATGCTGACAGGATACGCCCAACGCCTGTCCTGGTCGGAACACAAAATGACAGACCCGGCGATGCCAAGCGCCGAAAATGCCTCAATTTAATTGACGTTCTCTCCCGTCTTGCGGTCTATGTTAGGAATGCGAAAAACCGTCTGATCCGTCCAACCGTATTTCTCGGACGTCGTCTGCCAGTTTTGCGAACGATCATGCCTTGGGAGGCGAAATACCGTGCTCATCGATCTTACACAGCTTAGAACCTTTGTCGTCGTGGCGGAGGAAGAGCATCTGACGCGCGCTGCCGAACGGCTTTTCATGAGCCAGTCAGCCGCAAGCGCTCACGTTCGGGCCGTAGAAGATCGATTGGGAACGCAGTTGTTCGTGCGAACGAACCGAAGTCTGGAATTGACGCATGCCGGACAGCTTGTGGCCAAGAAGGCGCGTGAGTTGCTCAATCAGGAAGCGCTGTTCAAATCATTCGTCCGCGAACTGCGCGGCCAGATCGAAGGGCGGCTCGTTCTTGGTACCAGCAGTGCGCCGGGCACGCGTGTCGGGGAAATGCTGACAAGCTTTCGCACAAGGCACCCCCTCGTTAACGTAGACATCATGGCACGGCCCTCTTCAAGCGCGCGTCAGGGCTTGGCAAGCGGTGAAATCGATGTCGGCGTGATGCTTTGCGTTCCAACCGACCGTGCATTCACCTATCATAAGCTGACGACTGTTCAGTATCGGGTCGCGGCGCCCGCAGCTTGGCGCGATGAGGTGGTTGCGGCGGGCTGGACCGAACTTGCAGCATTTCCGTGGCTCACGCCCACTTCGAGCTCGGCCTATTCCGCGATGATTGCACAAATGTTTGCCGACAAGGGCCTGACCCTCAATAGCGTCATGTGCTTCGACAATTCCTCAGTCGGATTTTCGGCCTTGAAAGCCGGAGCGGGGTTGATGATCGTGCGCGAGGATGAGGCGTTCCAGGGCGAGCAAGACGGCTATCTAGCAATTTCTCCGCTCGCCAGAGCTCAAGCTGACCTCTGCATTGCCTATCAGACGGCCCGCAAGAACGATCCTCTCATCAAGGCATTCGTC
Source organism: Rhizobium sp. GW821-FHT14E12 (assembly GCF_058803745.1). Lineage (NCBI taxonomy): Bacteria > Pseudomonadati > Pseudomonadota > Alphaproteobacteria > Hyphomicrobiales > Rhizobiaceae > Rhizobium > Rhizobium sp. GW821-FHT14E12. Next base: position 140,066 of record NZ_JBXAPH010000007.1, read on the forward strand.
GAAGCCGCAGCGACTGTATGGCCTATTGTGCCAGTCGAGGACGCCGATGCTATCGCAGGCGAGCTGTCGAGCGACTCGTGAACGAAATCACGGCGGCAAATGACTGCCGCCGTGATCGGATAGCTGCGCCGTTCTTCAACTGCGCGTGCCCGTTGGCGAACACGAATGCGACGCTGCTCAAGCGACCTCGAAAAGCGCCGCAGCCCCCATACCGCCGCCGACGCACATCGTCGAGACGACATATTTTGCGCCGCGGCGTCGACCTTCGAGCAACGCATGCCCGGCAGTGCGCACGCCGGTCATGCCGTAAGGATGACCGATCGAGATTGCGCCGCCATTGACGTTGAAGCGATCGGGATCGATACCAAGCACGTTGCGACAGTACAGCGTCTGGCAGGCGAAGGCCTCGTTGAGTTCCCAAAGGCCTATGTCGTCGATCGACAGGCCGTGTCGCTCAAGCAGCTTTGGAACAGCCAGAACCGGACCAATGCCCATCTCTTCAGGGGCGCAGCCTGCAACGCTCATGCCGCGGTATATGCCGAGAACCGGAAGACCGCGCCGCTCCGCAAGACTGCGCTCGACGACCAGACAGGCCGCCGCACCGTCAGAGAGCTGGCTGGCATTTCCTGCCGTAATGCAGCCGTCATCGACGACCGGTTTCAATCCGGCAAGCGATTGCGCCGAGGTTTCCGGTCGATTGCCCTCGTCTTTCGACAGGGTGACTTGGCGCCGCTCCGTTTCACGACCTTCCTTGTCGATCACCGCCATAGAGGTGGTGATCGGGACGATTTCATCATTGAAGCGACCGGCGTCTTGAGCCTCGGCCGTGCGTTTTTGCGACTGCAAGGCATAGGCGTCCTGCGCCTCGCGGGAAATCTTGTATTTTCTCGCAACGAACTCGGCGGTTTCCAGCATCGGCATGTAGGCGTGCGGGACGATCGCGGTTACGGCCGGGTCCTTGTCGCGCGCCACTGCTGCAAAATACTCCCGCTGGACGGCGGAAATATTGTCCTGTCCAGCCGCGACGACGACTTCCATGTCTTCGTAAATGATCTGGCGCGCAGCAATTGAGATTGCCATCAGACCGGAAGCACACTGGCGGTCGACGGTTTGACCGGCAACCGTCACCGGCAGACCAGCGGCGAGCGACGCCAGTCGCGCAATGTTCATACCCGCGGTCCCGGCGGTGAGCACCGATCCAATGACCACGTCATCGACCTCTTCTGGCGCGATACCTGCGCGCAACACCGCGTTCGAGATCGCGTGAGCGGCAAGCGACGGCGACGGGGTCCGGTTCAGCGACCCTCGAAATGCACGGCCGATCGGCGTGCGAGCATATGATACGATAACGGCTTCCCTCACGTCATCTCTCCTTTATCTGAGTTTCTTGTGTCAATAACGGCGACGGGGTCCAATAGCCGAAGGAATTTCCGCGCTCTCGTGCGAGGGTCTCGAAACCTTCGCGGATCGTGTCGAGCCCGATTGCGTGCGCCATCGTCATCGGCCCTCCGCGCGACTGGGGAAAGCCGAAGCCGGCGGTGAAGACCACATCGATGTCGTCTTCATTTTCTGCCACTCCCTCGCGCAGCACCTCAAAACCCTCGTTGATGAGCGGAAGTAGCAATCTCTGCAGGATCTCTGCGTCGGAGATGTCGTCTCGTCGAGTGATGCCGTGCTTGGCTGCAAGCTCCTGCGCAAGCACCTCGGTCTGCGGCTCGTCGAGTGGCTGGCGCCCTTCATATCTATAAAAGCCGCGGCCGGTCTTCTGTCCCAGGTAACCCTTCTCGGCCAAGCCGCGGACCATGCAGCGATAGCTTGCATCATCGAGTAGATTGGTCACGGACGCGCGCCCGGCGATAATGCTCGCACCGATGTCATTGCCGGCGAGATCCATCATGCGGCACGGCCCCATCGCCATTCCCAGAAGCTCGGACGACTGAGCGACCGCATCGATCTGACGCGGCGTGGCACCCTCTATGATCAGAGCATCGGCCTCCCGAAGATAGGGCTCGGCCATTCGGTTGCCGATGAACCCGAAGCCCACGCCGCAGACAACCGGTGTCTTGTCCAGTGCCCTCATCACATCGACGGCAAACGCGACGCTGGCTTCGCTGGATTGCCGCCCGCGCACGACCTCCACCAACTTCATGATATGCGCCGGACTGAAAAAATGTATGCCGACGAAACGATCCGGTCGGCGAGACGCCTGTGCAATTTGATTGATGTCGAGCGACGACGTATTGCTCGCCAATATTGTCTCTGCAGGGCAGATATCGGCGAGTTCGGCCGCAATCCGCGATTTGAGCGCAAGGTCCTCGTAGACCGCCTCGATGACGAGCCCACACACCGATACGGCGCTCAGTGATGAGGATGGCCGTATGTTGGCAAATCTTTGCTCGCCAAGTGCGGCGGTCATTTTCTCACGCTTCACCGCGTCCTCGTAAAAGCCGCGAATGCGCCCGACGCCACGCTCCAAGGCATCTGGATTGACATCCACCAGGTGGACCTCAATACCAGCGTTTGCGAAGGCGATCGCAATTCCGCCCCCCATCGTTCCGGCGCCGATGATGCCGACGTTGTGCACTTTCTTTGGCATAATATCTCCTCGGTCAAACGACCCTCGCTGCCCTTTGCGACGTGAAGCTGACGCATTGCGGCACCTTCAGCTGACCGGAATTTCCCAGCACGCGAATGGTGGCGCGACTTTATTTGGCTCCGATTGCGCGCGTCCATGGCGCAATTGCGAACCCCGTGTCCTCATTTCACGAATGCGGCGACGGTATCGACGAGTTTCATTCTGCCGATGACCGCGTCCACAAAATCCGGTTGGACGCAACCAGACGGGCGGGCCTATCGTCGTTGCTCAGTCAAGGCCGACGGCCACCATGCTTGCGTGCCCGTGGGGGTTACAAGCGATTGTTGTGCGAGCGGTGGCGGCGGTTCGACAAGGCATATCCAGATCTGTCGAGCAAATGACGAACCAAGCGGGAGGAGAAACAGATCATGGCACCTGCAACAGGCCAGTGGGGTGAGGCGATCGGCGTCGAACATGTGAACGGGGTGCCATATCGCATGTATTCCGAGCGTCCGAGAGGCGTTGCCGAAGTTTTGGAGTTTTGCGATCGCTGGGGAGAGCGTCCCTATATCGTCCAAGACGATGTGACGCTTACTTTCGCGGACTTTCGGCTCGCAGTCGCTGCGAAAGCTGCGCAGTTGCAGCAGGACGGTGTCACCTATGGCGATCGCGTCTTCGTTCTCGGATGGAACAGTCCACAATGGGTGGTGAATTTCTGGGCGTGCTTGTGCGTAGGTGCGGTTCCCGTCCTTGCAAATACCTGGTGGAGCAGGGACGAGCTGGGTGTCGGTCTGCAGGCGCTCGATCCTGTTTTGACACTTGGCGACAGCACAGCGGTTGCGAAAATGCCTTCCGAATGGAAAAGCGGGACCTGGGATTATCCAAAAGGCGCCGATCTGCAGTCGGTCAAGCTCGCCTCGTGTCTTGGCAATCGAAACGAAGAAGAGACGGCGATCATCATCTTCACATCGGGCACGTCCGGTTCGCCCAAAGCCGTGGTTCTCTCCCATCGGGCAATCCTGGCGCGGCTGCATATGACGTTGCAGATCACTCGCAAGCTTCCGCATCAAATCAAGCCCGAAGCCCACGACATTACGCTGATCACAGGACCGCTGTTCCATGTCGGCAGCATGCAGACGCTCCTGCGCGCCATCATCGTTGGAGATACACTGGTCCTATCGAAGGGACGGTACGACCCGCTCGACGTCATCAGCCTGATCGCGCGCCATAAGATAAAGCGATGGAACGCCGTCCCGACGATGGTATCGCGCGTACTCGACCAACCAGATCTTGCCTCATACGATCTCAGCAGTCTGAAGTCGATCAGCATCGGCGGCGCGCCGGTTCACGCAGAGCTGATGCAGCGCATGAGGATTGGATTGCCGAGCGTCAGCCCCCGTATCCCGACCGGTTACGGTCTGACGGAAAACGGAGGTCAGGCGACCGCGGCGGCTGGCTCCGAGGCTTTGGATCAGCTCGGATCCACCGGAAAGCCGCTGCCCTGTGTCGAAATTGATTTTCTTGCCCATGAAGGGTTGCCGGACGGAGAAATATTGCTGCGCTCGCCAACACAGATGAGCGGGTATTACGGCCTTGATCAGTCGCCGATCGATGCCGAGGGCTGGCTGCACACCGGAGATCTCGGCCGGCTCGATGAGAAGGGAAACCTTTGGATCACTGGGCGTAGCAAGGATATGATCATTCGGGGAGGCGAGAACATCGCGCCGGTCGCTGTGGAGCGAGCGCTGATGACTGTCCCCGGCGTCAATGAAGCAGTTGTGTTCGGAATTCCCCATCCCGATTTCGGTGAGGAGGTTATGGCTGTCGTGGTGACTGAAGACGATTCGGTGACCATCGAGCGGCTACAGCAGGACATTCGCAGCAAGGTTTCGTCCTTTGCGGTTCCAAGTCGTTGGAAGCTGCAGCGCGAGCCGCTTGCAACAAATCATACGGGAAAAGTCGATAAGATGGCGATCAGCGCGCGCTTTCGACAGGAACTGGGAGCCTAGGGGAGGCGCACGCACATGACCAACACGGAAAATTTTCAATTTATCAATTCGCCGCTTCGTCTCTTTCACGGAGAGGAAAGCCTACGGCGCCTGGGGTCAGAGCTCGACCGGCTCGGCTGCAAGCGGGCAGTGATTTTCTCCGGCCCGTTCCTGGAAGGCGCCCTGCTCGACCGGATTCGTGAAGCGGTAGGAAACCGCCTGGCAGGCATATATACTGGCACGCTTGCACATAGCCCTATACCTTCCGTCATAGAGGCGGCAAACGAGCTTCGACGCCTGGAAGCCGACGCTGTCGTCGCCGTTGGCGGCGGCTCGGTGATCGTCACGAGCCGAGCTGCAGCTATATTGCTGGCCGAAGGAACGGATGTGCGCAGTCTGTGCACCGTTCGCGATGGCAGCGGTGGATTGAAAAGTCCCAAATTGATGGCGCCCAAGCTCCCGCAGTTCGTCGTTCCGACGACACCGGCGACCGCATCGGTCAAGGCTGGGAGCGCGTTGTTTGATCCCGAAACAGGCGACCGCCTCGCGCTCTTCGATCCCAAGACGCGCGCGCAGGCGGTTTTCTACGATCCAAAAATGCTGATCTCTGCACCCCGATCACTGGTCATCAACGCTTCGATCAACACGTTTGCGACGGCAGTGGAAGGTCTCGTCTCGAAAAACGGCAATCCGATTGCCGATGCGCTTCTAATGCATTCGATCCGTCTTGTAGGTCCCAACATTCGAGAATTGCCGAGAGACGATAGCGAGGCCCGCAGATGTGATCTGGCACTTGCTGCCGTGCTGTGTGGACAGGGGACCGATCATACGGGCGCCGGCATCACGACTGTTCTCGGCCATGCGATCGGCGCCCGTCATGAGGTCGATAATGGGCTGGTGAACGCGGTGGTTCTTCCCCACGTGTTACGTTTCAACGCGGACGCTGCTCCTTCCGGACTTTCCAAGGTCGCTGCGGCCCTGTCAGTGCCGCAGAGTGGTCCTGAGGTGCTAGACGCAGTCCTCGGTGAAACACGCCGCATCCTTGCCGAGGCGGGTGCCCCGACGCGGCTGCGAGACCTGAAGGTGCCGATCGACCATCTACAGGAAATCGCGGTTGCAAGCATGGGGGATTGGTTTTTGGGCGGAAATCCCAGGAAAGTGACCGACGCCGCGCAGATCAGCAAGATACTCGAAGAGGCCTGGTGATGAGGCGACAACGGTTGCTACCCCGAAACGGCAGTCTTGCATCTGACGCAGATAGGGCGCGGAATCTACGTCTGGGGAAGCTTGAAAGGGAGGTTAGTCCATTATGATCCTGAGCCATGCGCGTTGTGTCTGCGGGCCGCACTCACGGTTTGAGGCAACGATGATCGAACGACGCGATCTCGGCGATGCCGATGTCCTGATTGACATTGCTTACGCCGGGATCTGCCATTCCGACATCGATCATGCCCGCGCTACGCGAGGCAAGTCCGTCTATCCAATGGTACCCGGTCATGAGATCGCCGGCGTGATCGCGGCTGTCGGCAGCAAGGTCGGGCGTTTTTCGGTCGGTGATCGGGTTGGTGTCGGGAACCTCGTCGACTCGTGCAGGGAATGTAACCGATGCCTGTCCGGACAGGAGCAATATTGCACAAACCGGGTGCTTACCTACAATCAGGTCGGTCGTGACGGACGCCTAACTGAGGGCGGATATAGCGAAAAGATTGTCGTCGACGAGCGCTTTGTCGTTCGCATCCCGAATGCAATCCCACTTGCCAACGCCGCCCCGCTCTTTTGTGCCGGCATCACGCTCTACTCTCCTCTTCGCCATTGGGGTGCAGGCCCTGGAAAGCGTGTCGCAATCATTGGGCTTGGCGGCCTCGGGCATCTCGGTGTTCAGATATCGAAAGCTCTGGGGGCCGATACGACGGTGCTAGAACTGTCCGAAGCAAAGCGACAGGATGCGATGCGGCTCGGCGCGCGAAGCTTTCACGTCACCCGGGACCCGGTAGCCTTAATCAAGCTTGCTTCGTCATTCGACCTGATCATCTCGACCGTTCCGGCCAACATAGACCTCGATATCTATCTTGGTTTGCTGGACGTCGGTGGCACTTTTGTCAATTTGAGTATTCCGCAAAAGCCCCTTTCGGTTGCCGCCTCGGTTCTATTGGCCAATCGACGGTCCCTGTCAGGCACGCTCAGCGGGGGGCTTCCCGAAACGCAGGAAATGATCGATTTCTGTGCTGCCAACAATATCAGTGCCGAGGTCGAAATCATCGGTGCTGACCAGATTGATGACGCGTTTGAACGACTCGCCACCGGCGACGTCCGTTATCGCTTCGTCATCGATGCTACAACGATCGCGCCGGCGACACCTTGAGAACCCTCGTCCTGTGTTGCGATCTGTCGCTTAACGAGGCTGTGCATCAGAGGTCCCGTGCACAACTTTCCAACCAACTTAGATTTCATGGATGAGACTATGACCACGGACAAGATTACTCGTGAAGCGTTGCATGACCGGAACATTCAGATGCGCGGCTTTTTGCGCAGTGACGGGCTTTTTGAGGTTGAGGGGCGGGTAACCGATCGCAAATCTTATGAGTTCCAGGCACTGCTCGGCGAAACGGCTGTTCCTGCCGGAACTCCACTTCATGATATGGGCGTGCGGCTTGTCTTCGATGCGGATCTGAAGGTTCACGCCGTCGAGACGTTCACGGATGCGGCACCTTACTCGATCTGCGGAGCCGGGGGCGATGCGCTGCAGTCTCTGACAGGATTGCGAATGACGTCTGGCTGGAGCGCCAGGATAAGAGAGCGCCTTGCGGCGCATCAAAGTTGCGTACACCTGGTTCAGCTGCTGGGGCCGATGGCAACGGTCGCCTTTCAGACATTGAGCGTCCGGCGTCAGCACACCGAGGTCGAGAGGGATGCGAATGGCCGACCGTTGAAAATTAACAGCTGCTTTGCCTATAGCGCGGAGCAAAGCCTCGTTCGAGAAAAGTGGTCGGAATACTATGAAGGCACATTTGGCTGAGAACATGCCTCAAGCTCAAAAACAGGAGGTTTGACTGTTGTTTCGCGCTCAATCGACGGCGGCGATCAGCCTTGGGAAAATACCTGATCGAGGCACTGAGGCTCATTTGAAGCGGGAGAGATAACCAGCGGTCTTCTCGCTCGTCTGGTTTTGCTAAGGGCTGGAACAAGAGATCGAATAACGGATGCGCATCTATGAGGAATCATGATCACCTGGCTTAATCACATCGCAATCGCCGTTCCGGACCTTACCGAGGCCGCTGCCCGGTATGAACTGCTCGGCGCGAGTGTCTCTGAGCCGCAGGCACTGCTTGACGAGGGTGTCACGGTCGTTGTCGTTACATTTCCCAATTCAAAGATCGAATTGCTGCATCCGCTGGGAGCGGCGTCTCCGCTGTCCGATTATCTCGCAGAACACCCACGCGGTGGGATCCATCATCTCTGTTTCGAGGTCGAAGACATCGATGCGGCGTCGCAAGTGCTGCGGAGCGCAAACTGTCGAATTCTCGGAAACAGCAGCCCGAAAGCAGGCACGCATGGCAAGCCAGTCATTTTTGTGGATCCGCAGGACTTCCACGGTGCACTCGTCGAATTTGAGCAGATGTGATGTCAGGCGTCTTGGTAAACGAACTAATCTCAGACGCGACTGATCTGCCGGAACGCGAGAGCATGGAATTCGACGTCGTGATTGTCGGGGCGGGACCTGCGGGCCTGTCTGCGGCGATCCGGCTGAAGCAGGTCAATCCGGATCTGACGGTCGTCGTGCTCGAAAAGGGTGCCGAAGTCGGCGCGCATATTCTCTCGGGTGCCGTCGTCGATCCTGTTGGTATCGACCGGCTGCTGCCCGGCTGGCGCGAAGAAGAGGGCCATCCCTTCAAGACCGAGGTGACGTCGGATCATTTCCTGTTCCCTGGGGCCCGCCGGCTCCATCCGCCTGCCAAATTTCCTCATGCCGCCGCTGATGAACAATCACGGCAACTATATCGTCTCGCTCGGCAATGTCTGTCGCTGGCTGGCCGAGAAGGCGGAAGCGCTCGGCGTCGAGATCTATCCCGGCTTCGCCGCAACGGAAGTGCTCTACAATGACGAGGGCGTCGTCATCGGGGTGGCCACCGGTGACATGGGCATCGAGAAGAACGGCGAGCCCGGCCCGAACTATGCGCGCGGCATGGAACTGCTCGGTAAGTACGTGCTGATCGGCGAGGGCGTGCGCGGCTCGCTTGCCAAGCAACTCATTGCCAGGTTCGATCTGTCGAGAGACAGCGATGTGCCGAAATTCGGCATCGGCATCAAGGAACTTTGGCAGGTCAAGCCCGAGAACCACAAGAAGGGTCTGGTGCAGCATTCCTTCGGCTGGCCGCTGGACATGAAGACGGGTGGCGGCTCGTTCCTTTATCATCTGGAAGACAATCTGGTCGCCGTCGGTTTCGTCCTGCACCTGAACTACAAGAACCCCTATCTCTATCCCTTCGAGGAGTTCCAGCGCTTCAAAACGCATCCGGCGATCCGCGGCACCTTCGAGGGCGGCAAGCGCCTCTCCTATGGCGCGCGCGCCATCACCGAGGGCGGATACCAGTCGGTGCCGAAACTGACCTTCCCCGGCGGGGCGCTGATCGGTTGTTCGGCCGGTCTGGTCAACGTTCCCCGCATCAAGGGCAGCCACAATGCAGTGTTGTCGGGCATGCTGGCGGCCGACAAGATCGCCGAGGCGATCGCCGCCGGCCGCGCCAATGACGAAGTGATCGAGATCGAGAACGAATGGCGTGCCGGTGATATCGGCAAGGACCTGAAGCGCGTGCGCAACGTCAAGCCGCTGTGGTCGAAGTTCGGCACGGCGATCGGCGTGGCCCTTGGCGGCCTCGACATGTGGACCAACCAGCTCCTCGGCTTCTCCTTCTTCGGCACGCTGAAGCATGGCAAGACCGATGCCCAGTCGCTGGAGCCGGCGGCCAAGCATAAGAAGATCGACTATCCGAGGCCGGATGGCGTCTTGACCTTCGACCGCCTGTCCTCGGTGTTCCTGTCGAACACCAATCACGAGGAAGACCAGCCGGTGCATTTGCACGTCAAGGACATGGCGCTGCAGGTATCGTCGGAGCACGATGTCTTTGCCGGCCCATCGACGCGCTACTGTCCGGCCGGCGTCTATGAATGGGTGGAGAAGGATGGCAGGGAGACCTATGTCATCAACGCCCAGAACTGCGTCCACTGCAAGACCTGCGACATCAAGGACCCCAACCAGAACATCAACTGGGTGCCGCCGCAGGGCGGCGAGGGGCCGGTCTATCCCAATATGTGAGATGCAATGACCGAGATCGGACAAGGCGCCTACGCGATCCGTCTGGCCAGGCCGGACGAGCTGCTCGTGGTCAGTCGGCTGCCGATTTGGTTAAGCCAAAATCCGACGATCTAGCAAGCATCCACTACGGATCGTCATCGCTTGTCGACCGGCAACGATGCGGATGTTGTGACCAGCAAGGGCTCAAGCAGGCGCCGGACGCCACTATCGAGAGGAACGGGGCGCCGGGAGATGCGATCGACATTGACGTGAATGAAGAAACCCTCCGCGGATGCGATCTCCTCCTCATTGCGAAAGAGGCCGATTTCGTACCGTATGGATGCGTTTCCAAGCTTCGCCACTCGAATGCCGGCACTCACAAGGTCCGGGAAGGCCATTTCCGAATGATAGCGACAGCCGGTCTCGACAACGAGGAAAATCTCGGCACCTCCTTTGATCTCTAGCGCCCCTTGTTCGATCAAATATCCATTGATCGCCGAGTCAAACAAACCATAGTGAACGACATTGTTCATATGTCCGTAGATGTCATTGTCGGACCAGCGTGTCCCGATCGTCCTAAAAATTCTATAGGCGGATCGCTCGCCCGGGCCTGCATGTCCCATCACCAAGCCGCCTCGTAGATCGCCAATGCATCAGCCTCTTTCACATCGCGCGGATTGTTTATCAACAGCCGGGTCTGTTTCATCGCGTCTCGTGCCATCTTGGGCAGGTCTTCCTTGCCGATTCCCACATCCCGCAGGCGACGTTGTAGCCCGAGCTTTGTCGAAAGCTTCTCAAGCCGTTCAATGAACGCTGCGCAACGGCTCTGGCTACCTTTCTCGCGCTTAAGATCCGGGAACGCGTCAATGGCGATTTCTGCGTAAACGCTAGCCGCCATTGGTTCGTTAAACCGCAAAACATGAGGCAGAACGAGGGCATTGGAAAGACCATGCGGAATATGGAAGGTGCCACCAATCGGGTAAGCCAGTGCGTGAACGGCTGCGACGGGCGAGTTTGCGAACGCCTGTCCAGCGAGCATGGAGCCAAGGAGCATCGCGCCTCTGGCCTCACGATCCTGACCATCGCTCACCGCCTTTTCGATGTTTGCACCAAGCAGTTGCAACGCCTGCCTTGCCAACATTTTCGAAAGCGGATTGTTGTTCTCATTCTTGGACGCATAGGCCTCAATCGCATGCACCATGGCGTCGATGCCCGTAGATGCGGTGATATGTGCCGGGAGACCTGTGGTGAGGTCGGGATCGAGGACAGCGATATCAGGCAGGATGACCGGCGACGAAACACCGCGCTTCTCATCACCAGCGACGGTGATAATCGAGATAGGCGTCACTTCCGAACCTGTCCCCGCCGTGGTTGGTACTAGGACCAATGGCAGTCGCGGTCCCTTTGCATTGCCAACACCCCAAACAGCGTCGATGTCCTCGCCCGAACCGAGCAGCAGCGCTGCCAGTTTCGCAACGTCAAGTGATGAGCCGCCACCGAAGCCAACGACCCCGGTGACATGTGCTGCTCGCCCGACCTCAACGGCCTCCAGCAGGCATTCGTGTGACGGATCGGTCTCGATTTGATCGTAGACAATGACCTTTAAGCCTGCCTTTCGCAGAGCTGCAATGGCTTGATCGCAAAGGCCCAATTTTTGGATGCCAGGATCGGTAATGAACAACAGGACCTCCCCAAGCCGTTTGCCAATGATCTGGTCAAGCCGTCCTGCGGCACCGAATTCGAAAGCGAGCGAAGCTGGCGTATCAAATCTAAAACTTTGCATGTAGCTGTCTCCGGTCAACAGAAATGGTTTGGCATGACAGGCGCTGGCACGACAATCTACTTCCAGTAGGATCGGCCCGGAACCCCTCACTCGTTACACCGTCGCCATAAAAGTCTCCAACTCGTTTCTATCTCCTGCGCAAGACATTCGGGTTGGCAACCACAATATGGACCTCGAGACTCGCGTTGGTGAAGGCAGCGGCTATCCCGCCTCGTGTGAGGCCAGCGCCGATGAAGAAGTTGCCACAAACAGCGGTCGCCATGACCTTAAATGACCTCCGCTAAACCCGTCCACGGCGCAATTGTGATATCCGTATCCTTATTTTCCAAATGCGCCGACGTGTTTTTCCTCGAGTTCTATTCTTTCGATTCCGGCGTCCACGAAATCCGGTTAGACGTTACCGGAATTTCAGACCTATCGTCGTGCATCAGCAATCAAAGGTCGGTTGACGTCATGAATGTCCAGATTAACGAAGACGAGAACGCCATCACTCGAGAGCTCGCTACTGGCAGATTCACCGAGAAGATGCTGTCGGACATGCGCGCGTTGATAGGAACAGAACTGCGAACTGAATCCAGCATCAACAACGAGATTGCCACGCGCACTGCGATATTGCGTTTCTGCGAAGGCATCGGTGACGACAACCCGCTGTGGACGCAAACCAGTTACGCTGAGAAAACAGAATATGGGGGTATTATCGCGCCGCCAAGCTTCATCTTTGCTTGCCTTGCCGGCGTTCAGGTCGGCTGGCCGGGCCTTGGGGGCTTCCACTGTGATACGAAAATAAACTTTCATAAAAACATCAGGCTCGGCGACCACATCACCTGCCGCGTTGTATTCCAGGGCTTTGACGGTCCCGAAGACAGCACTTTCGGTGGCCGGCGTGTGAAGGATTACATTCTTCAGCAATACATCAACCAAAATGGGGATGTTGTCGCCGACTTTATTTGCTCGCGGATGCGCTTCGAGAGGAGCGAGATGCAGAAACGAGCTCCCGCGCGCGCGATCGAGGTGCCACATTCCTGGACAGATGAGCAACTGGTCGAACTCGAGCAGGAGATACTTGCCGAGGCGCCGCGAGGCGCAACGCCCCGCTACTGGGAAGATGTGCGCAACGGCGACGAGATTGGCACTGTCGTCAAGGGTCCGTTAGGCCTTACGGACTTCATTGCATTTATCGCTGGAGGATCTGCACCAATACCTCGTGTTGCGGCGCATTCCGTATCACTCAAGCGGTACCACAAGCATCCCAAATGGGCCTTTCGCGACCCTAAGACCCATTCGTTGGAACCCGTATATTCCGTCCATTACAACGACTATGCGGCCAAGCTTCAGGGTGCGCAGATCGCCTATGACGTTGGAATCCAGCGAACGAGTTGGCAAGTCCATTCTTTGACCAATTGGATGGGGGACGGCGGGGTACTCAAGGCGATTACCGGTCAATACCGGGCCCACGTCTACCTCGCGGATGCCGTTCGATTGGGCGGAAGGATCGACAGGAAGGAAGTAACCACCGATGGAGAACATTTGGTCTACATCACGACCTGGGCGACAAACCAACGAGATCAAAACGTGATGCCAGGTACTGCCGTGATTGCTCTTCCGGTTCGCGGCCAGCAATCGGGAAATGTGCCGTAACCGTGACCCGAGCGCCACCAGCTGTCGCGTAGGGATGCCGATCGTCTGACCGATAGAAACGCTCGTCAGCTGCGTTGCCGCTTCAAGTTCGGAGTGATCTTCCAATACTGTCGCGGCGAGCTTCCAAACATGTGCTTGAAAGCGCGGGCAAAGAAGCTTTCGGACGAACACCTAAGAGAGACTGCCAAAGGGGCCAGCATTCCGCGACGCGACACGGGCAACGCTGTCGACTGGTGCTTCGAACTGAATGCAATCGCTCAACATCAGACCGAGACCCGAAACGAGCGAAACCGGATGACGCTCTGCTTCGAAGACGTTCGAACGGCTTGCGGGTGCGATGTCTGCCAATGGCGACGAAAATTATGTCTGGGCAGTGGTCGCGTTTCGCAAGCCACAGATCGGTGGAGAGGACGCCCGCGACCTTGCCGTAAGACAGGATATTTCAAGTCTCTGGGACTGAGATCCAACAGTTTAGCGGCGCTTTCGCAGCGAGGTTGGGCCGCTGCTTATCCCAACTGCGCCGAGACGAACGAAAATCCGCCCACCGCGACAGAGCATTATGCGATCACATTTTGTTCCAGCGGAAAGAGGTGCGTAGCAGGTCGCGCTCGGCCTTTATTGCCGCAAAGTCGGAGCTAGTCCAATCGATTGAGCCGTTGTGGGAGGCGGTCGCGAGTACTTGGAGCCGCGTGGGGCGGAAGCTGCGCGCGAATTGACGTAAGTTGTTAAACATCCTGATGTCTTTCGGTTCTATGCTGCATTGCAACAAACTATATCCGAATATTTCCCAGGTACCAGAGTATTCAGGAGGCCCCTCCTATGCGCGAAGCGCATGGCTGTAGTCACGGACGGGACGCAACCTAGCTTTGAATCTCCAAGCCACAGTTCGGGAGATTTAAGTCCACAAACTGCCATTTCGATTTTGCTGCTGAGTGAGTGACGGGGACACTGCGTTCATATCAGAGTCCTGCATGCCCTCACGATCACGAAAACACACAGGCGGCTATGTACATTCGACGTTGCGCAACTGCACCCCAAAGCCGATTTTGTGTTGCGATAGTATAGTCGCGATCAAGATCAAACACCCGCTTACGCATGTTGCATAGCTCGACAAGCATTGTAGCGCAGTAAGCGATGTCCCGTTCGCACCTTGACTGAAATCCTATGGTTGATGCCGATGATTGCAGCCATCATGGATGCTGCGACTATGCACCAATGCGGTCATCTGTGATCTACGTTGACATATCAAAATCGAGATTCCGGACGGCTATATACCAAAAAACATATCCTCCGGCACTACCGCCGACGACCAGTGGAACGATATAGCCGAAATTCGAGTCGAACAGAAAATGGGCTTGGGAAAGATGGGACCAGTAGCCAACGGCTGCGCCAGCCAAAGGATAAAACCATCCGTTCCTGCGCAACAGTTCGGCGAGCGTAATGGTAATAAGCGCACCCTTCCAAGTGACGGCTAGCGTAAACGGTATCAATGCGACGGAAAATACAACTAACACGACGGCTTGATGGAATGCGCCAATAATCGAAATCTCTTTTATGCCGTAGGCCACGCTGATGATTTCCCAAATAATGCGAAATACGACAATGCCCGCATACTCGGCTAGCAGCAGGCCAAGGGCAGCCATAAAGACTACCTTTTTCAAGTTTCGATTATCTTCCACGGGAAACGATCTGGGGTTCATCGTTCAAGCATATTGCAAGCAGCCTAAGAGAGAGTTGATCGATCAATTGGATTGTTCGGGCATTTTCTTGAATCGCCGCATTGGGCCGACTCCGGGCGAACCTTGGGGCCGACTGTCGTTTTGGGTACGCGTCACGTCACCTCGTAATTCCGCGGTAAAAGTTCCTCAATCCAGCTCTGCTTGTGACCGTTGACGATAGCAGTAAGATAAAGGAACATGCGCTCGCTCGGCACCCCTTTTACGGGCAAGATCATTTGACGACGCGCGCTGCCGATGCGCCGGTGTAGCGATCGCCGTGGATCGTAAGTCCCGAGAACAGAGCGTCGATCTTCTGGAGGTCGGCCTCGGTGAACTCGAGCGAAGCGGCTAGAATATTTTCCTCTAACCTATGACGTTTGGTGGTGCCGGGGATCGGGACGATCCAGGGCTTACGCGCCAGAAGCCATCCGATCGCGACCTGCGCCGCAGTCGCGTTCTTCTCCTCGGCGATCTTCTGGATCGCCCCGATTACCGGCTGATTGGCGGCGCGGTTCTCCGCGGAGAGGCGAGGATTGGTCTTGCGATGGTCATTGTCGCCTTCGAAGCTTGTGTTCTGGTCCATCGTTCCAGCCAGAAAACCGCGGCCCAGGGGACTGTAGGGGACGAAACCGATGCCGAGTTCCTCGACAGTTGGCAGAACGGTCTCCTCCGGACGACGCCACCAGAGCGAATACTCGCTCTGCAACACAGAGACCGGTTGAACGGCGTGGGCTTGACGGATGGATTCGGCGTCCGCCTCCGACAGGCCGAAATGCCCAACCTTGCCCATTGCGATCAAGTCCTTGATGGTGCCGGCGACGTCAGCCATCGGCACGCTGGGATCAACGCGGTGCTGGTAGACGATGTCGATTCGATCCGTCTTCAGCCGCGCGAGCGCCTGATCGACAACAAGCCGGATCCGCTCCGGCCGGCTGTCGAGCCCAGCGTCCGGTCGGCCATCCTTGAAGCCGAACTTTGTGGCGATGACAACCTGATCCCGGATCGGCGCCAGGGCCTCACCGACCAGCTCCTCGTTCGTGAACGGGCCATACGCCTCGGCGGTGTCGAAGAAGGTCACACCTTGATCGAAGGCCGCACGAAGAAGCGCGATCGCATCGTCCTTCTGCATGGCCGGACCGCGATGGTAGTCGAGGCCCATGCAGCCGAAGCCGATTGGTGAGACTTCGGGACCTCTTTGGCCAAGTTTACGCTTTTGCATTTTCTCCTCCTTTGAGGTGTTCTCGATTTCCCGACGTTTGTCAGCGAGCAGGCGAGCCGGTGACCTGCTGCTGAGGTCGCTGTTCCTGGTCGGCCTTTATAGAAAAGGGCTCTTGCCGGTCGACATCCAACGCAAGCGGCCGCATGTTGCCTTTCCGGGAGACGAAGAGTGTGGAGCCCGATCCTGTCGATCCCTATGGTGCGGCGTTACCCGCCCCGATCACCAGGTCCGTTACCGCGATTGAAATGGCTTCAAGCAATCTGCATCGTAACATTCCAAGCTCGCGCGATGATCGGTTTATCTTGATCAGTCGAGTTGGATGGCCTTTGAATATTCATCGTCGGACACTTTCTCCATCCAGGTGACGACGCTGCCGTTAAGAGCCTCGGCAACCGCAAAGTGAGACATTGCCTCGTCCTTCGACGCTCCGTGCCAGTGCTTCACAAGAGGGGGGATCCAGACCACGTCACCAGGGCCAACGGTCTCGACGGGGCCACCCTCCTTCTGCACCCATCCCTTTCCGGAGACAATGAACAGCGTCTGTCCAAGCGGATGCGTGTGCCAGGCAGTACGCGCGCCTGCCGGGAAGGACACCGTCGCACCGCCGATCCTTGCTGGCGCGTCGCCGTGATAGAAGCCAGAGGTTTCGACGCTGCCCGTGAAATACTGTTCGGGAGCAGCAGCCCTGCCTTCACCTGAGCGCGCGATCTTCAGCTCGGCCAGTGGCGCGGTCTTCGCACCGGAGGACGATCGAGCCTCCAGAACCTGCTTCAGGATGGGGACAGCGGACATTGCTCTCGGCCAGCCGGCGTAGAACGCGACGTGGGTCACGACCTCCGATGCTTCAGTACGGGTGAGACCATTGTCCATGGCCCGGTTGGCGTGGAACGGAAGCTGCTCGGGCTGGCCAATGGCGATAAGTGCCGTCATGGTGACCAAGCTTCGGTCGCGGGCCGACAGGTCAGGACGTTGCCAGAGTTCGCCGAACAGTACGCGGTTCGTGAGCTCCGCCAAGGCTGGCGCCGTCGGGGCGACATTCGTATCGACGGTCGCAGCGCGCGCTGTCTCAGCCGCCGCTTCAAGCTCGATGCGCGTTGCCTCACTGTTGGAAACTGGGCTTATTCCACGCTCCTCGAAGACTTTTTTCGTCTCGACCACGGCCGACATCGCGTTCGGCCAGCCGGTATAAAAGGCGAGCTGAGTGATCAACTCGCCGATCTCTTCCGGCTTCACGCCGTTGTCGAGCGCCCGACGGACATGGCTTGCCGTCTGCGCGATCTTGCCCGTCGAAACAAGTGTGGCGACGGTGACCAAACTACGGTCGCGCGGTGAAAGCTCCTTGCGCTCCCATACCTCGCCGAAGAGGACATTGTCAGTGAACAGTCCGAGGCCTGGCGCGGTCTCGTAGACGGCTGGAGGGGCGACGCGCTGGCGGCGCTCGTCGGCCTCTGCGCCAGTCGCTGCGAGGGCGGACATGGCGATGGTGGCTGCGATCTTCTTCATGGGTCAACTCCGTCGAACAGGGATAGAAATGCGTGAAAGGCCGCCATTGCGGCGGCCTCGTCATGTCAGACGCGAAGCAGCGTCTTGATGGCGCGCCGCTCATCCATGGCGCGATACCCTTCGGCGACGTCAGCAAGTGGGATTTCGAGATCGAACACCTTGCCGGGATTGATCTCGCGGTTCAGAACGAGATCCATCAAATAGGGTAGATAGCGGCGGACAGGGGCGGGGCCACCGAGCAGGCTCTTCTGCTGGAAGAACAGGTTCTGGCCGTCGAAGGTCACGCCATGCGGTACGCCGACGAAGCCGATCTTGCCGCCCGGACGAGCGCAGTTAATCGCCTGGGACATGGATTCTTCCAAGCCGACGCACTCCAGAACGGAATCCGCACCGACGCCGTTGGTCATCTCCTTGATGCGGGCGACGCCAGCGTCGCCGCGTTCGGAGACGATGTCAGTCGCGCCGAACTCCAGTGCAAGATCCTGGCGGCTTTTGTGGCGGCTCATGGCGATGACGCGGGCTGCACCCATTCGCCTTGCAGCCAGCACACCCATCAGGCCCACTGCTCCATCACCAACCACGACGGCGATTGAGCCTTCCTGAACACCGGCAGCGTCGGCAGCGTACCAGCCCGTCCCGAGCACGTCGGAAACAGCCAGGAGCGATGGGATCAGGTCGTCCGCCGGCATCTCGGCCGTGGCGACGAGCGTGCCGTCCGCAAGGGGAACACGGGCGTAAGGCGCTTGCGCGCCGACCATGAACTCGCGCTGCTCGCAGGAAGACTGGAAGCCGAAGCGGCAGTGCGGGCAGGTGTTGTCCGATAGGCAGAATGACCCAACGACGAACTGGCCGGGCTTCACCGTCTTTACCTCGTCGCCGACCTCGACAACGACGCCACAATATTCATGGCCCATGGCCTTCGGCTCGTTGGTTTCGTTTGCGCCGCGGAATGGCCAGAGATCAGAGCCACAAATGCAGCTTGCCGAAAGCTTTATGATCGCGTCGGTCGGCTTGAGGATCTTCGGTTCGGCAACTTCCTCGCACCGCACGTCACCCGGCCCGTAGAGAACTGTTCCTAGCATTTGATGGGTCCTTTCAGGATGAAAAGAGGGGAGCACACCGTTACTTTGATGCGAGCTCTCCGTAGAAGAACGAGGCGGTCACTCCGCCATCGATGAGGAAGTCGCTACCCGTAATAAACGCGCCGTCGAGACCCATGAGCAAGGCGGCAAGCGACGCGATTTCGTCGGGGGTTCCGGCTCTGCCGATTGGGGAGAGATCAATCATCCGTCGGTAGCCTTCGCCCCTAGGTCCGGTCAGTTCATCCTTTGCCAGTGGAGTGATGACGATGCCTGGGCTCATTGTATTGACCCGAGCCCCGCGCTTGCCCCAGCGGACGGATTCCGCCTTCACCCGCAGTGCGTTGCCGCGCTTGGAGATCTGATAGGCGTTGAGCGGATCGGTAACCTTGTCAGGCTGCAGCATGGGCAGAGCGAGCAGTTCATCGGCGGGCGTCGTTGCAAGAAGCCGATCCTGCTCGGCGGTCAGCGCAGGAAGGCGATGCCCCGACATCGAGGCGATGACCACGCAGGAGCCGCCCGCCGAGATGACCTTGCCGAATTCATCGAGGACGACCGCCGTACCGTACAGATCGACCTTCAGGATGACCGCCGGCGGCGCTTGGGATGGCGACACGCCTGCAGCGTGGATAACACCGGTCACATCTCCGATAGCGGCTGCCGTGTCCACCAGCGCGCGAACCGACTCACGCGAAGAGACATCGACAATGGCAGTGCTGACTTCAAAGCCCGCCTCGCTGAGAACTTTCGCGGCTGCATCGGCATTCTCTTGCCTAAGATCGGCCAGCAGAACGTGTTTTCCGGAACTTACCCGGCGGGCGATCGCCTGGCCGATAGAGCCCGCGCCAATGACGACTGTTACATTTGTCATATCGAATCCTTCATGGAGAGCGGTCAAACCGCAGAACGATTTAAAGCGGCTTCCTTCAGGTCGCGGCGAACGCGCTCAGGCTCCTGATAGAGCGGCATATTGTCGAGGTCGAGAACGGCGTCCAGCGCATCGACTGGATCTGCTTGGAGAGCGGCAAACAAAGGCTCGAGGTCGGCGGGGGCGGGACCTTTCTCCGCCACAAGTTCAAAGGTCTTTCGGTTCGCGGCTTTGAGGGTGAGGCTTCCAATTAAGACCTCGGCGATTTGTTTCCGAGCGATCACGCCGTCGCCGGGCGTTCCTGCGTGACGGCGGTCTCCCTGCAGGAAAACCAGATCATGCTGATCGCTGTCATTATAGTCGAACCAGCCAGGTCGGATGATCGTATAGTCGAACCCGCTCTGACGGAGCAAACGTTCCGCCCGTCGTTTCCAGTCGTGCCCTTCGTTCGACCGGTTGTAGCTGCCACGGCGTTCTGTCACGCCGATCGTCGTCATGAGTGCAATCCGAACACGACGGCGGCCAATCAAATTAAGAAGATCGCGGACGCCGCGATAGTAAACAGCCTCGGCTGCTTCCTTCCCCTGTCCGTCGGCATTGACGGACAATACGACTGCATCGATGTCATCGAGGGCCTGCCTAAGCGTGTCGGGCTTGGTTACATCGCCGACGGCGATATCGACGCCGGGTAGTCGATCTGCGCGCGACAGGTTGCGGACAAGCGCACGAACCTTGTGTCCTTTTGCCAGCGCCTCCGCAACGACCAATCGTCCGACGCTTCCCGTCGCTCCGATCACGAGCACGTTCAATCGCTGCATTCGAGCTATCCCTATTAGATGTAACCTACAATAGCGCGGATGTATTGATCTGATTAGGCCCTATCCGTGGCATGCTCCTATGCACTGGATTCATAATTGCCCACAGTGGGTTTCCGGTATGGAGCCTTCACTCGTGAACAGCATCGATAACTGCATGCAAAAAATAGCGCCTAGTCATCGGTGTCTGGAGCCTTGCGTTCTAAGTCTGGGGTTAGACAATCCGGGCCATGACATTACTCTACGCCACGGAGAAGATGACGCGTGGCCTCGAGCATGGAGAATGTTGCAATATTACTCGAACGAAAGCGTCCACTATTAGCGTGTGCTGAGCTCCAGCCAATCAAGTTCCTCCTCGACTTGGCGATAGGCATCGTCCCCGATGCGGCCGCTATCGCGCAAAGCGTCGATCGCACGGCGCGCATGCGGCACCACTTGGCGCCGGAGCATCGTGTCGGTCGAACCGTGCGGATCGCGCCCGGCTGCTGCCTCCTCCAGTTTGGCTTGGTATTCCAGTCGTAAGCGCTCGGCGGCAGGGCTATCTTCATCGGCAAGAGCGGTGATGACGGCGGCCAGAGCAGAGGCGCGCGCCAGCGCCAACTCGTCTTCCACGGTCGTATCGTGCTTCAATCCAAGCCAGCCAAGCAGTGGCTTCAAGGTCAAACCCTGGAGCACCAGCGTGCCAAGGACGACAACGAACGCGGTCAGCAGGATGAAGGAGCGATACGGAAAGTCCTCTGGCAGAGCGAGCGCCGCGGCGAGCGTAACAATACCGCGCATGCCCGACCAGCCGACGACCGATGCCGCCTTCATCGCCTCCGGTCGCGTCATGGCCCCTGGCATGGTGGGATCGTCGCGGTGCAGCACGCCGTAGAGCAGCACCCAGGCGAGACGGACCACAATCACGAGACCGAGGATCGCAAATGCGAAGCCAAGCCAGTCGAGATGCTGCCCGTCTTCAAGCGCCGGCAGGATGGGACGGAGTTGCAGCCCGACCAGTGTGAAGGCAAGGACATTGAGAACGAATGTGACGGTACTCCATGTTGCAAAGGAGCTGACGCGGACATCTGCCGGCATCAAAAATGTCGAGCTCCGTGATGCCGTGATGCCGAACGTCACGACGGTAACGACTTCGGACAGATGCAGGCGCTCGGCGATCAGCCAGACACCGAAAGTGGTGACGAACTGGAAAATCGTCGCGGTAGGCGCGTCGGTGACCCTGCGGATCAGGCGCGTGGTCAGCTTCGCCAGCAACCAGCCGACAATCACACTGCCGAAGGCAACGAGCAGGAAGGCAGGTGCGGCCTCGCCAGCACTGAACCCACCGGCCGCAACGGCGCCAACGGCCAGACGATAGATAAGCAGCGATGAAGCGTCGTTGAACAGGCTTTCGCCTTCAAGTACCGTGCGGATGCGGTGGGGCGGCTCGACCTGTCGCATCACCGCCAGCGCCGCAACCGCGTCTGGCGGGGCCAGCAGGGCGCCAAGCGCGATCGCCGCGGCCCAGGGCATCTCGGGCAGGAAGAAACGCGCTGCGATCGCCACGGCAAGCGTCGTCAGCCCGACCGCCACCAAGACCAGCGACAGCACGGGTTTCCAGCTGCGCTTCAGATCGCGTAGCGACATGTCATGGGCGGCGTCGAGCAGCACCGGAGCCACGAACAGCGCGAGGATCAGATCGGGCGGCAATCCAAGGTCAGGCAATCCCGGCACGAAAGCGAGCGCGACACCGCCCAACGCCAGCAGCGTCGGATACGGCACTGCCAATGCACCTGCAATCATCGACAACAGGGCTGCGCCCAGCATCAGCGCTAGGATCATCTCGAAAGTCACCAATATACGACCCCTCGCTTTTGTGGACGGTCACGCCGCCCGGTTCTGACCCAAACAATCTGTACGCGACACGTTCTGTCGATTGCCCTTCAGGCCGCGTGAACGCCGAAGCTTTCCCGAACACCGAATCCGGATGTCTCCACCAGCTTGACTATAAGGTCAGCGACGCTCTTGCGCGAGACATAGTCACCGGCATGGACAAAAGGTTCGCCCTTGACCGTGGTGCCATAAGCGATTTCGTCGTCGTTGCTCAGCCATGCCGGCCGGATGATCGTGTAGTCGAGGTCGGACGCCTCGATCACGGCCGCCGAGTGGCGATAGGGATCGAGAATGGCGCCATGGCGCTCGCCAGGCACCTCGTCGTAGATGCCCATCGAGCTGATGAAGATCAGGCGGTGCACACCGGCCTTGCCCATCGAGGTGACGATGGCGCGGGCCTGCTTCTCCATGTCGCCAGCCAGGTTGGCATAAACAACATCCTGTCCCTCCATTGCCGCATCAAGCGTCGCAGCGTCGAGGACATCGCCCTCCACCAGTCGGACTCGATCGTTGCTCTCCAGCGACGAGAGTCGCTTCGCCTTGCGAAGGTAGAGTGTCAGTTCCGCATCGGTGCGATCGAGCAAGAGACGGGTGGCGACACGGGCAATTTGTCCGTACGCGCCGAGGATGAGGATTTTCGTCATGTCAGCCTCCGCTTAGAGATATTGTTCATGCCCGGTGCCGCGGCCGCCCTGAATCTCGATCGAACCAGCCGCCTTGGTCAGTTCGTCGAGGTCGGCAGGCGTCAAGTCGACGTCTGCGGATGCGAGGTTCTCCTCAAGGCGATGAAGCCTGCGCGTGCCCGGGATCGGCACGATGGACGAGTCCTGCGCCAATAACCAGGCGAGCGCGATCTGCGCCGGTGTGGCGCCTTTGGCATCGGCGGTGCGCCTGACGATGTCGACCAGTGCCTGGTTCGCCTGCATCGCCTCGGGCGTGAAGCGCGGAAACCAGGAGCGCACATCGGACTTTTCGAATGTCTGGCTGGAATCGACCTTGCCGGTCAGAAATCCTTGCCCCAGAGGGCTCCACGGCACGAATCCGATGCCGAGTTCCCGGCAGACCGGCAAAACCTCGGCCTCCGGGTCACGTGCCCACAGAGAGTATTCGCTCTGCAGCGCTGCCACAGGCTGCACCGCATGAGCACGGCGGACCGTCTCGGCGCCGGCTTCAGACAGGCCAAAATACTTGACCTTGCCCTCGGCAATCAGATCCTTGACGGTTCCGGCGACATCCTCGATTGGCGTATTAGTATCGACGCGGTGCTGGTATAGCAGGTCGATCACATCCGTGCGCAGCCGCTTGAGCGATGCTTCGACAACCTTGCGGATATGCTCGGGACCGCTATTGAAGCGGCCGCTGCGTTCGCCCGTCTCGGGGTTGATATCGAAGCCGAATTTGGTGGCGATCACCACCTTCTCGCGCACAGGTGCGAGACCCTCGCCGACCAACTCTTCGTTGGTGAACGGGCCATAGACTTCAGCAGTGTCGAAGAAAGTCACGCCGCGATCGACGGCATCGCGCATCAGCTTGATCATAGTGCCCTTTTCCTCGGGCGCCCCATAATTCATGCTCATACCCATGCACCCGAGACCGACTGCGGAGACAGTGAGGCCGCTGCGGCCCAGTTCGCGTATTTTCATGGTTTTTGCCTCTTCATCGTATTCTTTGGCATTCACAACCCCGAACGCGCCCGGTTTCGACGTTGGTCGCGTTCCGCGTCGGTCAATATGCACAAGTATGCAAGTTGACGAGCTTCCACACACCGTTCTTGCGCGCATAGACCTCGGTGAAAACGAGGTCGTAGTTGCCCTTGAAGTCGCCCATCGTCACAGCAAAGGTCGCCTTGCCGAACAGGACTGCTGCCTCGCCGTAGATCTTCGCCGACATTTCATGCGGCTCGATACGGTTGTAGACAAAGCTACGCGATCGCATTTGCCCAATCCACTCACGCTTAGACGTGACGTTGCCGTTCAGATGGACGAAGACGAGATCGTCGTCGAAGATATCCTCGACGCGGTCGACATCGCCAGTTGTCTTCCAGTTAAACTTGTCCAGTGACAGCTCGACGATCTCTTTTTCAATTTCCGGCTGATGGCTGTCGTGCATGACCGTTTCCTTACCAACACAATAGTTTGAGCATGGCTTCAGGCCACCGTGCACGCTTTACATCGATGTTGCCGGTGCCCTGTCGATTTGGCCAAGATCAGCAATCAACGCGATGTTTGCTGTGCCTTGTCAAAGGTCTCCGGGTCATGCCGGGGTCGGCAGTTTGCCGGCGCGCATGGCGGCGATGACGCCACCGTCGATCAACAGGTCACTTCCGGTCACGAAGCCTGCGTCTGGACCAAGCAGGTAACCCGCAGCAATAGCTATCTCCTCCGGAGGCGCCATGCGGCCCGCCGGCGATGCAGCAATCATTGCACGATATCCGTCACCGATCGGCGAGTTCAGCTCATGTTGTGCCAGCGGCGTGGCGATAATGCCGGGGCTGATCGAGTTGACGCGGGCGCCCTTTGCGCCCCAGCTGATGGCAGCTGCCTGGACACGCAGATTGTTGGCGCGCTTGGCCATCATATAGGCCACCATGGAGTTAGGAATTGACTTTATGACCGGAAGGTCGAGTAACTGATCGGCTGGCGTGAAGGCAAGCGCATGGTCCTCGTCCGGGGTCAGGGCTGGCAGCATGTGGCCGGCCATGCTGGAGATGATAAGCCCGGCGCCACCGGGCGCGATGACGCGCTCGAATTCCTCGAACACCACGGCTGACCCATAAAGATCAACGGCCAGAACGCGCTCGGGCGGTGCCATGTTGGGCGACAGTCCGGCGGTATTGACGAGTTGCACCACGTTGCCGAGCGCGGCCGCGGCATCCGCTAGCGAGCGGACGGAGTCTCGAGACGAGACGTCGACCGTGTGGGTTGCGACAGAATAGCTCGCTCCTTTTAGGCTCTCGGCGGCGGCTTCAAGTGTCTGCTCGTTGAAATCGGCGAGCAATATCGTCTTCCCGAAGCCCTGCCGGCGCGCAATGGCAAGCCCAATGCCGCCAGCGCCGATTACCACTACCACATCATTTGCCATCTGACTGTCTTTCACTCTTTGACTTGCTGAACAACACCATGCTGCCTGTTCATAGTTTCCGCGGCAGTAGATGCTTCCCATGACTTCGTTTTAGCAGATCGCGATTTCAGCGATTAGATGCTAAGTTACGCATGAAGTTATATCGAGGGCTTATCAATGAGGCGGGAGGAGATGAGCGACCTCACGGTGTTCCTGAGCGTCGCGGAGGAGCGCAGCTTTACGCGTGCCGCGGCGAGGCTGGGTACGTCACAATCGGCGATCAGCCAGATTGTGCGCCGACTGGAGGCGAGGATGGGCGTGAAGCTCCTGACCCGCAATGTCGCGCTAACCGATGCCGGCGAGCAACTGTTCGACACATTGCGACCGGCATTCGAAGAAATTGACGCCAGACTTTCGGCACTCAGTGCGTTCAGAGACAAACCGTCGGGCACCGTTCGCATCACCGGCAGCAAACATGCGGCGGAGCAAATCCTCTGGCCGGTGATCGGACAATTGATAAAAGACTACCCGGATGTGAAGGTCGAGCTCTCCATCGATGCCCACCTGACTGACATCATCGCTGACCGTTTCGACGCCGGCGTCCGACTGGGCGAGCAGATCGCCAAGGACATGATCGCAGTCCGCATTGGCCCCGACCTGCGCATGACAGTCGTCGGGTCCCCCTCTTATTTTCAGCAGCACGAGCGCCCGAAAGTGCCGCAGGATCTGACACGCCACCCCTGCATCAATATTCGCCTGCCAACCAAGGGCGGGATCTACACTTGGGAGTTCGAGAAGGGTGGGCGGGATCTCAATGTCCGCGTCGAAGGACCACTGATCTTCAACGACATATCAATGGTGCTTACGGCCGCCGCGGAGGGATTGGGGCTTGCTTGCGTCACCGAAGATCAGGCGGCCGAGCTTGTCGGTGCAGGAAAGCTCGTTCGCGTCTTGGAGGATTGGTGTGCGCCTTTTTCGGGATATCATCTCTACTATCCCGATCGACGGCAGTTGCCACCAGCATTTTCGCTCCTGGTAAATGCTTTGCGTTATCGCGGGTAAGCACCAGGTGCAGCCGTAAGATGGAGATTGACCACAACCCGGGCAAATTTGCGATCGCGGCGTGTTTCCAAGAGTTCGCCGCTTGTTGCAGGAAGCTCGACCATCGCA
The DNA here is from genome assembly GCF_058803745.1 of Rhizobium sp. GW821-FHT14E12. Taxonomy (NCBI): domain Bacteria; kingdom Pseudomonadati; phylum Pseudomonadota; class Alphaproteobacteria; order Hyphomicrobiales; family Rhizobiaceae; genus Rhizobium; species Rhizobium sp. GW821-FHT14E12. Next base: position 166,647 of record NZ_JBXAPH010000007.1, read on the forward strand.
TAGTAGTCGTGCGTTCTCGAAATTTTCCATTGGCCTCATCGTTGGTCACGCTGCATGCTGGCGAAGAGCCTCCAGCACGAGCGTAAAGGCCGCCGTGGGATGCCGACGGCTAGGATAATACAGATAGTAACCACTGAAGCTCTGGCACCAGTCCTCCAGAACCCGTTCCAGCCGGCCATCCGCGATCGCGTCCTCGAAGTAGCTTTCCTGCATACAGGCAATCCCGATTCCACTCAGACAGAACCGGGTGATCTGGTCCGGATCGTTGCTCACAAATTGCCCCTGAGGCCGGACGTTGATCTCCTTGCCATCCTTCTCGAACTCCCAGGCGTATATATTGCCGCGGGTTTCCAATCGATATCCGAGGCAGTTGTGGCTCATGAGTTCGTCCGGCGCCTTTGGACGCCCGTGTGTCGAGAAGTACTGCGGCGATGCCACGACCGCCATGCGCTGATCTTGACCGACGCGCACGGCGATCATGTCATGGGCGAGATGTTCACCTAGACGGATCCCGGCATCGCAACGTTCAGTGACGATGTCCGTCATCGCATTGTCGATCACGAGTTCCACCGTCACATCGGGATAGTCTGGAAGCAGTTTGGCCATAGCCGGATGCAGCACTGTGGCCGCGGCGTGATCGGATGCCGCAATGCGCACCACCCCTGCAGGACGGGCGCGAAAGGCACCTAATCCGGCCAATGCCTGCTTGATCCCATCGAGATGGACGCCTGCCGTTTCGAGCAGACGTTCGCCGGCCTCGGTCAACCCCACGCTACGGGTCGTGCGAGTGAGAAGGCGAACACCGAGCCGCTGCTCAAGCATCTTGATCGTGTAGCTCAGGGTGGACTGCGAGACACCAAGCTTGCCCGCCGCCCGAGTAAAGCTCAGCTCGCGCGCCACGATCACGAAGGCTCGGAGGTCCCGGATCGAGTCGCCCGGATTGTCAGTCTGCATGAACTGTACCTTGATGAGTCAGACGGTATTTATAGGCTATCTCGATAACTGCATGCAAATAATCAAGCATAGTCGCACAAAGGCCAAGTGGGTATCTTCCGGCCATCTGCTCCACGGTCCTGCCACGACCTACAGGTTAGACCCGACTTCCGGCAAAATCTCCGAGCAACGACTCTAATCTAAGCCAAAAGGATATCTCCTATGCCAACTCTCGTTCAGGGCTACGCCGCCCATGCCGCCGACCAAGATCTTGTGCCTTTCTCCTTCGAGCGTCGCGACCTGCGTTCGGACGACGTCGAATTCGACGTCCTGTTCTGCGGCGTCTGCCATTCAGACATCCATCACGTCCGCAACGACTGGGGCGGCGAGACCTATCCGATCGTTCCCGGGCACGAGATCATCGGCCGGGTGATTCGCGTTGGATCCGACGTAAGCCGTTTCAAGGCGGGCGAAGTCGTCGGCGTCGGCTGCCTGGTCGATTCCTGCCGCCATTGCAGTTCGTGCGAACGCGACCTCGAACAGTACTGCGAACACGGGAGCACGCTGACCTATGCCGGCAAGGACCGTCACGATGGGACGCCGACTTATGGCGGCTACTCCAAGAAGATGGTTGCTTCGGACCGGTTCGTGCTGTCCATCCCCGAAGGCTTAGATCTCGCCGGGGCGGCACCGCTGCTGTGCGCCGGTATTACCACTTATTCGCCACTCAAGCGCTTTGGTGTGGGGCCGGGCAAGAAGGTTGCTGTGGTAGGCCTCGGCGGTCTGGGCCACATGGCACTTAAGCTGGCGCATGCCATGGGGGCGGAAGTGACGCTGTTAAGCCGTTCGGCCGGTAAGGAAGCCGACGCGTTCCGGCTTGGCGCCCACCACGTGGTGATATCGAGCGATGAAAGCCAGATGAAGGCGATCACAGGTTCGTTCGACGTCGTCATCGATACCGTCCCTTACGCCCACGATCTCAACCCCTACATTGCTACGCTGTCGGTCCAGGGAGCGCTCGTATTAGTCGGCTATCTCGGTCCGCTGGACGACGCTCTCAACACTGCGCCGATGGTTTTTCGTGGCAAGACGCTCGCCGGCTCGCTGATAGGTGGTCTGACCGAGACGCAGGAGATGCTCGACTTTTGTGGCAAGCACGATGTCGTTTCGGATATCGAACTCATCAAAATTCAGGACATCAATGCTGCCTACGAGCGCGTTCTCAATAGCGACGTTAAATATCGCTTCGTAATCGACCTCACGTCCCTGAATGACTGATCGATCTAACGATGCCCGCCAATTCCTCCAGCGATGGCGGGCGCCGTTAGTGATAGCACCCAGGAGTTCGGTGATCCTCTCCAAGCGGTGACAGTATCCTCCGAATTGTAGCGAGATGTCTCAGTACTCCTAATCCCGCCAAAGCCCATCGGTTTGATGCAGAGCGGAGTGTTAGGTCTGAAAATTCTGACTCAGCGGTATTCCGAGCGCATTTATCTTGTCTGAGGCGGGCACTGGGCATCGTCGCGTTAACGGAACATTGAAGAAAATTGAGATGTGGCAACACGATGATGCCCGCCAAACAAGTGTCATCGCCAAGCGTGTACTTTGACAAAGATGTCAGCTCGTGAGTGCTTTTAGATTTTTTGTTTGAGCAAGATGAACGGAAAGTCCTGCAGCGTCATAGAAGTGTATCCAAGCGCGTTGTCGTGGAGACAACGTTGACATGCTGCGCTCACCTCTGTTAGAGAAGCTATGTGCAAAGATGCACATAAATCCACTCGACGCTGTTGGACATCTGTTCTTCGAGCGTCGTTTTGCGTTTAAAAATGCGCAATTATGCGGATAACCGGTGTTCAGCTCTTACAAATGGAGATGAATAATCGTGGGAACAGCTCTTTCAGCCAAAACTATTGCCCTATCGACGGCACTGGCACTCTTACCGGCCGTTGCCTTCGCCGACACCAAAATTGCAGCGATCTTTGATCAGACCGGCGGCCTGAATATCTACGGCATCCAGCAGAACAACGCCCTGAAACTGGCTGTGGACGACATCAACACCAAAGGTGGTGTACTCGGCGCGCCGATCGATGTTGTCTCCTATGATGCACAGTCGGAACAGAGCAAGTATATCCAATATTCGAACACGGCGATCCTGAAAGACCAGGTGAAGGCCCTGTTCGCGGGACTGACAAGCTCGTCGCGAGAGGCGATCCGGCCGATCGCTCGCAAGGCGAATATTCCCTATTTTTATAGCGCGCTCTACGAGGGCGGGGCTTGTGACAAGCAGACCTTTGTCACGGGTTCGTCTGCGTCGCAGCAGCTTTCAGTGCTGATCGACTGGGCTGTCAAGAAATACGGCAAGAAGATCTATGTCATGGCGCCCGACTATAATTTTGGGACCATTTCCGCGCATTGGATCAAGGAATACGCTAAAAAGGCCGGCGCTGAAGTCGTTGGCGTGGACTTCCTGGCGCTGACTGTCACGGACTATGCGCCGACGATCCAAAAGATACAGGCCGCCAAGCCCGACTTTGTCGTCGCCCTGCCTGTCGGTGCAAACCAGACTGGATTTCTTGAGCAGTTTGCGGCGGCTGGCCTGAAGGATACCATCGGCATGGTGTCGACGAACTACGGCTCGGGCAATCAGCAGGTTGTCGTTTCTCCGGAAGCCGGCAAAGGCCTGATCGCGAGCCAGGGATATTTCCAGCCCGTCGAAAATCCCGCCAATGCCGCATTCGTCAAACTGTGGCAGGCGAAATACGGCAGCGAAACGCCGATCGTTTCTGAGGCGGTCGATGTCTGGAATGCGGTGCATCTGTGGGCTGCGGCCGTCAACAAGGCGGGTAGCGCAGACACCAAGCCGGTCGTGGCCGCGCTCGAAAGCGGTCTGACCTTTGATGCGCCGAACGGCAGTGTGAAGCTGGAGCCCGGTTCGCATCATCTGCGCCAGAACATTTACATTGCTGAAGGCGACGACAAGCACAGCTTCAAGATCGTTGAAACCTTCCCCGATGCCGCTCCTACCTACGAGAACGAGAAATGCGACCTTGTCGCCCATCCGTCGCTCGCCCAGCAGTTCACCCCTGAAGGCCAGTAAAGTTAGGTCATCGAGCGCTTTCCAGGCGGAGAGCGCTCGATTGAGGAGGTTTCCATGCAACTCGACTATCTGGCGACAGTGCTTCTGTCGTCGCTCTCAAGCGCATCCATCCTTCTGATCGCAACGATCGGGCTGGCGGTCGTCTTCGGGCTGATGGGCGTCATCAATCTCGCCCATGGCGAATTCCTGATGATCGGCGCCTACACCGCGCTGACGGCGACGCAACGGGGCATTCCCTATGTTCTCTCCATCCCGATCGCGGTCGCCGTGACAATGGCGATCGGCGCGACAGTCGAAATCCTGATCATTCGCCGCCTTTACGGCCGACTGTTCGACACCATGCTCGCGACGTGGGGATTGAGCATCGCCTTCTATCAACTGGCCGTGCTGATCTTCGGCACGGTCTCCCCGGGCATCGGCATGCCACACTACAGCCTCAAGATCGGCGCCTACAGCCTGGCCGGCTATCCGCTGCTGATGATCGGCGTTGCCACCCTTATGGGCCTGTTCGTCTACGGTCTGATGACCCGCACGGTCTATGGCATGAAGGCCCGCGCCGCGATCCAGGTTCCGGAGATGGCGCAGGCTATCGGTATCGAGTCGTCACGCGTCAACACGATGACCTTTTCCATCGGATGCGGTCTTGCCGGCTTTGCGGGCGCTGTTCTCCTGCCGATCGTGCCGGCCACGCCATCGATGGGTTTTGCCTTCGTCATCAAGGCGTTCCTTACTGTCGTTGTCGCCGGCCCGGTCACTCTGACGGGGAGTGTGCTGGCGGCGATTGGCCTGGGTGGTGGAGCATCGATCACGGCGAGCTTTCTCACCTCTGTGGCGGGCGACGCCTTCTTTTTCCTCGTTACGGCATTGCTGCTTTGGCTCTATCCCATGGGGATATCGGCCAAATGGCGCCGCAAGATGTGAGCCGCACGATGACCTTTTCAGAAAAGCTTTACAAATCCGCCGGGCTCACCTTTCCGATCATCGCGATCGGTGTCGCCCTTGTCGCTGCCAGTATGATGGACCCCTATCTCGCCTATGTGGCCACGTCCTGGGTTATCTTCGGCCTGCTTGGTCTCAGCCTCGATATCGTCTGGGGCAGAGGAGGGCTGTTGAGTCTCGGACAGACCGCATTCTATGGTCTCGGCGGTTACTTCGGTAGCGTGATCGCGCTCAACCTCGGTCCTGCAACCGGCAACACCCTGATCTGGAGCCTGCCCGCGGGTGCTGCCTTCGGTGGACTGTGTGCGGCGGCGCTCGGGTGGATCATTTTCTTTGCCCGGATGGGACCGCTTCAAAGTACGATCCTGTCCTATACCCTCACGCTATTGCTGTGGTCCTTGACCCAGTCTTTTCAGCTCGATGTCGGCCAGGCCTCGATCGGTGGCGACAACGGACTGTCGAACATTCCCGGCATGGTCCTTGGTTTCGGGGACAATGCCGAAGCGCTTGGTCCCGTCGCGGTCTTCGTCACGACGATCCTGATCTCGGCACTGGTCTACTTTCTGACGCGCTGGCTGATGAAAGGCACCTTCGGGCGTGTCGTCGATTGCGTCCGGATCGACGCCCAGAAAACCGAACTTCTGGGCTACGACGTGCGCATGTATCAGGTGGTGAATTTTGCCTATGCGGGTGTCGTCGCAGGTGTTGCGGGCGCTTTGTTCGGCGCGTGGGCAAATTATCTCAGCCCATCGATCTTCTCGGTTCAGGAAGCGCTGCTGGTGCCGATCTATGTTCTGGTCGGCGGGCTTGGAACTCTGTCGGGGGCTTTCGTCGGCGCAATTGCCGTCGGTGGTCTTTCCTATTGGTTGGGCGGCGGCGCCGTCGGCGGCCAGACGACGCTGATCCTGGGTGTCGTTCTCATTTTTCTGGTCCTGTTTCTGAAAAATGGAATGCTGGGCGCACTCGGTGATCTCTGGCGCCGACACCTTCCGGATACCAATGCCGCTGCGCGCGATACAGGGGCGGTGTCGATCGATCCCGATGTTCTGGAAGGTCTTCTCAAGGATGCCGCGGTTCAGGCCGGCCCCGCGAAAAGCCTTGCAACTCGCGACGCGTTCAAGCGGTTCGGCGGTGTCGTTCCCGTCAATCGCGTGTCTCGCCTTTTCGAGCCCGGTCGCCCGTCTTCCCTGATCGGCCCGAACGGCGCCGGCAAGAGCTCTTTCCTCAAGACATGCGTCGGCATTTATACGCCGGAGGCTGGAAGCATCTACCTCGGTTCAGACGACGACATTACCCGTGCGCCGATCTTCGAGCGCGTTCGCAGGGGTATGGGTGTGAAAAACCAGAAGCCACAGGTCTTTGGCTCGCTGACTGTCTTCGACAATCTCTGGATGGCCGCCTATGCGCGGACCCGCAACAAGATCGCTGCGACGGAGATCAGCGAGAAGATCATGGGAATGCTCGGTTTCACCAATCAGGCTGCCGTTCACGCCTCCGTCCTGTCGCATGGGCAACAGCAGTGGCTGGATATCGGCATGGTGCTGTGTCTCGCGCCCCGCGTCATCCTTCTCGATGAACCTGCTGCCGGCATGACCAACGAGGAAACGCGGGAGCTTTCCTCGTTGGTCCGCATCCTTGCTAGATACACGACCGTCATCGTTGTGGAGCACGACATGGAGTTCGTCAGAACCCTCGAGGGCCATGTCACTGTTCTTCACCAGGGGGAGGTTTTTGCGGAAGGCGATATCGATACGCTGCGCGCGAATGATCGGGTTCTGGACATTTATCTCGGGAGGCGTGCCCATGTTTAGGATCGTCAACGCCACCGGCGGATATGGCAAGACCGTCATCATCCGTGACGTCACTCTCCATGTGGATGCTGGTGAGGTGGTCGCTCTTCTTGGGCGCAACGGCGTCGGGAAGTCGACGCTGATGCGGTTTGCCACGGGCCTGATACCAGCCAGTGGCGGCCATGTCGAAATCGATGGCGTGACAGCACCAGCCTCTCCGGCCAAGCGTGCGAAGCTCGGGCTGGGCTATGTCCCGCAGGGGCGGTTTGTCTTTCCGCGCATGACGGTAATCGAGAATATCGCCGTTGCCGCCGAGGCGAACGGTCACAACGGCAGGAAGGCCGTCGAATCCGCAATGGCGGATTTCCCGATGCTCAAGCCGAAAGCAGGCGATCTTGCGGGCGGCCTTTCCGGCGGCCAGCAGCAGGTCCTGGCCCTTGCCCGGGCGCTGGCGGTCCAACCGCGTATTCTTCTTCTGGACGAGCCCACGGAAGGCGTTCAGCCGTCGATCATCGACGAAATCGCCGGCGTGCTGAAGCGGATCAACCGTGATCGTGGCATCGCCATACTTGTCGCAGAGCAGGATCTCGATTTCTGCCTGTCGATAGCAACCCGCGCTTACGTCATGGAGAAGGGCGCAATCCGCCTTGAAACCGATCGAGACCGCTTGAGCGCAGACAAACAACTTCAGCAAGAGCTGCTGGGAGTATAGATCATGGAAGCGTACCTGGAATTGACTATGGATCAGCTCGCTCGCATGGCGGCGACGCTCAAGCGCATCCGCGGCGGCCTGAGTAAATTCGGCGTCGAGCCCGCCCCGGAGCCGGCACATCTCTTCAGTCCCGAGGTGCGCGATGCAAACTGAGACGGAAACGCTGACGCAGCAGATCGCGGCCCTGCGCTCGGGCGTTATTTCTTCCACCTTTCTCGCCGAGCGAGCGCTCGACCGCGCGATAAAATTTAAGACATTGAATGCATTCGTCGCGCTGGAGCCAGCGCACGTTATGTCGCAGGCCAAGGCTGCCGACATCAGGCGTGCGGAGGGTAGGGCGCTGAGCGTCCTTGATGGCATACCGATCGCCGTCAAAGACAACTATCTGACGCAAGATTATCCGACGACGGCCTGCTCCGGGGCGCTGCCGCTTGAGCCTGCCGGCACAGATGCTACCGTTATCGCCAATCTGCGCGCTGCCGGCGCGGTGATTTTCGGCAAGACCAACATGCACGAATGGGCCTATGGCGCGACCAATTCGACCTCGCGTTTCGGCCCGACCAAGAACCCTCACAATCCGGACCGCATTACCGGCGGCAGCAGCGGAGGATCCGGCGCGGCGGTGGCGGCCGGCATCGTTGCGGCGGCGCTCGGCAGCGATACCGGAGGATCCGTCCGTATTCCTGCCAGCGCCTGCGGGATCTATGGCTTCAAACCGAGCTATGGCCGTGCATCGCGCCACGGCATCCTGCCGCTCAGCTGGTCACTGGATGCGCCGGGACCGATGGCGGCAGCGCTGGAGGATCTCCGGCATCTGTTACCGTTCTTTTGCGGTGTCGACCCGAAAGATCCGGCAACACGCCATGCCATGCCGTTCGACGATACTGTTTCAACGAGCCATCCGAAACTGATCCATCTGATGGGGGAGGGGCTTGAGCGATCCACCGAGGTTGATGCCGCCATTCGGTCTGCCTTATCCCGGTGCGATGCCGACATCGCAGTGGCGGGTCTTACCAATGTCGCCAGCTATTTTGCTGCCTGGGAGACGATACTTCATTGCGAGGCGTCCGCCTATCATGGGCCTTTGCTGGCACGGAATGCAGCCGGCTACGATGCCGTTACCCGGGCTCATCTGGAGGCGGGGAAATTGCTTGCGGGCGTGGACCTGCTGAAAGCGCAGCAAATTCGGGCAGTCTTGGGCCGGCAACTCGCCGATCTCGGCAATTGGGATGCTCTGGTACTGCCGACACTGCCGGTCGTCGCGCCGCGCGCCGGCGAGGAATGGCAGGAGTTTGGCGGGCGCCGGGTGACCACGCAGGATTCCATGACGTGGTTTTGCTGGATCGGCAACCTCGCGGGCTTCCCCTGCATCTCGATCCCGATTGGCATGTCGCCAGACGGTCTTCCGATCGGTATGATGCTGATGGGACGTCCGAATGAGGACGAGCATCTTCTTGCGGTCGCCGGATGGATCGACGAGAACCTCAGGGCGGGCAATTGAACCATGGTGGATAGCACGATCAAGATTGGCGTCCTTTTTTCGCAATCCGGTCCCATGGCGGTAACCGAGACGGCGCATATCCAGGGTGTGCTACTCGCCTGCGAAGAGTTGAACGCACAGGGCGGTGTGGGTGGCCGGCTGATTGAACCGGTTATCGTGAACCCCGACGGAAGCGATCAACGCTACGACAGTATGGCGACCGATCTGCTCTTGAAGCAGGGGATCAATGCGATCTTCGGCTGTTGCCTATCGACCAGTCGCAAAGCGGTTCTGCCGATCGTCGAGCGCTACAATGGCATTCTCTTCTATCCCTCCGTCTATGAGGGATTCGAATATTCGCCGAATGTGATTTATGGCGGGGCAGTGCCCAATCAGGTCATCGTGCCACTTCTTGAATATCTGTTCGCCTACTATGGGAAAAGAATTGCGCTGTTCGGCTCCGATACGCTTTACGCACGCGAGATAAACCGCATTGTCAACGAGTTCCTGTCTGACAGCGGCGGGTCGGTGGTCGAGGAAATCTACTTTCCCTTTGGTACGTCACGCGCCCGGTTCGAGCCTGCGCTGAAGCGGGTGGTGGCCTCTGGTGTCGATGCGATCATGTCAACGGTCGTGGGGGAAGACGGCGTGATGCTGTATGAAGTCTTCCATGGTGTCGAGCGCGGTGGCCAGGATATTCCGATTGCGTCGCTGACCACCACGGAATCCGAACTCAGCAAGATGTCGCCCGGCGCGCGCGCCGGCCATCTCTCGGCTTTGCCCTACTTCGGGACGCTCGACAATCCGCAGAACAAAGCATTCGTTGCCGCGTTTCAGAAACGCTATGGTGAGCAAAAGACGCCTGGGGTTTACACGGAAGTGTGCTACACGCTGGTCCACATTTATGCCGATGCCGTTCGCCAGTGTGGTGAGACGGATAGTGATTCCATTCTGCCGATCTTGACCAGTGCGGTTTTCAAAGGGCCGAGCGGAGACAAGTCAATCGATCTCGACACGAACCATTTCATGCAGCGGCCGCTGATCGGAAGAGCGAACATATCCGGTGATTTCGACATCGTCTGGCGCAGCAATGCGCCCATCCGAGCAGACCCCTATCTTGTCGCTTATGATCGCTCGCTGAGCAGATAGGTAGATGATGAACGATCGCATCCCGCTGAAAGACGAGGACATGCTACGGCGTCTGCGCCGGATGCGCGTGCTTGTCATTCATCCCGATGACACCGAGCGATCGATGTTTCTGGCCCATATAAAGCGTGTCGGTTGTCAGGTGGAGGCGATCTGGCCGGCCCCTGAATCCCTGCCGACCTACATCGATGTCGTCCTGTTTCTGCTCAATCCGGATCGGAACAATCGGACGCCAGCATGGGTGACGACATGTGATACGGCAGCCAGGATCGCGATTATCGCTTTTGAGACGCCGGAGATTTTGACCGAGCTGCAGCGTATGAATGTTCATGGGGTTCTCTCGAAGCCGGTGAGGATCTTCGGGATACTGGCGGCCTTGACGACGGCGGTCAGCCTCGCCACGCACGAGGCGCGGCTGAAGCAGCGGATCAAGTCGCTGGACGACACATTGAAGGCCCGTCGGAGGATCGAGAAGGCCGTCGGAATTTTGTCGGCCAGCCGCAATATTTCGGAGGAGGAAGCCTATCGACGTCTTCGCGAAAAAGCGATGACGTCGAAGGTGACGATCGCGTCCGTTGCCGATGCGATTATCGCCTCGAGCGACATTTGATCGCTGAAGGTGCTTTGTACGGCGCTGGTGCACGGATCGAATTTAAACAGTTTTCCGCCTATGAGGCTTCGATCGAAAACAGCTTGATTGATCATCCATGCCAGACAAACATAACGCTGCTCGCCGTCATCACATTGGCAAGATGAAGTTCAAGGTGACGAACTGAGCCGAGTATGATGTGGGTCTGCGCCAACCTGGCAGTCAGCCCTGTTCAACAATGCGGAATACTATGCCCAGCATATGCCCGAAGTGTTGCGTCGCTTCCAGGAATGGCAGCTCGGCTGACCTGGCATAGGGCAGCTGCCGCCGTGACAAGCGAGCCCAAGTTCAACAGCGGCCGACTCCTCTCGCCGACTAGATCATCTACGAGTCCCGTCGATGGCGGCTATCAAGTATTTGAACCTCCTGGTCTCAACGCGCCTTAAGCCCTGCGAGCACAGCAGCTCGCTGATATCACCAGATCGCCACGCAGGGTGGCGATCCATTAGAGAACTGATCGAGCAGGAGAAACACGACAATGTCGGCGCAGCAGAAACAGATGAAACTCATCGGTGTCTGGAGCCCTCCAGGCGCTCACGCTGCCGGTTGGCGAGAATCAGAATCGCCAACAACCGAGATGTATTCCTTTACCAATATGGTGCGCGTCGCCAGATTGGCCGAAGAAGGCAAGATGGATGCGCTCTTTCTGGCGGACACCAATCATCTACCCACCGTTCCGTTGATCGAGGCAACTGATCCGGCGGCCGAAGGATATTCAAAGATCATCCGCATGGATGCGATCACGATGATTGCGGCGCTTGCCGCATCCACGTCGCGGATCGGCATCATTGCCACCGCTACGACGACCTATAGCGAGCCTTACAGCATGGCTCGCGCCATAGCGACAATCGATCATGTCAGCGGTGGACGGGCAGGCTGGAACCTAGTGACCACCCAATCCGAGGGCGAGGCGCCGAACTATGGCCGCGATGTGCATATGGAGCACGGCGCCCGTTACGAACGCGCAGAGGAATATTTCGACGTCTGTGCCGGTCTCTGGGATTGCTGGGATGACGATGCTCTTGTTTTCGACAAGAAGAATGCACGTTTTTCGGACGTTTCGAAAATCAACGTGCTCAATCACGACGGCAAGCATTTCAAGGTCAAGGGACCGCTCAATCTTCCGCGTAGCCCACAAGGGCGGCCCGTCATTGCCCAGGCAGGCGCTTCGGCCCCTGGTCGCGAATTGGCATCACGCATCGCAGACGTGGTGTTTCTTGCAAGCTCGGCCCGGGACGAGACCAAAGTCTTCCGTGACGACCTCCGCAACCGGGCTTCGGAGCGGGGGCGCTCGCCCGACAGCATCAAGGTCATGCCCGGCATCATGCCGATCATCGGTCGGACGGAAGAGGAGGCAAGCAAACATTATCTTCGACTTCAGGAGGGCATCACCGATGCCCAGGGTCTTATCGCACTGAGACGAATTTCGGTCGGCATCGATCTGACCAAATTTCCTCTCGACGGACCGATGCCGGAGCTGCCGCCGACCAACGGTGCGACGACACGCCAGCAGATTGTCATCGACTGGGCGCGCAAAGAGGGCCTGACTTTGCGGCAAGTTGCGCGACGCTTTGCCGAGACGGACGGCCATCACCTGGTCTGGGGTACGCCAGAGCGTGTCGCCGACCTCATGGAGGATTGGTTTTCCAGCGAGGCCTGCGACGGCTTCTGCGTGCTGTTTCCATATTTCCCGCGCGGCATCGAGGACTTCGTACAGCTGGTCGTGCCTGAACTGCAGCGACGAGGGGTTTTCCGGCAGGAGTACGAGGGTACTACATTGCGAGAAAACCTCGGCCTTGCTGTTCCTCCGCGTCTTGCGCGTTTCGCCGACAGACATCGATAGGCATATTTTAGGCCGCCTGAAATCTAAAGCGGAAAGCCGATGCCGATCCTTGCGATCCGGGCCGGCTTTTCAGAGTGACGGATAGCGCGATGCGGCGGGATGCGCATTATCGAGCGGCATTCGCGCTCCGCTGCGACTATTCACGACACCCACCTGAATCTCGCATTTAAGGACGATACAGTAGTTCCATAATACATGTTATCTGTTTTTTAGCCGGCTAAAGGTACATTCTATTTCCAACCGCGAACCTTCGAGTTCGCCCTTCGCCAAAAGGAACAACAATGGGGGTCTCAGCATCGATTCTGGGATGTCGGGCTCAGGCTCTCGCCCTCTAAGGAATTGCCATATCTTTCGTTTGCAGCGTCAATTCCACCATCGTCGGTTGGAAACCCATCCCAACGAACAGGCGCTGACCGGCTACGTTTCGGTGCGCTGTCGACAAGACGATTTGGGATGCCCCGAGCTGGGTGAGGCCTTCGACAGCAGCCGCCAGCAACGCCCGACCTGCGCCCCGGCGCCGTTGGCTCTCCGCTACGAAGATATCGTGGACCACTCCCGCCGGGCCTCGAAGCGCCATGTAGTCCGGGCCCTCGACGCCCGCATAGACGTAGCCGACGACCTCGCCCTCGACTTCAGCAGCAAGGACGATTACGCCCGGCTTGCCGAGTTGGTTCCTGAGATAGTTCGAGTACATCGAAGGCGTTCGCGGACTTGCAGAAATAAACCGCAAGCGATCCCATTCATGATGGATCGCGATGAGTTGTGCACCGTAGCCGCCGAGGACATCGACGTCGGCTTCGGTCGCAGGCCTTACTCTGATGTCATTCTCGGCCGATTTATTCGCGCTCATCTATTCTTCCTACCGGGCTCTCTCCGACCCCTTGTCGCGATACCGAAGCACATCTACGAGAACGGAGAAAGCGGCCGAGGGTTGCCGTCTACTCGGGTAATAAAGATGGTAACCAGCGAACGGCGGACACCAGTCATCGAGCACTCGGACCAGTCGTCCGTCGGCAAGTTGCTGCTCAACATGATCCTCCATGACAAACCCAAGGCCGAATCCCTCTTCGGCCGCCCTGATGATCATGTTGGTATTGTTGAACGCTAGCTGCCCGTCCACCCGCACCCGAAGTTCTCGCCCATTCTTCTCCAGCTCCCAGGCGTAGAGCCCGCCGCCGCTGAGCATTCGGAGATTGATGCATCGATGGTTCGCTAGATCCTGCGGCAACGTCGGCGCAGGTCTCTCCGCAAAGTAGGCAGGCGATGCTACGATCGCCATGCGGAGTTCCGGCCCGATACGGACTGCGACCATGTCCTTTGCGAGCGCCTCCCCCAGACGCACTCCGGCGTCGAACCGTTCCGAGACGATATCGGTCAGGCTGGAATCGATCACGAGCTCGACATTGATCTCGGGATATTCCTGGAGGAGCTTTCGAAGCGCCGGCCAAAGCACGGTCGTGGCGGCGTGTTCGGACGTGGTGATGCGGATGTTTCCCGCCGGGCGCATCCGCAGTTCGCTCAACGAAGTTAGTTCGTTCCCGATGCTGTCCAAAGCTGGTCGGAGCGTGGCGAGCAGCCGCTCTCCGGCCTCGGTAGGTGCGACGTTGCGCGTCGTGCGCGTCAGAAGACGGACGCCCAGCCGCGCTTCGAGTCGACGTATCGTATGGCTGAGAGCAGACTGCGACGTGCCGAGCCGGGCGGCCGCGCGCGTGAAGTTCTGTTCCGCTGCGACCGTCATGAACGCGTTTAGATCAACCAGTTCCTCACGCCTCATTCATGAACTCCCGATATCGATGCCGGCAATTTACTAAAGTTGAAGCAGGCAATCCAACGATCGTCAACCTTTGGATCGCGGTAGCAGCGCGAGACTTGCGAAGCTTGTGATCCCGGCGATGGCGGCGATGGCGGCGAGCGGTCGCGGCGTGCCGTCGGCAAAGGCGCTGATGGCAGCCGACCCCACGATGCCGCATCCGTAGTGCAGCGCGCCAACAAGTGCAGAGACGGCGCCTGCCCGTTCCGGAAAGTCCTGCAGTGCTCCGCCAATCGAGTTGGCGACGATCAGCCCGGACCACGAGACGAAAACAAAGAGCGGGACAGCCAGTCCGGCCAGCCCGCCCCAACCGGTGACGCCTGTTATGATCAGAACGACGCCGCAGGCGGCAGCACCCGCCGCTCCGAGCTGCAGGAGCCGACGGCTGCCGAAGCGGATCACGAACTTCGCATTGACGACGTTCGCCGCCATAATGCCCACGATCCCAAGGGCGAACAGGACGCCGTAGAGCTGCGGCGTGATGTGGTAGTATTCAATGAAAGCGAAGGGCGTTCCGGCAATGTAGGCGTAGACCCCCGCATAGAAGAAGCCGCCGACCGCGGCAAAGCCAATCAGGCGTCGATCCGCGAGTAATCTACCGTAGCCGCCGAGTGCAGCCAGCATCGAATCTTTCCGACGTCGTTCGATGGGGAGAGTTTCAGGGATCGTGAAAAGCGCGGCGAGGGTTGCAAGCCCAACGACGGCCAAGAGCCAGAAGATCGCGCGCCAGCCCGCGACGGCGAGCACTTGGCCGCCAACGATCGGTCCTAAAAGCGGCGCGACGGCCATCACAGTGATGAGCGTCGACAGCATCTGCGCGGCCCGGCTTCCCTCGTACAAATCTCTCACCATCGCGCGCGACAGAACGACACCCGAACATGCACCGACTGCCTGGACGATGCGCCAACAAATCATCTCCGTTGAGGTGCCGGACGTCGCGCAACCGACGGACCCGAGAATGAAGAGCAACAGGCCTGCTGCGACAGGCAGACGCCGACCGTAGCGGTCGCCGAGCGGCCCCCACAGGAGTTGCCCTAGGCTGAAGCCAATCAGGAACCCCGACACTGTGAGTTCTATCGAGCCAGCGTCCGCGTTGAGGTCGCCAGCCATTGTCGGCATGGCTGGAAGATAGAGGTCGGTCGAAATCGATGCGAATCCCATCAGGGCGCTCAGGATAGCGAGAACGCGGAGCCGTGGCGGCTGAGGCGTAGCTATGCTTGCGTTCGTAACGAATGGCGGGGTCGCTTCGACCAGCTCTTGTGACATGACGATATCTTTCAAAGAAGGAAGGCGCCTCGCGGCGCCTTCGGGGAAGTCAGAGACCTGTGGTCTTCATCAGATGTTCAGGATAGCGCTCGCCCTCGACTTGAATCTGGGCCGCTAGCTGATCGAGCTCCGCAAGATCTTTGGAGGTCAGATGAACGTCAGCCGCGGCGAGGTTCTCCTCGAGACGGTGAAGCTTCGTCGTTCCCGGAATGGGCACGATCCAAGGCTTCTGCGCCAGCAGCCACGCTAGAGCGATCTGCGCGGGCGACGCCTTCGTCTCGTCGGCGACCCGACGGATCAGGTCGATGAGCGCCTGGTTCTTCTCCATGGCCTCTGGCGTAAAGCGGGGCAGGATCTTGCGGAAGTCGTTCTCCGCAAGCTTGCTATCCTTGCTTATCGCTCCGGTGAGAAATCCCTTGCCAAGGGGGCTGTAGGCAACGAGGCCGATGCCAAGTTCCTCGCATGCCTGCAGGATGCCGTTCGTCTCAGGCCCGCGGGTCCAAAGCGAATATTCATTCTGAAGTGCCGTGACTGGCTGCACGGCATGGGCCTTCCGAACAGTCTGCGCGCCGGGTTCCGAAAGACCGAAGTGCTTCACCTTACCCTCGGCGATCAGATCCTTTACCGCGCCCGCTACGTCTTCGATCGGAACGTTGGGGTCGACGCGGTGCTGATAGAAGAGATCGATGACGTCGACGCCCAGGCGCTTCAACGATGCGTCCGCAACTCTCTTGATCTGCTCCGGCCGGCTGTCGAGGCCGACCGTCTTACCGTCCTGGATATTGAAGCCGAACTTCGTCGCGATCACGACCTGATCGCGGACCGGGCGCAGGGCCTCGCCAACGACCTCCTCGTTCGTGTGCGGGCCGTAGACTTCAGCCGTGTCGAAGAAGGTGACGCCGCGCTCGACAGCTGCGCGCACCAGCTTGATGCTGTCCTCGTTGCTAAGGGCATGTCCGTAGGAGAAATTAAGGCCCATGCAACCGAAGCCTAGGGCGCTGACTTCCAGGCCCTGGCCGAGAGTTCTCTTTTTCATGATGGATACCTCGTTTATTTCGATCGGGAGAACATAGGCGCACGTCCCACTGCCGATTAGTCCGTTAGATCGGCATGAGGTCATGACACCAGTTCATAAATGGCCGATGCGTAAAGATCGCACTCCTCCGTAGCTCAGCCATAGACTTCGCGATGCGCGCCGCGCCGGAGGACTTGTCGATGACGACCGTGCGACCTTTGGGATCGAGCGTCACTTTGACGGCATTGACCAGAACATTGACCTCAAGCGGCATGCGTCCACGGCATCGGAGTTGGCTTTGACCTCCCGCGAGCCGGAGTTGCAGGCGACTTAACGCGACTTCGCATCTGAACTGGCGGCAATGGAGAATCTGGTGGCAGATCGTAGGCGACCCTACCGAAAATCTCGAAGCTCGTCGCTGTCGTGGGCCCTGCATTCAATATCGCAGTTTGCAGGTCTCGCCAACCTGCACGCAGAGGCCGCGTCGCGCCAAATCCGAGCTTTCTGCTTTCACAAGATCGACGGTTAAACACCATACATACAACCGTTGGCATGTAGGCCCCTAAATACTATTTGCTCAAATGCCTTCTTCGTAGGCAGCAATTGACTGTTTTTTATGCATATTCACGAAGATGTGAATATCTTAATGCACGCTACAGGAGATTTTTCTCTTTTGCACGAAGTGCCGGCGCGTTAGTCGTAAAAGTGTTGTCGGAATAAGTCCGCCTATCACCATTCAGGCGGCAATCTGAAGCAGAGTCCCGGTCGCGGAAAGCGGGACGAATGCACAGGAGGCCTGCAAGTTGAGGACGTGGTTTCAGAAACTGACGGATGTTTCCTCCATCGCGCATACGGAAGGCATGCTGAAGCAGGCGCTCGCCGAGCTCACGCCCGAACTCGGCTTCGACTGCTATGCATACCTCAAAGTGCAGCCGATTGGATCCTTCGCCGTCTCCAACTACCCGCCTGAATGGCAGATGCGATATCTAGCCCAGCGATATACCAAGATTGATCCGGTGGTCGCGACCGCGAGGTCGGTGATGCGAGCCTTTACCTGGGCTGCTGAAAGCCCGAGGCGAGTTTCGTCAAAGCGGCTTCGGCGCTTTTATTTGGAAGCAGCAGACTTCGGATTAAGGTCGGGCATCTCCATCCCTATCCGAACTGCCTTCGGCCATATGTCGATGCTGACCCTTGCATCAAACAAACCATCCCTATCCCTCGCAAAGGATATCGATCAGCTCGCCGCCGTCACCGCAGTATCGATGCTTCATGCCAAGCTTGAGCAGCAGGATGCCGCGCCCACCGCAAGCGCACCGGTCGAACTCACGGTGAAACAGGCGACCTGTCTCAGGTGGTCAGCGGAAGGAAAGTCGATGCGCGACATCGCCTCTCTCGAAAACCTGTCCTTCGGCACGGTAAACTTTCACCTGAACAATGCGCGCAAGGCTCTTGATGCCGGAAGCCTCATACAGGCAAGCGCACTCGCCACAAAGATTAAGCTGATCTGATCTCTCAGGACGCTCAGTCCGACGGCACAGGGGGAATGTGTCCCAGTACGTCCAACAGAGTCGAAAGCACAGTCTGCTGTGCATGCATATCGATCATGGCAGCAATATAGGCGATGCGAGCAGCACCGACAGTCTCAGCGAGAGGATCGAGAGGTGCCATACTGCATTGCTCCCAGCGTTCCTCCGCCACATCACGAAGCCGGCGGTGAGACTTGATCGCATCGATCGTGATCCGTTCCAGATCGCCCTTCGGAAGATTTTCTGTCAGCCCGACAATGGGGCGAAGGATAATTTTTTGCTCCGACTGCACGTTCTTATTTTTACCAGCTACCATAATGGTCTTCCAGGAGTGGCGTGCACCGTACGCTCCGCAAACGTTAATCCCTGATCCCAAGCCGGGGTTGGAAACTCTGCCTAAACAGGCCTGCGACCGCTGGTGCTGTATTTCACCGATTTCATCCGCGATGAAAGACATATTTGTAGTTTGCATGGACAAATTACGCCATTTCGGCAGATGTGCCTGCACACGAGCGCCTATAGCGCGCGATTGTATCGTATACTCTGTAGATGAATGCGCTGCAACGCGCATGACTCCGGATTATGAATATTCGAGAGATCTTCGCGCTGAATCTCAGGACACTGCGAAACGCCGAGGGGCTTTCGCAGGAGGAGCTGGCACACCGAGCAAACGTCCATCGCACCTATGTCAGCTCTCTGGAGCGGTGTGTCTATAGCCCGACTATCGATATGGTCGACGGCCTCGCCCGAATACTCGGTGTAGAAGCCTTCGAACTTCTGGTCTCAAAACGCCGGCCCGGCGCCAAGAAGACGGGCAAATCCGGTTCCGACTCTTCCTCCGACGCGTAATTCTGACGTGAGTGAAGCTCGCGCTGCTCCAGACAAATTCCGATCATTCTGCCGCGTAGAAGCATAGAGCTTTGCGAGTTCATGGTTCATTCTTGGGCGTCTGGTCCCCCGCTGCCCCTTCCGCTGCAAGGGTGCAAAGCATGAGAGCGGTCTCGTAGGATTTTTCGAAAGCGGGAACGGGCAGGAACTCGAAGCGCGAATGGAAATTATAGGCGCCGGTGAAGAAATTCGGGGTGGGTAATCCCCGGGCCGACAGGGCTGCCCCGTCAGTTCCTCCACGCATCGGAGTGAGCTTTCTCTCGATCCCGAGCCTGTCCAAGGCGCTGAACAGCAATTCGGCCGAGCGATTGTCGCCCTGGAGGTAGTCCCCGATGTTATGATAGGTATCGGCCACGCTATATTGCACCGATCCTGAAGGGTATTGCGGCCCGATCCGTTCGGCGACATCGCCGATCCGCAGTTTCCGCTGCTCGAATTTGGCCTTGTCGAAATCACGGATCATAACCTTGAGCCGAGCCTCGCTGTCGTTGGCAACAAGGTCCTTGAACCAGAAATAGCCTTCACGTTTCTCCGTGCATTCAGGTGTTTCGTTGCGGTCGAAATGGGAGATGAAGTCGAGCGCCATCAGCAGCGGGTTGACCAATACCCCCTTTGCCGACATCGGATGAGCACTGACGCCGGTAAAGACGATCTCACCGGATGCGGCGTTGAAGTTCTCGACGACGACCTCGCCAAGCTCGCAGCAATCAATGGTGTAGGCGAAATCGCACGGGAAGCGGCTGAGATCGAGCGCCTTGGCGCCCCGTAGCCCGATTTCCTCATCCGGAACGAAGGCGACAGAAATGTCGCCGTGAGGCTGCGAAAGCTCAAGCTTGGCGAGGAGGGTCATGATAACCGCAATGGCTGCCTTGTTGTCCGCACCAAGGACGCTCGTGCCGTCACTGAGAATAATATCCTGGTCCTGCCAGGGAAGAATTTCCGGATGTTCCGCGATCAGCAACCAGATGTCTTTCTCCGGGTTGAGGCACAGATCCAGCCCCTCAAAACGTTTGATCTGCGGCCGAATGACCGGGGAGAGGCCCACATCGACCGTGTCGAGATGCGCGATGAAACCGATGCGCGGAGCGCCCGGACTATTGCCGCGCTTTACACCGGTCACGATCGCCTGCTCATCGTCGACGCCGAGATCGCGCAGTTCCTGTGCCAGCATCTTGGCAAGCTCAAGCTGTCCCGGTGAAGAGGGCAGATGCGTTGAAGCCGCGTTACTCTGGCTTTCTATGGCAACATAGCGGAAAAACCGAGCGACAAGTTCGTCGCGAATGCCCATCGTTTCTTGTGCAGTCGAATACATTCAATTCCCTCATTGGCGATGAACGATGATGCTCTTGGGCGGCGGTGTCCTGTGAGCATCCGGCGGCTTAGATGCGAAAAATACCGATCCCGCCTTCCAGTTCGATCTGCACGCCCAGATTTGCGGACTGCTCTCTAAATCGCCGCAGGATTCTCGTCGCACCTCCTCCAGTTGCGAGATGTGGAACCAGCCGGCTTTCGAGCAGGCGATCCTTCAATCCGTCCTCTCCGCCGATCACGACGGGATAGAATCTGATGTCGATCAGATCGTTATCCTGCCCGTAAGAGCACACACCGACAACACTCTCCCATACCTCCGGTGCCAGCCACGTCGATTTTTCCGACCTGACATGGAAGATGAAATTGCCGAGACTGTAGAAAATCGGGCGGCGGCGATAGATCTCCATGGGTTGAAGCACCGGAGCGCCGTGGCTGACGAACATCGCCGCACCCGCATCGATACACCGTCTTGCAACGGCGCCGACCCAGTCCGGCACCTGATACCAGTCGGAAGCCCAGTGGTGGTGGTGCAGATAGGCTATGACGAGGCAGCCATCCCCGGCGGCAGAAGCAATCGCCGCTAGGTTCCTGGCAACGTCGTGATCATCGACTTTGACGCTCCTGCCGAAGCTGTTTGATCGTTTGAAGACTGCCCGCGCGATCGCGATCTCGTCGTGCGGATCGACAAGCGGCCGATCGTCCGGCTGGCTATCATTGGCGAGGTCGATCGGCGTGTAGCCGACATTGTCGCTAATGGAGCAAAGCTGCCCGAAGGCTGCGTCATCGACCTTGATGACCTGCGACAGACGTAATCGGTTCACGCCGGGGCGTTCAGGCCGGCCGATGTCTGCATTCGCTGCATACATGAAATCGGGACCCGGACCACCGTCCATCGCGACGATGGCGACACGCCGCCCACTGACCGTTCCAGTGCCAGCCTGCGCAGCCTCAAATTGGTTGCGGCCGAGACCCGCATGGAGGAAGCCTCGTTTCTCCACTTCCTCCAAGGTCGACAGCACGCCGGAGGGGCCAAGATCGAAGGCATGATTGTTCGAAAGCGAAAGTGCCCGAAACCCGGTTGCCTGAAGCGCATCGAGGACAACGGGATCACTGCAGCCGAAGAACGATCCCTTGAGCGGCCATCCACCGTGGCTTCCAAGGATCGTTCCCTCGAAATTGGTGAACGAAAGGTCCGCCTGTTGAAGCAGGGCCTGCACCTCCTGAAACGCCGGAGCGCGGATAGCGCGGATGTCGTGCTTTATGAGCGACTGGCCCGTAACGGCCAATGTGAACCTGTCTTTCATGTGTCACCTTTTGGAGCGGCAAGAGCCGCTAAAATTCGGAAAACGGATGTTGATCACTGGGCCAACGGCGTGCCGCCGCGGCCCAGCAGCACTCAACAGGTGAACCGGAGGGGCCGGGCGTCGATGAGAGTGCGCGTGTAGGGATTTTGGGATTGTGAGAAGATAAAGTCGGAGGCCCCGAAGTCCTCCACCCGGCCATCCTTGAAGATGTAGACGGAACTGCAGAGCTGCTGCACGACGGCAAGGTCGTGCGAGATGAAGATCATCGTCATGTCCCGCTCGGCGATGCTGTCTTTGAGAAGCTTGACGATGTCTGCCTGTACGGACACGTCGAGCGCTGATGTCGGCTCATCTGCAATGATGATCTCAGGCCTCGCCAACAGCGCCCGCGCAATGCAAACGCGCTGCTTCTGGCCGCCCGACAGCTGATGCGGATATCGGGTGAGCAAGATCCGGGAGAGACCAAGCCGATCCATCATCATGCCCACGTCCGCGGGCTCTTCACCGGGACGCATATCTGCGCCAAAGCGGATGCTTTCGCGCAACGTCTCGTCGATGGTCATCCTGGGATTGAGCGACACAGCGGGATCCTGAAATACCATCTGCACACGGCCAAGGAGGCCATTGCGGCGGCCGCTCTTTGAAACATCGAACTCGTTTCGGCCGATCGTCACGCGCCCCACTGAGGCCGTGTCCAGTCCGGCGATGATCCGGCCGAGCGTTGTCTTGCCGCTTCCACTCTCCCCGACAATGCCGGTGATCTCGCCGCGCGGCAGCCGTATGCTTGCGTCACGCAACGCAAACTTTGCGCTCTTTCGGCCGAGGCTCCATGAGAACCCTTGTGAGGAAAAGGATTTTGAAACGCCCTCTGCAACGAGAAGCACGTTGTCGCCCTCCCCGCCATCGGAGGACATGGTCCGGCTGCCGTTAGCTTTCGCGTCCACTACCGCTGTCGAGATCCGCAGCCGCGGGACCGCGGCAAGCAGACTGCGCGTGTAGTCGTTTCCAGGCGCGTCGAGAATGGCCGCGGTACGATCCTGTTCCACCACCTGGCCCTTTCGCATGACGAGAACCCGGTCGGTTACCTCGGAGACCACGCCCATGTCGTGGGTGACCAGGATGATGGAGACGCCCGTCTCATCGACGAGGGTTCGAAGGAGTTTGAGAATCTGCTTCTGGACCGTGGCATCGAGTGCCGAGGTCGGCTCGTCGGCGATGATGATGTCGGGAGATCCCGCAAGCGCGATTGCGATGACCGCCCGTTGTCTTTGTCCCCCGGAAAACTGATGCGGATAATTGCCGTACCGACGCTGCGGCTCCGGGATGCCGACACGGGCCAGGAGCTCGACAGCCCGTATGCGAGCCTCACGTCTCGAGACAGAGCCGTCGATCGCCAGGATCGTTTCCTCCAGCTGCGCGCCGACGCTCATCAGAGGATCGAGTGAGGCGGTATGATCCTGGAAGATGGCGGATATCCGCCGTCCTCGGATGGCGCCCTCCCCCTCCCCCTCTCCCATGGCGTCGATCGGTTTTCCGTCGAATTCGATCGCCCCCGACGTCAGCTCAAACTCAGGCGCAAGCAAGCCGAGGACGGCATTGCCCACTGTCGACTTTCCAGCCCCCGATTCACCGATGATGCCAAGGATCTCTCCGCGTCCAAGCTCGAAACCCACATCTTGCAGGATCGTTACCGGTCCGGATTCGGAGAGATGTTGAAGACCGAGGTTCTTCACCCGAAGCAGGGGCATTTCTCTAGTTTCGTCAGTCATGCCGGACGGCTCCTTGGGTCGAGTCGACGACGAACGTCTTCACCGACGAGGTTGATGCTTGCGATCAGACCGAAGAGGGCCAGCCCGGGAAAAAGGCTGATCCAGTACTGGCCGGTCAGAAGGTATTGGAAGCCATTTGCGACTGTGGAGCCCAGGGAAGGCTTGTCGATTGGAACACCGAGGCCAAGAAAGGACAGGGTCGCTTCCAGCGCGATCGCATGGCCGACTTCGATCGGGATCAAGGTCACCGCCGGCGCGATGCTGTTCGGAAGCAGGTGACGAAAGATGATCCTGGATGTCGGCAACCGCATCAGTCGGGCCGCATCCATGTAGGACTTGTTCGTCTCGCTGAGCGCGACGCTGCGCGCCAACCGGGCATAGCTCGCCCACTGGGCGATGATCAGCGCCAGAATGATCCGGTCTATTCCGGGGCCAAGCGTGACGATGGCGATCAGGGCGACGAGGATCGTCGGCAGGCTGAGCTGAAGGTCAACGAGCCGCATGATCGCGATGTCGGCCCACTTGCCGAAATAAGCGGCGCTGACGCCGGCCGTCAGCCCGATCAGGGCAGCGATCGCGGCGCTTGTGACCGACACCACCAGGCTGATCCGCAAGCCGTAGAGGATACAGCTGACAATATCCCTGCCGAGCCCGTCCGTTCCGAGCAGGTAGAGATAGCCGCCGCTCCCCCACGTGCCTGGAGGAGAAGACGCCTCCCATCCGTAGATTTGCAAGGGGTCGTAGGGGTTTTGCGGCGCAATCGCCGGTGCGGCAATAGCAAGCAAGACATAGGCTACAAGTAGGATCTTGGACACATCTGGCATCGGCCATTGAGGGCGCCGGTTCAACGCCCGGAGAATATGAGCTTTCATGGCGGTTCCCTTCATGATGACAAGCGCACGCGCGGGTCGAGCACGGCATGGAAGAGGTCGACAAAGGCGTTGAGGGCGACGAACGCGACCGAGATGAAGGTCAGTGTCGCCATCACCACAGGCCGGTCGAGGAGTTGGATGGAGTCGATCAGGAGCTTGCCGACCCCCGGCCACGAGAAAATCGATTCCACGACCACCGCAAAGGCGAGCATGCCGCCGAATTGCAGGCCGATGATCGTTACGATCGGGATGCTGATGTTCGGCAGGGTGTGGCGGAATAGGATCCTTCGTGAGGAAAGCCCCTTCGCACGGCAAAACCGCGTGAAATCCAGGCTCTCGACTTCGATCGTGCCCGATCGCGAAAGCCGCGCGATGAGCGCGATGTTCGGTATCGCGAGGGCAAGTACCGGAAGAACCATGTGCCACAACCCGTCCCACGTCAGGACGCTCCACTCTTGTCCGAGGAAACTTGCCGTCGCGCCCCTGCCCCCGGATGGAAACCAGCCTGTCAGGATGGCGCCGGTGAGGATCAGCATCATGCTCAGCCAGAATGATGGAACGCTCAGCGCGAACACGCTCGATCTCAGGATCGATCGGTCGAGCAGCGTGCCCTTCCTCCGGCCGGCCAGGAGCCCCACTCCTGTTCCGGCCGGAGCCGCGATGAGCATCGCGACACATGCGAGCTCGAGCGTCGCGGGAAGCTTGCTCATGACCAGCTGGAGGGCCGGCAGATGGTAGATGTACGACGTTCCGAAGTTTCCATGGACAAGGTTGCCGATGAAGAGGAAGTACTGGCGCCAGATCGGCTGATCCAGTCCCAGCGCGACGGTCGCGCGCCGGATATCCTCAGGCGTGGCGGTTTCGATGTTGACGATGTTGAAGACCGGATTGCCGATGCTGTGAATGCCGATGAAACCGATCACCGACATGGCAAGTAGGAGAAGGAAGGCCTGCGATAGTCTTCCCAATGCAGCTGAAATCAAGGCCATGATCGACTACTCCGTCGCTGGAAGCGTCTGCATCGCGGTCGTCCAGCCACGGGGGTGCATCACATAGGAGCCAACCCGCGGGCCGTAACCGACGATATGATGGAAGTGGTAGAGCGGAATGATCGGCTGGTCGGCCATCACGAATTCCGTCGCGTCGGCAAGCGCCTTATTCCGCTCCGGGCCCTCCTGGATGCTTTCCGCCTTTGCCAGCTTTTCGTCAAAAGCCTCGTTGCGATAGTGCCCGAAGTTCAAGGCTCCGGTCCCACGTTCGGGATCTGGCGACGCCAGGAGAGCATGTAGTATGATGTCGACTGCCTCGCCGGAGGTGCCGCCGTACCAGACCGCATAGTCGCCGCTAGCACGTTTGGTGTTGAAGACCGAAAACGGAAAGGCGGCAGGCTGGACGCTGACCCCGATACGGGCCCAGCTTTGCGCGATCGCCTGGAGGCTCTCAGCATCGCCAGGATAGCGGCCTGCAGGTCCGGCCAGCACGACGTTGAAGCCGTTCGGAAAGCCAGCCTTTGCGAGAAGCGCTTTCGCTTCATCGTAGTTGGGGGCTTCCGGCTTCAGATTTGCCGAAGTGCCAGGCAGACCGCCCGGGAAAACCTGCGCCGCGGCTGTGCCGTAACCGGCAAGGATCTTGTCGACGAGAATGCCGCGATCCGTCGCCATCGCAAGCGCACGCCGCGCCAAGGGGTTCTTGAAGGGATTGGCGATCTGCTCACCGGATTTGCTCGTCACGCCGGGAACTGTCTCTCTTTCCACGTCGAACTGCAGGAAATTGAAACGCGCCGCGCTGACGCTCTCGATCTTTGCACCTCGCTGTTTGAGCGAGGCCACGTCCCGTGCCGGAATGGCATCCGCAAGATCGACATCTCCGGTGGTCAATGCCGCCACGCGCGCCGCAGGGTTCTCGATGATCCGGAACGTCACCGCCAACCAAGCCGGCCTGCGCCCCCAATAGTCGTCATTCCGAGTGAGTTTCAGCATCTCACCGGAACTCCAGCTCTGGAACTTATAAGGTCCCGTGCCGTCGGGCGGGCTACCGGCGTTGAGTTCCTCGGTGGTCTGGAACCCCTGCCCCGGCCGATGCATCACGAAGATCGAGGAAAACGACAGTGGCAGGTTGGGCACATTGCCGTTCGTATCGATGATGACGGTGAGAGGGTCGGGCGCCGAAACCGACTTTATCCCGGCGACATAGGACTGAAAGCCGCCGCTTGGTGGTTTGAGGAAATCCCGGATGCGCTCGATCGTGTAGACGACGTCGTCTGCGGTAAACGGCGAACCATCATGAAAGCGGACATGTTCCCGCAGCTTGAATTCCCATTGCGTGTCGGACGTCGCGCGCCAGGAAACGGCAAGGCCGGGCTTCAGGTCGAGACGCTCATCCTGATAGACAAGCCGTTCGTAGATATGTGAGAGCAGCGAGGTGTTTTCGTTGAGATTGGCGTAATGCGGATCGAGCGTCATCAACTTGTACGACGTCGCGATCCGAAGCTCCTGGGCCTGTGCCGGCCCCAAAGGAACACTCCAGACCGCAAGCACGATCAGCAACGCGGACGGCAAAAACGAACGCAACGGATTTCTCTGTTTCATTGTGAAGTTCCCATTTTTTAATTTTTGGCGCAGCCGGCCGTCGCGGTGGAAGGCGTTCCACCACGCAGTCATCACTGGACCGAAGTCCTCAGAGATCCGGTATCGCAGACGCCAGCTGACCCAAGCGCAACGCGGACTGAAGGCTGGTGTTGATCGCTCCTACTTCGCTGCGCCGGAAGGCGAGAAGGACATTTCCACATCGATCTTCAGCAGATCGGCGATGACGGAACGGATTTGCGGCCAAGGATACTCATCGCTGATGAGCGAGGGTTGCCACTTGGTGACAACGGCATGGAGCTTCGCGGTCGCGCCGATGATCGATTCCGCCGGCGTATCCCACAGGGTTTCCGCAGCCTCGTGCTCTACTGCAGATGCATGGCGTTCTTCTTCAAGGGCCTCGCTGTATCCGACATCTTTATCGCTGGCCCGCAAGGCTTCGGGTACGTGCAGCGGTGAGCCGGCCATCGAAACGAGCTTGGTTTCGAGCCCCTGCTGTCGCAGGCATGATTCGATCAAACGTTGCCGGGCCGCACACCATTCGCGCCAGATCGTGAACGCGAGATCGTCATTGCAAACGTCCAACGGCGCGGTGAGCGAGGCGGCAAGCTCTGGATATGTGGGTAAAGACGCCGCCACGAAGGAATGGAAGTCTCCCCGGGTGACCGGAGACAAAGTTCTGCTATTGTCGGAATCAGCCATGATCCGAGCTCCCGTAAGCTTGGTTGTGGTTAGGCTGTATCCGGTGTTGCAAGCGCCGGGTTCAGCCGATTGATGCTTTTAGTACCATATGGTCATATAATTTACAATGAGAAATACGAAAAAATGAATGGAATAACCGGAGCTCAAATTCGAGCGGCGAGAGCGCTGCTGCGATGGACTGCGGAAGATCTCGCAAAGTCCACTGGTATTGGTGTCATGACGGTACGTCGCGCGGAAGCTGAAGACGGGCAGCCGTCGATTACAGCAGCAAACCTAAAACTGCTCAGGATAACGCTGGAGGATGCCGGCATTGAATTCATCGCGCGCAATGGCGGTGGCGTCGGCGTTCGATTTAAGAAGCCGGAGTGACGATCAACAGCCTACCTACATTGGAGCAATGCCGTCCGACACCGCCGGAGTACGCAGTCGGCATATAGCGCGCCCTGACTCAGCTACAGCTTGAAATCTGGCTCGCGCACGTGCATATACATATGGATATGCAAAGGAGGCCAGCATGCCCCATCTCCGCAACCAAGAATCCACACCGGCACGAGAAGCCAAGCTCTTCCGCAACAATAAGAGCCAGGCAGTCCGTATCCCAGCTGACTTTGAGTTTTCTGGTGACCGGGTGATGATACATCGCGAGGGAGATCGGCTTATCATCGAGCCGGTGCGCCGGAAGAATCTGCTTGATGTTTTGGCCAGTCTGGAACCGCTCGGACCGGATGATCAGTTTCCCGATATCGATGATGCCTTGCTGCCGGTGAAGGAAATTGACCTTTGAGCAAGCTCTACATGCTGGATACCAACATCGTGTCCGACCTTGCCAGAAACCCGCAGGGCGCTGTTGCCAGACGGATCGCCGAAGTTGGACCAGATGCAGTTTGCGTCAGCATCATTACGGCCGCAGAGTTGCGTTATGGCAGCGCCAAAAAAGGATCGGCAAAGTTATCGGCGCAGATCGAGGCCATCCTTGGAAGCATACCAATACTCGCACTCGATGTTCCTGCAGATACCGAATACGGCGGCATCCGGGCCGAGCTGGGGGCCGCTGGCAAACCCATCGGCCCAAACGACCTGTTCATAGCTGCCCATGCCTACGCGCTAGAGGCAGTGCTGGTAACGGCCAATACTGGAGAGTTTAAGCGTATCCGCTCCCTTCGGGTCGAAAACTGGCTTGAATGAACATCTAGCCCAATAAAGGCAGTTTCCCAAAGGCGGCGCAAGCTTTGGACACGGAGGTTTGGTAAGAACCTCGCCACATGCTTTGATAGCACGGAAGTGAATATTAGGAAATTCTGCCAAGCAGGAAGCTTTAACCTCAGAAGCGAGATCTCGAAGGTGACAGCCGAGAATTTTATTGACCCATTTTGTTGGGTTGATTTTTTTGCAATAAGGCATTAATTGTTCCATTAAAAGGAGCAATAATGCGGTTAGCGCTTCAAATCCATTTTGACGGTGAGTGGCATCAAGCTGCTACGCTCGACATAAACGACGAGGACGCCGGCTATCAGGGTGCATCGATCGTTGATTATGACCTCGACTATTTCGTTGCGTCAGCTTCTCATGAGTTCGCGCTAGGCAAAGCGGTCTGCGACCTTCGCGCGCTGTCGGTCCGCTATCCGGTGGACCTCGAAAACCGATATGGCCGTCATTGGCCTCCCTTCCTCCTGGATCTGATGCCGCAAGGACATGCAAGGCGGAAGCTTGCTGAACATCTTGGGCTCGTCGAAGCGTCTCGCGCGTCCGATCTTCCTCTGCTTCTTCGATCGGCGACGGGCGGAATCGGCAATGTTCGAATCAGGCAAGCGGCGGACGCGGAAGCAGAGCGTTTGCACGATGTACAGCGCATGGGTGTTACCGAGGCGGATATTCTGGAGCGTTCGGACCGCTTCATGGAAGTCGCCGATCGTTTCGGAATGCTCGCCTCCGGCTCAAGCGGTCTTCAGGGCGAGTGGCCGAAAGTGTCGATGACCCAAGCGAGCGACGGGCTATACTACCCTGACAGCTTCGTCGCCGACGACGAGGCAATGCGTCATGTCATCGTCAAACTGGTTCGTAGCACTGAACCAGTTGATCGTCTGATTCTCGAAGGTGAAGCACTCTATTCCCGAATTGCTGAGGCAATCGGCCTGAATGTCAGCGAGGTCTCAACCTATGCGGATGGCGTCCTGATCATCCCTCGTTTCGATCGGAAAAAGGGGAAGAATGGCCAGACGGTACGCCTTGGGCAGGAAAGTCTGGTGTCTGCCATTGGCGTTGCCGATTTCGGCCATATCGGCTCGCACGAAATCTATATCGACGTTCTGAAGCGATATTCGTCCGATCCGTTCGCTGACATAGTCGAATACCTGAAGCGCGACATTGCCAATCTGGCGCTCGGCAATCCCGACAATCATGGCCGGAACTCGGCATTGAGCAAGCTTCCTGACGGGAGGATCCGGCTGTCGCCGCTATTCGATTTCGCACCCATGCGACTAGCCAAGGAGGGAATTATTCGTTCCACGCGCTGGGCTTCCATGCGCGATGCAGGCCGCGATCACCTTCCGGATTGGAAACTGATCTGCGCCGAGCTTATGCCCGATCCGGATGAACAGGCGCGCCTCATAACCGCGCTCGGCCAATTTGGCGAACGCTTGAGGCATGCGCCGCAAATTGCCAAAGACATCGGCGCACAGCCCGAAATTCTCGATCGAGCGATGAGCCGCTGCATTGAGATCGCGGACAGCGTTTCAGTGGCCTGCGCATGACATCAGAAAGGAGCTGATCAAATGGCCCGCTGGAAAAAGCCCACGAAAGAAGAAATTCTGGAGCACCGCCGGAATCTAGCCGAGCAGGCGCGTCAGGGTGCGCTGCGCCTGCCGGGCGCTGTGGTGGAAATCCGTAAGAGCTTTGGGATGACACAAGAGGAGTTCTCCAAAACCCTCGGTCTTACGCGGCGGCAAGTCGCCGAAATCGAAGCTGGTACCGCAAACCCGACACTTGAAACACTGGACAAGATCGGCCGCCTGTTCGGATTTGCTGTCGGTTTTGTGCCAAGAACGCCGCGTGAGGACGCCGCGAAATCGCCGTTCAACTGACAACATGCACCGTTTCGTCGCCCACGGCGGCAAACGCAGGGCCGAGCACCCAATCGCCGAGTCCTTAGACAATATCGACCAACGCGGTTGCGGATGACAGCCGCTACCAAATTCCAAACCCGATAGAAGCGCGGTAAATGCTCATCCGCTCAGTCGCCGCACCATGATGACGTCCTCGATTTCTCTGTCACCGTCCAGCAGTCCACAGGGGATCCGGCCAACCTCGATAAATCCATGGCGCCGGTAGAAGCGCAACCCCGCGGGATTTTCGGCGTTGACGGCGAGTTCCAGCTGCAAAACTCCCTCGCCTCTTGCAAAGTCGATCACAGCATCCAGAAGATCTTTGGCAAGACCTGTGCTGCGAAAACATTCGCGCAGATAAACCATCACAAGTGTGGCCCGATGGGCCATTTTTCTCGGGCGTTGAGGCATTAAGCCCATTATGCCAACCGGTACTTCACCGCTAAAGGCGACAAAGACCGGATCATTCAGCCTTCGGCGCCAGGCCTCATCAGGAAGCGTTACCCAGTCCTCTAGTCGGCTTGCGAACGAAGCCGGTTCGCAACGAAGAGCTTCCAGCCGAATACGCCGGAAAACATCGATCTCGTCAGGAGCAATTCGCCTGATCAATACTCGCTCTACTCCCATGACGGACTCCAGAAACGTGAACCGAGTTCCGACCGTGGAGAGTTTCGAGCCCAATCAACCACTTGCCGCATGGAGGGGCTTTTTCTTCCCAAATCTCCCAGCCGGCAGCTCCCCAGAAAGCCGCAAGAATTATGCCCACTGCCACTCTGCGGACGCAGGATGAATTGCTTGAGCGCTGAGATGCCCCGACAGCTCCGCCCAAATCGGATCGCTGGTGAAACTGCCAAGGTCGCCGGCGGCGTCCTTAAGCGAATGGGCGCCGTATCTGGCGGCCATCTCAAGCGCAGATCCATTCTGTTCGATCTCCTTGAACGGAGAGCCGTCCTTTGGGCGCAAGACGCGGTGTCCCCACATCCCGGGTCGACCGTCTGCACTCAGCGCATCGAGGAGATCGCGATCGCTGGAGACATCGAGTGTGGTGGCAACAAGGTACCGCATGAGGGGATAATATACGGTCTGCCGGCATCCGCCGAGAACACGAACGCCCGGCAGGATCGACATCACCAGAAACGTCATCAGCAGATTCGGCACCAGTTTGCGCTGGCGCAGCGAAGCCGCGAGGTTTTCACGATCGAACCTCACCTCACGGAACGAAGGGGATCCGCCTGAAAGAACGCCGTCGCGCAAACGCAGAGGAGATATCCTGCCATCCTCCAAACCCCAGAAAAAATCGGTTGTTTGACGTATCCATCCTGTCCAGGGCCCGGCGTTGAGCCGCTCCGTGGTGTGCAATATCCTTTCCGCGAAGTGGTCTCCGACAAGACGAGCCGACAGCCATGACGTCGGGTCCTCGAAATGTTCCGCGACAAGATCGGCAACATCGATATCGTCAAATTGCAGCAGCCGGAGAGATGGCGGAAACGATCTTCGCCACAGGACCTGATTGGCGGCCCTGATCGCCTCGGCTGCCGACGGAAAGTCACTGTCTGGCAAAATAGCCTTGAGCCGGGCAGCGGCGGCATTGGCGGATCCGCCGCCATTTTGCCCCGTCAGCGTGAAGCGATAAGGCCCATTAAGG
The DNA here is from genome assembly GCF_058803745.1 of Rhizobium sp. GW821-FHT14E12. Taxonomy (NCBI): domain Bacteria; kingdom Pseudomonadati; phylum Pseudomonadota; class Alphaproteobacteria; order Hyphomicrobiales; family Rhizobiaceae; genus Rhizobium; species Rhizobium sp. GW821-FHT14E12. The sequence continues at coordinate 199,030 of NZ_JBXAPH010000007.1, forward strand.
CCACAAATACTGTAAGGATCCATCCGGCTTCGCGACAGGCCGAACACGTTCACCGCCTCGCCGCCAAGCGACAGCCACCCTGGACCCTTTTTCGACTTCTCGATGAACTTCACCGTCGAAGAGCTGTAGCAGATGTGCCACCGCTGGGCATGGGCGGTAAGGCCGAGTGCGCTGAACAGATGTGTGTAGAAAGCATCAGGCTCGATGAGCAGATGACAATGGGGGCCGGTTTGGATAACTGGCGACGCTGCAATTTGCCGGCTTGCATGCTCTGCATCGTGCTGATTAGCCCCCGCCCTCAACGCGATACGCGTGACAAACGCCCGAAACCGCATCATCGCATCGTCGCGAACCGAACATCGGCCGCGGGCGCCGTTTTCGTAAACTGCAGATGCATAGTCCTTGAGCGGAAGCGCCCAGAACCTGGCAAGGTCGGGCATCAGAAAAGACAAAGTCCGTCTTACATCCTCCGCAGCACTTTGACCGCCCGTGGCGCTCGACAGCTCTTTGCTCATTTTTGCAATTCTCGCATGAACAACCGACCGTTCAGGTTTCGCTGCCGATCGACTGCGGCGGTCGCCACCCCCAGTCTGACGGGATTGGATTTTTCTCGTCATTCACGAGGATCTGCGGCAGCTGCTCGTGGCAAAATTCTGGCGGTATCGCCGGCTTCACCATGGAAGTGACAAAGTCTCGCAGCGAATTCAAGGAATTGGATGAGATGATCGTATAGAAATTCCCGCTATTCCACGTGACGACGGCATACCGGAAGTACAATCGCAGAGCCGATCGCGATGTCTCCAGATCGACCTGGAAATCGAACATCGTATCCAGAACACCACGTTTCTTCTCGACAATCTGCCTCTTGGTAAAAAACCTCGACTTGAACACCTCGTCCTTATGGCGCTCTCGCTCAAGATAGGCTTCCGTGTTTCCGTGGACGAGCTTTTGCACCTGAACCAACACGCCGTTGGAACGGACACGGGGCGCGATGAAGCCGTTTTGATTGTCCCTGTCACGCCCGTACATCTGAAAAGTCGTGTCTTCCAGCAGCACATCATATCCGTCCCGAAAAGGCTGAAGCGATTGATCTGTCGCGTACCGCTCATCGTCCAGTTCGAAGAACGGCCCGTGGTAAAAGTGAGCATCCTCGCTAACTCTCCCGGCGAAAAAGCTGACGCGATTGCCGTCTGTGGGACTGCAATTGAGGGTTTTCAAACGCCCGTCACCGAGCTTTGCCAGTGTCCTCGCAAGAGTGCCGGCGCCAGCTCCCAGAGTATAGATCGTCGCGGGACGACCTTGGCGCGCCCAGGCCTTCTCCGCAAACGAGAGGATTGCTGCACCCAGACGACATTCCTCCTCGAGCCGATAAGGAATGCTGGCAAAATAGTGGCTATCAAAATGTCCCCACAAACGCCTGTGTGTATCCCAGAATGTCATGCAAGCGAGATCGAACGACAGGAGCTCCATCTCCGGCTCCGGCCTGCCCAGATCCGGCGACCCACCCAGTCCACTGGCTGTTTGTTCAAAGAAGGTTGCAAACGAATTGAGGCGCGGAGCCTTCCGCCAGGCATCTATTGTCTTGCTGTCCACCATGGTGCGATCCTCGTTTCGAGCCAAACGACAGGTGCCGCGGTAGTCCGCCTTTCGGAACAGCCATCACCGCTCCGCCAATCGCCCCTGCCAGGAGCAATTTTTGATTACCTGTGATTGCGTAGAGTTGATTGCCGGGAAGCCTCGACGCAATCTACCGGTATTGGGAGATTGACCCGCAGCTCTGACTTGCACAAAGGACATGATCAAAGCGCCGCAAAACACACTTTTGCGCAGCGTCAGGACTGGATTATTTCAAGGAAGCTCGCCCTTGCGATAGCCTGATACATCGTCCTGGCATCAAGTTTGCGTTTGGCTAACTTGAGATAAAGGCGCACCGCATTCTCCGAAATCTGCAGTCTCGCGGCGATGCGCTTCGTAACGAGGCCGCGCGCCAGGAGTTGAAGACATTCCTGTTCCCGTCTGGATAGTTTCCGGTAGCCGCCGCTTGTCCTTAGCCCCCATACGGAGAGCGCTTTCTCGTGCAGATAGTGGGAGACTATTTGAAGGTCGTGGTTGCTCAACGTGCGTAACTTTCGCCACTCAGGCGTCGGCAGGTTCGACGTCACCGAAAAGAGGCTGCGTTCGCCGCTCGGACCTCTGATTGGGATCGTCAAACCGTGCCGGCCAATGTCGAATAACTCCGCCTCCTTGAAAAAGCTGCGGGTTCTTGGAGATCGTCGATCAAGATTTGACCAATCGACGGGCAAGAAGCCGGTGCGGCTGAGGTCGATGACGGGATCGATCTCGAAATAGTTCTGATCAAGATAAAGGGACGTCCATTCTTCCGGATATGTCGTGCAATAGAAAGGCTCGGGGTCTGCCCGATTTGCGAGGCGGACCACCAAAAACGCCAGATGAGCAAATTGGTAGCGATCTCGAATGTCAGCAACGGCAACATTCAAATCCGTTCTGCTGCGTACCCTTCGCAACATCGTCAACGACCACGACAATGGTGAGTGCTGTCGATCTTCCATCGGTTTCCTTTCGAGCAGCATGTCCGGTTTGCTGTTCTTCGCAAACTCTGGGATCTGCCCCATCGCCTGGTGTCTTGGTGCCTTATGGTGAATGATCGCCGCTTCACCAGTGACGCATTTGGAAATGCGGTCTATCTGGTGCCGCCGATTCCAGAGAGATCGACCCGTATCCCTGCTTTGTTAGGATCGCTTGCACCCTCGGATGTCGGAGCGTCCTGACCTTCCTGGTCTTGCGGCTCCACACCTGGGCGCGCGTCCGGCTCAATGCCCGCTTTGCCTTGCTTCGGCTTGGCCGCCTTGACATCGCCCGGATCGGGAGCCCGGAAAACTGCCGTCCCCTCGAAATATCCGCTCTTCCAGGAGATGATGGCGTCCTCGAACGCCTCATCGACGGCATAGCCGTACCATTTCGTGACGATGCGATAGACCTTGCCGAACAACGCAGTCCCCATGCGGATATTCTTGCAAGCGTCGACGAGGTCCGGTTTCAACTCCGAGACGTCCTTGATCCCGAGCCCGGCCGGATATTGCGTAATGCCCACACGTACGACAGCCTGTCCGACATACTCGCCGATCAGCGCCATTGCCTCGTCGGGTGTTTTCGCCTGCGGCACCAGAATAACGCTGTTACCGGAGCGAACCGTGACGGTGAGCGGATCAGACGATCCGGCCTGCGCGATAAACTTTTCGACGATAGCAGGCTTTAGACTTGGATCGGCGCATTGCTGGATAAGGGCGGCATCGACCATGGCTGCTATTCCTCTGCCTGGATGTTGAATGCCGTGACGAGGGGCAAGGTGAACAGCCGGGCCCAGGCCGCGGCGCTGGCTTGCTGTACCGCGATGATCGAAGTGCCGGATGTCCACCAGCCATTGCCGGCGGCGACAATCATGTCCGGTCCGTGTAGCGACGCCTGCAGTACAGGCCACACGATCAACTGCTCGTAGCAGATCAGTGGCGCGATCCTCCGGCCACCGAATTCGACGACGGGATTGGTGAAGAAGCCAGCTCGTGCGCCCCCGCCTTGTCCACCCCAGGCAAGCCACGGTTGCCACATCGACACGGGAACCGGCATGCGCTGACGATAGAGGATGCGTGTGCCGTCGCTGGACATCGCGACGAGGACATTGTCGTAACCGGCGCGCTCAACGACAGCCGCGCCGGCGATCACGATGACGCTGCTACCCGCGAGCTCTCCTTTCCAGAGCCGTTCGACGCTCGGTGTCCAGAAGCCGAGGCTGCTTTCGGGAAGAACGACAACGCGGGCGTCGCCACCTGCGGCACGTTTCACTGTCGCAATCAGATCACGCTGTTGCTCGAGCGAAGTGTCGCGGCCAAGATTTTTACCCTGCTCTAGGTCGACGCCCGTCCATCCTTCGGGTAAGCCCGGACCTGTCCACGTTGCGGCGGACCAGAGCCAGAATCCAACTAGGATGACGGCGGCGGCCGGCCACCATCTTGTCGTCATGACAATGAGGCCGGCTGCAGCGGCGCCGAAACCTGCCCATCCCCAGCCCGGAAACAATACGCCCGCCGCCGTGATCGGATGCGCCCAACCGACTATCCCGAACGGAGGGATCGCCATCAGCACAGCCGCCGCCCCATAGCGCAGCGCCCTTGCCTGTCCCGGACGATCCGTCCAGAGCGCCGCATGGAGGATCACGAAGGCAAGCGAGGCGACGATCCACAGCAAGATCCCGGGCCACAGATCGGCCGCATAGAAATTGGCGACGCCGTGAGGTAGCCCACGCGACGCCGCCAGAAAATATCCCGCCGACACGAAGGCCGCCGTCACCCGTGATCGCGAGAATGCCCAGAGCATCGGGAACGTCATCGCGAGCGGCAGTGCCAGGACATCTCCGCTCCAACCGAGGACGCCGACGATGATCGCGCCGCCGATCAGAACGAGCTGATGAAGACGATCAGGGATCGAAGGTAAGGACCGGCCGTGCCAGGCCGAGAAGACCCGTCTCCGGCACTGGCCCAAAATATCGGGAGTCATAGGAACTCGCAAAGTCGGAGTGAAGGAATAGATATCCTGAGGGCACGATGCCGCCGGTGAAAGGCTGAAGCGGTCGCCCTGCACCGTCGCTTGGTTCGACTGTGGAATACGGCAGGGGAAGCCGATCGATGACGACGTTCGAGCCGACGTTCACACGCTGGCCGGCGACCGCCACGACGGTCTTGATCAGCGGCGCAACGCCGCCGGAGCAGAGACCGCGACGGAGGTAACCGCGCTCCAAAGCTGCGGCGAATTCCTCGGACGCCGGCGGACAATCGAACACGACATCGCCAACGGCGGCGGCCCGCCTCAGCGGCTCGATCCGCCACAGGCCGAGCGGCTCGCTCGGTGTAAGGTTCAGCCGATAGCCGCCAAGCCAGCCGCCGGTGGCCGCCGCCGTCAGGGAAACACATGTCACAACGACGACCGAGATGGCGCGGCCGCGGCTCATTGCTTGAGGACCTGGTTCTGACGCTGAGACAGACGAAGTTTCTCGGTCTGCTTCAGTGTCTCGGCGCTGCGTTCCTGGGCGGAGAGCTGTTGCCCGGTGCGCATGATCGGCCATGCCTTTGCAAGCTTCTCCTTCTCGGCGGGACGCATCCCCTCGGACAGCGTATCGAACAGCTTGCCGGCAGGTTCGCGCGCCGCGTTCGTTAGCAAGTTGCGCTCGCCGAACCGTTCCGCGACCGCGCGGTTGAAACCATCCATCTCGGCCTTGATTTCGCGATTGGCGATAGCGTAGCCCAGCGCCGCCGACAGATCGTTGCGATCGATGGCGTCGCGGACCTTTTCCAGCACGCCATATGCTTGCGGTGACAGCGCCGGGATGTCGATCGAGACCCGCTGGCGCAGCGCTTTCTCCTCTGCCTCGATCTTCCGCACGGCCGCCTCGCGGAAGCTGAGATAACTTTCGATGTCCCGCTTCAGCGCCGGCACGTTCACCTCGGCGACATGCCGTGCCTGCTTCTCCGCCTTGCCGGCCAGCATCCCAGTCTTGCCTTTCAGCGGACCGATCGAGGTCGGATCAGCGACGAGCTTGTCGAGCGTCTGTTTCGCGGCCTGGGCATCAGCCAGAACCGCGCCGAAGTTCATCGCGCGGAAGGCCGTTTCCGGATCGGCGAACACATAGCGGAAGCGGAACGAGACCTCCTCCCACTGCTTCTTGACGGCGGGATCGGCAAGGAGCTTTTCTTCCACCGCATCTTGCAGCGATTTCGGGAACAAAGTGATGCCTGCGACCATCGGTTCGGCCTCCTTTCGGATTTGGTTTTTGCGGGTTTCGACAAGGCCGAGCTGTTCGCCAACGCCGCGCAGGCGCCGCACAAGACCAAAGAGCTTCTGTTTCTGGCGGACCGTCCATTCGAGGCGATCTTGAACCAGCGCTCGGGCGACACTGGCAATACGCAGCCCGCGGTTCTCGGCGAAGCGAAGCGCCTGCCGGTACAGCGTGCCGCGCTCGTAATCGAGCGTCGTCTCCTTGGCATTGCGCTTCGACAGGATCTTGACCAGGCCGCCATTGAGATCGAACGAACGGCGACCATAGTAGAGCGCCAGATCTTCGCGATGGCGCGTCATCGCTACATAGGTGAGATGCCGGTCGAGCGAGAGCGAGGCGAGCACCTTCATGCGATCGACGGTCGCGCCCTGGCTCTTGTGGATCGTTGTGGCGTAGCCATGGTCGATGTTGCGATAGAGCCTCTGTTCGACGGTGACGCGCTGGCGCTGATCGCCCTCCCCAATCTCGGCGACGATGCGGTTTTGAGCTGACTCGACGACACGGCCGATCATTCCGTTTTTCACGCCAAGAGCGCTGTCGTTCTTCAGGAACACGATCTGGTCGCCGGTGTCGAAGCTGCGCATACCATCTTCAGTCCGGAAGGCATGGCCCTCGCCGACGATGCCGCGCTCGACCAGCTTTTCGCGGGCAAGGTGGTTCAGGCTGCGAACGTCACGGCGCAGATGCGCGAGGATCAGTGTTGTCTTTGTGGGGTCGTATTCGATGTTCCAGTCGGCGATGAGGTTGTCGATCGCTTGGCGCTTCAGCGTCGAACCAAGGATGCGGCCCCGCTGACGGTAAGCGGTGACGGCATCTTCTACGCGACCACGCGCCAGATCCAGCGAGGCGTCGCGCATCCATTGCTCGCGCTGGCGGTAGATCGTTTCGAGTTCGGCATATCCGATGCGTTCGACGATCGCTCGGAAGGAGGCCCCAGCCTCGATCGGCTGAAGCTGCTCCGGATCGCCGACCAGCACCAGCTTGGCGCCTGCTCGCGATGCCACTTCCACGAACAGCGCCATCTGCTTCGAGGCGACCATGCCGGCCTCGTCCAGCACGAACACGGTCTTGTTGTCGAGGGTGTCCTTGCCCTGTTTCCAACGGAGCTCCCAGGATGCCAGCGTGCGGCTGTCGATCCCGGCTTCGCTCGAGAGTCCCTCGGCCGCCTTGCCGGCCAGGGCGCCGCCGACCACACGATAACCGGCGAGTTCCCAGGCCTCGCGCGCCGCCTTCATCATCGTCGTTTTTCCGGCGCCGGCGCGGCCAACGACAGCCGCGATCCGGGCGGGACCGGCGATATGCTCGATCGCGGTCTTCTGTTCCAGCGACAAGCGTGGATGACGTTCGAAGGTTGCCTCGAGAACGCGGCCATTCATGCCGAAGCCTCTGGCTTGCGACAGCGCCACGGCCCGCCTCGCCATCGTCGCTTCCATCTGGATCAGTTCGCGCGTGGTATAGCGGGCGCCGATCCTTTCGCCGGTGGCGAAGTCAACGCTGTCGCGCTCGATGCGCAGTATTTCCGGACTCTGGAGGATCCGCGCCATCAGTTGCGAGAAGGTGCCCGCATCATCGATGTATCGATGCAGGACCTTGGCGACGTCACGTTGGTCGAAGACACTCTTTTCCGAGGAGATCATATCGAGCACGATCTCCGGCCGCTTCTCGATGCGTCGGGCGTTGAACTGCCGCTGCTCCTCGAACAACTTCAACCGTTCGAGCTCGATGGCGCTTCCATCCTGCTCCGACTTGCGGTGGATGGCCTTGGCGCCAACACCGATATGGATGGTAGGAACGATGTCGATGCCGCGCTCGGCGTAGGAACGGCCATCAACACGAATTTCATGCCCGCCGAGTGCGAGATGCTGGTTCTGGAGGTCGAGCCAGCCATTGCGCTGCTGCAGGAACTCCGCCTTCTCGCCGGCCCACAGCCGATACTGGATCTTGCCGCTTTTCGTGCGAACCGGTTGGCCGTCGTCACCAACGACGGCGATCTTCTTGGCACCGAAGCCCTTCTGCGTGAGCGGACGCAATGTCGTCATCAGGTGAACATGCGGATTGCCGGGTTCGTCATGATAGACCCAGTCGGCGACCTGTCCGCGCGCCAACACCTGCTCGAACACGAACTGGCGCATCAGCGCGACGTTCTGCTCCGTCGACAATTCGATCGGCAGCGCGATGATGAACTCCTTGGCGAACTGCGCATCCTCCCGCTTCTCGAATGCCTCGACGCGGTTCCAGAAGGCCTCAGTCGCCCCGGCAACCGACCGATCGGCGATTAGCGCCAACGCCCATTTCGGAGCATCGGGTGGAAGCAGCAATTCCTCATGGACGAGATTGCGCTTGTTGGAATAGTCTACCGTGCGCGCCTCGATCTCGTAGGACATCCTGGCGCAATGACGATACGCCGCCGACAGCACGGCGCTGCGGCCATTGCCGCGTCCGATAAGCTGGGGCGTGAAATGCGTGATGGCCAAGGCGATACGGATCCCGACGGTTGAACGAACATCGTGTTCGTGGGGAGCCGATCAGCCTCGCCGGGCCGCCGCAGCCACGTCGCTTCAGCGACGTATTACTGCGCCCTTGGAAACCGCTCCTTCGGAACGGCCGGGATGATCGTCCAAAGCGTCGGGCTCGCCGACTAGCTTTTTTATTAGTCGCATACGCGACCTATCCGGGGAAAACTCATATCCGAGCGCAAACGCATCGGACATGAGGGGTTCAACCGGAATGAAGAAGCCGTCGTCAAAGATCAGAGAAGAAATCGCCCGGCTGCAGGATCAGCTTCGACAGGCCGAGACACGGGAGGCCGAGCGGATTGGCCGCGTCGCGCTGAAGGCCGGATTGGGCGAAATCGAGATCGACGAAACGGAATTGCAAAAGGCGTTTGAGGAGCTTGCGGCGCGGTTTCGCAAACAAGACGCAAAACCTCGGAAGCCTGAGACCCCACCGTTCACGGCTGGCGCGGCTGCGGGCAATGCTGGCGAGGCTTGAGCGGATGGGTCGGTCGGCATCGTCAGAGGCGCGGAAGAAAGACACGCGCGAGAAAATCGAACTTGGAGGCCTGATCGTCAAGGCGGGCCTGCGCTACGAGAAACGGGCGCTGCTGCTCGGCCTGCTGATCGACGCCGCCGGGCGATTGCGTGATGACGCGGCGGAGCAATCACGCCTGACGGCGATCGGCGCGGAGGCCTTTGGCCGTGACACCGAATAGGATCCTGCTCGCCATCGTTCCAGCGCTGCTGATGATCGTCGCTGTCATTGGTATGACCGGCATCGAGCAATGGCTTGCCACCTTGGGCAAGACAGATGGTGTTCGCCTGATCCTCGGCCGGGTCGGAATCGCTCTGCCCTACGTTGCTGCCGGAGCAATCGGCATCATCTTCCTTTTTGCGACGAGCGGTTCGTCGAACATCAAGGTGGCGGGGTGCAGCGTTGTCGCCGGATTCTTGGCGACGATGATGATTGCAATGCTGCGCGAGGCGACACGGATTTCGGCTTTTGCAGCTGAGGTGCCGGCGGGACGCTCGCCGATTGCCTACGCCGATCCGGCGACGATGGCCGGTGCGGCCGTTGCCCTGGTCGCCGGAGTGTTCGGATTGCGCGTTGCGATCAAGGGCAACGCTGCGTTCTCCGTCGCTGCGCCGCGTCGCATCCGGGGCAAACGCGCCATCCATGGCGAGAGCGACTGGATGGGTATGCCCGAGGCGGAGCGGCTGTTTCCCGGCACCGGCGGCATCGTCATCGGCGAGCGATACCGTGTCGACCGCGACAGCGTGTCGATGTTGTCGTTTCGCGCCGATGCCAGAAACACATGGGGGGCTGGCGGCAAGACTCCGCTTCTGACGTTCGACGGATCCTTCGGCTCATCGCATGGGGTCGTTTTCGCCGGCTCGGGCGGCTTCAAGACGACGTCGGTGACCATCCCGACCGCGCTTAAATGGGGCGGCGGCCTCGTGGTGCTCGACCCGTCGAGCGAGGTCGCGCCGATGGTGATCGAGCATCGAAAGCGGGCCGGCCGGAATGTCGTCGTGCTTGGTTCGGGCAATCCCGCGATCGGTTTCAATGCGCTCGACTGGATCGGCCGGTTCGGCAGCACCAAGGAGGAGGATATCGTCGCGGTCGCCACATGGGTGATGACCGACAATCCACGGCAAGCATCGGCGCGCGACGACTTCTTCCGCGCCTCCGCACTGCAACTGCTCACCGCGCTTATTGCTGACGTCTGCCTGTCCGGTCACCGGCAAGAAAAGGATCAGACATTGCGGCAGGTCCGCGCCAACCTTTCCGAGCCCGAGCCGAAGCTGCGTGAGCGTCTGACCAACATCTACGACCAGTCGGATTCGGCCTTCGTGAAGGAGAACGTAGCGCCATTCATCTCAATGACGCCTGAGACCTTCAGCGGCGTCTACGCCAATGCGGTGAAAGAGACGCACTGGCTTTCCTACCCGAACTATGCGGCGCTGGTGTCCGGGTCGAGCTTCACGACAGACGATCTCGCCGCCGGCAATACGGACATCTTCATCGCGCTCGATCTCAAGGTGCTGGAGACCCATCCGGGGCTCGTACGCGTGATCCTCGGTGCGCTGATGAACGCGATCTACAATCGCAACGGCGAGGTGAATGACAGGACGCTATTTCTCCTGGATGAGGTGGCACGTCTCGGCTATCTGCGCATTCTCGAAACCGCCCGCGACGCCGGGCGCAAGTATGGCATCACTCTGACGCTGATCTTTCAGTCGATCGGGCAGATGCGCGAAGCCTATGGCGGGCGTGACGCAACGTCGAAATGGTTCGAGTCTGCGTCCTGGGTCTCATTTGCCGCGATCAACGATCCGGAAACGGCCGACTATATTTCGAAGCGCTGCGGCGACACGACGGTCGAGGTCGACCAGACCAGCCGGTCGTCGCAGATGTCGGGATCATCTCGCACGCGCTCCAAACAGCTCACGCGCCGTGCACTGATCCTGCCGCACGAGGTCCTGCGCATGCGCGGCGACGAGCAGATCGTGTTCACCGCCGGCAATGCGCCACTGAGATGCGGTCGTGCGATTTGGTTTCGGCGCGACGACATGAAAGCATGTGTGGGCGAGAACCGATTTTACAGGAACGTCGAACGCTAGAAACGACGAGAGTGACGATTACCAGAGCCCCGGCAAGATACAGTCTTCGTCACCAACAGCGGCAAGTTGGCGGCGGCGACGTCCGATCACCAGAATGAATCCATGGCCATTGTCCGATTCATAACTCTCATTGGACGAACGGATCAGAAGGCGAGATTCTTCGCCGATGATCGTTCAACCCTATCACCTTTATGTCGAGCGCATCGAGCCTGAGAAGAAGATGGCACGGTTTTATGCGCTCTCCGTAGAGCCGACACTCCTTGGAGACGTGTCGTTGGTGCGAAGCTGGGGGCGGATCGGGACACGCGGCCAGCAGAAGGTGCAGCTCTTCAATGAGGAGAAGCAGGCCATCGGTCTGTTCCTTGAACTTCTCCGCGAAAAGCGAAAACGCGGCTATAGACCGAAATCAACTGTGGAAACCCCGGAAATCCGGCGTTCGACATCGCAGCGCGTCAATGACAAACTCATCGCAAGCTGACAGGGATTCTCTCTTCTAATATGATGTGAGGAAATTCCATGACCACCACCAATGAAATCGCCGACAAGATCGCCGCCGACAACAGCCTGACGAGGGCTCAGGCCAAAGGTATCGTCGAAGCCGTGTTCAAGGCGATCGCAGAAGCTGCCGGCTCCGACGCTGAAACCTCCATCCCGGGCTTCGGAAAGTTCAAAGTCAAGGCGTCGCCGGAACGCGAGGGCCGCAACCCGTCCACCGGCGCGACCGTGAAAATCGCGGCTTCGAAGAAGCTCACCTTTGCGCCGGCAAAGGCGCTCAAGGATGCACTGAACAAGTGATCCAAAAAAGGGAGAGCCCCGCCTTTCGGCGGGGCCTTCGTTGCTGTCAGTCCCGGTTCGGCCGGGACCAGATGAGGGAGAGGCCTTCCTCGCCTTCGACCTCGATCAGGGTTGCGTAGATCGGAGCCGGGAAGCTCGGGTCGTCGAGCTTGACCGAGAGGTAGTCGCGGCCTTCGTTCGAGGTCTTCTTCCACGCTGCGCCGAACTCGACATTACCTGCGAGGATGCGGAAGTCAGGACCCTTTTCGCTGGCGCGCTCGACTGCGCGGATCGTCGCCTTGACGTTGAGGTTGAGGGTCTTGATGGTGCCGTTGAAGCCGTTGCCGGAAGCGGTGAAAGAGCCGATGGTTGCCATTGTCGTATTCCTTTTCTGTTGCTCGGGCCGCGCCCACCGCGGCCTCGATGGCTGTCGATCAGACCGGGGACGATCGGCCTGCACCTGAAAGGCCGAAACGTCAGTGGAGGACGGCCAAAGGTGAGGCTTTCTTGGCCTTCGCGAGGAATGGGCGCTCCAGCGCACAGGGGAAGAAAACGAGCCGGCCGTTGCGGATGCCGATCGAACCGAGTTTCAGCTCGGTGGTCTTCGGTCAGACATGCCCCATCGAGACCGCAGTGGGTGAGCCAGCTGACAGGTCGCAAGGATACGGCAATGGCGTCATCTGGCGGGGATCGGTTGTAAACGCCCTGCCCCACGCTTCAGCGCGCTCAGCTCACAAACACCAAGCTTGATCGCTCGCCTCGACGCACCCGCGGGATGGATCTCGACCTGTTTCTCCCCCAGTTGTGGGATTGCCGCGCTGCTTTGATGGCTTCGTTTACACAGCCGCCCCATCTCACCATGCACACGCCGCAGTGCACGTCAGTCGTTCAGCTCGTCCGCAGTCCGCAGTCCGCAGTCCGCAGTCCGCAGTCCGCAGAAAGGATCCTTTCCTGGTGCGTCCGCGCAACTTGATGTGACTCAAGCTGCTCGTTGTTGCGCCTTCGGTTGAAGATCGTGGAGATACGCCACCGCCCTTTGCGCATGCGCGGCTGCGGAAAAGACGAACCGTTTCTCATGTCTGAGAACCGAGAGCCAGGATGCGATATAGCTCGCGTGATCCGGTCGCGGCTCCATCTCCGGCACGATGCCGAGATCGGCGCACAGGAAAACGGCGCCGAGTTCGGCGATCAGCTCTTCACGCGCGCGCTCGGTCTTGTCTTTCCCGTAGTGCGAGAGATCACGATCGAGGCGATGCTTCGCTCCAGCCCAGTGAATTTGTTCATGGCCCAGGGTCGCGTAGTAGGATTCCACATCCCGGAAGGTTTCGATCGGCGGCATCTGGATGATATCCGGGCCTGGAGCAAAGAATGCCTTGTTGCCACCGTGGCGGATCACGGCTCCCGTTGCCGCGAAAAATGCGTCCGCTGCGGCACTGCGATTGACGTCCAGCCTGGGATTTGCGGCGAGAGATGGCAGGTATTCATCGGGCAGATCATCGATCTGTTCGAGATTGAAAACCGTGTAGGCCTTCAAAAAAGGAATCTCGCGTTCAACCTCGTCGCCATTGTCAGCCGTTTCCGTCCTCCTGACACGGTTCGCATACACGACAGTCGAACCGGTCTCACCCTTGCGGACATGAGCGCCAAGCTCGGCTGCCTGGCGAAATGTCATCCATGTCGGCGAGCGGAAACCGCGCGATACCGCTTCGGACCAGAGCAGCAGAACATTGATGCCGGAATAGGGCTCGCCATTGTGCCGCAATGGACGGGTAATGCGACCTTCCAGATGGCCTGTGCTCCAGGGCTGCACCCAAGGGCGGACGCACTCCTCTAGCGAGGCGATGATGCGGTCTGTGATTTTTGAATAGATGTCGACCCGCGTTTCCTGACCGCTCTTCCTGCTTTCCTGTCTCATTTTGTTCTCCTCGATTCGAAGACCGCGCCCATCGCGGTCCGTCACGGCGGTCGAAGAGCGGAGGCCGGCGACGGCGCACCCGAGGTGATCCCACGGGGAGTGGGGATAGTGGGATCTGGGCCGGAACGAAGTGGAGGACGGCTTGCCGTTGTGCCGGCACGCAGCCGGGCGAAGCTAGACCGCGATCCGGAACGGACCGCGTGGGCGCGATATGCTCACACTCAAAATGCTGTCGCCTTGAGGCGCCGACCGCCTCAATCTGGAAAGGAAAATGCGGGGCCGAAGCCCCGCGATCGTCCTATTCGAATGCTGCCATCTGGGCGCTGGCTGCTTTCTGGTCGACGGATAAGCCGGGCTGCTCGAGGGTGCGCTCGTAGGGCTTCCAGGTCTCGCCGGTGATGTCTTCGTAGGCGGAGACGGCGCCTTCGGCTGCCATTCTGAGAACGTGGGCTTGTAGCCCCATGTCGGCGGCGAATTCGCGTTTGCGCTGGGCGCGGCTGTCGAACCCTACAGGGCCTTCCAGGTCTTCGTCGCGATCGTCGTTGGAGAGCTTGGTGGTGAGGTCGCGGGCTTCGGTGACCGAGCGGCTGTAGAACTGCCCGGCGCCGTAGGCGGAGCCGACAAAGGATCCGACGATGCGCTGCATGTGGATCTGCATGGCCTTTTCGGCAAGGCCGTCTTTCAGCGCCTCGGCGCTCTCGATCAGTTGGGACCGATGGAGATCACGGATGCCACCACTGTCGATGACGGCAAGGCCGAAGCTTTCTGAGATGCGCAGCGCCTGGGCGGTGTCGGGGCAGGCGTGCCTGACCATTTCGAGGGTAGTGGCGCGCTGGGACTTTGCGGGGCGAGCCTTTTGGGTGGAGCGAGAGTTCGTGGTCATGATGGTATCCTTTCGAGCGATTTTTCAGCAAAGCCCGCGGGTTGCCGGTCGTTTGTCCGGCTCTGTTCCTCGGGTGCGGTCGAAAGGACATGGGCATCAGCGGCCCGGCCCAAGGTCAGGGCGCTGCGGGCTGAGCGAGGAAGGGTTGTGGATGACGCGGACTGCATGAGCGGTCTGCGCCAGACGCGGCCCCGCCTTGCGAAGACGCGGGCGTCCTGCCGCAACGCGGCGCGACAGCGGCCTTTGACAGGGACGCGCCCATGTCAGACCGCAGCAAAACCGAGGAGTTGAGCCGGCCGGATGAGTGGCTTCAGGAGGAACTCAAGCGATCACGCAGAAGGATCCTTCATGGCTTGGCAGTCGGCCGACCGAATGCGCGTATGCTTTCCAGAGGCTCGCAACCGATCTCGTCAAGCCTGTCCGGCACTCCGATCACCGGAGCGGAGTTCATTTGCGCATCGGGCCGCAGCAGATCGGCACGCGGAAGGATAGGGAAATCCGATTTTGTGCTTGAGAGAGGGAGACCGATTGCCGCATCCGTGATCGTGAGCCCCGCCGCTGGTGCCTGCTACTTCATCCGATCCACTTTGCCGCCCCTGGCCTGTAGTGTCTGTCGGAACTTTGCATTGATCTGATCGAGGAAAGGCTTGCTGAACGATCCTCGTGGCGCCTTCCTCGCGTCGAAATAGAACGACTTTTCGAGAATGTCGTAATTGTATTCGCTGACGGTGATCCAGCCCTGCTTGGCGTCGGAAAGTCCTGCGCGCCTGAGTTCCAGGGCAGGAATTTCAAGCGTCTCCTGATCCTTGCGCGGCGGAGTGGACGAAATCGGCAATAGAATTAAATGATGGATGCCTTGCTTCTTGTCCTCGATGACGATGGACAGGCAAACCGGCCGATCCTTTTCGCCATGATCCCGCCCCTGCTCGGCCTGCCAAAGCCAAAGGTAAGGGTAGTCCACTATCTGCCCCTGCTTGTGCCTTGCGTTCATTGCTGCGGCTCGTCATCTGCTGCTTGGCGGTCAAGCTCCGCCAAAATCATGCCGGCCAGCTCTGGGGGCGTCTCGCCGGTCTTGTAGACGCGGCGCGGATCTTCGATTCCCACCATGCGCTCGAAAAGCTCGATGGGCACGACGACGACAGACGGACGGCCATGTTTTGTCAGAGTGATGGGCCGCTTTTGCGCTTCATCATGATAGCGTCCGAAATGGCGCATAAATTCAGCCGTCGAAATGGATTTATTGCTCATTGCAGCGTCCTTTTCTGTATTATTTGAATAATACAGAAAACACAGAAATCTGCAAGAATTTTGAGATTTGACAAGGCTCGACCCATAAGTTGTTGCAGCCCCGTTCGATCATCGGTTGGCAGCCTATAGCGATTTGTGATGAGGCAAAAGCGCTGTTTGAGATGTTCTGTTCGGCTGCGCACGTTGGCACAGCTGTCCCATGGTGGACAAAAACACCGCCGGCAAGAGCCGGCGGCGTCAGTTCGCGTCTTAAGCGTTTCGGGCTACTCGGCCGCCTCGCGAAAACCGTGGTCGACGTCCTCTCCAATCGAAGAGCTGTCTTCCTGGAGCCCACTGGACACGGGGGTTCTCACCGACTCTGCCGCCGTTTCGCTCGTATCCCCCTGGCCCTCGGCAGAGGGATGCTGTGCCGTCCACGCCTTGACCTCTTCTGGCGATGGCGCCAAGAGCGCAGCCGGATGGACCAGCTTCGCCTCTACGAAATGTTCGACAAGAGCCGCCCTGGTATCCTTCACCTTGATGCGGCAGGGAACGCTGGCTGCATCCGCAGCTGTCTCCAAGGCATTGCGCGAAAGGCATGAAAGGAAGCCTTCCGTCGCCATGTTCGGCAGGAAGCCGTCGGCACCGATTGCATCGCCGGCGATGCGGGCAACGAGACCACTATCCGAGCGATTGCGCCGCAGGGACACCACCTCGATCAGGATCGAACGCGCGGCCCTGACCAGCGTGTCGCGCTCGAAGGTGAGCTTGCCGTCCTTACCAATTAGCCGGGCAGCTTGCCGCCCGCATTTGGCGCGGCCATAGGGATTGTCCGAAGAGCCGCTGGCGATCGTGACGTTCGTGCCGGCGAAGGCGAGGATGAGCAGCGCCATCAGCGTGTCGTCCTCGATTGGGGCACGTGACAACGCTTCGTGGAGGGCATCAGTGCGCAGGTCACCGATCATGTCGAGGCCCTTCTGCGTGACGTCAGGCCGCTGCTTTGCTTCCGTTGCCTCCTCGGCAGAAGCCGCGACGCCATCACCCGTCTTCACCTTCTTCGTTTCCGGCATGCGATAGACGACCGATTGGACGGAACCGTCACGCTGATTGACATACCAGCCGGTCAGATCGCCCTTACCCGGCTTACCATAGACCTGTTGGGCCCTGGCTGGGAGCTTGACCTGCCCGTATTCGCTGGCTTCTATGATCGAGCCGCGCTTAGGCAGGTTGTTCGCCAGCCATTCCTGCTGCGCGCCGAAGAAGGCTTCGACATCAGTCGTATAGCGGCTGTCCTCATCGGCCGGCGCAAACAGATCCTCCGCCCATGTGATCCCGTAGGCCTGTGCCAGATCCTCGCCGAAGCTGGCATGTTTTGCCAGCATGCGGGTCTTGGTCAGCGCCCGGGCTACTTCCCACCAAGAGACTTGAGGATCCTGCTTCTTCGGCTTGTATTTCTTCCAGACCTCCGCCTGCTCCTCCTGGCTCGCGGCCGCGATCGTGCGCAGTTGCTGCTCGTTCGGCATGTCGCCTCGTGCCATCTGGTCCAGCATGCCCGGCAAGATATTTGCCAGCAGACGAAGTTTGCGGATCTGGCGAACCGGCAGTGCCAGGGCAAGCGCTATCGATTCCTCGGTCCATCCGAGCGCGACCAGGCGTTCGATGGCGCGCCACTGGTCGATCGGGCTCAGAGGCTCGCGAGCAATATTCTCGGCAAAGGACTGCATGGCGGCAAGATCGTCGGAGGGTTCGATCAACAGCACGGAGATTTCCGCAAGATCGGCGGCGATTGCTTGCGCAGTACGGCGGTGACCAAAGACGATGATGTAGCTGTTGCCACCATCCGGATCGAGCTTGACGACCGGGGGCTGCACGACGCCAACCGCCCTGATCGATGCGCAAAGAAGCGCATCAGACTGTGGCGTGGATTTCGACTGGCGGAGCTTGTCGGGATTTTCCTTCAGGCTGCGCGGATCGGCTGTAATCAACTGCATGGCTGTGACCTCTCGGGTTTCGGGGCGGACAGGCTGACCATCCCTTCACGTCTTCTTCTCGAAGACCTCACCCGATACCCGCGGGACGAACCCGGCGGCTGCAATTGCGGCGGAGCATGCCTGGCACGCGGACAAGCAAGGCTCTTCAGCCTTGCGAAGGGCGCGCGCCCGGTATGGCGCGACCGGCGCGATTGAGGAAACCGTCAGCCGATGGGCCGTCCTGCGACTAGTTTTTCAGAACTCTCAAATAGCCTTGATATAAACTTCTTCTCATTCCAATTTCTAATCCATTGTTTCAATTTACTTTTCTTTTGATCTCGCCCGTTGCGCACCTACCTGTCCGACAAAAGGGGGATAAAAGGAGCTATTGAATGCCGATCTGCAATGCCTGCGCCACGCTTGAATCCACCCCGAGCCATCGCTCCTTATGACGAGTATGGCAGCGGCCTTGGCCGTTTGAAAACAAAAGGGCGCCTACCCTCCACAGGGAGCGCTCCGCAAGAGCTGGTGACTTTGAGCATGACGAACAGCAATCATGCGATTTACTCAAACTAGAAAGCAGTCCCTATGGCAAACCCGCCTCGCAGACACGTCAACCCCATGGATGCGGCCGAAGCATTGTTCAAACCGGCGAAGAAGGCAGCAGTGCCGGTGGTTGAACGACCAGCGCTGCCAAACACCAAAGAACTCGTTTCACTCAAGATCGACAGCGACGTGCTCGCCTTTTTCCAGGAAGACGGCCCTGGTTGGCAGGACCGTATCAACGACACTTTGCGGGCCGCGATGAGAGATAAGACCTGAGGGGAGTTGACCTCCAGCGCAAGCGACCGTCAGGCCGCGGCCCGATCGATGGCTTCCTCGAGCTCTCCCGTGGCGGCGAGGTCCTTCTCGATCTCGGCAAGTTGCTGCAGTTTCAGCTCGAGTTCGACGGCGAGTGCGAAACCTTCGCCGACGCGCGGTTTATAGGAGGCAAGACGACGCTGAGCGTCCGCCAACCGATGCCGATAACTGTGCCGCTCGGCTTCGAAATTTGACAGAGCATGCTCCAGCCGCGAAACCGCACCGACGGGCGTGACCGTGACCGTCAACTCGATTTCGTAGTCGGCACCGCTTCGCTGAAGCATGGTGACATAACGATATCCGTCCTTGCCGAACCGCTCGCCCGAGTATTCCAGCTCAAAGCCGCCGATTGATGCGACGACGACATTGCCCTCCTGCTGTCGCTGAACCAGGGTCAGAATCTCCTTCATGAGCGCCCGGCCCGCCAGCTTGCGCTCGTCGAATTGAGCGCCGCCGACGTCCATCGCGAAGGCATCACCTGACGTTGGAACCAAGCGTTCGATGTCTTTGCCGATCTCACCGATGCGGCGATTCGAAACCTCGAAATCGCGCTCGGCATCGCGGATCTGCCGGCGAATGGCGTGCTGATCGTCGACGTGAGCTGCGCGCAGGCGATCGAGCCGGGCGATTTCCGCTTCCAGCCCTGCCTTCTGCATCAGACGCGGATCGCCGGATGCGATGGCCTTGGCCATGGCGAACTGGTTCGCCTGCCCCTCACCCATATCCTCCAGCCGCCGGACGCTGGTATCGCCGGAAAGGGCGGCGGCAATGAAGCGAGCCTTGCGCTCGTTGTTCTGCCACATCGTGGCATCGAGCGAACCGAGGGTCGCGTAAGCGAAAACGTCGACCTCATCGTGCTGATTGCCCTGGCGGATGATGCGGCCTTCGCGTTGCTCGATCTGCGACGGCAGCCAAGGCACATCGAGGTGGTGCAGTGCCTTCAGACGTGCCTGCACGTTGACCCCGGTGCCCATGGTCTCGGACGAGCCGATGATAAAGCGGATCTTGCCGGCATTGAAGTCGGTGAACAGCCGCTGTTTGGCCTCGGATTTCTTGAAATCCTGCATATAGGCGATCTCGGATGCCGGCACGCCCAAATGAACGAGCTGGTCTCGGATCCAGCGATAGGCGGAAAATCCGCGCGAGGCTTCGACGGAGATCGTGCCGAGATCGGAAAAGATCAGCTGGCCGGCGCCGGATCGATCGAAGGGCTTGCCATCCTTGCGCCGATATTCGGCCTCGCTTGTCTCCTGCCAGATGCGGAAGGCATTGCGGACAAGCGCGTTGAGCTTGTTTTCCTCCTCATTGTCGTTGGCGGGATCCACCAATCTGAGATCGATCGCCGCATGGCGGCCATCGGTGATAACGGACAACAGGATGTCATCACCGGGCTTTGCCGGCCCCTCGCGCATCTCGATTACCTTGATCCGCGCATCGAGCTGTTTCTGGTACGCCTTGAAGGCCGGAGTCGGTTCGGCGGTGACGATCTGGCGCTTGCCGCCCGAGATGTCCGGAACCTTGACGTAAGTGCGAAGATCGGCCGGCAGCACGACGTCGGCGAAGGACCGGAACATCGCGATCAGTTCCGGTACATTGACGAACTGGCTAAAGCGCGTGACCGGTTTGTATTTCCCAGATGGCTGCAGTTCGAGTTCGGTCGATGTATCGCCGAAGGTCGATGCCCAAGCATCGAACTCATGCAACCCACGCTCGGACAAGGCTGTCGGGTCCATTAGGCGTTGGACGGAGAACATTTCGCCGAGCGTATTGGTGATCGGCGTTCCCGACGCCAGCACCAATGCCCGGCCCGGATTCTTGGTCTCGACAAAGCGGGATTTGACGAACAGATCCCAGGCGCGCTGCGATCCGTTCGGATCGACGCCGCGCAGCGTCGACATGTTGGTCGCGAAGGAGAGCTTGCGGAACTCCTGCGCCTCATCGACGATGATCTGGTCGATGCCAAGTTCGGAGATCGTCAGCAGACCGTCCTTGCGGGTGGCGAGCGCCTCCAGCCGTTCCTTATGGCCTTCCTTCATCCGTTCGATGCGCTTGCGCGAGAGGCGATCCTGACTGTCGACCTTGGTAAGAAGATCCTCGTAGAGCTCCAGCTCGTCCTGGATCATCTGTGCCTCGAAGGCGGACGGCACGGAGATAAACCGGAAGGCTGAATGGGTGATGATGACAGCATCCCAATTGGCGGTCGCCGCCCGCGACAGGAAGCGGTGGCGCTTTTCCTTGACGAAGTTGGTCTCGTCGGCCACGAGAATGCGTGCGTTTGGATAGAGCGCCAGAAACTCCCGGGCCGCTTGCGCCAGGCAATGGCCAGGAACGACGAGCATCGCCTTGTTGATAAGCCCGAGCCGGCGCTGTTCCATCACGGCGGCTGCCATGGTCAGCGTCTTGCCGGCGCCGACGGCATGGGCAAGATAGGTGGAGCCAGACGATATGATCCGCCAGATGCCCCGCTTCTGATGACCGTACAAACAAAAGGCGCCTGAGGCGCCCGGTAGCTGGAGATGATCGCCGTTGAAATGCCGCGGCGCGATATTGTTGAAGGTGTCGTTATAGACTCGCGCCAGCCGGTCGGTGCGGTCGGGGTCCGACCAGATCCACGACTGGAAGGCAGCCTTGATCTTGGCGAGCTTTTCCTTGGCCGCTTCCGTCTCCACCGTGTTGAGGATCCGGCGCTCGGTGTCACCATCGCGGATCGTGTCGAAGATCTGCGGAACCGATGAATTCAAAGCATCGGACAAGAGCTGGCCGGCGTGTCGGCGGTGGGTGCCCCATTCGGTGGTGCCGGCGGCTGACCATTCCAACTGTCGGGCATTGACCGTCCAGGTCGCCAGTTCCGGCAGATGATGAATGGTGATATCGGCCTCCATCGTCGCTCTGACGAAGGCAACGACGTCGTCGGCGGGAATCCAGGGGGCGCCGAGCCGAGCGGTAATGTCCGATGGCCGCAGATCGGCCGGCTGCACGCGCTCCAGCGCAGTGACGTTTCGCTGGAATGTGGAATCGAGCGCCGCGGTCGCCTGAGCGATTGCCAGCGTCGACCGGACGGCACCTGACAGATAGGCGTCAGCCATAGCCCAAGCGCCCGTCGCCGGATCCTGAAAGATCGCGTCCCCCAGTTCCTCGATGACCTCAGCAACGTCTCGATGCAGAAGTTCGGCAATGTGATCGGGATCGACATGCCCGCGCTCGTTAAGAACGACGGCCAGCGCGTCGAGGGCGGAGGTGATCACCGGCGCGGGCGGTGGCGAAATCACTCGCTGAGAAAAGATCGGGCCAGGCTTGGCGGTATTGGTCTCGAGGTCATAGTCCTCGATCGAGGCGACCAGCCAGCAATCGGGATCATCGAGAAAGGGTTGCAGGTTCGGGCGCCGATGGGTTTCGCGGATTTCTCCAGTTTCCGGATCTTCCGATGTCGACACGGTGGTAAAATTGATCGGACCGAACTCGCGTACGAAGCTCGACCAGGCAATTCGCAGTGAGACCTGTGCCTGTTTCCATGGCTGATCGCGCTCCTGGAGCTTCAGGACACTTCGAACGGCGTCGCGGATCGGGATCAGCTTGCGGATGATCCGGGCATGTTTGGCAAAGACACCGTCGGCCGCCCTGCCCTTCTTCACCTCGACGGGAGCCGGCTGCCCATCGATGAGTTGCATGAGTTGGGTCGCCTTGCCGACGAAGTAGCTGCCTTCGCGAACCTTCGGATCGTCGGGCCGTTCAGCCATGGCATCGGCGACTTCATCCTCGAGTTCGAAGTCGACCAATCCGGCCTCACCGTCGTAGATTCGCGTCGGAAGCCGCTGAACCGCCTCCAACAGTGCGGCTTCAGTGTCGTTGCCGAGCGGCAGGCATGTGTAGGTTTCGCCGTATTGGCCTGTGACGATCGCGTGCTTCCCAAGCGCCATGCCCGGATGGTCGGCAAACCAACGATTGACGCGGATCGCTTGCCCGTCTTCAGCTGAACCCTCCACCTCGGCCAGATCGAGCCAGGCGTCATCACAGACGGGCTCATCCTCCCGGCGCTTTCGGAAGAAGAGGATATCGACGACGACATCGGTGCCGGCCTGCGCCCGGAAACTTCTCTCCGGCAACCGGATGGCACCGACCAGATCGGCCATGCCGGCGATGTGCTGACGCGCCCGGGCGTCGGCCTTGTCCATGGTGCCAGTGGACGTCACGAAGGCTGCGAGCCCGCCGGGCTTCAGCCGATCGATCGCCTTTGCGATGAAATAGTCATGCAGACGGAAGCCGTGCGATCGAAAGGCGGAATCGCTGCGGACGATACGATCCGAAAACGGCGGATTGCCAATGGCCAGATCGAAATGCGCAGGCAACGCGACCCGCACAAAATCTCCCGTGATGATCTTGGCCCGCGGCTGCAGCAGGCGGATGATGCGAACCGTGACCGGATCGAGCTCGATGCCGGTCAGATGACTGGTGCGGGAGAGTGTGTCCGGCATCAGCGCTGGGAACATGCCTGTGCCGATCCCCGGCTCGAGAACCCGGCCGCCAGCAAATCCCATCCGGATGAGCGCCGACCAGATGGCGCGGACAATGAACTCGGGCGTGAAATGGGCATACTGCGTGCAGCGGGCGAGCGACGCATAGTCCGCTGCATTGACCGACGACTCGAGGTTGCCGGCAATCTCGCTCCAGTCTTCGCGAAACTCTTGAGCGCCCGGCCGACGGAACATGCCGTTGGCGAGATCCGACGCACCGAAGCCGGTGAAGCGGATGAGCTTGGCCTGCTCATCCGGACGCGCCGGTCGATCCTGTCGTTCGATCTCGGCCGTCATCAGGATCGCCGCGATATTGTCATGCGCTCGCTCGCGCCAGGAATGCGCGAGATTGCGAGAACCCTCCAGGCGAAAGTCGATCCGCGCCCGCATCGGGGTTTTTGGTTTAGGTGTCGCCGGCACCGGCATCGCAGGCGCGGGCGTTGAAGGCGGCGGATCGTCATCGGTACCTCTGTCGAAAACGGGGGAAAGGGCCGTAGCGCCGAGGTCGAAGCCGGATGAAAGTGCTGTGTTGCCGAATAGGTCGAGCGTGAAGGGATCGTTATGCGCCATGAAAAGCTCCTCTGGAGAAGGCGCGCCTCCGCTCACTCGCCCGGGAAGGCAAGTTGTCAGAGGCGGGATGAAGGGGATTGGATGAGATGCCGGCTGCCCGTCAGGCAGCGACGGCTTCCGGCAGAAGCCGGAACTGAACCGGCAGCTTGGCAGCGATTTCCTCGTCGGTCAGATCGTCGAGCAGTTTCCAGATCTTGCCTTGCCCAGCGGGAAAGACGAGCACGATCTGGCGATTGCGCAGATCGGCAGGGAAGCGGGCATCAGCATAGGCACGGAACTCAGCGCCGGTCGTGCTCCAGATATGATCGAGCTTCTCTTGGGCGCTCATGGCGCGCACCGGGCGGCATTCCCGCTCAATGATCTCGGCCCGCATGCGGTCGGGCGAGCCATGGTCTCCCAAGTCGCAATGGCCGTGAAACCAGCGGAAGCGGTCGTCGATCTTCAGCGCGAAGAACACGCTGGTAACGCTTGCCGCCTGGAACTCGCCCATGGCGAACATGTCGCCACGGATGAACAGCGGCGGCAGGATCTCAAGCATATGATCGTGGTTGGCCTCGGTGATTTCGAACCACTCGCCGGCATAGCGACGGCCTGAGAGGCGGTCATCGTCAAACGGCGACTGGCTGTGACGATTGAACAACGCATACATCTGCTGGCGGCTGGCGACGCCTTCGAACACTTTACGGATTGTCGGAGGATTTGACATCTGCGGCTCCTTTAAGGGTTTGGGCTGAAGCCTAGGTCATGTCGATCTCTTCTCCAGTCCTTTGATCACCCCTTCTCAGCCGGCGCCTCGCGGGCGGCGGGTCAAGGGCCGCTCATCGGGCGGGCGAAGCGTCACCCTTGATGCGTTGCGCGCGTATGCGGCAACTCCCCTCTCTCCCTCCTTTGCTTCAATTCCTCATTCCAGTCCTCTACGCGCGGCTTGAGCCGCGAGAAGTCGCAGCCGGCGCCATCCGCCATCTGCCGGATCCGGTCTGCAAAGACCTCGCCTTGAACGTTGTTGTCCGTCGCTGCGACAAGCTGCGTGTGTCGCTGGGATGCCAGGGTCTCCAGCGCCTGAGCGGTCAGCGGCGACCAGCCACCGCCGGTGCTCACATAGAGCGTGTCGCCTCTCGTCTCCTCGATTGCTGCAAGGCTCATCGCGTCGATCGCCGCTTCAGTCACGCAGATGCGCCGCGCCGTTGTCACACCGAACCGGAAAAGCTGCTTGGCGCCCCCGGTTGAAAAACCCCGCCAATCGGGTCCCCGCTCCTCCCATCCGATGATCTCACCCGAGCCATCAACGTGCTTGGCCCACGCGCTGCCGTAGGGGCCTTCGCGAAGCAGTTCGGCGTCAATTGCCTTGCGGACGACATGCCCGGGAATAGCCCGATGCTGCGTGAGATAGGTCCAGGTCGCAGACGAGCGCCCTGGGCGCTTGCGATGGTCCCATCGTTCAGGGATCGTCGCACCAACATTGAAGAGGCGCGCTGGCCGCTCCCAAGCCGGCAGGGTCGGCTGATAGGCGACGAGTTCGCAGACCGCCACAAGCGCTTCGGAAAAGCCGCCGCCAAGCAGGTAGTTTGCAAGCGCAAAGACGTCGCCTTTGGCGTCGGAGCGTGGGTCGAACCAGCCTTTGTCATCGTGAATGACGATGATGATGTCGTCCTCTCGCCGGAATTTCACGGCGCGGCGCGTGCTTTCTTTCAGATCGATGGCGAAGCCTTCGTGTTCCAGCATAGCAGTACAGCCGACACGCGCTCGCAGGGCTTCGATATCAGCCTTCTCCATGTTGACTACTCCTCTCTTCCCACTCTGTTTCTTGATCGAACGCCTCACCGGCGCGAAGACCCGAGCGCGCAAGGGCGCGGTTCTCAACTGGCAAAAGTGTGAGTAAAGCTCGCGGCGAAGCCTCCCTTTTGCGCGTATGGGCGCAAGCAGCACCCGACAGGGGGAAACCGGCTCAATGAGCCGGTCCGTATGCGAAGGGGTCGTATTCGTGGATGATGGCGTCTTCGTCGCCATCATATTCGGCGGAAGGCATGACGCCGATCTCTCCATCCACCTCAAAGAGGGTGACCGGAACCATCAGGGTCCGGGCAAGATCGAGTGCGTGGTTTTGAGCGAGGCTGAGATCGTGTGACATGTGCGGCTCCATCCGTTGGCGGGGCCGATCCCCGCTCGATGGCGCCCGTGTGTCCAAGCCCCGGCCGCGGTCACCTCGAAGGCGAAGGCGCAGAGGTCGCAGCAGCTGCGAACCCCTTGCGGGTTGACCGTCCAAGGATGGGACTGGATTAGGGATGCCAGACAAAAGAGCGGAGGTCGGAAACGCCAATGGGTGGAGCAGCCACGCGTTCGGCCCGGATCGCATCACCGCTTTGCGGATTAAGCGACCTGACTGCACCGCAGACGACAAGTGGATGGAGCGCGAACTGTCTTTCAGCCGTGTGGCTGCTGTCGCTTTGGAATCACCTTCCCTGCCCCAAGCGTGACACGCATGAGCACAGGTGCCGGATGGAAAGAGCTGCAGCTCGATTTCAACCCATTGAGCGCGGGACACGCCCAGAAACGAAAAAGCCTGCCGCGGGAGGAGGTGCGGCAGGCTTTTCGAAAAGAACCGAACAGCGACTGGGAGGAGGAGTGCCGCCGTTCCTACAGACGTCCCTGGGAGGAGGAGCGGGCCGTCTGAAATTCGAAGCTCTGCGGGAGGAGGTGCATCGCTTCGATGGGTTCAACATACTGCAATCAACGAGACTTCATATAGCCTATGCTGCACTGCAGCTATGCAAGAAATACGCGTCGGAAACCTCGCAGCAAGAGACGGAGAAAACCGCCTTTAAACTTGGGAGATTGACGCAAAAACGCCCGCGTCATCAGCGGGCGTCGAGCAGTTTTAAAGAGCAGATGCTGCGCAGTTAGCGCGCGATCGATGCGCGGGCAACGCTACGGATATCGGCGCGGTCGATGCCGAGATCCTGCAGTTCCCGGCTGGACATACGGCCAAGTTCGGCAACGGTCTGACGGAACTTGCGCCAATTGTTGAAAGAGCGTGCTACGTTCATGGTAATCCCCTTCCCTGAGGCTTTATAACGTCAGCAACCTTGATTGGCTCCGGCGTCGTTTCGATGGTTGAGATATAGGCGATTCAATCGATTTAAACAGCGATAATCCTGCACTCCACCTATGCAGCCGATGCATTGGTTTTTTTCATCACATCGGAATTGATGACTTTTTGGGCTCTGAAATAATCGAAGCTGCCAAATATTTCTTCGGCGAGGCGATGTCCGCATGGCGATAAATCTCTGTTTGGGAGCGGCATCACTCTAAACGCCGATCGGCGCAGAAAGCGATGGCTCTGTCGAAGCTGCTTGGCGTCAAGCCTCTGGCGTAACGGGCGCTCCCGAACACATGAAACTGGGCCTAGGAATGCGAGGTTCGCCCACGGCCGAAATCCGACCGCATACGTTTAAATCGATCTTAAAAAATCAAGATGTGAAGCTAATCGATTTTAATTTGATCATTAAAAAATTATTGTTGCAGTGCGAAGAAAATCGCCTCTAACTCCCTTTCGCTATTTTGTCAGTTGTAGGAAACGCGCAATGACGATTTCATTTCCACTTACAGACAAACGTAATGTCGATGAACTGCTGAAGCATCTTAACGCGCATAAGCTGTTCTATCCTGGAAATTGCGTTATCAAGGTCAACCCCCTCGCCGCGCACGTTTCGTCGTGCATTTCATATGCACTCAGCACCGCTCGGACGGCCTGGTAGGCGCCAGACTCTTCAGTTGAAACCATTTCTGCCACGAGTTGTGCATCGGAGGCTTACGTTCAAGCGCTGTCGAAGGCTTTGGCCCTCCGCGCAGGCATCTTCGCGCCTCCATGAGCCTGAGCGCCCACCGGAAATTGTTTGGATTCTGTAACGATACCACTTCCGCTGGAGAATAAGCTCGGCATAAAGTCGTTCTCCGTTGTGGGTTGGATACGCTACCCCGTCAATTGGCCGATAGCATGCGTTCTCCGAGCATACTACCGGCCAATTCTGCCATAAGGCGTCCACTTGATCGTCTTTCAATCGGTTGATCTGATCTCTGCCTAGCCGCTACTTCACGGAAATTCCCCTCCACCCGTGCGGCGTCTAGCGTTTCGCCCACCACAAATTCTACTGTCACAAAAGTGAGGAAGACCCCGCTTAAGCGCCAAACGACAGGCAGCAAGCAGCTTAAATCAACACTTCGCCTCGGAGATAATTTCGTCAGCCAAATTGACATCGAGCTCTGACTGTCTTACCAGTGGTCATACCACGGTATGGACAATGAAATAATGAGCGAAAAGAAAATTCATCGCGAGGCATCGGCTGGCGACAGCGCACACAGCAGGGTTGCCGCGTTCCTGCGCGACCAATTGCTTTCCGGCCAACTGAAAGCTGGCAATTGCCTGCTTCCGGAGCGGGAGCTTGCAGCGATGCTGGAGGTGAGCAGGCCGGTTCTCAGGGAGGCGTTGCGGGCTCTTGCGATGATCGGCGCCGTCGAAATCCGTCACGGCGTCGGCACGGTCGTTACCCGGCCAGACGTTAGTACGCTCGGTGCATTCTTCAGCTTCATGCTGGCGCACCAATCCGATGCCCTTGAAGACATCATGGAAGCGCGCATCGCGATTGAGCATCACGCCGTACGGCTGGCATGTCAGAAGGCGACCGAGCAAGACTTCGCTCGTATATCTGCAGCATTGCGTCGCATAATGGATACGATCAGTGATCCCGAGGCTGGCGGCGTAGCCGACTACGAGTTCCACGAGGCGATCGTACAGGCGGCGCACTCCCCGACACTGGCCAGCATCTACAGCTCAATCCGCGGCCTGATGATGCGCTCGCACCTCGAGCGTCGCGAGCAGATTATGCGCCTCGACGGTTTCGAGGGTTTCCTGGTCGACCACCACCGGATGATTTTGTCAGCATTGATCGAGCGCAATTTGCCTTTGGCGGATGAGCTTCTGACGCGTCATTTCGAAATCGGCGCAGAGTTCCGTCGCAAAGCGACCATGCAGGCGACGGCGATTGCGGCCGGCCTTGATCTTTCGAGTGTCGATTTTTCCAAACAGTCAGCGAGTAAAAACCAATGAAATTAGTTATCGGCAGCGACCACGCTGGGTTCCCCCTGAAGTCTGAAGTGCTTGCTCTCCTGAAGGAACTTGGCCACGCGGTCGAAGATATCGGAAGCTTCAATCCCGAGCCCGTGGATTTCCCAGATATCGCGGCTCTTTTGTGCTCGAAGGTACGCACAGGTGAGGCCGAGCGAGGCATTCTGGTCTGTGGGACAGGCGTCGGAGCCGCAATCGCTGCCAACAAGGTTCATGGCATTCGGGCGGCCGTCTGCCACGATGTCCATTCGGCGCATCAAAGCGTCGAACACGACGACGTCAACGTCATGTGTATCGGCGCGCAGATCGTCGGCCCCTGGCTGGCTCGTGATTTGGTGGCCTCATATCTAAGCGCGCAATTCGATGCGAACGAGGACTTCGTTCGCCGCGTCGAAAAGCTATCGCTGATCGAACAGTCCAACTGACATCGATTGCGTACCGGCTATTACCGGGAGGAACTCAGTAGTGAACAACGAAACAGATAGAACAGTTGCCTTTATCGGCCTTGGCGTCATGGGCAGGGAGATGGCCAGCCATCTTCTGAACGCCGGATATGTGGTCAAAATTTATGATGTCGTATCGGAAGCCTGTGATGCCTTGGTAAAATTGGGTGCGAGAGCGCGCGACAACGTGGCGGACGCAGTTCGCGACGCCGACATCGTCATCTCCATGCTTCCCAATACGCCACATGTGGAAAGCGTCGTTTACGGAACCGACGGTATCCTGGCAAATCCGCCGAAGGGAAGGCTCTATGTCGATATGAGCACGATCTCGCCGGAAGCGACGCGCAAGATGGCAGCCGATCTGTCATCTGTTGGTGTTTCGATGCTCGATGGGCCGGTTTCCGGTGGGCCGATTGGAGCGAAGAATGCAACGCTCTCCATCATGGTGGGGGGGGAGACTGAAGCCTTCGAACGCGCCCTGCCCTATCTGAAGGCCATGGGCACCACGATATCGCGCGTGGGCGATATTGGTGCTGGCCAGACCGTAAAGCTGTGCAATCAACTCGTCTGCGCGGTCAATATCCAGGCCGTGTGCGAGGCGCTGGCTTTGGGTCGCGCAAGCGGTGTCGATCTCGAGCAGATGCGCGATGTCCTTTTGGGAGGCTCAGCCTCTTCGTGGATGCTTGAGAAGCTCGGCCCGGCAATGATCTCGGGTGACAGCAGCGCGGGCTTCCGCATCGACCTGATGTTGAAAGACCTGCGTCTTGTCCTGGAGATGGCGGGACAGAGGGATATCCCGTTGCCGGCCACCGCGCTTGTCACAACACAATATGTAGAGGCTCGTGCCCACGGCGAAGGATCAAATGGCAACCAGGCGCTCTTCAGGGTTTATGACCGCATGACCGGCCAGGACTCCAATCGCACCGCCTCGACAGACATACGGCCATGACTTTGGATTTTAGTTCCGTCTTCGAACGTTGGCAAATGCTGGCGGACGGCATGTGGCTGACCGTCGAGCTGGCATTGGCGACGACGGCGACCGGCTTCATCATCGGGACGGCGGTCGCGATTTGCCGCCGGTCGGGCGGCCCGTTGCTGGAAAAGATCGCGGCAATCTATGTCGAGGCTGTCCGTAACACACCCTTTCTCGTTCAGATTTTCCTTGTCTACTTTGGTTTGTCGAGCCTCGGATTTTCGTTTTCGGCCATCACCGTGGCAATCATCGCGCTAACGATTAACGTGGGTGCCTACACTGCCGAGATCATGCGCGCGGGCTTCGACTCCATACCGAAGGGGCAATGGGAGGCCGGAGAATGCCTGGGTCTGTCCCCCGTTAAGCTCTACTGGCACGTCGGCCTCAGGCCAGCGATGGAACGGGTTTATCCCTCTTTGACGAGCCAATTCATTCTTCTGATGTTGGCATCGTCTGTGACCTCGCAAATTTCAGCCGAGGAACTGACCGCGGCAGCCAATTTCATACAGTCAGAAACCTACCGGCCCTTTGAGACCTACATCGTCATCGCGCTGATCTATCTCGTCCTGTCCCTATTCATGCGTGCAGGATTCTGGTGCCTTGGCCTCGTCCTCTTTCCGAGACGCCGGCGTCTTGGAACACCTCTTTGAGAGGAGGTTTTGAACATGACAACCGCCATTAATTCAAACCATCTCATTTTCCTGCTGAACGGTGTTGTCTGGACGGTCGCCCTGTCCATCATTGCATTCATCGGTGGCGGCTTGTTCGGGCTGCTTGTCGCGCTTGGACGCACCGCGCCGATGAAGTGGCTTCGACTTGCCACTTCCATCTATGTGAACCTGGTCCAGGGAACACCGCTGCTCGTCGTCCTCTTTCTAACATTCTTCGGACTGCCGACACTCGGCATGACCGTGTCGCCGCTGTTTGCGGCCGGCCTCTCTTTGACGATCTATGTCAGTGCGTATCTCGGTGAGATATGGCGAGGATGTCTGGAGTCGGTTCCAAAGGCACAATGGGAAGCGGCGGAATGCCTGGCACTGACACGCAGTCAGAGGCTCTTCAAGGTTATCATTCCCCAAGCCATCCGAATTGCCACGCCGCCCACGGTTGGTTTCAGCGTCCAGATCATCAAGAACACGTCGTTGGCCTCGGTGGTTGGCTTCGTTGAACTGACGCGCGCCGGACAGTTGATCAACAACTCGATCTTCGAGCCATTCCTCATCTATCTGATCGTAGCCTTTCTGTACTTCTGCCTCTGCTTTCCTGTTTCCGCCCTCAGCCAAAAGCTTGAGCAACGGGGGGCAAGGATGCGCGCAACGAGTACCACCGCACCAGGTGTGGCTTAAATTCGGGAGAGAGTTCATTGTCTATTGTTGTTCTGAACGACGTCAAAAAGAGCTTCGGTGCGCTTAAAGTGCTGCACGGTGTTTCGTTCTCTGTCGCCAAAGGCGAAGTTGCCGCCCTCATCGGAGCAAGCGGCTCCGGAAAGAGCACTGCCTTGCGCTGTATAGACCGACTGGAAGTCATCGAAAGCGGCGAAATCGATGTCGCTGGCCATAAGGTTCATGATCCCAATCTAGATCTGCGTCAGTTGCGCCTCGATGTCGGCATCGTATTCCAAAGTTACAACCTCTTTCCCCATCTCACCATCGAGCAGAACGTGATGCTTGCGCCTTGCTCGGTGAAGAAGATTGCCAAGCCCGAGGCTAAGGATATCGCCCGTGATGTGCTCGAACGGGTCGGCCTGAGTGATAAAGCCGACAGCTACCCCGAGCAACTTTCCGGTGGTCAGCAACAGCGTGCGGCTATTGCCCGCTCGCTGGCCATGCAGCCGAAGGTGATGCTCTTCGATGAAGTGACATCGGCACTGGATCCGCAGCTGACGGGCGAGGTGTTGAAGGTGATTGAAAAGCTGGCAACCAGCGGCATGACGATGATCATGGTGACCCATGAAATGAACTTCGCCCGTCGGGTCGCCAATCAGGTTGTCTTCATGCACCGCGGACGCGTCCACGAACACGGAACGTCCGCGATACTCAAAGATCCGCACACTGCGGAACTGAAGGAGTTCATCAGCCACGATCTCTAACAGCCAGCAAGCACGACCAAAAGGAGGAGAAACCACAATGCTTTCTTGGAAACACATCACATTCGCCGGCGTTCTTAGCGCCGCTTCCATGCTGACAACGCTTCCGGCGCATGCCGACAGCTATACGGATATTATTGCATCGAAGAAATTGCGCGTCGCCACGGACCTTGCAATTCCGCCGTCTGGCATGCTGGATGCACAACTGAAACCTATCGGATCGGACGTCGAAACGGCACAGCTTCTCGCAAAGGATTGGGGCTTGGAGCTCGAGTTCGTTCCGACGACCGGAGCAACCCGCATTCCCAACCTGCAGACCAACAAAGCCGATATCATTATATCGACGCTCTCGGTGACACCCGAGCGCGCTAAGGTGATCGATTTCTCGACCGCATATGCAGGTCTCCTGTCCGTGATTGGGGCACCAGCAGCATCTGACATCAAGGATTGGGATAGCCTGCGCGGCAAGACGGTTACCGTAACGCGCGGCACGACGCAGGATTCTGAACTCACGAAACTGGCTGCAGAAAAAGGCTTCAGCGTCGCTCGGTATGACGACGATGCCACGATGGTGACCGCCGCCGTCTCCGGCCAGGCGAAGATCGTTGCGACATCCGCTACGCTCGTTAAACAGATCCATGAGAAAAACAAGGATATTGCCTTCGAGCCGAAGTTCACCATCCGCGTGTTCAATCTGGCGATCGGCGTGCGGAAAGACGAACCCGAGCTCCTTGCGAAGGTCAATGAATGGGTCGCTGCCAATTTGAAGAATGGCAGCCTCAATACCATCTATGAGAAGTATCACGGAACGCCGCTTCCGCCGGAGATCGTCAATCCAAAGTAAGGTGCCCACAGGGTCAGGTGGATGAAAGCTGTTCGGCTTTCGTCCACTCTTCAAAGGTTGGGCAACAATGGGTTCCGATCTTCTTCGCGCGTACCGACCGCGGTGGAGTACGCATACGCGGTAGGCCGCCTTGAGAAGTGTGCGGAAATGTAAGCGACTGTGGGTACCTGCCTGCGAGACACGCGATCAGCTAGTCTATAACAACCGGGTCCCAGCTTCGCGGCCCGCACCTTCCGCGGACACAGGCCAGCCTTCGTTCGACGAGGCTGACACGCCGATCAAGCAGTTCGGCGCTGGGCGACTGATGGCGGGCGGCCGTTGATTGTAGGAACGATCAATACGCCGATGCATGTTCTGGGCCTAGGTCGGTCCGCGATATTCGCTCTCGTTGACGTCGTTGATTCCTACATCCGCTGGTACACCGAAAAGCGGATCAAGATCTCCCTTGGTTCTCCTAGCCCCATCGAATACCGAGAGAGTCTTGGACTAACGATATAAAACCAGTCCAAGTTTTTATCCGCACCCCGGTATTTCAGCTTGGCACCGGCCCTGCTGGGCGGAAACAGGTTTATGAACAGCTTCCCTATTTTGAACTAATTGTGGGTTATGGTGAGATGGCTAACTGGATGAGTTTCATATGGAATTCAATACCCAGTTGATGCCCGGTATCGAGCACCGTTCGCACAAGGGCGGCAACAATCGGGCAGAGAATTCGCATCTAGCAGTACGACGACGGGAGCCGGGTACGACCCGGTTCAAATCGGGCCTCCATCTGCAGCGCTTCGTCCCGATTCATGATCCGATCGCCAACCTGTTCCATTTTCCCCGCCGCGACCTGACCTCAGCAGATTTATCGAACGCTCCGCGCGGAAGCGATGGACGTTTGGTCCGATGTGGCCGCCATTCACTCCCCGCATGACGTAAACCGGCTACTTATGCCAGCGCTCGAGCTGCGGCCGTTAACCTGACAGAGCCCATTTGTCTTATCGGGCACACCCTCTCTATCGCTTGACAGCAAAAGGTGACTTGGTTACTAGTATACAAGAGGAGACGAGATTGATGCCAAAGATCACCGACATGACGTTGCCGAGATCCGGCCCGGCCGTGCGCGAGATTTATGCCGCACTACGTCAGCGCATCATGCTGGCCGAGCTCTTGCCCGGCACTGCCATCTCCGAGGTCCAGTTCTCCGAGCAGTTAGGCGTTAGCCGCACACCGGTGCGTGAAGTTTTCCGCCGCCTTGCCGACGAAGGCTTGCTACGGATCGTGCCGCAGGTCGGAACTTTTGTTGCCCCCATTCAGCTTCGCGCTGTCTATGATAGTCAGTTCGTTCGCGAGACACTGGAATGCCGGACAATCGTTCTGGCGACCGTCAACATGAACATCCGCGCAGCCGACGAACTCCACGATCTTTTGACGCTCCAGAAGCGCGCCATACGCGACAGCGACCTTGAGCAGTTCTTCGACGCCGACGATAGAATGCATACTTACCTGATTGGTCTTGGTGGTTATCCGGCAATCTGGGATCTAATCCAAGGCGTGAAAGCTCAGCTCGACCGCGTTCGTTATCTTTCATTGGAAAGTGGGGAGTGGCTCAGCAGGATCTTCGAGCAGCACGAAGTTATCGCAGCCCGCGTGATTGAGGCAGACGCGGCGGGTGCAGAGGCGGCGATGCGGGAGCATCTGCAATCCGTCTTCCTGACCATAGAGCGCCTGGCAGTCAACAAGCCCGAGCTCTTTGAAGGCCACGCCAACCAGCAGTCAGCAATCAAAACAACATCATAACTTTGGAATTGGGAGGACAGATCATGTTTGGTTCGAAAGTGATATCCACACTGGCGCTCACCGCGTCGATATTTGCCTTCGGTACAATGGCTTTCTCAGCCGACGTGCCGGCTCCGGGCGCCAGCCCTCGCATCGACGCCATCAAGAAAGCCGGCGTCCTTCGCGTCGGCGTGCTCGCCAACACGCCTTGGCTCGTCGAGAACACGACCGGCTCCGGCGAGCCTTGGGAGGGGCCTGCATGGCTGCTCGCCCAGGAATATGCAACGGAGTTGGGTGTAAAGCTCCAGCCCGTGCCGGTCAGCCACGAAACGAAAGTGCCGGTTCTCGCCTCCAACCAAGTGGATCTCAGCATCACGCCTCTGGCAGAAACGCCCGAACGGCTGAAGGTCGTCGACTTCGTTCTCTATTCGAAGACGAGCGTCTGCATTTTCGGCCGCAAAGACAACAAGAAATTTGCGGCTGCCGGTTCGGTGGAAGCAATCAATAACCCCGACTTCACGCTCGCCTACTTCATCGGCGGCGCTGAGGAAGACTGGGTGAAAGAACGCTTTCCCAACGCAAAGCTGCGTGGTGTGACGTCCTCCAGCGCTCCCGCGCCAATCGAAGAAATCATGGCAAAGCGCGCCGATGTCGCGGCAATCAACCGCATTCAATGGGTCCTTCTCAACAAGAAGGTTCCGGGCCTGACTGCTTTGCCGAAGGAAAACAACTGCCAGGATTCGTCTGAGAAAGCTGCACCTGTCGGCCTTGCGATCGACAAGGGCCAGACGGTTTTCCTCAACTGGCTGCGTGCCGTCGAAAAGGATGTGCAACCGAAGTTGATGGCCGATGAAGCCCGCATCGTCGAGACCATGAAGTAACTCAAACTGCGTCAGCGATCCGCTGTCGCTGACGCTTTTTCCCTATTCCGCAATCATGTCCCCGCATCGACGATGCGGGCACGGAGACCTGCGTCATGGATTTTGATTTCACGGCTGTTCTGGATAGTTGGCAATATCTGCTCGGCGGACTCGGAGTAACGATCCTGCTCAGCGTGCTGACGGTAGCTCTGAGCTTCGTTTGCGGTACAGCAGTCGGTTTCGGGCGCATCTACGGCCCCCGTTGGCTGTCAGTCCCGATCGTCTTTTATATCGACTCCATGCGTGCCGTTCCGGTTTTGGTGGTGCTGATATGGATTTATTTCGCGCTGCCTCTCCTCACAGGCCTCAATCTTCCGCCGTTTTGGGCAGCCTTGGTGGCTCTCACCTTTCATATCTCGGCCTATATGGCCGAGATCGTCCGTGCAGGCATAGGTTCGGTGCGTGCCGGACAGACGCAGGCGGGACTTGTGCTCGGCATGTCCGAGGCGCAGGTCGTCCGCAAGATCATCCTGCCACAAGCGCTGATCCGCATGTTGCCGTCGATCGGCTCCCTCGTCTCGATCACCATAAAGGATACAGCGATTGCCGCTGTGATCGCTGTGCCTGAATTGATGAAGCGCGCCGAAACGGTTTCCGGCCAGAGCTTTCGTCCCATGGAAGTCTTCACGGTCGTGATAGGCGTCTACTTCCTGATCCTGTTCCCAACGACGCGGCTGATCGATCGGCTTTACCATAAAGTTTCGTATAGGGGGCGGTCATGAACCTCGACTGGAGCGTCGTCTGGCAATATTCTGGAGCGCTGGCGAATGGCGCCGCAATCACAGTGCTACTCACCGTCTTCACTATGCTGCTCGCCATTCCCGGGGGCATCGTTCTCGCGCTGATGCGCCTCTCGGGGAATCCGATCGTAAGCGGCGTAAGCGCTTGCTTCGTCGAATTCTTCCGGAATGTGCCGATCATCCTGCTCATCTACTGGATGTTCTACATTCTGCCTGTACTCACGGATCTGACTTTATCGCCGTTCGGGACAGGCTTGCTGGCCCTGGCGCTGAATGTCTCCGCCTACAATTCCGAGACG
The DNA here is from genome assembly GCF_058803745.1 of Rhizobium sp. GW821-FHT14E12. Classification (NCBI taxonomy): domain Bacteria; kingdom Pseudomonadati; phylum Pseudomonadota; class Alphaproteobacteria; order Hyphomicrobiales; family Rhizobiaceae; genus Rhizobium; species Rhizobium sp. GW821-FHT14E12. The sequence continues at coordinate 235,900 of NZ_JBXAPH010000007.1, forward strand.
TTCCGGGCGGGCATCAATTCTATCCGCAAGGGACAGACCGAGGCGGCACTTGCGCTCGGCATGAGCCATACGGAAGCGATGTTGAAGATTGTCCTGCCGCAGGCAGCACGGCGCGTCCTGCCGGTGCTCGCCAGCACCTGGGTATCGCTTTTCAAGGATACGTCGCTGGTATCCGTTATCGCGGTCGGCGACCTGGCTCATACCGCCCTGGAAATTCGATCGCAGACCTATCGAGTGCTCGAAATTCTGACCGCGATGGCGGTGATCTATTGGGTCCTTGGTTACCCGCAAGCAAAGCTGGTCGACCGCATCTATAAGAAATGGGGAGTGAAGGAATGACTGGCCTTGGCACGGAACTCCAGAACCGCAAAAATGCAACCGCAACGCCGGTCGTCGAGTATCGGCAAGTCCGCAAGCTCTACGGTGAATTCGTCGCGATCGGTTCGGTATCGGCGCGCGTCAACAAGGGCGAAGTCGTTTGCCTGATCGGCCCTTCCGGTTCCGGTAAATCCACCCTGCTACGGACGACGAACGCGCTGGAACGCATCAATGGCGGCGAACTCCATTTTGATGGCAAGCTGCTCCCGACATCCAAGGCCGACATCCGCAAAGTTCGTCAGCGGATGGGCATGGTGTTCCAGAGTTTCGAGCTGTTCCCGCATAAGACGGTGCTGGAAAATATCACCGTAGGTCCGCTGACGGTGCTGAAGATTTCCAAGCAAGAGGCTCGCAAGCGCGCTGCCGCGCTTCTTGAAAAAGTCGGTCTTTCTGACAAGGCCGACAAGTATCCGGCCAATCTTTCCGGCGGGCAGCAACAGCGTGTCGCAATCGCCCGTGCACTTGCCATGGAGCCGGAGGTCATGTTGTTCGACGAACCGACTTCAGCGCTCGATCCAGAGACCATCGGCGAAGTGTTGAACGTTATGAAGCGGCTCGCCGAGGAAGGTATGACGATGATCGTCGTCACCCATGAGATGACGTTTGCGAGGCGCGTGGCCGACTGGGTTGTCGTCTTTGACCGTGGCAGCATCGTCGAACAAGGCCCGCCCGCCCAGATATTCGATAATCCGCAAGCTGACCGGACGCGTGATTTCCTCAGCCACCTCGGCTGGAACGGGTGACCGGAGAACACCATTCGAACAGGAATTTTTGAGGTTTGGAGATAGTGAAATGAGACATACGTGGCGATGGTTTGGACCTGTTGACAAGGTCAGTGTCAGAGACGCCGCGCAAGCCGGTGCACAGGGCATAGTCAGTTCCCTGCATCACGTGCCCACCGGCACGGCCTGGCCCGAGGACGAGATCGCCAAGCGACAGAAGGAAGTCGAAGCCGGCGGCCTCACCTGGGAAATCGTCGAAAGCATTCCGATCTCCGAAGACATCAAGAGCGGGACTGGAGAGTTCAAGGCCCATATCGCCGCCTGGCAGGAAACCCTCCGGCGTTTACAAAAGGCCGGCATCGAAACGGTCTGCTACAATTTCATGCCGGTGCTCGACTGGACCCGCACAGATCTGCGTTGGCCGACCCGCCATGGCGCGAGGACGATGCGCTTCGACTTAATCGACTTTATCGCCTTCGATCTGCATATGCTGGAGCGACCCGACGCCGCGCATGATTACGAGCCTGCCCTGGTGGAAAAGGCGACGCAACGCTTCATGACCATGACCGATGACGAGAAGCGCGCCATATCGAAGAATGTCGGCGCCGGCCTGCCTGGGTCCACCGATGTCTATTCGCTCGACGAACTTCGCGCCCATCTGAAGCGCTATGCCGGCTCAGACGCAGCGACGCTACAGACGCGGCTCGTCGACTTCCTCTCGGACGTGGCTCCCGTGGCCGACGAACTCGGAATGCGACTTTGCGCCCACGGCGATGATCCTCCCTGGCCGCTGCTTGGCCTGCCGCGCATTCTCTCCAGGTTGAAAGACTACGAGACCATGCTTTCGGCGGTCGATCTGAAGGCAAACGGCGTCACCTTCTGTACCGGCTCGCTCGGCGCCCGGTCGGCCAATGATTTGCCGGCAATGATCCGCACGCTCGCGCCGCGTATTCATTTCCTCCATCTGCGCAATGTCCATCGCGAAGAGACGAGCGCGCCATGCTCCTTCTTCGAGGACGAACATCTCGAAGGCGATACGGACATGGTTGCGGTGGTCGCAACCGTTCTCGAGGAAGAAAAGCGCCGCAAGGCGGAAGGCCGGGTGGATCATCAGATCCCGATGCGGCCGGATCACGGCCAGGAGATTCTCGACGACCTCACCCGCGGTGCCCAACCAGGATATCCCGCAATCGGCCGACTGAAAGGGCTCGCCGAGCTTCGCGGCATCGAATATGCCCTCACCCACACACATTACGGAATGAGGTAGCCGTGCAGAGACTTTCAAAACACGTAGCACTTTCCGGCTCCGTGAAAACACTCGTATCGCACCAGGCAGACATAAAGCCCGGCATCCTGCATATCGGCATCGGTGCCTTTCATCGGGCCCATCAGGCGATCTATACAGAAGACGCGATGGCGAAATCCGGTGGCAATTGGGGCATCGTCGGCGTGAGCCTGCGTTCGCGCGAGATCGTCGATGATCTTCTAGCGCAGGATATGCTCTATTCGTTGACGACGCGTCGGGCCGAAGGCGACAGCATCCGTGTCGTCCGATCGATCGTCGGCGCCTGTGCGGCGGCCATCGATCCCCAAGCCGTCCTCAACCATCTTTCTGATCCTGCGATCCGTATCGTCGGCCTGACGGTGACCGAAAAAGCTTATGGTCTTGACGCCGCCAGCGGTGGTTTAGACACCAATCATCCCGCAATCGCGCACGACCTTCAATCGCCGGAGAATCCCGTCGGTGCGATTGGCTATGTCGTCGAAGGTCTCTCCCGCCGCCGTAGCGCCGGGGAAAAGCCGTTCACGGTGCTTTGCTGCGACAACCTTCCGTCAAACGGCGATGTCGTGAAGCGACTTGTTTTGGAGATGGCCGGGGCCCGTGACGCCGACCTTGCAGAATGGATCAACCGGGAGGGAGCCTTCCCCAATTCGATGGTGGACCGGATCGTGCCGTCGGCAACCGAGGAAACCCGAAATCGCGCTACAGCCCTGCTCGGCGTCGAGGATCGGCTGGCATTGGAGACGGAAGACTTCATCCAGTGGGTAATCGAGGATAGCTTCGCCTCCGGAAGACCTGACTGGGAAGCTGCCGGCGCACTATTCGTCGAAGACGTCATGCCTTATGAAAAGATGAAGCTTCGTCTTCTCAACGGCGCCCATTCTCTAATTGCCTATCTCGGCCAGTTGCATGGCCTCGAATATGTGCGGGAAGTGATAGCCGTGCCCGCTCATGCAGCGCGCGTGCGACGACACATGCAGGCGGCCGCAAAAACCCTCGATCCGGTTCCAGGCATCGAAATCGATTGCTATATCGAACAACTGCTCACGCGCTTCGCGAGCCCCGCCATCGCCCATCGCACGGCGCAGATTGCAATGGACGGCACGCAAAAATTGCCTCAGCGGATCTTCGCACCGACCATTGATACGCTTTCGGCAGGCGGTGACATCAGCAGCTTCGCCTACGCCACAGCCCTCTGGCTGATCTTCGTCTTGCACCAGGAAAGTCTGAACGACCCGCGGGCAACCGAACTTCTCGATGCTGCCAAAGTGGCCAGACAGACGGATGATCCGCTTCTGCCCTTCCTCGATCTGCCGAAACTCTTTCCCGCAGCGCTCACGGACGATCAGTCGTGGCAAATTGCCGTGCGCGATCAAATGGCATTAATCGAAACTGAGCTGACCCACTAACACCTTAGCGACGCGGCGGGCGATCGACAGGCCAATAGGATTTTCCATGAAGAAAAGCATTCATTCCTATGCCTGGATCGAAGTCTGGACTCCCGAGGCAACTGAGCACGTAGCACCCAGAGCAGCGGTAAAGGGATTCAACCACGTCGTCATTCCGATGCGAGATCACATGACGATTCATCCGGCAGACATCGTTCGGATCTTCGGATCGTACGGTGTGACGCCAGTGGTCACCGCGACCCAGATTCCGGGCGCCGATATCTCCAGCATCGATCTCGACACTCGTAACCGTGGCATGGATCGCCACCGCGCGTCACTGAGGCTCGCTCGCGACATGGGTGCTTATCATATGGGAGGCATCATTTACGGCCGCTTCGGCAAGGCGGAACACGCAGCTACCGATGAGAACCGCAAGGTCGCAGCAGAGGCACTCGCCATTTTGGCCGCTGAAGCTGTCAAATCGCCTCCAAGGGCCACCCCTTTTCGCGCCCAATAACCACCCCCTCTGACGATTTGTGTCAGCGTCCTTTCCTTTGGCCCCCGATTGGCCTGGAAAGGCTTACGGGGATGATTTGCGTGGAAAAAATTGGTGATATCAGGCGTGCGTATTTCGAGCAGGGGCGAACTGTGAATCGGCTCCGAACGTTCACCCCGTTGACATCCGTTACAACCATTTGGAAACGCAGTGAAAATTAAGAAATTAAGCGGGGTTATACCCGAGCCGGCCGAAATCCCGCTTCGGCGCGCAATTGCGTAATAGGATCAATATGTTGGGTTCCATCCTCAAGGGTCAGCCTTCGGAGCCGATTCACAGCCAAGCCAATTTCCAGTCGGGAGCGAATGTGAATTGCCGATCCCGCTGTTTCGTTGAACCTATTCGCTTTCCCACCAAGCCACGTGACGCTCGTGAGCGCCATAGAACCTGTAACCAATCCGTTGCCAACTACCTAAAATCCCGCGTCTTCACATTGATCGCATCCAAATGCAGATAAGCATCCACGACGTCCCGCGCCCGCGGCCCCTTCGGAAACCCACGCGGATCCGGCACCGGCGACCCATGATGAAACTCATCCCCTCGCCCATGCGGCAATGGAAAGTCGGCATCACGATCCCCGACATTCGCCAGCTCCCCTGACAGATCCGTCAGCCGATGTGCCACCAGATGCACAACCTCCCCTTCCCGCTGGATGCGGCCATAGACGCCGATCATGCCGGCGCCGAGCACAACACGACGATACTTCTCAAAGGTCTTTAGCCAGACGACGAGGTTGGCGATACCGGTCTCATCCTCGATGGTGATGAACATCACGCCTTTGGCGGACCCCGGCCGCTGGCGAACAAGCACGAGCCCGGCTGCCTCAAGCCATGTGCCATCACGGGCCTGCATCGCCGCGCCGCAGGTGACGATACGGCGCTTGGTGAGATCGGCGCGCAGGAATGAGAGGGGATGGCTGCGCAGGGTCAGTCCGACATGGCCGTAATCCTCGACCACCTCGCCCCCCGATGTCATCGGTCGCAACGCCACTAAGGGTTCGTTCAACTCCGCCACGGTCTGGCATTCCCGAGCGGACGCGGCCGCAAACAGCGGTAGCGGTTCGTCACGCAACGCCTTGATCGCCCAGAGCGCCTCACGCCGGGCAAGTTTCATAGATGGCTGGAAGGCATCGGCCTCAGTGAGCTCGACCAGCGAGGCGGCCGGCACGCCGGCGCGGCGCCAGAGATCGCCGACCGAGGCAAAGGGCTGGTCAGCACGCGCCGCAACAATGGCCGCAGCATCGGCATTGGCAAGCCCCTTGACCATGCGCAGCCCAAGCCGCACCGCAAACCGCTCTTCGTCACCCGTTGGCTCAAGCGTGCAATCCCAGCGGCTGGCATTGACGCAGACGGGCCGCACCTCGACGCCGTGATCGCGTGCATCACGAACAATCTGGGCCGGCGCGTAAAAGCCCATCGGCTGGGCATTGAGGAGAGCGGCGCAGAAGACGTCGGGATGCCAGCATTTCAGCCAGGAGGAGGCATAGGCGATCAGGGCGAAGGAGGCGGCGTGGCTTTCCGGAAAACCGTAGCTGCCAAAGCCTTCGAGCTGCTTGAAGGTCTTTTCCGCGAACTCCTGCTCATAGCCGTTCGCCACCATGCCGGAGATGAGTTTCTGGCCGAACTTGCTAACACCGCCAGTATGCTTGAAGGTCGCCATGGCGCGGCGCAGCTGATCGGCTTCGCCCGGCGTGAAGCCGGCGCATTCGATCGCCACCCGCATGGCCTGCTCCTGGAACAGCGGCACGCCGAGCGTCTTGCCGAGCACCTTTTCCAGTTCGGGCTTGGGATAGACGACTTTCTCCTTTCCCTCCCGGCGGCGGAGATAGGGATGCACCATGTCACCCTGGATCGGCCCGGGGCGGACGATCGCCACCTCGATGACGAGATCATAGAAGGTGCGCGGCTTGATCCGTGGCAGCATCGACATCTGCGCCCGGCTTTCGATCTGGAAGGTGCCGAGCGTGTCGGCCTTCCTGATCATCGTATAGGTGCGCGGATCCTCGGGCGGGATGGTAGCAAGATCGAGAGCAATGCCCTTGTGCTGGCTAAGAAGATCAAACCCCCGCTTCATGCAGGAGAGCATGCCGAGCGCCAGGCAATCGACCTTCATGAACTTTAGGATGTCGATATCGTCCTTGTCCCATTCGATCACCTGCCGCTCAGTCATGGCCGCCGGCTCGATCGGCACAAGCTCGTCGAGGCGGTCACGGGTCAGAACGAAGCCACCCGGATGCTGAGACAGATGCCGCGGGGCACCCATCAGCTGCCGGGCAAGTTCTAGCGTCAGGCGCAGGCGGCGGTCGCCAAGATTGAGATTGAGCTCCTTGGCATGCTGTTCGCCAACGTCCTCGCCCCAGCCCCAGACATTGGAGGAGAGCATCTTTGTCATGTCCTCCGGCAGGCCGAGCGCCTTGCCGACGTCGCGCACCGCTCCTTTCGAGCGGTATCGAATGACGGTCGAGCAGAGGGCGGCGTGGTCGCGACCATAGGTCTCGAACACCCATTGCATGACGATCTCGCGGCGCTCGTGCTCGAAGTCGACATCGATATCCGGCGGCTCTCGACGCTCCTCGGAGACGAAGCGCTCGAAGAGCAGGTCGTTGATATCAGGATCGATCGAGGTGATGCCGAGCACGTAGCAGACGGAGGAGTTGGCAGCCGATCCCCTGCCCTGGCAGAGAATGTCTTTTGAGCGGGCAAAGCGGACGATCGAGTTCACCGTCAGGAAGTATGGCGCATATTCGAGTTTCTCGATCAGCCGCAGCTCATGTTCGAGGTTCTTGCGCACCTTGTCCGGCAATCCCTCCGGATACCGCCAGGTGGCACCCTCCCATGTCAGCTGCTCCAATGTCTGCTGCGGCGTCAGGTCCGGATGGGCGCGCTCCTCCGGATACTGATAAGCGAGTTCGTCGAGCGAAAACCGACAACGCTCCATGATCTCTGTGCTGCGGGCAAGCGCTTCCGGGTAGCGGGAGAACAGCCGCGCCATTTCTTCCGGCGGTTTTAGATAGCGGTCGGCATGCCGTTCCCGCCGAAAGCCGGCATCGTCGATGGTGACGGTGTGGCGAATGCAGGTGACGACATCCTGCAGGATGCGCCGCTCCGGAATGTGAAACAGCACGTCATTGCTGACGACGGTCGCAACACCCATGGCTGCTGCCATGTTCGACAGCTCGTGCAGGCGCATCTGGTCATTCGGCCGGCGGCGCAGTGTCAGCGCCAGATAGGCGCGGTCGCCAAAGGCTTCGCGCAGGCGACGCAGGTTGAGCGCGCAGGTCTCATCAGCCTGATCTGGGAGAAAGACCGCAATCAGCCCTTCGCCATAGGCGACGAGGTCAGCCCAGTCGAGCCGGCATTTCGCCTTGCCACCGCGCTTCTTGCCAAGCGACAGCAGCCGGCAAAGCCTGGCATAGGCGGGCCGGTCCGTGGGATAGACCAGCACCGAGATGCCGCCGTCGAGATCAAGGCGGCAGCCGACGACCAGCCGGACGCCGGTGTCCTTGGCCGCCTGATGGGCGCGGACAATGCCGGCGAGACTGTTGCGATCGACGATCGCCAGGGCCTCGATGCCAAGCTCGGCCGCCTGCGCAAACAGTTCCTCACAGGAGGAGGCACCGCGCAGGAAGGAAAAATGCGAGGTCACCTGCAGTTCGGTATATCTTGGTGTTGTCATCCGAATATCCCGTGCAGGAACCATTGGTGACTGCCGGTCTCGCCGTGTTCGCCGTCGCCGGACCGGAAAATCCAGTAGCGCTCGCCGGCATCATCCTCGACCTGGAAATAATCCCGCACGGCCGAGAGTTCTGCATCGCGCTTCCACCACTCGCCGAACACCCGCTCCGGCCCATCGGCGCGTTTGACCCGCCGGCGGATGCCGCGCCAGGTGAAGCTGACCGGGGGATGATCTGGCAAGAGCGCCATCGTCTCGATCAATTCGGGATGCGGCAGCAACCGCGTCGGCCGCGGCCAGTGATCGGGCCAGGTCTCACCATTGTCGGGGGTCATCGGCGCCACGCGGGCAACGGAGCGCTCGGGCACGTCGCTCGCAACAGGTGCAAGGCGGTAGAGCCGACGCTCGCCGATGCGGTTGCCGAGGATGTCGATCAGCCCGGAGACGTCGGCTTGCGGTTCTTCAACCAGCGAGGAGATTACCTGGCGTTCGATGAGTTGCTCGGCATGGGTTGCGGTCAGCGACATGATCTCGATACCGAAGCCGGGATCGATGGTTTCGATCCGGTCGGTGAGCAGTCGCGTCAGTCGCTTGAGGTCACGAACCGGTGTGGCAGTTCCGGCACGGATCGCCTGATAGGAGCTGTCGACCCGGTGAAACAGCAGGTCGACGCGACGGGCGCCGAGACCTTTTTCTTCCAGCGCCCGACAGAGCTGGTCCACCAGCTTGGCCGTATAGCGCGCAATCGTCTCAGGTGCGGCGATCGGCTCGCCGAAGGAACGGCGGACTTCGACCAGTTCCGGCGTGCGCACCGGATCGATCGGCTCGGCAATGCGCCCCGTCACTTGGTCAAGCCGGCGGCCGAGCTCCGGCCCGAAGCGCAGGGTGAGCGGCGCACGCGGCTGGCTTGCCAGCTCGCCGATCGTGTTGAACCCGAGGACACGAAGACCGGCGACGATGGCCGGATCGAGACGAAGTGCTGCGATCGGCAGATTTTTGACAGCGTCGGCCTGAACACCCGTGGGAATGACAAGTGTCGGGTCGCCCAAAAACCGGGCGCAGGCATGGGCAGCACCCCAGCTGTCGGCAACCGCCGCCCGCGCGAAAATGCCGGAGGCGAAGAAGCGGTTGACCATGCCCGACAGCATCAGCGCCTCGCCGCCATGCAGATGATCCGCGCCTGTGGTGTCGATCACCAGACCGTCGGGCGGATCGGAGGCAACGATCGGCGCATAGCGCTGCAAGGCCCAGAGCGCCAGGCGCTCAAGCGCCTCGGCGTCGGCGGCCGGATCGGCATCCATCACGACGAGGTCCGCGACGAGTGCCTGCGCCTTGGTCGCCGGCATGCCAATGCGCAAGCCGGCTGAAATCGCAGCCGCGTTCGCCGCCAGGACGACGCGCCGGCGCTGCTCGCGGCCGATCAGGACGAGCGGCGTCTCAGGCGGAGGCGCTGCGTCGCCCAGTTTCCGTCTGAGGCGATCCGTGGACCAGCTCGGAAGGAAGAGCGATACGACCCTTGGCATCGGGGGCCTCCACTTCAAAATCGGCACTGTCTCCGGCACGACATCGGATGAGTTCTAGCAACCAGCGCGGCCGACCAACGCCTGGGACGGGCAAGGGGGAGGATGGCAAGACAGAAACCCGCCAGCGCGTGACGGAGGCCGTCGGCTGCCCGAAATCCGATGCCTCGGTCTGTCGGCGCCAGCGGCGAACGGCAATGCCGATGGTGCCGGAGCTTTCGGCGGCAAGCTGCAACCGGCGCGAGGCGGTCATCGACAGTCGCGCCAGCTCACCGACGACGACACCGAGGCCACCGTGGCGCAGGCCCTCTTCCATGCAGGAGAGCAATGATTTCTCGTCGCCGGCCTCGACATAGATGACACGGCCCGGCAGCAGACCCACCTGGGCCAGCGCCGGCGCGAACAGGTCCGGCCGTGTGACGCACCAGAGCACCTGGCCCTTCGAGCGGGCGGCGATTGCAGCGGCGAACAGGGCTGCTGCTGCGCCGTCGATGGCGCCGTTGCCGCCGCCGGCAACCTCATGAAGGGCTGCGAGCGCCAGCCCTCCTCCCGGCAATCGGCTGTCGATCTCCGTCACCCCGAATGGCAAGACCTCTCGCACACGGCCACTCGGGCCTTCCAGCCGCTGGATGCGGTCTCGAAGCTCGGCGACGACGGAACTGACGGCAGGTTCGGGCATTTTGAACAGACAGGCTCCTCAGGGGTTTGCAATATTGCTCTTGGCTGATATGTTCTCTATTTGTTCCTTCTTGGGTCATGAGTCAATCGGGTGAGTAAAAGAGGCGGCGGTGATCGCGATCTGGGAGCGGGCAAGATCGGTATGTTTGCGCAGATCGACGGAGAATTCCGAAGGCGGCGACACGTCCATCCCGAAGCTGGTATGAATAGGCTGGGATGGAGAGGCAGGAGGATTGGGGTTTGTGCAATCTCTATAACGTCACAACGACGCGCGATGCCGTGATGCAGTTCACCAAGGCGTTCAGCGACAAGGCCGGCTGGAACGAGCCCTCACTCGATGTCTATCCCGGCTACCAGGCGCCGATCGTCCGCGTCGGAGACGACGGACAGCGCGAAATCGCGCGCGTCACCTGGGGCATGCCATCACCGCCGGCCTATGTGAAGAATTACGATCCGGGCGTTACCAATATCCGCAATGTCGGCTCGCCGCACTGGCGCCGCTGGCTCGGGCCGACAAGCCGCTGCGTGGTGCCGTTCACCTCCTTCGCGGAGCCCAATCCCGCGAGCAAGGTTCCAGGTGGCAGGATCCCGAACGCCTGGTTTGCCGGTAACGAGGACCGGCCTTTGATGTTCTTCGCGGGCTTCTGGACGCCTTGGAAGGGCGTACGGAAAGTCAGGGATGGCGAGCGGGAATATGAGCTGTTCGGGTTTCTGACGACATCGCCCAATGAGATCGTCGCTCCTGTTCATTTCAAGGCGATGCCGGCGATCCTGACGACGCCGGAAGAGGTTGACCTTTGGCTCACGGGTTCCTGGGACGAGGTCAAGCACCTGCAGCGTCCCCTTCCCGGCAACATGCTTGTCATCGTCGAACCCCCTGCTCCGTCTCCGGAGGAAGGACTGCTGTTGTGACATACAGTTCGGTTCAAAGGCCGCCCTACAAAACTGCCGCGCGGGATGTCAGGCGGCCGCGGCCGTCGGCAGGGTGAGCGATCGTCATGGGCACCTCCGGCACCCCACGCAAGATTCTGCATCTGGATATGGATGCCTTCTATGCCTCGGTCGAGCAACGCGACAATCCTGAGCTTCGCGGGCGACCGCTCGCCGTCGGCCATGGCGAGGCGCGCGGTGTGGTGGCGGCTGCCAGCTATGAAGCGCGGAAATTCGGTGTTCATTCGGCCATGCCATCGGTGACAGCCAAGCGAAAATGCCCAGAGCTGATCTTCGTCAAGCCGCGCTTTGATGCCTATCGCGCAGTATCGCAGCAGATCCATGCGATCTTCGCTGAATACACGCCGCTGATCGAACCGCTATCCCTGGATGAAGCCTATCTTGATGTGACCGAAAACCTGAAAGGCATGGAGATCGCGACTGAGGTCGCCGAGCAGATCCGCGAAAGGATCAGGGCCGAGACCGGACTGACGGCGTCGGCCGGCGTTTCCTACAACAAGTTCCTCGCCAAGATGGCCTCCGACCAGCGCAAGCCGGACGGGCTCTTCGTCATCACCCCGAAGAACGGACCCGCCTTCGTCGAGGCGCTGCCCGTCAAGAAATTTCATGGCGTCGGACCGGCGACGGCGGAGAAGATGCAAAAACTCGGGATCGAGACGGGCGCCGATCTGAAGGAGCGCGATCTCGCCTTCCTGCAGCAGCATTTTGGCAAGTCGGGACCGTATTTCTACTGGATCGCCCGCGGTGTCGACGAGCGCGAAGTCGACCCCGACCGCGTCCGCAAATCGATCGGCGCCGAGGACACGTTCCGCGAGGACATTCATGATCTCGAGACCGCTCGCGCCGGCTTGCAGCCGCTGATCGACAAGGTCTGGCGTTATTGCGAGGCCAATGGCATCCGCGGCAAGACCGTGACGCTGAAGGTGAAATGGGATGATTTTACCCAGATGACCCGGAGCAAGACTGTCGTTGCGCCGGTGGCCAGTGGCGTCGAAATCGCAGAGATCGTGGGGCTATTGTTGTCGCCGATCTTTCCTGTTGCGAAGGGAATTCGGTTGCTTGGCGTAACGCTTTCGTCTCTCGATGCTGCCGACGAAGGAAGCGAACCCCAGCTCGCCCTTGCCCTTTGAGCAATCCACCTGAGCTTAAACGAAAACCCGGCCGCCGAATGACGTGCGATAGGATTTTCTAAAAGCCCGATCAGCGCCTTGGAGAGGGTCATCGCTCGGTTGGCCTTGCACCGAGATCGATCAGTTCTCAGGCGCGATGCCCTCAACCGCCCTGGACGCCTTTAACCGGCTATCCCAATTGTCGGAGAACTGCTTTGCAACCTCCCGGCTATCGGTAAACGTGACATTCTCGGCATTCCGTTTCTGGGCTGCCGCCGTGAAATTATAGGAGCCTCCGATCACCAGGTGCCCGTCGATGACGATGATCTTGTTATGGGCAATGGTCGGCTCGAAATCGATCCAAACCGGTATGCCGCCTGCTTCGAGCAGCGTCGCGCCCGAGTATTTCCGCTCATTCACCTTGTCGAGGATTGCCAGGACCTCAACGCCCCTCACCGCAGCTCGCTGGAGCGCGTGGATGATGGGCAGCGACGTGAAACCATAGGCCTGAACGCGGATAGCGGATCTGGCGCGATCGATCTCCGCGACAATCCGGCCCTCGCACTGTTCTGCCGGCGTGAAGCAGACGCCAACCTGAGCCGTTACCGCCTGAGCGGCATCGAGCGGACTGGCAAGGATCATAACAGCAATGGTGGCAACGGCGATTCTCATATCGTCTTCCATAGCATTTCGAGAGCCGACTTGACTCAATCTCTCAACGTGAACATAATAAGAACAAACGAGGCTTAGCAAGCCTGAGTTTTCCAAAATTCTCATGGTTAGGACCGCCATTGATCGGCGGAACGGAGACGTGCGCCATGCAAACGACCGGTTATACGATCACGCCCCACGACGCGGAGGTGTTTAGGGATCTCGTCACTTTCCTCGGTGAGGACGTCTTTGACCAGCGTCGAGGAGACGGTGCTATCGCCAAATCGGACGCGTTTCAGCGGCGAATTAGCGAAGCCCGAAGCGTGCTCAAGGGCATCGGTGCCTACGACGGAGCGAACCTGAAGGAGAACCACAATGGGTGACGTGATCTATTTGGAAGCCGATGCTGATCAGGACCGCGACGAGCCCAGGCCGAAGGCAGACGTTATGACCATCAGCGGCGCCGATGCGATGGCGCTCGATGAATTCGTGCGCCACGTGAGTATTCGCTGTTATGACGAACGGTTCAAGGACAGGGGGATGATGAAGTCGCCGGTCTTGCGCGATCAGCTCGATCGTATGCGCGAGATCCTCGATGGCTTGCTGGATTATCCCCATTTCGAGCCGTTTTATTATTGGTCCCCTCCCAGCGATATGCCCCCGGATCAGGCGGAGCCGGAATTAATATCGGCAGTCGCGGACCGATCGGAAGTTCAATTCCACTCAGTTGGCATTTACCTCGCTCCTGACAGCATCCCCGTTGGGACTTTGGAAATCGCCGTTGACGACGAAACCGGCGAAGCATGCGGCATAGTAAATATGAGGGGTATGACGAGCGCTGCTGCCTGGACGAAAGCTGGGGTGAGCCTGGACGATACAATCAAGATGTTCGTCGACGCGATATCGATCGACGCCGAGGATGGCGTTGAGCCCAGCGCGTAATAGATGCCCGAGAAGCCTGCAAGCCGAACTGACGTCCTGTCAGCGCCCACGCTGTCCTACTACGCGAATGGCTCTTACTGCGTCAAAATTGACTGTGCGCTCTCTCGGGTTAACCGACAAGCTTTCCGACGAAAGTCACAAACGGCGGTCATGAAAGGATACGAACCGCTGACCTTGCTGTCAAATTTCCAATGAATATCAGGTGCACGGTCGCTCATTCAAGGCATTGATAATAACAGCGGTCCGTAGCGCGTTCCACAAACAAGCTTTGGCCCGCAACACTATACTGCGCATTTATTCCGGAATTTGGAGAGAAACGATGATCAAATCCTTCCAGTCGAGGCCAAACGCCAGTAAAATTGCCCAAGCTGCGTGAGATAGACGCCTCCTGATTGCTCGGCCGTCCAATAGAAGTCTCGGCCGGAATGATTTTCAAGCAAGCCAGCGATTTGATACTTCTTCAGTATTTTGAAGATAGACACATTATGCGCCTTTGCACACTGTACATTGTTTTCTTCAAATGTGGGATCGAGCATATAGACGTGGTCGGATGCTGGGAAAAATTCTGGGATCCTGCGAAGAAGATCGTCAGCGATCAAGGGCTCGCATTCGCGCACGGAATCAAATTGCTTAGCGTGTGATTTGTAGATGGGCCGCTGATCCCAACCACCCAGAGCTGCCTCTACATATCCGTAGATCGACGCTGCCGACACGCGCCCTCGAACATTTGCAGCCCCTCCCTTTAATGCCCCAACCACAAGCTCAGTGAAAACACCTTGGCCTCCAACCTCCAATGAGGGTTCTGAAGCTCTTGATGCCGCAAGGATGGTCATTCCTTCACGAAGCTGCGCCTGCGCATACTGGCCACCCTGATTAGCAGACACGTTGCCCATGTTGCCTGAAAAACAGCAATCTATGATAACCAAAACAGATCGTGCTCGTGATCCATTGGCAAGACGAATGATTTCGTCCATGTGGATGCCCGGATCACCGGGCTCGCCATCCTGACTGACAAGATACCCCCCCGTCTCCTCCAATGATCCATGCCCGGAAAAGTAGAACAGGACATCACCGTCGAAAGCGAACAACTCTAACAAAGCCGAGCGGAGATTGACCCTCGTCATACGCGAGGTATCGGAAGTCAGCATGAGGCAGTCGTAGTTCGGCCGGTTATCCCCGTGGCGGCTGAGGACCTCATGTATCGCGTAGGCATCGCCGATGCAGCCGGACAGATCACTCAAGCCGGAATTGTCGTAGTGGTTAATCCCTACAATAAGAGCCCTTTTAGCCACTTCTACACCCTATTCCAGCTTCGCCAGTCCATGATGGCGGATCTCTGATGCGCCTATTTAATACATCCTTAGCCTATGCCCACGGTCATGCAACTATGCCTGTTGCTATCAAAGGCGCCACGAAAAGAGCAAGTGTGGGGTATTGCAACCAAGCTGAAAAATATGAAATTAGGTTTTAAGTTTTACAGACCTCATCCGGGACCTGACCCACGACCCAAACGAAGGCGCTCAGTGCATCACAGACGGGATCTAAAACCTTGCCAACAGTTGATTTTGGTCGAATGACACTCATGCTGATAAGCCACATACCCGGCTTGCCCGCGGTATCTATGCCTTGATTTCGGGCGGGAGAATGTTCATATTGGCTGCATGACGAAGCAGACGACACAAAGAGTTTCAGGTAGGGGCGAAAAGCTTCCATCGGGTCCTTACAAGGGCGTTGGAACGCTTTCTGACGGCGTCGTTATCCTGTCCCAAAAAAGCAAGCCCAAGCATTTTACGTCCCGGGAGATCAAGACTACGATCGAGAAGGTGCGCCGTGATGCTTTAACCGGGCGGTTTCTGGATGCCTCGGACGCCAAGAAATAAATGGCCGGCGAAAATCGGGACGTCTTCGTCAATTGCCCCTTCGACACTGAATATCGTCAGCTCTTCTATGCAATGGTATTCACTGTTATCCGGTCGGGCTTCGTCGCGCGTTGCGCGCTTGAGACGGACAATGCCGCAGACAACCGGTTTGACAAGATCTGCCGGATAATCGGAGAATGCCGTTACGGCATACACGATATTTCCCGCACTGAGCTTGGCGGAGATCCTCCACTCCCCCGCTTCAACATGCCGTTGGAACTCGGCGTGTTCCTCGGCGCCAAGAAGTACGGCGGAGCAAAGCACCGAAACAAATCCTGCATCATTTTCGACCGAGAACAGTATCGGTTTCAGCGTTATATGTCGGATATCGCAGGTCAAGACATCCATTCGCATCAAGGCGATATTGACCGATTGATCGTAGAGCTCGCAACCTGGCTACGAGCGCAGAGCGGCGATGCGCACGTACCGGGCGGCGTAGCGATCAGCGCAGAGTTTGCTGTTTTCAATCAAACACTTCCCGCAATCTATGCTGCGCGCCAGTTAGACGCGGCTGAGGTGACCTTCGGTGACTTCAGTGCAGTGGTTGTGCAATATCTTACAGCTTAAGTGCGGCAGAAAGGCCAAGGCTAGTCCACATCGACGTTGGCGACATATTCTCCCTGTATATGTTCCAACGTGCGAGAAGTGCTGGACGCTTGTTCAAGAAATACTACTCGACTTAATAGACTTATTGCGAATGGAGTTCATTATGCAGCGAAATGACTATCCCGCGCTATATAAAGCCGCAGATGCTGCGTCTGCTGCGTCGCAAAATACGTTCCTCAATAGCATTAGAGCCGAATACTGCCTTCTGATTTTAGCAGCTCTGTTATCGATGAATCTGAGCAATCATGTCGCTTATACTGTGCTTACAGCTTTAATATTTTTTGTACTACTGGGCTTTGTGCTCTTCCGGGCGTTGAAATCAATCGACCGGACTTGGTATCATGGCCGAGCAGTTGCTGAATCTATAAAGACATTGACTTGGCGATATATGATGCGTGCCAAGCCCTTTGAAGAAGGGGCCGACGAAGAATTTGCCAACTTGCTTCGGGCGTTGATCGACTCCAATAAGGAATATGGTGCGATCATAGCTGGCCACGTTGTCAACGATGATGAGATAACCCCGTTCATGCGCAGCGTCCGTGCAATGGATCTTCAAAGCCGGATTGCTTTCTACCAACAAAGCCGCGTCGACGAGCAGCGCACTTGGTATATTAATAAGGCCCGCGCAAATAAGAAAAACTTTAGATGGTTTATCATTCTATTAGGCTTGATCTATTTAGCAGCCGCCTGTTCAAGCTTGATAAAAATAGGATATCCAGATTTCCAGTTCTACCCCACTGACGTGATGATCGCGATCGCGGGGGCCTTGATTGGCTGGATTCAAATAAAGAAGTTTAGTGAGCTCTCGGCGGCTTATGGACTTACGGCACATGAAATCGGTTTGATCAAAGCCTCGGGAGCTGACCTGCAGAGCGAGGAAAAGTTTTCAGAACACGTCAACGATGCGGAGATGGCTTTCTCACGTGAACATACACAATGGATCGCTCGTCAAGCAGGGTGACTCTTGGCAGCGTCACGAACTGCCGCAATCTCCAACACTGCTGCTTTGCTCGTTTCAAAGCTCGCGATCTCCCAATCTGCCGGCTGTTGGGCCAAGAAGTCGCTTTCATAAACCGCAGCCTCTGTGACTCGCCCCAGCGCGTACATACAATTCGACAATGTCGCATAGACCCATTTCCGGTCAGACCGCTCGTCGAAGCTCCCATCAGCTACGATTTTCCCGAGGATAGAAATCAATTGCTCTCGGACTTTGAAAGCGCTCATACGATCAAAAGTTACTTCAGCTGCTTCTGCCTGCGTTAGCGATCTCATATCAAAGCATGTTGCGAGGTTCTCGCCGTTGTAATAATCCCGCCTAATCTCAAACCCTCGGCCGTAATAACGAATAGCAAGATCAAGCTGAACTCGATCCGAGGTAAGAAGCCAAAGGGATTTGTAGATTGCCCCCGTTATTCCCAACGTTTCTGGGTCATTGGAAGAGTCTGGTTCGAGCGCGGCAATAATTTGGAGGCCACTAAGCAGGGCAGCTAGTTCTGACGGCTGCTTAGATTTATACGTAGCCAATGCAAGTTGCTGGATGAAAAACGGCTCACCGGGCTTAATGGCGCAAGCAAGACGGTAGGCCTTGATGGCGCCTGGCATGTCACTGTCATCGAAGGCCTTCTGCCCGTCTCGTAGAATGCCGCTCAGGTAAATATGAGCTGCTTCGGCTTCGTCCAATAACTCTGCATATTCTTCCTCCGATAGTTTGGGCTGCTGGAGCCGTGGTAGAAACGTATAGACAGGGCTGTCCGGCGAGGAGGATTGCAGCGCCCCCTCAATCAGCGCTGCGAGCGCTTTTGTGGCGCGTGAGGCCTCCCTTGCCCCGATGTCTTCCCCCAAATGTCGATACTCAAACGTATTCACATGGTTGAGATCAAAGTAGAGACGCCCAACGTCCTCTTTTATTATTACCGTGGTATTGGGACGAAGTGCGTGCCTCACCCCCAATTCATAAATGGCGTTGACGTTGCCCGTTGAAATATCGGCGACAACAACATCTGCGCGCAGCAGCATCTCGTACATGTACACGTCAATGACGCCGCTTTTTGTAATCTCATCGGCTCGGATCGGTCGTAGACCCAAACTTTCCGCGGCGGGTTTGATTATTACTTCGTAGGTCGCGTCCAAGTCTAGCGTACGGCCGGACTCGTGATCTGTTTTCTTCCCGAAACCCATTATAACGAAGCAGACGCGCCTGGTATCAGGGGCGGTTGAAGCTGGGGAGCTCAATAGCCGACCTTCGCAGATTCCAACGCTTCTGCTATCCTGTCGCGGGTGAAACTCGTCGCCCAAGATGTTCCAATGTTAAGGAGGCCGGGCGGAGTGATGTTGTCTTTGGCCAGCTTCACCGCAGCGATTTTCAGCTGTACCTCGCTGTCCTTCGCTTTTGCGATTTCCCATGTCATCCAGCTGCTGGTGCTGCTCTTGCTGCCAACTAGCACAAGGAGATGTGTCGCGGTTTTCATCATTTTGGTCAAAGATGCTTTAACTACAGCCGCATCAGTACTGTTGATAGCGACATGTGGGCCCCTGCTATCGAATTCGAAATCGAATTCTGGGTTCGCATCCCATGCTTGCAATAGACGTTTGTAGTTCGCATCTTCAGAATGATCGTAGCTCACGAACACTTTTTTCTTAGCCATCTATTCGCCCCCAATTTCGCGCACTGGCCGAAACAATAAATGAGACTTGAAGAAAGGAAAGAGAAACATCACGGACATACAGCCTAAAATTGAGCGTAGAAAAGCGCATCTTGTTCACACTTCGAGGGTCACCACCATTTCCGCCGCTGCGCTACTTTGTTAAACCAAAATGTGGTTCAGTTACCCCCGCTGCCAAAAGGGTCCTACGATGCATATTGCCGGGGGTATATACAAAGAAATTTGCGAATCCCCGCACTGGGACGGGATCTGGGGATCGGGCTTACGCGCGGCAGTGTGCATAAGCCGTCTAAACTCTGACATTACCCTACACGGTTACTATTGTGACCCACCAGACGAGCTTACTCGCCGATTGCGTTTTCTAGGGGTAAAACTGCTATGCAATCTGAGAGCGCGCGACATTGCTTTTGCGTACTTCCATCCTCTATCAAATCCGTATGTCGAACCTGCAGCGCGAACACTCCGGCCTGAGAGAACGCTCACGGTTGCGGCTGAAAATATTCTTCGCTTCGGTTTACTCGAAGGCTCAGCGCGAGTGACGGGCTCGCGTGTTGTGTACGATCCCCAGTCTCCTTGGGATCCAGAGCCGTTTGTTGTAAACGGGTCGGCGGCAAACGAACTTGCCCTGGTGATGAATGAGCAAGAATTTAAGGCGTACACGAGATCAGACGACTTTGATGCCAACGCGCGCGACTTTATAAGCTCAGGCGTCGCGACCGCCATTGTGATCAAGCGTGGCATCTTTGGGGCGCTTGTTTATTCGTGCGCTGGCGATCCGGCCCATGTCCCTCTGTACCGTTCGTCTCGAGTCTTCAAAATTGGAACCGGCGATATCTTTTCGGGTGTGTTCGCGCACTATTGGGCGCAGGAGCGACGAAATCCAGTCGAAGCGGCTGACTTCGCATCCCGCGCGGTGTCTATTTATTGCGACGATCCTATTTCCCCTATAGATGCGGCTAGCTTTCGACGCCGGGAACCCTTCCAGGGGCGGCCACCGTCGGCGATCTCGGTTTATGGCGCTGGCAATACTCTAGGTCGCAGGTATGTGTTGCAGGAAGCATTATTCTGCCTACGAAAACTTGGGGTAAACGCATCGATCAAGGAAGTGTCCCTAGTCAGCCAAAGCGGGGCTAATACCACCGGTCTCGTCATCGCGGATGGCTTCTCCGACGAGAGCTTAAGTGCTCTGAACGCAGTCCTCGACGATATTACGATCCTCGACGAGGAGCATCGGCCCATGCCATCTGACATCGACCGAGATTCCATCACTGATGATTTTTCGTCGGCAATCTACCAAGTCTGTATGAAACGCCCGCAAGTTGAAAAATAGAGCACGCGACGGTTGATAATCCGATATTTATCACTACGATTCGTAGCGTCCTTGGGGAGGGAACCGCCGCATGTCAGACGTCTATGTTGTCCATTCGAGCGAGGACAACGTCACGACATCAAAAATTGTCGAACATCTTAAGAAACACTGGAATGTCTGGTGGGACGACGAGATGGTCGGCAACTTTGCAAAGGTTATCCAACAGGAGATGGCTGGGACAAAATGCGTGGTGGCCATCCTTTCGGCAAGCTCGGTAGCGAAAGAGACAGTTGTCGACGAGATGCGGCTTGCGAAAGAGTTCGGGCTAGAAATACTTCCGATAATGCTCGACGACGCCAAGCTCCCCTACCCTTACGGCGGACTAAGCCGCGTGAGCATGAAAGAATGGGATGATACCGAGGCGCATACTCATTTCCAGAAGCTAATTCGCAAAATTGCATCCGTCGTACCCCGTCGCGTTCCCCCGACACGGCCCACCATCATACCCGATACATCGCTCGCGCTGCCCGCCATTTTCCTGTCAGTATCATCCCATGAGACCCAGCTCGTCCCGCTCGAAGCAGTCGAGGCGTTGCGTGTGTTTGGCTCGCCTACCATTCTGATCTCGGCTTACGACCTGTGGAACAAGCGCCGCCCTGCGACAATGGTGTCCGAGTTGGAAAAGATTCGCAATGCCGGCGGCATCGTCCTTGTCGATTCTGGAAATTATGAGGCAACGCGGCGCGGCGATAAGAGGTGGACGGCTGAGCGTTTCCATCAGGCGCTCCAAGGTGTTCCGCACGACTGGTCGTATTGCTTTGATGTGATGCATCCATCGAAAGACCCCGTTGAGGCGGTGGCTGAGGTGGTCGCTGCCGTGGAACGCGACGCACGCTCCAGTGGATCAGTCGTTTTGCCTATCGTGCACACCCATCGGCGACAAACCGGTTATGAAACCCAGCAGTTACCAGGGGTCGTTAAGGCCGTGGCCGACGCGCTACGCCGCCCAATCATCGCTGTTGCCGAGCGAGAGTTGGGGCGGGGTTTAATAGAAAGGGCGGCCACGGTAAGAAAAATTCGACGGGCGCTTAACGAACTTCCATTTTATCAAGCGCTGCACATTCTAGGAACAGGTAATCCCTGGAGCATCGCGCTGTTGGCTGCTGCGGGCGCCGATAGCTTCGATGGCCTCGAATGGTGTAGGATGGCGATTGATCACCAGAGCAACCGGTTAAACCACTATCAACATTTTGACTTCTTTACTTTTCAGACGGAATACTCAGATTCGAAAGTCACATTGGAGGCATTGGAAAACAAGGACATCGGATATGCAGGTAAAGTTGCGTTTCATAATCTCGAATACTACAGATCTTACACCAAGAAGCTTTACGACCATGCTCATACGCAACGAATGGAAGCATTTATGATAAAGATCATGGGGGATGGCGCTACCAACCAGATCACCAACGAGTTGCCAGGAATTTTCGATCGATGATAGATGTTTCGCGCCTAGAACACGCCGTTGTGTCAATCTACCCCGAGATTCACCGCCGCGCCACGTCCTTGGAGAACGACGCAGATGAACGGTTGCTATGGAAGGAGCTCTCATGCTGCGTCCTGAGCAGCCAAGTCAGATATGGAGTTGCCGTCGCTGCGGCAGAAGCCCTAGAACGCGAAGCGGTCCTGCATCACCCAACGACTTCGGCAGATGCGCTCGAAATAATTCTTCGAGGTCCGTTGTTGGTTGACAGCCGTATCCATCACTATCGCTTCCCAAAGTCGAAGGCCGTTCAACTCGCGGCGACACATGCTGCTGTCCGCTCGTCAGCAGACGGGCTTTTACCTCTACTTGAGGACTTTACATGCGCGGAGGAAGCGCGGGTTTGGCTTGTGGCAAATGCATCAGGCGTAGGCCCAAAGCAAGCGAGCATGTTCCTTCGTAACACGGGCATGACGTACGACCTAGCGGTTCTCGACCGGCACGTTATTGACTACATGCATGAACTCGGCATCTCTAACGCGGAGCATCCGAGCAATTTGTCTACCTTAAAGGGTTATTCGAACCGAGAGACGGTACTGAAATCTTACGCTCGCGACTTGGGAATGGCTGTCGGTCTTATGGATTGGGCGATCTGGATTGTCATGCGGGTGTTCAAGGCCGGCGAGCATAAGGTAGCGTACTCATGAGCATTGTCACTTTGGTTTCTGGAGGCCTCGACTCCACGCTAGTTGCTCATCTCGCCAAGGAAGAGGGTTTGCGCATCCACCCGCTGTTCGTAAACTACGGACAGCGCGCGCTTGAGCGTGAGTTAGCCGCTTGCAAGCGGGCAATGGTCAAACTCGAACTCGATAATCTCGAAGTGGCGGACCTGTCGGGGTTCGGGGCGCTGATACGCTCGGGTCTTACCGATCCCAGCCAAAGGATCGTTGAGGACGCCTTCACACCAGGTCGCAACATGCTCTTTCTGTTAGTCGCCTCTGCACATGCATATAAGGTTGGCGCCGACGCGGTTTCCATCGGCCTCCTGCATGAAGAGACCGCATTGTTTCCGGACCAAACATCAGGCTTTCTGCGCGAAGCAGAAAGCCTGATTTCTCGAATAATGGGACGGGAGCTCAGGGTCCTGGCACCTTTGGCCGCCTTCCATAAGGACGAGGTTATTGCGCTGGCGAAGATAAAGGGAATTCAAGGCACCTATTCGTGCCACATGGGCGAAGAAGAGCCATGTGGCAATTGCATCGCATGCAACGAATTCAAACTGGAGGAGAGGTGAAGTGGGAGGAGGTAGCGGTGGAAGCTGGAGCCGGCTCGGCGACATCCGTAGCCTTGAGGAGAAGGCGAAGCAGGCGCTGCAAGGCGGCAAAAGGAATGTATTCATTAGCTTTGCAACGGAGGACATGGACGAGGTGAACCTTCTCCGAGCCCATGCGAAGAATGAAAACAGCGATATAGAGTTCAACGATCATTCGGTTCGAGAACCCTACAACAGCGACCGCGCTGCTTACATAAAAGAGAAAATAGGCGAACGTATCGCACGGTCATCGGTGTGTGTGGTTTACGTGTCGGATAGCACGCGCCAAAGCGACTGGGTGAAGTGGGAAGTTCAAGAGAGCATACGTCAGGGCAAAAAAGTGGTTGGCGTGCATCCACAGGGGAAAGCACCCAAAATTACCCCGAAATGGGTATCCGATCATGGCATCAAACTGGTAAAGTGGGCAGACCTCCCGAAAGAGCTGAAGTAGGCCATATCACCCTTCTGGCTGTCGCTACCTACGTCGACTTCCTGGGAGACACCTCGCAGTTCCGCGACGATCTCGCGGAGAGTTGCGCGGCGGCCGAAGCTGAAATCGATCGTCAGATTGACGAAATCCGCGCTCGCCGTCGTAAGGATTGATTCTCCTATGCTGAGATTCACGGACCCGCAGGAGCCAACGATCGCTGATCGATGTATCCGCCCACTTTGTTTTGCCGCTCCTGGTGACGAACACTACGGTCTGAATGGGGTTGAGCTCACGCTGCAAGATGGTGCGGTTGCTCGCCGCTTTCAGTTCGGTCTTCAGGGTAGCGCTGTTCTCTTCCAGTACCGAGCGCGACATTTTGCCGTCTTCACGCGCCACCAGATAGCAACAATCTCGGGCGAGACAGTAACGGCTTTCAAGAACCGCATGGACTATCTGGTAGTGCTGATGGACGATGGCACCGACAGCACCAGCATTCCGTTCAACACATACCTTTTCTCGCCTGAATCCAACGAGGACGAAAGTGACTATGTGATCGGTATGGTCGAGTACGAGATGCTACCAGCATACTCGCGAGAGCAATTCTTCCACGTAGAACGTCGCCACACTGGTCGCACTGGTGATGTAGCCTTAGCTTCAGGCTTGCCAAGCCATCTCCAGCGAATGGTCATGGAGAATGGCGGTATGCGGATCCATCCAATCTGTAAGTCGGGAGACCTCGAGTCTCGCAATATCTGCGGTGTGTTGAGGTATCCTGAGGACGGACAGCCTTTGGACGGCATGAGTGGTGGAGCTGTCTTCGTCACACGACTAGCGGTTGATGGTCATTCCTTCGAGATATTCTTGGATGGCATCATCCAGCGAGGCGGAGGGGGTTACGTCCGCTATCTCGGCCTTGATACCATTTTGAAGCGCATAGATGACTATCTGGCGGAGTAGATTCCTATGTTCCAATAAGGATGTATGCGGGAAACCAGGCTTCAGAAGATGCGGTATGTCGATTTGTAGCGAAGGCGATGTAAGGTCGCAATTATAGGAAAGCCCAGTCCTTGGGGATTTTTCGCGGTCGGGGAAAGCATGGGGACAATCAAGGGGAACATCCTCCGGTCATTCGGGCTGCACCGCAGCGCCAATGAGGCGGAGGCCGCGGGCGAGGAGCGTAGGCTGCTGGCAGCAGAACGGCGAAAGCCGGAGAACAAACGACCACGCAAAGCCTCGTACCACGAGATCATGGACGATCTCGCGACCGGGGAACCGGGAACTTTCCTTGATCGGAAGATCCAGTCTCTCATGGCCTTCGACATGTGGCCGCCGCAGTCGATGACTGAGACCTTCGACAAGGTTCGAGAGAGCGGTCAGGACAATGCGTGGACGACATCCGTGCCGGGTATATCGAAACTCATCATGGTCTCCTATCCGCAAATCTATCGGACGATTATCATCCAATTCGGCCCAGCCCGGGCGACATTCGCTCTCGATGGCGTTCGCTACAGGGTGCAGGGAAAGACACCGGCCATGGCACTCATGGCCGTCCATCTGACCGCAAACCGGATCCGCCACCCGGCCGACGATGAAACGACCGGACTTGGGCCGCTTGTTGAAATTCTCGGAGATTACGAAGAGCAATGACGCTGGAAAAACTGTCATCCCCACAATCCGGTACGCTGGGCGAGCTGCTGACCGTGGCAAAGCTCAACACACTCGGACTAGCGGCCTATATGAGTCCGGAAGGCGCACCTGGTCACGATGTCATCGTTGTCGTTGATGGACAGCCGAAATCGATCGAGGTGAAGACGCGACAGTTCCTGCGTCGGCCAACCGAGATCACGCGTTGGCCTGTTGAGATGAACAAGAAGGGCGACGCGGACTTCTTCATCTTCATCGAACTCGATCTGAGGACGATGGCACCGACGTTCTACGTACTGACGAACGAGCAGGCTCGCGCAGTCCATAGGAACTATGAGGGCGGAGGAAATTGCTATCCGCCAGAGGTTCGAAAGCAGATCCGGCCCAACGACTTCTCCGTGTTGGGGTCAGGTATCGCGGTTCTCGAAAGCTAAGCCGATGAGCGACACGACACAGAGCCGTAGCCTGCAGATCAGCCCGAAGTATACGGTCGCGTTCTGGCGCGGCCTTGAACTGGATCCCGACAATCCGAAACAGGAGGACTGGCTGAAGGCAGTCGATGTCCTGCGGGATCGGATACAGGGCCGCTTCATCAAGCCGGCGCAGACCCTGATCGATGTCGATAAAGCTAACAAGCAGCAGACATATGGCTTCGCGATCCTCGCCCTGGATTGCCTCGTTCTCGAAACAATTCAGGGTTTTCGTGAGGGCGTGACCAACCACACCCGTCAAAGCGGTCGGCTGTTCAGAGAGTTCCTGGGCGGCTGGCAACCATTTATCGATTGCCTCGGCGTTGGCATGGTGGCGACGAAGAAGGCTGACGAGTTCTATGGCCAAGGACGATGCGCACTCCATCACAGCGGGGCCACTGAAAAAATGACTGTCTGGGTTAGCGGCCCGATGATGCGCTTCGATCTTGATCAGATTACCGTGAACCGCACGCTGTTCCACACAGAATTGGAGGCGGAGTTCGACCGATACCTGGCAACCTTGGCCGACCCGCAGTCTGTAGATGTCCGAAAGAAATTTCTCCTAAAAATGAACCCTATATGTGGCCTGTGATAGCGACGACGGCCTCCCCCCGGTTGCACCTGACACTTTTGGAAGTTCATGCCACTATCGTGGCAGCATCCTCATACGCCATTCACTCCTTTTCCTCTGACGGCTTCCTCAGAGGCCTAGGGCTGCTTTTTGGAAAAATGAGTAACCGTCGGACAAGGGTAGTGCTGTGCGTGCAACATTTACTTCATAATATCCCCCACGCCCGAAACCTTCCCCTGCCCGTCATCTCACGCAAGCCCAGCTCCAAAACAATCCGCCGCGCCGCCTGCGGCGTCACCTCGAGCATTTTCGCCACCATCCCGGCCGACACGAGCGGCCGAGCCATCAGGTCGATATTCTCTCTTTTCCATTTCATTAACCATATGAATTAACACTATTCTTTAGCTATAATGAATCGAAAGAAGCTCTAGTTTCCGTTCTCCATATAGCGTTCGGCTGTGCGTCTAACCATCGATAAGTATCAAGTATCGATAGTGATGGTTTTGGAGTCGCAAAACCTGTAAAGTCGGGGAATTCACAGCCCGCGAGCCGTCCATGCCAAAGCCAAAAGCCCTCCCCTCCTGTCGGCCGTCCTGGATCAGCGGATGCACCACTTCTCCGGCTTTTGAGGGTGAATTTCTCCCTCAAAAGCCGGATCTCCAAGCGGCGCCCATCGCATTCCACATATGAAATCAGCCGTTTGGCGGATCCGAAAGCCGATAGGCATATGGGCAAACTGTCCGCCGATCCAGGCAGAATCCGCTCAATCAGGAAATGGCTTTCCATTGAAGTTCAATGGGATAGAATCCGGTCATTAAGGAAAACCGACACGATAAAGTCGGGGCAAATCACAGCCCTAGAGACCGCCATGCCGAAGTCAAAAGCCCTCCCCTCGCCTATCGATCCGAAGCATCGCCGCGCCGAAGAGCTTGATGCGCTCGACGCGATCCTGCCCTTCGATCGCCGCGACCAGTTGGCCACTCTGCTGACCGACGATGACGTCGCCACCCTCAAGCATTTGGCGCAGCAAGGCATGGGCGACAACACCTTGCGGGCGCTGGCCTCGGACCTCGGCTATCTCGAGGCCTGGTGCGCGCTTGCCATCGGCGCTACCCTGTCATGGCCGGCCCCGGAAAGCCTACTGCTGAAATTCGTTGCCCACCATCTTTGGGACCCAGCCGAGCGCGCCGACGATCCCAATCACGGGATGCCGGTCGCCGTCGAGGCGGGTTTGCGCTCGAAGGGTCTGCTGCGTGCCATCGGCCCGCATGCACCCGACACGGTGCGCCAGCGCCTGACCTCCTGGTCGATCCTGACGCGCTGGCGGGGTCTGACAGGTTCCTTCACAGCTCCATCCCTGAAATCTGCGTCAGGCTCGCTGTGCGGGCCGGTGCACGGCCCAGGCAGAGCAAGAGCGCCAAGGCCGTCACCGGCGATATTTTGGTAAAACTGCTGGCCACCTGTGCCGGCGGTCGCCTGGTCGACATTCGCGACCGGGCGCTGCTACTGACTGCCTTTGCCTCAGGCGGTCGCCGGCGCTCCGAAATCGCTAACCTTCGGATTGAGGATCTGGTCGACGAGGAACCGGTGCACGCCGATCCACGCAACACCACCTCCCCTCTCCTGCCGTGTCTGACCATCAATCTCGGACGCACCAAGACAACGACAGATGAAGACAAGGCCCATGCTATTCTGATCGGTCGGCCGGTCGAAGCCCTAAAACGATGGATTGAGGAAGCCTCGATCGAGACGGGGCCAATATTTCGACGGATCGACCAGTGGGGCAATGTCGACCGGCGGGCGCTGACGCCGCAGTCGGTCAATCTGATCCTGAAGGGTCGTTGCAAACAGGCTGGTCTGGACCCGGAGGCATTTTCGGCACATGGGCTGAGATCCGGCTATCTGACGGAAGCAGCCAATCGGGGTATACCGTTGCAGGAGGCCATGCAGCAATCGCTGCATAAGTCGCTGACGCAGGCGGCTAGCTACTACAACAATGCCGAACGAAAGAACGGACAGGCGGCGCGACTGATCATTTAACGCAATTGCCTCCGTCCAAAAGGCGAACCCGATTTGATGATGTAGCATCCTTCGTGAAGGTCGAGCACCCCAATTTTCTCCACGACCGGTACGTCATCAGAATGGTCGGAAGGCATGGCATTTGATAGTAACGTTCAACGATCAAACAAAAGCCGCTCGAATCCGCCATTTTGACTTTCGAAAAATAAATCTTCGAACAATTTCGAAACAACACGAGGGCGCGAACCAACGCTCTCGTCGATTAGCACTACCGAGAGCTTTTTTATCTCGATGGTGATGGTGCGCGCACCGTCACTTCGACGATACTTCCCCGAATCGAGCGAATTGAACCCGTTCTGTGTTGCCCATGCAGCAATAGTCTTCGCCGTCATGACCTATCCCATAGCAGACATGAAGACGGCGACCGCGCGCGTTCAAATCATTCCGCTACTCCGTGAATAGCTCGGGCGAATCAAGAAGATCCAGCGCCGAATTGACTAGACCGCGAGATGTCCGAAGGCTGTTGCACGTTAGACTCACATCCAGAGGCCAGGGGCGCTTCGCGCGTCATCAGTCGGGCAATCGTGGGCTTCCTTACAGGAGGAGATGTGTAAAGACACGTGACGCGCCTGGTAGTTGATCCCGTATCAACCCGAGGCCGCGAAATCCACCCACTCGACAAATGAGTTCAATAGCTTACGAAATATTTCTCTTCATCACGAAAGAATATCTTAAGTTGTATTTGCGTGTTCTAGACGCCATAGTTTTCTGGTTGAGCATAGTATACGTATAAAACCACAGGTGATCCCAATGGAATGCTTTTATTATTAAATAATCAGGGATTAAACGGAATTTAGACGTCACTATTTAACCTTAACAGTTTTGTTAGGCTCATGTGATCTTCTATTGACACAGCGCCAACGGCGATGAGCAGGACGCTCCCTCTCTGTAATGTCCCCCCGACCTCGAAGCAGGCAGCCGCTGACGCGTGCGATCACCCCCAATCGCAGCACGTTGCCTGATCTTCATCACGCGCGAGCCAAACCATGTCCTTTTTGCAGAACGCCAAGATCAGAACCAAAATCCTCTCCATCATCATACCGATCTGTCTGATCGGCATCGCAGGCGTCCTCATTGTTTCGAGCCAATACAAAGACACCGTCGCGACTTACTCTGATTTTATAACGAATGACGAAACGGCGGCCGTGGAGATGTCACGCGCGAGCCAGCGGGTGACGGCGCTCAGCTACAGCGCCTATCAAATCCTGGTGTACAGCTCAAAAGACCCGGAGATGGCCAAGTTTACCAAGGACTACGAAGAGAACAAGACGGTCCTCCTTGAGCGCTTCGCGACTGCCAAGCGGCTCATCCCGGCTGAAGCGACAGCGATAGATGCGCTCACGGCCCAAGCCAACAATATCATTGCCCTGACCGATCCAGCAGTGAAGGCAGGAATCGCTGATGATAATGAGACAGCCACCCGCCTGCTGAAGCAAGCAGATCCGCTGATAGATGTAGAGGTGTTGGCGGTTCGCAACTGGCTCGACGCCTTCAACAAGAACATTGATGCCGAAAGCAACGCGCTTGGCGCGAAAACCATCGATACCATTACCTATACCTTGATTGCGCTCGGCATCATCTTTGCCGCAGCAATCCTGATTGCCATCCTGGTCTCTGCCCGCGGCATCACGTCGCCGATCGAACGACTGCGCGCCCGCATGGCATCGCTAGCTAAGGGTGAGACGGAAGAAGCCGTGTCGGGCATCGACCGCAAGGATGAGGTCGGTCAGATGGCCGGCGCCGTTTCAGTCTTCCGCGACAGCGCTATCGAGCGCATCCGCCTGGAGCGGGAGGCTGATGCCGGCCGCAGTCTCTCGGAGAAGGACAGGCTCGAACGTGAGGCGCAGAAAGCCAGGGATGCGGCCGATACCCAGCTTGCCGTCGATGGACTGGCTGCGGGCCTTGCCGAACTTTCGAACGGCAATGTGACTTATCGCATCGACAAACCTTTCGTTGCGCATCTCGATCAGCTCCGGGCGGACTTCAATTCCTCGATGGCAAAGCTTCAGGATACGCTGTGCGCCGTCGGCGATAATGCCCAAGGCATCGCGGCTGGAGCAAACCAGATCCGCTCAGCCTCCGACGACCTTTCCAAGCGCACCGAACAGCAGGCAGCTTCGGTCGAGGAGACCGCCGCAGCGTTGGAGGAGATCACCACCACCGTCAAGGATTCTACCCGGCGGGCCGAGGAAGCAGGCGCACTTGTCGGCCGTGCCCGCGTTGGAGCACAGAAGTCGGGCGACGTGATGCGCGAGGCGGTCGCCGCCATGGAGGCGATTGCGAAGTCGTCGGGCGAGATCAGCAACATCATCAGTGTCATTGATGAGATTGCATTCCAGACGAATCTTTTGGCGCTCAACGCAGGCGTCGAAGCGGCGCGTGCCGGCGACGCCGGCAAGGGCTTTGCGGTCGTTGCGCAGGAAGTACGGGAACTGGCGCAGCGTTCCGCCAAGGCGGCCAAGGAGATCAAAGCGCTGATATCGACATCCGGCCAGCAGGTTCACAGTGGTGTCGACCTCGTCACGAAAACCGGAGGTTCGCTTCAGCAGATTGTCGGCGAGGTGGAGGAGATCGACCGCAATGTACGGGCAATTGTCGAGGCTGCTCGAGAACAGGCAACCGGCCTGCAAGAAATCAATACGGCGGTCAACAGCATCGACCAAGGAACCCAGCAGAATGCGGCCATGGTCGAACAATCCACCGCAGCCAGCCACAGTCTCGCCAAGGAAGTGGCTTCGTTGAACAACCTGCTCGACCAGTTCACCCTCCAAGGCAGCCAACGCCAGCAGCGACCAATATCTGCCACTCAACAGTCCGCCCCTGCAGCCTCGCCGGCGCGATCGCTGCGCGCCAAGATTGCCGGTGCCTTCGGAAGCTCAAGCAGTGCTGCCGCGACAAGTGCTGAGTGGGAAGAATTCTAAGGGAAGTAGGGAGTTGTGGCGGAGAGAGCGTCCCAAAAATCCGGGTATTTTAGACGGTTCTCCTCTCAGTTCGTCTGACTGTTCTATTCGACCCAGCGGGCTGGCACAGGCCAGCCCCATGGGTCGGCGCCACTCCCCGCACCGTTCTCGCGCTCAACGGCTGGCTAAATCCACAGCGCCTTTCCGAATCCCCTTCGAAACTGCATATTTTGCGATTTTGTCCGCGATGGAGGGCTGCTGACGCGTCTCTTGCATCTAAGATCGATCGGCTGCGTCCTCGACCAAGAAATGCCCTGTCTGGCCCTCTGCGTTTTGTCCTATAATGCGCTTGCAAAGGATCCTTTTCTCACGGATTATTTACCGGCGCAACATTGGCACTGAGGGCGCGCTAGGCCGTCGTGTCAAACCAGTGTTGCCACATCAGCGAACAATGCGGACCCAGCCGCAAAGCTCCCCAATTGACGAGTAAATGCGGATTGGCTAAACCGCCGAAGTCGAAAAAGGCAAGCTCGGTCTCGGTAGGCCCAGGCACTTCCGGAAACGGAAGATCTCTTCCTTACTGTTTACAGCATGAGAAACCCCGACGGACAGACGCAATCGCGTCTCCATCCGTCCGTGTGGTTGTCTCTGCGACATTCTGCTCCGGTCGGCAACTGAGGAGCAGAAAATGGATCAGACTATCTTGTTTACACCGCCGATCTGGCGGTCTCCGAAGATAATCCTTGCTGTGTCGGTCTTCCTGAATTTCGCGGGCTTCACCCTGATCATACCAGTCCTGCCTTTTCTGGTTGCTCGGTTCGTGGCGCCAGATCAAGTGGCATTGTCCGTCAGCACCATCATGACGCTATATGCCGCATGCCAATTTATCGGCGCGCCAATCCTCGGAGCTTTGAGTGATCGACTGGGGCGTAAGCCGATTCTTGCCATAGCGCTCATCGGTTCTGCCGTCGGCTACCTCGTGTTCGGCTTGGCCGGGTCGATTCTCATGTTGTTCTTCAGCCGCGCTATCGATGGACTGACAGCGGGCAGCACAGCAGCCGTTTACGCTTATGTCGCCGACACAACGGAACCGGAAAACCGCGGAAAGATATTCGGTATGCTACGTGCCGCCGGTGGCTTCGGCTTTTTGGCGGGACCAGCATTTGGCGGACTGCTTGGGCAGATTTCGCTTTCAGCTCCGGCGTTCGCGGCAGCCGGCTTGGCAATTTCAAATTTAATCTGGGTTTTCGTTGCGTTGCCGGAAAGCCACGGCAAATGCAGCGACACAGGATCATTGTTGCTGCGCCAGCTCAATCCGTTTGGCCCCATCACTCATGCGTTGAGCCTGCCATTGCTCAAACTCGCTTTCGCGACTTCCTTCCTGTTCTACTTCGCCGGCACGATGCTTCAGGTCAACATTGCGGTGTTTGCGAAAGACATCCTATCATTCGGACCCTTTGGGATAGGCCTTTTGCTGGGCACCGTGGGCGTGCTCGACATTATTAGCCAGGGTGTGCTCGCACCGAAATTGCAGCATCGGCTAGGCGAAGGGTTGACCGCCGTCGTCGGTCTCGCAATTAACGCGCTGGGGCTAGTGATGGTCGCAGCGACCGTGCATATAGCAACATCGGAGATGCTGTTCGCGGCGATTGCCCTCTTCACGCTAGGAGACGGTTTTTACCAGCCATCAATGAGCGCTGTCATTGCCAATTCGGTGCCTGGCAACCAGCAGGGCCGTGTTCAGGGAGCCAATCAGGCCCAGCAGTCGGTCGCGAGGATTCTCGGGCCAATCGCGAGCGGGGCTTTGTACCAGCTATCTGCAGGTGGACCTTACATCGTCGGTGCCGCCGTAATTGCATTGTCTATGGTTTTTGCGGCTTCCCTTCTCCGGCAACCAGGCCAAGTGCGTGCGCAAACGGCTGACACAGGTAGCTAAGTCTTTGACGGATGGATGCATCAGTTTACCGCCTTAAAGGGTTAATTTCGCCCTTAGACGGCTAATTTTCCAGTCGATGCCAGTCACATCCAACATGTGAAATTAGCAGTTTGGCGGGTCCGAAATCGGGAGGCATATTGGGAAGCTATCCGCCGATGTAAGCAGAATCCGCTCGATCCGGAAATGGTCTTTCATTGAAAAGCGATGAGATAGAATGCGACCATTGAGGAAGACTGACCGCCGAAAACCACCCGTACGAAGCACCCGTGGCCAAATCAACGAAATCTATGACAGCCGTCGAGCCGATGAGCTCGTCACGATCGCCGCGGTCCTGCCGCGTCGACCAGCGCGACGAGCTTCCCGAACTGTTGAGCAACCAGGACGTCGGAACGCCGTTGCCTATGGACAACGAGGGCATGGGTTAAAATACACTCAGGGCGCTGTCCTCCGACCTTGCCTGCCTGTCGGCCTAGAGTCCGGTGGCACGCGACGGGCGTGCCCTGCGCCTCCCCTCTCGCGCCATCCATCTCGACCGTACCAAGATCAGCGACAAAGCGATCACCGGCCAATAGGCGAAATCCTGATGGATCTTTCGCATTTCGACTCTATGTTTTCAGAGTGCGGTCAGCGGTTGTAACTAGATGTCGGAAATTCATCATCTCAACGCCCGTTGCAAGACACAGATATCGCTGGCGCGACGTAGTAGGACTGCTGATCACAGCTTCACCCGTGTCGATTTTGCATAATTTAAACTTTGTCTCTCGCGACAGAAAGCTCTGAGAAGTTCTCGAGAAACGCAAGGGGCTGGCAGCAGCAATCTTCAGCTATTTTAGGAAGACTCTGACGAAGCTTCACATCTAGCGGGCCTTCCTCATGCGCGCCCGGCCCGGCTAGCAAGGCATTTGTTGCGCAAATTCCCATCGGACGGTGCGGTCATAGGTCTGGCCTATTTTGCGCAGTCTGTAACCACTGGCCACGATCAGATCCGGGATTCTGAATCCTGCTCAAGCTTTGAAACGGTCGAAAGCGGTCAGATGTTGGATCGGGGGATCGGCCTCCTCCCAGCGGTAGATCTCCGAGCGCAGATAGTGAAGCTCGTCGCGCTGCGCATCCTCATCGATTTCGATCCACCAGGACTTCGGTCGGCCGTCGCTGCCATCGGACCAACGATATCCCCTGCCCTTCAGATGATCCTTCATCTCGAACGGGCTATGCTCGGCAAAAATACGCACACACGTTTGTCCGCTCGCAAGGACCAACTCCGCGAATGGCGTTTCCTCCTCTCCCACATTGCGATCAAGAACCTCGAGCAGCGCGAAACAATCGTCGGCGGCGCGATGGCCATCATGAAAATAGCCGGCCTGGCCAATCAGATAGCCAAGCTTGGTGCCCTCGAAACCGCGGGCACTCCAGTCGATCTCCGAAACCGAGCAGGCCCAAGCCTTGTTGGCAAAGATATTTGAAAATGCCTCGCAGAACGGCCGATCGAAGCCAGCATTGTGCGCTATGACTAGATCCGCCGGCGCAACCATCCTACGGACGTGCTGCATGTCGATCATCTGACCCTCAACCATCTCATCGGTAATGCCGGTGAGCTTGGTGATTTCGGGCGGAATTGGCGTAGCTGGTTGTTGCAGCCCGCCATAAACTTCGATGATATCTCCAATGTTGCCAAGCTCGTCAAATGAGAAAACAACAAGCCCGATTTCGATGATCTCATCGTTGCGGTGGTTGAGACCAGTCGTCTCCGTATCGAGGATCACGCCAACCTGCTTGAACTCCGGACGCCTGCTTACCGTGATCTTTCTTGGCATAAGTTTACGAAGAATGCGGTACTGACCGCCATTCTCCAACCTGCTCACCATCTCTTCGTCCGTGAGAGAGTTCGGGGCCGGCCGACCCTTCGGTCGGGCAGGCGGGTCACGCCGTTGCGGACGAAGATCGACCACTGGCTTTGCAAACATGTCGAGTTGAGATTCCATGCCAGCTTTCCGATCGTGATGATCAGTTTGCAGAGTAGAAAACGGTTAAACGCAGGGCAACACACAAACCAGCTTTTGCACTGTCGCGAAAGCGCCGCCCTTCAACGTCCCACATAGGCGCGCAAGCGTCGAGTCGAACATCGCGAGATGTCAGAATGCTCGCTCCCGGCTTGCCACTGCCGATCTGCGTAAGAGCATCGGGGCTCTTCATCCATCTCGGAAATCGCCTCGTTGTGAACACATCCAATTATTTCAAGACATTAGCTTGTAGTCAGCTGACTACAAGCCGCACGCCGAGCATCTCAGGCTGAGGCAGCTAGCTTCCCGAAGGGCTATTCACGCCTTGCCTCAGCCCGCCGCCAGAGCCGCCTCGCCGTTCCGGGCTCGCAACAACGCCATCAGCATCGGCCCAAGCGAAAATTCACCTCTGCTCGTTCTTGTTGTCAAATTGCGAAGATATCCCCCAGCCGATGTGATGTGCCCTGCCCGCTCCAAAATTGCCGCCATCGCAACTGCAGCGTTTTCAGGCCCCATCGCCTCGCAAGCGTCCTGGTAGGCTGAGGGGCTCACGCCCAACATCGTCCGCACCACGACCGCGGCGGTCATCAACTCCCGCCAGCTCGCAATTGCCCCTGCCGGACCGTAACTGGATATCTCTGGGCAGGCCCTCAACACCAGACCAAGCGGAAACGCCTTTATCGGCTCGGCATTTCGCTCATTGTGTTCACTCGATTTTGCCCCCTGTTCTTTTTCGGAGCGAGGTTCAAGTTCATTAATGGATTCGGTGTTTGAATTCTGTATGTGCTGACGGGATCCGCTAGCATTGGTGTCGGATTCTTCAGGATTGATGTGACTTTCCAACAAATTGAGGACCTCTTGCCTGACCAGTTCCAACTCTTCGAGAACTTCGGTCAACTCATCCAGCTTCTTGGCTCGTTGTAGACGTGACATCAGGGCGATATAAGCGTCCTCAACCTTCCCCCAATGCCCAGGTACGCCGTCTTCAGCGGCCGCCGAGATCAGCTTGCGCACGTCTCGACGGGCAATCGTAATCCGCTCCTTAGCTATTTTCAGATGCCGGTTGGCTTCAACAACACGCTGAGCCAGGACCGCAAATTCTTCCGAGCGCGCGAGGAGAGGCGCGAGACTGAACCCGTAAGCGGTCTCGATGGAGCCATCCGAGTCCTTGCGTGCGTAACGCTTGCCGTTGGGACTGTCGTTTCGCTGGATGATCCCAGCCTCGACCAGAACCACCAGATTCTCCCGGAGCGTCGTGCCGGCGATCCCGTTTGCCCGTGCAATGAGCTGGGCGTTGGACGGAAACACGATGAGATTTGCTTCCTCCTTGATCTCCGTCTCGGGATAGAACGACAGCAGCGCGTTCAACACCGCGAGCGCCCGATCGCGCAAGCCCAACAGAGAACGAGCATCGCAGACATCACGGTAGACCTTCCACTTGTCGACCGATTTGCCCGGCCTGACGTCGGCCGCTCTAAATTGTGTCCTCACCAAAGCGAGCGTCATCGGCCGCCGCCCGAAGGGCGTCGTCACACTTTCAATCTGCATTTCCTTCACCTTCCAATAGGCAAAAGAAATCCGCTCACCAAAACGGCGCCAAGACTCTTGACTGCGATTCATGAAAATGCGATTCTCGGGCTGCTTAGACCTATGAGAAAGGCTTCCATGACGGCGACGTTTGGGGGCCTTTTTTCTTTTGCTCTGCTCCTATCCTACCTAACCTTCAGACGACGGATTTCCCTTCCTGAAGTGCGCGTAGAGCTCGGGCAGTTGCTCCATGACAAACTTAGCAAAGGCCTCATCCCGATCTCGGTTCATTTCGATCTTGCAGTGCTTGCCGGCAATGGCGAGTGCTGCAATTTCAACTCCCTCAGACGACGTGGCGACCAGTCGAACGGGCGATGATGCCAACGCTTTCGCACCATCTTCTTTTGCCGCCCGAAGCACTGTCAGAAATCGATCATCCGTGTCCTTGTGAATGAACGACAAATCCTCGGCTGCTTTGCGGGCCCTGTCTTCAGCACCACCTACCTTGAGCAGGTCAGCCAATTCCTGCCATCTCGGTCGGCCGACTTTCGGCGCGCGGCCGATCGAATCGACCAGCCATCTTGGGACAACTCGCGCGACGCTGATCAGCTTATGAACTTCCTGCCGGTCGACCGATAGCGCCGTCTGAATGAGCGCTCGCTGGAAACCACCATCTTCGAGCTTGAGCGCAAATGACGCACGCTCAATGAATGTCAGATCCTCGCGCGCAGAATTCTCGATGCCTTGAGCGACGACGAGCCGATTATCATCAAGGTCGCGAACGAATGCCTTGACGGTTGACCCGAGTTCGGACGCTGCCCGCACGCGACGGTGGCCATATGCAATCTGATAGCGCCCAGGTTCTGATGGATGCTTACGGACAAGGATTGGAATCTCCTGTCCATGGTCCTTTATCGATGTCTTGAGCGCTTCGACAGCCGCACGATCCTGATCGGGAAAGCGATCGCTAAAGGGGGAGGGGTCTATGAGCGCGGGATCAAGATCGACCGGAAACGCGCCATCGGCCACTTGCTTCTTGAGCTCTTCGTAGTCTCTTTCAACCTCGGAAAATGTATCTTTCAACGACCGGACCGCGCCCGAGGCGACCCGCTGTACCGGCTGCCTTGTGTCTTCCGAGGTTGGCTCGGCACTCCCAGCGGCAAACATGGAGCGGATCGACTGTGTACGTTTGCTCATCGTTACCCTCCTCGGCAGAAAGCACCATCCGGCGCAACGAAGTCGTCAGCTGACAACACGTCAAGCCATTGTAATCTATGCATGTCAGCGGTCGTCATCGGCCCCATACCTCGTTGATCAGCTCGATCACTTCATGGTTCACTGCGTTGATCGATTCCATGGCCCTCTCGTAGGTCGATCTTCCGACCACACCCCGCGACAACTCGTAAAGCGATTGCTTCGTCAGCCCCGCATTTGCGATCGCGGTCGATTTCCAAGCTGCCGCAGCCATCACGTCCCCTGCGAAGACGTCCCGCAGCAAGCCGACGATTTCCTGCTCGGGCACATCTCGGGGATCGTGCCTGGTGACGAGAAAACGCAGGAAGTCATAGTCGAGGCGTCCGCCGGCGTCCTCGATGACGGAGACCAGATCGGACGTCATTAGCAGAAACTGGCTCATCGACGCGACATCGACCATCTGGGGATGGACTGTCACTATCATGCCGGTTGCAGCGTTGAGCGCGCCCATGGTCAAAAAGCCGAGCTGGGGAGGGCAGTCCACGACAACAACGTCGAAATCGTCTTCGATTTGGCTAATCGCGCCGGCGACACGTCGAAAAAACAGATCCTCTGGTCGCCCGCGATTTTGCAGCATAAAGCGCGGCGTCTGATGCTCGAACTCCATTAGCTCGAGGTTGCCCGGCACGATGCTAATCCCGGTGAAATAAGTGGGGCGGATAATGTCTTTCATCGAGACCCGTTGGTCATCATACCGGATCGCGCCATAGAGCGTGGTGTTTTCCGCCACGTCAAATTCCGGCTGGTAGCCGAACATGGCTGAAAGAGAGGCCTGTGGATCGAGGTCGATTGCCAAAACTCGATAGCCTTGCAACGCCAAACCTTGGGCGACATAGACCGAGGTCGTCGTCTTGGCCGAGCCACCCTTGAAGTTGGCAACCGTTATAATCTGCAGCTTCTCGCCGTCGCGCCGACGGCGCCAGAACTTACCGGCCTCCTTCGGCCGCGCGCCTGCAAGATACGCACGAAGCTCGTTAATCTGCGCAAGTGTATAAGAACGCCGACCACCGGTTCCGAGGTCCGGAGAAGGCCCAAGCCCATCAAGCGAGAGCTGGCGCAAGTAGCCATCGGATACTCCCACAATCTCGGCAACCTCGCCGGACGTAAAGGAGCGAAGCGATTTTTGGGCAGTGGGTGGAAAAGCGCGCTCGCCAACCGCTCTCAGTCTCGCAGACAACGCCTCTGCGCGCTGCGTAATACGAGCGGAAGTCGATGCTCGATCGATTTGCCTGTCAATCACGTTCACACTGGCCTCTTGTTTCAGACGGTTTGTTGGCGTCAGACGCGCTATAACCGTCTCAAGATAAGCCACGATTCTCAGAACGCAGCAAGTGGAATAGGGTTAACAAGGTCTTAACAACGAGACCTATCGAAGGGAATACGCGCGACGAAAATGAATTTTCCTACGATAAAACAATACCATAACCGAGCTACCGCTTCGACCCGCCCCCGATTCCGGCTCATACATTTATCAGTGCATCTTGCGGGCAATTCCTGAGGGCGAAAGCCCATATACAAACGAAGGCTCCGACTCAGTGCCGCATCGATGAGAGAATCGCACTCATACTTTCATTAGTCGCGGGCTATCGCAGAGTCTGGCTCATTGGCGTCCGAACGAACCAAGATCGGAGCTAAACTGATGAAGACAATCGCCATTCCTGCCCATATGCACGCCCAGTTTCCTGATCTCATCGACGGAATGCATCGGCTTCGTGCGAGTGTTTTCAAGGAACGCCTGGAATGGGACGTCGAGGTGGTCGACGGTCGCGAGGTCGACGACTTCGATCGACTGCCCGCCACCTACATCCTGTTGCTCACCGGGTCATCGAAGGTCTCCGGCTGCGCTCGCCTTCTTCCGGGGAGCGGTGTGACCATGCTGACAGGAGCTTTTCCGCAGCTTCTTTCCACGGGCACGCTCGAGGCCCACGCAGCAATGGTCGAAAGCTCCCGTTTCTGTGTCGATACGACAATCCAAGAGGGCAGGGGGGCCGGAGCGCTGCACGAGGCGACCCTGACGATGCTTGCCGGGGTCATCGAATGGTCGATCATCAATGGTTACAGCGAGATCGTCACCGCAACCGACGTTCGCTTCGAACGTATCTTGAAGCGAGCCGGCTGGCCGATGAGGCGGCTCGGCGATCCTATGAGGATCGGCAATACCATCGCAGTCGCCGGATCACTTCCCGCCGACCGCGCAAGCCTCGAGCGGGTCCGCCCAGCCGGCTCCCGCTCCATTTTCAACCCGCTGCACAAAGCCGCTTAAGCCGTTCAAGAGAATCGAGACAATGGCTGAACTTCGCTCTCATCCGCGCCTGATCCGCAAGTTGCAGGACGCGCTTGGCGACCGTCTCTGCGTCGCCCTCGACGACCCGACAGTGGTCGAGATCATGCTCAATCCCGATGGCAGGTTGTTCATCGAGCGGCTTGGTCACGGCGTTGCTCCAGCCGGCACTATGAATGCCGCAACCGCTGAGATCGTCATCGGCAGCGTTGCACATGCACTGCGTTCGGAAGCCGATGATGAGCGCCCGATCATATCGGGGGAGCTACCGATCGGCGGGCACAGGTTCGAGGGGCTGTTACCACCCGTCGTGTCCGGACCTGTTTTCACGATCCGACGCCGCGCCTCCCGACTTATCCCGCTTGACGACTATGTTGATGCGAAGGTGATGACCGAGAAACAGGCATCAGTGATCCGCAGTGCAATATCCTCCCGGTTCAATATCGTGATATCGGGCGGCACGGGCTCAGGCAAAACTACGCTCGCCAACGCCGTGATCGCCGAAATCGTCGAGATAGCTCCCGACGATCGCCTTCTGATCCTGGAGGACACTGCCGAGATTCAGTGCATCGCAGAGAACGCCGTGGCACTGCATACGAGCGACACGGTCGATATGGCAAGGCTTCTCAAAAGCACCATGCGGCTCCGTCCGGATCGGATCGTCGTTGGGGAACTTCGCGATGGCGCCGCATTGACGCTCCTGAAGGCGTGGAACACCGGCCATCCGGGCGGCGTGACGACGGTGCATTCCAACTCCGCGATGTCGGCGCTGCGCCGCCTCGAACAACTGACCGCGGAGGTCAGCCAGCAGCCGATGCACGAGGTGATCGGCGATGCTGTCGATCTGATCGTTTCGATCGAACGCACCCCTAGGGGGCGCCGCGTGCGTGATGTGGTCCATATCGAGCGGTTCATCGGCAACAATTATGAAACTGAAACCTATCCCCAGATCGAGGAGGAGGGCCGCCATGTCGCGTGACCGTCACACAATTCTCGCGGCAGTCGCCATGGCCGTATGCTTCTCCCTGACATCGGTGGAGCTCGCGCTGGCATCGAGCGGCGGCGGCTTGCCTTGGGAAGGCCCCTTGCAGCAGATCCAGCAATCGATCACCGGACCGGTAGCCGGCTTCATTGCCTTGGCGGCAGTTGCTGTGGCCGGCGGCATGCTGATCTTCGGCGGCGAGCTGAACGATTTCGCGCGCAGACTGATGTATGTCGTGCTGGTCGCCGGCATTCTTCTCGGCGCAACGCAGATCGTCGCTCTGTTCGGCGCGACCGGAGCATCAATCGGCAATCTCGAAGCCCGCGATCGTGACGTTCGTCCGGAAGGGGAGGGGGCTCATGGCTGAGCCGGGGTCAAACCTCATCCGAACCCGTATACACCGCGCGCTGTCGCGGCCGAACCTCCTGATGGGCGCCGATCGTGAGCTCGTGCTGCTGACGGGCCTTGCCGTGATCATCCTGATCTTCGTGGTGCTCGCCTGGTACGCGACGCTCTTCGGGATCGCGATCTGGGTGGTGGTCGTCGGAGCACTCCGGATGATGGCGAGGGCCGACCCGATGATGCGCAAAGTCTACATCCGCCATATCCATTACAGGTCCGCCTACCGGGCGACGTCGACGCCGTGGCGTCGGTACTGAGGACAATCATGGTCACTCTGCGTTCCTTCCAACATTCCGGCCCTTCTTTCGCCGACCTCGTTCCCTATGCCGGCCTGGTGGCGAATGGCACAATCCTGCTCAAGGACGGCTCGTTGATGGCCGGCTGGTATTTCGCGGGGCCGGACTCCGAGAGCTCGACCGATGCCGAGCGAAACGAGGTTAGCCGGCAAATCAACATGATCCTGTCGCGCCTCGGCTCCGGCTGGATGATCCAGGTCGAGGCCGTGCGGGTTCCGACGACGGATTATCCGGCTGAACCGGATTGCCATTTTCCCGACACCATCACGCGAAAGATCGATGCGGAGCGGCGGGCGCATTTCGAGCGGGAAAGCGGACATTTCGAGAGCCGCCACGCCCTGATCCTGACCTACCGGCCAGCGGAGCGCAGACGTTCCGGGCTAACCCGCTATATCTATTCGGACGCCGAAAGTCGCTCGGCCTCGTATGCCGACATGGCCCTGAAGACTTTCGAGACATCGATCCGCGAAGTCGAGCAGTATCTCGGCAACGTCATTTCCATCCGCCGGATGGTGACGCAGGAGGTCGATGAGCGAGGCGGTTTCCGCACGGCCCGCTATGACGAACTCTTCCAGTTCGTGCGCTTCTGCATCACCGGCGAGAACCATCCGATCCGGCTTCCTGATATCCCCATGTATCTCGACTGGCTGGTAACCGCCGAGCTGCAGCATGGCCTCTCCCCAAAGATCGAGAACCGCTTTCTTGGGGTGGTCGCGATCGACGGGCTGCCGGCGGAGAGTTGGCCAGGCATTCTCAATTCCCTCGACCTGATGCCGCTGACCTATCGCTGGTCGAGCCGCTTCATTTTTCTGGATGAGCAAGAGGCGAGAGCGAAGCTCGAACGCACGAGAAAGAAATGGCAGCAGAAGGTACGGCCGTTCTTCGACCAGCTCTTCCAGACGCAAAGCCGGTCGGTTGACCAGGATGCGATGCTGATGGTGGCAGAGACGGAGGACGCCATCGCGGAAGCATCCTCCCAACTCGTGGCCTATGGCTATTACACGCCGGTGATCATCCTCTTTGATGAAAATAGCATCCGGCTTCAGGAAAAATGCGAGGGCGTGCGCCGTCTCATTCAGGCGGAAGGATTTGGGGCGCGCATCGAAACCCTGAATGCGACAGACGCATTCCTCGGTTCGCTTCCCGGCAACTGGTATGCCAATATCCGTGAGCCGCTTATCAACACGCGAAATCTCGCCGACCTGATCCCGCTGAACTCGGTCTGGTCCGGCAGTCCGACGGCACCTTGCCCCTTCTATCCCGCCGGCTCGCCGCCGCTGATGCAGGTCGCCAGCGGCTCCACGCCTTTCCGGCTGAACCTTCACGTCGATGATGTCGGGCATACCCTGATCTTCGGCCCGACCGGTTCCGGCAAATCCACGCTGCTGTCCCTGATTGCAGCGCAGTTTCGTCGATATGAGGGTGCACAGATCTTCGCCTTCGATAAGGGCCGATCGATGATGCCTCTGACGCTGGCGGTCTGCGGCGATCACTACGAGATCGGAGGCGATGGCGGCGAGGCGCGCGAGCCACTTTCATTCTGCCCGCTGTCCGACCTGTCGACGGAGAGCGATCGCGCCTGGGCCGCGGAGTGGATCGAGACGCTGGTGGCGTTGCAGGGTGTGACTATGACGCCTGACTACCGCAATGCCATATCCCGCGAGATCGGTCTGATGGCGGAGGCGCGAGGCCGATCGCTTTCGGATTTCGTCTCCGGCGTGCAGATGCGCGAGATCAAAGACGCGCTTCATCACTATACGATCGATGGACCGATGGGCCAGTTGCTTGACGCGGAGCAAGATGGCCTCCAGCTCGGCTCCTTCCAGACCTTCGAGATAGAGCAGCTCATGAATATGGGCGAGCGCAACCTTGTGCCCGTACTGACCTATTTGTTTCGTTGTATCGAGAAGCGCCTGACCGGCACGCCGGCCCTGATCATCCTCGACGAGGCCTGGCTCATGCTCATCCA
This sequence comes from Rhizobium sp. GW821-FHT14E12, assembly GCF_058803745.1. Lineage (NCBI taxonomy): Bacteria > Pseudomonadati > Pseudomonadota > Alphaproteobacteria > Hyphomicrobiales > Rhizobiaceae > Rhizobium > Rhizobium sp. GW821-FHT14E12. The sequence continues at coordinate 279,779 of NZ_JBXAPH010000007.1, forward strand.
TCCGATGTTTCGCGAAAAGATCCGTGAATGGCTGAAAGTCTTGCGAAAGGCCAACTGCATTGTGGTCCTCGCCACACAGTCAATTTCGGACGCCGAGCGCTCGGGTATTTTGGACGTTCTCAAGGAAAGCTGCCCGACGAAGATCTGCCTGCCAAACGGCGCAGCCCGCGAAGCCGGCACACGCGAATTCTACGAACGCATCGGGTTCAATGAACGGCAAATCGAGATCGTCGCGACTGCCGTGCCCAAGCGCGAATACTACGTCGCTTCGCCCGAGGGGCGGCGGCTCTTCGACATGACGCTGGGGCCGGTGGCGCTCTCCTTCGTCGGCGCATCTGGCAAGGAGGATCTCACGCAGGTCCGCGCTCTTGAAACGCAATATGGAGCTGAATGGCCTCGCCATTGGCTCGAACAGAGAGGGATCGTCCATGCGGCAGCGTAATTTTCCGCTATCGAGGTCTGATGCACTGCGGCTAGCCTCTCTCGCAGCAGCCCTCCTGCTTGCCAGCACCGTGTCTCCTGTGCAAGCGGGCAGCGTGACCGGACAGGCGACCGAGTGGACGCAGCTTGCCAATAACACTGAGCTGATCAGCCTCGTTGGCAAGTCGGCCGAACAGGTCAACAACCAGATCACCCAAATCAGCCAGCTCGCCGAGCAGATCCAGAACCAGCTCAACATCTACAGCAACATGCTGCAGAACACCGCGCAATTGCCGGACCACATCTGGGGGCAGGTCGAGGGCGATCTGAACAAGCTCAAGAGTGTTGTTTCCCAAGGGCAGGGTGTCGCCTTCTCGATGGGCAATATCGACGACGTCCTGAAGCAACGATTTCGGAGTTTTGCCGACTTCAAGTCGAACCTGCCGGACGGAGCTTCCTTCTCGTCAACCTATCAGAACTGGTCGAACACCAACCGGGATACGATCGCTGGAACCCTGAAGGCGGCGAACCTGACGGCAGAGCAGTTCTCCTCCGAGGAATCCACCATGTCCTCCCTCCGGTCGATGTCGGAAAGCGCCGACGGCCAGATGAAGGCTCTGCAGGTCGGCCACGAGATCGCTGCGCAGGAGGTCGCGCAAATGCAGAAGCTGCGCGGTCTCATCTCTCAGCAGATGACGATGATGGGGACCTGGTATCAGTCCGAGCAGGCCGCGAAGGATCTCGCGCAAGCCCGCCGTGCGGAATTTTTCAAATCAAGGCCGCCGTCGATGTCCGGCGGACAGGAGATGAAGCCGCGATGGTAGTCTCCAAACCTCTGCTGATCGTCATGCTTCTCGGCGTTGCTGCCTGCGCCGGCGGGAGTGTGTGGCTCTTCGGTCAATCCGGTCGCTTGGGACATGTCGCGTCTGGAAGCACGGAATCGGATCCTCTTGGGGGTGATGAAGCTCGCAAGCGCGCCGAGACGTTCTTTCGTGGCAGACAAGATTACGACCTGACGGGCGGGCAGGAGATGAGGCCACGATGGTAGTCGATCGATCAGTGACGCTGCTTCTCCCCATCGGGCTGACGCTTGGTGCCGTGGTCATAGCAAGTCCGGCGCTGGCGCAGGACGGCAGCGTGCTGACCACGCTGGAGAACCAGGTCGTCACGGCAGCGAAGGGCTGGGAAGACACGATCAGCAAGGCCGCCCGTTCCCTGTTCTGGATCCTTGCAGGCATCGAGGTGGGCATTGCCGCGGTCTGGCTGGCACTTCAGGCTGCCTCCCTCGACGCCTGGTTCGCCGAGCTCGTCCGCCGGATCATGTTCATCGGCTTTTTTGCCTTCGTGCTTGAGCGTGGCCCGGCGCTGGCGAAGGCCATCGTCGATAGTCTGTTTCAGATCGGTGCCGGTGGAGGCTCCGCCTCTCCAGCCGATATTTTCAACGCCGGTCTGACCGTCGCCTCGAAAATGTCGGAAAAAATCAGCTTCGGCCTGTTCCAGGACAATGCGCTCGCGCTCTCGGCGGCGCTGGCGATGATCGTCAGTGTCATTGCTTTCTCGCTGGTCGCCGCGATCTTCGTCTCCGTGCTCGTTGAAATGTATGTCGGGCTGCTCGCTGGCATGATCTTGCTTGGGCTCGGCGGATCGAGCTTCACGAAGGATTTCGCCGTCCGTTACCTGATCTACGCGTTCTCCGTCGGCATTAAGCTGATGGCGCTGGTGATGATCGCCCGTATCGGCTCCGAGGTGTTGATCGGCATGGCGAACGAACCGTCAGTGGGCGAACAGTACCAGACGGCGCTGGCCATCGCCGGCATCGCAGTCGTGGTGTTCGTTATTGCCATGTATGTGCCGAATATCATCCAGGGTGTCGTCCAGGGCGCGTCCGTGACAGGCGGAATGGAAACGATACGGCATGGATCGCAGGCGGCAAATTTCGCGATCGGCACGGCGGTCGGGACGGGGACCCTTGCATGGGGCGGCGCCAAGGCTGGAGCCTCCGCCTATTCGGATGCACGCAGCACCGGTTCTTCGATGGCGGGTGCAGCCCTCAAGGGGATGGCGAGCGGAGGTGCTGCCGCCGCCGGCGCGGTGGCGTCTGCGGCCCGCGACCAGGCCATGGGCGGCCGCGGTACATATGGAACCTCAACACTTGGTCTTGCCAACGCCAAGCTCGCTGAGGCCAACCGGGCCTCAGCGCACAGGGGCTCTCCAGGAAAGAAGGGATCGGGGAAATGAGGATCTGTAATATAAACCAGCGAGGTCCGCATGGCTCCGCGTGATGGTCCGGACAATCCGTATCTCGCCGCCCGCCAGGAGTGGAGCGAGCGCTACGGCTCCTACGTCAAGGCCGCGGCGGCATGGCGTGTCGTCGGCATCGTCGGCATGCTGATGGCGGTTATCGGCTTCGCCTATGCCCTCTTCCAGAGCACGCAGGTCAAGCTGGTTCCTTATATTGTCGAGGTCGACAAACTCGGCACGTTGGCGCATGTCGGCTTCCCGCAGCAGATCGAGTACGCGGATCCGCGCGTGGTGCGTGCGACGCTCGGCAGCTTCGTCTCGAACTTCCGGAGCGTCACCCCGGATGCGGTCGTCCAGAAACAATATATCGATCGCACCTACGCGCTTCTGAGGACGTCTGATCCGGCGACCGAGAAGATCAACGCCTGGTTCCGGTCGAATTCTCCCTTCGACAAGGCGAGGGGCGCAACTGTTGCAGTTGAGGTCAATAATATCGTGGCGCTGTCGAACCAGTCCTACCAGATCGACTGGACCGAATTCGAGCGCGACCGCAAGGGCAGCGAAGTCGGCCAACCACATCGCTTCCGTGGCATCGCCACCGTGACGCTGACACCCCCTCAAGACGAGGGCATCATTCGCCTCAATCCCATCGGTCTTTATCTCCGCGATTTTGACTGGACAGCCCAACTTTGAAAGGCATGGCCCCGCACATGATCATCAGAACAAGACCGGTTCCGGCCGTGCTGCCGATCGCTGCCGCGCTCGTGCTCGCCACATCGCCACTTTTCCTCGCCCAAGTGTCGGCACAAAGCGTCAGTGCCAATGAAGCGAAAGGAATAGGTATCTCCGGCCAATGGCGCGGAAGTCGCGGTCTCGTCACCAAAGGCAGCGACGGCAAGGTGATCTTTCTGTTTGGCGAAGTACAGCCCTCCATCGTGTGCTCGCCGCTGCAGGTCTGCGACATCGAGCTTCAGGCCGGGGAGGTGGTCCGTGACGTTCTTGTTGGTGACATGGTTCGATGGAAGGTCGAGCCGGCCACCTCCGGCGCAGTCGGCGGGCAGGCGATCCATCTGATCGTCAAGCCGGCCGAGGCCGGCCTCGTTACCTCGATGGTCGTAACGACGTCGCGAAGAACCTACCATATCCAGCTCAAGTCGCACCCGAGGCAGTACATGGCACGCGTCGGCTTCGAATATCCGGAAGATGTTTCGGCCAAGCTGGCTGACATCAACGCCCGGCTGGAGGCGAGTACCATCCCTGGCGCCGGCGTACCGGCCGAGCAATTAGACTTCGCCTATTCGCTGTCGGGCAGCGCCCGGTGGCGGCCAACGCGCGTCTACAGCGACGGTACTAAGACCTACATCCAGTTTCCGCGGTCGATTGCTGGGCAGGACGCACCTGTACTGTTTGTCGTCTCAGGTGGGCAGAACCGGATCGTCAATTATCGCATGAAGAACAATATGATGGTGGTCGACTATCAGGTGGATAAGGCCGTGCTGGTTTCTGGCGTCGGCTGGCATCAGCAAACGATTAAGATCAGTCGGGGAGGTCGGTAATGACTGTGGCTTCATACCGCTGGTTTGCGGCGACGTGCATTCTGGCTCTCGCGCTGGCCGGCTGCCAGGCCGTCGGCCCGGACGCGCTGGTCGCGAGCAACGCGCCGCCGGAAATCGCCGGGCCGGCGGCAAGTGCTATCGCCGGCGACATGGTGAGCAGGCTTGCCGAGCAGATCGGACCTGGAACGGTAACCATCTCGTTGAAGCAGGATGCCTCGCCCTTCGGCGAGGCATTGGAAGCATCGCTCAGGGGTTGGGGCTATGCCGTCGTCACGGATCAGAAGACGGACGACAAGACGAAGACGATCGCACTTGCCTATATGATCTCGCCGTTCGACGGGCAAATGCTCGCGCGGCTGTCGACGGCGAGCGTCGAGATCAGCCGTGCCTATAGTGCAAGCGCAACGGGGGCGGCGCCGGCGAGCCCGCTCTCCGTCATGCAACGCGGGTAGGGGAGGGACCCTTGGCTCAATCTCTGAAGCTCGGCGGAGTGCCGGAGGACGGCGGCAATTCCGGGGTCCGGCGGATCAACCGTTTGCCAATCATCGTCGTGATCGTTCTCGTCATCGCCTTTCTAGCGGTCATTTTCTACGGCCTTACGTCGCGCGGGCTCTATTTCCGGGGCGAGCCTGGCCTTGGCCAAACATCTGGCAAACCTGCCTCGACCTATGCCGACCAACTGAAACGCGGCGTTGGCGACGGTATCATAGGTGAACCTGTCCAAACGCCGACATTTCAGCCGACGCCCGTTGAGACAAAAAGGGAAGCAACATCCAATCCATTTACCACGGAGCCACGCCCCACCCCACAAGAGGTGAAATCTTCCGTCGAGCCGGAGGCCGTCTGGAAGGCCCGTCTACAGCGAGAGCAGGAAGAGCAATATCTGCGTGAACGCCATCGCGAGCGGATGGCACGTCTTCAAGCCAACGATGCCGCCTACGACGCACCGCTCGCCATCGATCGTGGCAAACTTGATGCCAAGGCAAACGCGACTACCGATAAAGCGGTCACCAGCCCGTCCGCCAACTCTGCTGAGCCGGGCTCGGGAGCAGACCTTTATGCGGCAGCTCTACAAGCCGGGCTCGGCGGTCAGAACCTCGATCCCAATGGCCAGCGCACCAAGGAGAACTTCTTCAACGCGGACATCAAGGAACTCGGCTACCTGCCGAATAGGGTCGTCCCACGGCAGTCGCTCTACGAGCTGAAGCGCGGCTCGGTCATTCCGGCTACGCTGATCACCGGTATCAATTCCGATCTTCCCGGCCGCATCACTGCGCAGATTAGCCAGAACGTCTTTGATAGCGCGACGGGCCATCGCCTGCTAATCCCGCAGGGTACGAAACTGTTTGGACGGTACGACAGCAAAGTATCCTTCGGTCAGTCCAGGGTACTCGTGGTTTGGACCGACATCATCTTTCCGAACGGCTCCACACTCCAAATCGGGGGCATGGCCGGAACTGACGCCCAAGGTTATGGCGGCTTCAATGACAAGGTGAACAACCACTACGCCAAAACTTTCGGTTCTGCGATCCTGGTCGCTCTCATTGGAACCGGCATCGATATGGCAGTCCCGGAGAGTTCGACGCGCGCGACGCAGGACACCGCGTCAGATGCAGCCCGTCGCAACTTCGCCGAAACGTTCGGCCGGGTTGCCGAGCGCACGATCAACAGAAACCTTGACGTCCAGCCGACGTTGGAAATCCGGCCAGGCTACAAGTTTAATGTTCTTGTCGATCAGGATATGGTCTTTCCCGGAACATATCAAAACTGACCGACTCCCGAGATGCACAATCACCATCGATATTTCATGCCTTCGGCATCAAACGTCACCATCGGTATAATATGGAACGATAGAATAGTCCTTGTTTGAGCGCATCGGAGGCGCGATCGTTCGCTCCGACAAATGGAGCCGATATTTTTGTCCCGATGCTCGCGACCTGGCGCGCCTAATGACACCAAAGTCGGAGAATTTGGCCCACCGATGCTAGGCCGTAAACTCGATTAATTTACTTGGCGTTGTGCGCACTGCGTGATTCAAGGCTTCCGAATGAGGAGCTATGATGACACGCCGGCGCCACGAACTCACGGACCATGGATGGTAGATCATTTCGCCGCTTCTGCCAAACAAGCCTCGGGGCGTTCCCACGGCAGGCTTGCGAGCAAGATCCACGCGCTCGTCGATGCCGAAGGTCGGCCGGTCACGCTCCGCCTGACCGGCGATGAGATTACTGATTGCACTGAAGCCGATGCGCTAACAGACGGCCTTGGCGACGGTGACATCCTGCTTGCCGATAAGGGCTATGAGAGTAACGCCGTCCGAGCCAAGGTGGCCGAACGCAAGGCGCTGGCCAACATCCCGCCGTAAAGCTCGTCGGCGCGAGAATCTGGCGTCAAAGTTTATGAGTTGGCGGCCAGCTAGGCCGTAAACGTGACAGTGCCCCCAATCTGGCGTTTTTCATGTGTGTCCTCCCTGTGGGTCGCGTTTGTGTGGTCATCGACCGATGCAGTCGTTATCTGAGGCATTGTCATCGCCATAATCTAGCAGCCGAGGCTTTTTTTGATTAGAGGTGGAAATACGGATTGAGCTATTAATAGGACTAATGAATGTCGCAGGAAAGCTATAATGACCTCGTCGCCTTCATAACCGTCGCCCGTGAACGCAGCTTCACGAAGGCTGCCTCGCTGCTTGGGGTTTCTCAGTCAGCACTTAGTCAGACAGTGCGTGCCCTCGAGGAACGGCTCGGCATTCGCCTTTTGACTCGCACTACCAGGAGTGTATCGCCCACCGAGGCAGGCGAACGGCTGATGAGGTCGCTTGGACCGCACTTTGACGAAATCAACAATGAGCTCGCCTCGCTTAACGACCTCAGAGACAAGCCTGCTGGCACAATCCGCATCTCAACGAGTGAGCACGCAGCAATGGCAGTTCTCGCGCCGACGCTTCGAACATTCATGCTCGACTATCCCGACATCAACGTCGAGGTAATTGTCGACTATGGTCTGACCGATATCGTCTCTGAGCGCTACGACGCAGGTGTTCGCCTGGGCGAGCAGGTTGCCAAGGGCATGATTGCGGTCAAGGTCAGCCCCGAAATGCGGATCGCAGTGGTTGGAGCGCCCTCATATTTGGCGAGAAAGGGCCGGCCGAAATCTCCTCGGGACCTTACATCGCACAACTGCATCAACGTGCGTATGCCAACGCACGGGGGCATCTTCGCTTGGGAATTCGAGCGTGATGGGCGCGAGATGCGGGTACGGGTCGAGGGCCAGCTCGTGTTCAACAACATTGCAATGCGGATCGACGCGGCGCTCGCCGGGGTCGGCCTCGCCTATATCATGGAGGACCAGATAGCGGAGTATATCGCTGACGGTAGGTTGGAGCGAGTGCTCGAAGACTGGTGTGCGCCTTTCCCGGGTTACCATCTCTACTATCCGCATCGCCGGCATTCGTCGCCCGCGTTCTCCCTGTTGATCGACCGGTTACGCTTCCGCGGCTAAGCCTGATTACTCAATGATGGCCGGTTGGTTTAAGCTGGCCGCGGCGGACCCACAATCAATGGATTTTGAATCTACCTTAGTCCGTGATCGGGCGATGAACATCAACGCCAATATCAGTGTCAGTACGGTCATGACGGCGCCACCTTCCAGAGCGTGAGCCACCCGGTTGGCAAGAAGCGGTAGACCTGAAAGATCTCCGGCCCCAAATGAGGAAATTGCAACCAGCACGGCGAGCCCCAAGGAACTACCGAGCTGGTGGGCAACGTTCACCACCCCCGATGCCGCGCCGGCGTCCTCTAGCGGCACCCGTACCACTCCGGCCGCGGTCAGTGGGCCAAGCGCACCGCCCTGACCGACACCGATCAACATCATCGGCACCGTGAGCATCAGCAGAGAGCCGCCAGACGCTGCCAGGCCCATCCAGACCAGCCCGACAAGGCTCGCGAACAAGCTCGCGATCAGAACCTGTCGATTGCCAAACCTAACGATGAGACGCGGAGCGGTCATCGCCGTTGCAAAGTTGACAACCGTCGTCGGCAGAAAGGCCATTCCGGCCATCGCAGAGCTCAGGCCCATAACTCCCTGCAAATACTGTGTGGTGAAGAAATAGAACCCGACGTTCGCACCAAGGAACAGCAGGCGAGCGGCGTAGGCGGCCGCCCGTTCCCTGTCCGCGAAGAGCCGCAAGGGCATGATCGGCTGCGCGACGCGGGCCTCAATCGAGACAAACATGGCGAGCATGAGCAGGCCACCTGCGATTGAGCATAATGTAACCGGATCTGTCCAAGAGGTAGATGCGGAGCGGATAACCCCATAAACGAGGGCGACCATGCCGATCGTTGACGCGAAAGCGCCAGCGACGTCAATCCGGGCGCTCCCGAGTTCGGTCTCCACAATATAGCGCCGGGCCGCGATGATCATGATAACGCTGATTGGAAGGTTGATGAAGAATCCGACCCGCCAGGAAAGCCAGTCAGCCAGCACTCCACCGAGGACAAGGCCAACGGACGCTGACACGCCGGCAGCCGCAGCATAATAGGAAAGGGCTCGCGTCCTTTCCGGTCCTGGCTCAAAGTTCGTTTGGAGCAAGGCTAGGGTCGAGGGAGCCAAAATGGCCGACCCTATGCCCTGGGCACCGCGCGCCATGATCAGCCATGATGGATTCTGCGCAAGTCCGATTGCAAGCGAGGCGAGGGCAAACACGGTCAGGCCGATGATCAACATCCGTCGGCGGCCGAGAATATCGCCGCTGCGAGCGGCCAGCAGCAGGAAGCCACCGAAGGCTAGGGTGTAGGCGCTCGAAACCCAAGCCAGGCCGGCGTCAGTAAATCCGAGGTCGGCGTGCATCTTAGACAGACCCGTAAGCACAATGGAAATGTCGAGGACGATCATCACGTAGCTGACGAGGATGATCGCGAGAATGGCAGCTTTGTGAGTGCTGGCCGAAGGTGATGGAGTGCTTTTCATGGTGGGTATCCTATTTGTTTGCGGTAGCGTCCGCGAACAACGCGCTCGGTCGAATGTCTGCCGTCCGTCCTTTTAGCAACCAAGGCCGGGGTCGATTAGATAGGATAATCGGGATAGACCCATAAGCATCTTTAATAAATAGGATCAGCGGCTGACCACGGGCCAGATGATGCCACCCGCGCAATCCGTCGACATCACGGCCACATTGACGAGGTGCGCAGACAGATTGGACCGAGGTGCCTTGGCGACCACTGAAGTGCCCTTATATCAACGTGTCGAGAGTTCGATCCCTGATCAAAAACGACCGAGGCTCTAATCGCTGCCGGATGAAAATTCCGTGGCGAGTCAATGGGTGGCGAGCACCATTAAACTCCCTTGAGTATCCTATCCAAACGCAACTATCCTGGTCGCAGCAATGTCTCCAAGGACCGACAATGCGAGCGAGGTTGAATCCCGAGTTGGTCCGAAGAGACCTATCGGTGCCTTAACTCTCTCAATTAGTGCAGGAGTATGGCCTGCGTCCTTCAGCCGATCAGTGCGCCTCTCATGGGTGCGGGTGCTTCCAAGGGCACCTATGTAGAACGCCGCAGATTGAAGGGCACTGTCGAGAACGACTGCCTCCGCATCCAAATCGTGATATAAAAGAACGACGGCGGTGTATGGATCGATCAAATCCGAGAGGCCCTGCTGACTGTCCCATTGGTTGCTGACGATGACATCATACCCGGAAGCTTCGGCGAGCCTTCGAACTGCCTGTGCTTCCACCGTCTGGCCAGCCAGGATGAGACGCGTTCCGGGCCGATAGACGGTCACAAAAACCTCATCACTCCATGCCGTCCCCACGGCGGGCTCGACTGCCGCCAGAGTGTTATCCTTCGGGACATAAGCCAAACTCGCCGCCCGTCTCTGTGCAAGCTCGTCAAGCACTGCTTCGATAGGGTCGGGATCCTGCAGCACATGGATTGCGACCGTGATCCCTCCCCCACAGGGAAGGACGATATCGAAGAACGGAGAGCCATCCCCAAACATTACAATGCGGTCCCGAACTTCGGCCATCGCCGACAGTGCCTCGGAGGCGACAGCTGCTTCCACACAGCCGCCCGAAACGTATCCGCAGAAACGCCCGTCGGCAGCGATTGCCACATGCGAGCCGAGTGCGCGCGCCGCGCCGCCGCGGATGTCGACAAGCGTTGCCAGAGCCGCACCGCCGGCTCGAGCTTGATCGGCGGCAAAGCGAAGGATCTCGGCGGGATCGTCGACGGCTATTGCTTGTATCGGCGTCGGCACCGCCGTCGGCTTACTGAGTTCGTTCATGGTGATCCTTCAGGAATGATGGTTGGCCAAGTTCGAGCCGGACCTCGGCCAACGTGCTCCTTGCGAATGTTCGCTGCTCGCCTGACGATCGCGCGTGGGCAAGCAGAATCGGCCCGAGGATTGCCAGCACCGTGCGTTGCTGGCGACCCTTTGATGTCCTGCGGGAGGCAGAGGCTACCGCATCTGCAACACGATCGGGTTGCTGCTTGCTGGGTCCGTATGCGATCGAAGGACCTTCACTTCGTCAGCTGTCACCGGTCTGCCATGGTTGCCCCAGGAGGAACGGACGAACGACAAGACGTCGGCGATTTCCTCATCTTTCAACTGATCGCGGTAGGACGGCATCCGGTAATTGTCAGGGATGCCATCGGCCACGACACGGCCGGATCCGTTAAGCGTCACGTTGATCTGGGAGTCGGTCTCCTTGATGAGCGACGAAGCCGAGCCCGCCAATGGCGGGATCCACTGGTTCTGACCACGTCCGTCAGGGCCGTGACAGAACCCGCACTTGGCAGCGAAGGTCTGCGCTCCGGGAACGTTGCGGCGGTTGCTGACGGAGAGGCTGGCAGCAGTTGTGTCATCGTATTGCCAGGGCGTGCCATCCCGTTGGGGATCACCCGGCAATGACTTGAGGTAATGTGCGATCGCCTTGAGATCCGGATCCGTCATGAACTGCGTCGAGTTGTTGAACGCCTCGGCCATCGAGCCAAAGACGACGGCGTGCTGGTTGCGGCCGGTCTTCAGGAAGGCGTAGACATCATCCTCGCTCCAGCGGCCAAGGCCGGTATTCGGATCATTGCGAAGGCTCGGCGCATACCAGCCATCCAGAAGCGCTCCGGACAGATAGCGTGGACTGCTGTCATCGAGCGCCAACTCGTTCATCGCCAAACCTCGGGGCGTGTGACAACTTCCACAATGGCCGGCGGCCTGCACCAGATAGGCGCCGCGGTTCCACACCTCGTCCTGACCGGATTTGGCTGTGTATGTGCCGCGGTCGGTGAACACAGCGTTCCAAAGCGCCAGCGGCCAGCGCATGTTCATTGGCCACTTGATGTCCGATTCCCGGTTAGGTGCCTGTACCGGCGCAACCCGATACATGAAGTAGGCATAAAGCGCGCGAATGTCGTCGTTGCTCATCTTCACGTAAGACGGATAAGGCATGGCCGGATAAAGCCGTTCGCCATCTGGTGAGACGCCGTGGCGCACGGCCCTGTCGAAATCGGCCAGTGTGTAGTTGCCGATGCCGGTCTGCCTGTCGGGCGTGATGTTGGTTGCGAAGATCGAGCCGAGCGGCGTGCCCATTTTCAGGCCGCCGGTAAAGGGCTTCGATTGCGGCGTGCTGTGACAGGCAACACAATCGCCCTGGCGCGCCACATATTCCCCATACTGCAACAGTTCTTCCGACGGCGTTCCGGTGTCTGTTGCGTTGTCGAACGGTGACGATGGCAACCGCGTGACGAACCAGCCTAACCCTGCTGCCACGACGACGATGATGCAGACAATAGACAAGATGATTTTTTTCAACCGGAGTTCCGCCCTGCTAAAATATGCTCGTTCCAGACCGCCGTATCGGGATCGGCCTAGCCGGCACATGTTCGAATTGAGGATAGGTCAGAAGGAGAACGGAAACCGACTAGGTGTTGCCGTCGAACCTAGTCCGTGACAATGGCAGACGCCGTACCCGCTGGCCGGTGAGGGCAGCAACAGCGTTGATCACCGCCGGCGGTACTCCGGGAACCCCTGGTTCGCCGACGCCGGTCATCGGCGCGTCGCTCTCAACAATACGCACATGCACGCGTGGCATGAGGTTGGGTGGAAGGATGGGGTAGAGATCGTAATTTCGCGCGCGTGGCACGCCGTCTTCGTAGACAACCTCTTCCAGCAGGGCCGAGGACAATCCCAAAGCGACCGCCGAGTTCATCTGCGCCTCGACAATTGCCGGATTGATGACTCGGCCCGGATCGATCGCCACCCAGATATCGTGGACTTTGACACTGCCATCGACGATCGATACTTCCGCGATTGTAGCAATTTCCGTGCCGAACGGCGAGGCCATGGCGACCCCACGGGCGCGCCGGCTGTCGTCGTCAGCTGTGAATGGTCCACGCCGCCAGCCGCCTGAGAGATCCCCGACCGCCTGCAGCAACGTCGCATGTCGTGGGCTATGAGCTACCAGACGTCGGCGTAGTTCGAACGGATCAATCTTGCCAGCATCGGCCATCTCGTCGGTAAAGCACTCCATAAAGAAGTCATTGAAGGAATGCCCTACGGAACGCCAGGCGCCGATCATTGGCGGATAGCGATGCATGACATGCGCGATATTGCGATTGGGGAAGTCGTAGACTTTCTTGGCGATCCCCTCCACCACCGTTGGGTCGAACGTGTCGTAGGACGCGCCATACATTCGTGCGTACAGCCCGTCAGAAACCGATTCGGACTGAAGCGCCACCGGCATGCCTTCCGCGTCTAGTCCTGCCTTGAAACGAACCAGTGCCGCGGGACGGAACGCATCGCGCAGGAACTCCTCCTCTCGGCTCCAGATCACTTTAACCGGGCGACCGACAGCCTTGGAGAGCAAGATCGCCTGCGGATAAGGATTGCTTTCATCGTAATAGAAGTAGCGTCCAAAGAAGCCTCCGAGCATGGGCGAATGCAGTGTCACCTTTTCCGGTGCGACGCCTGCCAATTTCGCTGCTGCATTCTGGAACAGGAGTTGCGCCTGGTTGGATAGCCACAGCTCGACTGACCCATCGGCCTCATTCCACGACGCAATGGCCGATGGTGGCTCTAGCTGGGCGTGTGCAAGAAACGGCGCGTCATAGACGGCTTCCAGCGTCTTGGAGGCGGATGCCATCGCTGAAGCGGCGTCGCCAGCGGTTTCCGCCACAAAGCCGGGACCTGGCGCATTCAGCATATCCTCCCTCAGCTTCTCTGTCGAAAAGTCGGCAGGCATCGGACGCGGCGTATCGCTCTCCGCTTCCTTCCATTCCGCGATCAGCGCCTCGGCAGCGCGGCGCGCATGCCACCATCGGTCGGCGACCACCGCAACGCAGCCCGGCAACATATGCACCGAATGAACGCCGGTCATCTTCTCGACTGCGTCCTTGTTTAACAGGCGAACCGGCTGCATGCCGAGGCGTGGCGCATGCTGCACTGCTGCCTGAAGCATGCCATCGACCTTCGTGTCGATGTTATAGACAACCCTGCCGGTGGACTTGTCATGAATGTCAATCCGTGGAACCGACTTGCCGATCCAGCGAAAGCTATCATCGGAGCGCAGCGCAACATCGGTTGGGATCGGCAGTGCCGCCGCTTCGGCCGCAAGATCTCCGTAATCGAAGCTTTTCCCAGATGCGGCGTGGATCACCTTCCCGCCTCCGGTAGAAAGCGTATCGACCGCCACACCAAGGCGCGCGGCGGCCGCCTGCATCAGCATCGCTCTGCTTGTCGCACCCATTCTCCTCATGGGCAGGAAGTTCCGCCACATGGAACTGCTACCGCCGGTGCTGAGCCGTGATCCCAGCGCCTTGATCTCGGGACCGGGCACCGCCACCTGCACGACGAAGCGGGCGGGATCGAGATCAAGCTCTTCGCCAACGACCTGGGCGAGACCAGTGAAAATGCCCTGGCCACCTTCCGTTACGGGGACCTGCAGGAAGGCAGTGTTGTCGGGGCGTATTTGCAAAAGAGCTGTAAAAGGGTTGAATGGTGCTCCCGGGGGCGCTGTTGCGGCCGACTCTGGCGTAATGGCAGCCTGCGCTGCGGCGGCTTCAGGCCGCAACGCAATCGTCAGCGTCAATCCTCCGACGGCCGTAAGAAAGCCGCGCCGGGAAAGATTGTTAAATTGTGGGACGTCGTTCATGCGGCGTCCTCCTTCAGCCCAGCAATATCCCTGACGGCGGCATTGATGAAATTGTAGGTGCCGCAACGACAAAGATTGACCATTGCCGCAGCGACGTCATCGTGGGACGGCTTGGGGTTTTCCTTCAGCAGGGCAGTTGCGGCCATGACTTGGCCCGACTGGCAATAACCGCATTGGGGGACCTGGTGTTCGACCCATTTGGCAACCACCTGCTTGCCGATCGGATCATCCTCGATGGCTTCGATCGTGGTGATCTGGCGGCCTGCGACGCTGTCCACCGGCGTCACGCATGAACGCATGATCTGGCCATCCACCAATACCGAGCAGGCGCCGCACTGGGCCAGCCCGCAACCGTATTTGGTTCCGGTCAAACCGAGTTCATCGCGGATCACCCACAGCAAGGGTGTGTCACCGGCCGAATCCACCTGATGGGTTTGATTGTTGATCTGAAGGTTCATGACTTCCTCTGTCTTGATGAAGTGCCGTGGAAGAGAGCACCGCCGCGATATTCCGCGCCGCTTCCAGCCAACGCAGATTCATCCGGTCATGAGACCGGATGAATCTGCGACAGCTTACCGTCACAATGATGCGCCCGAGGGGCAGCAATGATTAGTCAGCTAGATCTGATAAGCCCTATTAGCTGTGTGAATTAATCGGTCATAGACACCGGTGTGAGCGATGGTGATCCAGGCTCATGCTGAAGCTGTAGATTTTCGACGCCGTTGGCTACTATTGAGGACCGCATCGCTAGTCTGTCGGAAGCCGGCGAGTTTCCGACACAGCTTGCACATGTTAGTTGGTGTTAGGAAGATTAAGGAGACGGCGCAGTTGCGGTGCCGTTGTATTAGCCCTGAAGCCTGGGCCGCCACGCTGGAAGCTCCTTGCCGAAGCCAAATCGCCGACAATGACAGGTTCACACCCTGCATCGACGACCAATTGCGCAGCAACCCTAACGGCTTGCGTATCGTCGCCTGCTATTGGCACGCCGAGCTTTCCGCTCTCTCGCTGGCCCGAGGATTCAACCGCCGTGGCGTCGACGGCGCTGAACGCACGAACGAGCTTTGTTTGGGGCAGATACCTTACTGACACCGGACCCACGCCATTCGCATTCGCCTCGCGGCTTAGAGAATTGTCGCTTCCCGGAGATGGGTTGCAGGCGTCCAGGACGATTTTGCCACTGATGGCGTCCTTCAGGTCGCGCCCGAGTTGAGGCAGCGCATCATAAGGAACGGCGAACAATAGTACCGAGCCAAACTCAGCAGCCTGCCCCGGCGTTCCAGCCGATGCGCGAGAACCAAGCTCGCGGGTCATGGATACTAGCTCCTCGGGATGTCGCGAAGAAAAGAGCACCTCGTGTCCGGCCCGTACCCATGCGCGGCCGACCGTGCCACCGAGCCAGCCTGCTCCGATAATCCCAATGCGCATCGAAGGGGCGGCTTGCCCTTTCACAGGGGCAAGAACAGGAAGGGAGATCAGCGCGGCGATGGTTCCAAGTGCGGAGCGACGCGAAATCGGCATATCATTCAATCCTTTCCTGATAGGTCTGATAATGTTCATTTTAGCAGCCGGGCGGACTGCCGATTAGATAGGTGAGGGTGCAAGACCTTATGAGCCGGGCTCATAGGTTTGCGAGGCTGATCGGCTTTCACCGGTATCCTTTTCTTGCCGCCGCCCGAGCCAGAGGCTCAAAATGAGCCAAATCAGCGACATCGGCACAGCGACAACGGCCATGCCCGAAAGAGTAAATCCCAGGCCAATGAGCCCGGCATAGCCCCAGCTCGCCAATTGATCGCCACTGCGATAGACGACAGTGTCGATGAAATTCTTGGTCTTGTAGCGATCCTCTCGCGAGACGGAGGTGAACAATACCTCCCGGCTCGGTCGAGCCAACGCAAAATTACTAACCCGGCGTGCCACCTGAACCACGACGAATACGGCAATCGTGGGAAACCCAGCCAGGGCTGCAAAACCTCCGACGCTCAGAAGCGGCAGCACGCAAAGCGTCAGCGCGACTCCGATGAACCCCATCAGCCGCCCCGTCAGGAAAATCTGGAAGATCAGGGTGAGCACGTTCACCCAGAAATCAATATTGGCGAAAAACGCGGTCCGCTGACCACGATCGGAAAAATTGGCCGCAGCGATCGATGCTTGCTGAAAGTAAAGAATGGTGGAGGTCATGGAGTAGAGCAGGATGAACAGCGCGATCCCAAGCAAGTAGGGAGAGCGAAAGGTATGGGTCATTCCAGCGAAGATCCCGCCGCCGACAGGACTGTGTGGATCAGCTCCGTTGACGGGCCATTGAAATGTATCACTGACCTTTGCCAACCGTCGTGATGCGAAGACTGCGATTTCAAGTAGAACGATGGACGAAAGGAGTAGCCAGTTCTGCCCAAACCGCTCCACCAGTCCCGAGGTCAGGGCCGAGCCGGCTATGCCACCCAAGGTCGCGCCGGCTGCGAGAACGCCGAATAGTCGCTTTCCTTGCTCAGCATCGAAGATATCCACGATGAAAGACCAGAAAACCGACACGACGAAGAGATTGAAAACGGAGACCCAAATGAAAAAGGCTCGACCGACCCATAGATGCTGCTGCGGTGTTCCCGTCGTGAGAAGGAGCAGGAAAGCAAGCAGGTTGAGCATGAAAAACCGGTAGGCGATGGCGATAAATCGCTCGCGCGCGAACCTACGGACGGCAAAGGCAAAGAGGGGGTTGATCGCAAGCATGGCCACTAGCGTGCCGGTGAAAAGCCAAGGCAGGTTCTCAACACCGCCGGAAACACCCAGCTCGTCACGAATAGGCCGCAGGACATAATAGGCAAGGAAAAGCGCGAACACGTAAAGCCATGACCAAAGCAATGCGCTGCCCTCGCTAGGGCGAACATCAATTGCGCGATGGAGGAGTGACCTGCGCCGCCGGCCATTAACTGAAACGACGACGACAGGTTCAATGGTTTTCGCCAACTCACCTTCTGCCAGTGTCTTTTTGCGACTATTCATCGGCACTGAGCCTTCATTCGTTCGGTGATCGGTCATGGACAAGTATGCATAGGCCGAGCGCGGGACTAGGCATGCTGCAACGCATGGCCTTATGAAACAGGCTCATGAATGTTGCCGCGGTCTTCAGCCGCCGGCGACGCTCATATGGCGCGCGGCAGCCGGGCGGTTATGGGTCCGATCGATGATGAAGTCGTGGCCCTTCGGCTTGCGGGTGATGGCTTCGTCGATCGCGGTGTAAAGGAGAGCATCGTCTTCTGTCGCCCGCCGGTCTTGCGCGGAATATCGGCCAGTGCGAACTGACGCTCGAGGTCACTGCGCAGCTTGGAGCACGTTAGACAATGATCGGTTCGATCCTCTTCGAACTCGCCGATCGGCATCGTCTTGATGACGGTTAGGTCCATGCCTCGACCAAGGGCGAAGCGCGACAGCTCCGGAATTTCGGTCTCGTTGAAGCCCTTGAGGGCGACGGCATAGAGCTTGATCTTCAGGCCAGCCCTCTGCGTTGCAGGGAAGGCAAACGCAAGCGAATATTCACCGAGCCTTGGGCAAACAGGGGTTAACAGCAGCTCGACGGACAAAGCGTCATGCTCCGATGAATGCGTATCCCGCCTGACATGCCTCCAGTAACGCGAGACGGGATCCACAGCAGTGGCGCGGTGTTTCGGAAGGTCGCATGCGGCGCTGGGTGCGCCGCATGCTTGACTGTCTCAGCTGGCCTCAGGCAGCTCGTGGATAAGTTTTTCCAAGGTGATAGGGTAGTCGCGTACTCTGACGCCGGTCGCATTGTAGATCGCATTTGCGATCGCAGCACCGACGCCGCAGAGGCCGAGTTCGCCGATACCCTTTGCCTTCAGAGGCGTTGAAAGAGAATCCGTTTCATCGAGGAAGATCACCTCTTGGTGCGGAATGTCAGCATGGACTGGGACCTCATACCCCGCCAGATCGTGGTTGACGAAGAAGCCGCGCTTCTTGTCGACAGCCAGTTCCTCCATGAGCGCTGCCCCCACGCCCATGGTCATTCCACCGATGACCTGGCTTCGTGCCGTAATAGGATTGAGAATTCGCCCGGCGGCGCAGGCGGCCACCATCCGTCTTACCCGCACTTCCGCCGTTGCCACATCCACACCGACCTCGACGAAGTGGCCGGCGAAAGTGGAAAGCTGATATCTCTGGCTCAGATCGCCGAACTCCATGCTGTCCTCTGCGGAAATGCCGTCCTGGCCGGCGGCCTCCGCAAGGAGCACGCTGCGATTGCCGGAACGGATCTCGCCGGCAATAAAAGTCACGTCGCCAGAGTTGAACCCGACTTTTTGCGCGACAGCCTCACGCAGCTTGACGCAGGCGGCATAGACGCCAGCAGTCGAACTGGCCGCACCCCACTGACCGCCTGAGCCGGCCGAGACCGGGAAGCGCGAGTCACCAAGGTTTACGGCGACCTTGCCGATGGTAACGCCCATCATCTCGGCGGCCGTCTGCGCTATGATTGTATAGCTGCCGGTGCCGATGTCGGTCATGTCCGTTTCGACGGTCACGACGCCTTCCTTGTCGAGCCGAACCCGGGCGCCGGAGGTCATGGTCGGGCCATCGCGAAAGCCCGTCGCAACACCCATGCCAATCAGCCATTGTCCGTCGCGAAGCTGGCCCGGTTTGCGATTGCGGTTCGCCCAGCCAAACCGTGCGGCTCCCGTACGCAGACACTCGATCAGCTGACGCTGAGAGAAATGCCGTTCGGGATTTTCCGGGTCGACCTGCGTATCGTTGATGATGCGGAATTCGACGGGATCGAGGTTGAGCTTTTCCGCCATCTCGTCCATCGCGATTTCCAGAGCCATGAGACCAGGGGCCTCGCCGGGCGCCCGCATCGCGTGTCCTTCGGGAAGGTCCAAGACAGCCAGCCGGGTCGCCATCATACGGTTTGCGCCGCTATACAGCAGGCGCGTCTGCTCCACTGCGGCCTCAGGGCGCCCGCCTTTGAGATTGCCGGACCAGCTCTCGTGGGCGATAGCGGTGACCCGGCCGTCTCTATCGGCGCCCATCCGGATCCTTTGGATCGTCGCAGGCCGATGTGTCGTATTGTTGGCGACGAAAGGCCGAGGCAGGGCAAGCTTCACCGCCCGGCGCGCGGCGCGTGCGGCAAGCGCCGCGAGTACGACATCGGATCGCACAAACAGCTTGCCCCCGAAACCCCCGCCGACAAATGGCGATTTGACTTGAACCTTCTCTGCGGGCATGCCGAGCGTCGCTGCGAGATCTCGCTTGCCCCAGGCGACCATCTGGTTCGATGTCAAGACGACAAGTTCGTCACCGTCCCAGGCGGCGAGGGTCGCATGGGGCTCCATCATCGCATGGCTGTGATCAGGCGTCGAATAAGTTCCATCGAACTGAACGGGCGCGGCGCTGAAGGCGCCTTCGAAATCACCAACCCTGACGTTGGGATTGCCTCCGACGGAATCCTTTATGCCGGCAAGGTCGAACACGCCTTCTTCTACTGCATAGTCCACCTGGATCAACGCGGTTGCGGCGCGGGCCTGCTCGAAGGTTTCGGCGACGACGACAGCTATTGCCTGATGATAATGCTGAACCTCAGGCCCGCCCAGGAGGTTCGCCGTGTTCCAATTGCCCTTGCCCAGGCGGCCGACGTCCCGAGCCGTAAGGATGGCTATGACGCCGGGAGCCGCTTTCGCTTCCTCAATATTCATTGCAGTGATGCTGCCCTTGGCAATTCCCGATCCGAGCGGATAGCCGTAGGCTGGATTTAAAGTCGGATCATGCCACTCGTAGGCGTATGTTGCTGTGCCCGTCGTCTTGTGCGGACCATCGATCCGCGTCACGGGCTGGCCGATTACCTTGAGCTGGTCGATCGGATTGGTGGTGGCGGGTGTGTCGAATCTCATCTCTTATCCCCTTGCTTCGGCAAGAACCGCACTGAGCGTGCGCTCGACCAGCGTGACCTTGAAGGCGTTCTGTTCGGTAGGATGCGCGCCGGCGAGGAGGGTCGCCGCGACCGCTCTTGCGCCTTTGGGAAGCTCGGCCTCTGCTGCCTCGATACGCCACGGCTTGTGGGCAACCCCGCCGACCGCAACACGGCCGGTTCCATCCGGCTGCACGATCGCGCCGATCGAGACCAGCGCAAAGGCATAGGAGGCGCGGTCGCGGACCTTGCGGTAGATGTGCTTGCCACCAACAGGCTTCGGAAGTGCCACGGCGGTGATCAGTTCGCCGGGTTCGAGCGTCGTTTCCACATGCGGGGTCTCTCCCGGCAGGCGATGGAAATCGGCGATCGGGATGCGGCGGGTGGTTCCATCGGGCCGCATCGTCTCGACGGTCGCGTCGAGCGCGCGCATGGCGATCGCCATGTCGCTCGGATGCGTGGCGATGCAGGCGTCGCTGATGCCGATCACAGCAAGCTGGCGACTGAAGCCTCCGATGGCCGCGCAGCCGCTGCCGGGCTGACGTTTGTTGCACGGCTGGTTGGTGTCGTAGAAATAGGGACAGCGCGTGCGCTGAAGCAGGTTGCCCGCGGTCGTCGC
>NZ_JBXAPH010000008.1:0-293100 GCF_058803745.1 Rhizobium sp. GW821-FHT14E12
CGCAAAATCAAAAAGGCCGGATGGGATGACCAATTCCTAACCGAACTCCTCGCTCATATGCGATAGCCCTGCCCCTTGAGGGGGGAGGTCGCCGCAAAGCGGCGGGTGGGGGTGATCCCTGGGGACAAAATTGATGCCTCAGTGCTTGCCGCATTCACCCCACCCCGGCACTAAGTGCCGACCCTCCCCCTCAAGGCGAGGGTAAGTAACCGCCCGTCGATCGCCGCAAGGCCGACGGCGATCATCGCCATGCCGATGAAGTGCTTCAGCTGCAATTGCTCGCCGAGAAATAGCGCGCCGAGCAGGATGGCGCTGACGGGGATGAGGAAGGTGACCAGCATCAGGTTGGTGGCGCCCGCCGTTGCCAGGATGCGAAAGAATAGGACATAGGCGATGGCGGTCGAGAAGATCGCCAGGCCGGCCAGCGCTGCCCAAGTTTCGGCCGAGGGTATCGCCAGCGTCCACGGATGATCGACGAAGAGGGCGACCGGCAGCAGCAGGATGGTCGAGGCCGTCACCTGCCCGGCCGCGGGGATAATCGGGGCGAGACCCATGCGGCGGAAGCGGCGGCCGAAAATGCCGGCGAGCGAATAGGTGAAGGCGGCGCCCAGCACCGCAAGCTGCGCCAGCACGTTCGAGCCAAGACTGCTCAGCACCGATGGGCCGATCATCAGCGCCACGCCGGCAAAACCGACGAGAACGCCGATCAGACGATTGCCGGTCATTTTCTCATCCGCCGTCAGGAAATGTGCCACCACGACCCCAAAGAGGGGTGTCGTGGCGTTGAGGATCGAGGCGAGACCGCTGGCGATATGCGTCTGACCCCAGACGATCAGCAGGAAGGGAATGACATTGTTGAGGAACCCCATGCCGAAAAAGGCGGCCCAGGCCTGACGGTCGCGCGGCATGGCCTGCCCGGTCATCCGAACGATGACATGCAGGGCGACCGCCGCCAATGCGACGCGCGCAGTGACGATGGTAAAGGGTGGCAACTCATGCACCAAGATACCGTTGAACAGAAACGAGCCGCCCCAAAGAACCGACAATCCCAGCAGCATGCCCCACTCCGCCGCGCCCATCGATTTCTGCGCCATGGCGATATCCTCCAAGTTTTTTATTATCGAGTTATTCTCAATGGTAATCGAAATACGATTTCTTGCCAACCAACGATATTGATGGAATAATCTCGCGATTATGACGCTCTGGCAAGCGAGTCTTTCTCACTCTATAATTTAGCTAAACTCAATCATCATGGATCAACTGCCCTCCCTTTCGGCGTTGCGCGCCTTCGAAGCTTCGGCCCGGCATCTGAGTATGACGCTCGCCGCCAAGGAGCTGCATGTCACGCCCGGCGCCGTCAGCCTGCAGGTGCGCGATCTGGAAATCGCGCTCGGGGTCAAGCTTTTCGAACGCCGCGCGCGCAGCTTGGCATTGACGGCCGAGGGCGCGGATTATTTTGCAACGCTGCGCACCGCTTTCCGCCTGATACGTGAAGCAACGACGGCACTGACCATGCGGGCGCGCGATACGGTGCTGACCGTCACCTGTACCGCTGGCTTCGCCACCCATTGGCTGGTGCCACGGCTCCTGCGGTTCGAGCAGGCCCATCCCGACATCGATCTACGTATCAGCGCCTCGTATCGGATGATGGATTTCCAGCGCGACGGTATAGACATCGCCATTCGCCACGGCCCCGGCGGCTATGAGGGATTGGCGAGCGAACGGCTGCTCGACGACCAATATGTGCCTGTGTGCACCCCCGAGATCGCATCCGCCCTTGGCCCATCACCTGCGGCCGACGCCTTGGCTGGCCTGACCTTGATCCACGACGTCTATCGGCGCGACTGGCAGCTCTGGCTGGAGGCGGCGGGTGCGACGAAAGTCGATGCCACACGCGGTCCGATCTTCACCGACGGTATGGGCGCCTATCACGCCATGAAGGCCGGGCTTGGCATCGCGCTGATGCGCCGTTCCTTCATTGAACAGGAGCTGGTTGACGGCACGCTTGTCGCGCCCTTCCCCATTGGGCTCGCAAGCACGCTGGCCTACCATCTGGTCTATCCGCCGGCGGCATTGGAGCGGCCGGCCATCGCCGCGTTCCGCCTCTGGCTGTTTTCCGAGGTTTCGCGCACAACGCCGCCGGTATAGGCGCCTCATCCGTGATGGGTGGTACCGCCCTTGAACAGGCTGCCGGTGCGGGTCCCCAGGAAAGTGTCGAGCGGAATATGCTCCTGATGCAGGAAGCCGGTCGCGGGCAATCTGCCAGCGCGCACCAGTTCGATAACGGCGACGACGGAGGCCGAGGTGGTCCAGGAAATGGCGGTGCGGCTCTCGCCGGCAATCTCGATCGGATAATAGGCGCGCACGAACTCCTTGCGGCGCAGATTGCCATTGATCGTGCCTTCCGCCGAGACATGGACATAGACGACATCGTCCTCGACCGGCGGCTTCGCCTCCGTCAGGATCTCGCCGGCAAGCTTGCGGCGGTCGCGCATCAGCAATTCATGGAAGAAGAAATTCATCAGCTCCATATGGCCGGGGTAACGCATGGTCTTATAGTCGAGGTTTTCCACGCGGCCGAGCATGGTGGCGCACATGGTTCCAAGGCCCCCCGAGGTGGTGAAGGCTTCGAGCTTGGCGCCGTTGACGTAGAGCGTTTCATGCCATTCCATCGGCGAAACCAGCTTGCGCACCCCGCCTTCGATCACTTCGCAATCGTTCAGATATTCGTTGACCACGCCCTCTGGCGACCAGTTGAAGGCATAGCCCAACAATCCCGTCGGATTCTGCGGAAGCGCGCCGACGCGCATCCGGATCGAGCGGCAGCGATCGAAGCCATCGGCGAGGCTGGCGCCGACAATGCCGACGAAACCGGGCGCCAGGCCACATTGCGGCGCCATCAGGCCGCGAGCGCTCTTTGAAAGCGCGATGATGCCATTTGTGGTCGGCACGTCCTCTGTCAGGTCGAAATAATGGATGCCGGCGTCATGGGCCAGCTGCGCCAGCGCGGCATTCAGGTGAAAGGGCAGGCAGGAGAGCACGGCATCGACGCGGGAAAAGAGATTGCCGATCAGTGCCGGATCGGACACATCGCCCGTTTCGCACGCAAAGGGCAGAGTTTCCGCAGGCAGACGCGCATCGACGCCGATTACGGCGAAGCCACTTTCATGCAGCAATGTAGCGGCAAGCCAGCCGACCTTACCGAGACCGAGAACGGCAATTCTGTCAAAGCCCATCGATAGCCTCCCAGTTGGCGCCGCCGACCGCCGCAAGCCGGGCATCCGACTCAGCATTTCAGATATTTATAGAATAAAGGCCGTATAAATGAAAACGGCCGGCGATGAGGCCGGCCGTCTATCGATCGCTAGATATCGCGACCTATTCGTTGATCAGGCGCTTCAGCAGCTCGATCTCATGCGACAGCTTGCTGTCACCCGAAATCAGCTCCTCGATCTTGCGCACCGCATGCAGAACCGTCGTGTGGTCGCGACCACCGAAGCGACGGCCGATCTCCGGGAAGGAGCGCGGCGTCAGCGTCTTCGACAGATACATGGCGATCTGGCGCGGCTTGACGATGACGCGGGTACGGCGGTTGGAGACCAGCTCCTGACGCGAGACATTGTAGTGACGCGCCACGATGCGCTGGATGTCCTCGATGCGGACGCGACGCGGTTCGCCGGAGCCGACCAGATGGGCCAGCAACTCGTCGACGCGCTCGACCGTCAGGTTCGGCTCGAAAGAGCGGCGGAAGATCAGCTGGTTGAAAGCGCCTTCCAGCTCGCGGCCGCTTGCCGTCACGTTGCGGGCGACATGCGAGAGGAGTTCGGCCGGGATTTCCAGCGACGGATCCTCCAGACGGGCAGCCTCCAGACGGCGCTTGAGGATTTCAAGACGCATCTCGTAGTCCGGCGCCTCGACTTCGATGGCGACACCGCCCTGAAGGCGCGAGCGAACGCGCGGATCGAGCGATTCCAGCTCCCAGGGTGCACGGTCGGCGGCAACGACGACCTGCTTGGCGCTGTCGAGCAGCATGTTCAGCAGATGGCAGAACTCGTGCTGGATCATCTTGCCCTGCAGGAACTGCATGTCGTCGATGATCAGAAGATCGATATTGCGCAGCGAGTCCTTCAGCGTCAACGCGTCGTTGTCGCGAATGGCGGTGGCAAAGCGCCACATGAAATATTCCGCGGTCAGATAGACAACACGCAGGTTGCGCGGGTTCTGTACGGCCGCATTGGCAATTGCCTGCAACAGATGCGTCTTGCCGAGACCGACCGTCGAGTGAACGAAGAGCGGATTGAACCGCACCGCGCCGGAACCGGCTTCCGCGATGGTCTTGGCGGCGGCAAGGCTCACCCGGTTCGAGCTGCCTTCGACATAGGTGTCGAAGGTAAAGCGGGAATCGAGCGGCGAGCCGAACAGCGGCGAACCCATCGTCGCCGGCCGGGCAGCGGCAGCCGCGCTCACGGCATGCGCCACGATCTGACCGGCAGGCTGGGCCGTCGTGCGACGGATTGGCGCCACCGCGGTCGAGTCGGGAACGACGACCTGTTCATCCGCGCAAGGCTTTGCAGCGTGACGGGTCGCGGTGCGAACCAGAATTTCAACCTTCAGGACTTCCGCGTCTTCGGCCTGGAACAGGCTGGTGATGAGATCAAGATAACGATTGTTGATCCAGGACTTCAGAAATGTTGTCGGAACGGTCAGCCTAACGACGCTCTTCGATACCGAATGAAGCTTAAGCCTTGCAAACCAACTGGCGTAAACGTCCGGACCGACCTGAGCCTTCAAGCGCGCACTGACACGCTCGAACAATACGTTATGCTGCATCTCCCCTTTTTCCCCCGCCGCTTCAAGGCAAACCGCACTGAACGCCTGCGGTGCATTGTCCCTATTCTCCAACGCACCCGTCGTCCTCGTATTTATCTGCATGATGCCGCCTTCCACAGTTTCTTTTTATAGGGCGGAAATTCCGCCGCCGCCCTTGGGTCTATGCCATGGTATGACGGTCGCGCTCGTTGTTGTGAGCTTCGCCGCATACCGGTTCATCAGCCGGGTCCAGCCAAACGGACCTGACGCAAATGCTTTGGCGAAAACGACTGCTTGAGCAGCTTTCACCCTGGCATCTTTATCTGGAGCAGTCGTGCGGTCCTCGTATTCCGACCGGCTGCGCCAAAACGGCTGTCAATTTTTCTCCCCTCCCCTACAGTCACGCTTGGGACTTAGACTGCAAAGGACAGACAAGTTTCCTCGTTCCGCCGGCGTTACCGCTTGCGGTCTCAACTCATCAACTGTTTGAAAAAACGGAACTGAACTGCTCCGTCACAAGAGACAAAAACCACCCACGCCGCCTTTAGTGGCAGTGTTCGCCGAAGCCGTTGAAGGTGATGTCCGCGCCCCTTGTTGAAAGCCATTTAGGCAGGATCGAAGGCGGATATCAACGATGAATTTTACACAAAATTAAGAGGCGGCCATTGACTCAGGAGGCCGTTTTTGACTGTCACAAGCCCGTCAAAAAAGAATCGCTTTTGAATCAAGGAGATTCCCGTTCAGCGCGATTCCCTGGGGTTTAAAAACAAAAAAAATAAAAAATCCCTTGACTCACTCATGAGCCGGCAACGTATCACACAGATCACCCGGCATCGGGATAACCTGCTGTAACTCACTGTTTTAAAATGTATATTTCTGTCATGTCATTGACATGGTCAGCCGGCTACATTTTAGCGAAATGAAGCAATTTGGCAGAATCCAAAAAGCCCGGCACAGAGGCCGGGCTTAAGTCTAACGACTGAATCTTTAACGAAATATTACGCGGTCGGAGCCGAAAGCGCCTTCACACGCTTGGCAAGACGCGAAACCTTGCGGGAAGCGGTGTTGGCATGCAGGACGCCCTTGGTAGCGGCGCGAGCCAGTTCCGGCTGCGCTGCGAGGAAGGCTTCCTTCGCGAGGGTAGCGTCACCCGATGCGATGGCTTCTTCGACCTGGCGGACGAAAGTGCGAACGCGCGAGCGACGAGCCTTGTTGACTTCGGTGCGGCGGGCGATCTTGCGGGTCGCTTTTTTCGCCGAGCTGGTATTGGCCATGTATGCCTCTCTTAGAATTCGAACATAACTCCGTCAGTGCAGCGCGGGCCTTGCGGCCACTTCATCCAGCAATGCGGGAGCAATTGCGGAAAACCAGATCGGCTTTCCAAACTGTGGCGGGCATATAGCTGGAATGAGCGACGACGTCAACGCGGATTCTTGCGGAACCCGTGCAATTCCGGAATCTCGCCTTCACCTGTTCTTGAAGACGGGTTTGCGCTTCTCGATGAAAGCCGCCATGCCTTCCTTCTGATCCTCGGTGGCAAACAGGCTGTGGAACAGCCGGCGCTCGAAGCGCAGTCCCTCTTCGAGTGTCGTCTCCAGTGCCCGGTTGACGGCCTCCTTGGCCATCAGCACCGAGGGGCGCGACAGCGAAGCGATCTTGGCAGCAGCGGCCAGCGCCTCGTCGACCAGCTTGTCGGCCGGCACGATACGGGACACCAGGCCGGAGCGCTCCGCCTCGGCCGCATCCATCATCCGCCCGGTCAGAACCAGGTCCATCGCCTTGGCCTTGCCGACGGCGCGTGTGAGGCGCTGCGAGCCACCCATACCGGGGATGATGCCGAGCGTGATCTCCGGCTGCCCAAACTTCGCCGTATCGGCGGCAATGATGAAGTCGCACATCATGGCAAGTTCGCAGCCACCACCCAGCGCAAAGCCGCTGACGGCGGCGATAACGGGCTTGCGCGCGCCGGCGATCTCGTCCCAGCCGCTCATCAAATCGTCCTTGTAGACCTCGGCGAAGTCGAGCGGCTGCATCTCCTTGATATCGGCGCCGGCGGCAAAGGCCTTTTCCGAGCCGGTGAGCACGATCGCGCCAATGGCATCATCGGCGTGAAAGGCGGCGTAAGCCTCTTTCAACTCGGCCAATACGGTCGAATTCAGCGCATTCAGCGCCTGCGGCCGGTTCAGCCGGATGAGACCGACCGCTCCATGCGTTTCGACGATCAGGGTTTCGTAGGCCATGTGTCTCTCCTCCGTTCAATCAGGTCCGGTCAATCAGGTCTGGCAAGAGGCGCAATAGAAAGAAGAGCGCCCTGCCTGGACGATGCGGACGACCGTACCGCCGCAGCCGGGCGTGCCGCAAGGCTTGGCTTCGCGGTCGTAGACGGAAAAGGAATGCTGGAAATACCCAAGCGAGCCATCCGTCTGGATGTGGTCGCGCAAGGATGAGCCGCCGGCCGCGATCGCATCGGCGATGACCTCGCGGATCGCCTCGACCAACCGAAGCAACTCTTCGCTCGGCTTACCGGCCTGAGTAACCAAACTGCCAGCGGCGCGCACCGGCGACAGATGCGAGCGCCACAGCGCCTCGCACACATATATATTGCCGAGACCGGCGATGTTCTTCTGGTCGAGCAGTGCGCTCTTCAGCGGCTGCGCCTTACCCGAGAAGCGCTCGGCCAGATAGTCGGCGCTCAATGCATTGCCGGTCGGCTCCGGGCCGAGATCGCGGAAAGATGGATGGCTGGCGAGATCGGTGCGCCTGGCAATATCCATGAAGCCGAAGCGGCGGGGATCGTTGTAGATGACGCGCGCGGGTCCGTTGGCGCCCGTCAGATGGAAGATGACATGATCGTGCCTTTCGTCCTTGGAGCGGGGATGGTGGAACTCGCCCGGCGTCGCGGACGCCAGGCCTGCTTCGACGCGAAAGGAGCCGGACATGCCGAGATGCGCGATGATCGTCATGCCGTCATCGAGATCGATCAGCAGATATTTCGCGCGGCGCGACAGCGACGTGATGCCGCGGCCGGAGGCGAGGCGTGAAAACTCGGCCGGAAAGGGAAAGCGCAGGTCGTTGCGCCGCAGTTCCAGCGCAGCGAGCACCGCCCCTTCCATGGAAGGAGCAAGCCCGCGCCTGACGGTTTCGACCTCTGGTAATTCCGGCATCTCTATCCATCTTTATGTTTCAACCGCTTATGATCTGGGCTATAGCCCAAGGGCATTGCGGCCGGTGACCTGGCTGATGAGATAGCGTGGCAAACGCGATTTCGCTATGGTCCGCCGCTGAATACTGCATAATTCCTGAAATCGGGATCGATTTAAGGACAAAATTATGCAGCAGATTTAAAGTGCTACAGCGACCTTTGCGCGCCACATGTGACGCGCGGCGCCGTAGTGTAACGGAGTTGAGCTGATGGCAGAAAGCCGCACCTCCGCCGATGGCGGCATGGAAACATCCTATGGCTTCCGCGAGGTGGCCGATGGCGAGAAGCAGGGCCTCGTCAACGAGGTGTTCCACAAGGTTGCCAAGCGCTACGACATCATGAACGACGTCATGTCCATGGGCCTGCACCGGGCCTGGAAGGACGCGATGATCTCGGCGCTCAATCCGCGCAAGGATCCGAGCTACAAGGTCCTCGATGTCGCCGGCGGCACGGGCGACATCGCGTTCCGCATCGTCGAAGCCTCGAACCGGCTGGCGCATGCGACCGTGCTCGACATCAACGGCTCGATGCTTGGCGTCGGCGCCGAGCGCGCGGCGAAGAAGAAGTTGACCGACAACCTCACCTTCGTCGAGGCCAATGCCGAGGAGCTGCCCTTCGAGCCCAACTCCTTCGACGCCTATACGATCGCCTTCGGTATCCGCAACGTGCCGCGCATCGACGTGGCGCTGAAGGAAGCCTATCGCGTGCTGAAGCGCGGCGGCCGGCTGCTGGTGCTGGAATTTTCCGAGGTCGACCTGCCGCTGCTCGACCGCGTCTACGAGGCCTGGTCCTTCAATGCCATTCCGCAATTCGGCAAGGCGATCACCGGCGACGCGGAGCCCTATCAGTATCTGGTGGAATCGATCCGCAAGTTCCCGAACCAGCAGGATTTCGCGACAATGATCCGCGAGGCCAGTTTTTCGCGCGTGAACTTCACCAATTATACCGGCGGCATTGCCGCCCTGCACTCCGGCTGGAAACTCTGAGGCATGATACCGAAAGATATGAAGCGGTTTTCGGTTGGTATCCTGCGAGATCTTGAGACACGATGAGTGGTTTCAACGCATATTTCAGCCTTCTGCGGGTCGGCTGGGTGCTGGTGCGCGAAGGCGTGGTCATTTCGCTTCCCTCGGAGGGCCTGCCTCCCTCCGTCAGCCTTGCCAAATCCTTCGTCGGCATGTTTGCCCGCAAGCGCGCCAAGAGCCAGGCGCGCAGCGACCGGCTTGCCAAGGCCGTCGAGCGTCTCGGCCCTTCCTATGTGAAGATCGGCCAGTTCCTGGCCACGCGACCCGACGTCGTCGGCGTCGACATGGCCAACGACCTTTCGCAGCTGCAGGATCGCATGGCCTTCTTTCCGCATGCGGCGGCAAAGTCATCGATCGAGGGCTCTCTCGGCCGGACGATCGATGAGCTTTATGTCAGTTTCGGCGAACCAATTGCGGCTGCCTCCATCGCCCAGGTGCATCCGGCCGAAATCGAAACACCGGAGGGCCGCAAGCGCGTTGCCGTCAAGGTGATCCGTCCCGGCGTGCGCCAGCGCTTCGTCAACGATATCCAGGCGATGTATCTCGTTTCCCATCTGCAGGAGCGTTTCTTGCCGTCGAGCCGACGGCTCAGGCCCGTCGAGGTGACGCGGACGCTGGAGCAGACGACGAAGGTCGAGATGGATCTGCGGTTGGAGGCGGCCGCCCTTTCCGAGATCGCCGAGAACACCGAGAAGGATCCGGGCTTCCGCGTCCCCAAGGTCGATTGGGAACGCACCGGCCGCGACGTCATCACCATGGAGTGGATCGACGGCGTCAAGATGTCCGATGTCGAAGGCCTGAAGGCCGCAGGCCACGATCTCAATACGCTTGCCGACACGCTGATCCAGTCGTTCTTGCGCCATACGCTGCGCGACGGCTTCTTCCATGCCGATATGCATCCCGGCAATCTCTTCGTTGACGCGACCGGTATGATCGTCGCCGTCGATATGGGCATCGTCGGGCGGCTCGGGAAGAAGGAACGCCGGTTCCTCGCCGAAATCCTCTACGGTTTCATCACCCGGGATTATATCCGCGTCGCCGAAGTGCATTTCGAGGCCGGCTACGTGCCGGCGCATCACAATACCGAGAGTTTCGCGCAGGCGATTCGCGCCATCGGCGAGCCGATCCACGGCCAGCCGGCCGAGACGATCTCCATGGCCAAGCTCCTGACACTGCTTTTCGAGGTGACCCAACTTTTCGACATGGAGACGCGACCCGAGCTGGTCATGCTGCAAAAGACCATGGTCGTGGTCGAGGGCGTGTCGCGCATGCTGAACCCGCGCTTCAACATGTGGAAGGCGTCGGAACCGGTCGTGGGTGAATGGATCCGCAACAATCTCGGACCCAAGCGCATCGTAACCGACCTCAAGGACGGCTTGAAAGCGGCCGTGAAGCTCGCAGAGGCTATCCCCGAAATCGCCGCCAAGACGGAGAAATTCCATCATGAACTGCTGCATATGAGCGAGAACGGCCTGCGTTTCGACCCGCAGACGGCCGAGGCGATCGGCAAGGCGGAGGCCAAGCACAGCCGGTCCGGCCGCCTGGCGCTCTGGATCATCGCGCTTTCGCTGCTCTATCTGGCCTGGCATTTGAGCTGATACGCTTCAGCAGCCCTGAACTCGGGGGCTGCTGGTCGCAAGGGGTAGATTCCTGCCGTTCCGCTTTGCGGTTACACTCGGCGAATCTCAGCGCCGCCCTCCTGCGCTGAGCCATAGCCCGAGGAAAACAGCCAATGGCTGATGACGATCGCACCAAGATAATTCACGGTAGAACGCCGGAATCGGCGGCCATGCTGGCAAACGTCAAGCGAGCGATAGCAATCACCGCCAAGCTTAACCGTCTGACGTTCGACGATGCGGACGAAATCCGGGCTTTGTTCAGCGAACTCATCGGTAAAAAGGTAGACGAGAGCTTTTTGCTGATCCCGCCATTTTATACCGCCGGCGGGAATGAAATTCGCGTCGGGCATAACGTCTTCATAAATCAGAACTGCACTTTCTATGACCTTGGCGGCCTCGACATCGCGGACGATGTCATGATCGGGCCGAACGTGAGCATTATCACGGCGGGCCATCCCCTCGACCCTTCGCAGCGACGCTCCGTCACGATCGGGAGACCCATCGTGATCAAGAAAAATGTGTGGGTTGCAGCCGGCGCGATCATCATCGGTGGCGTAACAGTCGGCGAAAACTCGGTCGTCGCGGCGGGCTCGGTCGTCACCAAGGATGTTCCCCCGAATACTCTTGTCGGAGGAAATCCGGCGCGGGTCATTCGTTCAATTGGCGACGACTGAAGGAGGCTTCTGTGCGGAGGTCCTAGTCGACGATGAAGAGCTTGGCGCCTGTCTTTGTCGACGAACGATGCGCGGCATCGCCGAAATCGGACACCTGATAGCCCATGCCCTTCGTCAGGACCGAGACTCGCCCGTCCTTCAGCTCGGAGATCAGCTCACCTTCCAGCACATAAATGACATGGCCGCGATCGCACCAGTGGTCAGCAACATAGCCGGGTGTGTATTCGACAATCCGGACGCGGATGTCGCCGATATTCAATGTTCGCCAGAGCGCATGGCCGCTCTCGCCCTCGTGCCTGGTAGCGGGAACCTCATCCCAATTCGTTGTGGTGAAAGCGAGTTCCGGAATTTTCATCTTGATGATCTTCTGAGATTGGACGGATGCTTCGGTATGAAAACGGTCGCGCAACCTATTGGTCAATCCTGCACGCCCGCTTTCAGCTATAATGGGTCCTTGACGGTGCCGCAGCATGTTTTGCGTGTGCTTTTTCATGCGCGGCGCGACAGGTGTTCGCTATTTGGGATATCCCATTAGAGATGATGCTCGCATAGCCTTGTAAAAAAGGAGAACAGCGAAGATGGAGCGTCAGAAGGCCGGCATCGAACTCACCGGGCACCCCCTGGGGTTCAGCGATCTGGTGCGGATCGGCGCGGGCGTCGCGATGCCCACGGCATCGGAAAGCGGCATGGCGCGGGTGCAGACGGCACGCGAGGTTCTCGAAAGCACGATCCAGTCCGGCATGCCCGTCTATGGCTCGACCACCGGCGTCGGGGCGATGAAGGATGTGGAGTGGTCGCCCGAAGACCTCGACGCCTTCAATCTCGGCCTGGTGCGCGCCCATCATTTCGGCACCGGCGCCCCCTTCTCCATGTCCGTCGTACGCAATGCCATGGCGATCCGCGTCAACACGGCGCTGACCGGCCAGGTCGGCTGCTCGCCGGGGCTGATCGATGCCTATCTCCAGCTTCTCCATACCGATGTCATCCCCGTCGTTCGCCGCACCGGCTCGATCGGCTGCGCCGATATCGGCCTGATGGGCCAGATCGGCGCGGTGCTGACCGGAGTCGGTGAGGCCGTCTATCGCGGCCGGCGCATGCAAGCGGCCGATGCCTTTACCGCTGCCGGCATTGAGCCGGTCAAGATGCTGCCGCGCGACAGCCTTGCCTCGCTCAGCGTCAATGCCGTCAGCTTCGCCGCCGCTGCCGAAACCACCCGCAATGCCGCCTCCTCGATCCGGGTCCTGCTGGCAACCAGCATGATGGCGGCAGGCGCACTCGGCGCCTCGCGCGATCCCTGGTATGCGGTGCGCCATGTCGGCACCGCGCGGGAAGCCCTGATCGGCGCATGGCTTTGCAACGCCTCGGACGAATGGCCATGGCCGGTCGCGACGCATGTGCAGGACCCGCTGAGCCTGCGCATGATCGCCCAGGTCTACGGCGCGGTGATCGAGAATCTGCTCACCGCCGGCCACAAGATCCTGGCAGTGACCGGCCGCTCCGACGACAATCCCGTCATCGTCGACGGGCGCGTGATGACGTCCGGTGGCTCGCTGCCGCTCGACGTCACCATCCTGCTCGAAGCCGCCGTCATCTGCATGGCGCATGCGGCACGCAACGCCTTCAACCACTGCGTCCTGCTCGGCAACGGCCAGCGGCGCGGCCTGCCGGTCAATCTGGTGCCCGAGGGCAAGATCGCCACCGGTTTCGGCCCGATCATCAAGCTTGCCGGCGAGATCTTTTCGCGGGTGTTGTCCATGTCCAACCCGGTCTCGGCGCAGTCGCTGGTGGTGGCCGCCGGCATGGAGGACGAGGCCGCCTTCCTGCCATTGGTGATCGAGCGCTTCGACCGGCAGATGCGGGCGCTAAAACGCCTGGCGGCGCTGGAAGCCCTGCTCTCGGCGCAGGCGATCGACATTCTCGGCGACAAGCCGGAAGGCGTGGCCCGCATGCTCTACGACGTCGTGCGCAAACATGCCGACTTTTACGAGGTCGACCGGCCGCTTTCGGCCGAGGTCGAGGCCATCGAGGAGGAACTGGCCTCCGAGGCCTTCGTGTCCGAGATGATCGCCCATCAGCCGATCCTCGCCTATGATGATTTCTTCGCCCTCGGTTCGTTGGAACGGGTCGAAGAACGGCTTTATCGCGATACAGTGACAATCTGAACGGAGAGAATGGATATGGCTGACTTCGATCTCGTTCTGCAGGGCACGGTGGTTCTGCCGGACCGCATCGTGGAAGAGGGCTATGTCGCCGTGCGCGACGGCAAGATCGCGGAGATCGGCATTGGCATACCGCCACAGGCGCATGAGCGGCATCTGCTCGGCAAGGCGCTGATCCTGCCCGGCGCTATCGACGCGCAGGTGCATTCGCTCTCCCAGAAGGACCAGGAAGACTTTATCTGGTCGACACGCTCGGCGGCGGCCGGCGGCGTCACCACCATTGTCGACATGCCCTATGACGAGGGCAATCTCGTCTGCTCGGCGGAAGCAGTGAAGAAGAAGGTCGATCATGCCTCGCCGCAGGCGCGTGTCGACTTCGCGCTTTACGGCACGGTCGACCCGGAAGAAGGCCCGGCGCGTATTCGCGAGATGGTCGATGCCGGCGTTGCCGCCTTCAAATTCTCGACCTTCGGCACCGACCCGAAGCGTTTCCCCCGCATCCCGCCCGCCCTGCTCGACGCCTGCTTCGCGGCCATTGCCCTGACCGGACTGACGGCTGGCGTCCATAATGAGGACGACGAGGCGGTTCGGACCTATATGGAGCAGGTGAAGGCTAGCGGCGTCACCGACTATCGCGCCCACGGCCTCTCCCGGCCGCCGATCACCGAGCTGCTCGCCATGCACACGATCTTCGAGACCGGCGCCAACACCGGCTGCCCCGCACATGTCGTACATTGCTCGCTCGGCCGTGGCTACGACATCGCGCGGGCCTATCGCCGCGACGGCTTCGAGGCGACGGTGGAATGCTGTATCCATTACCTGACGCTGGACGAGGAAAACGACGTGAAGCGCCTTGGCGGCAAGGCCAAGATCAACCCGCCGATCCGCGCGCGCGCCGAAGTCGAGACGCTGTGGCGCAAGGTGGTGGAAGGCAATGTCTGGCTGGTCTCGACCGACCATGTCAGCTGGTCGGAAAACCGCAAGACCAATCCGGATATGCTGGCCAACGCCTCCGGCGTGCCGGGGCTGGAGGTCATGGTGCCGCTCTTCGTCAAGGGCGCTTTGGAACGCGGCATATCCCTCACGTGGGCGGCGAAGCTGATGGCGGAGAACCCCGCCAGGCATTTCCGTCTCGACCATATCAAGGGCGCGCTGACGCCGGGCAAGGATGCCGATATCGTCGTGCTGGAACCACGCGAAACCGTCTATGACGCCGCCTCGAGCGGCAACAACATCGTCGGCTGGAGCCCTTACAATGGCATCCGTCTGCCGTGGACGGTCTCCGCCACCTATCTCAGGGGCAAGCAGATTACGGACCAAAACAAAGTACTGGCCGAGCCGGGAAGCGGCAAATTCGTTCGCCCGCTTCCCCGTCAGATTATTGCCGGCCAGAATATCGCTGGAGAGACTGCCTGATGAACCAACCGAAGCGCAACCTGCCCGTCAACGCCGATCGTATCGCCGAGGATATCGACGCACTGGCCAAGATCACCGAACCGGATCACCCCTGGACGCGCCGCGCTTTCTCGCCGCTGTTTCTGGAAGGCCGCGCTTACATTGACGCACGGATGAAGGCGGCGGGACTGGAAACCCGCATCGATGCCGCCGGCAATCTGATCGGCCGGCGCGCTGGTGCAAAGCCCGGCCTCGGGACGATCCTTGTGGGCTCCCACTCCGACACCGTGCCTGACGGCGGCCGCTTCGACGGCATTGCCGGCACGATCGCGGCGCTGGAAGTTGCCCGCTCCCTGAAGGATCAGGACATCCAGCTGGATCATGATCTGGAGATCGTCGATTTCCTCGCCGAGGAGGTCAGCATCTTCGGCGTCTCCTGCATCGGCAGCCGTGGGATGACCGGGCAATTGCCGGAGGCATGGCTGACGCGTGTGAGCGGCGACCGCAATCTCGCGCAGGGCATTGCCGAGGTCGGTGGCGATCCCGCGACGCTGCTCGCGCAGAAGCGTCCTGACCTTGCCGGCTTTCTCGAGCTGCACATCGAGCAAGGACCTATCCTCGAAGCCGAAAACAAGGATATCGGCATCGTGACCGCCATTGCCGGCATCACCCGCATCGAGATCACCGTCGAGGGCCGTGCCGACCATGCCGGCACCACGCCGATGGGCCGGCGCGCCGATGCGCTAGTGGCAGCCTCACAACTGGTGCTCGATATCCGGAGCCAAGCGACAGAGCAGGCGAAGACGCCGGGTCATTTCGCCGCAACGGTCGGCGAGTTCCGCATCGAGCCGAACGCCGCCAATGTCGTTCCCTCCAAGGTCGTGCTGCTGATCGACGGCCGCGCCGAAATCCGTGGGGACATGGAACAGTTTCTGGCCTGGATCGATGGTGCCGTACAAAAGATAACCGACGCTTACGGCGTGACGATCAAGCCGCCTGTCCGCGTCTCTGACAATTTCCCGACGCCAGGTGATGCCGGCCTGCTCGAAACGCTGGAGCGCGCCTGCGAGACGGTCGGAGCCAAGCATCGCCGCATGGCGTCCGGCGCCGGTCACGACACGGCCTGGGTCGCCAAGGTGGCGCCGGCGGCGATGATCTTCGTGCCCTGCAAGGAAGGCCGCAGCCATTGCGCCGACGAATGGGCCGAAAATGACGATATCGCCATGGGTGCCGCCGTGCTGTTCGAAGCCGTGCGCGACATGGATAAGAGCTTACAGAAAACCAGCCAGGAGTAGCCGGATGGGACGCATACTCGTAGCCAAGGATGTCGAAGCAGCCGTCAAGGGCGGCTCGGTTTATGCAGCCGGTGGCGGTGGCTGGGCCGATCATGGCCGCATGCTCGGCTATGCCGCCGTCAATGTCGGCAAGCCGGAGCTGGTATCGATCGACGAGCTCAATGATACCGACTGGATTGCGACGGCAGCGGCCATCGGTGCGCCGGCCTCCACCACGCCCTGGGAAATGCAGGGCATCGACTATGTGAAGGCCGTGCAGCTGCTGCAGGACGAGCTTGGCGAAAAGCTTTCCGGCCTGATCATCGGCCAGAACGGGAAGTCCTCGACACTGAACGGCTGGCTGCCTTCCGCCATTCTCGGCACCAAGGTCGTGGACGCGGTCGGCGATATCCGCGCGCATCCGACCGGCGATATGGGCTCGATCGGCATGGCCGGCTCGCCCGAACAGATGATCCAGACCGCCGTCGGCGGCAACCGCGCCGAAAACCGTTACATCGAGCTGGTGGTGAAGGGCGCGACGGCAAAGATCTCGCCGATCCTGCGCGCCGCCTCCGATCAGTCCGGCGGCTTCATCGCCTCCTGCCGCAATCCGCTGCGCGCCTCCTATGTCCGTACACATGCGGCGCTTGGCGGCATCTCCATGGCGCTCTCGCTCGGCGAAGCGATCATCGAGGCGGAAAAGAAGGGCGGCAGCGCCGTCATCGACGCCATCTGCAAGACGACCGGCGGGCATATCCTTGCCGAGGGTATCATCGCCAAGAAGGATGTCGTCTACACCAAGGAAGCCTTCGATATCGGCACCATCACGGTCGGCACAGGCGAGAAAGCCGTCACCATGCATGTGATGAACGAATACATGGCCGTCGAAGACACCGATGGTAAGCGCCTGGCGACATTCCCCTCGGTCATCACCACGCTGTCGCCGGAGGGCGAACCCTTGAGCGTCGGCCAGCTGCACGAGGGCATTCATGTCTTCATCCTGCATGTGCCGATGGACATCATCCCGCTCTCGGCCAGTGTCCTCGATCCGACGGTCTACCCCTCGGTCGAAAAGGCCATGGGGATCGAGATCGCCAAATATGCGCTGGCCGGCAAGAAGGGCTGATACCGGGAGGCGCACATGGCCCGCGACGCTGGTCTTGAGGAACTGCTGAGAGAGGATCTCGGGCAAAGGCCTGGGCTCAGCGAAAAAGCGATGTTCGGCGGCTGGGCCTTTCTGCTGAATGGCCATCTGCTTTGCGGCGCGCGCGAAGATGGACTGCTGATACGCCTCGGCAAGGGCAACGACAGCTGGGCGCTGGAACTGTCTGATATCAAGCCCATGCTGTTAGGCCCGCGCGAAATGCAGGGCTGGGTGCGCGCTGGGCCGGAGGCCTACGGCAACGACATGCTGCGCAAGCGGCTGCTACTTGCCGCGCTGGACTTCGTTGAAGGCCTGCCGCCGAAATGAACGAGTATTAAAGAGCACTCCTCTTCTCCCCGGCGGGGAGAAGATGTCCGTCAGGACAGATGAAGGGGTGAGCGGCGAAGGAGCGAACGTCTGAGCGGCAAGCGAAGACGGCATATGCCGAGCCGCCCCCTCATCCGGCCCTATGGGCCACCTTCTCCCCGAGGGGAGAAGGGAGACCGCGACCAAACAAAAGGGAAGGGAATTCCATGCCGAAAGCCAATCCACGTCATCCGAAATTCCCCATTCCGAGCGGCCCGGTGCTGCGCGCCAAGGGCT
Source organism: Rhizobium sp. GW821-FHT14E12 (assembly GCF_058803745.1). NCBI lineage: Bacteria > Pseudomonadati > Pseudomonadota > Alphaproteobacteria > Hyphomicrobiales > Rhizobiaceae > Rhizobium > Rhizobium sp. GW821-FHT14E12. Next base: position 17,905 of record NZ_JBXAPH010000008.1, read on the forward strand.
GGCGGCAAGAAGCGCTGCTGCGGCTACTCGAAAACGTGCTCTCCGTCGGCGAGGACCCGGACAATCTCATCGTCTATGCCGCGCTCGGCAAGGCGGCGCGCAACTGGGCGGCACACAAGGGCATCGTCAAGGCGCTGACCGAGATGGAGGAGGATCAGACGCTGCTGATCCAATCCGGCAAGCCGATCGGCCTGGTGCGCACCCATGCGAAGGCGCCGCTGGTGATCATGGCCAACTGCAACATCGTCGGACAATGGGCGAAGGCCGAAGTCTTCTACGAATTGCAGCGCAAGGGGCTGATCTGCTGGGGCGGGCTGACGGCCGGCGCCTGGCAATATATCGGCAGCCAGGGCGTCATCCAGGGTACCTACGAGATCTTCATGCGGATCGCCGAACGCCGCTTCGGCGGCGACCTCCTCGGCCGTTTCGTGCTGACCGCCGGGCTCGGCGGCATGGGCGGCGCGCAGCCGCTGGCCGGCCGTATGGCGGGAGCCGCCATCCTCTGTGTCGATATCGATGCGGAGCGTGCCAAGAAGCGGCAGGAGATCGGTTATCTCCAGGAGATCGCGCCCGACCTCGATTCCGCACTGGCGATGATCGACGCGGCAGTGAAGGAGAAGCGCGCGCTTTCAGTCGGCCTCGTCGGCAATGCGGCGGAGGTCTATCCCGAGATCGCCCGGCGCGGCATCGTGCCCGATATCGTCACCGACCAGACCTCGGCGCATGATCTGGTCTACGGCTACGTGCCGAAGGGCATGAGCCTTACCCAAGTCAAGGATCTGCGCGATGACGGCCAGGGGCAGTTGATGGCCGCGAGCCGCGCCTCGATCGTCGAGCATGTCAAAGCCATGCTGGATTTCCAGAGACAAGGCGCCGAGGTCTTCGACAACGGCAACCTGATCCGCACCCAGGCGAAGGAAGGCGGCGTCGCCAATGCCTTCGATATCCCGATCTTCACGGAAGCCTATCTCAGGCCTCTCTTCGCCCGCGCCATCGGCCCCTTCCGCTGGATGGCGCTGTCGGGCGAGGAAAGCGATATCGCCCGCATCGACGATCTGCTGCTCGAAATGTTCCCCGACAACAAGATCATCACCAACTGGATCAGGCTTGCCCGAGAGCATGTGCCCTTCGAGGGTCTGCCGGCGCGGATTGCCTGGCTCGGGCACGGCGAACGCACGGATCTCGCGCGCCGGGTCAACGAGCTGGTGGCGAGCGGCGAACTCAAAGGCCCAGTCGCCTTCTCGCGCGACCATCTCGACGCCGGCGCCATGGCGCATCCGAACATCATGACCGAGCGGATGAAGGACGGCTCCGACGCGATAGCCGACTGGCCGCTGATCGACGCGATGATGCTCTGCTCCTCCATGGCCGACCTCGTCGTCGTCCACTCCGGCGGCGGCGGCTATGCCGGTTACATGACGAGCTGCGGCGTCACCGTCGTTGCAGACGGCACAGCCGAGGCCGACGAGCGGCTCGACCATGCGTTGACCAACGACACGGCGCTCGGCGTCATGCGCTATGCCGATGCCGGCTATGAAGAGGCGCTGGACGAAGTGGCGAAAAAGGATGTGCCCTATATCCGTCTCGGATAAGGGCGACTGTTTTTCCTGGCATCGACAGTCTATGGTCGCGGGCAAATCCTCCCCTCCATGAGAGTTGCCCGTGATCCCCTGGACCCTGCTTGATACCGCGAAAATCCCCAATGGTGGCGGTGAGTTACGCCTGAAGCAGCGCGGCCAGGAATTCTCCATCATGCTCGGCACCAATGAGCTGATGAACAGCCGCCTCAGCGGTTCGGAGCGGGCGCTTGCCACACTTTCCTGCGAGAAAATCCAAGGCCGGGCCGCTCCGCATATTCTGATCGGCGGGCTTGGCATGGGCTTTACCCTGCGTGCCGCCCTTGGTGAATTGGGCGGGGATGCCAAGGTCACCGTTGCGGAGCTGGTTCCAGCGGTCGTCGCCTGGGCGCGCGGGCCGATGGCCACGGTCTTCGATAATTGTCTCGACGATCCCCGTGTCGCCATCCATGAAGGCGATGTCCGTCCACTGATCCGCGCCAGCAAGGCGGCCTACGATGCCATCCTGCTCGACGTTGACAACGGTCCCGATGGCATTACCCACGAGGCCAATGACGGGCTCTACGACTTCAAGGGCCTGAGGGCCGCCCACGACGCGCTGCGCCCCGGCGGCATCCTCGCCGTCTGGTCATCCGGCCCCGACAGGGATTTCACCCGGCGGCTGCGTGACACCGGCTTTACCGCCGAAGAAATCAACACCCGCGCCAACGGCAAGAGCGGCGCGCGGCATGTCATCTGGCTGGCGGTGAAGGCGGGGCGTTAGAGTCGCTCGCGTCGAGATAATTGGAAACCTCGATCAGATTATCATCCGGATCGCGGAAATAGACCGAGAGGATCGGGCCGGTTGCGCCAGTGCGGCGGACCGGGCCTTCTTCGATTCGGACGCCCTCTGCTGTCAGATGGGCGATGACATCACTCAGCGGCGTCTCGCTAATAAAGCAGAGATCGGCAGAGCCCGGTGTCGGGCGCTTGGCCTTTGGCTCGATCTCGTGCCCCGCCCGATGCAGGTTGATCTTCTGGTTGCCGAAGGTCAGTGCCTTGCGGCCGTCGCCGAAGGTTTCCACGCCCATGCCGAGGATGCGAGCGTAGAAGGCGCAGCTTTCCTCGATGCTGGCGACCGTCAGTACCAGATGATCGAGATGGTCGATGCGGATCATTGCGAACCTCCAGTCTTGCCGTTCAACGACGGGCGAGCCTTGCCACGCCGAAGGCGCTGACGAGGCAGGCGGCCAGCATGGCAAGGATGAAGGCAACCACGGCCGACCAGCCATCGGCAAGCCAGAAATAGCCGCCGACCGAGCCGGCAATGCTGGAGCCGAGATAATAGGCCAGCAGATAGAGCGACGAGGCATGCCCCTTGGCACCGCTTGCAAGCCGGCCGACCAGCGCGCTCGCGACGGAATGGGTGACGAAGAAGCCGATGGTGACCAGGATGATGCCGAGAATGACCAGCGGCAGCGGTGTGGCGAGCGTGACGGCGGCGCCGAGCGCGGTGACCAGCACGCCGGCCGGCAGCACGACGAAATGGCCGATACGATCGCCGAGGATGCCCGCCGCCCAGGAAGCGACGATGCCGAAGAGATAGGCGGTGAAGATCATGCCGAGTTCGGTCTGGTTGAGATCATAGGGATCGGCGACCAGCCGGAACCCGGCATAGTTATAGACCGTGACGAAGGAACCCATGATCAGGAAGCCGATGGCAAAGAGCAACGGCAGCGCCGGATTGCGGAAATGACCGGCCCAGGCCCGGATATGGAAAGCGGCGTCGAAACCCCTACGCGGCGTGAAATTGCGCGACGGCGGCAGCAAGAACAAGAAGCCGGTGGCGGCAATCAGCCCGAGCACGCCGACGGCGGCAAGCGCCGGACGCCAGGTGAAGAGTTCGGCGATCGTGCCGGTGACCACGCGGCCAGCCATGCCGCCAAAGGCGTTGCCGGCGATATAGAGGCCCATGGCGCCGCCAAGGCCGCGCGGATCGATCTCTTCGGCAAGATAGGTCATGGCGACCGCCGGCACGCCGCCGAGAAGGAAACCCTCCAGCGCCCGGAACACCAGCAATGTCTGCCAGTTCGGCGCGACGGCGCAGGCAATGGTGCAAAGAGCGGCGCCCAGCAGCGAAATGAACATCAGGCTGCGCCGGCCGAGGCTTTCGGAAACGGCGGCGGCGCAAAAGATCGCAAAGGCGAGGAAGCCGGTCGAGAGAGACAGCGACAGCGAGCTTGCCGCCGGCGTCACCCCGAAATCCTCGGCGAAGATCGGCATCAGCGGCTGCACGCAATAGAGCAGCGAGAATGTCGCAAAACCGGAGAGGAACAGAGCGATGGTCGCACGCCTGAATGCGGGCGTGCCACGCGTCAGGAATTGCCGGGCCTCGGAATGCGGCTCGGTATCGACAAGTTTCAATTCGGGACGGGAGGGAACTTCGGAGATGACAAGATCTTCCGTCTGGACGGCGCGGGACATGAGGGCACACAACCTTTCTTGCCCATAAATCTAACCAAGCCGGCATCATTAGTCCAATATATGGAACAGACGATTTCAATAGCTTTTGGAGATAGCGATGGAGCTGCGACATATCCGCTATTTTCTGGCGCTGGCGAATGAGGGAAATTTCACCCGCGCCGCCGCCAAGCTCGGCATCGGCCAGCCGCCGCTAAGCCAGCAGATCCGCGACCTCGAAAACGAGGTCGGCGCGTCGCTGTTTCACCGCGTCCCGCATGGCGCGGAGTTGACGGCGGCGGGCGAGGCTTTTCAGGTCGAGGCCAAGCTGGCCGTGGATGCGGCGGAGAAGGCCAAGCTTGCCGCCCAGCGCGCCAATCGCGGCGAGATCGGCCGCTTGTCGCTTGGCTTCACCGCATCCTCCGCTTTCAACACCATCGTCACCTCGACCATCCGCGAGTTCCGCAACCGCTGGCCGCAAGTGCGCCTGTCGCTGACGGAGATGAACACCAATGCCCTAACGGAACGGCTGATGCGCGGCGAGATCGATGTGGCCTTCATCCGTCCCGGCCTGGAAGACCCGAGCAACGTTCGCCTCAAGCGCTTCGACGACGAGCCGATGCTGATCGCCCTGCCCGCCCATCATCCGCTTGCCGAGAAGGACCGCGTGCCGATCGCGGCGCTTGCGCACGAGCCCTTCATCCTCTTCCCGCGCATGGTCGGCCTCAGCCTCTATGACGATATCGCCGCCGCCTGCCGCGACGCGGGTTTCGAGCTCCTAGTGACACAGGAAGCGCCGCAGATCCCCTCGGTCGTCAATCTCGTCGCCGCCAATCTCGGCGTTTCCATCGTTCCCGCCTCGATCGCCCAGATCAAGCTCGACGGCGTGACCTACCGCCCGATCGACGGGCCGCCGCTGGTGGCACGGCTCGGGCTTGCGGTGCTGAAAGCGCAACGTTCGCCGGTCGCGGCCAATCTGATGAGCCTGATTGCCTGACTACCCCACGGTATCCCAATAGGGCGGATCGCCGAATGCCTTTTTCAGGTGATCGGCGATGGCGCGCAGCTTCGCAGAGGGATTGCGACCCTCCGGATGCGCCATGAAGATGAATTCGGGCTCCGGCCGGCAACCGACATCGATTTCGACAAGCAGGCCCTCGTTGACGGACGGACCGGCGATAAAGGCCGGCAGCAGCGCGATGCCCAGCCCCGCGATCGCCGCATCGCGGGAGACATCGCCATTGTTGATGCCCAGCGCCAGCTGCCCCCTGACGATGACAGCACCCTCCAGCCCCTGGAAACGCCAGTCCGCAACGCCACGATTGGTGTAGAAAATTCCCCGGTGGTTCTCGAGATCGGACGGCGAGGCAGGCATGCCGTGTTGCCTCAAATAACCAGGCGAGGCAACGAGAAGCCGGCGGCTGCGGGCAAGCGGCCAAGCGACAAGACGGGAATCGGCAATCAACCCGTGCCGGATGATCGCGTCATAACCATCGGAAGCGGCATCGACGCGGCGGTCATCGAGATCGAGCGTCAGTTCGATCTCGGGATGATCGGCCAGGAAGGGATAGAGCGCCGGGCCGAGATGCATGCGGCCGAAGGTGACGGGGGCGGCGATCCGCAGCGGTCCGGCAAGCGTGCCGCGCCGCTCGGCAAGGTCGGCTGCGGCCTCATGCACCTCGCGCACGATCCGCGTCGCCCGCTCCAGGAAGACGGTGCCGTCTTCCGTCAGCGTCAACTTGCGCGTTGTGCGATGCAGCAGCGTGGCACCCAGCGTCTTCTCCATCTCCGCCAGTCGCTCGCTGACAACGGATTTCGATAAGCGCAGCCGGCGCGCGGCCTCGCTGATCGATCCGGCCTCGGCAACCGCTACAAAAGCAGTGAGTCCTTCAATCTTGAGCATCGTTCGGTAATTCCGAATTCGAGTTCCACGATTTGAAGACTAATCCGAACGATCGAAAAAGGCCATCTTCCATGCATCGGACGAAACAACGGACACGTCCTCACACAGGAGATGGAACAATGAACCGCTTGAATGGAAAAGTCGCGATCGTCACCGGCGCCAGCTCCGGCATCGGCCGCGCCACCGCAAAGCTCTTCGCCGCTGAAGGCGCGAAAGTGATCGTCGGTGCTCGTCGTGGAGTGGAACTGGAAAGCCTCGTCGCTGACATCAAGGCCGCAGGCGGTGACGCAGCGGCTCTTGCCGGTGATGTGCGCTCGGAAGATTATAACAAGGCACTCGTCGCCCTTGCGGTCGAGCGATACGGCAAGCTCGATATCGCCTTCAACAATGCCGGCACGCTCGGCGAAGCCGGCCCCAGCACCGAGGTTTCGGAGGCAGGCTTTGCCGAAGCGCTGGCAATCAACCTCACCGCCTCATTCCTCGCCGCCAAGCATCAGATCGGCGAAATGATCAAGCATGGCGGTGGCTCGGTCGTCTTCACCTCGACCTTTGTCGGCTATACCGTCGGCTTCCCGGGCGTAGCCGCCTATGCCGCCAGCAAGTCCGGCCTGATCGGCCTGACGCAGACGCTCGCCGCCGAGTTCGGCCCACAGAATGTGCGCGTCAATACCATACTGCCAGGCGCTGTCGATACCGATATGTATCGCGAGATGAACGACACCCCCGACAAGCAGGCTTTCGTGACCAATCTGCATGCGCTGAAGCGGGTCTCCCGCCCCGAAGAGATTGCGCGCTCGGTCCTCTACCTCGCCTCCGATGATGCGAGCTTTGTCACTGGCACGGCCTCACTGGTCGATGGCGGCGTGTCGATCACGCGGACCTAACCGCTTTCGCGGCGGCATGAAGACAATGAAGACAGGCCGCGGATTCCTCTCGCGGCCTTTCCGTTCAGAACATCGTATTCGTGTTCATCGACTTCTCCGGGATCGGCTGGACCGAGTCCCAATGCTCCTCGATCTTGTTGTTCTCGACACGGAAAATATCGACAATGGCGCTACCCCTGTCGCCGGGTTCGCGAACGGCGTGAACCCTCAGGATCACATAATCGCCATCGACCATTACCCGGGTAATTTCGCTCTTAGAATGCGGATAGTTTTTCTTCAGGAACTCGATGAAACCGCGCAGACCCTCGGGGCCATCGGCGGCGAGCGGGTTGTGCTGAATATATTTTCCGAGATATTTGGAGGCGGCATCGAAATCCTTGTCGTTCAACGCCTTCTGATAGAAATCCAGAACGATTTCCTTGTTCTTCTGCTCTTCCGGCGAATAGGCCCGCTCGGCCAGGGCAGGCATGGCAGCGGCCAGAATCGGTAGAGCGATCATCACGACCTTCATAAGCTTCAAGGCTTTACTCCTTTGGCGAACATTCTCTCAATGCTCGCCGACCCGGCGAAGCGTCGCAAGTGACAAAGCCGTGATTTCCCGCTGACCACGACTGGCGATTGCCTATTGTCTGCCAAAGGCTTAGGCTCGCAGCCATAAAAACAAGCGACGGGTTCGAGCCATGGTTCTCGCGGGAAAACGCATTCTTCTGATCATTTCCGGTGGTATCGCGGCCTATAAGAGCCTCGACCTCATCCGACGGCTGCGCGAGCGTGGCGCGAGCGTCCGCCCGGTCATGACGTCGGGCGCCCAGCAATTCGTCACGCCGCTTGCCGTTGGCGCGCTGGCCGCCGACCATGTCTTCACCGACCTATTCTCACGACAGGACGAACAGGATGTTGGCCATATTAGGCTGGCGCGGGACTGCGACCTGGTGCTGGTGGCCCCGGCCACCGCCGATCTGCTGGCGAAGATGGCGAATGGGCTGGCGGATGATCTTGCCTCGACGATCCTGCTCGCCACCGACCGGCCCGTGCTCGTGGCGCCCGCCATGAACCCGAAAATGTGGGCGCATGCGGCAACGAAGCGCAATGTCGAGATACTGCGGGGCGACGGCATCCGCTTTATCGGCCCGATGGTCGGCGAGATGGCTGAGAGCAAGGAAAGTGGCGCCGGCCGCATGGCCGAGCCGCTGGAGATCGTCGCCGCCGTCGAGATGCGGCTGGATAGTGGAGCAAGGCCGCTTGCTGGCCGGAAAGCCGTGGTCACGTCGGGTCCGACGCATGAGCCGATCGACCCGGTGCGCTATATCGCCAACCGCTCGTCGGGCCGGCAGGGCCACGCTATTGCTTCGGCGCTTGCGGCCCTTGGCGCTGATGTCACCCTCGTCTCCGGCCCCGTCACCATCCCCGATCCAACCGGCATGCGCGTCGTCCATGTCGAACGGGCGGACGAAATGCGCGATGCCGTGCTCTCAGCCCTCCCCGCCGATATCGCCGTTATGGTTGCCGCCGTTGCCGACTGGAAGGTGGCCTCTGCCGCCGACCAGAAGATCAAGAAACATCCCGGCGAATCCATTCCCACGCTGGCGCTCACTGAAAATCCCGACATCCTGAAGACCGTGGGGCATCACACGCAGCGGCCGAAGCTCGTCATCGGCTTTGCCGCCGAAACACAGGATGTGGAGAGCAACGCTAAGGCGAAGCTGGAGCGTAAGGGCGCTGACATCATCGTCGCCAACGACGTCTCGCCCTCAACCGGCATCATGGGCGGCACGCGCAACCGTGTGAAACTCGTCCGTCATGATGGCGTGGAGCAATGGCCCGATCTCGACAAGGACGAGGTGGCGGCACGGCTGGCGGCGCTGATCGCCGAACAATTCAGGCAGGGATAGCGGCAGCCGTGTTGGGCGCGGCAGAGGTACGCTTTTCCGGCTGGAAGGGCGTGATGTGCACGCCCATGTCATCGATCAGCACGGCGCTTCCATCCGGAATTTCCGTCCAGGCATCGACATCGTCGTTCAGTGGCTCGGACACCAGGCAATAGCCTGACCCGACAGGCGAGGCATAAAGCGTCGGCGCCTTGCGGTCGGTGGCGTAGCGCACCGCATGCAGCGACTTTCCATCGGAAAAGGCTGCGGTGAAGCGCACCAGCGCCGAACCGGTCAGATGGACGGAGAGGCCCTCGACGAAGCTGATGGTCTCGGAGATTGCCGCCACCGGGTTGGTCGTGAGGCCGAACTGTAGCGCCAGCAGGAACATCAGCTCGGAATCGGTCGTGCCGCTACGCGCCTGAAACAGGTGATCGTCGAGCATGGCCTCCATCGGCCGGCGCAAGCGGTCGAAATTGGAAATCTGGCCGTTGTGCTGGAAGGCCCAGTTCTCATGCACGAAGGGGTGGCAATTGTCGCGCCGGGTGCCGCCGCCGGTCGCGGCGCGGACATGGGCGAGAAAAAGCGGCGAGCGGATCTGCCGTGCCAGGCTCTTCAAATTGCAGTCGGACCAGGCCGGCAGGATATCGCGGTAGCGGCCCGGTTCCGGCCGGTCGCCATACCAGGCGATCCCGAAACCATCGCCATTGGTCGCCGTCTTGGCGCGCGTGGCGCAATGGGATTGCTCGATCAGGGAGTGCGCAGGCGAAGACACCAGCTCCTCCAGATAGAGGGGGTCTCCACGATAGGCTGCCCAGCGACACATATGTCTTTTGCTCCAATTCCCGCTGGCTTCCTGTCTCGCGGGAGAATGTCAAATCTAAGGACGATTGTTCAGCCGAATGGGTAATAAATTGTTAATTTCCGGCTGCTTCGACTATCAAGATGACAGATATTTGACGCATCGTCCGATCACGTTTTTGCATCGCAACATTTTTCTTTTGTGAACGAGGCCATTCGCAACAGGACGTTTTAGGCCGCCTTGCCACGTAGCTTGATGAAAATATTGGTATGGCCTATATTGCAGGAGTGAGGGGCGGGTTGCAGCCCACCCCTCGTTTGTTTAGCTCAAGAAATTGACCCGGACCTCAAGCTGCCAGCTGGTCCGGGTTTTTCTTACGCGAAACGTGATGCTAAGTGGAAACCACATAGCTCACCTCCTCATTGAACGGCGAGGCCGATCGCCACGGTCGAGGTTGCCCATCTCCCCCGATCCTGCCCGCCGGCACGAACAGGCGCTGCTTCCACCGTCAACTACCGCGATCAATATCACGCATAAGTTGAACTATCCATTGCGTTTCAATGCGAAAAGAAGCGCGAAACGCTTCTTCCACCCACCCTCTTGCATCCGATGAAATTTGAGCTACGTTAAGTCTATTATCAACGTAACGAAAGGAAGGTGATCCAATGTCTAGTGAGATTTCGGTCCTCGTATCAGGCATGGAAATGGTTGTGAGCGTAGCGGGGCAGCCCTCGCTCTGATCAGAGCCTTCCGGAAGCGGTCTACGCTTCAGGCCAGTTACGGGCCAAAACTCATGGAAGGGTCGCTTCGTGCGGCCCTTTTTTGCGTCTATTGACTGCCGCTATCACGGCATCCAAGACTGGTGTTCTCCAAGATAAACCGTATCGCGGTCGCTTTTTTACTTGTCGAATGCGAAGAGCGCCTTAGCTAACCCTGTATGACTTACAAGGAACAGCCCGAACAGGGCGAAGCCGAACCGGCGCCGTCGAACGAACCGGCGCTCACCGCACTCTCATTGTATCCTGACCAATGGGCACTGTTTCTCGACATCGACGGAACGTTGCTCGATCTCGCCGAAACGCCCGAGGCGATTGTCGTTCCTCCGTCCCTGCCCTACGCCCTGCAGGCCCTTTCCCGCAAGCTCGGCGGCGCTCTGGCGGTGGTGACCGGACGCTCGGTTGCCTTTGTCGATCCCCTCTTCGCCCCCTTCCACTTTCCGGTCGCGGGCCTCCACGGCGCTGAACGACGCGATGCGGATGGACGATTGCGGCGGGCGCTGATCCCACCGGCCTTTCAGGAAATGAAGAGTGCGATTACGCGGGAGGCGGAAGCCTGGCCCGGCGCGATTGTCGAAGACAAGGGCGCCGCCATCGCTGTTCACTACCGGCAGGCGCCGGAACGCGCAGCCGACATCGACGAGGCGATGCAACGCTATCTCGAGGAAGCCGGCACCGACTGGGCCTTGCAACGTGGCAAGTCGGTCGTCGAGATCTGCCCGGCGCGTGCCGGCAAGGGCCATGCCATCGAAGCCTTTCTCGACGAGGCGCCCTTCATCGGGCGAAAACCGCTTACGATCGGTGACGACGTCACCGACGAAGCCATGTTTGCCGCCGCCAACCGCCTCGGCGGCCAATCCGTGCGCGTCGGCCCGCCAAACGGCAAAACGCTGGCGCGTGCATCCATTTCCTCGCCTGCGCGTTTAAGAGAGATACTCGCGTCCCTCGCGGCATAGGCAGTTTCGCTGCCACTTGCCGCATCAGACTTGAAAGGACCGCCCGTGAGCCGTCTCATCGTGATTTCCAACCGTGTCTCCGTTCCCGACAAAAAAGGCACCGCCGCCGGGGGCTTGGCCGTGGCCCTACGCGCAGCCCTTGAAGAGCATGGTGGCATCTGGATGGGCTGGTCCGGCAATTCCAGTGGTGACAAGGAGCCGGAGCCGCTGGTGATGACGGACCACGGCAACATCACCTATGCCCTGACCGATCTCACCCAGACCGACGTCGAGGAATATTACCAGGGTTTCGCCAACCGCGTGCTCTGGCCGATTTGTCATTACCGGCTGGACCTTGCCGAATACGGCCGCAAGGAGATGGATGGCTATTTCCGTGTCAACCGCTTCTTTGCCCATCGCCTCGCGCCGCTGATCCAGCCGGACGACGTCATCTGGGTGCATGATTATCATCTCATTCCGCTGGCCGCCGAGCTCAGGCAAATGGGCCTGAAGAACCGTATCGGCTTCTTCCTGCACATCCCATGGCCGCCGGCCGACGTGCTTGCCATCATGCCTGTACATCAGGAGATCATGCGCAGCCTCTCCGCCTACGATCTTCTCGGCTTTCAGACGGACCATGACCTCGAAAACTTCGCCAGTTGCCTCAAGCGCGAGGAAATCGGCGACGAGATCGGTCCCGGCCTTTTCAGCGCCCATGGCCGGACATTCCGCGGCGGGGCCTATTCGATCGGCATCGAGACCGCCGCCTTCGCAGACTTCGCTCGCAAGGCGGCGAGCCATAGCATGGTGCGCAAGGCCCGGCAGAGCATCGAGGGGCGCGACCTGATCATCGGCGTCGACCGGCTCGACTATTCCAAGGGAATCACCCAGCGCATCGAGGCTTTCGAGCGTTTCCTTGGCGATAATCCCGCCTATCAGAACCGCGTGACCTACCTGCAGGTTACGCCGAAATCGCGCTCCGAGGTGCCGGAATACGAGGCGATGCAGCAAGCGGTCGCGGAACAGGCCGGTCGGGTGAACGGCGCGATTGGCACGGTCGACTGGGTGCCGATCCGCTATATCAACCGCTCGATCAGCCGTCCGGTGCTGGCCGGCCTCTACCGACTGGGCAGGATCGGCCTGGTGACGCCGCTGCGCGACGGCATGAACCTCGTCGCCAAGGAATATGTGGCCGCGCAGGACCCGGACGATCCCGGCGTGCTGGTGCTCTCGCGTTTCGCAGGCGCGGCGCGCGAGCTGAAGGGCGCGCTGCTGGTCAATCCCTATGACATCGAGGCAACCGCCAACGCCATGGCGCGCGGGCTCACCATGCCGCTGGAAGAACGGCAGCAGCGCTGGCGGGGCATGATGGATCATCTTCTGGAATATGATGTCGCACGCTGGTGCAATGATTTTCTGAAGGACCTGACGGAAGAGGCGAAGCCGCCGGTCAATCAGGTGACGTTGCGGCTGGTTCCGTGAGCAGCCATTCCGTCAAGCGCCCGGCATGCATGCCCGGCGACTTCGGCGGCAGAAGCCAGTAACCGCGATCCGGTGCCTCCAGCATCGGGCCGGCGGTTACCAGCATGCGCCCGGCCAGAAGCTGATCCACCAACCCCATCCAGCCGAGCGCCAGCCCCTGTTCGCCAATCGCCGCCTGCACCACCAGCGAATAGGTGTTGAACCGCAGGTCACCTTGGCCGGCATGGGTGTCGCGGCTGATGCCAAGTTCGGTGAAATAACTCTTCCAGTCAAACCAGGGCGATGGCGCTTCCGTGTCCAGATGTATGAGCCTTGCCCGCGCCAGATGGACTGGATCGCTGAAAGGGCCGTATTTGTCGATGAAGCCCTGCGCGCAGACCGGCGCCACCTTCTCGGGCAACAGCAGCACCGCTTCGGGGCCAAACTCCTGACGGATGCCGAAGACGACGGCGACATCGCCGCTGTCCGATTGGCCGCGTTCCTGCCGCTGCGTGGCGACGATCTGGATATCCAACTCCGGATAGGCCAAGCGAAACCGATGCATGCGCGGGATCAGCCAGAGTGCAGAGAAGGCATAGTCAGTCCGCAGCCGCACCATCGGGCGCTGCGCCTCGGCGTGAAAGCTCTGCACCAGAGAATCGACGCCGACGACCACCTTTTCGGCGATCTCCAACAGTCGACGGCCTTCCGCCGACAGTTCGACACCCCGATGCCGGCGATGGAACAGGGTGATACCCATCTGCTCCTCGATCCGCCGGATCTGATAGCTAACCGCCGGCTGGGTCAGACTGAGGCTGGCCGCCGCAGATGACAGGCTGCCTGAACGCGCCACCTCGACAAAAATTCGCAGCCATCCGAGATCCACTGGCCGCTCAGCCATAAAATTTCCTTTTGGTATTCATCGAAAAAAGCAAGCTTTACAGGCCCGATGCTACTGATGTTCAATAAAATCAGCAAATAATAAGAGAGGATCGTAAAGACCTCTTCCGGCCTCCCATCCCGCCCAAGGAATTCCCACAATGGCGCGTCCGAATATTCTTATCCTGATGGTCGATCAGTTCAACGGAACCCTCTTTCCCGACGGGCCGGCCGATTTTCTGCATGCGCCCGCGCTGAAGGCGCTGGCGGAACGCTCCGTGCGCTTTGCCAACAGCTACACGGCAAGCCCGCTCTGCGCCCCGGCCCGCGCCTCCTTCATGTCCGGGCAATTGCCGAGCCGCACCCGCGTCTATGACAATGCCGCCGAATTCGCCTCCGATATCCCGACCTTCGCCCATCACCTGCGCGCCGGCGGCTACCAGACGGCGCTTTCGGGCAAGATGCATTTCGTCGGGCCGGACCAGATGCATGGCTTCGAGGAGCGGCTGACCACGGACATTTATCCCGCCGACTTCGGCTGGACCCCGGACTATACCAAGCCCGGCGAGCGCATCGACTGGTGGTATCACAATCTCGGCTCCGTGACCGGCGCCGGCGTCGCCGAGATCACCAACCAGATGGAATATGACGACGAGGTCGCCTATCACGCCACTCGCAAGCTGCTCGACCTGTCGCGTGGCCACGATGAGCGGCCCTGGTGCCTGACCGTCAGCTTCACCCACCCGCACGACCCCTATGTCGCCCGCCGCCGCTTCTGGGATCTCTACGAGGATTGCCCGGCACTCGATCCCGAGGTCGGCGAAATCCCCTTCGACCAGCAGGATCAGCATTCGCAACGGTTGATGAAGGCCAGCGATCACGAAGCCTTCGACATCACGCCGGAACAGGTCCGCCGGGCGCGGCGCGGTTATTTCGCCAATATCTCCTATGTCGACGAGAAGATCGGCGAAATCCTCGATACGCTGGAGCGCGGCCGCATGGCCGACAACACCATCGTGCTCTTCGTCTCCGACCATGGCGATATGCTCGGAGAGCACGGGCTGTGGTTCAAGATGAACTTTTTCGAAGGCTCGGCTCGCGTGCCGCTGATGATCGCCGCTCCCGGCTGGAAAGCAGGACGCATCGACCAGCCGGTCTCAACCCTCGACGTGACGCCGACACTGGCCGGTCTTGCCGGCATCGATATCGCATCGCTCCGCCAATGGACCGATGGCGAGGACCTGGCTCCCCTCGCCCTTGGTACGGGAAGCCGTGGACCGGTGCCGATGGAATACGCCGCAGAAGGCTCCGAAGCGCCGCTCGTCGGCCTGCGCGACGGCCGTTACAAGCTGGTGCTCTGCGACAAGGACCCCGCCATGCTCTTCAATCTCGAGGCTGATCCCAAGGAGCTCACCAATCTCGCCGGCGATCCCGCCCATGCGGAAAGCCTGGCGCGGCTGACCGCGCAGGCGATGCAACGCTGGAATCTCCCCACCTTCGACGCCGCCGTGCGCGAGAGCCAGGCACGGCGATGGGTGGTCTATGCGGCGCTGCGCAACGGTGCCTATTATCCCTGGGATTACCAGCCGCTGCAGAAGGCTTCCGAGCGCTACATGCGCAACCATATGGACCTGAACGTGCTGGAGGAGAACCAGCGTTTTCCGCGCGGGGAATAAGCTTTCTTGTGGCCGGGCTTTGCCGGAGACGATATGGTCCGGCCAACATCAGGGAGAAAAGATCATGAAAATCAGCGCACGCAACCGCCTCAAGGGCAAGGTCGTCGAAGTCACCAAGGGTGCGACGACCGCGCATGTCCGCATCGATATCGGCAACGGCTCGATCGTCACCTCATCGATCACCAACGAGGCCGTCGACGAACTGGGCCTGACGGTCGGCGCTGATGCCTATGCCGTCATCAAGGCATCCGACGTCATGGTCGCCGTCGACTAAGTTTCCCGCTTTTGGCAATAATGCGCCGTTCCCTCGTCGCCAGTCTGGAAATCGCCAGGCTGCGGTGGCGCGATCGGCTTGAACAAAGTCCGGTCCGGCTTCAAATCCAGAAGCGGCGTGCCGTCGAGGCAATCGAGGCCGCGCACGAGAAGCACCGCGCCCTCAACCGCTTCCAGCTTGACGATGGAGGTGCCGATCGGGTTCGGCCGCACCGGCGAGCGCAGCGAGAACGTGCCGTGCACCTTGCCGCTGTTGGCTGGGCTTTGCAGCACGAGATCGCGGCGTGAGCGGTCCAGCCAATAGAGAATTTCCAGCCGCTCGAAAGCCTCCACGCCCTTCAGCGCCGGCACCCATGGCTCGAAAATCTCGATACGGCAAATCGGCCCGTCATGCCGCCCCTGGCGCGGCGTCTCCATGCGCGACGTCCAGGGCGTCGAGATACGGCCGATGAAGACGAGACCGGCATCGGTCGCGGCCGGCGGTTCGACCACCACCTCGTTTTCGCGGATTTCATTCTCGCGGACCATGGTTTCCCCCTTCCGGAGCAAGAGTATTCGGCGGCTTGGCCGATGTGGTTATGAAATCGATGAATGCCCTGAGCGGAGCGGGCACAAGGCGCCGCCCGGGATAATAGAGAAACGGCCCGGAGAAGGACTGCCACCACGATTCGAGCACGGGTTCGAGCGCGCCGCTGTCGAGATGCGGACGCAGCCATTCCTCGAAAAGATAGACGATGCCGGTGCCGGCGATCGCAGCGTCCACGACGAGATCGGTCGCGCCGCCGATGCTGACGATGAGCGGGCCTGTGGGAGTGATCCGCACGATTTCGCCGTCACGCTCGAACTCGCAGGGCGGCATCAGGCCGCTGGAGAAACGACCACGAAGACAGGCGTGATTGATCAGCTCGCTCGGATGCTCCGGCCTGCCATGAAGGTCAAGGTACGAGGGTGAAGCGGCAGTGGCGAACCGCTGGGTGCGAGGCCCGATCGGTATGGCGATCATGTCCTGCTCCAGCCGCTCGTCATAGCGGATGCCGGCATCGCAGCCGGCTGCGAGGACATCGACGAAACCGTCTTCGGCGATGATCTCCAGCTGGATGTCGGGATAGGCGGCGAGAAAGCGCGGGACGATGGCAGGCAGCACAAGCCGCGCCGCGCTGATCGGCACGTTCAGCCGCAGGGTTCCAGCCGGCTTGTCGCGGAAACCATTGACCACGTCGAAGGCCGCCTCCATCTCCGACAGCGCGGGACCGAGCCTTTCCAGCAATCGCTCTCCCGCCTCGGTCGGCACGACGCTGCGTGTCGTTCGATTGAGCAGGCGCACGCCAAGCTCGGCCTCAAGGCGGCGGACCGCCTCGCTCAAACCAGAGGGACTTTTGCCGCTCAGGCGCGCGCCCTCGCGAAAGCCCTTGGCACGCGCCACGGCGACAAACGCGCTCATGTCCAGCAGATCGATCTTCACTGTTCGCTACTCCGCACAGCCTGTGCGGATTGTACCGGATTATCATACAGGCCAACAATGCCTATTTCTGGATGGACGGCAAAAAGGAGATACCCCATGTCCAGCATCGACCACTCCGGAACATTCACCCTTGGCGATCGCACCGTAAAGCGGCTCGGTTATGGAGCCATGCAGCTCGCCGGGCCTGGCGTGTTTGGGCCGCCTCGGGATCGCGACGCGGCGGTGGCCGTCCTCAGGGAAGCCGTTGCGAGCGGCGTGAACCATATCGACACCAGTGACTTCTACGGCCCGCACGTCACCAATGAAATCATCCGCGAGGCGCTCCACCCCTATCCCGACAATCTTGTCATCGTCACCAAGATCAGCGCTCGTCGCGGAGCGGACGGTTCGTGGATCCCGGCGATGTCGCGCGAGGAACTGACGCAGGCCGTGCATGACAACCTGCGCAATCTCGGCCTCGATGTGCTTGAGGTCGTCAATCTTCGTAGCATGCTCGATGTGCATGGCCCGGTCGAGGGATCGCTCGAAGCACCCCTGACGGTGCTCGCCGAACTCCAGCAAAAGGGCCTGGTGCGCCACATAGGGCTCAGCAACGTCACGCCAACGCAGATCGCCGATGGGCGCAAGATCTGCGAGATCGTTTGCGTGCAGAACTTCTACAATCTGGCACACCGCAATGACGACGCCCTGATCGACGCGCTTGCTCGCGAGGGCACCGCCTATGTGCCGTTCTTCCCGCTTGGCGGGTTCAGCCCGCTGCAATCGTCGACCCTCTCCGACGTTGCCGAACGCCTTGGGGCTACCCCCATGCAGGTCGCGCTCGCCTGGCTGCTTCGCCGCGCGCCCAATATCCTGCTTATCCCCGGCACCTCCTCCGTCGCCCATCTGCGGGAAAATCTGAAAGCGCCCGACATCAACCTGCCGGACGACGCACTGGCACAACTCGACGGCGTCGCGAAGGCCAGCGCGGCCTGAGAGCCGGAAGCTCCCGTTCCACGATCCCCTAAATCACGCCGCCTTGACGGCGTGATTTTCTTTGATGCCGAGGCAGCGCTTCGGCGGCGGCCGGCAGAATGCCGACAAACGCAAACGCTAGAACATCACGAAACTATGTTTTCCGGCATTGTTGAAAACCCTAAAAATCCTCCATCACCGAAGCGCAATTCGAAGCCAGCGCCCAACGCTCCGACGACTGTTCAGCCAGTGCCGCCAACGTGACCCTTGCGAATTTCGCCAACAGGATCGCTTCTCCCTCGCTCATCGCCTCGGCAAGGGAAGCGTTGACCGCCTGCTCGATGACGCAGTTCGGATTGTCGCCTGCGAGGCCGATCGAGAACAGCTGTGGTGCCCCCAATGCATTATGGATATCGAGCAGCGTGATCTCCTCCAGCGGACGCGCCAACACCCAGCCGCCGCCATGCCCCTTTTCGGAGCGGACATAACCCTCGTCCCGAAGTCCGGCCATGGTTCGGCGCACCACGACGGCATTGGTGCCGAGCATCGCCGCAATGGCTTCGGAGGTCGCAGCGCCTTCATGGCGATCCATGTGGATCAGCACATGCAGCATGCGGGATAGGCGAGTGTCGTGTCTCATTGGCGCGGTTCCGATCGTGTCCGGGTAGCGCCCAGATCTACCAATAATACGATCATGCAACAATAGGAGTTGCATAACTATTGACGCCGCCAATCATGTAACATAAAAAGTATCATGATATTGTGCCGGCCCTTGCCGGCGATAGAGCAGAACGAGCACGAAAGGCTGATTTCCATGTACTTCGATGTCATCATCATCGGCGGCAGCTATGCCGGCATGTCCGCGGGCCTGCAGCTTGCCCGCGCCAGGCGGGATATTCTGGTGGTCGATGCGGGCGAAAGACGCAATCGCTTCGCTGCAAGCTCGCACGGCTTCCTTGGGCAAGACGGCCGCGATCCCGGCCTGATCGCCGCCGATGCACGCGAGCAACTGCAGCGCTACCCGACCGTCCATTGGTTGAACGCCAAGGCGCAATCCGCCAAGCGGATCGAAGGCGGATTTTCCGTCTCGATCGGCGCGGGAGAGCTATTGAAGGGCAAGCGCCTGATCCTTGCGACGGGTGTCGTCGATCGTTTGCCGGCCATTCCCGGCCTGCAGGAGCGCTGGGGGAAATCGGTCTTCCATTGCCCCTACTGCCATGGCTACGAACTCGATCAAGGGCGCATCGGTGTGATCGCATCCTCGGAGCTCTCCATGCATCATGCCTTGATGCTTCCCGACTGGGGCACGACAACGCTTTTTACGAACGGCGTCTTCACCCCCGATGCCGATCAGTCGTCGCAATTGCGCGCACGCGGGGTGACAATCGAGACCGCACTGGTTCGCGAGATCCGCGGCGATCGCGCCGATGTGGTGCTGGAAGACGGCAGGATCATTGCGATGGACGGCTTGTTCACCTTGACCCAAACCTCTGTGCCAACACCATGGGCGAAACAGCTCGGCTGTGCCTTCGAGGACGGGCCGGTTGGTCGCTTCATCAGCACCGACGCCGTCAAGCAGACGACCGCCAACGGCGTGTTCGCCTGCGGCGACGCGGCAAGAGCCGTTGGTTCCGTGGCGCTCTCCGTGGGCGACGGGGCGCTTGCCGGCACGGCAGCCCACCGATCTCTCATGTTCGACAATGATTGAGTCAGTAGCCCCAAATATCACGCCGCCTTGAAGGCGTGATATTCCTTGATGGCGACCATTTTGATAGCCGGGTAACGTTCTGCTTCATAGCGTAGCGAGAAGCCGTCCTGGGCGAGGAAGACCGGGTCGCCGTCAAGGTCGCGGGCGATGTCGCCGCGGCGCGCGGTGAGGAATTTGTCGAGGTCGGCGGCCTGGTCGGACGAGATCCAGCGGCAGACGGAAAAGCGTGACATTTCGAAGGAGACCGGCAGGCCGTATTCGGCCATCAGCCGCTCCTTCAACACGTCGAGCTGCAGCGCGCCGACGACGCCGACGATGGCGGGCGAGCCGTCTTCCGGCGAGAAAAGCTGCACAACGCCCTCTTCCGCCATCTGCTGTAGCGCTTCCTTCAGCTTCTTTGCCTTCATCGCGTCTTCGAGACGCACGCGGCGCAGGATTTCCGGCGAGAAGTTCGGCACGCCTTGGAACACCAGGGATTCGCCTTCCGTCAGCGTATCGCCGATACGGAGCGTCCCATGGTTGGGAATGCCGACCACGTCGCCGGCATAGGCGGTGTCCGCAAGCTGACGCTGCGAGGCGAAGAAGAATTGCGGCGCTGTGAGGCCGAGCTGCTTGCCGGTGCGCGACAGTCGCGCCTTCATGCCACGCTCGAGCTTACCAGAGCAGATGCGCGCGAAGGCGATGCGGTCGCGATGGTTCGGATCCATGTTGGCCTGGATCTTGAAGACGAAGGCCGTCATCTTGTCGTCGGTGGCGTGAACCGTCCTGATATCGGCGACCTGGTCGCGCGGCGGCGGCGCGAATTCGCCAAGCGCGTTGATGAGGTCGCGAACGCCGTAGTTGCGCAGGGCCGAGCCGAAGAAAACCGGAGTCATATGGCCTTCCAGGAAGGATTCTCGATCGAAGGGACGGCAGGCTTCGATCGCCAATTCCGTCTCGTCGATGAAGCCCTGACGCTCGTTTTCCGGCAGCCTGCCGGCCACGGCCTGCGGGCCATTGACGGGGGTTGGCGCCACCTCGGTATCCGAACCGCGAACGGTATTGTCGGCCAGATGATAGGAGCCGCAGAAGCTCTTCGCCCGGCCGATCGGCCAGGTGATCGGCGCGGTGTCCAGTGCCAACTTCTCTTCCACTTCATCGAGAATCTCGAAGGGATCGCGGCTTTCACGGTCCATTTTGTTGATGAAGGTGATGATCGGAATGTCGCGCATGCGGCAGACTTCGAACAACTTCAGCGTCCGCGGCTCGATGCCCTTGGCGGCGTCGATGACCATGACGGCGGCGTCGACGGCCGTCAGCGTGCGATAGGTATCGTCAGCGAAGTCTTCGTGGCCGGGCGTATCGAGAATGTTGAAGACATTGCCTTCATATTCGAAGGTCATGACCGAGGTGACGACCGAGATGCCACGTTCGCGCTCGATCTTCATCCAGTCGGAGCGCGTCTGGATGCGATCCTTCTTCGCCTTGACTTCGCCGGCAAGCTGAATGGCGCCGCCGAACAGCAGCAGCTTTTCGGTGAGCGTCGTCTTGCCCGCGTCCGGGTGGGCGATAATAGCGAATGTGCGGCGGCGGGAGACCGCCTCGGCGAGACTTTCGGCCATGCGTGTGAATCCTGTGAATTGCGGCCGTATCTAGCGACTCAAGGCCCGGATTGCAATTGACCTTGGGCGCTCACGCGCAAACTAATGCCGCATGACCATTCACACCGATACGCGCCCGACGCTGAACCTCATCCGCCTTGCCCATGGCCAGGGCCTCGACCTGCCCGCCTATGAGACCAAGGGCGCGGCCGGCATGGACCTGCGCGCGGCAATCGAAGACGGCAAAACGCTGACCATCGCGCCCGGCAAGCGGGCGCTGGTGCCATCAGGCTTTATCTTCGAAATCCCAGAGGGTTTCGAGGCACAGATCCGCCCACGTTCGGGCCTCGCCTTCAAGCACGGCATCACCTGCCTGAATTCGCCCGGCACGATCGACAGCGACTATCGCGGTGAGGTGCATGCATTGCTGATCAATCACGGCGAGGAGCCGTTCGAGATCACGCGCGGCATGCGTATTGCCCAGGTGGTGATCGCGCCGGTGACGCAGCTGCGTGTCGCGGAGATCAGCGAAGTCAGCGAAACGGCGCGCGGTGCCGGCGGTTTCGGCTCGACCGGCGTGTGATGGCGGATCTAGGGCAGCAGTTCGGACTGACCTTCCGGCAGGACTACTTTGCCGATCCGGTCGCCTGGGCTGGCCTCGTCGATCTGCTGCGCGACACCTTCTCCATCGATATCAGCCTACAGGATCAATTCGGCGGCCCGGATCCGTCCAGCATGCCGTTCGGCTATTTCGACGCCGATGGCCGCTGCGTCGCCAATTTCAGTGCCTTTTCCATGCCGCTGATCATCAATGGCCGCACGGTCAAGGCAGCGGGTTATCAATCCGGCGCGGTCCGCCCCGAATGGCGCGGGCGCGGGCTTTACCGCGACCTGATGCAGCGGGCCTTTGCCCGAACCAGGGCCGAGGGCTTCGAACTCGATATCCTGCTGACGGACAAGCCGGTCCTTTACGAGACCTATGGTTTCAAGACTGTTCCGCAACGCATCTTCGCTGGTCCGCCGCCGAAAATGATCGGGCGGTTCCCACGCGCAAGACCGCTCTCCCTGGAGGATGCGGGCGACCGTGATCTCCTGAAGACGCTGCTGCAAAGCCGCGTCCCCGTTTCCCAACGCTTCGCCGTTACCGGCCAGATGGAGATGTTTTACCTGAATGCCTGCTTCGATCCGGATATCCGGCTGACATTGGTTGAGTATACAACTGTTGTCGCCTGGAAATTCGATGGTCGCACTACCCGGATACTCGATGTCGTCGGCAAGAGCATTCCGTTTCTGGAGGCGATACAATCCGCCCTTGGCGTTCCCTCCATGCGGATCGAGGTTTGTTTCCCGCCGGACCAGCTGGACTGGCAGGGCATGGCCGAGCCCCACCAGGGTCACACCTTCCTGATGATGCGTGGCGATGTCGCCGATGACATCGGCGGACCCATCATGCTCGCGCCCATGGCGGAGTTTTAGCGCGAAAGCGGCGGCAGCCGGCGTTTGACCGGAGTTGCCTTGATCATCGACGTATTGGTTTCAGCGCGTTCGGTGATCTTGTCGAGGATACCGTCGAGGTCGCCCATTGAGCGGACCACAAGCCGGCCGATGAAACAGTCTTCGCCAGTGACCTTGTCGCATTCGATGAACTCCGGCGTCTCCTGAATGATGCGCTCGACCACATGCAACTGACCAGGCAAAGGCCGGATGCGGACGATTGCCTGCAAGGGATAGCCGATCGCTTCCGGCGTGATATCCAAGGTGAACGCCGCAATAACGCCGCGCTCCTCCAGCCGGCGCAGGCGCTCGGCGGCACTTGGCGAAGACAAGCCCGCCACTTCCGCTAGCTCCTTCAGCGAAATCCGGGCATTGCGCGCGAGCGCTTCCAGCATCCGCTGATCGATCGCATCAAGCCCCATAGCGGCATTAGGTATACCCATATTCCTGCCTCATATAATTAGGTCAACAGCCCATTAGTCTTTATTCATCCTATATCATCCAGTCACCCGCGGCAATATTATCAGGCTCGGCAAACGGGAGTCCGGACAATGAACGAGATAAGACGCGGCACAGTGGAAATGACGGCGGCAATGCTGATTTCGGGGACGATCGGCTGGTTCGTGCTGATGTCCGGGCAACCTGTCACGGGCGTCGTTTTCTGGCGCTGCCTGATCGGCGCACTGACGCTTCTTGTCATCTGCGCAGCCATGGGCCTCTTGCGTCCCGGCATCCTCAGCCTGCGGACCTTCGCGATTGCGGTTGGCGGCGGCATCGCCATCGTCCTCAACTGGCTGCTACTATTCGCCGCCTATTCGCATGCTTCCATCTCGATCGCCACCACCGTCTACAACACCCAGCCTTTCATGCTGCTCGGCCTCGGCGCGCTGTTTCTCGGCGAGAAGATCACGCTCACCAAGCTCTTCTGGCTAGGCCTCGCCTTTGCCGGCATGATTGTCATCGTCGAGGGCAAATCCACACAGACCGGAGCTACGGGCAGCTATCTCATCGGCATCCTGCTCTCGCTCAGTGCCGCCTTCTTCTATGCGCTGGCAGCCATCGCCGCCAAATGGCTGAAGGGCACGCCGCCACATCTGATTGCGCTGATCCAGGTATCGACCGGCATCCTGATGCTCGCGCCCTTCACGGATTTCTCCACCTTGCCGCAAGGTGCGGGCGGATGGTCCATTGTGGCGACGATGGGCATCGTCCATACCGGCCTGATGTATGTGCTGCTCTATGGCGCCATCCAGAAACTGCCGACCCATCTGACCGGCGCCCTATCCTTCATCTATCCGATCGCCGCCATCGTCGTCGACCGCTTCGCCTTCGGCCATGTGCTCGGCGTGGCGCAGATCATCGGCGCGGTGATCATCCTGGCGGCGGCGGCAGGCATGAACCTTGGCTGGACGATCCCGCTGCCACGCCATAAAAGCGGTCATCTCCCAAAGGAAGCCGCTGAATGATCACCTGCTATCTCCGCTATACGATCGATCCCTACAAGCTTGCGGAATTCGAACATTACGCCAAGCTCTGGATCCCGCTCGTCAACCGGCTCGGCGGCACGCATCATGGCTATTTCCTGCCGCATGAGGGTGCCAACAATATCGCACTGGCGCTCTTCAGCTTTCCGAGCCTCGCCGACTACGAGACCTATCGGCATAAAATGGCCGAGGATGCCGAATGCCGCGCGGCCTTTGCCTATGCGGAGGAGACGCGCTGCATCCTCAGCTATGAGCGCAGCTTCATGCGGCCGGTTTTCTGATCCTACTTTGTCGGGACGGGGCAGCTTTCCGATTGACCGTCGAGGCCTTCGGTCAGCCGCTCGAAGGCGGCGCTTTGCGATGAACCGTTGCGCGTGATGCGCAAGACGTAGAGCCCATCGAAATCCTTGCCATGCCATTTCGGCACCGCCTTCGCATCACCGCCATTGTCGGCCATCAGCTGGCGGGCGAGATCGACGATCTGCTTGTGTTCCCAGGCGACGAAAACGAGCTTTCCGCGATAATCCGGCTTTTCCAGCGCCGCCTTGAGGCCGTCAACATCGTCATAACCGAAGCTGGTATCAACGGGCAGGCTCAAGGCGATGGCGGTCGGCTCGATGGTCGCGAGCGGCCGGACATAATCATAGGACGTGCCGGAATCTTCCTTTCGCTTCGACGGATCGGGCGCGAAGATCGCCACCGGCTTGCCGAAGAGGCGGGTGAGCACCGGTGGCAGCGCCAATGCTCGATTGAGCCCCTGGCAGCTGAGCTGGCCGAGACCGGCTTCCGGTTTTTCACCGTGGCGCAGGAAGACGATTGTCTGTGTCGTCCCATCTGCCGCCATAGCCATCGACGCGGAACCGCAGAAGGAAGCGAGGCAGAACAACCCGACAACAAGTCGCTGCGGAACCATCCGCACTACCGCTGCGCCTCGACTGCCATGCGGACGGCGAGGCCGGCCAGCACCGTGCCCATCAGCCAGCGCTGCACCAGCATGAAGGCCGGGCGCTGGGCGAAGAACATTGCGATGGAGCCGGCGGTCAGCGCGAAGATGGCGTTGAACGTCAGGCTGATAACGATCTGCGTGAAACCAAGGGCGAGAGACTGGGTAAAGACGCTGCCGGCCGCCGGGTCGATGAATTGCGGCAGCAGCGAGAGGTAGAGGATCGCCACCTTCGGATTCAACAGGCTGGTCACCAGCCCCATGGTGAAGAGCCGCCGCTTGCTGTCCTTGGGCAATTCGCGCACCTGAAAGGCGGATCGGCCACCAGGCTTCAGCGCATTCCAGGCAAGCCAGACGAGATAGGCAGCACCTGCAAGACGAAGCGCATCATAGGCGAAGGGCACGGCAAAGACGAAGGCAGTGATGCCCAGCGCTGCGGACAGCATGTAGAAAACGAAGCCGCAGGCAACGCCGCCGAGAGAGATCAGCCCGGCCGCCGGCCCTTGCGAGATCGATCGCGATACCAGATAGATCATGTTCGGCCCCGGCGTCAGCACCATGCCGAGAGCGATCAGAGAGAAGGCAATCATGCTGGTCAGATGCGGCATCGGAGTCTCCGGCTGAGGGGTGTCAGAAGGCGATTTGGGCTGTTGGAACAAGCTTGATTTCATGCGACCCGGCGTCGAAGCCGTCAAGCAGCATATTGTGATGAGAGACAATTGCCTCGAATGACAGCTTGCCCATATCGGCGGTCGTATGGCCGTCGCTGATCAGTGTCACATCGAAGCCGAGCGAGACCGCGCGCCGCGCCGTGGTGTCGACGCAGAATTGCGTCATGCAGCCGCCGATGATGAGGCGGGTGATGCCACGAGCACGCAGGCGCTGCTCAAGATCGGTCTCGAAGAAGGAATCGGAGCTTGTCTTGTGAACCACGACATCGCCCGCCTCCGGCGCGATTTCCCGGCGCAGCTGCCAGCCCTCACCCCGCTTCGCCAGGCGATGGGCTCCGTGGCCGTCATGCTGGACGATGAAGGAGGGAACGCCGGCGGCACGGGCCTCGCGCTTCAGCGCCGCGAGTTTCGCCACGACCGTCTCAAGGGCGGCATCGATCGCCGATTGGCGCGCTGGCGTGCTAAGGCCGGTCAGGACGGCGTTCTGGAGATCGATCAGGAGCAATGCGGAGGACATAGGAGCCTTATGCAGCGTGGTTTCGACAACGTGGTTCGGCAGGCCGTTAATCCTTTGGTAGTGTATTCGCGCAAGCAGCACAACCGCTTGAAAAGGCAGGAATGCTGAGATAGAGCAAACCTCTGTCTCTGGAGGAAGATCACCATGACGCTGGCAGCCTTGCTCACCTATAGCGGCGCGCTTTTCATCGCCGCAGCCATTCCCGGCCCGGGCGTCATAGCGGTCGTCGCGCGCGCCCTCGGCTCCGGCTTTCGCGAGACCTTCTTCATGGGCCTCGGGCTGGTTCTCGGCGATATGATCTATCTGACCGCGATTATTCTCGGCCTCGCCTTCCTGGCGCAGACCTTTACCGAAGTCTTTGTCGTCATCAAGGTCGCCGGCGCGCTTTATCTTGCCTACATCGCCTGGAAGCTCTGGACCACCGGGCTGATCTCCACCGATGTCGCGGCGAAGAAATCGACCAGCGCCGGCATGTCCTTTCTTTCCGGCCTGCTGGTGACCCTCGGCAATCCGAAGACCATGCTGTTTTATGTTGCGCTGGTGCCGACGCTGATCGACATCGATAGCATCGGGCTTCACGACTATGCAGCACTGCTGGCTATGACCTTCATCGTGCTCCTGGCCGTATTTGTCCCCTATATGCTGCTGGCTTCGCGGGCTCGCGGCTTCCTGAAGAATCCAAAAGCATTGCAGGTTTTGAACCGGGCTGCAGCAGGCGTCCTTGCCGGCACGGCGGCCTTCATCGCCACCCGCGCGGCTTAAAAAAACCTTCCCTAACGACGCCACTTGGGAGATTCTTTTCCCAAGTGGCGCTGGAGCCCAGAGTGGGATCACTCTGGTTTCCGTTACCGTTTGATCCTATTGTGCCTTTACAATTCCAATAAAGGGAGAGCTACCCATGTCCGACACCCGTAAACCAGGCCGCGGCCGCGTCTATGCCTCGATCACCGAGACCATTGGCGACACGCCGCTCGTGCGTCTCGACAAACTGGCCAAGGAGAAGGGCGTCAAGGCCAACCTCTTGGCAAAGCTCGAATTCTTCAACCCCATCGCCTCCGTCAAGGACCGTATCGGCGTCGCCATGATCGAGAGCCTGGAAGCCCAGGGCAAGATCACCCCCGGCCGCAGCGTGCTGATCGAGCCGACCTCGGGCAATACCGGCATCGCGCTTGCCTTTGCCGCCGCCGCCAAGGGCTACAAGCTGATCCTCACCATGCCGGAAACCATGTCGATCGAGCGCCGCAAGATGCTGGCGCTGCTCGGCGCCGAGCTGGTGCTGACCGAAGGGGCGAAGGGCATGAAGGGCGCCATCGCCAAGGCCGAGGAGCTGGCCTCGACGCTGCCCGACGCCGTTATCCCGCAGCAATTCGAAAACCCGGCCAACCCGGAAATCCATCGCAAGACGACGGCCGAGGAAATCTGGAACGACACAGAAGGCAAGGTCGATATCTTCGTCTCCGGCATCGGCACCGGCGGCACGATCACCGGCGTCGGCCAGGTGCTGAAGGCCCGTAATCCCGACATCAAGGTCATCGCCGTCGAACCGGCCGATTCACCGGTTCTGTCCGGCGGCAATCCCGGCCCGCATAAGATCCAGGGCATCGGCGCAGGCTTCGCCCCGAAGATCCTCGACACGCATGTCTATGACGAGGTGATCACCGTCACCAATGACGAAGCCTTCCAGCAGGCCCGCCTGGTCGCCAGGCTCGAAGGCGTGCCGGTCGGCATCTCCTCCGGTGCGGCGCTAACGGCTGCCATCAAGGTCGGCCAGCGGCCGGAAAACGAAGGCAAGACCATCGTCGTCATCATCCCCTCCTTCGCCGAGCGTTATCTGTCGACGGTCCTGTTCGAGGGACTGGGCGGCTGATACGGCCTGCTCGATCGTCAAATACCCAAAGGGCGCTGCGGCGCCCTTTGTCGTTTCAGCCTCTCGTGTTCACGCCGCCGCCGTCAGCCGTTCGCCGGCGATGCGGTAGGAAATAGCCTCGGCGAGATGGATGCGCCCGACCGTTTGCTTATCGTCGAGATCGGCAAGCGTCCGCGCCACTTTCAGCACGCGATGATAGCCTCGGGCGGAAAACTTCATCTTCTCGGCGGCGTCGCGCAGCAATTGCAGGCCGGCGGCGTCCGGCTCGGCGATAGTTTCGATCATCGATGTCGAGCAGCGGGCATTGGTGGAGATGCCTTTCAGTCCGGCCGCCTCGAAACGCTCACGCTGCCGCTCGCGGGCGCGGGCGACACGAAGGGCGACATCGGCGCTCTTTTCCGCCGTCGCCGGCCGGATGAGATCGGCGGCCGAGACCGCGGGTACGTCGATACGGATATCGATGCGGTCGAGCAACGGCCCGGATATCCGTCCCTGATAATCAGAGACGCAACGCGGCCCTCGGGCGCAGGTGTGGCCCGGTTCGCCGGCCATGCCGCAGCGGCAGGGGTTCATCGCCGCGATAAGCTGGATGCTGGCGGGATAGGAAACGCGGTGATTGGCGCGGGCGATGATGCATTCGCCCGTTTCCAGCGGCTGGCGCAGTGCATCCAGCGCCTGCGGCGAAAACTCCGGCAGCTCGTCGAGGAAGAGAACGCCGTGATGGGCAAGGGAAGCTTCGCCGGGTCGGGCGCGCAGACCGCCGCCGACCAGGGCGGCCATGGTGGCGGAATGATGCGGCGTGCGATAGGGCCGGCGATCGGAGAGCTTGCCGCCGGAAAGCTGACCGGCGACCGAATGGATCATAGACACTTCCAGCAACTCCGCCGTCGATAGCGGCGGCAGGATGGACGGCAGGCGCGAGGCCAGCATCGACTTGCCGGAACCGGGCGGCCCGACAAAAAGCAGATTATGCCCACCGGCCGCTGCCACCTCCAGCGCGCGCTTGGCGCTCTCCTGCCCCTTGATATCGGCAAGGTCGGGGAAATTGGCGGCGGTCGCGCGGATGGCAGGCTCGGGGCGGGACAGGACCTGGGTTCCACGGAAATGATTGGCGAGCGCGATCAGGCTGCGCGGCGCGAGGATATCGATCTCGGCGCCGGCCCAGGCGGCTTCCGGACCGCTTTCGGCCGGGCAGATCAGGCCCTTGCCCATGGCATTGGCGGCAATTGCGGCCGGCAGCGCACCGGCGACGGGTGCGATCGTGCCATCGAGATTGAGTTCGCCAAGGACGGCATAGGCGGACAGCGCATCAGCCGGAATAGCCCCCAGTGCTGCCATCAGCCCGAGCGCGATCGGGAGATCGAAATGACTACCCTCTTTCGGCAAATCCGCGGGCGCAAGATTGACTGTCACCTTCTTCGGAGGCAGTGCCAGACCGGAAGCGTGGAGTGCGGCCTGCACGCGCTCGCGGCTTTCGGCCACCGCCTTGTCAGGCAGGCCGACGATATGCATCAGCACCTTGCCGGGCGCGATCATCACCTGCACTTCGACGGGAACGCCTTCAATGCCCTGAAACGCAACCGTGCTGACGCGCGCCACCATGCTCTATCCCCTGTGCCGCAAGCTTTTTACGCTAGCAATCCGCGATTTTCGGCTGAGTATGATCTTGTCCGAAAACCGCTTTACACTTTTCGGGATCATTCTCTCGCGGGTTGTAGGTTACAACCTTGCACGGAAAAAGGAATAAAACAAGAACAATAAACGAACAAATCTACTGTCGCACGAGATGTTACGACAGCAAGTTGTAATATAAGAACAAAATAAGACGAGAGCGTCGAAATCAGGCGCGCTTGGATTCGATCGCATCCCAGAGCAGGCTGGCGATATCGGCGCCGCCGAAGCGCTTGACTTCGCGGATACCGGTCGGCGACGTCACATTGATCTCGGTCATGTAATCGCCGATGACGTCGATGCCGACGAGAAGGAAGCCGCGGGCCTTCAGCGATGGGCCGATGCGGGCGCAGATTTCCTGTTCGCGCGCCGTCAGCTCCGTCGCCTCGGCGCGGCCGCCGACATGCATGTTGGAGCGGCTGTCATGTTCGGCCGGAACGCGATTGATGGCGCCGACCGGCTCGCCGTCGACGAGGATGATGCGCTTGTCGCCCTTGCGCACGTCAGGCAGATATTGCTGGGCAATGAAGGGCTCGCGGAAGAGCTGGCCGAACATTTCCAGCAGCGAGGACAGGTTGCGATCGTCGCGGGTCGAATGGAAGACACCGGCGCCGCCATTGCCGTAAAGCGGCTTCAGGATGATATCGCCCATCTCCTCGCGGAAGCGGCGGATTTCGCCAGCATCGCGGGTGATCAGCGTCTTCGGCATCAGGTCGGCGAATTCGGTGACGAAGATCTTTTCCGGCGAATTGCGCACCCAGGCCGGATCGTTGACGACGAGCGTCTTCGGGTGAATGCGCTCGAGCAGATGCGTCGAGGTGATATAGGCCATGTCGAAGGGCGGATCCTGGCGCAACAGCACGACGTCCATGGTCGAAAGATCGACGCGCTCGGGTTCGCCGAGTTCGAAATGATCGCCCTTGACGTCGCGCAGGATCATCGGCTCGACCGAGGCATAGACCGTGCCGTCGCGCATGCTGAGGCGCTCGGGCGTGTAGTGGAAGAGCTTGTAGCCGCGGTTCTGGGCCTCCAGGCTCATGGCGAACGTCGAGTCGCCCGCGATGTTGATGCCCTGCACATGATCCATCTGGACCGCAACATTCTTGATCTTCGCCATGATTTGCCCTCGCTCGAATTCGCCGACAGATTTAGGTCGCCCGGCTCTCAAACGCAACGGCTATTGACGGTATCAGGCGGCGATACCCTGCGCGCCGCCCTGCCGCACGAAGTTGCGCAGGCGATAGGCCATGGTCAGCGACTTCGGGAAAGGCTTGCGGCAGAAGGCGACCTTGCGCACATAGCGGTCGATGCGCCATGTCGCCCACGTACCCCCGGCAAAATAGGCAACGTCGCCGGCGCCGAGGAGGCGTTCGACGCCATCTTCGGTGGTGATATGCACCTCGCCCTCGAGGATCATCACGGTTTCGTCCCAGCCGAAATGCCAGTGAAACTCGCCCGCAGTACAATCCCACAATGCCGTCAGCGCGGCATCGTCCTGCCCACGAGAATGCTCGGCAAGGCGGGCGACCGGTGCGCCGGCCACGACCCAGGACGGTTCGATTGGCGATGGCTTCATGTCCATCTCGCCGGCAGCACCCGCCACGAAGTTTTTCGACTGCGGCAAGGCCGCGACAACCGGAACGGCACGGGCGGCAAAGGCCGCCATGCTCGCCAACATCAATTTCAAAACCATGCAATCCCCCAATTCCATGCGCGTCCGAGCCTTCATGGCATAGAAGGGTAACGGCACGGTTCAGGAAAAGCCCTGCATTTTAACGGTTGCGGACTTAGGCCGCAAAACCCTCGATGGTGCAGACGATCATGTCATGATCGGAAAGCGGCTTGCCGTCCTCATTCAGCGAAGAGACCAGATGGCTTTCGCCGATCCTCAGGCCGCGGCTCAGGAACCAGTCGAGCTTCATGGTGCGGTCGGGAAAACGGGTGATGAGGCTCGGGCGCGTGCTCGTCAGATCGAGCGACCCGCCATGGCATTCGAAGCCACGAGCTTCTGCCATGGCGAAAAGCGTATCCGTCCTGAAATCGCCGCCGGTGTGATTGCCGGTGTTGAGATCGCCGCCGATCAGGATCGGCAGGCCGGGAGCATAGGCCTCGACGGCATCGATCAGTGCCGCCATCTGGCGCTCGCGATAGGCGACGGTGGCGACACTTTCGAGATGCACGGAGACAGCGACGAAGGGACCGGCTTCGGTCTCGACGACAGCGCCAATGGCGCAGCGCTCACCGACGCGCGGCTGCTCGTTGCTGTCCTTGAACCAGACGGCCTCGCCCGGCAGGCGAAACAGGAAGACATCCTTCAGCGCCGTCGAGGCCATCAGCGCATTGCCATGGAAACCCTTCTCGTTGACATCGTCCTTGCAGAAGGACCGCTCGATCTCGGAGCTGAGGCTCAGTTCGAGGAATTCGATGCCATAGGCATAATTCATGCCCAGCTCGCTGGCGAGGATGGCGGTCGGGTCGCGTTGCTCCGTGCGCGCCATGCCTTCATCCATTTCCGAAAGCAGCACCAGCGGCGCACCTGTCGCTTTCAGCTTGGCGGCGGATTCGAGAGGGAAAAGGCAACGCTCCAGATTCCAGGCGGCCACCGTAAAGGGGAAAGCAAGCGACCGCCCCTGGCCAGCCACGCCACCAACACGCACCGTGTTCATGCAGGCAAGCGACGCCAGCGTCACGGCGTGGATGGCGGGGGTCTTTTCCAGGGAAATAAAGCTTTTGCGCTCCTCCTGCGAGGGAACGGCGAATTCGGAAACGGTGCTGTGGATCATGACGAGGCCTGTTGAGATGGGATAGAGCACCTATGCCTTGAAGCGGCATGGCGCGGATCGTCCGGCAATAGGCGCGTTTTATGACGGCTCCGTGATACCGGCTTCAAAACGCATCCTGAAAATGCCGGGGCCAACGGCCGGGCAGGATAGCGACGATGTCGTAGCGCTGCGATAGCAGGGCGTAGTCCGGCTGGCGGGCAAGCCAGAGGTCGCTTGCGGCATGGATGCGTTTCTGCGCGGAAAAGGAGACGGCATCGATCGCTTCCTGTTCGCCACGCCTGGCCTTGACCTCCACGAAGACGGCGAGATCGCCTTTGCGGGCGATGATGTCGATTTCGCCGAGCTTGGTGCGATGCCGGATGGCGAGGATGCGGTAGCCTTTGAGCAGAAGGAAAGCAGCGGCGAGATATTCGGAGACATGGCCGCGCCGCCAGGCTTTCTGGCGTTTCAACTTTCCGCCCGTCTCACCGCTCATAGTGTTTCACTCGGGCTGCGCCTTCATGTCGAGCAGGCGCTGATAGAGATCCTTGCGCGGCAGGCCAGTCAGGCGCGCGGCTTCTGCCGCCGCCTTGGCGGTCGGCATGGTCTTGGAGAGATCGCGGAGCATGGCCTCTATATCGGCCTCCGGCGTGACGACTTCCATCGGCGGGCCGGCCAGCCAGACGATTTCGCCCTTGACGTTATCGACCGTGTCGTAAAATGCCGCGAGTTCGGCGAGCGTGCCGCGACGGAACTCCTCGAAGGTCTTGGTCAGCTCGCGGCCGACGGCGCCACGGCGCTCTGCGCCGAGCACATCGGCGGCGGAGGCCAATGTCGCGGCGATGCGGTGCGGCGATTCGAAGAAGATCAGCGTGGCGGGAACGCTAGCGAGCTCCGTCAGCCGGTCGCGCTTGCCCTTGTCCTTGGTCGGCAGGAAACCCGCGAAGAGAAAGGCGTCATTGGGGAGGCCGGAGCCGACGAGTGCTGCCAGCGGCGCCGAAGCGCCGGGAATGGGCACGACGCGATATCCGGCCTCGATTGCCTGCTGCGCCAGCCGGTAACCGGGATCGGAGACCAGCGGCGTGCCGGCATCGGAGACCAGCGCCACCGAGCGACCGGCCTCCAGCGCCTGCAGCAGGCGCGGCCCGACCTCGTCGGCATTGTACTCATGATAGGCATAGGGCCTGTTCTGGATGCCGTAACGATCGAGCAGGACGCGGGTGACGCGGGTATCCTCGCAGGCAAGGACATCGGCGCCCGCCAGGGTTTCCAGTGCCCTGAGCGTGATATCGCCGAGATTGCCGATCGGGGTCGCGACAAGATAGAGCGCCGGCTCGAGCGGACGGGCGGGAACCGTATGGTTGTGCAAGCGGAAGCTGCGCGTTCCGCCGCTGGAATGTTCTTCGTTCATGCCTGTCCTGAATTCGTCTCGGATTCATCGCCTTTATGGGCGAGGCGTCGTCTGACGGCAAGTGCACAGCAAATCCTGTGAGCTTTCCCCATCATTTACTGAAATGACGTGCAGCATATCCCGATGCCTCTTGCATTCGCATGCTGAGTTCTGTCATTTTGCCCGTCCAATCTTCGGGGCGCTCCCTTCGGGGCCGCTCGGAACCATATCCTTCGGGCGCGTCGGACCGCCCGGGCAGTCACGGTCGAAAGCGATAGCATCCATGCGTATTACAATTGAGCGGTCGAACCTCCTGAAGTCGCTGAACCACGTCCATCGCGTGGTCGAGCGTCGCAATACGATCCCGATCCTGTCCAACGTATTGCTGAAGGCCGAGGGTGCGAACCTCGACATGAAGGCGACCGACCTTGATCTGGAAATCACCGAGGCAACCCCCGCCAATGTCGAGCAGGCCGGCGCCACCACCGTCCCGGCGCATCTTCTCTATGACATCGTGCGCAAGCTGCCGGACGGTTCGGAAGTGCTTCTGGCCACCAATCCCGACGGCGGCTCGATGACCGTTGCCTCCGGGCGCTCGAAATTCTCGCTGCAATGCCTGCCGGAATCCGACTTTCCGGATCTCACCGCCGGCAGCTTCAGCCATTCCTTCAAGCTGAAGGCATCGGATCTGAAGATGCTGATCGACCGGACGCAATTTGCGATCTCCACCGAAGAGACCCGCTATTATCTGAACGGCATCTTCTTCCACACGATCGAAAGCGAAGGCGACCTGAAGCTCAGGGCCGTTGCCACCGACGGCCACCGCCTCGCCCGCGCCGATGTCAGCGCGCCTTCGGGCTCGGAAGGCATGCCGGGTATCATCATCCCGCGCAAGACGGTCGGTGAGTTGCAGAAGCTGGTCGACAGCCCCGATGTCATCGTCACCGTCGAAGTGTCGGACGCCAAGATCCGCACCACGATCGGCTCGATCGTCATGACCTCGAAGCTGATCGACGGCACCTTCCCCGATTATCAGCGCGTCATCCCGACCAATAACGACAAGGAAATGCGGGTCGATTGCCAGTCCTTTGCCCAGGCCGTCGACCGCGTCTCCACCATCTCCTCCGAGCGCGGCCGCGCCGTGAAGCTGGCACTGTCGGACGGTCAGCTGCTCTTGACGGTCAACAATCCGGATTCCGGAAGTGCGACGGAAGAAGTCGCCGTCGGCTATGACACGGATGCAATGGAAATCGGCTTCAACGCCAAATACCTGCTCGACATCACCGCACAGCTGTCCGGTGACGCCGCGATCTTCCTGCTTGCCGATGCCGGCTCGCCGACGCTGATCCGCGACACGGCCGGCGATGACGCCCTTTATGTTTTGATGCCGATGCGCGTCTAGCGAAACCAAAGCGCCCTTCCCGCGTTCTCTTGGACACGGGAAGGGCGCTTTTATTTTAACGCGCGTTGATTGCGACATTTTCTTTTGTTATTGCGTCACAGTATTGCAAGATTAGACATCAGCGATATGTGAGTCGTAACTGTAAAAACTGGTGGGGGAGAGCATGGCGCTGCGTCTCAAGGAACGGCTTGGCAAGAAATTCGATGAGGAGATCCGTTTCTTCAAAGGCATGATGCAGGGGCCGAAAACCGTCGGTTCGATCGTTCCGACCTCCTCGATCACCGCCCGCAAGATGGCGAGCGTCATCAACCTGCAATCCGGCCTGCCGGTGTTGGAACTCGGCCCCGGAACCGGCGCGATCACCAAGGCGATCCTGGCGCGCGGCGTCGAGCCGCAGAACCTTGTCGCCATCGAATATTCCACCGACTTCTACAACCACCTCGTCCGCCGTTACGCCGGCGTCAACTTCATCAATGGCGACGCCTTCGATCTCGACACGACGCTCGGCGTGCTGCGCGGCCAGACCTTCGATTCCGTCATTTCCGGCATCC
This sequence comes from Rhizobium sp. GW821-FHT14E12, assembly GCF_058803745.1. Taxonomy (NCBI): domain Bacteria; kingdom Pseudomonadati; phylum Pseudomonadota; class Alphaproteobacteria; order Hyphomicrobiales; family Rhizobiaceae; genus Rhizobium; species Rhizobium sp. GW821-FHT14E12. The sequence continues at coordinate 53,834 of NZ_JBXAPH010000008.1, forward strand.
CGCTGCTGAACTTCCCGATGAAGGCGCGCGTCGCCCTGCTCGAAAGCCTGCTGGATCGCATGCCGCCCGGCCGCCCGGTCGTGCAGATTTCCTACGGTCCGGTTTCGCCGATCATCGCCCGGCCGGATCGCTACCACATCCAGCATTTCGACTTCATCGTCCGCAACATCCCGCCGGCGCAGCTCTGGATCTATCGGCGCGGCTGAGCCTGGCTCCGAAGAGTCATCTTGCCGTCATCATTCGATAGGACATATTTCGGCTCCGAAGCTTCTTCCGCAGAATAGGATCCCGTTGCCGATGTTCGCTCTCTACATCACCCACCCGCAGGTGCGTATCGACCCCACGGTTCCGGTGCCGGAATGGAGCCTGTCCGAGATCGGCGCGGCGCGGGCACAGCTAGCCGCGACCCGGGACTGGGCCGGCAAGCTCGGCCTGATCGTTTCCAGCGCCGAGCGCAAGGCGATCGAGACGGCCGAGGCCCTGGCGGCGGCGAGCGGCGCGGCGGTAGAAATCATCGAAGCCACCCATGAGAACGACCGCAGCGCCACAGGCTTCTTGGCCCCGCCGGAATTCGAGAAGGCGGCGGACTGGTTCTTTGCCCATCCGCATGAAAGCTTCAAAGGCTGGGAGCGCGCCATCGATGCACAGACGCGGATCGTTTCCCAGGTGAACACCGTTCTTGCGCGGCATGATCCGCTAATACCCATCGCCTTTGTCGGTCATGGCGGCGTCGGCACGCTGCTGAAATGCCATCTCGAGGGCAAGCCGATCGCGCGCCAGGGTGATCAACCACCGGGCGGCGGCAATCTTTTCGCATTCGATCTTGCGAAGCGCGCCGTCTCATGCGACTGGACGCCTATGGAAAATTGGCAGGGATGGGCTTGAGATGACCGCGCGCGACCGCTTGATCGTTGGACTGGATGTTCCAAACCTTCAGGAGGCCGAAAAGGTCGTCAGCGCCCTCGGCGATGATATTCTCTATTATAAGATCGGCTATCAGCTCGCCTTTGCCGGCGGGCTGGAATTTGCCCGCGATCTTGCCAAGGACGGCAAAAAGATCTTCCTCGACATGAAGCTGCTCGATATCGACAACACCGTCGCCTCCGGCGTCGAGAATATCGTCAAGATGGGCATGTCGATGCTGACGCTGCATGCCTATCCGAAGGCGATGAAGGCAGCTGTGGCTGCGGCCAAGGGTTCTAACCTTTGCCTGCTCGGCGTCACAGTGCTGACCTCGATGGACGAGGAAGACCTTATCGCCGCAGGATATGAATACGACCCGCATACGCTGGTGCTGCGCCGCGCCGAACAGGCACTCCTCGCCGGCATGGGCGGTATCGTCTGCTCCGCCGAGGAAGCCTCGGCCGTGCGCAAGATCATCGGCCCCGATATGGCGCTGGTCACCCCCGGCATCCGCCCTGCCGGTAGCGACAAGGGCGACCAGAAGCGCGTGATGACGCCAGCCGAGGGCATCAGGGCCGGATCGAGCCATCTCGTGGTGGCACGGCCGATCGTCAAGGCGGCCGACCCGAGAGAGGCCGCCCGCGCTATCCTCGCGGAAATGGATGCCGCACTCTAATTTCAAGATATAGGGAGGCCTAGATGGCAAAGGGATACTGGATCGCTCGCGTCGATGTTCGCGACCTTGAGCGCTACAAGGACTACGTTGCCGCCGCCAAGCCGGCTTTCGAGCGATATGGCGCGAATTTTCTGGCTCGCGGCGGTGCTTTCACGCCGCTGGAAGGCCAGGCGCGCAGCCGCAACGTCGTCATCGAATTCCCGTCGCTGCAACATGCCGTCGATTGCTACAACTCGCCGGAATACCAGATCGCCGCCAAAATCCGCCAGGAAGTGGCAGACGCGGAAATGGTTGTCGTCGAGGGCGTTTAACGCATTCAAAAAGCAGCTCGACGATGCGGCGCGATGGCACTTCACCTCGGCCCTCGGATCGGCTAAGACGAAACCAGATCAGCCCCATCTAAGCCTTTCGAGGAGCCTGCCATGACCCTGTCCAACCTTCCGCCGCTCGTAACCGTGTTCGGAGGATCAGGCTTCATCGGGCGGCATGTCGTGCGCGCGCTCGCCAAGCGCGGCTACCGCATCCGTGTCGCCGTTCGCCGTCCCGATCTCGCCGGTTACCTGCAGCCGCAGGGCAATCTCGGCCAGATTTCGATCGTCCAGGCGAACCTGCGCTACCGCAACTCCATCGATCGCGCCGTCGAAGGCGCGCAGCATGTGGTCAACTGCGTCGGCATTCTCGCCGAAAGCGGCCGCAACACGTTCGACGCCGTGCAGGAATTCGGCGCCAAGGCCGTAGCGGAAGCAGCCCGCGGCGTCGGCGCTTCGCTGACCCATGTCTCGGCCCTGGGCGCCAACGTCAATTCGCCCTCGGCCTATGCCCGCACCAAGGGCCGCGCCGAAGCTGCCATTCTCTCGATCAAGCCGGATGCCGTCATCCTGCGGCCGTCGATCGTCTTCGGACCGGAAGACGGCTTCTTCAACAAGTTCGCGGACATGTCGCGCTCGGCACCCTTCCTGCCGCTGATCGGCGGCGGCAAGACGAAGTTCCAACCCGTTTATGTCGAGGATGTCGCCGAAGCCGTTGCTCGTGGCGTCGACGGCAAGCTGAAGGCCGGCACGATCTATGAACTCGGCGGCCCGGAAGTGCTGTCCTTCCGCGAATGTCTCGAGACCACGCTTGCGGTCGTCAACCGCAAAAAGCCGCTCGTCTCCCTGCCGTTCAGCTTCTTTTCCACGATCGCCAGCATCACGTCGTTGCTGCCGCTCATCGCGCCGCCGATCACAGCCGATCAGGTGACGCTGCTGAAGAGCGACAATGTGGTTTCCAAGGAAGCCGAAGCAGAGGGACGGACGCTGAAGGGCATTGGCCTGCTGCCGACGCTCCTCATCTCCGTGCTGCCGTCCTATCTGGTGCGCTATCGCCCGCAGGGCCAGTTCACCGGTTCCGGCAAGGCTGCCTGACGCTTCCATCCTTTGAGAAACTCAAGCGCCGTCTGGTTTCGCCCAGGCGGCGTTCTCGTTTCCGCGGCCACACTTTTGCCTTGAAAGCGCACCCCTCGCCGGCTTGATTCACAGCCTGGCGTTGCCGAAAAGACGCACCCCAAAAATAGTAGCATTAACGTCAAATTTAACATGAAGATTTATTGCTATTGGTCACATCACTGACTAACACAACCGCGCGTCCAGAGGCTTACCCAAGGAGCCAATTCGTGGCGCGCTCTACTTCTGCGGAAAGGCATTTTTCGATGGGCAAGTCTATCGCGCTTCTGTTTGCGTGCGCGGCACTGGTGATCCTCGCGGGCTCGTTTATGGCCCGTGGCAGCATCGCTTCGGTCAAGGGTGAATGCACGCCGACCTATGGCGTCGATCCCTGCACGACGGGCTCCATCGACGCTTCATCCTCGAACTGATCGAGCATGAAAAAGGCCGGTTCTCACCGGCCTTAATTGTCTTCAGCTTTTGATATGCGTCTTGTCACTCAGCCGACGGTGTAAAGCCCGATCAGGCCGAGAACGCCGACGCCGATACGCCACCATGCGAAGGGGGCGTAGCCGCGACGCGAGACGAAGTCGAGCAAGGCCCGAACCACGAACAGCGCGGTGATGAAGGCGGCGACGAAACCGATGACGATCAGCTGGCCGTCGGCGAAGCTGAGGTCGTTGCGGCTCTTCCAGAGATCCAGCGTGAAAGCGCCGACCATGGTCGGCATGGCGAGGAAGAAGGAAAACTCCGCCGCCGAGCGCTTGTCCGCACCGAGAAGCAGGGCTCCGACGATGGTCGAGCCGGATCGCGAGGTGCCGGGGATCATCGCCAGGCACTGGAAGAAGCCGATCTTGATCGCCATCGGCCACGAGAAATCGTAGGCGCTGGTATATCTCGGCTTGAACTCGATCCTGTCGATGACGAGCAGGACGATGCCGCCGAGAATGAGCGAAATACAGATGAGAACGGGCGTCTCGAACAGCACGCCCTTGATGAAATCATGGGCGAGCGCGCCGATGACCGCGGCCGGCAAGAAGCCGAAGAGGACGGCCAGCACGAAATGCCGCGCCTTGACGCTGACCGGCAAGGCCTTGGCAATTTGAACGAGGCGGTTGAAATAGACGAGCAGGATGGCGAGAATCGCACCGAGCTGGATCAGAACTTCGAAGGTGCCTGCGGATTTGAAGCCGAGAAAATGTCCAATCAATATCAAATGACCCGTGGAGGAGACGGGAATAAACTCCGTAAGGCCTTCCACGAGGCCCAAAACCAGCGCGATAATAATTTGTTCAGCCATATTGTGTCCTTTGTCAAACGGCGGGGCGGCCCGATTCGCTTGTGTTAACTAGGCCAAGCTCCTATAGCTTCAACCGATGACGCATGACTAGGGTCGCAATCATGACGAACCCGAACCGCCTATAAGCATCAATCACAAAAGCCCGAGTATCAATGCCGACGCTGTATCATCACTCCATGTCATCTCCGTCACGGTTCGTCCGTCTGATCCTGACCGAATACGGCTATCAGACGGAACTGATCGAGGAACAGACGTGGGAAAAGCGACGCGACTTCCTGGCGCTCAACCCTGCTGGCACCCTGCCGGTCTATGTTGACGACAGCATGCGGGCGCTCTGCGGCGCGACCGTGATTTCCGAGTATCTCGACGAGACCCATGGCGTGCTGAAGCGCGATCGCCGGCTTCTGGCCGAAGACCCGTTCCAACGCGCGGAAATCCGCCGGCTGACGGAATGGTTCATGCAAAAGATGGAACAGGACGTGACGCGGCCGCTGGTGCGCGAGCGGGTCTACAAACTACAGATGACCGCCGATCAGGGCGGCGGTGCGCCCGATTCGAAGCTGATGCGAATGGCGCGCGGCAATATCCGCCAGCACATGAAATATCTCTCCTGGCTCGCAGGCTCCAGGCAATGGCTCGCCGGCGACCGGCTGAGCTATGCGGATCTCGCGGCGGCCGCCTCGATTTCCGTTCTCGACTATCTCGGCGAGATCGACTGGGCGGAATCGCCCGTTGTCAAGGAATGGTACCAACGGATGAAATCGCGCCCGTCCTTCCGCCCGATCCTGGCGGAGCGTGTACGCGCCATCACGCCGGTATCGCACTACGCCGATCTGGATTTCTGACGAGGGCTCGCCATGCCCGAAGACCGTGCAGCGGAAAAGGAAAGCAGGCGGCGGCAGACGCTGACCGCCTTTCTGCGCGACGAAGCACGGGCGCAGGGCTTCGATCTCTGTCGCATCACCCGGCCGGATGCCATTCCAGACGCCAGCGTCAGGCTCGACCAGTTCCTGGAGCAGGGCTACCACGGCACCATGGCGTGGATGGAAGAGACCCGCGAGCGCCGCGGCGATCCGCGCATGCTCTGGAGCGATGTGCGCTCCATCGCCGTCTTCGGCCTGAATTACGGTCCTGATGAAGATCCGCGCGGCATTCTGGAGAAACCGGACAAGGCGGCCATCTCCGTCTATGCCCGCAACCGCGACTATCACGACGTCATCAAGGGCCGACTGAAGGAGATCGCCACTCGTTTTGCGGCGCGCTCGCAGGAGGACGTCAAGGTCTTCGTCGATACAGCACCTGTCATGGAAAAGCCGCTGGCGGCCGCTGCCGGGCTCGGCTGGCAGGGCAAGCACACCAACCTCGTCAGCCGCACGCATGGCTCCTGGCTGTTTCTGGGCTCGATGTTCACCACCGCCGATCTGGCTCCGGACCAGCCCGAGATCGATCATTGCGGTTCCTGCCGCGCCTGCCTCGACGCCTGTCCGACGGCGGCCTTCCCGGCGCCCTACCAACTCGACGCGCGCCGCTGCATCTCCTATCTCACCATAGAGCATAAAGGACCGATCGACCCGCTGCTCCGGCCGCTGATCGGCAATCGCATCTATGGCTGCGATGACTGTCTTGCCGCCTGTCCCTGGAACAAGTTCGCCAATTCCGCTTCAGAGATGAAGCTCGTTGCCCGAGACGACCTCAAGGAACCGTCGATCGCCTTTCTGCTTGATCTCGACGATGCCGCCTTCCGCGCCTTTTTCAGTGGTTCGCCGGTCAAGCGCATCGGCCGCGACCGCTTCATCCGCAACGTGCTGATCGCCGCCGGCAATTCCTATGATCGCACCTTGATCGCAGCCTGCCGTCGTCTCTCCGCCGATCCCTCGCCTGTTGTGCGCGGCATGGCCGTCTGGGCGCTGTCGCGGCTGATGACGGCTGGCGAATTCCTCGCTTTTGCTGCAGAAAGAACCGACGAGCCGGACGCGGATGTCCGCGCCGAATGGAAACTGGCGGGAGTGGCGTGATGCATGTGATGATTTTCGGCTGCGGCTATTCGGGAACCGCCATCGCCAAGGCCTTCGCCGGCTCCGGCATTCGCATCACCGGCACGACTCGCTCGGCGGACAAGGCCGATCTTCTCACCAGGCAAGGCGTGGAAGCCTTCCTCTTCGACGGTGAGACGCTCGATCCGGCGCTCGCCGAGGCGATGAAATCCGCCACGCACCTTATTCAATCGATCGCTCCGGGTACGGCGGGCGATCCGCTGCTCAGGCTGGCGCATCTCGATGTCACCACGCTGATGCCGAAGCTCGAATGGATCGGATATCTTTCCACCGTCGGCGTCTATGGCGATCACAAGGGCGCGTGGATCAACGAGGAGACATCGCTGCATCCGGTTTCCAGCCGCTCCGTCGAGCGCGTCGAGGCGGAGGATGGATGGCTGCGTGTCGGGATACGGCTTGGCATTCCGGTCGCCGTGCTCAGGCTTGCCGGCATCTATGGTCCCGGCCGCAATGCCTTCAGCAATCTGGAAAAGGGTACAGCGCGGCGACTGATCAAGGCCAACCAGGTGTTCAACCGCATCCGTGTCGAGGACATCGGCGCCTGCGCCAAGTTCCTCTCGGACCGCCGTCTCGGCGGCATCTATAATGTCACGGACGACGAACCGACCGCGCCGCAGGATATCATTGTCGAAGCGGCCCGCCTGATGGGCGTCGAGCCGCCGCCGGAACAACCTTTCGAGACGGCGGAACTGACGCCGATGGCACGTTCGTTCTATGGCGAGAACAAGCGCGTTTCGAACGCAAAACTGCGCTCCCTCGGCTTCCTTTTCCGCTATCCGGAATACCGCATGTCGCTCGCCGAATTATGGGCTTCGGGACGCTGGCGCGGCTGAACAAGCCTCGATTTATCACAGCCATTTCGCACGAAAATTCCTACTAAGCCACCCATCCTAGTTCAATTTGCTCCGCATTTGTGGTTAACGATCTCTAAAATTGCACAAATGCGGCAGCGATTATGGCAAAGTCGGAAAATTATTTTTCCGATTTTCGTGATCTTTCGCATCACGCCGCAAGTCCAAGAAAATTTATTCAGTTTTTAACTGATTCCATTAGGTTTTTTCCAAGAACCGGCTTTTTCGACACCTTGTCATATTAATTGCCTGGAATCACAAATGTTACAGTCTGTAACATTCCGTGATCAATGGAGGCACTTTTTCGCCATTTTTCGCCCGATTTAAGCCCCCACCGCCTGCTGGGCGCAAGTTCAATTGCTTGAGGGAAAAATCGGTTTGAAGAAAATCAATCGTGCTATTGCGATCGCCGCGACTATATCCGCCTCTTTTGCTTTCCTTTCCACGGATGCATTTGCAGCAACGGGATGCGGGGGTGCATCATGGTACGGCGGAACCACCAAGACTGCTTCCGGGGAACGGATGAGTTCCTCTCGTCTTACTGCCGCTCATCGCTCGCTTGCCTTCGGCACACGTCTGAAGGTCACCAACCGCAATAACGGCCGCAGCGTCGTCGTTCGCATCAATGATCGCGGACCTTTCATTCGGGGCCGGGTACTCGATCTTTCCCGTGCAGCCGCACAGGATATCGGCATGGTTTCCTCCGGCACGGCCAAGGTCTGCTACGAAATCGTCGCTTCCAGGTAATCCGCGAATTCGCCGGTAACGATCCGGCGTTTTGGCGTAATGCTTGCTCTCTCCGTCAATCGCGGCTACCACGCGGTTGAGACGTCTCAATAATCTGCCGCCATGTGCTATATCTTCGTGCGGATTGATGAGGTGTCAGCGACATCACGATGCGCGCATGAACCTTTCCGACTATCGATCGTGATGTTCGGGGCCATGCGCCAAGCAGGAGAGTAGTGAATGCGTTTGGGCGGCCGGCTGCAGGGTGCCATCGAAGTTCTTGCCGATATCGAAACGCGCAAGCGACCGGTGGCCGACGCCCTGAAGGATTGGGGACTTGCCCATCGCTTCGCCGGCTCCGGCGACCGGGCCGCGATCGGCAATATCGTCTACGACGCTTTGCGCATGCGGCTGTCGCATGCCTGGCTGATGGGCGACGACAGCCCCTCCGCACTCGCCCATGCCGTTCTCTTTCGCCAATGGGGCCTGACGCCCGAGGCGCTGGCCGCCGAACTCGATGGCGACAAGTTCGCGCCGGAGGCACCGAGCGCCGAGGCACTGGCCGCTTTTGCCGCCCGCAAGCTCGATGATGCCCCTCGCCATATCCAGGGCGATATCCCCGAATGGGTCGAACATTCCTTCCAGCAGGCTTTCGGCGATAGCTGGCTGGCCGAGGCACAGGCGCTTGCCGAGCGGCCGACGCTCGACCTGCGCGCCAACGCGCTGAAAGCCAGCCGTGACAAGGCGGTCAAGGCGCTGGAGCGCGCCGGAGCCCAGGCCTCGAAGATCGCCCGCAATGGCATCCGCATTCCCGCCGGCGAAGGCGCTTCGCGCCTGCCGAACGTCACTGCCGAGCTCTCCTTCCAGAAGGGCTGGTTCGAGGTTCAGGATGAGGGCTCGCAGATCGTTGCCGATCTCGTCCTGCCGCAAGAGGGCGACCAGGTGCTCGACTATTGCGCCGGTGGCGGCGGCAAGACGCTCGCCATGTCGGCGGCAATGCATAATAAGGGCCAGGTCCACGCCTATGATACCGATCGCCGGCGGCTGGCGCCGATCATCGAGCGATTGAAGCGCGCCGGCACGCGCAATGTCCAGGTTCACGACGAGCGCAACGCCCTGCTTGCCCTGCGCGGCAAATTCGACAAGGTTCTGGTCGACGCGCCCTGCACCGGCACCGGCACCTGGCGCCGCCGTCCCGATACGAAATGGCGGCTGACGCAGAAGAACCTCGACGAACGCATCAGCCAGCAGCAGGAAGCGCTGGCCCAGGCCGGCGAATTCGTTCGCCCCGGCGGCGCGTTGCTCTATGTCACCTGCTCGGTCCTGCCGGACGAAAACGAGACGCAGGTCAACCGTTTCGCCGCCAACAATCCGGAGTTCGAGGTGGTCGAGGCGCTGAGTTCCTGGGAAAAGCTGTTCGGCAACGACGCGCCGAAGCCGCGCTCGTCGGACGGCAAGACCATCACGCTGACGCCGGCATCGACCGATACCGACGGCTTCTTCTTCTGCCGCCTGCAGCGCAAGCCGTAGTTAAGTTCATTCCGCCCGCAGCGGATATTGCTGTTTCGGCGGGATGAGATGATGCAGCACGGCGATGGCGATCAAGAGCAGGCCGCCGAGACCGACCACCGTAAACAGCGTCCAGGCCGACAGATTCGAGCCGAGCGCCACCAGCGGCACGGCGCCCGCCGGCGGATGCGTCACCCGCAGCATCAGCATGCCGGCGATGGCCAGACCAACGGCAATGGCCGCCGCCCACCAGAGACCCGGAAACAGCGCCATGGCAAGGCTGCCAACCAGCGCCGCCAGCAGATAGCCGCCAAGCACATTGGCCGGCTGGGCCAGCGGACTTTTCGGCTGGCCGAAGATCAGCACGGCCGTCGCGCCGAAGGGGGCGATCAGCAGCGGAATGCCGGTTGCGATCGTCAAGCCGCCAACCGCGACCATGCCAGTCACCGCGCCGATGCCGGATTTCAGATGTCCGTGCCAGTGGCCTTCCGGCTCATGACGATGGATGAAATGCTTGAAATGGCGATGCATGGGGGGCTTGAAGACTCGATTGGACTCGACTTGCCTATTTTTTGAACTGTATCTGCCACTTTTTCAAGCAAATCTATTCCATTGGCGAGACCTAAATCGGTAATTTCCTATCTTCGAAAATCGTCACAAACTAGAGCGTTTGACACCAGTTTAATTTTAATACATGACACCAGTCGCCAAGTTTTTGACGGAGCCCCCAGCCGTCATAGGAGAGGGAACATGAAATTGAAAATCAATTTAGCCGCCGCTTTGGCGCTGGCCGTTGCTACATCAGCCGTTCCGGTGCTCGCCAAGGCTCCTGAGCCAGCCGCCATCATCAAGCACTATGCCGAAGTCGCGCATGCCAAGTATGAGGACTCGCTGATCACGGCGAAGGCGCTCGACAAGGCCATCGACGCCCTGCTTGCCAATCCCAGCGACAAGGCGCTGAAGGCTGCCCAGGCTGCCTGGATCAAGGCGCGTGTTCCCTACCAGCAGTCGGAAGTCTACCGTTTCGGCAATCCGATCGTCGACGATTGGGAAGGCAAGGTGAACTCCTGGCCGCTGGATGAAGGCCTGATCGACTATGTCGACGCCTCCTACGGCACCGAGAGCGACGAGAACTCGCTCTATGTCGCCAATGTCATCGCCAACAAGACGATCAAGATCAACGGCAAGGATGTCGACGCCTCGCATCTGACGCCGGAATTCCTCTCGGGCACGCTGCATCAGGCCGGCGGCGTCGAAGCCAATGTCGCCACGGGCTATCACGCCATCGAATTCCTGCTCTGGGGTCAGGACCTGCACGGCACCGGTCCCGGCGCCGGTGAACGTCCCGCCACCGACTACGACCTGAAGAATTGCACGCACGGCAATTGCGATCGCCGCGCCGAATATCTGAAGTCGGCCTCGACCCTGCTCGTCTCCGACCTGCAGGAAATGACCGAAAAGTGGACGGCGGATGGCGAAGCCACCAAGCATGTCGAAGCCGATCCGAAGGCTGGCCTTGCGGCCATCCTGACCGGTATGGGCTCGCTCTCCTACGGCGAACTTGCCGGTGAGCGCATGAAGCTCGGCCTGCTGCTGCACGATCCGGAAGAAGAGCATGATTGCTTCTCGGACAACACCTACAACTCGCACAACAACGACGCCATCGGTATCGCTGCCGCCTATAACGGCAACTATACGCGCATCGACGGCAAGAAGCTGAAAGGCCCGTCGCTGCACGACCTGGTCGCAGCCAAGGACAAGGCGCTCGACAAGGAAGTCGAAACCAAGCTCAACGCCACGCTCGATGCCATGAAGGCCATGGTTCATCGCGGCGAAACGGTCGAGAAGTACGACCAGATGATCGGTGAAGGCAACACGGTCGGCAACGCCACCGTCCAGAAGGCGATCGACGGCCTGCTCGACCAGACGAAGAGCATCCAGCGCGTCGTCGCCGCTCTCGATCTCGGCACGATCAAGCTTGAAGGCTCCGACAGCCTGGATAATCCTAACGCTGTCTTCAAGAAGTAAGTAAGGGAGAGCGGCAGCGTCTCAAGCGCTGCCGCTCCGACACCCATGACCCGCATCCCGGCTCGCCGCGCCTTCCTGCCCGCCTTCGTCGCGGGTTTTTTGGTTTTTTCCATCACGCTCTCCGCGGCGGAGATTCTGAATTTTCCCTCCGTCCGCACCGATCTTTCGCCCGAACAGCTAAAACGGGTGCAGGACATCACCCGGCCGACCACGGACTTCTCCAAGGCCGAGCCCTATGAGGCGATGCAGAGCGGCGCGACCACGACGGTCGCCCCTGTCAGCCGCGATATCTTCTCGCAACCCTCGGCCAATCTTGGGCTGGAGCGCGAAGAGAATTTCCATCTCGGCAACGCGCTTTTCCGCAAGCTCTGGGTTTCCGCCCCCTCCTCCACGCAAGCCTCCGATGGGCTAGGGCCGCTGTTCAACGCCCGCTCCTGCCAGAGCTGTCATATCCGTGACGGTCGCGGCCATCCGCCGGATGCGGTGGGCGCCGCCGCCACATCGATGGTGCTGCGGTTGGCGCGGCCGGCGGTCACGCCGGAAGAAGAGCAGGCGCTACGGGATTTCAAGGCGATCAACTTTCCCGACGCCACCTATGGCGCGCAATTGCAGGATCTCGCCGTGCCCGGCCTTGCCGCCGAGGGCAAGGTGGCCGTCAGCTATTCCGAGGAGACGGTGACGCTTTCGGGCGGCGAGACAGTCACTCTGCGCAAGCCGCATTATGCCGTGGCCGACCTTGCCTATGGCCCGCTCGGCGAGACGACGACGATCTCGGCGCGCATTGCTCCCCCGATGATCGGCCTTGGCCTCATCGAAGCCATTCCGGAAGCCGATATTCTCGCCCATGCCGATCCGGACGACCTAGATGGTGACGGCATTCGCGGCCGCGCCGCCATCGTCCGTGATCACCGCACCGGCGAACTCGCGCTCGGCCGCTTCGGCTGGAAAGCGCAGAATGCAAGCGTGCGCGATCAGGTGGCCAGCGCCTTCTCCGCCGATATCGGCATTTCCACCCCCGACCGGCCGGATCCCTATGGCGATTGCACCGCCAAGCAGCCGAAATGCCTCTCCATGCCGACCGGCGTGCAGAAGCGCCTCGGCGATACGGAAGCTCCGGGACCGATCCTCGATCTCGTCACCTTCTACTCCGAGAACCTCGCCGTACCCGCCCGCCGCAAGGCGAGCTTTCCCGATGTGCTGCGTGGCAAGGACATGTTTTATCAATCCGGCTGTGCCGCCTGTCATACACCGAAATTCGTCACCCGCGACGATCTCAAGGATAGCGACGGCAAGGACAAGGTTCAGGCCTTCCAGCTGATCTGGCCCTATTCCGATTTCCTGCTGCACGACATGGGCGACGGCCTCTCAGACGGCCAGCCGGTGGGTGTGGCATCCGGCCGCGATTGGCGCACGCCGCCACTCTGGGGTATAGGCCTGACTCAGACGGTGAGCGGCCGGCAAGCCTACCTGCATGACGGCCGCGCCCGAACATTGACCGAAGCCATCCTCTGGCATGGGGGAGAGGCGGAAAAAGCCCGTAATACCTTCGAAAACCTGCCGCCGGACGACAGGCAAGCCCTCATCAATTTTCTGGAGTCTCTCTGATGCGCCCCTGGACATCCCTTGCCAAGCCGCTTGCCGCAAGCCTCCTTCTTAGCCTCACGGCGTTGCCTGCCGGCGCCCAGGAGGCAACCACCAACGGCGCCGGGCTGAATGAGGCGGCCGTGCCGGGAGTGATGCAGAAGGCGATCGACGACGTCATCCGCCCCGGCTACCACGCCGTTCATGATAGCGCCTCGAAGCTGACGACAGCGATGAAGGCACTCTGCGCCGATCCATCCGCCACAAGCCTTTCCGCCGCGCAGTCCGCTTTCGGCGATACGATCAAGAGCTGGTCGCGCATCGAGATCGTGCATACCGGGCCGATCATCGAAAAGAACCGCTTCGAGCACATCCTCTTCTACCCCGACCGCAAGGGCGTCGGCCTCAAGCAGGTGCAGGCGCTGATCGCCAAGGCCGACGAGCACGACACCACCGTCGAGGCCGTCGCCGGCAAGAGCGTGGCGCTGATGAGCATGACGGCGCTGGAATATGTGCTCTACGGCAACGGCTCCAGCGTTCTCAGCTCCGAGAAGCAGGGCTTCCGTTGCCGCTATGGCGCCGCCGTCGCCGGCAATATCGAGAATACCGCCAAGGAAATCGCCGACGAATGGGATGATCCGAACGGCGTGCAAAAGTCCTGGAAGAACCCCGGCAAGGACAGCGAAGAATTCATGGACAACAAAGAGGCTGTCACGGCGCTGCTCGGCATCCTCGTGCATGGTGCCGGCAATGTGCGCGACCAGCGGCTGGAAACCTTCTACAAGGGCGACCCGGCAGCGGCGCGGCCGAAAATGGCGATCTACTGGCGCTCCGGCAACACCTGGACCTCGCTCACCGCCAATCTCGAAGGGCTGAAGGCGCTCTGGGAAAAGGCCGGGATGGCCAACCTCCTGCCCGCCGACAAGCGCGACATGGCCGGCAAGATCGACGCACTGCTCGACAGACTGATCGCCACCGCGCCGACGATCAATCCCGATATTGACGCGGCGATCGCAAGCGACGCCGACCGCGCCAAGATCGACGCCCTGCTTGCCGAGACCCGCGACCTGACGACCGGCTTCAGCGACAATTACGGCGGCGCGATCGGCCTTTCCGCCGGCTTCTCCTTCGCCGACGGGGACTGACGGCGATGCGGAGCGCGCTGATCGACCGCAGGGCCTTCGTCAAGGCCGCGGGGCTGACCTTCCTGGCAGCCTTGAAGCCCGGCGCGCTGATGGCGCTGGAGCGGGCCGACGCGGTCTATGCCTCCGGCATTCGGGCCGCTGACGGCTCCTTTGCCGTGGCGACAGTCAGCGAGCGCGGAGAGATCATCGATCAAGTGGTGTTGCCTGCCCGTGCCCACGGCATGGCTTTTTCGAAGGCGACCGGCAAGACGGTTGCCTTCGCCCGCCGGCCCGGCACCTATGCGATGATCTTCGATCCCTGGAACAAGGGCGAACCGATCGTCATCACCGCGCGCGAGGGCCGGCATTTCTACGGCCATGGCACTTTTTCGCCTGACGGTAAGCTGCTCTATGCCAGCGAGAACGACTTCGACGCCAACCGAGGCATGATCGGCATCTACGACGCCGGCAACCGTTTTGCCCGCATCGGCGAATACGAGACCTATGGCACCGGCCCGCACGACATGACCGTTTCGGACGACGGCAAGCTGCTGATCGTCGCCAATGGCGGTATCGAGACCCATCCGGATTTCGGCCGCACCAAGCTCAACCTCGACCATATGGAACCGTCGCTGACGCTGATCGACGCGGCAAGCGGCCGGCTGATCGAAAAGCACACCCTGCCGCCGCAATATGCCCAGGTCTCCACCCGGCACGTCGATATCGACGCTGAGGGCCGCATCTGGTTCGCCTGCCAGTACGAAGGCCGCCGCAACGACCTGCCGCCGCTCATCGGCCATTTCGCCAAGGGAGAGGACCTGACCTTCGTTCCCCTGCCCGACGACACCACCCGCGCGCTCGGCAACTATGTCGGCGCCATCGCCGTCAACCGCGCCGACAACCTCGTCGGCGTGACATCGCCGGTCGAGGGCACCTCCGTGACGCTCGACGCAAAGACCGGGGCGGTGCTGAAGGTCGAAAGCATAGCGGATGCGGCGGGGATCGCGCCGGCAGAACATGGGTTTGCGGTGTCATCCTATCACGGCGAGTTTCTGGGGCAGCACAGCGATGTGGCCTGGGATCAGCATATTGTACGGATTGGGCGTGGCTGAGGCATGTCCACTCTCCGCAAACTCGCAGCCGAGACCCACCTCACCACCGCTTCACAAACTCCGCCTGCTCCGCGCCAATCGCCGTTGCCGCCGCCTTGGCCGAGATCCTCAACCAATCGCCACCGCGCTTGTCGAGATCGGCCAGAACCGGCGGAATGCGCGAGGCGTCATCCGCATGGCAATTGGCGATTTCGAAGCCCATCAGGTCGAGCATATCGGGCGACAGCAGGATCTGTGCGTCGCCGGCGACTTCGATCTTGCGGCTGTTCGGCGATAGGCGGCGAACCAACAGCTTGCCGGTTACCTGATAGCGCGGATCGGGAGCGCGCGTCCGGCCGGCGGCGATGACGCCCGTATGGATCGCCGTGTCCGACGGGTTGTGGCAGAGAGACCAGGCAGATTGGGCCAGAGCCTTGACCTCGCGCAGCACCGGCCCGCCGCGCCATTCGACGTCGGCGACGAAACGCGGACGGCCGAGGCTGCCAGTGCCGGCGGTACGCGGCTTGGGGACGAAGGCAAGCGTCGGGTCCGGCAATGACCGGCGCAACGCGTCGAGATAGGGCTCGCGCACCGGTTTGGCCGCCGGCGGCAGATCGCGAAATTTATCCCAGAACGTCTTGCGCTCGGCGTTCGACAGGATCACCGCGTTGCGAAGCCATTTATAATCGCGCTCGAGAATGACCGCCGAAGGCTTCTGCATGCCGCGCCGATAGCCGCCCAATATCGCGTCGGCGATGATACGCGGCGTCGGGCCGGCATCGCCACGCGCCAGGATCGCGCTTGCCGCCAGCCGCACCAGATCGAGCGCATAGGGCATGGTGGCGGCATCGTCGAAATCATTGAGGCCCCAGACCAGCCGCCCCTCTTCGTCGCGCCAGGTGCCGAAATTCTCCAGATGCGTGTCGCCGATCGCCAGCAGCTGCGGCGCATTGGCAAGGTCAGGGCAAATGTCGAAGATGGTTTCGGCCCAGCGCCAATAGCTGGCACGCAGGAAGACGAAACCGCCGCTCTTCATCTTCTTGTATTTCTTATCGAGATCGGCCTCCACCAGATCGGCGCCGAGCTGTGCCCGCATCCAGCTCTCGTAAGCTTTGGTCGATTGCAGGATCGTCGCCATCTCAGCTCCATCTCGAATTTCTCGATGAGCATATCGAAAACCGAGCATCATGGAAAAACAATGTCGCAGCCGCATCATTTCTTCGAGGTCGATTTCCATCGCATAAGCCTTGTCCAAACGGCGCCGCCATGCCAATTTCGCACCCGCGAAAGGGAACAGCATGACCGGGGAAAACAGTGGCGACTATAGAGCGCGCATCAGGACGAGTTTCGAGCGACAGGCGGCGATGGCGACCATCGGTGCGGAACTGACGCGCGTCGAGCATGGCATGGTCGAGATCGAGCTGCCGTTCGACGTCAAGCTGACGCAGCAGCACGGCATCCTGCATGCCGGCATCATCTCGGCGGCACTGGATTCGGCCTGCGGTTTCGCGGCCTATAGCCTCATCGACGCAACGGCCTCGATCCTCACCATCGAATTCAAGGTCAACCTGATGTCGCCGGGGCGCGGAGAGCGCTTTCTGTTTCGTGGCGAAGTGACCAAGCCGGGCAATACCATCATCGTTGCCGACGGGCGTGGTTATGCCATAGGCGACGGACCAGCCAAGCTGATTGCCTCCATGACCGGGACAATGATGGTCATCCGGGGCCGAGAGGGAATTACCGGATGACGTTCGAACTGAAGCGCGTATCGGGAAAATCGATTCTGTTCGTGATGGCAGCCGAAGCTGAATATGGGCCTTTCCTGCAATCCCGCTTCGAACCGCTGATCACCGGCGTCGGCCCAGTCGAGGCGGCAGTCGTGCTGACACGCACGCTTTTGCAGCTCGAAGCGCAAAACGATCTCCCCGACCTCGTGGTGTCGCTGGGATCGGCTGGTTCCGCCAGGCTGGAACAGACGGAAGTCTATCAGGCCACCTCCGTTTCCTATCGCGACATGGATGCCTCGCCGCTCGGTTTCGAGAAGGGTCGTACGCCCTTCCTCGATCTGCCCGCCACCATCGAACTGCCACTGCGTATTCCCGGCGTTCCGGAGGCAAGTCTTTCGACCGGCGGCAACATCATCTCCGGCGCGGAAGCCTATGGCCGGATCGCCGCCGACATGGTGGAGATGGAGACCTATGCGGTGCTGCGCGCCTGCCAGGCCTTTGGCCGGCCGCTGATCGGGCTGCGCGGCATTTCCGACGGAAAGGTCGACCTGCAGCATATTTCCGACTGGACGGAATATCTGCATATCATCGACCGCAAGCTTTCCAATGCCGTCGACGGGCTGCTCACCGCCCTTGAAGACGGCGTATTCTGGTTCTAAAGGACCGGGAACCGCTAGAAGTGAGGACAATCGGGACAATAAATTAGGCTCCGCCGCGATTTGCCCGATTGCCAGCGAAAGCGCTTTTCATTAAAGGCTCGCCATGACCCAGACAGCACAGCCCGATACCGTTCTCATCGTCGATTTTGGCAGCCAGGTGACGCAGCTCATCGCACGGCGCGTGCGCGAAGCGGGCGTCTATTGCGAAATCATTCCCTTCCAGTCCGCCGAAGCCGGTTTTGAGCGGCTACAGCCGAAGGCCGTGATCCTCTCCGGCGGCCCAGCCTCGACCGTGGATGAAGGCTCGCCAAGAGCACCGCAGATCATTTTCGACAGCGGTGTGCCGGTGTTCGGTATCTGCTACGGCCAGCAGACCATTTGCATGCAGCTCGGCGGCAAGGTCGAAAGCGGTCATCACCGCGAATTCGGCCGCGCCTTCCTCGACGTCAACAAGGATTGCGCGCTGTTCGAGGGCCTCTGGTCCTCCGGTTCGCGCCACCAGGTCTGGATGAGCCATGGCGACCGCGTCACTGCATTGCCGGAAGGCTTCGAAGTCGTCGCCACCTCCTCGAACGCGCCCTATGCCTTCATCGCCGACGAGAAGCGCAAGTACTACGGCGTGCAGTTCCATCCGGAAGTCGTGCACACGCCCGACGGCGCCAAGCTGATCGGCAACTTCATTCACAATATCGCAGGGATCAAGGGCGACTGGTCGATGTCGGCCTATCGCGCCAAGGCGGTGCAGGCGATCCGCGATCAGGTCGGCGACAAGCGCGTCATCTGCGCCCTGTCGGGCGGCGTCGATTCCTCCGTCGCCGCATTGCTGATCCACGAAGCGGTCGGCGATCAGCTGACCTGCATCCTGGTCGACCACGGCCTGATGCGCAAGGACGAGGCGGCCAATGTCGTCGCCATGTTCAGCGAGCACTACAATCTGCATCTGCTGCATGTCGATGCCTCCGAGCGCTTCATCGGCGAGCTGGAGGGCGTCAGCGACCCCGAGACCAAGCGCAAGATCATCGGCCGTCTCTTCATCGAGACCTTCGAAGAAGAGGCCAAGAAGCTCGGCGGCGCCGATTTCCTCGGCCAGGGCACGCTTTACCCCGACGTCATCGAAAGCGTCTCCTTCACCGGCGGCCCCTCGGTCACCATCAAGTCGCATCACAATGTCGGCGGCCTGCCGGAGCGCATGAAGATGCAGCTCGTCGAGCCGCTGCGCGAACTCTTCAAGGACGAAGTGCGCGCGCTCGGCAAGGAGCTCGGCCTGCCCGACAGCTTCATCGGCCGCCACCCCTTCCCCGGCCCCGGCCTTGCCATCCGCTGCCCCGGTGGCATCACCCGCGAGAAGCTGGAAATACTGCGCGAAGCCGACGCCATCTATCTGGATGAAATCCGCAAGGCCGGTCTTTACGACGCCATCTGGCAGGCCTTTGCCGTGCTACTGCCGGTCCAGACCGTCGGCGTCATGGGCGATGGCCGTACCTATGAATTCGTCTGCGCACTGCGTGCCGTCACCTCCGTCGACGGCATGACCGCCGACTTCTACCACTACGACATGGAATTCCTCGGCCGCGCCGCGACCCGCATCATCAACGAAGTCCGCGGCATCAACCGCGTCGTTTATGACGTGACATCGAAGCCGCCGGGCACGATCGAGTGGGAATGAAGGGGAGTGTGGCCTTCCAATATTCGATCGCACGCTGCTCGAAGACGTTAGCGCGCGACCAGTTCTCGGCGTCAATCACACGGTTGTAGATCGATTACTGCTCCTTCTTGAACAAATCCTGGAAGATGAGCTGGCCCCAAGTGCGGCCGCGTGCGTGCACCAGGGCGCCACCCTCGTTGAACTTTCCCAACTTGACGGGTGCGAACCCGAGTTGTTTGGCCAAGACCGCCACGGGAGCGATCGCGTCCTCGTCGTCGCTCGATAAAAAGACAACCCGGTGGCCGCCCTCGACGACCGGATCGGTAGCCAGGGTAGCTGCAATCAGGTGATTGAAACCTTTCACGAGCTTGGCGCCGGTGAACGCCTTCGCGACGAAGGCGGAGGACGGGAGGCCGTCCAGCTCCTCAAGGGGAACCAACGCGTTCATCGCGTCGATGACCATCTTGCCTTCCCAGCTCGGCAGGGCCTTCGCAACCTCGCGATGCTCCCCGAACGGGACCGCCAAAATGATTGTGTCGGCCTCGAGTGCATCCCGCAGCGACTTGGCGACGACCGTGGGTCCAATCGCCCGAGCCTGCGGCGCCAACGCCTCGGGCGGCCGGCGGCTCGCGACGGTCACCTCGATGTTTTTACGGGCGAAGGCGTGGGCCAGGGCCTGGCCTATCTTCCCGAATCCTACAATCGCATAGCTCATAATGCTTCTCCGATCTCGTGTTAATATTGATTCCCCAGCCCCCGGCGGCGCTGGGTTATCCGTTTCGTTGCGTGGCGATCCGGCGCGAATTCAGATCGCCGAGAAGCCGCCGTCGACAGACAACTCCACCCCATTCACGAAGCTCGAATCGTCTGAAGCAAGAAACAGCGCGACCGCCGCAATTTCCTCGGGACGACCCATCTTTCCCCGCGGGATCAGGGATTCGAACATCTGCTTCGCCTCCTCGGTCAGAACTTGGTCCTGCATCGGCGTGGCGATCGGCCCCGGGTGCAGCACGTTCACCCGGATATTCCTGCCCTTCAGTTCGTTGAGCCACCCGCGTGCGAATGCGTGCAACGTCGCCTTACTCGCCGCATACACGCTGTAACCCGGAAAACCTTTGATCGAAGCAACCGACCCGGTCATGAAAATCGATCCGCCATCGTTGAACAGCGGCAACGCCTTTTGAACCGTAAACAGCGTGCCGCGCGCATTCAGGCCGAAGGTCGCATCGAAATGCTGCTCGGTAATCTCGCCCAGTGGGACGGCTTCGCCCGTGCCGGCGCTCGCGTACAGGATGTCGATCTTGCCCTTTTCCCGCCTGACCGTGTCAAACAGACGGTCGAGGTCGTCGAGATTGGCCGCGTCGCCGCGCACGCCGGTCACGTTCCGGCCGATCAGCTTCACGGCCTCGTCGAGCGCCTCCTGCCTCCGGCCCGTGATGAAGACATAGGCGCCTTCTTCAACGAACCGCTTGGCGCTCGCCAGCGCCATGCCGCTCGATCCACCCGTGATGACTGCAACCTTACCCTCAAGCTTTCCCATGACTTTTCCTTCCAGGCTCTGCCTTTGGTCGTTCGGGGACACCCCCGAGAACCTCAACATAGGTCCGCCGGGTTCAGGCATTCAGTGCGGAAGCGCGCACATCGGTGGTGCAAAATCGATCCGGCTGGACGACTGGTATCCGCCGTTCGGAATTGGGCCGCGCTCATCGACGTAAGCTATGATGACCGCCCGTACTGCTGTACGATGCGTCAGATACGGGCTTTGGAAGGCGCACCGCGTGGTGCCGGATTGCACCATGATCGACTGGGATGACATTCGCTACTTTCTTGCCGTGGCGCGCGGAGGTTCAGTGCGGGCCGCCGCCGAGGGCCTCGGCGTGTATCACTCGACCGTGCTGCGACGCATCGCGCAGCTCGAGGAACGCCTCGGGGCGCAGATGTTCGAAAAGCTGCCTTCGGGCTATCGCCTAACGGCCGCGGGCGAGGAGGTCCTCGAGCTCGCGAACCAGATGGAAGCGTCGTCGCACCAGCTGGAGACGCGCGTCCTCGGGCGCGACCAGAGCGTGCGCGAGCTTCTGCGGGTGACGTTGGCTCCGACCCTTGCGACACATCTGCTCATGCCGGATCTTGCCGATTTCGCGCGTCTGCATCCGGACATCGAGATGGACATCGTGTCGTCCGGCGAGCTGGCAAATCTGACCAATCGAGAGGCCGACGTGGCGATCCGCGTCGTCTACGACCGCAAAACCCTGCCGCTCAATCTTCACGGCCTGAAGGGACCGGAGCTCTTCAGCGGCGTCTACGTGTCTCGCGATCGACTGGCCGCGTGGCGTGCGGGTGCGCCGGATCCCATCCGGTGGATCGTCATAAGCATGCATGGAATTCCAGACTGGGCCAGCGAGGGCGAGGTTCGCACTACGGGGGTTCCGTTCAGGACCACGGACGGCGAGGCGCAGATCGTTGCAGTACGGCAAGGGCTCGGCATGACGACACTGCCGTGCTTCGTCGGAGATGCCGACCCCCTCCTGGTGAGAGTGCCGGGTACCGACCTGCACATGCATGGAACGCTCTGGCTTCTCACGCAGGGGGAGACACGCAAGACGAAGCGCGTGCAGCTCTTCACGGAGTTCGTATCCCGCAGGCTCGCTGCGTACGCTCCGCTTCTCGCGGGGCTGTCCATATCGCGCGACTGACGCCCGGCAGGTCGCCGGCGACGCTTGCCGTCATCGGGCCGGAAGCCGAGCTGCGATCACTTGAAGCGACGTCGTTCAATCCGCGAATGTTGCGCCGTATCGCAACCGGGGCGAAAGGCACTCTCTGGGCACCTTTCCCGGACGTGCCCAATCGCAAAATTCAGCAAATCGGGCCTGTCCGAGGAAGAACGAAGGGCGTGGCGCCCCTATTTGACGCTGATGCTCAGACCGCTGATATCGGCGTTGATTTGCAGGCCGACCTGCCTGCCCGTGAGTTCGAGCTGGGCGCCCTTGTCATTGGTCATGACGATCATCTGAGCCCCTTTGCCGACCGCGCCGCCACCGCCCGCTGCGCCGTAAATCCCCGTCACATCCTGGGGACGGCGAATGTGGCGCACGGTGCCTTGGAAATATGTCTTGGAGGCGCCGAAGGCGAGACCGCCCGAGATACCGCCGATCGAGACTGGATATTTGCGGCCGTGGAAGGTCAATGTGCCTTCGCCTCCGGAGCCGCCGACGAAGAAGGCAGCCTTGTAAACGGCGAAACGGATCGTACCGCTGTCGGCATGCGCGGCGCTGGCAAAGCCAATTCCCGCGGCAGCGATGGCGGCAACCGTGGCTGAACGAAATCCGGACGTAATATTCATGATGAGCTATTCCTCTAGAGCGCCGCTTAACCCAGCGGCCGGGCACGACGTCAGCGTCGTATCAAAGTTATAGATGAACAGTTTCGCGCGCCATTGGTTCCAAAGCACGATAATAACAAAGCGTTAGACTACATCCAAATAATTGACTGGCAACGAAGGTGACTGCGGTCAGTCACCTTTCTTTGGGCCAAGCACGCCGATCGTGTTCAGCCACCGTTCCACCAAGGTCGGCCAGCTGCCGATGGGAAGTTTGGTCTGGCGAAGACCGAAGGCGTGGTTGCCTTGCGCGTACAGATGCATTTCCGTGGGAACCCCGGCCTTCTGCAGCGCGATATAATAGGCAAGCGACTGCTCCACCCCATCGACCTGGTCGTCCTCGGCTTGCAACAGGAAGGTTGGCGGCGTGTCGGCGCTGACGGTGATGTCCGGGCGCAGCCTCATATCCGCCTCGTTGCGGGTGGCGCGATCCTCGTCCTCGTTTGCCCATAGATGGCCGGGGTAGAGCGCGATGGCGAAGTCCGGCCGGCTGCTCAGCTTGTCGGCATCATCTACAGGCGTGTATGTCCGTTGCAGGAAATGCGTGCTGACCGCGGCAACGAGATGCCCACCGGCGGAAAAGCCGATCACGCCGACCTTGTGAGGATCGACCTGCCACTGTGCTGCGTGTTGGCGCACCAGCCCCAGCGTACGCTGGGCATCCTGCAGGGCCGTTTGTACCTTCGGATAGTAGCGGTGTCCTTTTTCCCATGTCGGACCCGAGCTAGGCACCCGATACTTCAGCAGCACGCAAGTGATGCCGCGCGAGGTCAGCCAGTCGCAGATCTCCGTGCCCTCGATGTCCATGGCCAGGACCTTATAGCCCCCACCGGGAAACACCACCACGGCCGCGCCGGTGTTGTGGCCAACGGGGGCATATACGGTCATCGTCGGTTGGCTGACATCCGTCGCCGTCGCCGAGCCGGGAAGAACGGATTCGGGTTTCGCATCGGGCACGGCATCCGGCACCGCCCCGGGCCAGATCGGCACCTGTACGTGGCCGGGTGAAGGCTGCCAGACAGCGGAGTGCGCTTGTGAGCATGCACAAACAATGGCGAGCAGGGAAACTAGGAAGACCGATTTCTGCATGGGCTCAATGGATGCCTCGTTGCGGACCTCGATTCGTATTGGCGAACGAAAGGCGGGTCAACATGCATCGCAAGGTCTGTGATCAACAAGGCGCGGGGCGCGGACAACCCGTCAACTCCTCTATCCCCTCCGAGCGGTGATAATCCATGCGCGCGAGTCGAAGAGCACGCCCTCCGGGGTCATATGCGCCTCCAGTAGATCACGCAGCCGCTGCATTGCCTTGTCGGGTGCTTCGCCGGTTCGGGCGAGCGCGTCCTTCACAAGATAGAGGTTGATGAGTGCATCAAACGCCGTATCGACGTCGGAGCCGTAGAAGACCGGCTCCCGCACATCGATGAAATCAACCGAAACAAAGCCGGCTGTGCTCAGAAGTTCCGTGGCGATGGCGGGATCGCCTAGTGAGAACGGCGTCAAGGCACTCGCAGAAACGGCGGTTCCTGGGGCTAGGGCTTGCCGAATGGCACCAGACCACGCGTTGCGCTCCTGACCCTGCCACACCATCCAGGCAAGACGCGCGCCCGGACGCATCGCGCGGGCGACATTGGCAAACGCCGCCGCCGGATCGGCAAAGAACATCACGCCAAACCGGCTGATGCAGAGGTCGAAGCCGGCAGCGGGAAATGCGTGGTGCTGGGCATCACCCTCTTCAAACGCAATGTTTCGCAAGCCCGCTTCCTCGGCACGTCGTCGCGCAACCTCGAGCATCTCCAAGGACGTATCGACACCAATCGCGTTGCCTTCCACCGCAACATGGGCAGCCTCACGCGTCGACTGTCCCGATCCACAACCGATATCGAGCACGCGGTCACGCACGCCAACGCTGGCGGCGGCGCGCAAATGCCGGTTGTGCCGCTTTAATTCCGCGTCATAGAAGTCAGCGCGATTCAACATCTCCACCCTCGCTTGGTTTTGTTTCGGTCACTTGGTTGATGGGCAGCGTCAGCGATCATCCAACCTATCGCCCCTTTGGAAAACCGGTTGCATAATGAGATCGGTTATGGGATAACAAAACCAGTTGCGAAATGCAATCAGATATTTTGCAAGGGGGAGGAGCGACCGACATGAGTGAACGCATCATCATGGCTGACGGCGTGGAGATTGCCACGCAGGTTTTTGGCGACCCGACCGATCAGCCCACTCTGCTGATCATGGGAGCCATGGCTTCAATGTTGTGGTGGCCGGAGGCGTTTTGCCGACAGCTCGCCGCCCAGGGCCGTTATGTCATCCGCTATGACAATCGCGACACCGGCCTTTCGACCTTCTACGAGCCGGGCAGCTCTTCCTACACGATGGACGACATGGCCGAGGACGCAATGCGCGTGCTCGACGCTTACGACATCGACAGCGCCCATCTGGTCGGCATGTCGCTGGGCGGGATGATCGCGCAGATCGCGACGCTTGCCCATCCAGCACGGGTCAGGACGCTGACGCTGATCTCCACCACGCCGATCGGCATCGACACCTCTACTCTACCGCAGACCAGCGATAGCTATATGGAGCACGCGGCGGCGGGCGAGAACATCGATTGGACCGACAACGCTCAGGTCATCGACTTCATCGTTAGGGATGCGCGGATGATTGCGGGTACGGCGCACCCCCATGATGAGGCAGCTGCCCGTAATCTTGTCGAGCGCGATGTCAAGCGCGCCAAAAACTTCGTCAGTGCCACCAATCATTTCATGCTGAAGGGTGGCGATACCTGGAAAAACAAGCTCGGCGGGTTGGTCCCGCCCCTTCTCGTCATCCACGGTACGGCAGACCCGATCTTCCCCGTCGAGCATGGTGAATTGCTGGCAGAAACCGTCAAAGGCGCAAAGCTTCTTCGTCTCGAGGGCGGCGGCCATGAAATTCATCCCGAGGATTGGGATGAAATCATTGCGGCTATCGACACTCACACCGGTGCACAGCGTCGATAGGGGCCGGATCGCGAAAAAATCGCGGGACATTGTCGGTTTCCGAAAGCTCCATTCGTCGTTCCGATGTGAGGCCGATAAGGCCGGTTCAAACAAGGAGACAGACGATGCGTGTGATGGTTCTGGTGAAGGCTACCGACGACAGCGAAAAGGGGTTTGTCCCCACGCCCGAAACCATGGAGATGATGGCGGCAATGGGCAGATTTAACGATGAGCTTCGCAATGCCGGCATCCTGGTTGCCGCCGATGGCCTCAAACCCTCGTCGCATGGCAAGCGCATTGCCTTCGATGGTCCGGGCCGTACTGTCATCGACGGGCCTTTCACCGAGGCCCGCGAGCTGGTTGCCGGCTTCTGGCTCTGGGAGGTCAAGGACATGGACGAGGCGGTCGCCTGGGTGAAGCGCTGCCCCAATCCCATGCCGGGACCGAGCGAGATCGAAATTCGGCCGCTATACGAGATGGCCGATTTGCGCCAATAATCTGGCGCCGAAGATAATGGAATGCGCCCTCGCTGTCGCAGGGACATTTGATATGCAGGAGAATGCCATGGCCGCCGACATGGATGAGCAATCCGAAATCGCAGCGCAGGCGGCCGGGCTAGCGGAAATTCTTGCCCCTCGCCTTTCCGTGGTCTTCTGCGGCTTGAACCCTGCCCTTTCCGCTCATCTAGACGGCCACAACTTCTCGAACCGAAGCAACCGCTTTTGGCGCGTCCTGCATCTTGCCGGATTTACCCCTCGCCTGCTGCGGGCGGAGGAAGAACGCGAGATGCTGCGATATGGCTTGGGCCTGACATCGGCGGTCTCGCGTCCCACGAAGAGCGCCAGCGAGCTCAAGAAGCGCGATTACATCACCGCCGCTCCTGCGCTGGAAGACAAGATCAGAAAGCTTGCGCCGGGGAATCTGGCATTTCTAGGCAAGGCGGCCTATGCGGCGATCAGCCTTCGAGCGCATGTCGAATGGGGCAGGCAGCCGGACGAATTCGCGGGCGCTTCAATCTGGGTGCTTCCAAATCCGAGCGGACTCAACAGGGCATTTGATCTGACGAGATTGACGGAACATTATCACGAGATGAAATTGGCGGTTGACCGGGCGGCGATCCCTGTCGAATAGCCGCAAGGAACCGCCCTACCCCACGCCGCCGGCTCACCGGACTAGCGGTGAGACGTTCCGGGTCTTCAAAGCGAAGTCCCGGAACTTGGAGTTTCAGTATGCCTCACTTCACCGCGATCACGACCTTGCCCTTGGCGCGACCGGTCTCGACGTAAGCCAAGGCGTCGTTGGTCTTCTCGAACGGAAACACCCGATCGATGACGGGGCGTATGGCTCCTGCCTCGATTAGCGCGGCGATCTGCCCGAGCTGTTCGCCACTCGGCTTCATGAAGAGAAACGAATAGCTGACGCCCTGACGTTTCGATTTCCTGCGGATACCGAAGCTCAACAGACGCATGACCTGCTGAAGCAGCCAGCCGGAACCGTTTTCCCTGGCAAACTCCGGATCCGGCGGACCGGAGATCGAGATGAGCTTCCCGCCCGGCTTCAGAACGCGCACTGATTTCTCCAGCGTATCCTTGCCAACACTGTTCAGCACGACGTCATAGCCCTGCAGGACATTTTCGAAATCGTCCTTCTTGTAGTCGACGACGACATCCGCTCCGAGGCCTCTGACGAGATCGACATTGGCGGTGCTCGTGGTCGTCGCCACGGTCGCGCCGATATGTTTGGCGAGCTGGATGGCGATCGCCCCGACGCCGCCCGAGCCGGCATGGATCAGAACCTTCTGCCCCTTCTTCAGCTTTGCCCGCTCGACAAGCGCCTGCCAGGCGGTCAGCGCAACGAGCGGCATCGATGCCGCCTCTTCCATCGTCAGGGTCTTCGGTTTTGCCGCCACATCGGCCTCGTTCATCGCGATGAACTCCGCGAAGGTGCCGATGCGGTCCTTGGCCGGACGCGCATAGACTTCGTCACCCGGCTTGAAGCGCCGGACCTTGGAGCCGACCCGGACCACGACACCCGCTGCATCATTGCCTAGGATCAGCGGCAGGCGGTATGGCAGGATGAGTTTGAACTCGCCGTCCCTGATCTTGCCATCCAGCGGGTTGACGCTGGTGGCATGGATCTGGATCAGGACGTCGTTTTCCCGCAATGCTGGCTCGGGGACTTCGCCAAGGCGCAGAGCTGCGCCCTTCGCATAGCGATCGATCAGAAATGCCTTCATGATAACAACTCTCGTTTCCTAAGATTGCGGCGCTAGCGGCTCAGGCGGGAAGCCTGTTGAATTTCCGGAGATTTTTGTCGACGAACGACTCCGGCAGGAAGCGGCGTATGAAGCGGACCTGGCCCGCCGCCTTTCCTGCAGTGTACCGCCGTTTCGGTGCGGTTGCATTGGCCGCCTTGACCACCATGTCGGCAACGATCTCGGGGGCATCCCCGGTCTCGACGATCTCACGCATCAGCGTCTCGGCGTCGGCACGGACAGTATCATACACGGGAAGCGGCTGATCCGGTCGCGTGAGATTTTCCTCGAAAGCCGTGCGGGTAACGCCGGGTTCTACGAGCACAACGCGGATGCCTTGCGTCCGCACCTCATGGTCGAGCGATTCCGAATAGCCCTCGATGGCGTGCTTGGTCGACGCATAGAGAGCGTTGAACGGGGCCGGGATGAGCCCGAGGATGGAGCTCAGGTTGATGATCCGGCCCTTTCGCTGGCGTCTCATGACAGGCAGAACAGCATTCGTCAGGCGCACGACACCGAAGACATTGACGTCGAATAGAGCCTTTGCCTGTGCGGCGGAGGACTCCTCGGCACCACCGAGCAGCCCGATCCCGGCATTGTTGACGAGAAGATCGATCCGTCCCGCGCGGCTGACGACATCATCGACCACATTCTGCACGGACCTGTCATCGGTGACGTCGCAGACCAGCATTACTACGCCATCCGATGTATCGGCCATCGGCTTGCGGCTGGTTCCGAACACCCGGTAGCCATTGCGCCGCAGTGCTCGTGCCGTTGCCAGCCCAATGCCGGAGGAAGCGCCTGTGACCAGGGCGACGCCGCGTTCTTTATTACTCATTTCTCTCAGCTTTCATTTTTGTCGTGGAACATCGATGAAAACTAAGTTACTATCATTTCGAAACTAAGTCACTATCAAAAAGATACTAACATGCAGAATCTTTCAGACCAACCATGCCTGATCGCCCGCAGCCTCGCTTTGGTGGGGGATGCATGGAGTATGCTGATCCTGCGGGATGCCCATACCGGGCTCACCCGCTTCGATGAATTCCGCAAGAGCCTCAGCATCGCTCCGACCATCCTCACCCGACGGCTTGCGGCGCTGACCGAGGATGGATTGCTGGAGAAACGGCGCTACTCGGAGCGGCCGCCGCGCGATGAATACGTGCTGACCGAAGCGGGCCTGGACTTCCTGCCGGTCTTGTTCGCGATCGGCGCCTGGGGGCGAAAACACCGCAACGCAGACGGTGTCACCCGGTTCTTCGACGCAGAGACCGGAGACGAGATCGATCCTGTCACCATCGATCGCGCGACCGGTGCTCCGATCGGAACCCGCCCGATCCGCATCGTTATGCCCGAGTGAACCGCACCAACCCGACGAAAGAGCGGCCTTCCGGCTAATCGGCCGCTATCTCATCTTTCAAATGCAGCGCGAAACCGGTCGCGGCGGCCTCACCCAACTCCGGGCGGAGCTGCATGCTCGGGATCAGATAATCGCCGCCATTCTGTTGCCGATAGGGAATGGGCGGCGTGGAGCCGAGTGTCCTCATCCGCTCGCGCAGGCCTTCGGCAACGGACCCGAAGCCGGCTTCATCGAGACGATCGACGCTGTAGGTCACGAAGGGCGGCAGCACGTCATAGCCAGGATAATAGAGGATGCCGTGATTGATCGGGAAGAGCAGGTCGTCGATTGGTCCGTTGACCCCGCGCGATGAGTAATGCGCCTCCCAGCCGCCGGCCGTGACGATCAGCATGGCGCGCTTGCCGGCAAGCGTTCCTTCCCCGTAGCGGTCCCCCCAACGCTGATCGCTGTGCTCACCGACGCCATAGGCGAAGCCGTAGGCAAAGACCCGCTCGACCCAGCCCTTCAGAATGGCCGGCATGGAGAACCACCAGAGAGGGAATTGCAGGATCAGCGTATCCGCCCACAGAAGCTTCTCGATCTCGGCTTTGACATCGTCGGTCAACGTGTCGGCATCAAAGGCATTTTTGGATGCCGCGACCGCTATAAGGCGTGCGTCCGGCGCCAGCGAGGGAAAATCATCACGATCGATCTCGGATTTCCAGTCATCGGCATAGAGATCCGAAACCCGCACCTCATGGCCCTGGGCTTCCAGCTCCTTGATGGCGACGTCGCGCAGCGCGCCGTTGAGCGAGCGCGGTTCGGGATGAGCAAAGACAAGCAGAACTTTCATGGGGCAGCGATCCCTGTGTGATGGAAGATTGACCCACAAAGTAGTCAGCACCGGAGTGATCCGCTATATCTAGGCAATGGATAAGATTGTGCCGAAAAATGGATAAATCCGATGTCACGCTGGAGCGCATGCGAACCTTCGTCCGCGTGGCCGAGCGCGGCAGCCTGTCCGCGGTGGCGCGCGAGCTCGCAATAGGCCAGTCGACCGTGACACGGCATCTGCGGGAGCTTGAGGAGGCTGTGGGCGTGCCCCTGCTTTCGCGCACCACCCGACGCGTCACCATGACCGATGAGGGCAGCCGCTATTATGCCGACAGCATCCAGATCCTGCGGCTTGTCGAACAGGCCGGCGATGAGGCGCGCAGCACGCGCGGGGCGCCGGCTGGCACGATCCGCATATCCTGCACGGCCGCCTTCGGCGTCCTGCACGCCAGCCGGCTGATCTTTGCCTTCCAGGACCGCTATCCCGAGATCGCGGTCGATCTCAGCCTCACCGACGAGCGTATCGACCTCGTCGAGGAAGGCGTCGATATCGCGTTGCGCCTCGGTCCGCTTACCGACAGCTCGATGAAGCTGCGAGCCCTTGGTCAGAGCCGCCGCCTGCTGGCCGTCGCACCTGCCTATCTGGCGGCGCGGGGAACACCTGTCGTCCCACAGGATTTGTCCGGTCATGAGGGCATCCGGATGTCGAACATAGCGGGCAGCGATACGCTCGTTCTGGAAGGCCCGGATGGCAATCGCCATCTGGTGCCCTTCGGCGGACGGTTCCGGGTCGACCATGGACTTGCGGCACGCGAGGCCCTCGTCGCGGGACGCGGCATCGCCCCCACCCATCACTGGCTCGTCGATGACCTCCTGACGAACGGCCGGCTCGTGGCAATTCTGCCGGACTATGCACTGCCACCGGTTCCGCTCAGCATGCTGATCGTTCCCGAGCGGGCGGGAATTGCCCGGGTCCGGCTGCTGATCGACTTTCTCGCGGAGCAGATCGCCGATATGCCGGGCATCGAGCAGTCGCGACCGGAGCGTTAGCGAACGATATTTTCTTCACTGCCCGTGGGACTGATCAGCTCACAATGCTTCCGCATAGGGAAAGATCAATTCTCCCGAGGCCATCATGTTCGGAGAGACCACGGCCTGCCTTGAGCCATCCTTGAACTGATCAGCCCCGTGGCCAACGATCCCCTGAAACTGAACCTGCAGGACACGCGGATGTACCCATTCACCATTCTTGCCGAATTTCACCTCGCCCATGACCGTGTCGAAGGTCGCGTCGCGCGCGAAGGCTGATAGGCGGGTGTCATCAAGTCCGCCCGTCGCCTCGACGGCCTCAGCGACCACCTGCATCTGCGCATAGGCGAGCGGCGCCATATAATGCCCGAGCGGATCGACGCCGGCGGCGACGCGCGCCTGATAATTATCCAGAAACGCCCGAACCCCGGGGAACATCATCTTGGGGACCGGCACCCAATATTCGTAATTGACGAAGCCGTTGAGCAGCGGGCCGAGTACGGTTTTCACCGCGGTGTTCTGCGGACCGATCATGCCGGCGCCGACCATCTTCGGGCGGAACGGGTGAGCATGGATGGCGCGCACGAGGCCGACCGAGTCGTTGAGATAGGAACAGAGGAACAGCAGGTCGCAACCGCTCACGGCAACAGCATCGATGACCGGCGTGAAATTCTCGGTCGCCAGCGGATAGGTAGCTTCATGGACAATCCGGAAGCCGTATTTATCCGCATTGGCCTTGGCGCCAAGAATGGGATTCTTGGAAAATTCGGCGCCCGCCGACAGGAGCGCCACGGTTTCGGGTCGCGGGGTCTGCGCGGCGGCAAGCTCGAAGAAGCCTTCGGTGAGTGCCGCGTTCGGATCCGGCCCGGTCGGGATCATGGCGAAATAATTCGGATAAGCGAGCGTGTTGTTGACGCCGAGCCCCATCAAACCGACGAAAAAGCGCTGCCGCTCGATGATTGACGGCATTGCCGGCAACAGGGTGTTGGTACCGTAGCCGCCGATGACGATATCGACCTTGTCTTCGTCCATCAGCCGTTCGTAGAGACCGGGAACGCGCGAGGCGTCGGCCTGATCGTCGTAGCAGACGAGTTCGACGGGGCGGCCGAGCAGCCCGCCCCTGTTGTTGATATCATCGCGCCAAATCTCATGAGCGAGCCGCGCCGACAGGCTATTGCCCGCGACGGGACCGGTCAGCGACAGGCAGTAGCCGATACGGATCGGCGCGGGCGAGGAGGACATGATCAGATGCCCGTTGCGGTGCGCCCGGCGAGAAGCTGCAGCTCCCAGGCCAGGGCGACGCCGCTCGCCCCACCATGTTCGAGAACGACGCCCTCAACGCCGGTCGCCGTCTCTTCGCGCGCCCAATCGCGCTGCCATTCGCCGAGCACAGCCATCCAGGTGATCGGCACCGCGCCGGCGGCCACCATGCGGCGCACGGCCATGTCATGGGCTTCCAGCGTGACGCCGCCCGATGCGTCGGTAACGATGAAGACGTCATATCCCTCGGCAAGTGCCTGGATCGCCGGCATGGCGAGGCAGATCTCGGTGTAGAGCGCGGCCAGCACGAGCTGCTTGCGCCCACTCCTCTTGACGATATCGGTCACCTTCGGGTCTTCCCAGGTGTTGATGAAAGTGCGGTCGATCGGCTTCTGGTCCGGAAAGACGTCCTGAAGCCCTTTGATAATGTAGCCGCCACGCTCCTCGATCACCGTGGTCAGGATCGTCGGCACGTCGAAGACCTTCGCCGTCTTGGCAAGGCCGATGACGTTGTTGACGATCGTCGCCGGGTCATGGCTGTTCAGATTGGTGAACTGGTAGGGCTGATGGTCGATGAGCACGAGGATGCTGTCCTCGGGGCGAAGCAGCGCTTCGAGGCCGGTCTTGGGCATGGTAACTCCTTGAATATGCAGGCGACGCGTCAGGCGCCGGCGGGGTCGATGAAGACGTGGAGGGTCCGGATTTTGCCGCCCTCGAAATGAGCGACATCGGTTCCCGTCACGGCCACGGGGCCGTTCGGCGGTCCGGACTGCCAGCGCAGCCGGCCGACGCCATGATGACCGACGGCAGGACCGATCGCAGTGAAGGCGAAGTTTGGCGGCAGGCTCGACAACAGTGCCGTCACCGCCTCGTTGATGGCGATATGCCCGGTCGCCGCAGCATCCGGCTCGTAAAGCACGGCATCTTCCGCGTAGAGCTCGCGGATCGCCGCCACGCGCCGCCCGGCTTCACGCTCGCCGAACACCCGGATGAGGTTCGCCTGCATCCGGCCGTTATAATCGATAGATTCCATGATCATTCTCCACTTGTCCCGATCGAGGCGTCGAGGTGGCAAGCGTCGTGAAATGCGCGAAGCGTCCTCTTTCGCCTGTCCGGTCGAGGGATTATTGCTCCGCCATCTTGTGGAATGCACTGTTCGATTCTGCGGTTTTCAGTCCGAATCCGCTACGGGATCACGATCAATTTGTCCGATCGCGCCGCCACGCCGCCGGCGTCGCTCCGGTAAGTTTCCGGAACGTCCTCCCGAAATGCACGGCATCGGCAAAGCCGTTTGCCTCGGCCACCTGATCGAGGGACGCGCGCGTGCCGATCAGCTGCGCCTGCGCGCGACGGATGCGCGCGTCGAGCTGCCAGCGATAGGGCGCCATCCCGGTCGATGCCTTGAACGCCCGGCTGAAATGCGCCTGCGAGAGGCTCGCCAGCGCCGCCAGATGCGCGAGGTCGACGCGCTCGGGCAGATGCTCGTTCAGATACTCCACAACACGCCGAAGCTGCCAGGCGGCAAGGCCCTTGCCATCAGCGCCAGGCGGCAGTGGATCGGCAAAGAGCCGCGCTGCGATCGCAGTGGTCAGCCCATCGCCATAGAGCTGCGACGACGGGTCGGGATCGTTCACCGCGTCCGAGAGCAGCTTGATCAGGGTCCAGATACGATCATCGGAAAAGCGCAGACGCGGCGCGGACGCAGCATCTGCATCGAATTCCGTGGCTATCCCTTCGCCTAGCACCGCGAGATCGAAGGTCAGGGTTGCGTCCTTCACGAAACGGCAGTCGGCGCTGTAACCCCACATCTCCATGCCGCCCGGCGCGAAGTCCATGTGCCTCGGCATATAACCGACAGGGCACGGCTGGGTCTCGCGCAGGCGCGGCTCGCACGGATTGCCGCCGACCTCTTCAAGCAGAGCGATGAGGCGGGGCTTCGTCTCGTGAGGGAATTGATGAACCACCCTGCCAGAGCAATGCCATTCATTGAGTTTGACACCCACACCGTTCCAGACCCGCTGCGACACCGACAGGTTGAGGATGTTTTCGGGTAAAGACGCCGAGACGTCTGCGCGGGCCAGCAAAGATGCACACTCCGACCGTCGAGAAGAACCATGTGACCCTTTTGTACCCGAAAAGGCCGAAACCTTAAACGGCTCCGGCGTTCGAATTCGTTGACGAACTGTTCGCCAATGCGCCTCATAGGCTCAGACCAAGCCGCACCCTATTCCTATCGCACGGCATGACGCGGCCCAGCTTCTCGCCCCGTCTAAAACCCCAGGGATTGCTGCACGGGCTTCGGCGGCGCGAGCTGGACGCCTTCGAGCTCCAGCATGCGGGTCTTGGCGGTCGAGCCGCCGGGCGCCGAAAAGCCGCCGATCTTGCCGCCGGCGGCAAGCACGCGATGGCAGGGGATGATCAGCGCCACAGGGTTCCGCGCCATGGCCTGGCCGACATCGCGTGCGGCTTCCGGTCCCGCGCCGAGCTGTTTGGCCAGCGCGCCATAGGTCGTCGTGTGGCCCCATCCGATCTGGCGCGCCGCGGCATAGACGCGCTCGAAGAAGCTATCCAGTTCGCCGAGATCCAGCTTGATGCCGGAAAAGTCGATTTCCTCGCCTGCAAAATAGCGCTTCACGGCGGCGACGGCGTCAGTCACCTCCGGCGACGGCGTGCCCGGCCTGGCATCGTCGGGCAGACGCTGCCGCAGAAAGCGCTCGGTCGAGCCGGCGCTTTTCGACGGCAACTGAAAGCGCGTGACGCCGATATCGTTCCAGGCGATCCCGCAGAAACCGCCTGCGGTTTCGAAGATCAGATAATATTGCTGTGCATCGCTCATGGCGGAATCTCCATGTTTCCACTTGGCCATGAGAATCGTGCTTCGGACAGCCAAGTTCAACCCGATTCTTGCGTGAGCTATATGTTCACTCTTTGTTCTTGATTTTGCAACTATGCGACCTTAAGATACGCCGAATTTTCGCGTACAGGACAAGGCAGGGCCATTTGGCTTTGAAGCAATCCCATGAGGAACAACGGACAGCTTTCGCTCAATCTCGGAGCGGGATCGCGGATGCGAAAATCCAAAGCCGATCCAACGCATGTGGAGGCTCTTTATTTCGCCATCCTGCCGGATCCGGACGTAGCCTCGGCAAGTGTCGACCTGGCGAACGATCT
Organism: Rhizobium sp. GW821-FHT14E12; assembly: GCF_058803745.1. Taxonomy (NCBI): domain Bacteria; kingdom Pseudomonadati; phylum Pseudomonadota; class Alphaproteobacteria; order Hyphomicrobiales; family Rhizobiaceae; genus Rhizobium; species Rhizobium sp. GW821-FHT14E12. The sequence goes on from NZ_JBXAPH010000008.1 coordinate 89,376, forward strand.
GCGCCTGCGACATGGCTTTACGGCAAAGCCGCGACGCCCGGATCTGTCTCATATCTCGCTTTACCAAATCGGCTCCTATCGCGGCCTGCCGGAGGAAGCGGCGTTTGCGGCGATGCAGGCAGCATCGACCGTCAGGAGGCGGTCCTTCCAGGTGGAGTTTGACCGGGCCGTCAGCTTCGGAGGTGGCGACAATCGCCCGCTGGTTCTCTGGAACAGGGAAGGAAATGCGGAGCTGAAGGCGCTCCGTCGGGAGTTGGATGAAGCCATGCAGCTCACCGGGTTTGCCAATGACGACGGAGGAAAATTCGAGCCGCATATGACGCTGCTCTACAAGGGCCATCTCATTCCGGAAGTGACGCTCGAAAGGCCCGTTTCATGGACCGTCCGGGATTTCGTGCTCGTCAACAGCCTGCAGAGCAAGGCCAGGCACGAGCATCTCTGCTACTGGCTGCTATCGGACTGAGATACGCTGCTCTTTGCTGCCGGCCCGATCGCCGTGATCGCATCGTCGACGCTGAAGCTGCAACGACTGTCGACACTCGCCATGCCGGCCGCTGTCATGAGATCGCGAACCCGGTCGTGGACGCGGGCGAATTGCAGGCGGATGCCGGCGACGCGCATCGCGCCGTCGAACTCCATCAGTGCATCGAGCGCGGTACTGTCGAGATCGGAGCTCTCCTCGAGGCTAAGGACGACAGCCCTGATCCCCGCTTCTCCCCGGCTAAGGGAGAGGATCTCACCGAAGATCGTATCGGCATTGCCGAAGAACAGCGGCTCGCCGGGGCGCCAGATGGCGACGCCGGGTGTTTCCGATGCCTCCTGATGACGGCTGAGGTCAACGAAATTGTGACTGCTCCCGAGCCGTCCGAGCCGGGCGATATAGGGCGAGGCCAGGCGATGCATCATCGCGGCCAGCGACAGTGCGATCGCCAGCAGCATGCCGTTGAGGACCCCGAAAATCAGCACGCCCGCCGTGGCGCCGAGCGCGACGTAGAAGTCGCGATGGAGCCGCCTGAGACGCAGGATCGGGCTGGGGTCGAGCGCATGCGTGAGCGCCGCGATCACCACGGCGGCAAGCACCGGCTCCGGCAACCGTGCCACTAGCGGTCCGGCGCAGGCAATCAGGATGGCAAGGCCGATAGCGGCGAAGACCGCCGTGGCGCGTGTTTTCGCGCCCGCTGCCTCGCTGGCGAAGCCGGCGGAAAAACCGGCGCCGACCGGCATGCCCTGGACGACGGCGCTGGCGATATTGGCAAAGCCGAGCGCGCCCAGTTCGCGATTGACCGCCAGCGTATCGCCATAGCGCAGCGCCAAGGCCCGCATCGTCCCCCAGGATTCGGCAAAGAGAATGAGCACCAGCGGCACGGTGAACTGCGCCAGCCGCGAATAGGCCGCCCAGCCGGCATCGGGCAGCGACGGCCATTGCGGCAGAACCTCGATCGTCCCGACAAGCTTTACGCCATGACCGGCAAGGTCAAAGACGAAAGAGCTGAGAATGCCGGCGGCCAGCACGAGGAAAGCGCCGGGAATGCCCGGCAGGCGCTTAAGCAGCAGCAAAGCGGCGAGCGCCACGACACCGACCGCGACGCTCACCGGATTCCATTGCGGGATCGCCGCAAACAGCGCGGCGGCATAGCTGAAGATATTGGAGCCCTGTACGGAGGCGCCGACCAGAATCGGCAGCTGATGCAGGATGATGGTGATCGCCAGCCCGAGCGCGAAGCCGCGCAGCACCGGGCGCGAGATGAAGCCGGTGATGCCGCCGAGGCGCAGCGCGGCGGCGATGACGAAGAGAATGCCGGCAAGGGCGACGGCAACGGTCGCAAGGCCGGCCTTGACCGTCGCGTCCCCCGGCACGATCGCCAGCGTGGCCGCCAGAATGGCGGCGGAAGACGATGTCGGCGAGACGATCGCGAAGCGGCTGCGCCCGAAGATCGCGTAGACCAGACAGCCGGCGATACCGGCGAGAATAGCCCGATGCGGCGGCAGGCCGGCAATGCCGGCATAGGCAACGGCCTCCGGCAGCATCAGGCCGGCCACCGATATGCCCGCAATGACATCGGCTTTGTTGATTGCGGGCAAGCCACTCAACTTCGTCATCGATCACCGACCATGGAAATCGTCCATTCGACTATGTGTAGAGATTCGCTAATGAGCTGCAACAGGAAAACAAAGGGCGCGAACCATCGCCCTAGCCGGCCGCGTCCGCATCGCGAAGCGGGCAGCTTCTGCCAATCGTTTCGCTGACAAAATCCATCACCGCCCGGATGGCGGGCGAGCGGCGGAGATCGGGATAGGTCACCAGCCAGAGGTCGCGCGTCGGCGACGGGATGGCCGTCGACAACCGCATGAGAGCCGCCTCGCCGTCACCCAGGAACGCGGGGAGAGCCACGACGCCGAGACCAGCGCGCGCGGCCTCCAGCTGGCCGAAGATATCGCCCGCGCGGAAGACGATGGGCCGGCCGACCAAGAGGCTGCGTAGCCAGGTCTGCTGCGTCAGATGCTCCAGCGCCGCGTCATATCCGATGAAGACCCAGTCTTCCTCCGGCGCCTCCGCAATATCAGGCGTGGCGTAGAGCCCAAAACGCATGACGCCAATGCGCCGCACCAGAAGATCGCTCTCCTCAGGGCGCGTCATACGCACAGCGATGTCGGCTTCTCCATGATCGAGCGCCGCCCGTCTTGTCACACCGGCGATGGTCAGCGTGATGTCGGGATGCTCGGCACGGAAGCCGACTGCCTTTGGGGCAATCAGATGGGCGGCGATGGATGGCGGCGCGCTGATCTTGACGGCGGCGGACAGACCGGCGACGGCGCTCTTCGAATAACGCCTGATCGCCTCGACATTCTCCTCCATGCCGACCACCAGCTCGGCAATCGCCCGGCCATCGGCCGTCAGCGGCGAGGTGCGCGGCCGGCGGTCGATCAGGCGAAGGTCAAGCGTGCGCTCCAGCGCGGCGATGCGCCGGCCGACGGTGGCGTGATCGACCCCAAGCTCGCGCGCGGCCGCCGAGAGCGAGCCGGTCCGCGCCAGAGAGGCAAAATGAAGAAGGTCCTGCCAATCGATCATCTGTGCATTATTGCACAGATATGGTGAGCTCATACCGAATTTATTCAGACGCGGCTTTGTGATCAAAACTGCGTCTGAAAGGAGACTACCTCTATGCCCCTAGCCATTGCCATGAACAGCCCCGGCGGCCCCGAGACGATGCAGCTCGTTGATCTCCCCATCACCGAACCGGGTCCCGGTCAGGCCCGTATCCGCCAAAGCATTTCCGGCGTCAATTTCGTCGATATCTACATTCGCTCGGGTCTTTACCCACGGCCACCCGGCCAGACCATTCTCGGCTTCGAGGGTGCAGGTGTCGTGGATGCGATCGGCGCCGGCGTCGAATGCCTGAAGGTCGGCGATCGCGTTGCCTATGTCGGTCATCCGCTCGGAAGCTACACCGAGATGCGTACCCTGCCCGCCTCCCGGCTGATAAAACTGCCCGACGGCGTCAGCGAGCGGCTTGCCGGCAGCTCGATGCTACGCGGGCTTACCGCCCAGATGCTGCTGCACAAGGTCCATCCTGTGCAGCCAGGCGAGTGGATCCTGGTGCACGCGGCCGCTGGCGGCGTCGGACAGATCGTCACCCGCTGGGCTAAGCGGCTCGGCGCAAACGTCATCGCCACCGTCGGCTCGGAAGCCAAGGCGGAGTTTGCCTATGAGGCCGGCGCCGATACCGTCCTCCTGCACACATCCGAGGATTGGGTAGAGGAAACCCGCCGCATCGCCGACCGCCGGGGCGTACATTTCGCCATAGACGGCATCGGCGGCGCAATGCTGTCGCAGACGCTCGCCGCCGTGCGCCCCTTCGGCATGGTCGCCAGCCTCGGACAGCCGGCCGGCCCCATTCCGCCGATCGAGATCGAGGAATTGACCGCCCCCCGAGCCATCGCGCTTTCACGCCCAAGCGTGCTGGTCTATGCCAACGATCCCGATCTCTACCGGCAAGGCGCGGAGATCCTCATGGCGGAGTTGCAGGCCGGCCTGATCAATCCGATCGGCGCGGAATATACGCTCAAGGATGCAGCCATCGCCCATGCCGATCTGGAGGCCGGGCGGACGACGGCAAGCGTGGTTTTGACGATGTGAAGCGCGGGCAACACAATCACCTGATCCCGTCAATGGTCTTTGCTGCATAGCAGCACTTCCATTGACCGGACCCGCTTTTGCCTGATACCAATTGGTTGTGGCATCGCTGCCATTTCCATCCGGTATAACCCCCGACCCGTCGTGGCAAACAGCATGGACACCGCCTGGCCGGTGCCCGCAGGCGATATCTCGTGAACACTGCCTCTCAGACCATCCAGTCCAACTCGGCGCTGACCCTCATCTCCATCGTCGCGCTGACCTTCTTTGGCTATCTGGCCATTGGCCTGCCGCTTGCCGTGCTGCCGACCCATGTCGATAGCGGCCTCGGCTTCGGTGTCGTCTGGGCCGGCATCGCCATCAGCACGCAATATGTGGCGACCATCGTCAGCCGCGCGCAGGTCGGACGCTTGTGCGACCAGTATGGCCCGCGCCGTTCGGTTTTCCTCGGCTTTTTCGCCTACGGGCTTTGCGGCGCCCTGACGCTCGCATCGGCGCTTGTGACGGACATTCCGGCGGCGAGCCTGTCGCTGCTGCTTGCCGGACGCCTGGCGCTCGGTATCGGCGAAAGCCTGGTCAGCACGGCGGCGATCACCTGGGCGATCGGCCTAATGGGATCGCGCGAAACGGTGCGCATCATCTCCTGGAACGGCATCGCCACCTATGGCGGCATCGCGCTTGCCGCTCCCTTCGGCGCCTGGCTGGAGGGGCAATATGGTTTCTTCGCCATCGGCGCTGTGACGATCGGCCTGGCGATTGCCGGTGTGATGCTGGCGCAGACGCGACCACCCGTGCCCGGCATCAAGGAAAAAGGCATCGGCACAGGTCAGGTGCTCAGCCGCATCCTGCCTTACGGCGTGGCGCTGGCGCTCGCCTCCAGTGGCTTCGGCGTGGTCATGGCCTTCGTTGCCCTGTTTTTCCATAACCGCGGTTGGGACGGGGCTTCTCTGGCATTGAGTGCCTTTGGCCTCGCCTTTATGAGCATCCGCCTCGGATTGGCGCAAGCCGTCGCCCGCTTCGGCGGCCTGCCGCTGGCGCGTATTTCGCTGGTGCTTGAGATAGTCGGCCTGCTGACGATTGCCCTTGCTTCGACGCCCACGGTCGCGATCATTGGCTCAGCCCTTGCCGGCGCCGGCTTTGCACCGGTCTTCCCGGCACTCGGCAACGAGGCGATGGCGCGCATTCCGCCGCAGAATCGCGGCGTGGCGCTCGGCCTCTACTCGATGTTCCTCGATGTGGCGCTCGGCGGCACCGGTCCGATCGCCGGCGTGCTTGCCGATCACTTCGGCTATACGGCACCCTTCTTCCTTGGCGGCGGCGCCGTCCTGCTCAGCCTTGCGATCTGCTTCTGGCTGCGCAGGACAAACAACGCATAGAGCCAAAGGCTTCGGGAAACCGAAGCCTTTGATCCTGTTTCCCGATAATCGTTGCGCGAAGCGACCATGGCTTGGTATGGACCTGCGACGATTACAAGCAGGAGACAGGCGCATGAACATCACCGAAATCGTTCTTGAAGGCGATACCACGGGGATCGCATGGCGGCTGCCGGTGCTGCATTTCAAAGGCAGCAAGCCGGATGCTCCGAAGATCTATATCCAGGCGGCGCTGCATGCCGGCGAGCTGCCGGGCACGGCGCTTGCCCATTTCCTTTGTGAGCGGCTGCGGCAGGCCGAAGCAGGGGGCGCGCTTCTGAGCGATATCACCGTCGTGCCGCACGCCAACCCGATCGGTGCTGCGCAATCGCATTTCGGCGAGATGCAGGGCCGTTTCGACCTCAGCTCGCGCGCCAATTTCAACCGCGATTTCCCGCTGATCTCACTGCACGACCGCCATCTGCTGATCGCAAACCTGGAGCGCTATTCCGCCGTCGACCGGTTGAAACGGCAGCTGATCCATATGGCGCTCGGGGCCGATCTGGTGATCGACCTGCATTGCGACGATGAGTCCCTGCAATATGCCTATATCGACGATGCCTTCTGGCCGGAGGCCGCCGATCTCGCGGCGGCGCTGGACATGGACGCCGTGCTGCTATCCGACGGCGAAAGCTCGGCCTTCGAGGAAGCGGTCAGCTTTGCCTGGAAATATGAGGTGCCCGGCGAGAAGAAGGCGCAGTTGCCGGGCAAGCTGTCGGTCACCGTCGAGTTGCGCGGCACGCGCGATGTCTATCCGGAGATGGCGAGGAAGGATGCCGAAGGGCTCTGGCGTTTCCTTGCCGCCCGTGGCGCGATCAGTGACGACAGCGTCACTCTCTCCGCCTTCACCGGACCGGCGGTGCCGCTCGACAATGTCGAGATGATCCGCGCGCCGCGGGCCGGCACCGTGCTCTTCCATCGCAATATCGGCGAGCGCGTCGAGGAAGGCGATCTGCTGGTGACGATCATCACCGCCCCCGGCATGCCGAACGGGACGATCGACGTTCACGCTCCGCAGGCAGGCCTCATCGTCACCCGCGTCTCCGACCGCCTGGTCCGCCGCCGTGGCGACCTGATGAAGATCGGCTGTGACAGGCCAAGTGCCGCCGCCCGCAAGCCCGGAACGCTGGAAGACTGAGATAGAGCAAGAGACGGAACCGATATGACCATCACCATTTACGGCATCAAGAATTGCGACACGATGAAGAAGGCGCGGACCTGGCTCGAGAGCCACGGCATCGCCTATGATTTCCATGACTACAAGGCCGTCGGCATCGACCGGGATCACCTGGAACGCTGGACGGCGGAAGCCGGCTGGGACATCGTGCTCAACCGCGCCGGCACCACTTTCAGGGCTCTGTCGGAAGCAGACCGCGCAGACCTCACCAAAGACAAGGCCATCGCCCTGATGCTGGCCCAACCTTCGATGATCAAACGCCCGGTGCTGGAAGCGGACGGAAAACTGCTGATCGGTTTCAAGCCGGAGATTTATGCCGGTGCCTTCAAGGTCGGTGCGTAAGGGCTGAACCATGTCCAAAACCACCCGCGCCACGCAAGTGCTGACCCAGGCGAAGGTCGCCTTCACTGTTCACGCCTATGATTACGATCCGAATGCCGAGCGGGTCGGCATGCAGGCAGCGGAAGCTTTGGGCGAGGAGCCGCGTCGGGTGTTGAAGACGCTGATGGCGGAGGTGGATGGCAAGCCAGTTTGCGTGGTCGTGCCTTCCGACCACGAAGTCAGCATGAAGAAGCTCGCAGCCGCTTTCGGCGGCAAATCGGCGAATATGATGAAACCCGCCGATGCCGAGCGGCTGACGGGCTATCATGTCGGTGGCATCAGCCCCTTCGGCCAGAAAAGAATCGTGCCAACGGCGATCGAGGCGCAGGCGATGACTGAAACGTACGTCTATATCAACGGCGGCCAGCGTGGCCTGCAGGTGCAGCTCAGTCCGCAGGACGCGCTCAAGGTTCTGAAAGCGAATGCCGCGCCGTTGATTGCCTGATCATACGCTTCAGCAGACGAACCGCCTTCATTTTCGCCGTAAACCGGTCTAAGTCTGAGGACCGTTTTCCGATTCCCAGCACGCAGGTTTTACCATGACGTCAGCCTCCAACCATCATCCCGTCGATACCGCTAAGCTGGGAAAGCTTGCCGAAGTGGCCGTGAAAGTCGGGTTGCAGCTGCAGGCCGGCCAGGATCTGCTCATCACCGCGCCGGTCGCGGCGATGCCGCTGGTGCGGTTGATCACGCGCGAGGCCTACAAGGCCGGCGCAGGGCTCGTCTCCACCTTTTACTCAGACGAGGAAACCACGCTCGCCCGCTATGAATACGGCCACGACCAGAGCTTCGATCGCGCGGCGAGCTGGCTCTATGAGGGCATGGGCAAGGCCTTCGCCAACAATACCGCGCGGCTCGCCATTTCCGGCGACAATCCGATGCTGCTCTCCGGCCAGGACCCGGCCAAGGTGGCGCGCGCCAATCGTGCCAATTCGGCCGCCTACAAGCCGGCGCTGGAGAAGATCTCCAATTTCGACATCAACTGGAACATCGTCTCCTACCCTAACCCTTCCTGGGCCAAGCTGGTCTTCCCAGACGATCCGGAAGCGATTGCCGTCGCCAAGCTTGCCAAGGCGATCTTCTCGGCCTCCCGCGTCGATGTCGAAGATCCGGTCGCGGCCTGGGCCGAGCACAATGCCAACCTGCGCAAGCGGTCCGAATGGATGAACGGCCAGTGCTTCGCGACGCTGCATTTCCAGGGTCCGGGCACCGACCTGAAGGTCGGCCTTGCCGATGGCCATGAGTGGCATGGCGGCGCTTCGACGGCCAAGAACGGCATCACCTGCAACCCGAACATTCCGACGGAAGAGGTGTTCACCACGCCGCATGCGCTGCGCGTCGAAGGCCATGTCTCCTCGACCAAGCCGCTGTCGCATCAGGGCACGCTGATCGACAATATCCAGGTTCGCTTCGAAGGCGGCCGCATTGTCGAAGCCAAGGCAACGCGTGGCGAGGAAGTGCTGAACAAGGTGCTCGACACCGACGAAGGCGCGCGCCGGCTCGGCGAAGTGGCGCTGGTGCCGCATTCCTCGCCGATCTCGGCCAGCGGCATCCTGTTCTACAACACGCTGTTCGACGAAAATGCCTCCTGCCACATCGCGCTCGGCCAGTGCTATTCGAAATGCTTCGTTGACGGAGCGAACTTGAGCCAGGAGCAGATCACGGCGCAGGGCGGCAATTCCAGCCTGATCCACATCGACTGGATGATCGGCTCCGACAAGGTCGACATCGACGGCATCAATGCCAACGGTTCGCGCGTGCCGGTCATGCGCAAGGGCGAGTGGGCGTAAGCCGGCATCGACGAGATGATTGTAAAAGAAAAGCGGGCCGAAGCCCGCTTTTCTACATTCATAGGCTGAACGTAACCAAGCCGTTTTCATCGATCGGCCATGCGGGATTCCAGGCGATTTCCCATGCATGATCGTCCGGATCGGCGACATACCCACGAAAGCCGCCATGCGGTGGCGCGTCAGCCTCCCGAACGACGTGTCCTCCTGCCCCAACCAACTGATCCATGACAGTGTTGACGTCCTCACGTCCGGGGACATTGTGCGCCAGCGAGAAAGCTCCGGGCACTTTCAGGCCCGATCGCCCCATATCCGCCTCCAGCGACGGGAGCTTGAATGTGCCGAGCACGAAGCCGTTCATTTGATAGAAAATGATCTCGTCGTTCTCGAAAACGGGCGTCCATCCGAACCCCTGCGTATAGAAACGCCTGGACCGGCCAAGATCGAGAACACCGATGGTGATAACTGAAATCTGCTGCTGCATAGCCAAACCTTTCGTTCGCCCCGCGGGATTGCGAGACGCTAAAGGTCTTGGGCCTCTACCGCAGTAGTGGAAGGACCCGCACTCGGCGGGGATTGGGCCAACCGCACCAACCTAACCTGTTTCAGACGAGCGCTAGTTTCGCCGATTCGAAAACTGGAATCAAGATGGCGGCCACCAGCTGGTTCAGGACGTTCAACGATGTAGGCTTAGAGAACAGCCAAGGTTTTCTTGACGCGAGCCAGATGGGCTAGGCGCCCGGCTTCGCTGACGCGGTCCATGTCGTGCAGAGTCAGCATGCGGAAATCGAGCCGCTTGGCGCAGAAGGCGGCAATGCCGCGCTTCATCAGACGACGCACCGGATTACCCATATAGAGATGGACGATCCACCAGGGCGAGCCGGTCGTCGTCAGCGCCCAGAAAAGGCGGATATTGGTGAGTTTCGGCACGATACGGCCACCGGCGGCATCGTGGGTGAAAGCGATACCGGGCGCAAAGGCGCGATCGAAGAAGCCCTTGAGGATGGCCGGAAAATTGAACCACCATTGCGGAAAGACCAGTATCAGGCCATCGGCCGCCTGCAGCTTCGCCACGATATCGCCGACGCCGGAGGTATCGTAGGGCTGGTCGAAGTAACCGCGCCGCTCGGCCTCGGACAGGCGCGGATCGAAGCCTTCGCGATAGAGATCGAGCAGATCGACCTGATGCCCCCCGGCGATGAGTGTTTCCTTTGCCGTTTTCGCCACCGCCGCGGCAAAACTATCCTCCAGCGGATGGGCGAGAACCAGCAGGATGCGCATCAGAACAGGCTTCCCTGGTTCGACGGATCGACGGGACCAGCGGGTTTCGCGATGCGTTTCTTTTGCGGCGCGCCGGCTGGTGGCTCCGTCGGTGCTGGGGCGACCGGGTTGTCTCCGGTGACTGCGCCGACGCGGCCGTCGGCGAACTCGATCGAGATTGCCGCACCGGTGGCAAGCGCTGCGGCCAGCGACACCGGCCGGTCGGCCTCGTCGCGCACGACGGCATAGCCGCGCTTCAGCACGTTCTTGTAGGACAGCGATTGCATCACGCGCTCCTGCGCCGCCAGCTCACCGCGCGCCCGCACAAGCTGATGGCGGATCGCCGTATCGGTGCGGCGGGAGAGATTTCCGAGCAGATCACGGGCGCGGCCGGTCTGCGTCTCCAGGCGCGAGGGAAGCGTTGCAAAAACGGCGTCGGCACGGCCGATGCGGGCGCGGGCGCGGTCGATCATCCGCTCGATGGTGCGCTCGGCGCGGGTCATCCGCTCGCTCAGCATCTGCCGCCGCTCGACGATGCGGTTCGATAGGACATCGGGCCGCAGATGCGAGGCGGCGCGCTCGAAGGTGCGGCGTTTGTTGAGCGTGTTCAGCTCAAGCCCGCGCCCGAGGCCGGAAGCCGCCTCGTCGAAGCGGCGGCGCGGCAGGGCCAGAAGCTGGTCGAGAGAGGGCAGTGCACGCAGTAGCGCGCGAACCGCCTGCCGGCGCTGATCCATTTGCCGGCTCACGCCTCCCTGCAGACGGGCGGCAAGGCTTGCGAGCTGCGCTTCCAGATCTACCTTGACCGGCACGGCCATTTCGGCGGCCCCGGTCGGCGTCGGCGCGCGGACATCGGCGGCATAGTCGATCAGCGTCCAGTCGGTCTCATGGCCGACGGCGGAGATCAGCGGGATTTCACTGGCGGCGGCGGCGCGCACCACCGCCTCATCGTTGAAGCTCCAGAGATCCTCAAGGCTGCCGCCGCCACGGGCGACGATCAGCACATCGGGACGCGGCAGCGGGCCGCCGGGCGCAAATTCGTTGAAGCCACGAATGGCGTTTGCAACCTCGTCGCCAGAGCCCTCTCCCTGCACTTTGACCGGCCAGACCAGCACATGCACGGGGAAACGATCGGAAATACGGTGCAGGATATCGCGGATGACCGCGCCGGTCGGCGACGTCACAACGCCGATCACCTTGGGCATGAAGGGAAGCCGGCGCTTGCGCTCGGCATCGAACAGGCCCTCGGCGCCAAGCTTGCGCTTGCGCTCCTCGAGCAGAGCCATCAGCGCGCCGGCACCGGCCGGCTCCAGCGTTTCGATGACGATCTGGTATTTCGACGAGCCGGGGAAGGTCGTCACCTTGCCGGTGGCGATGACCTCCATTCCCTCTTCAGGGCGGAATTTCAGCTTGGAGAATGTGCCTTTCCAGATCACCGCATCGATGCGGGCGCGATCGTCTTTCAGCGAAAAATAGGCGTGGCCCGAGGAATGCGGCCCGCGATAGCCGGAGATTTCGCCGCGCACGCGCACCTGATCAAAGGCACTCTCGACGGTGCGCTTGATCGACCCGGACAATTCCGAGACGGAATATTCCGCAAGATTCGACGGCGAATCATTCTCAAAGAAGCTGCTCATACGGTCTTTTATCCGAACTTGCCGAAAATGCGGAGATTCAAAAAGTGCGACTGCGTCCTTTGCACCTCCAATAGGACGTGCGGCGCGGTAGGCGCTTCATCAAGCGTTAACCCTATCCACAAAGCCTTTCTTAGCCATCCCCGTGTAATTCTGTGCAAACTGGTTCTTGGTAAAGAGGAGGTGGAGCGATGATATTCGTAACCGCCACGATCATTGGAATTGCCGCCGGCCTGCAGCGCTCGGCGATCGTCTCGATCCTGGGCGCGGCCCTGGTGAGCGTTGCCTTCATGGCAGCCGTCGCCATCTCGATGGTTCCGCCGCCGCTGACAACGTTGTTCATCGCGCTCGGCGGCTACAATCTCGGCTTCATCGGCTACCTCATTACGCTCGACGTACTGGAACACCAGCGCCGCGCCTAAGCAGCATCTTCAGTCCAGCGGTTTGAAGCGGAAGAACCGCACATCCGACTTCGCCGCAGCCGGGATCGGCTCCAGATAAGCGGGCACATGGCCCTTGCCAAGCTGAGCATAGAGCCCTTCCGGCTTCAGCTCTGAAACTTCCTGCACCTGCGGATCCCCAGGGCAAAAGGCAAGCAGTGTCACATGCGCGCCGCGCAGGAAGGCTTCCGCTTCCTTCGGCTCGGCAAGACCGATATGCAGCTCGGTCAACATGCCGTCGGGATCGCGATGATAGGGACCCGAGAGCGTGCGATGCGGCGTGAAGCGCAGGAGGGGCGAGCCCATGTTCGACGGCGCGGAAACGACGCCGGGGGCGAGACCGGCGATCGGCGCGAAGGCTTCCCTTGAAGCGCAGTCTCCCGTCTCATCGGCATTGGCGGCAAAACTGTTTGTGATCCCATTCTTGGCAAGCGCGCCGCCGACGGCCCAGACGGCGGGGACGGAAAGCAGCGTGGCAGTGACATAGAACAAGGCGGCGCGGACATTCTTCGTATCGGCGGCGGAGATGCGGCGAAGCTCCGCCAGCAGGATGGCGAGCGGCGGGATGGCGAGCAGATTGGAAAACTCGGCACCGCGCACCTGCACCAGCGCGACGACCCAGTTGACGGCGACCAAGGCCAGAAGAACCGCGTGCAGCCGGGCACACTCGCCACGAAACATGCGGACGATGCAGAGGATCATCGCCAGCAAGCCGGTGACGTAGAAGGCGCCGAGCGTTTCTGGCTGGTGTTGCGTCAGTGAGAAGATCGACTGCGCCTCGCTGACCTTGTTCAGCCAGAGCTGCACCAGCATCGGGTCGAGATCGGCGAGCGGATTGCGCAGGCATTGCGGCGCGATCACCAGGGTCGTCGCGAAGACGGCGGCGCCATTGGCCGCCAGCACCACCAGGCGCCACGGCCGCGACAGGCGGCTGGCAAACAGCGCCGACAGCAGCAGGCCGGCACCGCCGACGCTGGTGATGCTGTAGAAGCCGAGCGAGAGGTTGTCGCAGGTCACCGTGGAATAGAGATGCGGCGGCACCAGCACGAAGAAGGCGGCGCTGACGGCGATCGTCAGCGTCAGGGCGAAGGCACGGGCGGCGGGCGCGAAGATCTCGCCGTCCCAGGCCCATAGGCCGGCGACCGCCATACAGGCGACAGCGACAAAGGGCGTCGTCTCCGCGCCGATGCCGAGCGCGATGGCAAGCGCAATGGCGGCGATGGCGAAATTGCGCGGACGATAGGTTTCATCGGCCAGCATGGCGACGGAGAGCGCGACGAGGCCGAGCTGCACATTGTCATGATCGATCGAGCCGGGCATGAAGCGGCGCGACGTCAACACGAAAAGCGTCGTCAGGATCAGCGAGAAATGCATGCCCTCAACACCGGCGATCCGACGGCCGGCAAGACCCATGAAGGCCATCAGCGGCAATACCAGCATCAGCGGCCAGACGGTGAGTGCCGCCGCTTCCGCACTTTCCGGCGCAAGAAACAGCCGGAAGAAGGCGATCAGGCTGGCAATCGGCAGATCGATGAAGCGCGACCAGTGCATCAGTGTGCCGCCAGCAAGGCCGAGGCGGTACTGCATCATGTCGAACCAGCCCTGGCCGCCGAGGAAATCGCGCACTTCGACGAGGCGCATAACGTCGTCATTGTCAGGGCCGACATAGTCGGTGGCATGGCGATTGAAGACCAGCAGCACGACGATGGTGAAGAGCGTGTAGATCAGCGCGACGAGCCTCGGCCGCGACCAGAGCGACGGTACTTCCGTTTGCGCCGTAACGGCCGCTCCGCGCGTTACTGTCAGCGTCTGCGCCATCTCGATAAAACCCCGTATTCGAAGGACATCCGGGGCGCCACGCTAACCGCTGGCCATCAAGAAAGCGTAAAGCGAGGCGATGCGGCCGCCGATATCACGAGAATGTTTTCGCAAGAGCAATGGTCTGCCATTTTTCGCCCGCACCCCTAGGGTCTTATTAACGCACAACGGGATAGGCTCTCGTCCATTAGGCTCCAAGTGAAAGTCACGCGTAGGAACTGGCCAGAGACCATGTGGAACGAGAAGCTGAATATCGCCGTACTTCTGCCCTGCTACAATGAAGCCGCCACGATCGGCGACGTCGTTCGCGGCTTTCGCAAGGCACTGCCGCAGGCCGGCATCTACGTCTACGACAACAATTCCACCGACAGCACGGCGTTGCATGCCATGCTGGCGGGCGCGACCGTGGTGCGCGAGCGCCGGCAGGGCAAGGGGCATGTGGTGCGCCGCATGTTCGCCGATATCGACGCCGACATCTATCTCATGGCCGATGGCGACGGCACCTATGCGCCTGACGATGCGGAAGAGCTGATCCGCACGCTTCTGACCGAAGGTTCCGACATGGTCGTGGGCACGCGCCGTGGCGTGCATGACGATGCCGGTCGGCAGGGCCACGCCTTCGGCAACCGCATCTTCAACTGGCTTTACCGAACGATCTTCGGCCCCGATTTCACCGACATCTTCTCCGGCTACCGCGCCTTCTCGCGCCGCTTCGTCAAAAGCTTCCCAGCGGTGTCAGGCGGCTTCGAGATCGAGACGGAAATGTCGGTGCATGCCTCGCGGCTGAAACTGCCGGTCAGCGAGCTGGAGCTCGATTACGGCCGCCGGCCGGAGGGCTCGCATTCCAAGCTGTCGACCTTCCGCGACGGCTGGAAGATCCTCTGGATGTTCGCGATGCTGATGAAGGAAACGCGGCCTTTCGCCTTCTTCGGCATTCTGGGCGCCATTTCCATGGAGTTGAGCATCGGCTTCATGATCCCGGTGCTCTTCGAATATTTCGAAACCGGCCAGGTCTTGCGCATGCCTACCTGGGTGCTGTCCATGGCGCTGATGATGATTTCCTTCATGCTGTTCACGGCCGGGCTGATCCTCGATTCCGTCGCCCGCGCCCGTGCCGAACAGCTTCGCATTCACTATATGAGCTTGGCCAAGCCGGCATCGCGCCAGATGGGTGATGAGCGAACGGCCTCCATAACGGAACATGAGAAGCCGGCGAGCCGGAGAAAAAGGGCCAAGGCTGCATGAAGAAGCTTCTTCGCTTCCTGATCGCCGGCGGCGTTGGCTTCGTGGTCGATGCGGGCGTGCTGCATTTGCTGCTTTGGTACACGCCCTACGGCCCTTTTATTGGCCGGGCGGTGTCCATACCAAGCGCGTTGCTCGCCACATGGTTCCTCAACCGCAATTTCACCTTCGGCCGATCCGGCCGCTCGCTGGCGGCCGAAGGCTTCCGTTATGGTTCGGTCGGCCTGACCTCGGCATTGCTGAACTATGCCCTGTTCAGCTCGCTGCTGGTCGCCGAGCCGAGCTTGCGGCCGATCATAGCGCTGATCCTGGCATCAGCGGCGGCGACGGCGTTCAGCTTCTTCGGCTATTCGCGCTTCGTCTTCCGCCACCGCCAAAATCCCTAAAAATCTGAGTCAGACCGGTTCCCAACCATCCTTTTCGCTGGCGCGATAGATGGCGTCGATGACCTTCTGATTGAGCTTGGAGCTTTCCAGCGACACGACTTCGGTCTCCTTGCCGAGAGCGGCGGATGCGAAGGCTTCCGCCTCGCGCCGGTACTGGCGGCTGTCGGGGAAGCGGAAGATCTGCGATTCCGTGTGGCTGCGATTGGTCAGTTCCAGCTCTTCGGCACCGTAGCGGTCGGCATTGAAGGGGGACTTCACTTCGATAAACCCTTCCGTGCCATGGAAGACCATGACCTGGCGGTTGGCCAGTTGTGTCGAGACATAGAAGCTCATATCGAAATCGCCGAAGTCGGCCTTGACGCTGGAATAGATGTCCGTGCCGAATTCCGGATCGCGCTCGGTGACCGCCTGGATGCGCAGGGGTTCACGGCCGGTGACGAAGCGTGCTGATATCGTCGGATAGACGCCGATATCGGGCAGGCCGCCGCCACCGAGCGCCGGAATGTTGCGCATATTGCCGGCATCGCGGTTGAAATAGGTGAAGGCGCCCTGGATATGGCGCAGGCGGCCGATGGCGCCATCCGCCACTAGCGAGCGTACCTTCCGCCAGACCGGCGCATAGGTGACCATATAGGCCTCGCTCACCAGCACCTTGTTGCGGTCGCGGGCGGCGATCAGGCTGTCGATCTCGTCCGCCTTCAGCGCGATCGGCTTTTCGCAGAGCACATGCTTGCCGGCATCCGCCGCCTTGATCGTCCATTCGACATGCTGCGACGTCGGCAGCGGAATATAGACGGCATCGATCTTATCCGACGCCAGCATTTCCTCGTAGGAGCCGAAGGCATGCGGCACGGAGAAGCGATCCGCCATCTGCCGGGCGCGGGCGAGATCGCGGCTGGCAACCGCCGTCACCACGCAATTTTCCGCATCCTGAATGGCAGGCACAACCAGATCGCGGCCGATCTTCGCCGTCGACAAGATTCCGAAACGTAACATGATTTTCCTCCTGGAACATGATCCCGAAGTACCGATCCGCCGGGCGTCAAACGCGGCGCGGCTTTCGGCTGGGATCCTCATGACATTGATGGACGAAGCGAAACGAGGCAGGCGTTACCGCTCGGATGAAACCGAGACAGACCTTATTCGGCCGTTACTGATGGTGCAACGGTTTGGAACGACGCGGCGCCAAAAACATACGGCGGGCCTGAGAAGATGGATGGCCGAATTTGTCCCTATTTTGTCCGGCGCTTGGCTTTCATGGCTATCTATTGGAGCTTAATTTCGATTATCCTTCAAACACAGGAGATACCAAAATGTCCCATGCCGACACTGCCCTGCTGGTTATCGATGTCCAGGAATCCTTTCGCCAGCGTCCCTATTGGCAAACGGACGACCTGCCCGCCTTCACCAAGCGCCTGCAGGCACTGATCGACGGCGCCAAGGCGCGCGGCATTCCCGTCGTGCAGATTTTCCATGTCGAAAGCGCTGGCGACGAGCATTTCAGCCTGGAGAGCGGCTATGTCCGCACGCTTGAGGAAATCACGCTCGAGGCCGACGCCATATTCCACAAGCATCGCCATTCCGCCCTTGTCGGCTCCGGCCTCGATGTCTGGCTGGTGGAAAACGGCATCCGCAAGCTGATCGTTTCCGGCATCCGCACCGAGCAATGCTGCGAGACGACGACGCGCCATGCCTCCGATCTCGGCTATGCCGTCGATTACGTCACCGAGGCGACGCTGACCTTCCCGATGACGCATGCGTCGGGCACGGTTTTCAGCGTCGAGGACATCAAGAAGCGCACCGAGCTGGTACTTGCCGACCGCTTTGCCCGCATCGCGACAGTCGAAGACGCGCTTGCCTCGACGGCGCTCAGGAGCGCCGCATGAACCAAGGCGACAGACACCTCCATCGTCGCATCATTCCGGTCTATGTCGTCCTGCCGCCCTACACGCTGCTGATGGATGTCGCCGGGCCGATGGAGGTTCTGCGCCGCGCCAATGTCGAACAGGAGGACGTCCTGTTCGACTATCGCTTTATCGCCGCCCGGCCGACGCAGACGACGTCGGTCGGACTGCTGCTTGCCGAACTGTCGCCGCTACCGGATCGCATACCCGACGGAGCCTATGTCGTCGTGTCCGGCAGCGTTAACCCACCATCGGAGGCGGATGACGTCGAGCCGGAGTTGGAGACCCTCGCCGCATGGCTGAAGATGGCCATCCGGCCCGGCATCACGCTCGTCACCATCTGCTCCGGCGCCGTGCTCGCCGCCCGCGCCGGCCTGCTCGAGGGCCATGCCTGCACGACGCATGCGGCCTGCATCGAAGAAGTCCGACACTATGCCCCGACCGCGCGGGTTCTTGACAATAGGCTCTATGTCGAGGATCGCGAACGCTATTCCAGCGCCGGCATTTCCACCGGCACGGACCTGATGCTGCACATCGCTTCGAAACTTACTTCGCCGATGACGGCGCTGACGATCGCCCGCCACATGGTCGTCTACATGCGCCGCACCGGCGCCGAACCGCAGCTTTCGCCCTGGCTCAGCGGCCGCAACCATGTCCATCCCGCCATCCATCGCGTGCAGGATGCGATTATGGCCGATCCTGCCCATGGCTGGTCGCTGTCCGAACTTGCCGGCATCGGCGCAATGAGCCCGCGGCATATATCCCGGCTGTTCCAGGAGCATGCCGGCCTGTCGGTGACCGCCTATGTCAATCTGATGCGCGTCACGCTTGCCCGCGACGTGCTCACCAATTCGCGCATGGACATGGAGCGCGTGGCGGAAAAATCCGGCTTCGCCTCGCCGCGACACATGCGGCGCGTCTGGTCGAAATACAATGAACTGCCACCCAGCCACTACCGCCGATCGGCTGCCGAATAAAGAAATCGTTAGTGGAATTTCGCTGGCCGTGGCGCTAGCTTGCCTTGTCCCTCCCCGCCGGCGCCTCTGACGCCGGCTTCCTGCTCAAGTGATTTGGAGATGCATCATGGACCTGCGCAAGCTTGGACGCACCGATCTTTCCGTCGCGCCGATCGTCTTTGGCGGCAATGTCTTTGGCTGGACGGCCGATGAGAAAACCTCCTATGCCCTGCTCGACGCCTTCTTCGGCGCCGGCTTCAACACCATCGATACCGCCGACGTCTATTCGCGCTGGGTTCCCGGCAACAAGGGCGGCGATTCCGAAGAGATCATCGGCAAGTGGCTGAAGCAGAGTGGCGTCGCCCGCGACAAGGCGATCATCATCACCAAGGTCGGCTCGGACATGGGGCCGGACAAGAAGGGCCTGAAGGCGAACTATATTGTGCAGGCGGTCGAGGCATCGCTGAAGCGGTTGCAGACCGATTACATCGACCTCTATCTGTCGCACTGGCCGGATCCGGAAACGCCGCATGAGGAATCGCTTGCCGCCTATGCCAAGCTGAAGGAACAGGGCAAGATCCGCCATGCCGGCTGCTCCAACCTCAATGCCGAGCAGTTGCAGGCATCGCTCGACGCCGCCGCCAAGGCAGGCCTGCCGCGCTACGATGTGCTGCAACCGGAATATAATCTATACGCCCGCGACAGCTTCGAAGGTCCGCTGGCGGATCTCTGCGTCAAGGAAGATATCGGCGTCATCACCTATTTCAGCCTCGCCGCCGGCTTCCTCACCGGCAAATACCGCACCAAGGCCGATACAGAAGGCCGGGCGCGCGAAAACCGGGTGGCTGCCTATCTCGACGACAAGGGCCTGCGCATTCTCGCAGCCCTCGACAAGGTTTCCGCCGAAACCGGCTCGAAGCCTGCAGAAGTCGCGCTTGCCTGGCTGCTGCGCAAGCGGGGCGTCACCGCTCCAATCGCCAGCGCCACCAGCCTCAGCCAGCTTGACGCGCTGATCAATTCGGCGAAGCTCACGCTTTCCGACGAGGCCATGACCCTGCTCGACAAGGCCGGCGAATAGCCAAGGACAAACCGATGACCGTGGTCGTACGCGACGCCAGACCTGAAGATGAAACCCGCTGGCGCAAGCTCTGGGCCGGATATCTCGCCTTCTATCGCGTCGACCTCGCGCCCGATACCACCGACATGACATGGCGCCGGGTCTTCGATCCGGCGTCTGCCATATTCATGCGCGTCGCCGAGGTCGATGGCGAGGTCAAGGGCTTCGCGCTCTGCCTGACGCATGAGAGCACATGGATCAGAGAGCCGGAATGCTATCTGGAGGACCTGTTCGTCGACGAAGGCACACGCGGCCAGGGCGTCGGTCGGGCATTGCTCGACGATCTCGTCTCGCTTTGCAAGGGGAATGGCTGGGCGCGGCTCTATTGGCACACCGAAGAGGACAACGCCACGGCCCGCAAGCTCTATGACAGCTACATCAAGAGCGATGGGCTCATTCGTTACCGCATCAAGTTCTAAGCTTTGGCAGGCCCTCGTAGAGAGCGGAATGATCGCCTTCCCAGTTCGCCATACCCCTCTTGGTCAGCATGCCGCGCGGGCTGACATAGCTCTGGATGGTTCGCATCGGCCGCTCGTGCCACTGGATGTTGAAAGCCCATAATTTCGGGAAGAAGCAGAGCGAGGCATAGGGCAGGTGATCGTGGATCCACCAGGCCAGCTTTCGCCAATCACCCTCCTCGTGGCAATGATCGATCAACCACGGCACAACGACGCAAACGGCAGCGCCCATGCAGCCGTCCAGATCGCGCATGTCCCAGATGTGGTGCGCGGCGGTGTGGGGATTGGTCGAGCAATTCAGCCCGTTCCTGTTGCCGAAGGCGTTGACATCAGGCGCGCGGTAGCCGGAGCGGATATGCAGCCGGCCGAAAGTGGCTTCCAACGGTTCCAGTAGTTCTTCGCACAGCCTGCGGCCGCTCTCGATCGCCAGATCGGGATCGTCGGGGATATTGGGAATGCGATAGAAGTCGGCGATCTCCGAATGCAGGAAATCACGGAAGAAGAAACTCTTCGACAGCCTGACACGGCCGAGTTCTTCCAAGCCCTTCATCGACCCCGGCTTTTTCATCGTTACAAATCCTTGTCGTCGGCTCCTGCGGCCAGTTCAAGCATTTTGCCCCGAGCCGCCACCCGATTCCGTCAGCAGTGGATTTTCCCGCCGCTCTCCTCACGACCCTGTATATTTGAAGAAATCGATGAAGGCCCGGAGCGCCGGACGCATCTGGCGGCGGCTCGGATAATAGATGCAGAAGCCGGGATAGGACGGACACCAATCCTCCAGCACGCGGATGAGGCGGCCCTCGGCCAGTTCCCGCGCCACCCTTATGTCGAAGAAATAGGAGAGGCCGGCGCCATTCAGCGCCGCCAGAACCGCGAGCCGGTCTTCACCGACGATCAAGGGGCCGTCGACCGCGACGATCAGTTCACGGCCGTCCTTCTCGAATTCCCAACGATAAAGCGAACCATCGGTAAAGCGCCGCTTGATGCAGCGATGTTGGGCGAGATCGCGCGGGTGCAGGGGCTTCGGGTTCTTCGCGAAGTAAGCCGGGGAACCGGCAATGACGGTGCGGATGTCGGGTGATACCTTCACGGCGATCATATCCGCCTCCACGCTCTCCTCCAGCCGAATGCCGGCGTCGAAACCTTCCCTGACGATATCGCTGAAGCCATCCTCATTGGCGATCTCCAGCGTGATGTCGGGATAGGCGTTGAGGAAATCGCCGAGCCGCGGCGCCATCAGCAGATCGGAGGCGAAGCGCGGCGCGGTGATGCGGAGATTGCCGGCCGGGCGGCCACGGGTGGCCAGCGTATCCTCCAGCGCGATATCGATTTCCTCCAGCGCCGGCGCCAGCCGTTCCAGCAACGTCTTACCCTCCTCGGTCGGCAGGACGCTGCGGGTGGTGCGGGCAAGCAGCCGCACACCGAGACTTTCCTCCAGGCTGGAAACGGCATGACTGACGGCTGACGGCGCGATCGACAGTTCCTTGCCGGCGGCACGGAAGCTGCGATGGGCGGCGACAGCGGCGAAAACCGCCAATTGAGAGAGCTGGGTCCGGTTCATTGATCTAAATTATAGAACAGCCTGTTAGAATTTGCATGGGTTTTTGTTCACTATCGGGCGATCTATCTTGCTCTTGTCAGCGCGGACGACCAGCCCGGCCGTTTCCGATCGCAACAAAGCCTAAGAGGAATATGACAATGAAAACCCGCAAGCTTGGCAAGGATCTCACCGTTTCCGCCGTCGGTCTCGGCTGCATGGGCATGAGCTTCGCCTATGGCGCGACGGACGACAATGAATCGGTGAAGACGCTGCACCACGCCGTCGATCTCGGTGTCACCTTCTTCGATACCGCCGAGACCTACGGTCCCTTTACCAATGAAGTGCTGCTCGGCCGGGCACTGAAACCCGTCCGCGACCGTGTCGTCATCGCCACCAAGTTCGGCTTCAAGCTCGATCTGACCAAGTCGGGCCTGGCATCGATGATCGGCGTCGACAGCCGGCCGGAACATGTGAAGGCAGTGGCCGAGGCATCGCTGAAGCGGCTCGGCACCGATGTCATCGACCTGTTCTACCAGCACCGCGTCGATCCGAACGTTCCGATCGAGGATACCGTCGGCGCCATGGCAGAGCTGGTGAAAGAGGGCAAGGTGCGCGCGCTCGGCCTTTCCGAAGCCGGCGCCGCCACCATCCGCCGCGCCCATGCGGTGCACCCGATCGCCGCGCTGCAGAGCGAGTATTCGCTCTGGACCCGCGACCCGGAAGAAGAGGTGCTCGCCGTCTGCCGCGAACTCGGCATCGGCTTCGTGCCCTATAGCCCGCTTGGCCGCGGCTTCCTGACCGGTGCGATCAGCAAGGTGGACGACCTTGCCGCAGACGATTTCCGCCGCAACCTGCCGCGTTTCCAGGGTGAGAACTTCGACGCCAACGCCGCCCTCGTCGCCAAGCTCGAATCCCTCGCCAAGGACAAGGGCGTGACGGCCGCGCAACTGGCGCTCGCCTGGGTGCTGCATCAGGGTGACGACATCGTGCCGATCCCCGGCGCCCGCAAGCTGCACCATCTCGAGCAGAACGCAGCCGCCGCCGACATCACGCTTTCGGCTGCCGAAGTGCAGGCGCTGAGCGATATCATGCCGCTCGAAGAGGTAGCCGGAAAGCGATATACCGAGGCTTCTTTGGCGATGACGAATATCTGACAACGTCGTCAAGCATCCGACATGCAATCATGCAATAAGGACATCGGTTTCCGGGCCGATGTCTTTTCTTTTATGCGGCTGCACCGAAGCGGCGGAGCGTGGGATAGAATTCGTATCCGTGAAAGCATATCCTAAGAGCACCGCACCTTGTCCGTGTCATTTCGTGCACCAGATAGATCGTCATAGTCGTAAACCGCACATTCACTTCTCCACGCTTGGTTGACAAACCAACCTGAAGTTTGAAGAGTGCGGCCAATCAAAAACGGTAGCGTTGGGGAGGACTTATGTCTATGCGCGCGTTTATCGGGCTTTCCGCTTTTCTTCTCGCTACTTTCACCACATTGATGCCGGCAGGGGCTGCCGACACCAAGCGACAGGTGGTCACCACGCAGGACGGCGATTACTACGGTTTCGACCTGCGCACCGAGCAGAACGTGACGCTCGACCAATGCTCGACGTCCTGCATCGGCGACAAATCCTGCAAGGCCTTCACCTATAATCCCAAGGTGAAATGGTGCTTCCTGAAGTCCGATTTCAACCAGCTCAACACCGTCGCAGGCGCCATCGCCGGCAAGATCGTTGAGACGGCCGCCGCCAACGAGCCGGATATCGGCGCAGCACCCGCGCTTCCCTTCCTCTCCGACGATTTCGTCCAGAGCGCACGCGATGCGAAAGGCCGGCTGACGCTCGCCGCCAACCTGAAGGGGCAAGGCGTCGAGAGCCTGATCGCGCTTGGCCGCATCGAGATCACCTCCGGCAATGTCAGCAACGCGTTGAACGCTTTCCAGGGCGCCTTGTCGCTCACGCCTGACAATGGCGATCTCTGGGTCGAGATGGCGCGTGCCGCCAATACGACGACCAACGACACGTCGCTCGCCACCCAGGCGGCCTATGCCGCCCTCAACGGCTATCAGCTCTCCCGCACGACCTCGAGCCGCGCCGACGCGCTCGCCGTGCTCGCGACCTCGCTGCAAAATGCGCAGAACTATCGACAGGCATTGAGCGCCTACAAGGCGAGCCTCGCGCTCACGAGTTCCGCCGCCGTCCAGGCCGCCTATGACGATCTGAAAGCCCGCCAGGGTTTCCGCGTTACCGGCAACACGCTGGATAGCGACAATGCCTCGCCGCGTGCCTGCGTGCAATTCTCCGAAAAGCTGGTGAAGAGTGGCGTCGACTACACACCTTTCGTCACCGTCAATGGCGCCGCCGCCAAGGGCGTCGATGCCAAGGACAACCAGATTTGCGTCGAGGGCCTCGAATTCGGGCAGCGCTACAGGATTTCGCTGCGCCCCGGCCTGCCCTCCTCCGTCGAGGAGGATCTTGCCACCCAGGTCAATATCGACGTCTACGTCAAGGACCGCTCGGCATCGATCCGCTTCACCGGCGACAATTTCGTGCTGCCGTCGACCGCGCGTCGCGGCATACCGATCGTCTCGGTCAACACCACCACCGCCAATCTGAAGCTCTACCGCATCGGCGACCGCAACATCGCGCAGCTGCTGAACAATTCGCAATTCCTGACGCAGATGAGCGGCTACGGCGCCCAGACCATCCAGGACACCAATGGCGAACTGGTCTGGCAGGGTTCGATCGAGATCCAGCAGAACCTCAACAAGGATGTCGTCACCAGCTTCCCGGTCGACGAAGCCCTGCCGCAGCGCAAGCCCGGCGTCTATGTGCTGACCGCCGTCGCGCCGAATAGCAGCGTCCAGGAATGGGATTCTCAGGCGACGCAATGGTTCGTGGTCTCCGATATCGGCGTCACCACCTATGCCGGTACCGACGGGCTGAACGTCTTCACCCGTTCGCTCGGCAGCGCCAAGCCGACCGCCGGCGTCGAGCTGCAATTGCTCGCCAAGAACAACGAAATCCTCGGCACCGCCAAGACCGACGCAAACGGCCGCGCCACCTTCAGCGCCGGCCTGATGCGCGGCACCGCAGGCATGACGCCGGCCGTCATCGCCGCTCAGAACGGCGATCAGGACTATGTCTTCCTCGACATGACCCGCGCCGGCTTCGATCTTTCCGACCGCGGCGTCGCAGGTCGCACCGCACCGGGCGCGATCGATCTCACGGCCTGGACCGAACGCGGCATCTACCGCGCCGGCGAGATCGTGCATGCCTCGGCGCTTGCGCGTGACATCAGCTCCGTGGCGGTCGAGAACCTGCCACTCACCTTCGTCTTCCTGCGCCCCGACGGCGTCGAGGATCGCCGCGTTGTTACCGATGGCGGCAAGCTCGGCGGCTATAATGTCGACCTGCCGCTGCAACAGACGGCGATGCGCGGCAGCTGGACGATGAACATCTATACCGATCCGAAGGGCTCCTCGATCGGCTCGCAGACCTTCCTCGTCGACGACTTCGTGCCGGATCGCACCGAATTCGACATGAAGAGCGACGCCAAGGCGATCGAAGTCGGCAAGCCGACGCCGGTCAACATCGAAGGGCGCTATCTCTATGGCGCGCCGGCCGCCGGCCTCAGCCTGGAAGGCGAAGTGACGCTAAAGCCGACACGCCAGAGCGACGATTACAAGGGCTATCAGTTCGGCCTCGCCGATGAGGGTGCCGGGCAGAATGCCAGCGACGACAGCGATAGCAGCAGCAGCGACAACAAGGCCGAGAGCACGCAGCTGCCGCTCGAGGACCTGCAGGCGCTGGACGAAGACGGTAAGACGACCTTCGACGTCACCGTCAACGATATGCCCTCGACCACGCAATTGCTCAACGCCGATATCACCGTGCGGATGCAGGAGGCCGGTGGCCGCGCCGTCGAGCGCTCGCTGACGCTGCCGGTCAGGGCGGATGGGCCGCGCATCGGCATCAAGCCGGAATTCGACGGCGATCTCGGCGAGAATTCCCTCGGCGCCTTCCATATCATCGCCATCGACCAGAACGGCCAGAAGCAAGCCATGCAGGGCCTGACCTGGAAGCTGCTCAGCGTCGAGCGCGACTATCAATGGTATCGCGACGGCAATAGCTGGAAATACGAGCCCATCACCTCGACCAAGCAGGTCGCAACCGGCACGGTCAATGCCACCACCGACGGCGCGGAGATCTCGGTGCCCGTCACCTGGGGCCGCTACCGGCTGGAAGTGGACACGGCCGATACGAACGGACCAGAATCCAGCGTCGAGTTCAACGCCGGCTGGTATGTCGCCTCGACCTCGACCGAAACGCCGGACGCCCTGGAAGTCGCCCTCGACAAGAGCAGCTATCATGTCGGCGACACGGCAAAGCTCAAGGTGACCTCCCGCTACGCCGGCCAGCTGATGGTGACGGCCGGCTCCGAGACGCTGATCTCGGTCGCCAATGCCGATATCGGCGCCACCGGCGGCGAAGTCGATATTCCGGTCACCGCCGATTGGGGCGCCGGCACCTACCTGACCGCCACGCTCTTCCGCCCCGGCGAAGCGCAGGAAAGCCGCATGCCGATGCGCGCCATCGGCATCAAATGGGCGGCCGTCGATCCCGGCGAACGCAAGTTGCAGGTCAAGCTCGATGCGCCGCCGAAAGTCCTGCCGCGCCAACCTCTGAGTATTGCCGTGCACGTGACCGGAGCCGGCGCCAATGAGGATGCCTATGTGACGCTTGCCGCCGTTGATGTCGGCATTCTCAACCTGACGCGCTACGAACCGCCGGCACCGGACGACTGGTATTATGGCCAGCGCCAGCTTGGGCTTGAAATCCGCGACATCTACGGCCGCCTGATCGATGGCTCGCTGGGTGCGACCGGCAAGCTGCGCACCGGCGGCGACGGCGGACAGGCAGGCCTGGCGGCGAGCCCGCCGACACAAAAGCTGGTCGCCTTCTTCTCCGGTCCGGTCAAACTGGATGCCGACGGCAAGGCCAATATCAGCTTCGACATTCCGCAGTTCAACGGCACGGCGCGGCTGATGGCGGTTGCCTGGTCGAAGGCCGGGGTCGGGCATGCGACGCAGGATGTCATCATCCGCGATCCGGTGGTCGTCACCGCCAGCCTGCCGAGGTTCCTCGCTCCGGGGGACAAGGCCAATCTTCGGCTTGATATCGCCAATACCGATGCGCCCGCCGGCGACTATAAGCTGGCAGTCACCGGCAACGCGGCCGTCACCGTCGATGCCAGCGCCACCCAGCAGACGATCAATCTGCAGCCGGGCGGCAAATACGACATCACCCTGCCCTTGACCGGCGGACAGCCGGGGGCCGGAACGGTTTCGATCAATCTGTCCGGCGCGTCCGGACTGTCGCTCGACCAATCGCTCGATCTGCCCGTCCGTCCGGCGCAATTGCCGGTGACGGAACGACGCCTCATCTCGCTGGCACCCGGAAAGAGCCTGACCGTCAATGCCGATCTGCTCGCCGACAGCGTGCTGCCCGGCGCTTCGGTCAGCGTCAATGTCAGCCGCTCCGGTGCTTTCGACGTGCCGGCCTTGCTGATGAGCCTCAGCCGCTATCCCTATGGCTGCGCCGAGCAAACGGCCAGCAGCGCGATGCCGCTGCTCTATTTCAGTGATCTCGCCATCAAGAACGGCCTGGCCGACGACACTGAAATTCGCAAGCGTGTCCAGGACTCGATCTATCGCGAAATGTCCTACCAGTCCTCCACCGGCAGCTTCGGCCTCTGGGGTCCGGGCTCCGGCGACCTCTGGCTCGACGCCTATGTCACCGACTTCCTGACCCGCGCCCGCGAACAGAAATACACCGTGCCGGATCAGGCCATGGCGCAGGCACTGGAAAACCTCCAGAACGCGCTGAGCGCCAATACCAACGTCAAGGATAACGGCAACGAGATCGCCTATGCGCTCTATGTGCTTGCCCGCAACAAGAAGGCTTCGATCAGCGATCTTCGCTACTATGCCGACACCATGCTGAACGACTTCCCGACGCCGCTCTCCAAGGCGCATCTGGCAGCGGCGCTTGCGCTCTACGGCGATGCTCAGCGTTCGCGCAACATCTTCGTGGACTCGCTGCAAATGTCAGAACAGGCGGCGGTGACGAAGGTCAGCTTCGCCCGTTCGGATTACGGCTCGTCGCTGCGTGATGGTGCTGCCGTGCTGGCGCTGGCCGCCGAAAGCCGGCCGGTGCCGCCGATCGTGCCGGAACTGGCGACAGTCGTTGCCAAGGAGTGGCAGACCAAGCCTTATACCAGCACCCAGGAACAAACCTGGATGCTGCTTGCCGCCCGCGCGCTGCAAAACGGCGATGACGGACTAACGCTCGATGTCAACGGCGCGGCCCATACAGGCACCTACATGGCGCAGATGAGCGGCGACGCCCTGATCGGCCATCCGCTGACCGTCACCAACACCACCCGCCAGCCTTTGGCCGCCGCCGTGACCACGGTCGCGGCCCCGGTGTCACCGTTGCCCGCTGGCGGCAACGGTTTCAAAATCGAGCGTAAATATTACACGCTCGACGGCGAGGAGGCGAACATCACCCAGGCGCAGCAGAACGAACGCTATGTCGTCGTGCTGCACGTCACGGAAACCAACGACTGGCCGTCGCGCATCCTCGTCACCGATCTTTTGCCTGCGGGCTTCGAGATCGACAATCCGAGCATCGTCGGCAGCGCGCAGCTATCGAATTTCGACTGGCTGAGCGATGTGCAACCGGCCCATGTCGAATTCCGCAACGACCGCTTCGTCGCCGCCTTCGACCAGTCGTCGGGCAGCGATCGAGACCTGAGCTTTGCCTATGTCGTGCGCGCCGTTACCCCCGGCACCTACGACCATCCGGCCGCGAGCGTCGAGGACATGTATCGCCCGCAATTCTCGGCCCGCACGGCGATGGGCCGCATGGAGGTGCTGGCAGCACAGCAGTAAGAAGAGGTCATGAAGGCGCGGTGGAAAATTGCGATCGGTTTTGGCGCGGCTACCCTCTCGGTGGCGGCGCTGATCCTTGGTCTTGTTGCCGCCGACCGCGCCTTTCCGCCGCCGCTGGACAGAGCCGGCGTCGTCTCCTCCGAGGTGCTTGATGCCAATGGCGAGTTGCTGCGCGCCTTCGCCACGCCGGAGGGCCGCTGGCGGCTGAAGACCGAGGTCGGCGACGTCGATCCGCAGTTCCTGCGCATGCTGGTTGCCTATGAGGATCGGCGCTTCTACGACCATCACGGCGTCGACCCGATGGCGTTCGGCCGCGCCTTCCTCCAGCTCGTCACCCATGGCCGCATCGTCTCCGGCGGCTCGACGCTGTCGATGCAGGTGGCACGCCTGATCGAGCCTCGCAGCGAACGATCGGTGACGGCCAAGCTGCTGCAGATCGCCCGCGCCATCCAGATCGAGCGGCGGCTCTCCAAGGAACAGATCCTCGACCTCTACCTGACGCATGCCCCCTACGGCGGCAATCTGGAAGGCGTGCGCGCCGCGAGCCTTGCCTATTTCGGCAAGGAGCCCCGGCAGCTGAGCATCGCGCAGGCGGCTCTGCTGGTCGCCCTGCCGCAACTGCCGGAAAAACGCCGCCCCGACCGCAACCTCGCCAGTGCGGAAGCCGCCCGCAAGCGGGTGCTCGCCCGCGCGGCGGTTGCTGATGTCGTCGGCGATGGCGAGGCGGAGCGGGCAGCTCTCGTTCCCGTTCCGGCCAAGCGGCGGCAATTGCCGGCCTATGCGGCGCATCTGGCCGAGATGGCTCTGCGCAAGCAGCCTGATATCATCCAGCATCACACGACGCTGCGCCGGGATATCCAGCAAGGCCTGGAAGCCGTCGCCGATGAGGCCGCCAGACGGCTCGGGCCGAAGGTCTCGGTCGCCATGGTCATGGCTGACGTCCGGACCGGCGAGATCGTCGGAGAGGTCGGCTCGGCCAATTACTTCGATTCCAGCCGCTCCGGCTGGATCGACATGACCCGCGTGCTGCGCTCTCCCGGCTCGACGCTAAAACCCTTCATCTATGGCCTTGCCTTCGAAGAGGGATATGTCGCCCAGGAAACCATCATCGAGGACCGCCCCGCCGATTTCTACGGCTACCGTCCGCGCAATTTCGACATGACCTACCAGGGCGACGTCAGCGTGCGCGAGGCGCTGCAACTATCGCTGAATGTCCCCGCCATCCGCCTGCTTAACGCCGTCGGGCCGACGCGGCTGCTGCTGCGCTTCCGTCGCGCCGAGGTAAAACCGGTGCTGCCGCCGAACGAGGCGCCCGGCCTTGCCATCGGCCTTGGCGGCGTCGGTATCACGCTCAAGGATCTGGTGCAGCTCTATGCCGGCCTTGCCAATCGCGGCAAGCCGATGCGGATCGGCGACGGCATTCAGGATCAGCCGGGACCGATCGAGGACCAGCCGCTGATGGAGCCGGTGGCGGCTTGGAATATTACCGACATTCTGTCCGACATCATTGCACCGCGCGGTAGCAAGCAGCTCGGCATCGCCTACAAGACCGGCACCAGCTACGGCAATCGCGATGCATGGTCGATCGGTTATGACGGCGCGCATGTGCTCGGCGTCTGGGTCGGTCGCCCGGACAATGGCGCGGTGCCTGGGCTGGCGGGCTATGTCTCCGCCGCACCCATCCTGTTCGAGGCTTTCGCCAAATCGGGTGTAGCCATCACGCCCTTCCCCTCGCCCCCCATGGGCGCCGTACGTATTTCCGCGACCCAACTGCCGATCAGCCAGCGGCGCTTTTCCGTCACCGCGGCCGGTCTGCTGTCGGCCTCGACCCGCGAGCCGGCACCGCAGATCGTCTATCCGCCCGAGGGGGCGCGTGTCGACCTCGGCGCCAATGCCGGCAGCAGTTCGATCATGCCGCTGGCGCTGAAGCTGCAGGGCGGGAGGGCGCCGTTCCGCTGGCTCGCCAACGGCAAGCCACTGCCCGATCTCTCGCGCCGCCGCACCAACCAATGGGTGCCCGACGGCGCAGGCTATTCAACGCTGACCGTCATCGACGCCGCGGGCCGGGCCGCCAGCGTGCGGGTCTTCGTGGAATAGCCCCCGTCACATCCGCGCGATCCTGCCGCCCTTCTTTTGCCAGCCGGGGACGGCTGTGCTAATTTACCGGATACTCAAGCGAGGAATGACGAGATGTCGGAAGAGCAGGCAATCCGTGCGGTTGTTCACCTCTATGTCGATGGCATGGCATTCGCGAATGAGCCGGCGCTGCGCAAGGCGCTGCATCCACGCGCGGCGATCATCGGCAATTATCAGGGCGCTGTGGAATGGATGACCCGCGACGAGTTCATCGCGGCCATCGTGGAAGAAGGCAGCGCCCCGCCCGGCTCAGTGCCGTTGATGGAGATCGAGCTGATCGACATCGAGGGAGACGCCGCAAGCGTCAAGGTCGTCGACGAGTTCGGCGGGATGAGGTTTTCGGACTATCTGTCGCTGGTGAAGATCGACGGGCGCTGGAGCGTGGTGAACAAGGTCTATCATTTGCATCGGTAGCATTTCACCTTCTCCCCACCGGGGGTCCGAAGGACGGGTCGAGGCCCGCGACTCGACCCCGGTCAGGTCGAGCAAAGCTTGGGTTGAGGGGGCGTTGCACCGTAAGGGTCGCTTTTCGCCTCCGCTCAGAACTATCGCTCCTCGCCCCCCTCATCCGCCCTTCGGGCACCTTCTCCCCGAGGGGAGAAGGGGAGGTCGTTACCCCCGCAAAACCCCACCCGTCGTCTTCGTCACATTGGCAACGATCTTCTGCGTCAGCGCCTCGAAATCCTCGTCCGTCAGCGTGCGCTCGGCCGGCTGGATCTGGACTTCGATGGCGATCGACTTCTTATCCTCGCCGAGCGATGCGCCTTCGAAAATATCGAAGACATTGACGCCGGTGATCAGCTTGCGGTCGGCGCCGGTGGCGGCGCGGATGATGGCGCCGGCTTCCACCGTTTTGTCGACCACGAAGGCGAAGTCGCGCTTGACGGCCTGGAAAGGCGAAAGCTCCAGCGCCGGCTTGGTGCGCGTCGCCTTCTTCTTCGGTTCCGGCATGGCGTCGATATAGACTTCGAAACCGGCGAGAGCACCGGTGACGTCGAGGGCTTCCAGCGTCTTCGGATGGAATTCGCCGAAATAGCCGAGCACGACCTTCGGACCCATCTTGATCGTGCCGGAGCGACCCGGATGATACCAGGCGGGACCGCCCTGCTCGATCTGGATATTGCCCATCGGCAGGCCGCAGGCTTCGAGCACGGCCAACGCATCGGCCTTGGCGTCGAAGACATCGACCGGCTTGCCGCCGCCCTTGGCGGCGTTCGACCACATGCGGCCGGCGCCGGCGAGCGTCGCCGTGCCGCGACGGATGCCGCCGGCAACGCGGCGCTGGCCTTCGGGCTTGTCATTTTCATAGGTGCCGGAGACTTCGAAGATCGCGACGTCGCCATAGCCCTTGTCGGCATTGCGCTGCGCGGCCGAGAGCAGGCCC
This sequence comes from Rhizobium sp. GW821-FHT14E12, assembly GCF_058803745.1. Taxonomy (NCBI): domain Bacteria; kingdom Pseudomonadati; phylum Pseudomonadota; class Alphaproteobacteria; order Hyphomicrobiales; family Rhizobiaceae; genus Rhizobium; species Rhizobium sp. GW821-FHT14E12. The sequence goes on from NZ_JBXAPH010000008.1 coordinate 121,495, forward strand.
GGCAAGATCGACGGGCGCATGTCCGACATGTCGGCGGCAATCGGGTTGGCAAGCTTCAGCGTGGTCGACCCGCCGCCGAAAAGCTTGGCCTGATCTTCGGAAATGAACGACCAGGTGACGGCTTCCAGCATGCCGCGCGAGGCAAGCGCGCGCTTGGCCGTGCGGGTACGGATCTGCAACACCGTCAGGATCTTGCCGTTGACAACATTATGGCTGGCGAGCGGCTGCGGCTTGATGTTGTCGACGCCGTGGATACGCATGATCTCTTCGACCAGATCGGCCTTGCCGTCGACATCGGAGCGCCAGGGCGGAACGGCGACGGAGACGCGCTCGCCGGAGCCCGAAACCGAGAAGCCGAGCTTCGTCAGGATCGACTTGCCCTCTTCCGTCGAGACGTCGAGACCCGTCAGGCGCTTGACCTCGGAGAAGGGGAAATCGACGATCTTGGCGTCATAGCCCTTATAGCCTTCGACCTTGGCCTTGGCGGCGGTGCCGCCGCAGCAGGCGAGCACCAGCTCGGTGGTACGCTCGAGGCCGGGGACCATATATTCCGGATCGACGCCGCGCTCGAAACGGTAGCGGGCGTCGGTGATGATGCCGAGGCCACGGCCGCTCTTGGCGATGTTCATCGGATCCCAGAGTGCGGATTCGATCAGCACGTCGACGGTGTTCTCGTCGCAGCCGGAATGCTCGCCGCCCATGATGCCACCGATCGACTCGATGCCGTCGTCATCGGCGATGACGACATTGTTCGGGCCAAGCTTGTATTCACGCTGATCGAGCGCCAGTACGGTTTCGCCATCCTTGGCGCGTCGCACGACGAGATTGCCCTTGACCTTGGCGGCATCGAAGACGTGCATCGGCCGACCCTGATCGAAGGTCATGTAGTTGGTGATGTCGACCAGCGCGCTGATCGGGCGAAGGCCGATCGCCAGCAGCCGCTGCTGCATCCATTTCGGGCTCGGGCCGTTCTTGACGCCACGCACGAGGCGCAGCGCGAAGCCGGGGCAGAGCCTGATATCGTCGAGCTCGATCTTCACGTCCGTCGGTGTCTCGCCTTCGACAGCGAAGGCAGGAACGGCGCGCGGCTTCAAGGTGCCGAGACCGGAGGCGGCGAGATCGCGGGCGATGCCGTAGACGCCGGTGCAATCCGGGCGGTTCGGCGTCAGGTTGATCTCGATCATCGGATCGTCGAGACCCGCATAGGCCGCGAAGCTGGTGCCGACGGGTGCGTTTTCCGGCAGATCGATGATGCCGTCATGGCTGTCGGAGATTTCCAACTCCTTTTCGGAGCACATCATGCCGTGGCTTTCGACGCCACGGATATTGCCGACCGCCAGCGTCACCTCGATGCCGGGAACATAGGTGCCGGGCGCAGCAAACGCACCGACGAGGCCGGCGCGCGCGTTCGGCGCGCCGCAGACGACCTGAACCGGCTTGCCGGCGCCGGTATCGACCATCAGCACCTTCAGGCGATCGGCCTGCGGATGCTTTTCGGCCGACAGGACTTTGGCGATGACGAAGGGCTTGAAGGCCGCCTTGTCATCGACATCTTCGACCTCCAGCCCGATCATCGTCAGGCGGGCGCAGATCTCGTCGAGCGTGGCGTCCGTTTCCAGGTGCTCTTTCAGCCAGGAGAGTGTGAATTTCATGTCATCGATCCTTGCTTACGCGCTCAAACCGCCGAACAGCGTCGGCATGTCGAGCGGGCGGAAGCCGTAATGGTTCATCCAGCGGACGTCGGCGTTGAAGAAGTCGCGCAGGTCCGGCATGCCGTATTTCAGCATGGCGATGCGGTCGAGGCCCATGCCCCAGGCAAAGCCCTGATATTCGTCCGGATCAAGGCCGCCGTGACGGAGCACATTCGGATGCACCATGCCGCAGCCGAGGATTTCCATCCAGTCGGTGCCCTCGCCGAACTTGACGCTCGGGCCGGAACGGTCGCACTGGATATCGACCTCGAAAGAGGGCTCAGTGAAGGGGAAGAAGGACGGGCGAAACCGCATCGTCACATTGTCGACCTCGAAGAAGGTCTTGCAGAATTCTTCCAGCACCCAGCGGATATTGGCGACGTTCGCCGTCTTGTCGATCACCAGGCCCTCGACCTGATGGAACATCGGCGAGTGCGTGGCGTCGCTGTCCTGGCGATAGGTCTTGCCGGGGATGATGATACGGATCGGCGGCTTTTGCGCTTCCATTGTGCGGATCTGCACCGGCGAGGTGTGCGTGCGCAGCACCTTGCGCTCACCCTTTTCGTCCGGCTGGAAGAAGAAGGTGTCGTGCATCTCGCGGGCCGGATGCCCTTCGGGGAAATTCAGCGCCGTGAAATTGTAATAGTCGGTTTCGACGTCGGGGCCTTCGGCAATCGAGAAGCCCATGTCGCCGAAGATCGCGGTTATCTCGTCGACGATCTGGCTGATCGGATGGATGCGGCCGCGCTCGGCGGGCGATGAGCGCACCGGCAAGCTGACATCGACCGTCTCCGCCTTCAGCTTCGCGTCGATGGCGGCATCCTTCAACGCGCCTTTGCGGGCGTTGATGGCGTCGGTGACGGAGTTCTTCAGCGCGTTGATCGCCGCGCCCCGTGTCTGCCGTTCTTCCGGCGACATCGAGCCCAGCGTCTTCAGCAGTTCCGAAACCGAGCCCTTCTTGCCGAGCGCGGCGACCCTCACGGCTTCGATCGACTGCTCGTCGGTCGCCGCGGCCACCTCGGCCATGAGTTGGGTTTCAAGTGTTACGAGTTCCGTCATCTGGTCCTGCCTTGCGGGGCGGCGGGCTTGGAACGCCGCTCAGTCCGCGGAATAATGGATGAACGCATGCATCATAAAGCTTGCGGCAACGATGAAGCGTTGCAGATCACTACCCATGTGCAAGCGGCCAATCAACCGGGCAAATGACAAAAAGCCGCCAAGAAAGCGGAGCTTGGCACTTGCCGCCCGATGCGCGATCCGTTTTCGGGGGTTCCGCCCGACAGGACCGCCTGACACGATGGAAAGCATATGCTGCAAAACACAAAACCCGCGCCGGTTTCGCCAGCGCGGGTTTCATAATGAATTTACGAAAGACGTGCGAAGCGGCGTTAGTTAACGGCTGCTTCGAACTCGTTCTTCGTACCGGCGTCCTTGAGGTATTCCAGAGCCTTCTTCGAGGCGGCGACGAGCGCGCCGAAAGCTTCCGTCTCATGGATTGCCATGTCGGACAGAACCTTGCGGTCGACTTCGATGCCAGCCTTGGTCAGGCCGTCGATGAAGCGGCCGTAGGTCAGGCCGTGTTCACGGACGGCAGCGTTGATACGCTGGATCCAGAGAGCGCGGAAATTGCGCTTGTTCACCTTGCGGTCGCGATAAGCGTACTGCTTGGAACGATCGACAGCGGCCTTGGCGGTCCGGATGGTGTTCTTGCGGCGGCCGTAGAATCCACGAGCCTGCTTCAGAACCTTCTTATGCTTGGCGTGCGAGGTTACGCCTCTTTTTACGCGTGCCATTTCATGATCTCCTTAGTCTATAGCGTTACGAATAGTCTTAGAGACCGTTCGGCAAGTAGTTCTTGATAACCTTACGACCATCCGGTTCTGCGAGAACCATGGTGCCGCGGGCATCGCGAATGAACTTGTTGCTACGCTTGATCATGCCGTGGCGCTTGCCAGCAGCGGCTGCCTTGACCTTGCCGGTCGCGGTGATCTTGAACCGCTTCTTGGCAGAGGACTTCGTCTTCATCTTGGGCATTTTGCTACTCCTTCGATGCTTCCTGGCGCGCTTTGCTAAAAAGCCCTTCCCACAGGTCCGGCTGGGCCGGGCTGCGACAAGGTGCCGGAGCGTTTGTTGTTGAACGGTGGATACGGTGATGAACCATCCCACCAGCATTCTGAACTGCCACGGCATGCCCTGCCGGTCAGTTCGGACGCGCGCTTATAACCGCAGTTGCCCTAGAGTGCAACGGGCGAGGCGCGTGAATCTTTGCAGATCGATGACAGGCATCAACCCCCGGGGGCATAAAAGGAAAAAGCCGCCCAATGGACGGCTCCGACCTCTAAACTCTGCCCGCGCCTTACTTCGGCGCAAGCACCATCATCATCTGGCGGCCTTCGAGCTTGGGCTCGGCTTCGACCTTGGCGATCTCAACCGTGTCTTCCTTGACCTGCTGGAGAAGCTTCATGCCGAGTTCCTGGTGAGCCATTTCACGGCCACGGAACTTCAAGGTCACTTTCACTTTGTCGCCTTCTTCGAAGAAACGGCCGATTGCCTTCATCTTCACCTCATAGTCATGGGTGTCAATGTTCGGGCGCATCTTGATTTCTTTGACTTCGACAATCTTCTGCTTCTTGCGTGCCTCGGCCGCCTTCTTCTGGTTGGCATATTTCAGCTTGCCCAGATCGAGGATCTTGCACACAGGCGCTTCAGCATTGGGGGAAATCTCAACGAGATCGAGACCGGCCTCCTCTGCCATTCTCAACGCCTCGTCGGTCGGGACGACGCCCAAATTCTGGCCGTCAGCAGCAATAAGCTGAACTTTGGAAACGCGAATTTCCCTGTTGGAACGCGGCCCATCCTTCACGGGCGCATCAGTTTTAAAGGGTCTGCGAATGGTCGTATTCTCCACGAATTGTTACGGATAGCTGCAGCTTCTCGCTCCCGTCGGCGCAACTGACGGAAATGTCGTAAAAGCTGTGTTGAAGTCAATAGCATGGCGCCAGGAAAAAATCACCTCCCGCGCGTCATTACTACGTCGCGCAGTCTCAAGATGCGCAAAGGACACAGTAATAAGCTCAAATAGCACAGGTCACCTGCAAAAATCGAGAGATTTTTTGGGGTCACATGCGCGCGAATCTGCTTTAAAGAGCGGAAAAATCCGGGAGTTTCTTGATGTCCGAAGCACTAGTCAGCCTTGAGCCGACCTTCCTTTCCGTTGGCACCGGCGACGATCAGCGGCAGATCGCCATACAGCAGCGCGCAGCCCGGAAGGGCGTGAAAGGTGCCACCTTCGTCTGGCTCTCCGGCTATCGTTCCGACATGGGCGGCAGCAAGGCGATGGAACTCGATGCGCTCGCCGAACGGCTGGGGCTCGGCTGCATCCGCTTCGACTATTCGGGCCATGGCCGCTCCGGCGGCAAGTTCACCGACGGCACGATCTCGCGCTGGCTGGAAGAGGCGCTCGCCGTCATCGACCACGCCAAGCCAAAGCGCATCGTCCTCGTCGGCTCGTCGATGGGCGGCTGGATTGCGCTCCGGCTGATCCAGGAACTGCGCAAGCAGAAGAAGGCGCCTGTCATCCACGGCCTGGTGCTGATCGCCCCCGCCCCGGACTTCACCATCGACCTCATCGAGCCGAACCTTTCCGACACCGAGCGCAGATCGCTGGCCGAGCGCGGCTATTTCGAGGAGCCTTCGGAGTATAGTTCCGAGCCGAACATCTTCACCCGCGCCCTCATCGAGGACGGCCGCGCCAATCGCGTTCTGACCGGCATCGTCGAGACTGGCTGCCCGGTCCATATCCTGCAAGGTATGCAGGACGAGGACGTACCCTTCGCGCATTCGTTAAAACTGGTCGAGCACCTGCCGGCCGACGATGTGGTGTTAACACTTGTGCGCGATGGCGACCATCGGCTGTCCCGGCCGCAGGATCTCGAGCGCATGCTGGTCGCGGCAGAGACGCTGGCGCTGCATAATATTCCATAAAAACAGATAGATAGAGAAGATTTGAACCGGCGGGCAGTCCGCTCGCCGGGCCGGATTCGCGTGGCATATCGATAATCACAGGAAGCATTCAATTGTGGCAACTATCCCTTTGATTGTGCTGAAATTAACCATATGGCCGGGTTCCGCCGTTAACACTTAAGTAACGATTGACTTTACGCACCCCCCTACATTAACAATTTGTTAACAAATGCAGGGACGATACAAGGATAGTGGGCGTGCGTATTAAGGGCGTATTCGTTGCCTTTGCGGCTATAGTTGCCATGTCGTCGTCGGCCATGCCGGCCCCGCAGAAGACCGCGTCGATGGCTATCGGCAACGTCACCTCCCAGCCTATCGGTCACTATGAGTTTTGCGAGCGCCACACCGACGAATGCGGCCCGACCCGCAACACCGGCCCGGTCGACCTCAATGCCGACACCTGGGCGCTGGTCAATCAGGTGAACCTGCGCGTCAACAAGACCATAACACCTGCCACCGATATGGAAGTCTACGGCCAGGAAGAATATTGGGAATATCCGAAGACCGCCGGCGACTGCGAGGATTTCGCACTGCTGAAGCGCAAGCTCCTGATGCAGAAGGGCGTTTCCGCCGCCAACCTTTTGATGACCGTTGTTCGCAAGCCCGATGGCGAAGGCCATGCGGTGCTGACGCTGCGCACCAAGCAGGGCGACTACATTCTCGACAATCTCGATGACGACGTGAAAGTCTGGTACAAGACCCCCTATTCCTACCTGAAGCGCCAGGCCAGCTTCAATGCCGGCCGCTGGGTCACCATCGAGAACGGCACCGACGTTCTGGTCGGCTCGGTCAAGTAAGGCCCGCGAAAACCAAATCCATATAAAAAGGGCCGGCACATCTGCCGGCCTTTTGCTTTTTCCATCGCTCTCCCGATCAGGCTCAGGCATTCCCGATCAATATGCCCGCCGCCAGCACCAGCGAACCGCCGACCACCACCTGGAAAGCGGCGCGCAGGAACGGCGTCTCCATATATTTGTTCTGGATGAAGGCGATCACCCAGAGCTCGAAGAAGACGACGATGGCGGCGATGACGGTTGCCATCCAGAAATGCGGAATGAGATAGGGCAACGCGTGGCCGAGGCCGCCGAGCGCCGTCATGATGCCGCAGGCAAGGCCGCGCTTGATCGGCGAACCGCGACCGGAAATCTTGCCGTCGTCGTGGGCAGCTTCCGTGAAGCCCATGGAAATGCCGGCGCCGACGGAGGCTGACAAGCCGACGAGAAAGGTTTGCCATGTGTTTTGCGTCGCAAAGGCGGCCGCGAAGATCGGCGCCAGCGTCGAGACCGACCCATCCATCAGACCGGCAAGGCCCGGCTGCACATAGGTCAGCACGAACTGGCGGTGAGCGCTGGCATCTTCCTCCTGCTTGACCGATTGCGGCGTGTGCTTGTCGCCGAGCATGCGGGCAACCTCTTCGTGCCCCTGTTCGGCGAGCGCGAGATCGCCCAGAAGCTGGCGCGTCGACGCATCCGAGATCTGCTTGGCCGCCTCGACATAGAAATTATAGGCCTGCTGTTCCATCGCCTCCGCCTCCTGACGAATGGCCTCGAGCGACAGATTCTTGCGCAGCCAATCCGGCTTGCGATCGTAGAAGCCGCTGACATGCTCGCGCCGGATCAGCGGGATGCGCTCGCCGAAACGCCGGCGGTGCATGTCGATCAACGTCTTGCGATGGGTGTCCTCGACCTCGGCCATATCCTCGAACACCTTGGCGGAGTCGGGATACTGGTCACGAAGGATATCGGCATAGGCGAGAAAGATGCGTGCGTCGTCCTCTTCGGCGGCAATGGCCACGGCAAGAATTTCCTGTTCGGACAAAGAGGCAAAGGAACGCTTCGGCGAGCGGAAGAAACCGAGCAACATCAAAATCTCCATCTTTAGAATTATTCTAATTCTAAAGTGGCTAAATGCAGGGGTCAAGCGCAAAGGCATGATCCCGAAGCAGGAGATGCCGTTTAAGGCGAGATGGCAGCGAAACCGGCGCGGCGACTATGCCAGATTATTGCGACGGCGGCATGAGACACTTGGTTGCGTGGGGAAATGGCGTACATAGGAGCCGACACAAGCCCAGTACCGCAGAAAAAATTCGCGCAGTGGGGCCAGGAGCATGACATGGACAATGACCTACAAGGCCGCGCCGCCCATCTGGCCGGCATCCGCGAAAGGGCGGAGGCCGAGATGACGCGCATCGGCATCGACGCCGCCTTCATCGACCGGCTGGTCGATACGTTCTACGGCCGCATCCAAGCGCATCCCCGGCTCGGCCCGGTCTTCGACGGCCGTCTGGCCGGGCGCTGGCCGGACCATATGGACAAGATGAAACGCTTCTGGTCCTCCGTCGCCTTCAAGAACGGCGCCTATGGCGGCAAGCCGGTGCAGGCGCATCTCGGCGTCGAGGGGATCGCACCCGATCTGTTTCCGGAATGGCTTGTGTTGTTTTCCCAGACGCTGGACGATATCGCTCCGACGGACGAAGCCAAAGCCTGGTTCATGGCAACGGCCGAGCGCATTGCCAAGAGCCTGACCTTGTCGCTGTTCTACAATCCGGCGGTGGATGATCCGGCGAAGAAGCCGGTCTAAGCGTCAGGCTCTCGCTGCAAACACAGTCGCACCGATACTGGCGGCAACGACGAGCCCCGTACCGAACATCTGCGAGGGCGTCAGCGGCTGCGTCAGGATGACGAAGCCAGCGAAGGCGCCGATTGCCGGTTCCAGGCTCATGAGAATGCCGAAGGAGGATGTCGGCATGCGCCGCAGCGCCACCATTTCCAGCGCATAGGGCAGAAGCGGCACGAGCAGCGCAAGACCCGCCATTTCGAGGAGGCCGTGGCCGGTCAAATGCGGAACGGCGGAGGCAAAGCCGAAGGGTGTCGCGACGATGGCGGCGATGATCAGCGACATCGACAGACCCTCGAAGCCCTTGAAGGCGCTGCCGACCTTCTTTGTCAGCAGGATATAACAGGCCCAGCCGGCAGCAGCGCCAAAGGCAAACAGCACGCCCGGCAGGTTGCCAACCCATTCCTGACCGTCATAGGCCAGGAGAAGCACGCCGATGCCCGCTACCAACGGCCAAAGGAGCTGGCGGCTCAATCCAAAGCCGAGGGTCGCAACGGCCAAGGGGCCGAGAAAATCGATGGCGACGACAAGGCCGAGCGGAATGCGCTCGATCGCCGAAAAGAAGGAGATTGTCATCATTGCCGTCATGGTGCCTAGCGCCAGCGCGCCGATCCATTGCTCGCGATTATAACGCGTCACCTTTGGCCGGACGATAAGCGCAAGAGCGACGGCGGCAAAGGCGAGCCGGAGCCATGTCGCACCCGTTGGCCCATAGGTGGCGATGGCCGAGGACGACAGGGCCGAGCCGAACTGGATGCAGCACATCGACAGCAGACACATGACCACGCCGGCGGCGACACCACCCGAAGACGCCGGCACATCGGGATGCGGCATCAGTACCGCGCCACCATCCGTGCCGCTCTCGATTATCTTCTGATCCATAGCCGCTCCCGTTCTGTGCGGCTTGTAGACGGCAAGCGATGGAGGCGCAAATTCAAACTTTTCATCGGTTGGATCAGCCGCCCTGATAGGATCGTATCAGGCTTCCAGGCCCTTCAGCACATTGGCGACATTCAGCCCGATCTCCGGCACACCATAGCCGCCCTCCATGCAGGTGAGAACCGGCAGGCCGGCGCCGGCGACAAGCTTGCCGATGCGGATGAAATCATCGGAAGTCAGCTTGAAGAAGGAGATCGGATCGCGCTCGAAAGTGTCGACGCCGAGGGACAGCACGATCGCCTCCGCACCGAACGCCTTGATGCGGGCGAGCGCATCGGCAAGCGCTTCCGACCAGACAGCCCAGGGCGTGCCGCGCGGCATCGGATAATTGCGGTTGGCGCCCAGCCCTTCGCCTTCACCCTCCTCGTCGGCATGGCCGAGGAAATAGGGAAAGGCGTGGATGGGGTCGCCATGCAGCGAAGCGGCGAAGACATCACCGCGTTGATAGAAGATGTCCTGCGTGCCATTGCCATGATGGAAATCGACGTCGAGCACAGCCACCTTCTTCGCCCCATGATCGCGCAGACGCTGCGCGGCGACGGCGGCATTGTTGATGAAGCAATAGCCACCGAAGAGATCGATACCGGCATGATGACCGGGCGGGCGGCAGAGCGCGAAGGCGAAGCGATTGCCGGCATGCAGCCAATCGGCGCCCGTCAGGGCGCAGCGCATCGAAGCAATCGCCGCTTCATACGAACCCTTGCTGATCGAGGTGTCGGCGGCATTGGCATAGTGCCCGATCATGCCGACGATGTTTTCCGGCACGCGCTGGCTGGTACGGCGCACGGGGAAGGAATTGGCAATCGCCTCGCCCTTGTAGCCGGCCGCGACCCAGCGCTCCCAAACCGTGCTCAAAAAATCGAGATAGGCAGGATCATGCACCCTGCGCGCCGTCTCCAGCCCATGGGCGTCGGGCGCCACAACATCAGTAAAGCCCGCCTCCTTCACCGCTGCCAGAATCCATTCGGCGCGGAACGGCGCTTCGAAGGGCGTCACCAGATGACCGTCATGCAGCTCGGTCTTGGCGTCCCTCAGCTTGTGATCTTCTGAATAAATGACACGCATGATCGGCCCCCTCGCCTGCGAAACTCATTGGATAACGCTAAGGCTTACATGGATCGCAGTCAGGAAAAAAGAGCGGTCTGCGCCCTTGAACGCGACGGGAAACGACGGCACATTTCGTTCGCCTCACCATCAATTGGGAGATTTATGCGGCATGAAAGTCCTGATGATCGATGTCGATGGCGTACTGGTTCATGGACGGCCACAAGATGGCTTGCCCCTGTTCACATTTCTGGAGCGTGATCTCGGCCTGTCACCGGAGCTTCTTCAAGAGGAATTTTTCAAGCCGCACTGGAGCGAAATCATCATCGGGCGGGAACAGCTCATGCCCCGGCTGCAACAGGTCCTCTCCAGAATTGCGCCTGATGTCAGCGCCGAAGCGCTTGTCGCCTATTGGTTCGAGAATGATTCCCGCCTCGACCATGCCTTTCTCGACGCCTTGGCGCGTTACCGCGCTGATGGCGTCCGCGTCTTCCTGGCGACTAACCAGGAACATATGCGGGCGGAATATCTGATGGAAACGCTTGGCCTCGCTGCCCATGTCGACTGCATTTTCTATTCCGCCGTGCTCGGCCACCGCAAGCCCTCCGAAGAGTTTTACGCGCAGGCGACCAGAGCGGCGAACACATCCGCTAGCGATATCGTCTTCATCGACGACATGCTGGAGAATGTTGAAGGCGCGCGACGCTTTGGCTGGCAGGCGATCCACTGGACCGGCAAAGCCACGCTGCACGACGCGCTTGCTCCGTTTGCGGCGATGAAATAGTCGTCGCGCGCCATTTCATTAGCCGGCAATGATCCGCTTGTAGAATATGGTCGTGTCGCAGAGCCCGCCCTGCGGCCACAGGGCATAATCCGGGATGACGCCGGCGCGCTCCCAGCCGAGGCGGGGATAGATGGCTTCGGCGTCGCTGCCGGTCGCCGTGTCGAGCACCAGCAGGGTCTTGCCGCGCTTGGCCGCCTCGTGCTCAGCAGCCTCCATTAGCAGGCGGGCAAGCCCCTTTCCACGAGCGGAGCGATGCACCAGCAGTTTCTTCAGATCGCCGCGATGCGGCTGGTTCGGCATTTGCGCCGCCCCGATCTGCACAGTGCCGAGCACCTTGCCCTCGATGACGGCAACGAGGAGCAGCGTCGCGCCAGCTTCAACGCTGTCGGCCACCCCCCGCCAATAGGGTTCTGCATCGTCAAGCCCATAGGGCTGCATGAAGCCGACGGAGGCGCCGCCATTGACGCAATCGGCGAGCACCTCGCAGAGATCGGCGGAGGCGGCGCGGGCTTCGGCGGCGGAAAGAAGATGAATATCGGGCATGAAACTATCCTTGGATTATGCTCGAGGGCGGTCGAGGACGACGCAATAGCGCGCCGGCTTGTCGCCCGGATTGTAAAACACATGGCCGTCGCCAATGCCCATGAACAGGCAGTCGCCGGGCATCAGGCGATGCACGGCCTCGCCAACCGTCATCTCCATCTCGCCTTCGAACAGCCAGACATGCTGGCTCATGCCCCGGCTGGCGGCATTCGGCGGAAAGCTGACGCGCGCGCCGGCGGGAAAAGTGACCTCGATGAGATCGACGGGTGACTGTGTGCCCGCCGGCGAGACCGCGCGGCGGACATATCCCGTTTCCGGATCGCGCCAGATCGGCTGGTCGTTGCGCCGGGCCAAGGGCGACACGACCGTCTCCTCCTCGGCGAAGAAGGTCGAAAGCGACAGGCCAAGCGCAGCACAGAGCCGGGCGAGCAGCGAAGCGGTCGGGCTCGCCTCGGCTCGCTCGATGCGCGAGATCATCGCCCTGCTGACCGCCGACGCGCTTGCCAGCTCGTCCAGAGTCAGTCCGCGGACAATGCGCAGCTGCTTGATGCGCGCGCCAATCGCGATTTCCAGATCATCTTCCATTATCCGTATATCATCCACATCAAATTCTACTATAAGAGAAATACATGATCGAATGATGGAATCAAGCCGAATAATGCCGCTGATCACGACAGCAAGCTCAAATGCCCACGGCGACGCGGATATCCCTAACAAAACCCTGCTTTTCCGCTTTGCGGCGCGGGGCGGCGCTGCTATATGGCGCGCATGAGCACCAATTCCACCACTCCGCTTTCGCACATCCGCAACTTCTCCATCGTGGCCCATATCGACCACGGCAAATCGACGCTGGCCGATCGTCTGATCCAGACGACGGGCGGGCTTGCCGAGCGCGAGATGTCCGAGCAGGTGCTGGACAATATGGAGATCGAGCGCGAGCGCGGCATCACCATCAAGGCCCAGACCGTGCGCCTGCATTACAAGGCGAACAATGGCGAGACCTATATCCTCAACCTGATCGACACGCCCGGCCACGTCGACTTCGCCTATGAAGTCTCGCGCTCGCTGTCAGCCTGCGAAGGTTCGCTGCTGGTGGTCGACGCCTCACAGGGCGTGGAAGCGCAGACACTCGCCAACGTCTATCAGGCAATCGACAACAACCACGAGATCGTCACGGTTCTCAACAAGATCGACCTGCCGGCGGCCGAACCCGACCGCATCAAGGACCAGATCGAAGAGGTTATCGGCATCGACGCCTCCGAGGCCGTGCTGATTTCGGCCAAGACCGGCCTCGGCATCCCTGATGTTCTCGAAGCGATCGTCCACAAGCTGCCGGCGCCGAAGAGCCCCGGCGGCGAAAAGGCACCGTTGAAGGCGCTGCTCGTCGACAGCTGGTACGACACCTATCTCGGCGTCATGGTTCTCGTTCGCATCATCGACGGCGTCATGACCAAGGGTCAGACCATCCGCATGATGGGCACGGACGTGAAATACCAGGTCGAGCGCGTCGGCGTACTGACGCCGAAAATGCTCACCGTCGAAAGCCTCGGCCCTGGCGAGATCGGCTTCATCACCGCCTCTATCAAGGAAGTGGCCGACACCCGTGTCGGCGATACCATCACCGAAGACAAGCGCCCGACTGCCGCCGCCCTGCCGGGCTTCAAGCCGGCACAACCGGTCGTCTTCTGCGGCCTCTTCCCGGTTGACGCCGCCGATTTCGAGGATCTGCGCTCGGCCATGGGCAAGCTGCGCCTCAACGACGCCAGCTTCTCCTTCGAAATGGAATCCTCGGCCGCCCTCGGCTTCGGCTTCCGTTGCGGCTTCCTCGGCCTGCTGCATCTGGAAATCATCCAGGAACGTCTGGAACGCGAGTTTAATCTCGACCTGATCGCGACCGCCCCTTCGGTCGTCTATCAGCTGACCATGACCGACGGCACCGAGATCGAGCTGCATAACCCGGCCGACATGCCCGACGTCGTCAAGATCGCCGAATTCCGCGAACCATGGATCAAGGCGACGATCCTGACGCCGGACGAATATCTCGGCTCGATCCTGAAGCTCTGCCAGGACCGCCGCGGTGTCCAGACCGAGCTGACCTATGTCGGCAACCGCGCCATGATCACCTACGACTTGCCGCTCAACGAAGTCGTCTTCGATTTCTACGACCGGCTGAAGTCGATCTCCAAGGGCTACGCCTCCTTCGATTATAATCTCACCGACTATCGCGACAGCGATCTCGTCAAGATGTCGATCCTCGTCAATGCCGAGCCGGTTGATGCGCTGTCCATGCTGGTCCACCGCTCGGCGGCGGAAAAGCGCGGCCGCGTGATGTGCGAAAAGCTGAAGGACCTGATCCCGCAGCACATGTTCCAGATCCCGATCCAGGCCGCCATTGGTGGGCGCATCATCGCCCGCGAGACGGTGAAAGCACTGCGCAAGGACGTGACCGCCAAGTGCTACGGCGGCGACGCCTCACGCAAGCGCAAGCTGCTCGACAAGCAGAAGGAAGGCAAGAAGCGCATGCGGCAGTTCGGCAAGGTCGAAATCCCGCAGGAAGCGTTTATTGCAGCGCTGAAGATGGGGGATGAGTGAGGGACCCGAAGATCGATACCTCATGCCCCAAGAATGACGAGACTGCTCGCGTCAGCAAGACTGAACGCGAGCGTCTTTGGCTAACTGAGAATGCAGACGCGATTGCTGCGGCAAACGCCTACGTCGAAAAACACGGCCTACCTTTGGCGAAATATCGGCAGTTCTGACGTCGCGGTTTTGCAGCGAATGTTTCAGGCCTGCCCCATATACTCCTTCGTCAGCACCTCGAAATCCTCCATGGCCGGCAGCGCCGTATAGCTATGCTTAGCCGGAGTCGCAGCCCAGGGCAGCTTTTCGCTTGTCCAGGTCTCGACGAAAGGCGTGAACCAGCTGGCGTCATCGAGCATGGTCGGGCGCAGATTGACGAACCAGTCGAGCCCCTCCAAGCGGGTGAACATCCAGCTCATGCAGCTTGGGCAGAAATAATGCTTCAGCTTTTCGTCGCGCATGCCGCCAATGACGGGCTCGCCTTGCGTGACTTCGAAACCGTCGCTCGGAATGGCGATGCTCAGCGAATAGGCGCTGGACGACATGCGCTGGCAGCCGGTGCAATGGCAGGCCATGGCAAGCAGCGGCTTAGCGCTGACCTTCAGCCGCACCTGCCCACAACGGCAGCCGCCTTCCCAGGGTAGATCTGGCTCGCTCATGAGTTTGCCTCCTCCGGTATTTGATTCCAATTTCGCTAAGATCTAGCGCCGGGCACCTGGGCAAGGACTTCGCCAAGATCGCGCGTGCTGACACCACTTTCCAGCCCCTCGTCGATCAGCTTTTGCAGACGCGCGATGCCTTCGACGTCCAATGGCTGCCGATCATCAGAAAGCACGGCCTCCTCGCGCCGTTCCACCGCCGCACCAATCGTCTTCACCCACGCCCGTGCGATCGCCAGCCCAGCCGTCTCGGCGGCGGGCGCATGCTGCGCAGCGATCTCGGGAAAGCGCTCCAGCCAGCCTGGCTCGATGCGCTCGATCGTCTCCTTGAAATCCCTCCGCCAGCTGTCGACCACATCGGCATTGGCCTCGAAATGGAACTGCGTGCCGTAGGTTGCGCGGCCGATGCGGTAGGCTTGGTTGACGGCAGTGCTGTTGGTGGCAAGCCGCACTGCCTCTGCGGGCAGCGTGAACGTATCGGAATGCCATTCGAAGATGGTGAATTCGTCGCCGACACCCGATAGCAGTGGATCGGCCTTGCCCTCCTCGGTGACGCCCACTGTCTTCCAGCCGAATTCGCGGGCGGCACCGATAAGGTTTTCGGCCTCATAGGCGCGCGCCAGGATCTGGCTACCAAGGCAGATGCCGAGCACGGCCTTGTCGGCCTCCTCAAACCGGCGCATCAGCTGCGCCAGCTCCGGCAGATAGGGGTGCGTTTCGTCGTCACGGGCATTCTGCTCGCCGCCGAGCACGACGAGCGCATCATGCGCCGTCACATCCTTCGGAAGAGGCTCACCGTCCCAGGCTCGAAACCATTCGAGCTCCGCCCCTGCCTCCTTCAGCGCCATGCCAAGGGCGCCAATCGGCGTGTTCTTCATATTCTCGATGATTGCGACCCGCATTCCCGTGATTCCCGAAAATTGCCCCTGGCGAAGATGACCATGAGCGGATCGATGGCGCAAGAGCGGGACGCTTGCGGCCGGCCAAAGCTGCGCCTAAATGTCAGGAGACAACAAGGAAACCGATGATGAGCGACAAGCCGCGGATCACCATTCTCTATTGCACCCAATGCAACTGGCTGCTGCGGTCCGGCTGGATGGCGCAGGAGCTGTTGCAGACCTTCAACGACAGCCTCGGCGAAGTGGCGCTGCTGCCAGGCACCGGCGGCGTCTTTGAAATCCGTATCAATGGCGAGTTGCTGTGGGAACGTAAGCGCGATGGCGGCTTTCCGGGACCGAAGGAGCTGAAGCAGCGGGTGCGCGACGTCATCGATCCCGATCGCGATCTCGGTCATACGGACCGTGCATCGCTGGAGAGTTGACAGACATTTGGGAGGAGGCGCAGCCCGGATAGGCGCGCCTCCGTCTAATTATTTGTCTTTCTTGCCGAAGCCCATGGGGGTTCCAGCCTGTTTGACGGCAAAGCCCGGCTGCGGCTTTGGAGCTTCGGCAGTTTTGTCCTTCTTGGGTTTTCGCGTTTCGCGATTTCCTCTTACTTGACCCTTTGCCATTGCAGGCTCCTTGTTTGGATCGCGACCACATGGAAGCGATGACATCTTACGGACCGCCTAAGTCGCGCCAAAAGCAAGCGATTTATTTTCGCTTTCATCTCAAGGCGTCGTCAAAAGACGCGAACCGGCGTTGAAAACGCCGGCCAACCCCGCACTCATTGATAGGGCGATCGGCAGGCCTGAAAACCGTTGTGCAGCGTGGTGTAGAGGTTCGTCCCCGGATTATAGCTTCGATAGCGGCCGGCGCACCACATCCGATGGCGGGTGCTATTATCGACCGGCGCACGATAATTGGCTTTCGGTGGGACATAGTTGTTGCGCGGAGGGATGACGATCCCGGGGGTGTCATAACGACTCCTGCCGCCAAGGGCCGGTGGTGGATTGGGGATTGGCTGGCCGGGCCGTCGATACCATTGCTGCCGCCCGAAACCGAAACAGCCGCGATAGTCGCAGAGAACGGATCCGTTGGCGCGGGGCGGGACAACGATCGTCGGGTTTTTCGAGGCCGCATAGCCGACATCCGGAGGCGACAACAAGGCGAGGCCGAGCGCACAGCCATAGGCGATTCTCGCGAAAACAGTCATGACCGGCTCCCGTACTGTCGACCTCGGCGACGCGACGTCGCCTCTTCAACGGCTCGTCCTTGTATTTGGGTTCTCGCCCCAGACAAAACCAGTGCCGCGATGGCAGGCATTTGGCCATCATCGATCAGTTGATCCTTTTCCCGGCTTGTTTCATAAGAAGCGCAAACACTACGAGGAGATTGCGCGTGAGCAGCTTGAAATTTGGCACCAGCGGCCTTCGCGGCCTGTCAGTGGATCTCGTGGGACGGGCGTCGGCCCTCTATGCCACGGCTTTTGCCCGCCATCTGCTGAAAAGCGGCCAGGCACAGCCCGGCGATCTCATCCTCGTCGGCCGCGATTTCCGCGATTCCAGCCCGGCGATCTCCGCCACCTGCATCGGCGCGCTGAAGCGTTCCGGCTTCACGCCGGTCGATTGCGGCACGCTGCCGACGCCGGCGCTGGCGCTTTACGGGCTGGAGCTCAAGGCTGCATCGCTGATGATCACCGGCTCGCATATTCCGGCCGACCGCAACGGCATCAAATTCTATCGCCCGGACGGCGAAATCGACAAGCAGGACGAGTTGGCGATCAGCGCGGAAGCCGCGGCGATCGGCGATGCGAAGCTGGACGAGACACCCGGCACCGGCGAAGATCGAGCAGCGCAGACCGAAGCACTGTACTTCGAACGCAATATCGCGCTGCTGCCCACCGACAGCCTCAAGGGCCTGACGATCGGCGTCTATCAGCACAGCACGGTGGCACGCGACCTGCTGGGCCTGGTGCTTGCGCATTATGGCGCGCGCGTCGTGCCGCTCGGCCGCTCCGAAAGCTTCATTCCGGTCGATACCGAGGCGGTCTCCGCCGAAACCATCCGCCTGCTGAAGGGCTGGGCGCCGGAGCATGGGTTGGATGCGATCGTCTCGGCCGATGGCGATGGCGACCGGCCGCTTCTGGCGGATGAGACCGGTGAGCCCTTGCGCGGCGACCTGCTTGGCCTCATCGCCGCAAACTTCCTCGGCGCGGAGGTGGTGGTGACGCCGGTCACCTCCAATTCGGGCATCGAGGCCGCGGGCTCCTATTCGGTCACCCGCACCCGCGTCGGCTCGCCCTATGTCATCGCCGGCATGGACGAGGCGCTGGCGGCCGGCAAGACCAATGTCATGGGCTTCGAGGCGAATGGCGGCACGCTGACGGCCAGCCGCTTCATTATCGAAGGCGAGCCGGTGCAGCCCCTGCCGACGCGCGACGGCTTCCTTCCGATCCTTGCGACGCTCTACGCCGCCGCGCTCGCCAGACAGCCGCTCTCGGCCGTTGCCGGCGGCTACCGCCTGCCCTTCGCCGCCGCCGACCGGCTGGAGAACTTTCCGGTCGAAACCAGCGCGGCGCTGATGGCCTATCTGCGCGCCTCGGATGCGAATCTCGCAAGCTTCCTGGCGCCGGTCTCTGCTGTTGCGTCGAAGAGCGATATCGACGGACTGCGGGTGACGCTCTCCGATGGCCGTATCATCCATTTCCGTCCCTCCGGAAATGCCCCGGAAATGCGCTGCTATGTCGAAGCGGCGGGAGAAAACGAAGCAAAGGCCCTGCTGGAACAGGGACTTGACCTCATCCGCGCCTGGGCGAAAGCCCGGGCATAGATCGGGCTTCAACCGCTTTTTTCCAGATTGACACGAAAACTTCAAAAACCCTGTTGACACCGGAGAGCCACCCCCTTACATGCGTGTCCGTCGCCCAGATGGCGGAATTGGTAGACGCGCCAGCTTCAGGTGCTGGTACCCGAAAGGGTGTGGAGGTTCGAGTCCTCTTCTGGGCACCATTCCATTTTTCCAACGTTGATTTCGTTGGTTCTTTCATCGATTTTTGTCAGATAAGTTCCCCTTCGGGGGCCGGACGGATGTCGATGATAATTTCCCGAACAGCATCGATATAACTGTCCCCGTCAGCCATTTGGTTTGCGGGCGGGGAATTGCCCAGGCAGCCCCGGGCCATTCATCGATGCGAGGACGTCCATCGGCCTCCGCATCCTCCGTCAGCCATTCCATATCTGGCACATCATTCGTATGGCCGTTGACGTCGGTGGCGTCCCCATGCCGCGAATTGCCCATCGGTGACGCTATTCATATAGACATGCCAAGGTCGCAAAAACATAGTTGCGCGTGACATCTATACGCCTCTTCCTCGCGCTGGCCGCATCGATCTGGGAAATCGGCCTCACAGGGCAGGAAAGTTTATTTAAAATAAAAGCTTAGGACGGATTAGATGGAGACATGGCTCCTGCTTTCGAACTGCCAAACGTTTGGACTGGCGAATTCCCTGAATTTGCTCAATCCAAAGTTCCATATCGAGGCGGTAGATGTCTATGCGTTCCAGCATGGTATCGAAAAATACAGGGCAACCTTGCCCGAATATTTCAGGGTGATCATCCATCCGTATTTCCAGACCATGGATTTCGATTTTACAGCCGCGCGCAATCTCGACATCATTCCCTCGATAGAGTTCGACGCTTATCATCCTGATGTCTGCTATGCGTTTTCGGAAAGCGGCGGCCCGCTCGACGGGCCGATGAGTGCGTATCACTCGATGATCGTATTGGCCGCTTATGAGGCCGGCTTGTCCGCAGAAGCGACCCGCAAACTGTTTCGGCGGGATGTGTTTGAACGATGCGGCTTCCTGACGCGCTGGGAAGAAGAGCGCACGGATCTTATCAACAATTTCGCGCAGCATGGGCTGGATATTTCATCCGCCTTCCGGAACTGGTCTCGCGGCGATTCCTTCATGTATTCGGTGAACCATCCGAAGATTCATTGCGTCTATGATATTGCGCGCGCCTTCATGAAGCGCCTCGGCGTTCAGACTTTCGAAGGCGGCATCGTGCCGATGGATAATCTTCTCAAGGGGCCGTGCTATCCGGTCTATCCGGAAATTGCCGAGACATTCGGGGCACGAGGGTCCTACCTCTTCAAGATGCACAACGAATACCGTCTCATCTCGCTGGAGACATTCATCGATCTTAGCTTCGCCAGCTATTCGCGCTTCCCCGCCGGCACGCTCCATATCGAGAAATCGGTTCGCGGCCGATATGCGCAGGTGAAGGCCGTAATCGCCGAGGCAGTCGGATAACTGCACCCGTTTGCCCGTTGTTTCCCTGGGATCACCTCATCGGCAATCCCAGGGATAAAATCCGACATCGGACTGAACCTCAGCCCTTGCGGTTATGCCCCTTGCCCGTGGCCGGCGCGCAAAGCAGCACCTTGCAGCTCGGGTCGTCCGACGTCGGCACGGATACCTTCGTCGGAATGCCGCGGTTCACGCAAGCCGCCGAGTTCGACACATAGCGATCATAGACCGTCAGGTTGCTGACGGTGCTGGAGGGATGCTGCAACACGGCCTCGCCTTCCTGAGCGACCTTGTCGTGTACGGTCGCGCAGCTCATGGACGGAGTGTCATAGCGCGATATCGCCATCGCGCTCGAGGCGCATAGCCCGAATACCGCGACCAACATAATCTTCTTCATGGGGATTCCTCTTCTCAGTCATAGACTTCGCCATCAGAAGCACCCTATTATTATGCATCCCATATCATTTTTGTGACAGTACCGCGCGCTGCCCACAATGTCGCAGGCAGCGCCGTGCTTTCGAAAGCCGTCCTTACAGGCTCGGGCTGAGCGGCACGATGGCGGCGAATCGTTGCCAGTCCTTGCCCGCCCTGGGCGTCCAGGCGGCTTCGGCGATGGCCGGGAGGCGCGGGAAGACGAGACGGTTGAAATAGGCGCACGACAGGAAGTTTTCCTGCCAGATGCAGGCCTGCACGCCCTTCAACCGATCCTTCAGCTCATCCGGAAAATCGCCCTCGGCCTCATAAGCATAGGTATGCGCCGGCGGCACGGTGCCGGCCCAGCTCGCGCCCGGTTCCTGCCATGCTTCCGCCTGCACCATGTCGAGATAATAGGCCTGGCCGGGCGTCATCACCACATCATAGCCCTCGCGCGCCAGCTCGATACCGACCTCCGGCTTCTCCCAGGCCATCAGCAGCGTGCCTTCCGTGCCGACGCCGCCGCCATGGGCGACTTCGTTCCAGCCGGAGAGCTTGCGGCCGCGCTCGGTCAGCATCGCCTTCACGCGCTTCAGGAAATAGGATTGCAGCGCGAAGGTGCCAGAAATGCCTTCCTGCTCCATCAGTTTGCGCGCCATCGGCGAAGCGAGCCAGGAACCGTTGGCCACCTCGTCGCCACCGATATGGAGATATTCGGAGGGGAACAGCTCGACCATTTCGTCGAAGACCTTGCCGAGGAATTCATAGGTGAGCTCGATGGCCGGGTTGAGCGCATTGTTGGGGAAGCCCTGAACGGAATGATAGCTGTCCGGTGCCTCCTGCCCGTCGGTCAGATCCGGCAGGGCAACAAGCGCGGCGGTGCTGTGGCCGGGAATGTCGATTTCCGGCACGACCTCGATGCCGAGCGCCAGCGCATGCGCGACGATCTCCCTGATATCATCCTGCGAATAAAAGCCACCGACCGGTTCGGCGCCGTTGCCGAGCTGCGGCAGCAGAGGCTCGTCCGGGCCGCGCAGCACGCCGGTCGAGGTCAGTCCTGGATAGGCCTTGATCTCCAGCCGCCAGGCCTCGTCATCGGTCAGGTGCCAATGGAAGATGTTGAGCTTCAGCCAGGCGAGGATATCGATCAGCCGCTTCACATCATCCTTGGGCGTGAATTGCCGGGAGACGTCGAGATGGCAGCCGCGCCAGCCGTAGCGGGGCTGGTCGGAGATCGTGCCGGCGATCGGAAAACGGAACTTGCCCGGTTCGCGCCGTGCACCGTCCAGAAGCTGCGCCAGCGTCGTCAGGCCATAGAGGCGGCCGGCCTCAGTGGAATAGGCAAGGACGATCTCGCTGGATGAGAAAGAGAGCTCATAGGCTTCCTTGGCAAGGGCGGCCCGTTCGACGAAGCGCAGGGGCCTGCCCTGTGGCACGGAGATGAGGCTGAACGGGGTGTGATTGACGGGAAACAGACGCTGGAAGAGCGCCTGCGCCGCCGCGACGGCCTTCAGGCTACCGCCGTCCGTTCCGTTGGCGGGGTAGAGCGCGACCGGAAAGTCCTCGCCCGGCTTGACGTCGATCGCGGCCGGCCAGGGCTGGATGGCGAAGGGCAGGTCGAGCTTGCCTTCCGGCAGCAGCACCGGCGGCGGCTCGCTGACGCGGCCTTCCAGCAGGAGATCAGAGATGGAGACGTCGACATGGCTGCCGTCGGAAAGCGTCAGATAGGCGGATTTGGCGCCATCGGTGCAGTGCTTCGCGACGCGATGCAAACCGCTGACGCTGAAGGTCCAGCTGTCGCCAGGCGCAACGGACAGGCCGGCGGGCGGGGCGAATTCATGGAAATTGGCGTTGCGTCGCAGGAAGACGGCATTCTCGCACGCCTTAGTATCGATGACGCGCGTCAGCGACGTATAGACGATGCTAAACCCCGCGAGCGGCGCATCCGATAGATTGATCAGCGTGAAGGTCAAACGGCCATTCGGCCCGCCTTCGGGAGACCAGGTGTGTTCGAGATGATAGGAAGCCGGCTGCATGTCTGTTCCCTTTATAACAACGAGCGTTCAATAATGGTCGGACTGTGAGAATGTATGGGCAAGCTCCGCCTGCCCCGCCGTCAGGCCGCAATCGACCGGCAGGCAGATGCCGGTGATGGAAGCGGCCAGCGGGCTTGCGAGGAAACCCACGGCATTGGCGACGTCGACGGGATCGACGACACGCTGCAGCGGATACCAGCGGCGCGCCTCCTCAAAGACATTGGGATTGGCGGCTGCGCGCGCCTCCCAGGCCTGCGTGCGTACCGTTCCTGGTGCTACGGCATTGGCGCGAATGCCGAATTTGCCGTATTCGACCGCGACCAGCCGGGTGAAATGCAGAAGCCCGGCCTTGGCAGCGCTGTAGGCCGGGTGGCCAAAGACGGCCATGCCGTTGACCGAGGCGATGTTGATCAACGATCCCTTCGACGCCTTCAGCATGTCCTCGACGGCGCGAAAGCAGAGGAAAGCCGCTTCGAGATTAAGCGCATTGTCGGCACGCCAGATCTCCGGCGTCGTATCGTGCAGGCTGACAGCGCGCGCGGCACCCGCATTGTTGACCAGCGTCCTGACCACGCCCAGCCCGGCCACAAGCTTTGCCATGCCGGCGGTATCGGCCTCGCTGGTGACATCGACCTTCAGGGCAGCGAAGCGCTCCGCCGGCCCAAGATCGCGCGCGGCCGCTTCAGCGGCGGCGGGGTCGATATCGACAAGCAGGACGATATCGTGGTCATCCGCCAGACGCCGGGCGATGGCGCGGCCGATATCGCCGGCGGCTCCGGTGACGATGGCGACGGATTTGCTCATATGGCTATTCCCCTTTGATATGCTCTAGTCGCCGAGGAGCTGGCGGTCGTCGCCGTCCCGATGGGCAACGAGCTGCTGCTTGATGCGGCGCAAGGTCACCGTCGCCTGCGGCTGGATGCGGTAGGCGACCAGGCTTGCGAGAATGTCCACGACCGCGAGATAGGCGATGCGCGTCGATGTCGGCCGATAGATATTGTCGCCTTCCGGCAGATCGACGGGCACGGTGATGTCGGCTGCAAGCGCCACCGGACTGTGGTTCTGCGTCAGCGCGATCGTCGGCACCTTCGCCTCGCGCGCCAGCGTAAAGGCACGCACCAGCTCCGCATTGCGGCCGGAGAAGGACGAGCCGATCAGCACGTCCGCGGGCTTGGCGGCGGCTGCCATCATCAGCTGCATGCTATGATCGGAGCTGGCGGTGACGCGAAGGCCGAGGCGGAAGAGCCGGTTCTGCAACTCGCTGGCGATCATCGAGGAATTGCCACCGGAGCCGAAGGCATAGATCATCTCGGCACCCGCCAACCGGTTCGCCGCCTGCTCGATGGCCGGGATATCCAGCCCGCGATGCAGCAGAAACAGGGCATTCTGCGCCTTGGTGATAATGTCCTGAGCAACATCCGCCGGCGCGATGCTCTTCGGCTCGGGCCGGATATAGCGCATGCCGACATAGGCGGTGCGGGCGAGCTGAACCTTGAAATCGGAAAAGCTGTCGCAGCCAAGCCGGCGGCAGAAGCGGGTGACGGTCGGCGGCGAGACATCCGCCTTGCCGGCGAGCTCGATGATGGAGGCGTTGACCGCGAATTCGAAGTCGTTGAGGACGATATCGGCGATGCGGTTTTCGGATTGCGAAAGCCGTGCCCTCTCCTCCTGCATGGTCGTGAAAATATCCATCGGCCCCTCCCCTGTCGTGGCGTCTATCAAGCGTCCGGCGTCTTATAGGCGACGCAATCGATCTCCACCTTGCAATCCACCATCATCGACGCCTGCACACAGGCGCGCGCCGGCGGATGGGCGCCGAAATAATCCTGATAGATCTTGTTGAAGCTCCCGAAATCGCGCGGATCGTCCAGCCAGACACCGACCCGGACGACATGTTCCAGGCCGTAGCCGGCCTCCTGGAGGATGGCGATGACATTGCCGATCGTCTTGTGGGTCTGGGCGACGATGCCGCCGTCGATGATCTCGCCATTTTCCATGGCGACCTGGCCGGAGACATGCAACCAGCCATTGGCCTCGACAGCACGCGCAAAGGGCAACGGCTTACCACCGGCACCCGTCTGGCCGGAGCCATAACGCTTGATGGGCATTTTCCATTCCTGCAAATTATTTTCTTGATACGTTGACAAGTGACCATAGAAAGCGGAATTTGGCCAGTGAAAATCGTAATTTATGAAAAGAATTTAAATACGGCTGACCCGATGCGCGATCCTTTCCAAAATCCCTTCCCTACCGACGATACCGCTCGCCATGCAATCTGGGAGATGCTTGTGCCGCGCGACATCGACGCCTTCCTCGCCGCCGACTGGTCGCTGGTGGCGCATGATTTCGTCGAGGAGAGCTTTATCGGCATAGACGGCCGCCGCGAAATCAGCCCGGACAAATGGCGGCTCGCGTTTCCGACGCTATCAGCCTATCGCGACGAATGGCTGCGCCAGGCGCAGGACTTCGCGAACCAGTCTTTCGCCGAGGACCCGCGCACCGCCATTTTCACCACCACGACGCTGGAAGACATCGAGATCGAAGGCGAGACGGCGCTGGTGCGCAAGAAATTCGATGGCAGCCTGAAGAAGGCCGATGGCGGCGTCGACGTGCTGAAATGGCAGACACTCTATTACTGCCGCCTGCATGAGGGCCGCTGGAAGATCTCGGGCTTCACCGGTTACCTGCCGAATCCCATGGAATAGAGGCGACAGCGTTGCGCATTTTTACTGCGGTGCTCGCGACCGAAACGAACACCTTTTCTCCGATCTGTGTCGACCGGCGCGCCTTCGAGGCTTCCCTCTATGCGCCGCCGGGCACGCATCCGGAAACGCCGACGCTTTGCTCCGCGCCGATCACTGTGGGACGCAGGGTCGCTGCTGAAAAGGGCTGGGAGCTGATCGAGGGCACCGCCGCCTGGGCCGATCCGGCCGGCCTGGTGAACCGCCGGACCTACGAGGATCTGCGCGACGAAATCCTCGACCAGCTTCGCGCCGCCCTGCCGGTCGACGGTGTCGTGCTCGGCCTGCACGGCGCCATGGTCGCCGATGGTTATGAGGACACCGAGGGTGATTTCCTCGCCCGCGTCCGTGAGATCGTCGGGCCGGATATCCTGGTCTGCGCCGAGCTCGACCCCCATAGCCATCTGACGAAAAAACGCCTCGCGGCGGTGGATTTCCTCGTTTATTTCAAGGAATTCCCGCATACGGATTTCGTCGATCGCGCCGAGGATCTCTGGCGCATCGCTGTCGACACGCTGGAGGGCCGCGTAAAGCCCATCATGTCCGTCTTCGACTGCCGGATGATCGATGTCTTCCCGACCTCGCGCGAGCCGATGCGCTCCTTCGTCGATAAGATCATGGCCATGGAAGAGGCCGACAAGAATATTCTGTCGATCTCCGTCATCCATGGCTTCATGGCCGGCGATGTCGCGGAAATGGGCACGAAGCTGCTGGTCGTCACCGATAATAAGCCGGATAAGGGCTCTGCCCTCGCCCGCGATCTCGGCCTCGAACTCTTTGCCAAGCGCGGCACTTTCATCATGCCGCAGATCGACGAGAAGCAGGCGGTGGCCCAGGCCATGGCCGCATCGTCCTGGCCGGTCGTCATCGCCGATCTCTGGGATAATCCCGGCGGCGGCACGGCGGGGGACGCCACCGTTGTCCTTCAGGAACTGCTCGACCGAGGCGCGCGCGACACGGCGATCGGCACGATCTGGGATCCGATGGCGGTGCAGATCTGCATGGCCGCCGGCGAAGGCGCGGAGATCCCCCTGCGGTTTGGCGCAAAATCGGCGCCGGGCACCGGCCAACCGATCGACGGCATCGTCAAGATCGTGCGCCTCGTCGCCAATGCCGAGATGCGCTTCGGCGAAAGCTTCGCACCCTTCGGCGATGCGGCCCATATCGAACTCGACGGCATCGACATCATTCTCAACTCGACGCGGGCACAAAGCTTCGACCCCACGCTATTCTCGGTGATGGGCATCGACCCCACGCAGAAGAAGATACTGGTGATCAAGTCGACCAATCACTTCTATGCGTCCTTTTCCAAGATCGCTTCGGAAATCCTTTACTGCTCGGCCGGAACGCCCTATCCGAACAATCCGGCGCGCACGCCCTATCGCCGCGCGCCCAGGGATATCTGGCCGATGATTGCCGATCCGCACGCGGCAAAAGAAGGAGTTGCCTGACATGGCACATGACATCGTCTCGGAAATCAGCCCCAAGTCGGGCGATCGTATCGAGGATATTTCAACGCCGCGCCCGATCATCGACGAGGACCGCATGGCGGGCAACATTGCCCGCGTGCAGTCCTACATGGACGCAAACGGGCTGAACTTCCGGCCGCATATCAAGACCCACAAAATCCCGGCGCTGGCGAGCGCCCAGGTGGCGGCAGGCGCCAAGGGGATCA
This sequence comes from Rhizobium sp. GW821-FHT14E12, assembly GCF_058803745.1. Classification (NCBI taxonomy): domain Bacteria; kingdom Pseudomonadati; phylum Pseudomonadota; class Alphaproteobacteria; order Hyphomicrobiales; family Rhizobiaceae; genus Rhizobium; species Rhizobium sp. GW821-FHT14E12. The sequence goes on from NZ_JBXAPH010000008.1 coordinate 148,430, forward strand.
ATTGCCAGAAGATCACCGAGGCTGAAGTCTTCGCCGATGCCGGCTTCGAGGACATCCTCATCACCTACAATATCATCGGGCCTGAAAAGCTTGCCCGCCTATCGGTGCTCAACGACCGCATCGCCGGGCTGAAGGTGGTGGCCGACAGCCAATACACCGTCGACGGACTTTCGGCGTGGTTCGCGACGCGCAAGCCACTGACGGTGCTGGTGGAATGCGATACGGGCGGCGGGCGCTGCGGTGTGCAAACACCGGAGGCGGCCGCAGCACTTGCAAAGCACATCGCCGGCAAGCCGGGCCTGGTCTTTGGCGGGCTGATGAACTATCCGAAGCCGAACAGTGCCGCCGCCACCCAGGCCTTTCTGGCCGAGACCATCTCGCTTCTGAAGCGCGACGGCATTGAATGCGCCATCGTCAGCAATGGCGGCTCGCCGAGCCTTTTCGACGCCCATTTGGTTCCGGCGGCCACCGAGCACCGCGCCGGTACCTATATCTACAACGACCGCTCCATGGTGCGCGCCGGCCATTGCCGCGAGGAGGATTGCGCCATGCATATCCTCGCGACCGTCGTCTCGCGCCCCACGCCCGACCGCGCCGTCATCGATGCCGGCTCGAAGGCGCTGACCTCCGATCTCCTCGGCTTTTCGGACCACGGCGTCGTCGTCGGCTATCCCGAGGCCGTCATCAGCGGCCTCTCGGAAGAGCATGGGGTGATCGACCTTTCGAAATGCACCGGCCCGCGTCCCGAGATCGGCGACAAGGTCCGCATCATTCCCAACCATACCTGCGTGGTGTCCAACCTGTTCGACAGCATGGTCTTCCACCGCGACGGCATCGTTACCCGCGTCGAAGACGTCGCGGCGCGCGGGCTGGTCTGGTAGGGATTTTCTCTAGGAGAGTCTCATCCGCCCTCGCCCTTCGAGGGTCGCTTGCGCTCCCGCCTCAGGGTGAGGGCTGATCCTCGTGCTGCGCTAAAGAACCCTCTCGGGAGGTGCTCGAGCGACATCGGCAATCAGCTCCATCCTTATCCCGAAGGGCGGACGTCGAGGCAGTAGTTCCGTGGAATGAGTGCCGGTCGGCTGTGCCTCGTCACAGTGGCAAATTGATCTTGAGCCACGTCGAGAGGCCAACTCCGTCCTCATCCTGAGACGCGGAGGCCGAAGGCTGTAGCCTCGAAGGACGGGGATGGCCCCTGGCTTACCGCTTCCTGGTCAAGAGGCGACCGGATTCAACAATCCCATATCGATATCGGTCAATTCGACGCGGCGCTCGAAAGCCACGCCGTCTTCATCGAAAAGATGGCAATCGGCGGTGCGAATGCCGGTCTTGAGCGGCACCTCCGGGCGGATGGCGATGCTGCCGGACAGCGTGGCGCAGAAATTCTCGCCGCTATCCGCTTCCAGCGCCGCATAGGCGACCGTCTGCGCGCCGAGACGTTCGATCACAGACGGCATGATCGTCAGGGAGATGTCGCCGTCGCCAAGCTGAATGTGCTCCGGCCGGATACCGAGCGTCAGCTCCTTGCCGACCACACCGTCGCGCGGCGCAACCGGCATCAGTGCCGTCTGGCCCTTGTAATCGACCTCGATGCCCGCCTCGCCGACACCTTTGCAGGTGACGGGCAGGAAGTTCATCTTGGGATTACCTATGAACCCGGCGACGAATTTGTTTGCCGGCTTATGATATAGCTCCAGCGGCTCGCCGGTCTGGGCGATTTCGCCGGCATTGAGGACGACGATCCGGTCGGCCATGGTCATCGCTTCGACCTGGTCGTGGGTCACGTAGATCATCGTTGCCTGCAATTGACGGTGCAGCTTGGCAAGTTCGATACGCATGTCGGCGCGCAGCGCCGCATCGAGGTTCGACAGCGGCTCGTCAAACAGGAAGATTTTCGGCTCGCGGACGATCGCCCGGCCGATAGCGACGCGCTGGCGCTGGCCGCCCGACAGCATGCCCGGCTTCTGCTGCAGGCGCTGGTCAAGATGCAGGATGCGGGCGGCGTGCTCGACGCGGGCCTTGAGCTTGTTTTCCGGCATCTTTTCGACGCGCAGCGGAAAGGCAATGTTCTCGAACACCGTCATATGCGGATAGAGCGCATAGGATTGGAACACCATGGCGATGCCACGCTTGACCGGCGGCAGGTCGTTGACGCGCTGGCCGTTGATCATGATGTCGCCGCTGGTGACATCGTCGAGGCCGGCGATCATGCGCAGCAGGGTCGACTTGCCGCAGCCGGACGGACCGACGAAGACGATGAATTCGCCATCCGTCACGTCGAGCTCGACGCCCTTGATGACTTCGAAATGACCGTAAAATTTCTTGACCTGGTTAAGGTGAAGCTGTCCCAAACTCTGTCTCCGCACGGCGCCGCCATAGGGCGGGCAGGGCTCGAAAGGCCGCGAGCAATTGCGCGCGCGCGGCCCGACGATCTGCAAGGTTTACTTATACTGCTCGAGATCAGCCGCCGCCTTTTTCAAGGCAACCGCCGGCTCGGCCTTGCCGGTGACAACCGACTGGACCATCTCGATCATCACGTTCTGGAAGCCCTTATAGTCCTTGAACAAGGGCTCTGGACCACCGTAGCTGATGCCGTCGATGAACGGCTTCCAGAAGGGATCCTTCTTCTCGAATTCGTCGACCTGCGGAGACGGACGCAGCGGCGTGAGGCCGGCACCACCCTGCAGCTCATACTCGCCCTGTGGACCGGGAGAGGTGATGAACTTGGCAAATTCGATCGCCTTGTCCTCGACGCCCGAGCCCTTGAAGACGGCAAGGCTGTCGGTGATGAGCAGCGTGCCATGGCCCTTGGCCGACGGGCCGAGCGGCAAGGGTGCGACACCCCAGTTGATCTTCGTTTCCTTCAGGCGATAGGCAGCGCCCGAACCCGCCTGGAGCATGCCCACCTTGCCATCCAGGAAGATGGCGCGCATTTCGTTCTGCTCGTAAGCAGTCGCGCCCTCGACGGAGTAAGGCGTGATGTCCTTATAGGCCTGAAGGGCGGCCAGCACTTCAGGGCTGTCGAGCACGATCTTGTCGCCGTCGATCACCTTGCCATTGTTGCTGTAAACCCAGTGAAGGAACTGGTGCATGGTGTTGTCGAAGGTCTTTGCCGACAGGCCATATCCCGGGACACCGGTCTTCTCCTTGATCACCTTGGCATCAGCGATTTCCTCAGCCCAGGTGGTCGGCGGCTTTTCTGGATCGAGACCAGCCTGCTTGAACAGATCCTTGTTCCAATAGAGCGCCTTGGTGGAGAAGGCGATCGGTACGCCCCACTGCTGCCCATCGAAGGTCACGGTGCCGACAATACCCGGATAGTAGGTCTTCTGCTCCGCATCCGTCATCGGGACCGGGACGATAAGATCGTTCTCGGCGAACTGCTTGAGCGTGCGCGAGCCGACATAGGCCATGGCGACCGGCGTGCCGGCGGCGGCCAGCGTCGTCGCCTTGTCCTGGCACTGTTCCCAGCCGACGACTTCCGGCTTGACCGCCCAGCCCGGATTCTTGTCTTCCCATTGCTTGATATATTTCACATGGATCGGATCGATGCTGTCGCCGCAATAGATCCAGCTGATCTCCTTGTCGGCGGCCTGAACGGTCACAGCGCCAAGCGCTGTGGAGCCGAGCAAAGCGAGGGCAAACAGCCCTGTTTTGATATGGATTGTCACGTTTAAGCTCCCCTTTTTCTAGTGGTTATTGTCTAGCTTATTGCTTTACCGCGCCAGCGGTCAGACCGCTGACGAGATAGCGTTGCAGGAAGAAGATCACGACCAGCGCCGGCGCGATGCCGACGAAGCTTGCAGCCATGAGTTCGTTCCAGACGACCTCCTGCCGGCCGAAATAGGCAAACAAGCCAACCGGCAACGGCATGTATTCAGTCTTCGAATTGAAAGTGAGCGCATAGATGAACTGCTGCGCGTAGGCCTCGATGAAGGAGGAAATCGCCACCACGACGATCCCCGGCATGGCGATCGGCAGGATGACGCGGCGCAGCGTATAGAGCTGGCTCGCGCCGTCGACATAGGCAGCCTCGTCGAGCTCCCTTGGGATGCGCCGCATATAAGTGTGCAGCAGCCAGATTCCGGTCGGGATGATGAAAGCCACGCCCGGCACGATCATGGCGAAATAGGTGTTGAGCACGCCGAAGGAACGCATGAGCCGGAATAGCGGGATCAGGAGGACGGCGCCCGAGAACATCTTGACGGCAAGAAAAGCGCCGAGCAGCAGACCGGAGCCCCTGAACTCGAAGCGAGCGAAGGCATAGGCCGCCGGCACCGCAAGCACCAGCACGATAATGGTGATCGTGCCGGATATCAGGAAGGAATTGAAAATATACCAGCCGAAGCCCGGCACGCTGGTCCACATCGTCCGATAGGCCTCAAACGACCCATTTTCGGGAATGAAGCGGTAGGGCGACGAAAAAAGCTGGCTGAGCGGCTTCAGCGACACCAGAAAGCCCTCGACGAAGGGGGCGAGAACGAAGGTGAGGAACAGCAGGATGCCGGCATAGATGCCGATCAGTTCATACCATTTGTAGCGATTGATCATCATCGGCTGGCTCATCGCTTGGCTCCTGCTGAAAAGCGGCTGGTCAGGCGGAAATAGGCGAGGCAGAAGAGCGACAGGAAGATGCAGATCAGAACTGCACGGGCCGAGCCTTCCCCATATTTGTACGAGCCGATCGCCGTGCGATAGGTGTCGATGATCATCGTCGTCGTCTCGCCATTCGGGCCGCCGCGCGTCAAGATCCAGATGATGTCGAAGGAATTGAAGGTCGAGATCAGCGACAGCATCGACATGGTGACCATCGACGGCACCATGAGCGGCAGTGTGATGCGGCGGAGACGATAGAAGCGACCGGCACCGTCCGTCCAGGCGGCCTCATGGAGATCCTGCGGGATCGCCTGCATGGCCGCCAGCATGTATAGCGTCACCATGGGCACGCCGATCCAGACGTCCGTGATGATCGTTGCCCAAAACGCCGTGCTGCCATAGGCCAGAAAGGCAACCGGGCTGTCGACGAGGCCAAAGCGCTGCAACAGGCCGGAAATCATCCCGAACTGGCCGTTATACATCCAGCCCCACATGAAGATGCCGATCGCCATCGGCACGACCCAGGGCGGCATGGTCAGCACCCGGAACAACGCCCGGCCGGGAACCGCCGCGTTCAAAAGCATCGCGCCACAAGTGCCGATGATCATCTTGATCGACACGGAAAAGAAGGTCCAGATGAAGGTCCGGACGATCACCGAAGCGAAAGTATCGTTGAAGATCTTCGCGTAATTCTCAAAGCCGACCCAGTTCGTCACCTTCTTCAGCGAAGCATCGGTGAAGGACAGGATGACGGTGTCGACCAGCGGATAGGCGACGATGACGAGAACATAGAGGACAGCCGGAAGGAGCAGGAGCCAGGCGAAGATGACCGTGCTGCGTTGAACACCCATCTTGCGCCCCTCTCTATGCAGCTCGAGAATGCAGCGCTTCGTCGAACCTGTCCCAGATCGGGCGCAGGTCCACGACCGTCTTCTTCATGCGTGCCTCGTCCATGGACAGCGCCAGAATTCCGGCTTCCAGCGCATTCAGGGTCGAGACCGGCAAATGCAGACCGGACCTCACATGCGCCATGATGTCGGCGGCCATCTGTTCGTCGGCGCCGTAATGCTGGGACAGCGTCGTCCGTGTCGCATATGTCTTCTCGATCACCTTGTTGCCGGTGAGCATTTCATGGACGTTGAAATAGCCGCGAATGAAATCGCCCTCGGCCATGCCGCGCGATCCCATGATGGCGAAGCGACGGAACTGGTCCGGGACGTTGATGTTGGTATGGAAATTCATGCCAACACCGTTGGCATATTCGACGATCGCCACCTGGTAATCGATGATGTCGCCATCGCTGTCGAAAACCTTGTCGGACCCCATCCAGCCGCTCGGCTTGCGATGGAACATTTCGAGATCGTTGATCCCTTCCTTGGCGGGATCGTTTTCCGGGATGAAGCTCTTGCGGCCGCCGAAACTGGCGACGCGCTCCGGCCGCGCTCCGATCACGCCATTATAGAGATCGAGGTCGTGGCAGCACTTCTCCAGCATGAAGCTGCCGGAGTAATGCTCGTAGCGGCGCCAGTCGCGCATGAAGAAGGCGCCATGATAGGGCTCGATATGCTCGGACGCCTCGATCGAAACGATGTTGCCGAGCTTTCCTTCGGCCTGTGCGACCCGGAGGTCGCGATACATCGGCGCATAACGCAGCACGAGACCGACATTGAGCTGCTCATGGCCGAATTTCGCCATCAGGCGGGCGAGCTCGATGCTCTGCTCGATGGTGGTGACAACCGGCTTCTCGGAGAAAATCTTCAGACCGGCCTCAAGGCCAATGCGAATGTGATCGAGATGCATATGGTTCGGCGAACCGATCATCAGCAAATCGAGTTTTTCGTTGGCAATCAATTCCTGGGGAGTGGCATAGGCCTTGCCAGCCGAAATGCCCTGTTCGATCAAGCCGGGAAGGCCCGCAGGCGCCGGATCGACATAGCCCGCGATCTCGAAATTCTCGTCGATCGCCTTGAAAACATAGCCCAGATATCCCAGACGGAATCCGAGCCCGATAATTCCCACTCGCATACTCGTATCGTTCCCACGACGTAATTTATTTTCGTCAACTTGGGACAAATTTTCGCATTCGTCAACGCGCTTCGGTAAAATACTGGAAAAGGTGAAATTTATTTTCAGATTGACGCATGAACCTGCGCAGACGATAGGCGGCCGATTGCGTCGGATTTGATGCTTGTGCCGATTATTTCAGCAAGGCGGAACCGTTATCTGTCCGGGCCGTTGTACTGCCAATATTGATAGTTAGGCTTTCTTGTACCCACGGAGATCACGCCATTCTGCTCGCAGACGTAACCGAGACGCGGCAGGTCGTCATAGAAAAGTCCACCGTGTAAACCATAGGTGCTCACAGTGGTCGTGCGGCATTGGAATTTTTCGTCCACGGCCATCTTCGGTGCGGTCACCCCAGGCAGGTCCTTGTAAGGATAGACAGGACGGACATGGGGCTTGGGAAGCAGCGGATCATCGGCAAGTGCTGCAACCGGCATGGCGCTTGCTAGGAGCAAAGCAGCAATGACGATTTTCGATCTGATCCACATGGCGTCCTACAATCCTTCCGCAAGCGCGAGCACGGCGATGGCTGTGTCGCATAGCCTGAATATAATATCGCACGCGCAGTGCGCCAACGGGCAACCCGGGAAAATCGGCCTCGGGAACACATACGTGAACGACGGCGCTGTTCACGGTAAGTTACGGCGGTGAGAATGCTTTTACCTGAACATGGGCAATTGCCATACAAACCGAGTTTGAGAAAAGTAAGAAGCTTGTTATATATTAACAGGGGTGTCGCTATAGTTTATCATTGTCAAGATTTCTACTTGTGGGAGTAAAGGTGATTCTCGAACAGGCCAATCGGATCATCGAAGACACGCAAGCACCCGGCGCAGACAGTCTGGCACCACAGATCTGTATCTATGTCATCAATCTCGATCGCTCTCGCGAGCGCTGGGAAAGATTGTGTGGGCAGGCCACTCGATATGGCCTGAATGTCATTCGGGTCGCAGCGATTGACGGAGCCACGATTCCGGAAGACGACCGCATCGATTTCCAGCCGCAGCAATTCGTCTATCACAATGGACGCAAGCTGCTGGCCGGCGAATATGGCTGCTACCGCAGCCATCTGCTTGCTCTTCAGCAATTCATCGACAGCGGCGACAAGATGGCGATCATCATGGAGGATGATGTCGAGCTCAACGAAAGGCTGATCCCGCGCGCGCTGTCGGCCATGAACAGCGTTTGCGGCGCGCGCCTGGTCAAGCTCGTCAATCACCGGCTGGTCGGGTTCAAGCCGCTGTCGGAAACCGCGGAAAACGATGTCCTCGGCCGCTGTATGCACGGGCCGCAAGGATCGGCTGCATGCTATATCGTCAATCGGTCCGCGGCAAAGAGATTGCTGGTCACACTGAAGCCGATGCTTCTGCCCTATGACGTCGCGCTCGAGCGTGGCTGGTCAACCGGGGTCGAAACCTTCGCCACTCTCGAAAACCTGGCGGATTTCAGCCCGCATCGTTCTGATACGACGATCGGCAAGCGCGTGCACTACCGCGCCGTGAAGCGGCATTTTCTGTTGCGGGCAACAGCATATTGGTTCCGCGCCTGCGATCAGCTTCATCGCTGGCATTATACCGTGAAGGCCAAGCCGGAACCGACCCTGGAAAATACCGAACCTAGGGCAATTCCAGGAAAGGTGCCTAGCGGTTTTTCGTCCGGAATTGCGTCAGGACAATAGAGTGGAGCGTTGACATGCTGCCCTAGGGCAGCAGCCGTACGACGTTGTCGAAATTCGGCTCGTCGGGGGGCAAATCCATATCACGCTCGCTGAAGACGAGATCGACCACGTCACCGCTCGGCGCATAGCCGGACACCAGATTCTGCAACAAGCCCCTTGCCAGCGGCACGTCGTTTTCGTCAAGCGCCGCCTGAAGTGCTGCAAGCTTCTTCGACAGTTCCGGCCAGGGCAGGAAATCCTCCTTGGCCCGCATGATGCGCGGATGGCTCGTCGACTGTGGATTGTCGCCGATCAGCAGCTCTTCGTAGAGTTTCTCGCCCGGCCTCAAGCCGGTGATCTCCAGTTCGATATCGCCCTCCGGCTCGTCCTCATCCCTGACCGTCAGGCCGGACAATTCCACCATGCGGCGCGCGAGATCGGCGATACGTACCGGTTCGCCCATGTCGAGCAGGAAGACGTCGCCGCCGGCGGACATGGCGCCGGCCTGGATAACAAGCTGCGATGCCTCGGGGATGGTCATGAAATAGCGGGTAATATCGGGATGCGTCAGCGTGATCGGGCCACCGTCGCGGATCTGCTGGCGGAAAAGCGGCACGACGGAGCCGGACGAACCGAGCACGTTGCCGAAGCGGACCATGGCAAAATTGGTGCCGGCGGCACCAGGCTTGCGGTCGGCATCCATCGCCTGCAGCACCATCTCGGCCAACCGCTTGCTTGCACCCATGATATTGGTCGGGCGAACGGCCTTGTCGGTGCTGATCAGCACGAAGTCCTCGACACCGCAGTCGCGCGCCACCTCGGCGGTGGTCAGCGTTCCCAGGACATTGTTGCGGATGCCCTCGACGGGATTGTATTCGACGAGCGGCACATGCTTGTAGGCGGCGGCGTGATAGACGGTCTTCGGCCGCCAGGCCTCCATGATCTGCCTCAGCCGCCGGCCGTCACGAATGGACGCCAGGAAGGGGATGATGCGAATATCGCTGTTTCCAGACGTCGCCGCCGCCTTTTCCAGCTCACCATGAATGGCGTAGAGCCCGAATTCGTTCTGCTCCACCAGCAACAGGCAGGAAGGGCCGTTCTTCAGGATCTGGCGGCAGAGTTCGCTGCCGATCGAGCCGCCAGCGCCGGTCACCATCACGACCTTGCCACGAATGTTCTTATCGATCAGGGCACGATCGGGCGCGATGACGTTGCGGCCGAGCAGGTCTTCGATATCGAGCTCACGGAGATCGGAGACGGCGACGCGCCCCTGGGCGAGCGCCGTCAGGTCCGGCATGGTACGCACGGTAACGCGCGCCTTGCGCATGCTTTCCAGAATTTCGTTGCGGCGCTGCCGCGATGCATTCGGCAGCGCAAGCAGTACGCCTTTGATATCGCCGGAAACCACCAGCGCCGGCAGATCGGTCGGATCGTAAATCGGCAGGCCGCCCATGATGCTGCCATGCAGATTCCGGTCGTCATCGAGGTAGCCGACGACATTCAGCTCCGCACTGTTGGCAAGCGCGCCGGAAAGCTGGCGGCCGGAAGCGCCGGCGCCGTAGATCAGCACCTTTCCGAGCTGGTTACGGTTCAAGAGCCGCTGATAGGCGTTGCCAAGCCAGTAGCGTGTCCACATGCGCGACAGGCCGATGGCGATGAGCAGCAGCAGCGGCTGTAGAATGCCGACGGTGCGCGGCACGCCGGGCACGCTGATCGCCGTGAAAATGGTCATGAAGGCGAGCGCATAGATCGCCACCGCCTTGACCACGGTCATGAAGGCCGACATGCCGGCGTAGCGGAAAATAGCGCGATAGAGGCCAAGGACGATGAAGATCGGGATGGCGACGAGCAGCGAAACGATGGCGGGCAGCCATTCGACGCCCTCGAGAATCACCCAGTCGTCCAGACGGAGACAATAGGCAAACCAGACCGTCAGCACGCACAGGCTGGCATCGACAAGCAGCGCCAGCGCGCGCTTGGTCGAGCGCGGCAGCGCCAGGAACGGCAGGACAAGCTTATCCGCGGGCACCATCGGTCAATTTCCCCAGGCGCCGGTCGACGGACCAGCATGCCGCTTCTCTCGCATAAATTGCACCATCATGTATTGCACGACACAGCCTGATTGTCTTCATGCTTCCATTAGCAAAATACAAATATTCTCTGCGTCCATTCACTTTTAGAACAGCGCGCACGCAATTGCATCCGTGATCTTGAAGCAGACATCTAACGTAAAAGATGGCGACAATATTACTTTCCGAGATATCCGCGGATGACCGGATGCCGGAACAGACCAACGAGAACGGCAAAGGCCATACCGAGCCCCATGCCGAACAAGGCGCCGGCAATCAATCCGGCCACCATCATCACCTTCCGGCTTGGCCCGTCCGCCGTCAGCGGCGGTTCTGCTTCGGAAATGACCCGGATATTGCTCTGCGACAGATCCCGGGCGTCGCTCGTCTGGCCAGACCGTTTCAGCACCGCCTGGTACGCGTCGCGCGCGGCGGCGGCCTTGCGCTCGAGTTCATTGAGACCGACCAGCTTGCCTGATGTATTGACCTGCGATGCCTTCTGCACCGCCAGCTCCTTGGCAATATCCTGCTCGGCCTTCTGCGCCTGATCGTAGTCGGCGCGAGCCGAGGTCGTCTGGCGCTGCAACTCGCTGCGGATCTCGGTTGCGAGACTATCGAGCGAGGATTTGGCGGCAAGCAGGCGTGGATGACGGGCGCCAAGCTGGCTTTGCAGACTGCCGACATTGGCGGCAAGCACCGCATATTGCTGGCGCAGGCTGCTGAGCGGCGTGGAAGCGGCGGTTGCCGTTGCCGAAGGGCCGTTGGACACGACGTCCGTAAAGCTCAGCCTGTCGGCGGCATCGGCGCGCGCTTTTGCCTCTATCGTCTTTTGCTGCGCCACCACCAGCATGTCGTTGAGCGCGGTCAGGCGCTTGTCCGACATCAGGTTGCCTCCGACGGCAACCATGTCGTTGTCAGCACGATAGGCCTCGGCCGCCTTTTCGGCAACGCGCACCTGCTCGCGCAGATCTTCAAGCCTGCCATCCAGCGCGGTATTGCTGGTTTGATAGCTGCTCGCGGCCGCCTTGCCTTCCTCCTCGATGAAGGAGGCAACAAGCTGGTTGGCGATCCCGGCCGATTTTTGCGGATCGCGTGTCGTCACCTTCAGCGACACGACATAGGTGCTGGCCTCGCGGGCAATCTGCACGGCCTTCGCCAGCACCGTCACCGCCATGTATTTCGCCGCGTCACCGCTGGCGCCGCCATTGAATTGCGGATCCTGATCGAGCTTCAGCGCATCGACCACCCGGCCAAGCACCTTGCCGGAGGACAGGATCTGCGTCTGGCTGTCGATCATCGTCAGGATCAGCTCCGGCGCGATCGGCGGGGACTGGGACGAATCACCGCCGCCGGTTTGACGCGGGTCGAAATAGAGGCTGGTTTCAGCCGTGAATTTCTGCGGCAACATCGGAATGGCGGCCGCGCCCAGCACGGCCCCGGCGACGGCGAGCGCTAGAACCAGGCGCTTTTTCGCCCAGATCGAACGGACGGCGGAGCGCAGGTCGAGAAGCGGGGTGTCGGCAACGGGTGCCGGCAAGGGCGCTGAGGGTGCGACGACGACAATCGGCTCGGCAACCGGGATTGCCGCGGCCACCGTCGGCCGGACTTCCGGCGGCAAAGCGGCTTCAGGCTTGGGCTCGATCGCAAGCGGCGGTTCCGGATGCGCTGGGATTGCTGGCTTTACGGCATCGATCGGCTGCTCGGCGGCAATGGGCTGGACGACCTCATGGACGAAATCCCGCGGCCGTACCACCGGGCCGCGCAGGCGCAAGCCTTCGCCCTGCCCTTCGGACGGCTCGTTGCTGCGCCAACTCGGAAAGTGGCTCGATCGCTTGTTTCGTTCCAATGAACTCATACCAGACTTCCAGGGACCCGCTCGCACGGATTCCGCGCAGCAGATGCCGGGAGTTTAGAAATGTTTGGCTAACGGACCATTAAGGACATTCCCAGGAAGTCCCCCCGCAAACGTTGGCGAGGTCCCGTTGCGCCCCTGTCTTCATCAATATTCAACCGGGCGGGCGTTATGAAGCGGACCGACAGGCGACAGGAAGAACGGGAGCTTGCAATGGCCGGATCGATGAGGAGACTGCTGCGCCGGTCGCTTGCGGCTACGGTCATGCTCGCCTTCGTCGCGGAGGCCGACACGAGCCTTGCAGCATCGCAGCTCTGCTATCGCGGCATCAATCTTTCCGGCGCTGAATATGGCGACCACGGCGGTGTGCTCGGGACCAATTACATCTACCCTTCCGAAGACACGGTGCGCTATTTCGCCGGCAAGGGGATGAACGTGGTGCGCCTACCCTTCCGCTGGGAACGGCTGCAGCCCGTATTGAACCAGCCGCTCGACGGAAAGGAGCTGCAAAGCCTCAAGGATGCCGTCGATCTTATTCAAAAGCATGGCATGGCCGTCATCCTCGATCCGCACAATTACGGCTACTACGACAAGATCCAGCTCCCGCAGATGCCGGCGACCGATCTTGCTTTCGGCGACTTCTGGGCGCGGCTCGCCGTCGAGTTCGCCAATCGCAAGGGTGTCTCCTTCGGCCTGATGAACGAACCGCACGATATCAAGGCGCCCGATTGGCTGGAGGCGGCCAATACCGCCATCCGCAGCATCCGCACCGTCGGCGCGCGCAACCTCATCCTCGTGCCCGGTACGAACTGGACCGGCGCGCATAGCTGGTCCACCGATGTGCTTGGCGGCGGCGCCAACGCCACGGTCATGCTCGGCGTGAAAGATCCGCTCGATTTCTACGCCTTCGAATTCCATCAATATCTCGATGCGGATAGTTCCGGCACGCATCCGGCCTGCGACGGCAGCGACAATGCCATCAAAGGTTTGAACGACGTCACCGACTGGCTGCGCAAAAACGGCAAGCGCGGTTTCCTCGGCGAATTCGGCGTGGCCGGCAATGATGGCTGCCTCAAGGGCCTCAAACAGGTGCTCGGTGTTATGAACAGCAACAGCGACGTCTGGCTCGGCTGGAGCTACTGGGCGGCCGGCGACTGGTGGGCGCCGGACGAGCCGCTGAACGTCCAGCCGCACAACGGCCGTGACAAGCCGCAGATGAAAGTGCTGGCGGATGGCTTGAACAAGAAGGCCTCGCTGGCGCCAGCATGCACCCTCATCAAGCCTGCAAACTGACGGGCGGCGAGCGTACGACGCTTTGCCGCGAATCATCGGCCTGATATGGTGCTCACGGCCAGAGACGCCAGGACCGCGGATATTTCATGCAAAGCTCAGGCGAAAAGCAGCCCATAAACTACGTCATTCTCGCCATTTCGCTGCTCGCGGTCCTGTATAATTCCATCCTTGCCTTCATCAATCATAACATCACGCCGCTGACACCAAACGCCGTGGTCATGAGCGAAGTGCTCCTGCAGGTGGCAAGCTTTGCCTATATCCTGAAGAAGGGGATTTATGAGGAGGACATGGCGCCGCTCCTCTATCTGCTTCTGACGATCGTGCTGACGGTCTTCGTCATCGCCATCAACAAGCAGCCCTATGTCGATCACCTTCGCAATGTGATGATCATCTTCGTATTTTCCATCATGGGCAGGCTTTGCAACGAGCGCACGGTCAAGCTGGCGTTCAGGATTTCCTGTATTGCCGTGCTCGCCGTGCTCATCTGCGAAATCGTGTCGGTGACGGAATATGTCGCGCTCTTTCATCCGGCCGAGTATTTCCAGAATACGCGCGGCGTGCCGCCCGCCACCTACAGCGATATCGGGCTGTTCCGCGGAGCGCTGGGTTTCGAGGGGCGTTTTTCCTTCGGCCTGATCGACCATCGATCATCGTCCATCTTTCTGGAGCAGGTCTCGCTTGCCAATTTCTGCGGCGTGATGGTCCTCTACCTGATCAGCTTCTCCAGCCGGCTACGGCTGTCCGACAGGCTGCTGTTCCTGTCGACCGTCATTCTGATCCTGCTGACGAACGACACGCGCACGATGCTGATCTTCAGCCTCATCAGCATCGCCGGCTATTTCATCTATCCCTGGCTTCCGAAGCTGCTCGACCTGTTGACGATGCCCTTGATCATCCTCGTCGGCTTCGTCATCAACGCCCTCAAGCCGGGCGTTACCGGCGATAATTTCGTCGGTCGCATCAACGGTACGGTGCGAGCCTTCCTCGGCATGGACCTGCAGAGCACCATCGGCCTGCAGCTCGATCAGGTCGGCATCTTCTACGACAGCGGCTATGTCTACATCATATACGGCGCCACCATCTTCGGCCTGATCCTGTTCTGGCTCTACGCCTCGCTCTATCCCGGGGGCGAGACCATCAACCAGCGGCGCCTCGGCCACGCCCTTTCCCTCTTTCTGTTCCTGAACCTGATGATCGGCTCCACGGCCATCTTCTCGATGAAGACCGCCGGGCTGGTCTGGCTGCTGGTCGGCTTCCTGAAATTCAACGAGGGCACGCAGGCAAAGCAGCCGCAGACGCTCTCGCTCGCCACCAACCGCTAAGGCGGGGATGCGCCGTTCGAAGACGCAACGGGAACGGTTTTTCCCATCATCTCGCCTAAAGTAACAGCCGAAACAGGGGTGAGGGACATATTCCCCATGCCTTCGATTTGATTTAAGCAGGCGGCACCAAAGCAGGCCGGCGCCCCGGCAGAAGAGAGATGAGACATGACGAGCTATGTATTGACGGTATCGTGCCGATCGACACGGGGGATTGTTGCTGCGATCGCCAACTATCTGGCCGACCAGGGCTGCAACATCGTCGATTCCAGCCAGTTCGACGATCTGGATACCGGCAAGTTCTTCATGCGCGTGAGCTTCATCTCCGAACAAGGGGTGGGACAGGAGGCGCTGGTCGAAGGTTTCAAGCCGATCGCCAAGAAGTTCGAGATGGAGGCCGAGATCCACGACACCCAGAAGCGCATGAAGGTGCTGCTGATGGTGTCGCGCTTCGGCCATTGTTTGAACGACCTGCTCTACCGCTGGAAGATCGGGGCGCTGCCGATCGACATCGTCGGCGTCGTCTCCAACCATTTCGATTATCAGAAGGTGGTGGTCAACCATGACATCCCCTTCCACCATATTCCGGTGACCAAGGCCAACAAGCCGCAGGCGGAGGCACGGATCATGGAGGTGGTCGAGCAGACCGGCACCGAACTGATCGTGCTCGCCCGCTACATGCAGATCCTGTCGGATTCGATGTGTCAGAAGATGTCGGGCCGGATCATCAACATCCACCATTCCTTCCTGCCGAGCTTCAAGGGGGCAAACCCCTACAAGCAGGCCTATGAGCGCGGCGTGAAGCTGATCGGGGCGACGGCGCATTATGTCACTGCCGATCTGGACGAAGGTCCGATCATCGAGCAGGACACGGCACGCATCACCCATGCGCAGTCGGCCGACGATTACGTCTCGATCGGTCGGGATGTGGAGAGCCAGGTGCTGGCGCGCGCCATCCATGCCCATATCCACTACCGCACCTTCCTCAACGGCAACCGCACCATCGTCTTCCCGGCAAGCCCGGGAAGCTATGCTTCCGAACGGATGGGGTGACCCGACTACAGCATCCGGCGCAGCACCTCGTCCTTTTGGAAGAAATGGTGCCAGAGGGCTGCCAGGATATGCAGGCTGACGATCGCGTATAGACAATAGGCGCCATATTCATGGATCCCGGCGGCAAGTCTCGCCAGCGGCTTGTCGAACGGCAGGAGGTTGGGCCACTCGAAAAGCCCGAACCATGGCAGGTCGCGACCGCTGGCTGCCGAGGTCGTGTAGCCGGCGAGCGGCATCAGGATCATCAACGCATATAGCAAAATATGGACGCCGCGCGCCGCATAGTGGTTGAGGATGCCAAGCGGCTGGCGATAGGCGGGCTCGCCTAGGGAAAGCCTGAGCGGCAGGCGGATGACAATCAACACCAGCGCTGTCATGCCGAGCGACTTATGCACATCGAGAAGGCCGCGCCGCAACGTCGAGCCCGGCTCGAGATAGGAGCAATAAAGGCCGATGCCGAGCGCTGAGATAATCACGATGGCCATCATCCAGTGCAGGATTCGCTGCGACGGTCTGTATCGGAGCCTTGGCACATCGGACGACGCCTCGGTCATTGTAGACATATAATGGTTCTCCGATGGCCCTGGGATTCGACATTCTTGGGGTGATCGGCCGAAATATGGCTGATTTGAAGGCTTGCCAAATCACCTTCTTGCGAGCGGCCACGCCGTGGTGACCGTCAAATCCGAAACACGATCGACCCTCGTGCCGAAGCCGAGAGCACTTGACGAGGCGATGGAAATCATCGGCCAAAACACTTACCGGTACAGCCATTCCATTAGGGTTGAGTGACGTCTGCATCTAGGCAGGCGCGATCGGTGGCCTATCTTCCATTCTATTGTCCGTTCACCCTGTTTGTTTTCGGTGATTTTCTTTAGGACGGAATGGTTTAGTGTCGACTGGAACAAACCATCCGGGGGAGCCATGACCGACGCCGCGCTCGTCAATCGTATGCAACTGCCAAGACCGGACATCACGCCGGAGGAAGCAGCGGACCTCCTGCAGACGCATTACGGCCTGTCCGGAACGCTCACCGAACTCGGTAGCCAGCAGGACCGCAACTACCGCATCGATACCGGTGAGAACCGTTACGTCCTGAAGATCTGCCGCGCGGATTACAACATTATCGAGCTGGAAGCGCAGAACGCTGCCCTGCGCCATTTGCATGCCAAGCCGGATGCACCGCGCATACCCAATATCGTACCGTCGCAGACCGGCGAGGACATCCTTGCCGTCGCCATTCGCGAGCAGGATTATCTCGTTCGTTTGCTCAGCTACCTCCCCGGCCAATCGCTGACAAAGCGCAAGCATCTGCCGGTCGCCTCGGTTTCGGCACTCGGCGCTCTCTCGGCGCGGCTTGCCCGCGATCTCGCCGATTTCGATCATCCCGGCCTCCATCGCAATCTGCAATGGGACCTGCGTCGCGCCGGGCCGGTCGCCGTGCAGCTCCTATCCGCGATCACCGATCACGACGCGCGCGACCGCATCGCCAAGGCGATGGTCGCAGCCGTCAAGCGCATCCAGCCGCTCGCAGCCGGGCTTCGCGTCCAGCCCGTCCATCACGACGTCACAGACGACAATGTCGTCTGCCATCCGGACACGCATGGCCAGTCGATCCCGGACGGGGTGATCGATTTCGGCGACATCATCCAGGGCTGGCTGGTGGGAGACCTCGCCGTCACCTGCGCCTCGCTGCTCCACCATGCCGAAGGCGACCCCTTCATCGTCATCCCCGCCATCAAGGCCTATCATTCGGTCTATCCGCTCGAGGAAACCGAGCTGAAAGCGTTGTGGCCGCTGATCGTCGCCCGCGCCGTGATCCTTGCCGCCAGCGGCGAGCAACAGCTCGCCATCGACCCCGAGAACGATTATGTGCGCGGCAATCTTGAGCACGAGCGCGCGATTTTCGACGTCGCTACAGGCGCCGATCCGGACGTAATGGAGGCCGCGATCCTGCGCGCCGCCGGCCTCGACATCGCCCCGATCGCCACGGATGGCTGGGCGGCGCTGCTGCCGGATATCGCGCCGGACACGATTGCCGCCGTCGATCTTTCCACGACCAGCCCGCATTTTGCCGACGGCAACTGGCGCAAGCCCGACATGGACTGGCGGCTGCTCGCCAAGGAGGCCGTCGCCTCCGGCACGGCGGCAACGCGCTATGGCGAATTCCGTCTCTCGCGCGGCGATCTCCTTGGCATGACGCCACCGCAGAATTTCGCGCTGCACAGCGATGTCTGCCTGCCCGCCGGAACGACGGTTACGGCGCCCTTTGCCGGACACATCCAATGGGACGGCCAGCATCTCGTCCTTGCAGGCGAGGACGTCAGCCTGCATCTCGATGGCATCGATTGCACGCTGGAAGAGGGCGCCGAGATCGAGCAGGGTGCGACCATCGGCACGATCGCAGGCGAAAGCTCGACGATCGGCGGCCTGCGCGTGCAGCTTTGCCGCTCACCATCGATGGTGCCGCCGCTCTTTGCCGCAGCACACCAGGCCGATGGCTGGTCGGCGGTCTGCCCCTCGCCCGCTGCCGTTCTGAGCCCGGCCTGCGAAGCACCGCGAGAAGACGGCGCGGCCCTACTTGCCCGGCGCGCTGCGCATTTCGCCAGGCCGCAGAAACATTATTACGATGCCCCGCCACAGATCGAGCGCGGCTGGCGTGAATTCCTCTTCGACATCGAAGGCCGCGCATATCTCGACATGGTCAACAACGTCACCATGCTCGGCCACGCGCATCCGCGTCTGACTGCGGCCGTTGAGCAGCAATGGTCGCGGCTCAACACCAACTCCCGCTTCCATTATGCCACCGTCGCTGAGTTTTCCGAACGGCTGGCGGCGCTGGCGCCGGAGGGGCTCGACAGCGTTTTCCTGGTCAATAGTGGCTCGGAGGCCAACGACCTCGCCATCCGGCTTGCCTGGGCGCATACGGGCAAGAAAAACATGCTGTGCCTGCTGGAGGCCTATCACGGCTGGACGCTGGCAAGCGACGCCGTCTCCACCTCCATCGCCGACAATCCGCAGGCGCTGACAACACGGCCGGACTGGGTGCATCCCGTCGTTTCGCCCAATACCTATCGTGGCCCGTTCCGGGGGCCGGATTCGGGCGCGGATTACGTGGCCGGCGTGACGACGCTGCTGGCGGCCATGGACGAGAAGGGTGAAGGTCTTGCCGGCTTCATCGCCGAACCGGTCTATGGCAATGCCGGCGGCATCGCCCTGCCGCACGGCTACCTCACCGATGTCTATGCCGCGGTGCGCGGGCGCGGCGGCCTCTGCATCGCCGACGAGGTGCAGGTGGGCTACGGCCGGCTCGGCCATCATTTCTGGGGCTTCGAGCAGCAGAATGTGGTGCCGGATATCATCACCATCGCCAAGGGCATGGGCAACGGCCATCCGCTCGGTGCGGTCATCACCCGTCGCGAGATTGCCGAATCGCTGGAAAAGGAAGGCTATTTCTTTTCCTCGGCGGGCGGCAGCCCGGTGAGCTCCGTCGTCGGCATCACCGTGCTCGACATCATCAGGGACGAGAGTCTGCAGGAGAATGCCCGCGTCGTCGGCGATCATCTGAAGGCGGGGCTGGCCGCGCTTATGGAACACTTTCCGCTGATCGGCGCGGTGCACGGCACCGGTCTTTATCTCGGCGTCGAGTTCGTGCGCAACCGCGAGACGCTGACGCCCGCCACGGAAGAAACGGCTGATATCTGCGACCGGCTGCTCGATCTTGGCGTCATCATGCAGCCGACCGGCGATCACCTGAATGTGTTGAAGATCAAACCGCCGCTTTGCCTTTCGGCCGAGAGCGCCGATTTCTTCGTTAAAGCCTTGGAAAAGGCTCTGGAAGACACCGTCTAATCCCTCCCGGTGACGGCGTTAACCATTAGGGTAATTTAGCGACAAGCGAATTTTAGTGCCTTTTGGGGATTGTCGAATCTCGCGGTAATTCCTATTTGTTCATCGGTGATCGGCGATGCCGTTCCGCTACGGGAGGTTGCGAGGAGGTTGACACAACCATCCCCGTAATTAGCCAGGTACGGAATTATATTTTACCGATCGTCGATATTTTGACATCTTTCGGAATATGTTTCTGGAGATAGAATCGCTATTCTCTGCCAAGGTTGTAGATAATAGCACACCGGATCACCGGCTCCCTTGAGCGGAGCCAGAACAAGTACAACACCAACTAAGGAAAGTGACATGCTGAATATCAAGCTCATCGCCTCGATCCTTGGGTGGGCCGTGCTTGGCCATGACCGTTCGGGCGTGCTCTCCCGCCCGTGCTGTCGAATGTGACGTTCGTCCCCTAATCGGATTCAAACAGTCAATTCGCCATGTCTGCGCCGCTTGGGTGCGGAGGGAGTATTTTTATGAAGAAGCAAGTCATCGAATATGCTGGCGTTCCCGTCGGCATCGTTATTCCGGATGAAGACCGGCTGAAGTTCATCGCCGTGAAATACCATGTCCACGATCTGGACGAACAGCGTTTCAGAAACACGGACGAGGTCAAGCTCGCGATCCGCGATCTCCTCTCACGCCAACAGGCTAAGCCGATCCACGTTTGATGGATCGGCTTAGCCGCCACTTTTCCCATCGCGATATCACCCGCCCTCGCCCTTCGACAGGCTCAGGGTGAGGACTGATCTTCCACACTTATCACCACGCAATTTCGCGTTCGCTTCGGAAGTAAGCTATCGCCCAACCGAGTCAACGGTCGCCCCGCCCTCATGGTGAGGAGGCCCACAGGGCCGTCTCGAACCACGAGGGTCGGCCCCAACAGCACCGCCTCCCACAAACCCATCTTGTCTTTTCTCCCTCTTTGCGATCCTATCGCCATGACAACCTCGCGCTTCGAAAGGCGAAGGATTTTTCATTGGCTGATCTGCTCAATCTCCTGACCGACATCGACGGCCTCGCCGTCGGTCATTCCACCGACCTTGCGCTCGGCTCCGGCGTCACCGCCATCATCTTCGATGAACCGGCGATCGCCTCCGGCTCCGTGCTCGGAGGTGCGCCGGGCGGACGGGACACGGCATTGCTGGATCCGGCGATGACCATCAGCACGGTCGATGGTCTTGTGCTGTCGGGTGGCTCAGCCTTCGGGCTCGATGCCGCCGGCGGAGTTCAGGCGGGCCTGCGCGAGGTCGGACGCGGTCTGCAGATCGGGACGGCGCTCATTCCCCTCGTACCGCAGGCGATCCTCTTCGATCTCATCAACGGCGGCAACAAGGATTGGGGCCTCTATTCGCCCTATCGCGACATGGGTTACGCTGCCTTCAAGGCGGCGCAAAAGGGCACCTTCACGCTCGGCACAGTTGGCGCCGGCACGGGCGGGACGACGGCGACGGTCAAGGGCGGCCTCGGCTCGGCCAGCGCCGTCAGCAGCCGGGGGCACAGGATTGCCGCCATCGTTGCCGTCAATGCTCTTGGCACGGCCACTATCGGCGACGGCCCGCATTTCTGGGCGGCGCCCTTCGAAGAGAAGGGCGAATTCGGCGGGCTCGGCATGCCCGGGACCATCGACACGCGCCTGCGGCTGAAGGGCGGAAATGTCACGGCAACGACCATCGGCGCCATCGTCACCGATGCGCAACTGACCAAGGCGGAAGCCCACCGCCTGTCAATCTGCGGCCATGATGGCCTAGCCCGCGCGCTTCTACCGGCGCATCTGCCGCTCGACGGCGACACGGTTTTCGCCGCCTCCACCGGTAAGCACAAGCGCGACGACATGCCGAGCTTCATGGAACTCTGCCATCTCGCCTCCATCGTCATGGCGCGTGCGATTGCCCGCGGCGTATACGAGGCGACGGCGCTGCCGGTCGAGGGCGCGCAGCCGGCCTGGCGGGATCGCTTTCCCAACCGAACGGCCTAGCCGGAGATCCATCCATGCAGATCCGGGCGCTGATCTATTTCGACGAGCTGGTGCGTACCAACTCCATGCGCCAGGCGGCGGAAAACCTGAACGTCGCGCCGACGGCGATCAGCCGGCAGATCGAAAATCTCGAATATCATTTCGGCACGCCGCTGGTGGAGCGCAGCGCCCGCGGTGTCAAGCTGACCGCCGCCGGTGAGCTGCTGGCCGTGCGCGCCGGGCGGACGCTGCGCGAACTCGACCATGTGCATCAGCTGATCGAAGACCTGAAGGGCCTGCAGCGCGGCCGCGTCAGCGTCTATGCCAGCGGCGCCACCGTCGCCAACCTGCTGGCACCGGCGCTGGCCGAATTCAGCCTGCGCTATCCGAAGCTGCGCTTCGAGGTGACCATCACCAGCGCCCGCAGCGCCATCGAAGCCGTCAACGGCGCCGAGGCCGATATCGCCGTGACGCTGTTCGCGCCGCCGCTTTCGGGAACCAAGGTGCGGCTTCGCTCGGAAATCACCTATGACGTCATCGCCGCGACAAACCATCCGCTGGCGGCGCGCAAGGAGGTCTCGCTTGCCGAACTCGCAGCCCATTCGCTCGCTGTACCTGACCGCACCTTCGGCGCTCGGCAGGCCTTCGATGCGCTGTTCGAGCGCGAAGGACTGGTACTCGACCCGGTGTTCGAGAGCAGTTCGCTCGAGATGCAGAAGGAGCTGGTGCTGCGGGGGGCCGCCATCACCATGCTGCCGGCGCTGACCGTGCAGCGGGAAATCCAGGCCGGCCAGCTCGTGGCGCTGCCGGTCGCCGGCGGCAAGGGGATCAGGACGCCGATCGATCTCTGCGTTGCGCCGGACCGCCAACTCTCCTTCGCCGCCGGCAAGCTTCTCGATTTCATCGAGCGCTTCATGCGCGAACAGGTCATCGACAAGGGGAAGCGCGATTGATCGCAGGCGAAGGATTTAAACCAGGCAAAATCAGTGTAGCCATATCAGCTACACTGAGCACACATTTTTATAATTGTGTGTGCGCCTGCGAGATGACACTATTTTGAAAAATGGCCGTATGCCGGAGGGAAAAGCCGGCATTGCGAGCTAGAGCCAAGGGAACTGATATGACCACGTTTTTACGTCCGAGCCTGGGCGATTTTGCTCGCCGTCTTGCCTGTGGCGCCGCAATCTCGGCGGGGCTGCTACTGATGGGCATGACATCGGCCGAAGCCGCCAAGACGACGCTGAACATCGGCATGACGGTCGAACCCACCGGCCTCGATCCAACGATCGCCGCCCCCGTTGCCATTGGTCAGGTGACCTGGCAGAACATTTTCGAAGGACTGGTCGCCATCGACGAGAGCGGCAAGGTCGTGCCGCAGCTCGCCAAGAGCTGGGAGATTTCTCCCGACGGGCTGACCTATACGTTCAAGCTGCAGAGCGGCGTCAAGTTCCACGACGGCCAGACCTTCGATTCGGCGGCGGCGAAATTCACGCTCGACCGCGCCCGCGACGCCAAATCCGTCAATCCGCAGAAGCGCTTCTTCACCACCATCGCCTCGATCGACACGCCGGATCCGGAAACGCTGGTGCTGCACCTTTCCTCGCCGACCGGCAGCCTGCTCTATTGGCTCGGCTGGCCTTCCTCCGTCATGGTCGGCCCGAAATCGACCGCCAACGACAAGACGACGCCTGTCGGCACCGGCCCGTTCAAGTTCGCGTCCTGGGCCAAGGGCGACCATGTCGAACTTGCCAAGAACCCGGACTACTGGAACAAATCCGTCGACGTGAAGCTGGAGAAGGTGACCTTCCGCTTCATTCCCGACCCGCAGGCGGAAGCCGCAGCCCTCAAGGCCGGCGACCTCGACGCCTTTCCTGAGTTTGGCGCGCCCGAGCTGATGAGCTCTTTCGACGGCGATCCCAGGCTGATGACCAAGGTCGGCAATACCGAGCTGAAGGTCGTCGCCGGCATGAACAACACGCGCAAGCCCTTCGACGACAAGCGGGTGCGTCAGGCGCTGATGATGGCGCTCGATCGCAAGACGGTTATTGACGGCGCCTGGTCGGGCTTCGGCACGGCAATCGGCAGTCATTACACGCCGAACGATCCGGGCTATCAGGATCTGACCGGCACACTGCCTTTCGATGCCGCCAAGGCCAAGGCGCTGCTTGCCGAAGCCGGCTATCCGAACGGCTTTACCTTCACCATCAAGACGCCGCAAATGGCCTATGCGCCCAGAAGCGCCCAGGTGATGCAGGCGATGTTTGCCGATATCGGCGTCACCATGAATATCGAGCCGACGGAATTTCCGGCAAAATGGGTGCAGGACGTCTTCACCGGCCGCGACTACGACATGACCATCGTCGCCCATGCCGAGCCGCGCGACATCGACATCTATGCGCGCGATCCCTATTATTTCAACTATAAGAACCCAGCCTTCAACGACCTGATGAAGAAGGTCCAGCTCACCGCCGATCCGGCCGAGCAGGACAAGCTCTATGGCCAGGCACAGACGATCCTCGCCGAGGATGTGCCGGCGCTCTTCCTCTTCGTCATGCCGAAACTCGGGGTCTGGGACAAGAAGCTGAAGGGCCTCTGGGAGAACGAACCGATCCCCTCGAACGTCCTGACCAACGTTTCCTGGGAAGACTAACCTCTTTCAGCGCCGCGCAGCCGGGCGTGACCCGGCCATGGACATGCAATGATCGTACTTCTCACCCGCCGGATCATGGGCCTTTTCCTGACCCTGATCGCCGTTTCGCTGCTGCTTTTCGCGGTGATGGCCCTGCTGCCGGGCGATCCCGCCGCCATCACGCTCGGCACATCGGCAACGCCGGAGACGCTGGCGGCGCTCAGGCATGAAATGGGCCTCGACCAGTCGCTGATCCTCCGCTACGGCCAGTGGCTCGGCGGCGCGCTGACCGGCGATCTCGGCATGTCCTATACCTATGGCGTGCCTGTCGCAGGCCTGATCGCCGAACGGCTGGCCGTGACGCTGCCGCTTGCGATCCTCGCCATCCTCCTTTCCATCCTGATCGCTGTGCCGCTCGGCGTTGCCGCCGCCGCCAAGCGCGGCGGCGTCTTCGACATCATCGCCACGCTGTTTTCGCAGATGAGCATCGCCGTGCCCGGTTTCTGGGTCGGGCTGCTGCTGATCCTGCTATTCGCGACTTCGCTTGGCTGGATGCCGGCCGTCGGCTTTCCCGGCTGGGGCAACGGCCTGTGGCCGGCGCTTAAAGCGCTGATCATGCCGGCCGTGGCACTGGCCCTACCGCAGGCCGGTGTGCTGACCCGCGTCACCCGCTCGGCGGTGCTCGACACGCTGCATGAGGATTTTGCCCGCACCGCCATCGCCAAGGGCTTGTCCCGTAGTGCGGTGCTCTGGGGGCATGTCGTGCCCAACGCGCTGATGCCGGTGATGACCATTCTCGGCCTGCAATTCACCTTCCTCGTCGCCGGCGCGGTACTGATCGAAAACGTCTTCAACCTGCCCGGCCTCGGACGGCTGGCCTATCAGGCACTCAGCCAGCGCGACGTCATCGTTCTTCAAGACGTGGTGCTGTTCTTCGCCGGCCTCGTCATCGTCGTCAATTTCCTGGTCGATCTTTCCTATCTGGTTATCGATCCCAGGCTTCGCAGCGGAGCGACGCGATGACCATGGCCGAGACCGCATCCCCTCGCCGTTCCCGTTTTCGCGCGCTGCGCCGCGCCAACCTCGTCGTCGGCGCGATCATCATCCTCGCGCTTGTCGGCGTCGCCATCCTGTCGCTGTTCTGGACGCCGTTGCCGCCGGCGAAGATGCAGATCATTCACAAGCTGCAACCGCCTCTCGGCTTCGGCCTTCTCGGCACCGATCAGCTCGGCCGCGACGTGCTGTCGATGCTGATGGCCGGCTGCTGGAATTCGCTATCGATCTCAGTGTCGGCGGTGGCGATCGGCGGCACGATCGGCACGATGATCGGCGTCGCCGCCGCGGCTCAACGCGGACTGTTCGAGGCGCTGGTCATGCGCGCCTGCGACGTCATCTTCGCGCTGCCGCCGATCCTGTCGGCGATGATCCTCGGCGCCTTTCTCGGCACCGGACGCCTAACCGCCATCATCGCCATCGCCACATTCATGGTTCCGGTGTTTGCCCGCGTGGCGCTGAGTTCGGCGTTGCAGGCCTGGAGCCGTGACTATGTGATGGCGGCGCGCGCCATCGGCAACACACCCTTTTCGATCACCATGCGGCATGTGCTGCCGAATATCCTGAGCGGCATCATCGTGCAGGCGACGATCCAGCTTGGCCTGGCGATCCTGACCGAAGCGGGCCTGAGCTTCCTCGGCCTCGGCGTACCGCCGCCGGCCCCGACCTGGGGGCGGATGCTGGCGGATGCACAGACCTATCTCGGATTGGCGCCCTGGCTCGCCATCCTGCCGGGCCTGGCGATCGCGCTTTCCGTCCTCGGCTTCAACATGCTCGGCGACGGCCTGCGCGATCTTCTCGATCCGCGCGAAGCCCGTCGCTGAATTCAGACCACGAAGAGTATCGACCATGACCGAAACGACCGATCTTTCCATCCGCCAGCTCCTGGAGAAGTTTTCCGCAAAGAGCCTCTCGCCGAGCGAATATTGGCTAGCGCTGGAAACGCATATCGCGGCCTGGGAGCCGACCATCGCAGCGCTCTATGCCTATGACCCGGAAGACGCGCGCAGGCAGGCCGCAGCCTCCACCGAGCGTTGGGCAAAAGGCGCCCCGCTCGGGCCGCTCGACGGTATTCCTGTCACGCTCAAGGAACTGATCGCCACCAAGGGCCAGCCGGTGCCGCTCGGCACGGCAGCCGTCGAACTCGTCCCCGCCGCCGAGGACGCGCCGATTGCCGCGCGGATGCGCGAGGACGGCGCGGTGATCTTCGCCAAGACCACCTGCCCCGACTACGGCATGCTCTCCTCCGGCCTTTCCAGCTTCCACAAGCTCAGCCGTAATCCCTGGGATCCCTCGCAGAACCCCGGCGGCTCCAGCGCCGGTGCTTCGGCTGCGACCGCGGCCGGCTACGGCCCGCTGCATATCGGCACGGATATTGGCGGCTCGGTGCGGCTGCCCGCCGGCTGGACCGGCATTTTCGGCTTCAAGCCGAGCCATGGCCGCATTCCGGTCGACCCCTATTATGTCGGCCGCTGCGCCGGGCCGATGACCCGCACGGTCGAGGACGCCGCCTTTTCCATGGCAACGCTCTCGCGTCCCGACTGGCGCGACGGCACCAGCCTGCCACCAAACGACTTCAACTGGATGGATCTCGATATCGACGTACGCGGAGTGAAGATCGGCCTGATGCTCGATGCCGGCTGCGGCCTGCCTGTCGATGAAGAAGTGCGCGATGCCGTCGTTGCCGCCGCCAGGCGTTTCGAAGAGGCCGGCGCCATCATTGTCGACGTTGCGCCGGTGCTAACGCGGCAGATGCTGGATGGGTTGGATGTCTTCTGGCGGGCGCGTTTCTGGGGCGATATCGTCAATCTGAGCGAAGAACGCCGCGAGATGATCCTGCCCTATATCCATTCCTGGGCAAAGGGCGGCGCCGATATCAGCGGCGTCGAGGCCGTGCGCGGCTTCAACCAAACGATCGAGATGCGCAAGAGCTGCGGCAGGCTCTTCACGGAGGTCGATGCGGTGCTGTCGCCAACCAATCCGATCGTCTCCTATCCGGCCGAATGGGCCTCGCCCACCAACGATCCGGCCCTACCCTTCGAACATATCGGCTTCACCGTTCCCTGGAACATGTCGGAGCAGCCGGCCTCCTCGATCAATTGCGGCTTCTCCCGCTCCGGCATGCCGATCGGCCTGCAAATCGTCGGCCCACGTTTCGGTGACATGCTGGTCCTGAAACTCTCGAAAGCCTTCGAGACCTGGACTGGCGGCGTGACGAACTGGCCGAAAGCGCCGGGCTAGGATCCCCGCTACAGGGTCGCCGCACCCTTTTCCGCGACATCGGCGCCGAGATCCAGAAGCGCCTTTTCGATCACGCGCAGATCATCCTGAAGGCCGTCGTCAGCACTCATCGTACTTTCGCTGCCGGCGCGCTGGATGCCACGCGCTTCGCTCTGCAGTTCGAGCAGCCGGTCGATCTTGCGGTTGCGCCGGAGGTGGCTGTCGCCGAGAATATCCCTGATCGCCTGTTCCATCGCGGTAATCGGCATGATGCGTCTCCTCTCGAACAAAACGATGTTCATTCGAGAGAATAACGATCCAGATCCGCGACGGTTCCGATCAGCGCTCAATCACCGAGGCGGCGGTAGCCGGTCGGATACTCATAGAGCCAGCCGATGCGCTCGACGGCGGCGGCAAAATTCTCGCGGGCGACGGTCATAGTGTGGCCGTTGGCATGGATGATGGTTTCCGGATCTTCCATCACCGCCGCATGGCCCTTCCAGAAGACGAAATCGCCGCGCTTCAGCTCCTCGCGAGCGATCGGCTTGCCAAGCCCGGCCGCCTGCATGTCGGAATCGCGCGGCGCGGCGCGGCCCGTCATCAGGAGCGCAAGCTGGATCAGGCTGGAGCAGTCGACACCAAGGCCAGAGCGACCGCCCCACAGATAGGGCGTTTCCATGAATTTCGCGGCGATATCCACATAGTCGCCGCCGTCATTATAGCCGATCGGCTGCACATGCTTGGCGAAAATGGCAGTGCCGTCTTCCAGCACGACATAATGATTGCCGCGCGCCTCCGCTGTGCCGGTGACACGAACGCGGCTGCCCATGGAGAGCACGCCGGTATAGGGCTTGCGTAGTTCCGGCTCCGGATAGAGGAAAGTCCGCTGCGGGACGACGATATGGGTCGGCGCGGCCGGCCCCTCCTTGATCGCATCTTCAGGCAGATAGCCGACATAACCGTCCGAAACAGCCTTCACCCAGGCCCAACCATCCTTGCGCTCGAAAACCGTGACATCCTCGCCGAGCAAAAGCTCCGTATCGATGCCGCGTGCCAGATCCGGCTGCGGACGCAGCGCGATGACCGGAACGGCAACCTGCGCCGTGGTGCCCACGACGAAACGCTCGGCCTCGACCTGGCCCCGAAGAGAGGCTTCGGCGAGATCGGGCCGGTAGGCATTAAGGCGGCGGTCGAGCGTCATGACGATGGTCCCTAGACTGATAGTTTGCGGCCTTGCGCGATGACGAGATCACCGAGCTTTTCGAGATAGAGCGCGCCGGTTACCGTGCGCTTGATGATGACATTGCGACGATCGCGGTCGTCGCGCACGCGGTCGACCAGCCCCATCTCGCCCATGGTGTCGAGCGCGCGGGTGATGACCGGCTTGGTGACGCCAAGCGTCGCGGCAAGCCCGCGCACCGTATGCGGCGGCGGCACGAGATAGATCTGCAAGAGGATTGTCGTCTGCCGTAGGGTCAAATCATGATCCTCGCGGCGCACCTGTTCGAGCGCCACGCCATGCCAGAGGCCGAGAGCCTGCGAGGCAGAGAGTTCAAGCGGCAAGGGCAACCCCGAAGATCGTTACGCTACCGTTTCAGTTTCTGCCAAGATCGTGGCGGATTCAAGGGGAATTCATCAACCCTTCGCCCCGCAAATGCGGGGAGAAGGTGGGACGGAGGCATTGAGCGAAGCGAAATGTCGAGGGCTCGGATGAGGGGCTTTCTCGGAAGCAGCCGCAAGTCCGGAATTACTGTCTTCTCGGACCGCATCACGGTGATGGTCAGGCGAGTCCGGTGTTGCCGCACCGTTGCGCCTGGCCCCTCACCCTAGCCCTCTCCCCGCATTGCGGGGAGAGGGGATTGTGGCGTCCTACCGCACACTCTCCCGGATATGGTGATACAGCGCCCGGATCGCCTGCGCCTCGCCGCCGCCCGGCGAATGCGGGCGTTCGTTCTGAGCCCAGCCATAGATATCGAAATGCACCCAGCTCGGGGTCTTCGTCACGAAGCGACGCAGGAACAGCGCTGCCGTGATCGAGCCGGCCATGCCGCCGGAGGGGGCATTGGTGATATCGGCGAATTTGGCGCGGATATCCTTGTCGTAGCCATTATAAAGCGGCAGGCGCCAGAGCGGATCATCGGTCTCGAGACTCGCCTCTGTGAGGTCGCGGGCGAGATCATTGTCATCGGTGAAGAAGGGCGGCAGGTCGGGGCCGAGCGCGACGCGAGCAGCACCCGTCAGCGTCGCCATATCGATCATAAGGTCCGGCGCGTCTTCATCGGCATAGGCGAGAGCATCGGCGAGGATCAGCCGGCCCTCCGCATCGGTATTGTCGATCTGCACCGTCAGGCCCTTGCGGCTTCTATAGATGTCACCGGGACGGAAGGCATTGGCGGAAATCGAGTTTTCGACGACCGGCACGATGACGCGCAGATCGACCTTGAGCTTGGCGTCCATGATCATCAGCGCCAGGCCCATGACATTGGCGGCACCGCCCATGTCCTTCTTCATCAGCAGCATCGAGGAGGCCGGCTTGATGTCGAGACCGCCGGTATCGAAGCAGACGCCCTTGCCGACCAGCGTGATGCGGCGATGACCCTTCTTGCCCCAGCGTAGTTCCAAGAGGCGGGGCGCATCGGCGCTGGCGCGGCCGACGGTGTGCACCAGCGGGAAATTCTCCTTCAGCAGGTCGTCGCCGATGATGACGGACATCTCCGCCTTGTAATGCTCGGCAAGCGCCCGGAAGGCGGCTTCGAGCTGTTCCGGCCCCATGTCGTTGGTCGGCGTATTGATGAGGTCGCGGGCGAGGAAGACGCCGGCGAGCTGCCGCTTGATATCGGCGGCATCGGCGTCGCGCGGGATCATCAGTGTGGGTCCGGCCGCCTTTTCCGACTTGTAGCGGTCGAAGCGGTAGCTGCCGAGGCCGAAGCCGAGCGAGAGCCGGTTAGCCGTCAGCGGCGCGGTCTCGATATGCCACTCGCCAGCCGGCAGCGATCGCGCCAGTTTGCCGGTGAGGAAAGGCTGTTCCGAGGGGTTGGAGCCGAGGCCGAACAACGCACCGCCGAGATGGCCTTCAGCCGTCGGGATCAGCAACAGCGAGCCGCTTTCCGCCTTGTAACCAGCCTTGTGCGCCCAATCGAGCGCGATGGGGTCGATAGTGCCGGTCTCGATATGCGCCGGGGTAACGGCGAAGATCGGCAGCGTCGCGCCACCCTTCGAATTGAACGGCGTCGCGCGCTCGATGTACTGATAGGGGGCCATGACTATCCTTT
Source organism: Rhizobium sp. GW821-FHT14E12 (assembly GCF_058803745.1). Lineage (NCBI taxonomy): Bacteria > Pseudomonadati > Pseudomonadota > Alphaproteobacteria > Hyphomicrobiales > Rhizobiaceae > Rhizobium > Rhizobium sp. GW821-FHT14E12. The sequence continues at coordinate 179,349 of NZ_JBXAPH010000008.1, forward strand.
GGCGGTCATTTCGGGGAATCATTGGTTAACTGTCTGTTAGGGTTAACAGATTATTGCTGGAGCGAACATTGCGTCAAACCTTTCCCTGTTCCGATTTGAGGCCAGACGCAGGACTCTGACATTCAGGGATAGGGACATGTCTGCCGCCTCAACCACGTCTTCGCTCAAGACTTTCCTTTTCCGTGGCGCATCGGCAGCCCTTCTGGCGCTGGCGCTGGCGGGCTGCTCGACGACGGGCAAGGACAAGATGACGACCGGTTCGATCTCGACAGTGTCGAAGCCGGTCGACCAGATGGACAGCGCCGACCTCGCCCGGGCGACCCTTACCCTCGGTAAGGCCTACGATACCAATCCGAAGGACCGCGACACCGGCGTCAACTACGCCAATGTGCTGCGCATGAGCGGCCGCAGCGAACAGGCGCTCGCCGTCATGCAGCAGGTGGCGATCACCCATCCGAGCGACCGCGGCGTGCTGGCCGCCTACGGCAAGGCCCAGGCGGCGGCCGGCCAACTGCAAGAGGCGCTTGCGACCATCGACCGCGCGCAGCTTCCGGATCGGCCGGACTGGCGGCTGGTTTCGGCCGAAGGCGCGATCCTCGACCAGCTTGGCCGCTCGAACGAGGCCCGCGGCAAATATCGCGACGCCCTGGTGCTTGCCCCGAACGAACCGTCCATCCTTTCCAATCTCGGCATGTCCTATGTGCTGACCGGCGACCTCAAGACCGCCGAAACCTATCTGCGCTCCGCCGCCGGCCAGCCGACGGCCGACAGCCGCGTGCGCCAGAACCTCGCCCTCGTCGTCGGCCTGCAGGGCCGCTTCCCCGAGGCCGAGCAGATCGCCCGCCAGGAGCTGACGCAGCAGCAGGCCGATGCCAATGTCGCCTATCTGCGCGGCATGCTGGCGCAACAGAATTCCTGGCAGAAACTCGCCGCCAGCGACGGTGCCAAGAAGGCTGTCAATTAGGCCTTCAGCGCCAGATATGCCGCGGCAGGCCCTCGCTCACGAGCCGGGCGCCGAGGGCACCCATGACGGCGCCCGCTACCCTGTCGATCCAGAGCTTTGATCCCAAATAAAGCGCGCGCGGGCGGTTCGACGAGAAAGCAAGCGTCACCACCGTGTACCAGCCTACCTCGATCGCAAAGACCGCCGGCGGCAGCGCAACCAGCAGCCAGAGAGCGGGTTGCGCTGGGAGAAGTGCGGCAAAGATACTGCCATAGAAGATCGCGGTTTTCGGATTGCTGAGCTGCGTGCCGAGCGCGAACCAGTAATTGCGCGCGACGCTCGCTCCGGCGGGCGATGCCGGCGCGTCGAGGGCGAGATCCTGCGCTGCGCCGCGCCAGATGCGGATGCCGATATAGATCAGATAGAGGCCGCCCGCGACCTTCAGGGCGAGATAGAGCCATTCGACCTGCATCAGCAGCGCGCTCAAGCCGAACAGGGCCAGGGTCGCGAAAATGACGCTGCCGGTTCCCATGCCGAAGGCGGCGGCGAGCCCCGCCTGGCGCGAGCGGGAAACGGCGATGCGGGACACCAGGACAAAACTCGGTCCAGGGCTGACCGCGCCGATGAGGACGGCGGCAATGACGGTGAAAAATATGGCTATGGATGACATGCGGCACCTCCCGATACGGCTGAAAATCTGTCCGGGCGGCGGGCGCGGATCGTGCCGCGCCTTCTCGATGATCATCCATCTCGTGCCGCCTGCGACACTGATCGGAAAGTAACCACCTTCCGTGCCGGCGGCAAGTTCAACCCGTCAGAACTTGTCCATCACCTGGATGATCGCCGGGCCGAGGATGACGGCCATGAGGACGGGCAGGAAGAAGATGATCATCGGCACGGTCAGTTTCGGCGGCAGCGCGGCGGCCTTCTTTTCCGCCTCGTTCATGCGCTCGTCGCGGCCTTCCTGCGCCAACACGCGCAGCGCCTGCGAGACCGGTGTTCCGTAGCGCTCCGCCTGGATCAGGGCCTGCGTCACCGACTTGACGATTTCGATCTGGGTGCGGGCGGCGAGATTGTCAAAGGCGGTGCGGCGGTCCTGCAGGAAGGAAAGCTCCGCCGTGGTCAACACCATTTCCTCGGCAAGTGCCGGCGATTGCTCCGCCATTTCCTCGGAGACGCGGCGCATGCCGGCCTCGATGGAGATGCCCGATTCCACGCAGATCAGCATCAGGTCGAGCGCATCCGGCCAGGCGCGCTTGATGGATTTTTGCCGCTTGGCCACCCGGTTGGAAATATAGATATTCGGTGAGTAAAAACCGAGATAGCTGTGTCCGATGACACCGAAAAGACGGAGAGGAAACGGCTTGGCGGCGAAATAACCAAGGCCGAAAACCAGGAAGATGGCGACGGCCAGGAACAGAAAGGGCAGCAGGAAACGCGCCACCAGGAACATGTTCAGCGCGTTTTCCGAGCGCAGGCCGGCGGCGCGCAGGCGATTGACGGTGTTGGTATCGACCAGAGCGTTGCGGAGATTGAAGCGCTCGACGATCTGACGGACGTTTTTGTTGTTCTGGCTGCGCAGGGACGCCTTGCCGCCGTCCGTGTTCAGCCGGGCGCGCTCCCGGGCGCGGATCTGCTCGCGCTCGGTGGAGACCGCCTTCATGCGCTTGTTGAGATCGCCGCGCTCGAGGAAGGGCACGGCAATCGTGTAGAAGGTGGCGAACACGGCAATCGCCACGAAAACGGCGAGGATCGTGCCGGGGTCTGTCAATCTGGCGGCGATATCGGAACTCATGAGCTGTGTCTTTCCTTCCGATCAGATCTCGAAATTGACCATGTTGCGCATGATGTAGACGCCGACCGACATCCAGATACCGGCGGCTCCCATGATCAGGTGGCCGCGCGGATCGGTGAACAGGATCATCATGTATTGCGGCGAGGTCAGGTAGACGAGCAGCATGACGATGAAGGGTAGCGCGCCGATGATGACAGCCGAGGCCTTGGCTTCCATCGACAGCGCCACCACCTTCGCCTTCATCTTCTTGCGCTCGCGCAACACCTTGGCGAGGTTGCCCAGCGCCTCGGAGAGATTACCGCCCGCCTGTGCCTGGATGGCGATGACGATCGAGAAGAAGTTCACCTCCTGCAGCGGCATGTGATTGTTCATGCGCGCGCAGGCATCGGTCATGCTGAGGCCGACCTGCTGCGTTTCGACCACCCTGCGGAACTCGGATTTGACCGGCTCGCGCGCTTCGCTCGCCACAAGGCGCACCGCGTCGTTGAGCGGCAGGCCGGAGCGGATCGAGCGGGTGATGAGATCGAGCGCGTTCGGAAACTCCTCCAGAAACTTGTTCTGCCGGCGCTTGATAAGGAAGCCGACGACCCAGCGCGGCAGACCGAAGGCTGCAGCGAATGGCAGGCCGGCGATAACGGCGAGCGGCGCGCCGAAAAGAAAGGCGACGACCATGACGAAAAGGCCGAACAGGACACTGAATAGATAGAAACGCGCCGGCGTCAGCGACAGGCCAGCCTGTACGAGGCGCGCTTTCAGCGACTGCTTCTTCTTCGTGTTCTCGACTTGGCGCTTCTCCAGATCCTTGAGCGTGTCCTGCACCGATTTGCGGCGCTTCGACATTTCCTGCACGCGGTCGCGCGCCGCCTTGACCTTGGAGCGATCACCCTCGGCCGCCTTGACCCGGCTAACGCGGCTGTCCTTCTTCTTCTGCGCCTCGATCTGGGAATAAAGAACGCCGTAGCAGACCGCCGCCGCCGAGACGGCTGCGAGCACGACAATCAAAAGCACCACCGGATCGACACCGAACATCGGGAAAGTCCTATTTCGAGTTGTTTTCCATCTCGTCGAGGGCCGCCGCCAGGCGCTTTTCCTCGTTGTAGTAGCGAGCGCGGTCCCAGAAATGCGGCTTGCCGACGCCGGTCGACATGTGCCGGCCGATGATGCGGCCGTTGGCGTCCTCGCCTTCCATTTCGTAGCGCATCAGGTCCTGGGTGATGATCACGTCGCCTTCCATGCCGATCACCTCGGTGATCTGGGTGATGCGGCGCGAACCGTCACGCAGGCGGGCGGCCTGGACGATCACGTCGACGGAGGTGGAGATGATTTCGCGCACCGTCTTTGCCGGCAGGCTGTAGCCACCCATGGCGATCATCGATTCGATACGGCTGAGGCACTCTCGCGGCGTGTTGGCGTGGAGCGTGCCCATGGAGCCGTCGTGACCGGTGTTCATCGCCTGCAACAGGTCGAAGACCTCCGGCCCACGCACTTCACCGACGATGATGCGCTCAGGACGCATGCGCAGGCAGTTCTTGACGAGGTCGCGCATGGTGATCTCGCCCTCACCTTCGATATTCGGCGGCCGGGTTTCGAGCCGGACGACATGCGGCTGCTGCAGCTGCAGTTCGGCCGTATCCTCGCAGGTGATGACGCGCTCGTGGCGGTCGATATAGTTGGTGAGGCAATTCAGCAGCGTCGTCTTGCCCGAGCCGGTACCGCCGGAAATGACGATATTGCAGCGAACGCGGCCGATGATCTGCAGAAGCGTCGCGCCCTCCGGCGTAATGGCGCCAAAGCGGACGAGCTGGTCGAGCGTCAGCTTGTCCTTCTTGAATTTACGGATGGTGAGCACCGGGCCATCGATCGACAGCGGCGGCGCGATGACGTTGACGCGCGATCCGTCCGGCAGGCGGGCGTCGCAGATGGGGCTCGATTCATCGACGCGGCGGCCGACCTGGCTGACGATGCGCTGGCAGATGGACAGAAGTTGGGCATTGTCGCGGAAACGGATTTCCGATTCGATGGTCTTGCCGCCGACTTCGATAAAGGTCTGGCCGGCGCCGTTGACCATGATGTCGGCAATATCGTCACGCGCCAGCAACGGCTCCAGCGGGCCGTAGCCAAGCACGTCGTTGCAGATATCCTCGAGCAGTTCCTCCTGCTCGGAAATCGACATCGCGAAGTTCTTGATGGTGATGATGTCATTGACGATATCGCGGATTTCCTCGCGCGCCGCCTCGGCATCGAGCTTGGAGAGCTGCGAGAGGTCGATCGTATCGATCAGCGCGGCAAAGACCTGCGACTTGGTGTCGTAATATTCCTCGGTACGGGCTGGCCGGCGGCGTGTCGGCGTCTGCATCGACGGCGGCGGCACCTGCTGACGCTGCGGCGAGGCCTCGCGCGCCGGCTCGACCAATATGGTCGATGTCGCGGGCGGCGCGTCGGATGGAGCGCGCGCCGGCGCCGGCGGAGGGGCTATGCCGCCGCTCTTTGCAGGACCTTCATTTCCGCGTCTGCCAAACATGCCGTCGATCCAATTCTACGCTTGAGCATGACCCCGAAAATGCGAACCGCCTTTCCAATCCGATCATGCGAAATCAAACAGTTACTTCCGTTTCAGGAGGCCGAGCAGGCCGCCTTTCTTTGCCTTCTTCAGCGCCACGCGCCCAGTAACGATATGCGATATCTGCGAGAAGGTTTCGGCGATCGGCGACTTCGGATCGGTCTCCGAAATCATCCGGCCGCTATTGGCCGCGTTGCCGAACAGGTTGATGTCGAAGGGAATGATCGCGATCGGGTCGGTTTCCAGCGGCTCGCAGAATTCCGAGGGGCCGATTTCCGGGCGCTTCGGCATGCCGACCTGATTGAGGATGAGATGCGGCGCCTTGTCGTTGGGACGCAGCTTGCGCAGCGCATCCAGCATGTTCTTGGCGTTGCGCAGATTGGCAAGATCGGGCACCGCGCAGATCACGACCTCATCGACGGACGAGAGTACGGAGCGCGTCCACTCGGTCCACAGATGCGGCATGTCGAGGACGGTCACCGGCGCGCTGCGCTGCAGGACGTCGAGCACCGGCTGAAACGCCTGGCCCTCGAAATCATAGGCACGATCGAGCATGGAGGGAGCGGCGAGCAGCGACAGATGCTGCGAGCATTTGGTCAGCAGGCGGTCGAGAAAAACCTCGTCGAGACGCTCCGGCGCAAAGACGGCCTCGGCGATGCCCTGGGCCGGATCCTGGTCGAAATCGATATTGGCGGTGCCATAGGGCAGGTCGAGATCGGCCAGAATGGTCTCGACCGAGAACAGGTTGGAGATGCCGAAGGCGCAATTATGCGCGATGGTGGACGCCCCTACCCCACCCTTGGCGCCGATGAAGGCGACGCTGCGGCCAATCGGCTCGGCATCTGGATCGACGAAAATCGCCGCCATCGCCGCCATGATGTCTGTCATGGTCACGGGCTGGACGATATATTCGGAAATGCCGTTGCGGATGAGCTCGCGATAGAGGCTGATATCATTGTGATGGCCGACGATCACCACCTTGGTGGTCGGATCGCAGACGGCAGCGAGCGGTGCGAGTTCGGCCAGGAGATTCTGCGGATTGGCGCGGGTTTCCAGGATGATCAGATTGGGCGTCGGCGCTGAGGCGAACATGTTTGCCGCCGCCGCCGTGCTGCCGCCGGTGATCCTGAGATTGACCTTGGACATGCGCCGGTCGTTGGCGCATCTGTCCATGACCTGGTGCAACTGCTCGCTCTCGCAGAAGGCATGCACGGAAATGCGCGGCAACGGCCGCATATTCTCGATATCGCCCGTGCGCGGCGCATCCTCGGCGTCCGCCGCAGTGGGCCTGATATCGTAATCGATGGCGCTCATGACTTTATCCTGTTCCGGCGACGGCTGGCTCTCATGTTCAGAAACTGCTGACTGACGCGGTGCTGGTTGCGGTCGTGCCAGTGCGATAGTTGCCAATCACCTTGCTGCGCTGGTCGGCATCGATCGGCGTCATGGCGCGCGGCGCGATGAGATCGGTCGGATTGGCGACTTGTGCGGCGAGGTTGTTCTGGGTGGCACAGCCGAAATTGTAGTAATTCTGGTTGTCGAAGGCATTGTCGGCGAGATCCGCCGGCCATTGGCCGCAAGCATTGGTAACCGCCGTCGTCGCCATGAAGCGGAGGCGGATCGGGGCGGCGTCGCCGGGACCGCCGGCCGGATAATAGCTGTCGACGATACGCGCCGACGGGATGCCGCTCGCCACCAGTTCCTGGTGGATCTGCCGGCGCAGGTTGGAAGCGGCCGGCGAATTCGCCGATTCCCGCGGGGTCATGATTTCCACCGTGCCGGTGGCATGGGCGCGATAATCCTGAACAAAGCCGCGGACGGTGTCGCGCATGCCGGAGGTCAAGCGGCGATCGCTGACCGAAACGGGAATGTCGACGCGGTGCTCCTTGTCCGTGAGCACGATCGGATGGCGCTGACGATAGTCGTCGGTAATAGCGCTGGTGGTCATGCCGTCCCTGGAGCCGGCGCAACCGCTGACGGCGGTGGCCATTACAATCATGGCAAGCGCTGCAAACCGCGGCCCACCGGTGCGGGGCGCATTACGATCGAGGCTGGCCATCTTTTGGTCTCTCGTTGATCCGGTTGAAAAGGGGCGCGTCACCATCGTTCCCCTCACTTGTAGATGAAGCCGACCGTGCCGTGGAAATCGGCATCGGCGACCGGCGGCGCATCCTTGCGGCCGTAGATCTTGTTGACACGGTTCATGAAAAAGACGCCGGCATCGTTGCTCGGCGAGAAATTGTCGTCCGGGCGAGCGATCTGGTTGCGCGCCACCGGCCGCACGAGATAGGGCGTCGCGATGATCACCAGTTCGCTCTCGTCACGCTGAAAGGTCTTCTGGCGGAACAGCGCGCCGAGGATCGGGATCTTCGAAGCGCCGGGCGTTCCGGTGGTGGACTGCTGCACATTGTCGCTCAAAAGGCCGGCAAGGGCGATGGAGCCGCCCGACGGCAATTCGACCGAGGTATCGGCCGCGCGCCGATTGTAGGTCGCAGCACCGGTGGTGCCGGTCGGTTCGGAGACCTGGGTCTGGACATGCAGGCTGATACGGCCGGCCGACAGGACAACCGGCGTGAAGGCGAGGCTGATGCCGTAGGTATATGGCGTGATCGTCACTTTGCCGTCGCTGTCGATGACGGAATAGAGCGTCTGGCCGCCGGAATTGAAGGTCGCCGCCTGGCCTGAGATCGCCGTCAACGTCGGCTCCGCAAGGGTGCGGACGGCACCCGCCTGTTCCATGGCGTTGAGATAGCTACTGACATTGTATTTGCCGAGTGCGGTCTTGAACAAGGCGCTGAGGCCGCCATTACCCGTGGCGGCGGTCGAATCGCTGCTGATATTGCCGAGTTGCGCGACAGTGAGGCCGGAGGAATTGCTGACGAGATTGTCGAAGCCGATCTGCTTCAGCACGCTGCGCTTGACCTCGGCGACGGTGACCTTGAGCGTCACCTGATCCTCGCCCTCGATCTGGAGAAGATTGACGATCTGCGAGGTCTGTCGTCCCTCGGCGAAGAGTGCGACCGAACTGTCGCCACCCGTGCCGCTGGCGGTTTCGGTGCGGGTCGTGGCCTCGCCACCCTTCAGGAAGGCTCCGGCCAGCTGCTGGGCGCGGGACGAATCCTGTGGTGTACGCACCGAGCCGGTCAGAACGATATTGTCGGAGACGATCTCGACACTGATGTCGGAGTCCGGAATGAAGCGCTTGAGATTAGTCTGCAGCCCGGAAATATCGCGCTCGATCTGCAGGTCGAGGCTGACGATCTCCTGACCGTTGGCGCCGAAGACGAAGATATTCGTCTGGCCGACCGTCTTGCCGAAGAGATAGATGCGGCGCGAGGTGCGCGTGACCGCGTCCGCCATCTTGGGATCGGACACGAGGATATCATGGGCATCCGCCGGCAGGTCGACCACCAGTGCCTTGTTGAGCCCGAGCTTCAACGTGCGTTTGGTGTTCAGGCCGGCAATCGTGACGATGCTGTCGGCACCATCGGCCTTGGCGACGGCGGTCCGCAGAAAGACAGGAGCTTTGGCAAATGGAAGGCCGGCAAACGCGACCGAGAAGGAGAGCGCCGCCAGCAGGGGAAGGCCGGTTATCTGATTGATTTTCAACATGGTCCCGCCCCTTCTCATTGTGTCTTGGCCGCGGCTGTGCCGTTGGCGATGATGGCACCCGACTTGATGACCTGAACGACAGCGCCGCCATTGTCGCCGGAAAGCAGATAATCGGCGGCCGTCGTATCCGACTGCTGCGCGTCAGCAACCGAGCGCAGCGCCAGTGTCAGCCGGTCAGCCATCTGCTGGGCGACCGCGAGCACCTTCGTCTGGTCCGGCGTCAGCTCCAGCGTTGCGGTGGTGCCGACCACGGCCTTGGTGCCATCCTGCTTTTCCTCGATCTGCTGATCGACGGCCAGGATGCGGACGTTGCTGAGCACGGTCTCGGTCACGAATTTCTGGGTATCGCCCTTGCGCACCATGATCACGTCGACGCGGTCATTGGGGAGAATGAAACCGCCCGCACCCGTGGCGACCGAGATTTCGGTGGCAACGGCGCGCTTGCCGGAGGGCAATAGCGAGGACAGAATGCGGCTGCTGGCGTCGGCAACCTTTTCTTCGCGGATCGGCTCGCCCTCGAAGATCGGCAGGCGAACGACTGCGCCGTTCAGGTCCTTCAGCGCATCGGGCCGCTCGGCTTGGGTAATGAGCCCCTTGACGACACCGCTCTGCGGCCAGGCCATCCAGTGGATCGATTTCTCATTCAGGCGTGATCCCACGGGAAGATTGGCGTCGGCAACGAGCACATTGACCGTCGCCTCCTTCTCCACCACCGTCTCGACCTGCTGCACGATATTGCGCGAGCCGGCCAGATGCATCGCCAGCAGTCCGGCAAGCCCTGCCGTGACGACTGCTACTGCGAGTATCATTATACGAGCGGGTTTCATTGATCATTCCTTGGGGAATACGATTCTTCGCCCCGCAGAATGCTCAGTAATTGGTGTAATTATGGTTAATGGTATCTTACATCTACTATTGTTTCACTATAATTATTTAAGCAATACAATATATAAAGAGACACCACACCAATCGAATACTTAGAATATGCTAATTTAGATAATTCGCGACGTGACCACAACAACCAGCGGCGACGACGGGAAGGCGAGAACGCCGCCAATGGCGATGGCGATGCCATAGGGGATCTTCTTGGCGATCAGCAGCGAATTCGGCAGCGGCAGGCCCATGGCCATGATGGCATTCGACTGCGAGCGTATCATCAGGATGGCGATCGTCACCACGCCGCCGAGGAAGGCGACATAGACGAGAAAAGTGAGAAGCGACGGATCGAAGCCGAACCAGAGCGCCGATGCCGCCAGCAGCTTGGCATCGCCGCCGCCCATGACATTCAGGGCGAAGAGCGCGAAGCAGGCGCAGAAAACGATGGCCGCACCGGCGGCATGCATGCCGATCTCGGGCAGCGTCAAGCCGATGAGCGGCGCAAGCACGATAAAGGCGCCGAGCAGAACGAGCGACACCCGGTTCGGGATCGTCATCGTCAAAAGGTCGGAGATAGCTGCGACCGACAGGCAGAGCGGAAAAATCAGCAATGTTGCCGTTTCAAGCATTAAAGATAAACTGCCTTTGCGGTATAGGTAAAAAAAATCGAAAACCGCTCGCCAGATAGAGCGGTTTTCGTTAGTAACGACCAACGCTGCAGAAACAGGGTTGGTTTCAGGTGTTATTATTGCGCCTTAGTACCCGCTGGACTGAGTGGAGGCCGAAGTCATCTTCGACGCAATACCTCGGAAGGTGGTATTCAACGTACCACCCAGCGTCGTAGCGCCAGTGATGATGGCAACCGAGATCAGGGCAGCGATCAGGCCGTATTCAATGGCGGTCGCGCCGGATTCGTCTTTCAGGAAACGCGAAAAAAGCTTGGTCATAATTTAACTCCACTCGATTTGTTGACAGCACGTCCGCCAACTGTGCCGTTGATCGGATGGGTTGAACCGTAACGGGTGGCCGTTTCCATCGCTTTAAGGAAATGGGTTAACAGATCGCCAATTCCGAAGCAAAAATAGACTAGTTAATATAAATTCAGGTCTTTCCGGGCATTTTTAAAGAAAATCTTCAGACACAACGCAAAGTTTAGAGCTTAATATATTAGCATTATATATTTCATGTGCCGAAATATTGCATGCTTGACGCGAGAATCCCGAAATGAGCATCAAAACGGCCATACCTGCCCCGTAATAGCGGCAATGACTGCACTCTTAATTGTTCATTCACCCTTCTTTCTCATTCTAATCAGGAATTGTTTCCGCCATCAATTTCATGAGGCCAGACCATGCCAATCCGCGGCAGAACCGCATTTCTTGCCGGCGTCGCCGCCATGGCAAGCCTGATGCCGCAGCTTTCGCGCGCCGCCGATGACGGCATGCTGCGTGTCTATATGGATCACGCGCGCGTGCTGAAGCTCGATCGTCCCGTCAGCAAGGTCATCGTTGGCAATGCGCAGGTCGCCGACGCGACCGTGGCGGATCCGAAGACGATCGTGCTCACCGGCCGCAGTTTCGGTACCACGAACATCGTCCTGCTCGATGCCGACGGCAACGCCATCGTCGACGAGCGGATCCTGGTCTCGATCGACGAGGGCAATACGGTGCGTGTCTTCCGCCAGACGGACCGTTCGGTGCTATCCTGCACACCCAATTGCGAGCAGCATGCCCAGCAAAACAACAATGCCGCGGCCGCCGCCAGCCAGTAAGGCCGGCATCTCGTCCTCATTTCCATTCAATTATACTGTATAAGCCAAGACTTTTCTGAATAATGTGCGCTTCCTCTAAATATGGAGGGAGAAGAGAAACGGATTGTCAAGGAAGCCGCCCTAGTCTCGCCACGATTCAAATCGCTGCGGATTCCGTTATGACGCCAGACGACGTTCTTCTTGGAGACAAGGCCTTTGCACCGCGGCGTACGAAGAGGGGCCTGCGTGCGTTCGGGCGCGCCCGCGACGGCGCCGCCGCCATCGAATTCGCGCTGCTGGCCATCCCCTATTTCATGATCATCTTCGCGATCCTGGAAACCTTCGTCGCCTTCATTGCCGAACAGGTGGTTTCCAACGCCGTCGATACGCTGTCGCGCCAGGTCAGGACCGGGCAGATCACCGCGGCCAATACGACCGGTCAGCAATTCCGCCAGGCCTTTTGCAACGAGATCTCGGTGCTCATCGCCTGCTCGGCGGCTGAACTGGCAACCCCGACGAACCTCTATCTCGACGTCAAAAGCTATTCGACCTTCGCCGACATGCCGACGACGATCCCGCGTGTCTCGTCCGATCCCTATTCAGACCTCAATACCACGGGCTTTTCATTCGCTCCCGGCGGCACCGGGACCATCAACATGGTGCGCGCCTATTATCGCTGGCAAATCATTGTCGATCTGCTGCGACCCTATCTGACCAACATCCACCCATCCGACGGCTCGATGCCGAGCACCTATCTCATCGTCGCAACGGGTGCCTTCCAGAACGAGAACTATTGATGAGGCGGCGAGAGATGGTAGGACAGACGCTGGCGGCAAGGCTTTGCACACGCCTGCGGCATTTCACCCGCGACGAGCGCGGCGTCGGTGCGATCGAATTCGCCATTCTCTTTCCGGTGCTGCTGATGCTCTATCTCGGCGCCTTCGAAATCACCGTCGGCCTCAGCGTCGAAAAACGCACAAGCCGGGCGGCCGGATCCATTGCCGATATCCTGACCCAGAAAACGAGCACCACCAAGGCGGAACTGGCCACGATGCCCTCCGTCGCCGGTGCCATTTTCACACCCTATGCCACCACCGGCCTGACGCTGAAGGTCACGGGAATCCAGATCGACGCCGGAAGCAGCGCCACCGTGGCCTGGTCCTGGGCGCAGGACGGCAGCAAGCCCTATACGGCCGGCAGCGCCGTCACCGTACCCAGCGACCTCAAACTGCCCAGTTCGTTTCTGGTCCGCACAGAACTTGCCGTTCCCTATCAGATGCTCAGTTTCGGCTCGGATTTCCTGCCCGCCGGCAGCAATCAGATCACCATCAGCCGCTCCTATTTTTATCGCCCGCGTGGAGTAGACCCGATCACCTGCAGCGATTGTTAAGCGGGACGGCTTTTCACCGGTTGCGGCAGTCCCCATTTAGCGAGAAAATTGCCAAGTTCACGCCTGCGTTATATGGGTGACGTCCCATGCGCCTGACATGAAATGTCGCGCGCTGAGCAATCTTATCGGGTGACCCATGGCGCGCGCATTTCTCTTCGTTCTGGACTCCTTTGGCGTCGGCGGCAGCCCAGATGCTGCGGCCTATGGCGACGAGGGTGCCGATACGCTCGGTCACATCGCCGAATTCTGCGCGGCGGGCGCTGCCGACCGCGAAGGCCTGCGCTCCGGCCCGCTGTCGCTGCCGATCATGTCGGGCCTCGGGCTGCTGGAAATCGCCAAGGCGGCGACGGGCAGCTATCCTCTAGGCATGCCGTTGCCGCAGAAGCTTTATGGGCTCTATGGCTGCGCCAACGAGATCTCGCGCGGCAAGGATACGCCGTCGGGCCATTGGGAAATCGCCGGCACGCCGGTCACGTTCGACTGGGGCTATTTCCCCACCGAAGGCGACGCCTTTCCGCCGGAACTGGTGGAGGCGATCTGCAAGGCGGCCGATCTCCCCGGCATTCTCGGCAATTGCCATGCGTCCGGAACAGAGATCATCGCCAAATACGGCGAAGAGCATATCCGCAGCGGCAAGCCGATCTGCTATACGTCGTCGGATTCAGTCTTCCAGATCGCCGCGCATGAGCAGCATTTCGGCCTCGAACGGCTGATCTCCTTCTGTCAGATCGTCCGCACCCTGCTCGACCCCTATAATATCGGCCGCGTCATCGCTCGCCCCTTCATCGGCGAGACGCCGGCGAGTTTCGAGCGCACCGGCAACCGCCGCGATTTCTCCGTGCTGCCGCCGGAGCCGACCCTGCTCGACCGGCTGGTCGCGGCCGAACGCAAGGTGCATGCGGTCGGCAAGATCGGCGATATCTTCGCCCATCAGGGCATCTCCAGGATCGTCAAGGCCAACGGCAACATGAAGCTGATGGACGCGACGCTGAAGACGATGGACGAAGCGGCCGACGGCGATCTCGTCTTCACCAATTTCGTCGATTTCGACATGGTCTACGGCCATCGCCGCGACGTGGCCGGCTATGCGGCGGCACTCGAGGCCTTCGATGCGCGGCTGCCGGAGGTGCACAGGAAGCTGAAGCCCGGTGATCTCCTCATCCTGACGGCCGATCACGGCTGCGACCCGACCTGGCGCGGCACCGATCATACGCGCGAGCGGGTGCCCATCATCGCCTACGAACTCGGCATCCGCTCGCGTCCGATCGGCGTCCGCCAGACCTATGCCGATATCGGCGAAACCGTTGCGCGCCATTTGGGAATTGCGGCAGGGCCGCATGGAAGGAGTTTTCTGTGACATCGCATTTGAAGAAGGTCGAGCTGCACTGCCATCTGGAAGGTGCGGCTCCCCCGGCGCTGACGCTCGCGCAAGCGCGGAAATACAATGTCGATACCAGCGCCTTCCTGCGCGACGGCGTCTATCTCTGGAAGGATTTTGCCGAATTCATCCTGTGCTATGACAAGGTTGCGGGGGTCTACCGGACCCAGGAAGACTACGCGCTGCTGACCGAGACCTATCTCGAAGAACTTTCCGACATCGGTACGATCTATAGCGAGTTGATCGTCTCGCCCGACCACGGCGACCGCATCGGCCTTGGCGCCGACGCCTATATGGACGGCGTCTCGGCCGGTATCCGTGCCGCCAAGGAAAAGAGTGGCATCGAGGCCCGGCTGATCGTCACCGGCGAGCGCCATTTCGGGCCGGAGCGTGTCATCAAGGCCGCCGAATACGCCGCCAGAAGCAACAATCCGCTGATCACCGGTTTCAATATGGCCGGCGAAGAACGCATGGGCCGTGTCGCCGATTATGCCCGCGCTTTCGACATCGCTCGCGAGGCCGGCCTCGGATTGACCATCCATGCCGGCGAAGTCTGCGGCGCCTTCAGCGTCGCCGATGCGGTCGAACTGGTCCGCCCGGCACGGATCGGCCATGGCGTCCGCGCCATCGAGGATGCCGATCTGGTCAAACGCCTTGCAGATCTTGGCACGGTGCTGGAGGTCTGCCCCGGCTCCAACATCGCCCTCAACGTCTTCCCGGATTTCCCCTCGCACCCGCTGCGCAAGCTGCGCGACGCCGGCGTGCGCGTCACCATCAGTTCCGACGACCCACCCTTCTTTCACACCTCGCTGGAACGAGAATATGAACTGGCGTCGACAGCTTTCGGTTTCAGTGACGACGAGATCAACGTAATGACCCGGACGGCGATCGAAGCGGCGTTTGTGGACGAGGCGACACGGGCGGCGTTGCTGGCAAAATTGGGTTAGCCAGGGAATCGGGATTGAAATCTATCTCATGCGGATCGAACGCGCACGCCCGCTGTCCGCGGCATGAGTTTGGGGATGAAATCAGGCCTTTCGCCCTATTTCCTTGCACCAGAGACAATTTCCGTGAAAGAAACATCTCACATCACGGAATTACTGGAAGGCTGAAACCATGGACGGCGTCACTGTCATCGATCACCCGCTTGTGCAACACAAGCTCACAATCATGCGCAAGAAGGAGACGTCGACGGGGAGCTTTCGCCGGCTGCTGCGCGAGATTTCGACGCTGCTCTGTTACGAGGTGACGCGCGATCTGGAAATGACGATGGAGACCATCGAGACGCCGATCCAGTCGATGGAATCGCCGATCCTCGAAGGCAAGAAGCTGGTCTTCGCCTCTATCCTGCGCGCCGGCAACGGCCTGCTCGAAGGCATGCTGGATCTGGTTCCCTCCGCCCGCGTCTCGCATATCGGCGTCTACCGCGACCATGAGACGCTGCAGCCGGTCGAATATTACTTCAAGGCGCCGGAGGATATTGCCGAGCGCCTGATCATCGTCGTCGACCCGATGCTCGCCACCGGCAATTCCTCGATTGCCGCTATCGACAAGCTGAAAGAGCGCGGCGCCCATAATATCCGGTTCCTCTGCCTGCTCGCTGCCCCAGAAGGCCTTGCCAATTTCCGCGCGGCGCACCCGGACGTACCGGTCTTCACCGCGGCGATCGATAGCCATCTGAATGAACTGGGCTATATCGTCCCCGGCCTCGGCGATGCCGGCGACCGCATGTACGGCACGAAATAACTTCAGCCGTTCTCCTTGCTTTTTGCCCGGCAGCGTCCAACTGCCGGGCTTTTTATTGATCTGTTTAGTGGCCTGTCAGCAAAGCTGATTTAAATGATGGGGATCGATGGGCTCGACATTGTGCGCCCATGGGAAGGGTCTCCGCCGATGCTCGTTCGCGTGCTTGTCTTTGCCGGTATCATCGCCGTGGCGGCCACGCAGGTGCCGTCACTGCTGAACATTCAGATCGTCGTCGACAAAAGTTCGGCGCCCATGGTCATTTCCCCTCCCGCAGGACAGCAGGTCTCGGTGGTGAGCCTGTCGCATGGCAGCGTCCTGCTGCCCGCCGGTGCAGGCGGTCACTACCAGGGCGACTTCAAGATCAACGGCCGGCCGGTGCAGGGCATGATCGATACGGGCGCGACCTATGTGGCGATCAATGAGAGCACGGCGCGCCGTCTTGGTATCAGCGGCAGCGACCTCGATTATCGCTACACCACCCAGACCGCCAACGGCACGTCCAAGGTGGCGCTGGTCAAGCTCGATCGTCTTGAGATCGGCACGATCAGGGTCCGTGATGTCGAGGCTGTGGTCTCGAAGGATGGCGCATTGAACACCACGCTGATCGGCATGAGCTTCCTGAAAAAACTGAATTCCTACGGCGTCGAAAACGGCTCGCTGCGCCTGACGCAGTAACCTGCCGTCAGATCCGCGAGACGATCACCGGCGGCAAAACGGGAGCGGCAGCCGCGATACGGTAGTTTGCGGCGAGATCAGCTGCAGCTTTTTCGGCGCTTGCCTGATCAGCCGCGTGAACGGTGGCGATGCGATCGCCTTTGCTCACCTTCGTTCCGAGCGGCAGGATATCGCTGAAGCCGACGCGATGGTCGATCTTGTCCTGCGGACGACGGCGGCCACCGCCGAGATCGATAACACCCATGCCGATAGCGCGGGCATCGCAGGCTGTAAGCCAGCCGTGCGATGCGGCAAGAACCGACTTTTGCACCGGCGCCACAGCGAGATATTTAGCCGGATTCTCCAAAAGATCCGCAGGACCGCCAAGGCCGTGGACCATACGGCCGAACAGTTCGGCGGCCTTGCCGGAAGCAAGCGCATTGCGCGCGCTGGCTTCGGCCTCGGCAAGCGTCTTCGCGACCCCCGCCTGCGTCAGCATCTCGGCCGCGAAGGCCAATACGACCGTCTCGAGCCGCGTGCCTGCCTTGCCGCCCTTCAGGAAATCCAGACAATTGCGAAGCTCGACGACATTGCCGGCGGCGTCCGCCAGCGGCTGGTTCATGTCGGTGATCAGCGCTGAGGTCTTCACCCCCGCCCCGTTCGCCACCTCGACCAGGGATCGGGCCAGCGTCTCGGCGTCTTCCGGTGAGGTCATGAAGGCACCGCTGCCGATCTTGACGTCAAGCACCAACGTTTCCAGCCCGGCCGCCAGCTTCTTCGACAGGATCGAGGCGGTGATCAGCGGTACGGAATCGACGGTGGCGGTGACATCGCGCACCGCATAGAGCTTGCCGTCGGCGGGCGCCAGGGCGCCGGTCTGACCGATGATAGCGCAGCCCACTTCGTCCACCACCTTGCGGAAACGCGCCGCGTCCGGAGTGATGCCGTAGCCGGGTATGGATTCCAGTTTGTCGAGCGTACCACCGGTATGGCCGAGGCCACGGCCAGAGATCATAGGAACAGCAAGGCCACAAGCAGCGGCGATCGGAGCCAGCATCAACGAGACATTGTCACCGACGCCGCCTGTCGAATGCTTGTCGGCGATCGGCCTGCCGATGCCTACCCAAGAGAGCGTGTCGCCGGAACGAGCCATGGCGAGCGTCAGCGCCACGGTCTCTTCGCGCGTCATGCCGCGAAACCAGACGGCCATGGCAAAAGCGCCGATCTGGCTCTCGGCCAATTCGCCGCGCGCCAGCGCTCCGATGAAGCTGTCGATATCGGTGGCTGAAAGAACGCCGCCGTTTCGCTTCTGCCGGATGATCTCCTGCGGGATCATGGCTTCAATAGCCTGACGACGCTGTCTTGGATTGTCCGCCGGCCAGCACGCCGAGGATATCGTCGAGCAGGCTCGAGGCGCCGAAACGGAAGGTCGAGGGCATGGCCCAGTCTGGCGCCATGATGGTCTCGGCAAGGCTCAGATAGAGCGCCGCGTCGGCAACGGAGCCGATACCGCCGGCCGGCTTGAAACCGACTTTCCTGCCGCTGTCGCGGATCGCCCGCAGCATGATGTCGGCCGCTTCGAGCGTCGCGTTGACGGCGACCTTGCCGGTGGAGGTCTTGATGAAATCGGAGCCGGCCTCGATCGCCAGTTCGGAGGCGCGCTTGATCAGCGCCACGTCCTTGAGTTCCCCGGTTTCGAGGATGGTCTTCAAGATCACCGGTCCGGTGCATTCGGCCTTGATGGCCGTGACCATGTCGGTGACGGCCTGCTCGTTGCCGGCAAGCAGCGCGTGATAGGGAATGACAAGATCGATCTCGTCGGCACCGTCAGCGATCGCCTCGCGCGCCTCGGCGGCAACGTCGGCCACTTCCATGTCGCCGGCCGGGAAATTCACCACGGTCGCGATCTTCACCGCATGGTCGGTGCCGAGGATGCCGCGCGCCTGGGCGACGAAACGCGGCCAGATGCAGATGGCGGCGGTGTTGCCATAGGGCGATTGCGCCCGTTCGCAGAGCGTCTCGATCTGGGCCGGCGTGCAATCATCCTTGAGGTTGGTGAGATCGAGAAGGGAAAGCGCAACGGCCGCCGTTTCTCTCAGGGAATGGCTCGTCATTGTCAGTTTCCTCCGTCCGCAATCATTTCTGTCAGGATAGCCGCGAGACGGGCGCCGCCGACCGGAGCCATGTCCTTGGTCTCCTCATGCGTCAGCTCGGCGCCGGTCATGCCAGCACCATAGTTAGTGATGACGGAGGCGGCGGCAACCCTTAGGCCGAAAAGACGCGCCAGAATGACCTCCGGCACCGTCGACATGCCAACGGCATCGGCGCCGAGAATGCGCGCCATGCGGATTTCCGCCGGCGTCTCGAAGCTTGGGCCGGAGAACCACATGTAGACACCATGCGAGAGCTTGATCTCGGCCTTTTCCGCCGCCTTGCGCATCTGCATGATGAGATCGCTGTCATAGGCGCTGGTCATGCCGACGAAACGCTTGTCGCTTTCCTCGCCGATCAGCGGGTTCATGCCCGAATAATTGATGTGGTCGGTGATCTGCATCACCGATCCCGGCGGCATTTCCTCGCGCAGCGACCCGGCCGAGTTGGTCAGGATCAGCGTGTCAACGCCGAGAGCCTTCAGGGTCTCGATCGGCACGCGCATGGCGTTGGCGTCGCCCTTTTCATAGTAATGCACGCGGCCGGACAGCATGATAACCGGGACGTTGCCGAGACGGCCCGCGACCAGCGTGCCGGCATGACCGGAAACGGCGCTGACGGGAAAGCCCGGAATCTCCGCATAGGGAACGCGCACGGCATCCTGCACTTGATCGACGAGCGACCCCAGGCCGGAACCGAGGACGATACCATGACGCGGCTGGAGATCGCCGAGCTTTGCGGCCAGGATATCGACGGCGGCGGTCATCCCAGTAACTCGGTTTCGAAGCTGAAGGGCAGCAATTCGTCCATGGTCATCGTCTTCCTCACGCCGGTTTCGTCGCAAAGATAGATGCGTGTTTCCCTGCTGGCAAATTCGGCGATCTTCTGCCGGCAACCGCCGCAGGGCGGGCAGAGCGGCAGCTTCTCGGCGATGACGGCCATTTCGACGATCTTCTTGGCGCCGCTCATGATCATGTGGCTGATCGCGGTCGGCTCGGCGCACCAGCCCTGCGGGAAAGACAGGTTCTCGATATTGGCACCGGCATAGATCTTGCCGTCCTCGGCGCGGATCGCCGCGCCGACGGGGAATTTCGAATAGGGGGCATGAGCAAAGGCCATCGCCCCGCGGGCGGCCTCGAACAGATCGTGCGACATGAACTAGCGCTCCTTGGTATAGGGCACGCCACCGGCCTTAGGCGGTTTGGCGACGCCGATGAAGCCTGCGAGCAGGATGCAGGTGAGGATATAGGGCAGCGCCTGGAAAATCTGCACCGGCACCTCGCCGATGCCGGGCACCGACTTGCCCTGCATGAAATTGGAGAAGGCATCGAGGAAGCCGAAGAGCAGGCAGGACAGCATCACCGGCACCGGCTTCCATTTGGCGAAGATCAGCGCGGCCAGCGCGATATAGCCCTTGCCGGCCGACATGTTGGCGATAAAGCCGGCCGACTGGGCAATGGCGAGATAGGTGCCGGAGAAGCCGCAGAGAATGCCGGCGCAGATCAGCGAGCGATAGCGCAGCCACGAGACCGAAATGCCGGCCGTGTCGACGGCACCGGGATTTTCACCGACGGCGCGCAGGCGCAGGCCAAATCGCGTCCGGTACAAAATCCACCAGGAAATCGGCACGGCGAGGAAGGCTATATAGGTGAGGATATTGTTGCCGGAAATGACATTGGCGTAGAGTGGTCCGATGATCGGCACGCCGCGCATCGCATCGGCACCGGGCAGGATGATCGGCACAAAGCGCGCATCCGCGCCAAGCTGCGGCGTCCGTCCGCCCTGGCCAAACCAGGCCTGGCCAAGCACGACGGTCAATCCGGCGATCAGAAAGTTGATCGCAACACCGGAGACAATCTGATTGCCACGGTTGGTGATCGAGGTGAAGCCATGAAGCAGGCCGAATATGACGGAGACGACGATACCCGCGCCCAGCCCCGCCCAGGCCGATCCGGTGAACGTAGCCATGCACGCGGCAGCGAATGCGGCCGCCAGCATCTTGCCTTCAAGACCGATATCGAAGACGCCGGCACGCTCGGAAAACAGGCCGGCAAGCGCCGTAAAGATCAGGGGAATCGACAGACGGATGGTCGAACCGAGCACGCTGATCAGGATGTCATAATAATCCATGGTCGATCCTCACGCCCTGCCGAACAATTGATAGATACGCACGAATGTCGGACGCAGCATGTATTCGAGCGCACCAACGAACAAGATAACCAGTCCCTGTATCAGCGCGATCATGTCGCGGTTGATCGCCGGCATATCGAAGGAAACGCTGTCGCCTCCCTGGTAGAGAATGCCGAACAGAATGGCCGCCAGGATAATGCCGAACGGGTGATTACGCCCCATCAGCGATACGGCGATGCCGACAAAGCCGGCGCCGGCAACGAATTCAACCCCAAGACGGGCCTGCGCCCCCATGACGGGGTTCAGTGCCATCATCCCGGCAAGACCGCCCGATATCAGCATGGCGATGATGACGGTACGTGCATAGGGAATGCCGGCATAGACGGCAGCAGTCGGGCTAAGGCCGAGCGTACGCATCTCATAGCCGAGTTTGGTGCGCCAGATGAGCAACCAGACGAGGAAGCACATCACCAATGCAATCAGGAACGAGACGTTGAGCGGTGCGGCACCAATCGACGAGCCGAACATGCTGATCAGCCAATCGAGCTTCGGCAGCTGGCCGCCCTCAAGAAAGGTGCGGCTTTCCGCAGCCTGTTTTCCCGGCACGATCAGGACGTGCGACAGCAGAAAAACCATCAGCGGCGCGCCGATGAAATTGAACATGATGGTCGTGATGACGATATGGCTGCCGCGCTTGGCTTGCATCCAAGCCGGAATAAAGGCCCAGGCAGCACCGAAAAGCGCAGCGCCGATCATCGCAAACGGCATGGTCACATACCACGGCACATATCTGTCCAGTGACAGCGCCACCAAGGCCGCGCCAAGACCGCCAATATAGGCCTGGCCTTCAGAGCCGATGTTGAAGAGACCGGCATGAATGGCGACCGCCACCGACAGGCCGGTGAAGATAAAGCTGGTCGCATAAAACAGCGTGAAGCTGATGGACGCACCGTCGCCGAGCGCGCCCTGCACCAGCGAAACAAAAGCATCGAATGGATTTTGACCAATGAACCAGATGACAAGGCCGGACACGAAAAGCGCCAACAGCAGATTGATCAGCGGGATCAGGCCGTAATTGATCCAATTGGGGAGTGGAACGGAAGCGGTACTCATCAAGGCCTCACGCGGCAATTCCGGCCATCATCAGGCCGAGTGTCTGTTCACCGGCGTCAGCCGTTTTTTCGCCGACGACATGGCCGGCGAACATGACGAGGATTCGGTCCGACAACGCGCGGATTTCATCCAGCTCCACCGAAACCAGCAGGATAGCCTTGCCGGCGTCACGCATCTCGATGATGCGGCGATGGATGAATTCGATGGCGCCGATATCGACGCCGCGCGTCGGCTGGCCGATCAGCAGGGCCTTCGGATCGCGCTCGATCTCGCGGGCGACGACGATCTTTTGCTGGTTGCCGCCGGAGAAATTGGCGGTCTTCAGGCGGGCATTCGGCGGGCGGATGTCGTATTTCTCGATCTTCTCGATCGCATCCTTGCGCATGGCGTCGAGATCGAGCATGCCGGCCCTGCCGTATTTGGGGTCACGGTGATAGCCGAGCATCGAATTCTCATATTCCTCGAACTTAAGGACGAGGCCCATGTGATGGCGGTCTTCCGGGATATGGGCAAGGCCGAGGTCGCGCAGGGCCGCCGGGTCGGCGGTGCCGATCGGCTTGCCATGCAGACAGATCTCGCCCGAGGCCGGCTTGCGGATGCCGGCGATCGCCTCCAACAGCTCGGACTGGCCGTTGCCGGCCACGCCGGCAATGCCGACGATCTCGCCGGCGCGCACATCGAAGGAGACATTGTCGACCATGGTGACGCCGCGGCCGTCCTTGACAGTCAGGTTACGCACGGAGAGGACGACATCGCCCGGATGGGCGGAGCCCTTCTCGACGCGCAGCAGCACGCGGCGGCCAACCATCAGCTCGGCCAGCTCTTCGACGGTGGTTTCAGCGGTCTTGCGGGTGGCGACCATTTCGCCGCGGCGCATGACCGACACCGTATCGGTGATCGCCATGATCTCGCGCAGCTTATGGGTAATGAGGAGGATCGTCTTGCCCTGGTCGCGCAGCACGCGCAGGATCCGGAACAGGTTATCGGCTTCGGCGGGCGTCAACACGCCGGTCGGCTCATCGAGGATGAGGATCTCGGCGCCGCGATACATGGCCTTCAGGATCTCGACGCGCTGTTGCTGGCCGACGGGAAGCTCTTCGATCAAGGCGTCGGGATCGACGTCCAGGCCGTAATCCGTCTCCAGCCTGTCAAGCTCGGCGCGGGCCGCGGCAACGCCCTTGGCCAGAAGGGCTCCGCCTTCGGCACCGAGCATGATGTTTTCCAGCACGGAGAAATTATCGACCAGCATGAAATGCTGGTGCACCATGCCGATGCCGGCGGCGATGGCCGTCTGGCTGTCACGGATGGCGATGGGATTGCCGTTGATGCGGATCTCGCCGCTATCGGCCTGATAGAAGCCGTAGATAATCGACATCAGAGTCGACTTCCCGGCACCGTTTTCACCGATGATCCCGTGGATCGAACCCTTGGAAACGGTCAGGTTGATGTCTTTATTGGCATGGACGGCACCGAACTTCTTGTCGATGCCCACAAGTTCGATGGCAGGCAATTGGCTCACTACACGGCTCCAGAAATCAGAATTCCGGATAAGAAAAGGGCGTATGACGTTTTGATGCCGTCATACGCCCTAATTTCATATCAGCTCTTCGGGCAGGCGTTATCGGTCGTGTAGTCGTGCACCTTGACCGTGCCGGCAATGATGTCGGCGGTCGCCTTGTCGACGGCAGACTTGATTTCCGGCGTGACGAGCGGCTTGTTGTTGTCGTCCAGGGCGACGCCGACGCCTTCTTCCTTGAGGCCGAGTTCCTGCGTGCCGGGGGTGAACTTGCCGGCCTTGGAGTCGCTGAAGGCATTGTAGACGGCGAGATCGACGCGCTTGACGACGGAGGTCAGAACCGAACCCGGATGCAGGTAGTTCTGGTTCGAGTCGACGCCGACGGAGAGCTTCTTGTTGTCAGCAGCCGTCTGTAGCACGCCGAGGCCGGTGGCGCCGGCAGCCGCGTAGATCACGTCTGCGCCCTGGTCGATCTGGTTCTTGGTGAGCTCGCCGCCGCGAACCGGGTCGTTCCAGGCAGCGCCGGTCGTGCCGGCCATGTTCTGGAAGACTTCGATCTTCGGATTGGCGGCGCGGGCGCCCAGTTCGTAGCCGCATTCGAACTTGCGGATCAGCGGAATGTCCATGCCGCCGACGAAACCGATCTTGCCGGACTTCGAAGACAGAGCGGCCATAACGCCGGCGAGGTACGAACCCTCATTTTCCTTGAACTTGACGGAGCGGACGTTCGGCAGATCGAGGCTGTCGTCGATCAGAACGAATTCGGTCTTCGGATATTCGGCTGCAACCTTCTGGAGAGCGGAAGTCCAGGCGAAGGAAACGGCAATAACCGGGTTGAAACCCTTGCTGGCGAAGTTGCGCAGCGCCTGTTCGCCCTGGGTGTCGCCGGTCGGCTCGAAGTCGCGATAGGCGATGCCGGTTTCCTTCTTGAACTTTTCGGCGCCGTTATAGGCCGCTTCGTTGAAGGACTTGTCGAACTTGCCGCCGGTGCCGTAGACGATCGCCGGCTTGATGTCGGCCGCAAGCGCCGTTGCCGACATGGCAGCCAAGGCGAAAAGCGTCAAAAGGGATTTTTTCATGAGTTGCAGCCCTGTTGTTTCTATCTTGTTGGGTCCTCCCGCAAGCCCGTTGACCGGACATGTCTGCGGAACCGCCGGCCTCCCCCGAGGCCAAGCTGGCGCGCATCCTTGCATGGCTGCACGAAAAATTCACCAGAAATTTTTCAGTTGGTAAAGATTTGTGGGAATTGCCAAAAGCCCGCTCAAAGGGGCTGTTTTTTGGACAATTCCGCTCTCGAACTGCGATTTTATTAGCCAACCAGGCGGCAATGGAAGGCGATAACAGCCGCGCCGATGTGCCTCCGGACATCGCCAAATTGCATAGCCGGACCGGTTTTCAAAGCATGATATCGCGGAAGAACAGCCGGTCTCAGACGCTGAAACGGCCCGCAACCGGCGGCTTCTTGTAGGCAACCATCCACAATAGCAGCGAGAGCACCAGGAAGACCGCGAAAGCCGGCTGGAACAGCAGCCATTGCATGGCCATGTCGTAGAGGCGCGGATGAATATAATAGGAGATCAGCGACTGGACGCTCGCGAGCGAGGACGGGCTGACGTCCTTCCAGGCATCCCCCATCGGCGTCATGACCACGGCGGAGGCCGCAACCGACTGGATGGAATCGATGGTCCCGGCAACCACCGCAACCACGAGCGCGACGAGGCTGGCAAAACGCAACAGGAAACGCATGAACTCCTCCCGATACTCAATTATCCTCGGCCATATACGCTTGGCCGGTTGCATTCTTTTTCCGTCCTTTTCCTTAGATAAGTTGGGAATGAGACAAGTGCAATGGAGGAGAAGCGCATAGTTTTCTGCCAAGAAGTCAAAAAACTGTCAGATTTGGGTTGATCCTGGAAAATTCATCGGTATATATCGCGCCGTTCCCACAATAGCTCCTTCATCGGATGCGAAAGTGCAGATGGACAGGTGGCCGAGTGGTTTAAGGCGCACGCCTGGAACGCGTGTGTGCGTGAAAGCGTACCGTGGGTTCGAATCCCACCTTGTCCGCCATCTCTATCGATTGCGCGATAATTTCCCCATTGCCATTGTTGGCTCGCCGAAGCATGTGAAAAGCTGAGAGATCAATCAGCGCCGGGATCGCCTTGACCTGAAAAACGCGCCTTAACTGGCAAACGTTACTGGGCAATATTTCAGCGCCAGAAGAGCTGCCAACTCCGCCCTGGATTCGACGAGCGCACCAACATCCTGGCGTGCTTTTGCCATCGCCATGGCGCCGGAATAGATGGCGATTACCAGCGTCGCGAGACTGCTTGGCTCGATGTTGCTGGCGCGTCCCGATGCCAGATCCGCCTGAAACTTTGCGGACAATGCCTCCTGCCAGGCAGCGAAAATATCGCCGAGGGCAAGGCGCATTTCCGGATCATGAGGGGAGACGTCCATCGCCATGTTGTTGAGCGGACAGCCGGAAACCGAGCCCTTGTGCGCCAGTTCGCCGATGATATCCCCGAAAATCAGATCGATGGCGGCCGGCGCGTCGACACATCTATCCAGCGGCTCGATCCACGTCTGCCGAACAGCGTGGCTCACCCGATCGCGGATAACCGCCAGCCCTAGTTCGCGCTTTACCGGAAAATGATGCGCCATCGCCCCGCCGGACACCGAAGCCTTTTCACGGATCTCCAGCATACCGGTTGCGATGTAACCCTGCCTGACGAAGGCATCATAGGCCGTGTCGACGATCCGGCGACGTACACCCTCAGGGTCATTGGTTCTTCTGTTTCCGATCATGCAACTCCTGCCAATTTTTCAAGAGAATAGCATCTTGACAAAACAGGTCAATCATCCTCTTTTTAAAACAGGATGATTGACCTGTTAGGAGGAAGCATGGAATCCCACGCCGTATTTGAACTTCGCCGCTACCGGTTACTCCCCGGGGGCCGGGAACCATTGATTGACCTGTTCGACAGGGAATTCGTTGAACCGCAGGAAGAGCTGGGCATGCGTGTCGAGGCCGAGTTTCGCGACCTTGGGGATCCCAATGCTTTCGTCTGGGTGCGCTCCTTCCGGGACATGGAAGCGCGAACGGAGGCGCTCCAATCCTTTTATTCGGGACCGATCTGGAAAAAGCACGGGCCAGACGCAAACGCCACGATGCTCAACTCGGACAACGTGCTGCTGCTGAAATCGGCGGGCGCCATGCAACCCTTCGCGCGTAATCGACTGAGAAAACAGGAGACGGAACGGCCCGAAACGGGAGGCATCGTCATTGCGAATACGTGCTCGCTGGCGCCAGCGACAGAGGATGATTTCGCGCGGTTCTTTTTCGATCGCGCACTCCCAATCATCCAGGATGCTGGCGCTCGGGTTGATGCCGCGTTTGTCACGGAGCAAAGCCCGAACGGTTTTCGGAGGCTCCCGGTTCGCGAGGGCGAGACCGTCTTCGTTTGGTTCGAGTGCCACGAGGACGAGGCAGGCGTGTCGCGCTACCGGGAGCGTCTGCGCCGGAATGCCGATTGGACGAACGAAATTTATCCGCGCATGGACAGTCTGTGCTGGCGTGAGATCGAGGTGGTGCGCTTGGCACCGACGTCGCGGTCGCTTTGTGCCTGGTGATTGGACTTAGCCATTTGTCCGCTTGCTTACCAACTTCCGCTCACCAGCTCTAGGGCATTCCATTCCTTGATCGTCAAAGGTAATGGCAAGATCGGCCGCCTGCATCATGATCCGGTCTCTTTGCGCGCAACGAAGCGAACCTCGCCCGCTGACGCGCAAATCCTGATCTCGTCCCCAAGCGACCATTCCGCCGCCCTCGCCGCCATCGCCGCGGGCACACTCTCCGATCCGGGACCGGCAGGGACATCATAGGTGGCATGCGCGTCATGCGGCAGGAGCACACGATAGCCAAGCCGCATGGCTTCGCGCGCCGTTGCCGCCACGCACATTTCGGACAACACACCGCAGATCGCCACACTGCGGACGTCAAGTGCCGAGAGAATCTCGTCAAGATCCGTGCCGTCGAATCCGTCGTCCTGCTCCTTCCTCACCACCGTCTCGTGCGATCGGGGCGGAAAGTACAGCGACCAACCCGGTTGGGACGGCTCGTCCACCGCACCCGGCGGACCATCGTTCTGAAGGAAGATTACCGGTGCGCCGGCGGATCGGGCCGCTACGAGTAAAACCTCCACCATCACGACAAGCCTGGCATGTTCGGGCACCGCATCCGGTCCCGTTACGAAGGCATTCTGCACATCGATCACGATCAGGGCGTCAACCGCCTCGACTTGGCTTGCTTGCATCTTGTCCATCGATCGGTCGGCTCATCGGCGCTTTTTGATAGTATTGGGTAGTTGTGGTGCCGGTCATATCTCCGCAAGAGGGACAGCACGGCCGATACTCCGGGCGGTGTCGATGAACGCTCTGAGTTTCGGCGCGAGCTCGGCGCGGCGTGGGAAATAGAGAAAGAGGCCGTCCTCCGTGACCGCATAAGGTTCCAGCACCTGAATGAGCCGGCCGGCGGCAATATCGGCCGTTACCAGGGGCTCGAACACATAGGCGAGGCCAACGCCGGCCAGCGCCAGCTCGACGGCCGAGTGCGATTCCGTGACGATCGCCGAACCCCTGACCGCCACGGCCACATCACGGCCATCCTGTACCAGGTCCCACTGATAGAGTCCGCCGGAACGGATGAGCCGGTAGCCGATGCAATTATGCTGCGAAAGATCCGTGAGATTCATCGGGCGACCGCGGCTGCCGATATAGTCCGGTGAGGCGACGACGATGGACCGGAACGGTGGCGTCAGCCGCACCGCCACCATGTCCTGCGCGATCATCTCACCAACGCGGATGCCGGCATCGAAGCCCTCGGAGACGATATCGGTGAGGCGCTCATCGGAGAATATCTCGACCTCGACATCGGGATAGCGCTCAGCCATCGCGGCGACGATCGGGGTTACGGCAAGCGGCAGGCTAATTCGCGCGGCGTTGATCCGGAGCAGGCCGCTGGGCCGTCCCTTGACCGAACGGATGCGCTCCATTCGCTCGTAAATATCCTGCAAGGCCGGCGCCAGCGTGCCGACGAGGTTCTTGCCCGCATCCGTGAGCGCAACACTACGCGTGGTGCGGGCAAATAGCGGCTGGCCCAACCGCTCCTCCACCAGCCGCACCGCATGGCTGACCGCCGACGGGCTCATTCCGAGCTCGGAGGCAGCGGCGGCAAAGCCACCGCGTCGCGCCACGGCGACGATAACCGGGAGATGGACAAGCAGATCGCGATCCATTCATGCATGATATCGCACACTGCATGCAAAATAAACAATCTTATCGAATAGA
This sequence comes from Rhizobium sp. GW821-FHT14E12, assembly GCF_058803745.1. Classification (NCBI taxonomy): domain Bacteria; kingdom Pseudomonadati; phylum Pseudomonadota; class Alphaproteobacteria; order Hyphomicrobiales; family Rhizobiaceae; genus Rhizobium; species Rhizobium sp. GW821-FHT14E12. Next base: position 208,312 of record NZ_JBXAPH010000008.1, read on the forward strand.
GGCATTTTGCGCATCTTACGCTGGCGAACCGCGACGCAGGAAAACCTACCGAGCGCACAAGATCGACAAGCGAGGATCAAACCCATGGGCATGACCTATTACACACTCGGCAATAGTGGCCTAAAGGTGCCGCAGCTTGCGCTGGGGACCATGACCTTCGGCACGGAATGGGGCTGGGGTGCCGACAAGGGCACCGCACGCGCCATGTTCAATGCCTATGTCGAGGCCGGGGGCAATTTCTTCGACACCGCCGATGCCTATACCGGCGGGACATCGGAAGCGTGGCTGGGCGAATTCATCGCCGAGCGCGGCCTGCGTGACGAGGCCGTGATCGCCACCAAGTTCAGCATGAATATCGCCGGCAACAATCCGAACACCGCCGGCAATGGCCGCAAGAACATCTTGCGCGCGGTCGAAGGTTCGCTGAAGCGGCTGAACACCGACCATATCGATCTCTATTTGCTGCATTGCTGGGACCGGCTGACGCCGCCCGAAGAGGTCATGCGTACGCTCGACGATCTCGTCCGCGCCGGTAAAGTGCGGCATGTCGGTCTTTCCGACGTGCCAGTATGGCATGCCAGCCGCGCACAGGCAGTGGCCGAACACCGGGGCTATGAACCAGTCTCGGCGCTGCAAATGGAATATTCGCTGGCGGAGCGCAATATCGAGCAGGAGTTCATCCCCTTCGGCACCCGCTATGGTGCCGGCATCATGGTGTGGAGCCCGCTGGCAAGCGGTTTCTTAAGCGGGAAATACCAGACCGGTTCCAAGGAGCAAATGAGCGGGCGGCTCGAGACCATGCGCGGCACAAGCAATCCCGGCTTCCAGAAATTCACCGAGCGAAACTGGGTGATCGTCGCCGAGCTTGAAAAAGTGTCAGTCGAGCTTGGCCGCAGCATGGCGCAGGTGGCCGTGAACTGGGTGATGACGCAACCGGGTGTGGCTTCAGTCATCCTCGGCGCCACCAGACTGGACCAGCTCAAGGACAATCTCGCAGCCATGGAGTTCGATATCCCGCCCGAACTGCGCCGCCGTCTCGACGAGGTGAGCGCCCTGCCGCCGACATTCCCCTATTCCTTCTTCGGTTCGGAAATCCAGGGAGGTCTGACGGGCGGAAAAACGGTCGGCTACAAGCCTGGGGGCTATTTTCCCGACCTGACACTGTCGGGAAGTTTTGCGGGGGTGAGCTGACGGGCTTTTGTGGACTTCATAGACGCGCACGGAAGACGACCAACAAGAATATGCGAGAGTCAAAGGTCGGCTGACGGTCTGACCTATCAATCCTCGTCCGTGACGGGCACCTTCAGAATGAGCGCCTTGTCGGCGGTGATTGCGTTGCCGTCATCCGTGCGGACATCGAGGCGGATGGGCCGGCCGGTGTCGCGTTCGACGAGCTTTGAATGCGGCTCGCCCGGCTCGAACAGATAGCGCTCTCCCCATTGCCGCAGCGCCACCATGACCGGGAAGAGATCGCGGCCCATATCGGTCAGATGATATTCCTGATGCGCGCCGCCATTGGGCGCCGGAACCGAGGTGAGAATACCGCGCTCGACGAGCGTGCGCAGCCGCTGGGCCAGGATGTTCTTGGCGATGCCGAGACTCCTCTGGAATTCGCCGAAGCGCGTCAGCCCGTCGAAGGCGTCGCGGACGATGAGCAGTGACCACCAGTCGCCGATCGCATCCAGCGATCGCGCGCTCGGGCAGTAATTTCCGCTAAGGCTCTTCCGGGCAACCATGCGTCTTCCTTCGATAGATATCGGTTGCATTATAAAACCGATCCGCTATTGATCAAATGGTTTCATTATAAAACCAAATCAATGGAGGAGCCGCGATGCGATCCGATGATGATGTGGCGCTGGACGCCGATTTCGCCAAGACGAAGATAGTCTCCGACAAGACGGAGCAAAGGGCACCCAGTCACGGCGAGCAGCGCAAAACACCGCCGCTGTCGCGCGCGGTCATGCTGCTCTTCGCGGTGGCGAGCGGGCTGGCGGTGGCCAATGCCTATTTCGCGCATCCGATGCTCGATGTGATGGCCGATGATCTCGGCCTGTCGCGCGCCCATGCCGGGCTGATCGTCGGGGCGACACAGGTCGGCTATGGAGTAGGGCTGATCCTGCTGGTTCCGATCGGCGATCTCATCGACCGGCGTCGGCTGGTGATCGCGCAGTCGCTGCTGTCCGTCGCGGCGCTGGTCGCCATCGGCTTTGCCTCTAGCGGTAACATGCTGCTCTTGGCGATGGCGCTCATGGGGCTGCTGGCCGTGGTGACGCAAGCCTTTGTCGCCTATGCCGCGAGCCTCGCCCCACCGGCCGAGCGCGGCCATATCGTCGGGGTCGTCACCAGCGGGATCGTGCTCGGCATTCTGCTGGCCCGCACGATTGCCGGCACCCTCACCGATCTCTCTGGCTGGCGGACGGTCTATCTCGCTTCGGCGGCTGCGACACTTATCATCGTCGCGCTACTCTGGAAGGCCTTGCCCCGGCAAGAAGCACGCCCGGCGTCGATGTCCTACCCGCGCCTGATCGGCTCGCTGTTCGGGCTTCTCGTCACCGAGCCCGCCCTTCTGATCCGCGGCATCATCTGCATGCTGATCTTCGCCAATATCACGACGCTGCTGACACCGCTCGTCCTGCCGCTGAGCGCGCCGCCCTTCTCGCTGTCGCACACGGCAATCGGCCTGTTCGGCCTTGCCGGTGTAGCCGGAGCCTTGGGCGCCACCAGGGCCGGTCGGTGGACGGACCGGGGATTGGGGCAGCGCACCACGGGTATTTCGCTAGCGCTGATGCTGCTCGCCTGGGGACCGATCTCCCTGATGCCGCATTCAATCCTCTGGCTGGTCATTGGCGTCGTCGTCATCGACTTCGGCCTGCAAGCCGTGCATGTGACCAACCAGGCGATGATCTATCGCGTGCGGCCCGACGCGCAGAGCCGGCTGACGGCTGGCTACATGGTCTTCTATTCCATCGGCAGTGCGTTCGGTTCGTCGATGTCGACGCTTGCCTTTGCTCACGCCGGCTGGCTCGGCGTCTGCTTGCTCGGCGCCGGTATTAGCGCTGTCGCCCTCGCCTTCTGGGGACTGACGCTTCGCGTCATGCCGGCCGAGGCAACCCGGGCTCTCTCGTGATGTCAGCCGTTTGCCGCGTTTAGAGAAATGGTCTTGCCAGCATCTCCGCGCCGAGGAGCAGCAGGCAGATCAAGAACCATAGCCTAAATGTCGCCGGGCTGACGCGGTTGCGGACGATCTGCCCGGCCCACATGCCGGCGAGTGCCGGCACGATCGCCAGCCCGGACATCGCAAGATTGTCGAGCTGGAAAGCGCCGCGCCAGGCAAGCCCGGCCGCAAGCGCAATGGTGGAGATGGTGAAGGACAGGCCGAGCGCCTGCACCAGATCATCCTTTTCCAGACCAAGTGCCTGAAGATAGGGCACCGCCGGAATGACGAAGACGCCGGTTCCACCGGTGACGGCACCAGTGACAAGGCCGATGACCGGCGACAGCCACGGTTCCAGCCGCGCCGGCACGCGGAGCTGGCGGGCGAAGAGCGTATAGGCGGCATAAATCACCAGCGCCGCACCAAGCGCTGCCGTCGTCAGCACGGTGTTGCCACTCGTCAGCAACGACGAGCCCGCGACTGTGCCGGCGACAATCGCCAGCATCATCGGCCAGAGCCTGCGCAGGAGCGGCCCGAATTTCGGGCCGGCGAAGAGCTGCCAGACATTGGTGACGAAGGATGGGGCGATCAGCAGGCTGGCGGCGGCAAGCGGCGAGATCAGCGCGCCGAGCACGCCCATGGCGACCGTCGGCAGCCCCATGCCGGTGACGCCCTTGACGATGCCGGCGGCAAAGAAGGTCGCGGCTATCGCGGCGAAGAGCAATAGTGAATGATCCATCATGCCGCTGACATAGGGGATCCGGCGACGGACACAATGCGGATGATCCGTAGCCAGGCTTCGGCTGGCCCGAAGGCTGGATATCGGCTATGCTGGCCCGCATGCGCTTCGACCTGACCGATCTTCGCCTTTTCCTCGCCGTGGTGGATGCCGGCAGCATCACCCATGGCGCGGCCGATGTCGGGCTTTCCCTGGCCGCCGCCAGCGAGCGCCTGCGCGACATGGAAACGACCGGCGAGGTCCGGCTGCTCGAGCGCGGCCGTCGCGGCATCTGGCCGACGCCGGCCGGCGAGGCACTGGCGCATCACGCCCGCCTGATCCAGCGGCAGATGGCGCAGATGCATGGCGAGCTTGGCGAACATGCCAGCGGCCTGCGCGCGACCCTCCGGCTGGCGGCAAACACCGCCACGATCACCGAATTCCTGCCGGAACGGCTCGCGCCCTGGATGAAGGCTCATCCGCAGATCGACATCGAACTCAAGGAACGCCAGAGCATCGAGATCGCCAAGGCCGTCGCGGCCGGGCTGGCGGAGATCGGCATTCTCTCGGATGCGGTCGACACCGGCGGCCTGGAGCTACGCCCCTTCGCCATCGACCGGCTGGTGGTGGTCATGCCCCGCGATCATGCGCTGGCGGAGAAGAAGCGGGTTACCTTCGGGGATATCCTGCACCAACATTTTGTCGGGCTTTCTGGCGGCGCGTTGCAGGACCACATCGACGCCCAGGCGGCGAGGATGGGCGTGAAGCTGAAGATACGAGTGCGCCTGCGCACCTTCGAGGGCATCTGCCAGATGGCGGCAGACGGTGTCGGCCTCGGCATCGTGCCCGAGACGGCGGCACGGCGCTGCAGCCGATCCACGAAGATCACCGCCATCCGCCTTGCCGATGACTGGGCGATGCGCCGGCTGTCGGTCTGCATCCGCTCCGGGGAGAAATTGACGGCGCCCGCGCGAGACCTTTTCGAGCATCTGGCGGCGGCCAATACCCGTTGAGACAGACCTTCCTGCTCGAAGCCCCGCCGCACGGCGTCGACGACGGTAAATTGCCCGGCACAGCATCAGACCGATCCTATTCGACCACTTCCGTCGCTCGATCTCCAACCCGATCAATAAAGGTGTATGATCGGAGCACATCAGCGGCGTCCTATAGGAAAGGGCGAATTCATGGATCAATTCAGCAACGCCAATCCTGCGAAGAACGGTACGGCAAACCTCCTCCTTTCGAGCCGACATCTTGGCTGGGCAGGCTTGGACGCAGAATTGCTGCACATCCGCGCCGGTCGTACCTATGTTCCCGGTTTGCCATCGCACCGGCTCGGCGTTCATTTCGGACGCGCCGTGAACGCGCATTGCCAGTGCGACGGCCAGCACTCTCGCCGCATCCAGAAACATGGCGACATCGATGTCGTGCCGGCCGGGTTGGATGGCTGGTGGGAGGACGATGCCGATTGCACCATTTTGCGATTGAGCGTCGGACCCGAACTTCTCAACACTGCGGCCACGGCAATGGGGCGCGACCCGGAGCGCATTTCCCTCGCTCCCAAGTTTCAACTTCGCGACGCCCGGATCGAGTCGATCGCCTGGGCGATCAAGGCGGAACTCGAGGCAACCGTACCGTCCGACAGGCTCTATGCCGAGACGCTCGCCTTGGCGCTCGCAATCCGTCTGGTGGAAAGCGGGAACCAATCGGGAGGGGAGAAATCCACAACGGCAAGGACGCTCAGCGCCCTGCAAAGGCGGCGCCTTGTGGACTTCATAGAAGACCATATCGACCGATCCCTGTCGCTTGCTGACCTGGCTGCGGTCGCCGGGCTCAGTCTATCCCATCTGAAGCCCTTGTTTCGCGCCACATTCGGCATGCCCATGCATCAATATGTGCTGGTGCGCCGGGTTGAGCGCGCCAGACTGATGCTGCTGTCGGAAGACATGCCGCTGAGCCAGGTTGCGCTGGAGGCAGGGTTTGCCCATCAGAGCCATATGGCACACTGGATGCGGCGCATCCTTGGCATCACGCCCGGCATGATCGCCCGCACGCGCCAGTAATTTCGATTTTCATCCGATCTCGCAATGCGTCATCCGAACATGCGCGAAGGGAGCTGCGCGGACGGATAATCCTGCTGGAAAGATAGACAGGAGGAATCATCATGTTCGCGATTCTAGGCGCTACCGGGAAAATTGGCCGTACGACAATTGCCGCCTTGCGAGAGAGAGGGGCGCCGGTCCGCGCAATCCTGCGCGACCGCTCAAGGGCGCAGGAGTTTGTCGACCTGGGCTGCGAGGTCGCTATCGCCGACATCGGCGACGTCAGTGCTTTGGCCGAGGCGGTCGCCGGCGCACGCGCTGTCCAGGTCATCTGCCCAATCGATATCAGGGCAGTCGATGCGCGTGCGGAAATGCTGCGGCTGATCGAGACGATGGGCGAGGCGCTAGACAGGGTAAATCCGGAACTGGTGCTTGCCATCTCCGATTACGGCGCGGAAGTGACGTCGGGCACCGGTATCACGCTGCTCTTCAATGCATTGGAAGCGCGCCTGCGAAAACTGCGCTCCCGTACTATCCTCCTGCGGTCGGCGGAGCACATGGAGAACTGGGCGCGGGTAACGCGAGTGGCGGTTGAGACCGGCCAACTGCATAGCTTTCATCATCCGCTGACGAAACTCTTCCCAACCGTCTCCGCCTTCGACATCGGCACGATTGCCGCCGATCTGCTTCTTGAGGACGATGGAGCGCGCCTGCGGATTGTCCATGCCGAGGGGCCGCGGCGATACACGCCAAACGATGTCGCGGCAGTGATCGGCGCATTGGTTGGCCGTCCCGTCGCTGCCCGGGAGCTGCCACGATTACAATGGGAAGCGATCCTGACCCGTGGCGGTCTTTCCGAGAGTTATGCCCGGCTCGTCACCGAACTCTACGAGGCGCACAATGCCGGCCGAATAGATGCCGAACGCGATGTCGGCGAGATCCGGCGCGGAAGAAGCGAATTGGCGGATGCGCTGCGGCGGTTTGTGACGTCATGACGAACTGTCCCGCCCGCTTGGCTCGATAGATGACCCGATCTGGATTTCAGCTATGCTACTGCCGAGAAGATCTCATCGCGGGAGGAGAGATGAGCATGGAGTTCCAGGACGATAATCTTGAGATATTCGCGGCCGATGGCGCCGCACCCCTGCCCACCACGGATATCCAGAGCCATGTCGAGCATGACGGCGCCCGCATCTGGTATGCGGTCTATGGGGAAGGACAGCCGGTGATCCTGCTACATGGCGGCCTCGGAAACGGCGGCAATTGGGGCCATCAGGTACCGGCGCTGATCGAGGCCGGATATCGGGCGGTGGTCATCGACAGCCGAGGCCATGGCCGCAGCACGCGCGATGAACGGCCCTACACATACGAACTGATGGCGTCCGATGTGCTGGCGGTGATGGACAGGCTCGACATCGGGAAGGCCGCTGTCGTTGGATGGAGCGACGGCGCGTGTACCGGTCTGATCCTCGCCAAGGCCCATCCGGCGCGCTTCGCCGGCGTCTTGTTTTTCGCCTGCAACATGGACCCCAGCGGCGCCAAGGAGTTCGTGCCCACACCGGTCGTCGACCGCTGCTTTTCCCGGCACGTCAAGGATTACGCCGCCCTGTCGGCAACGCCGGATCAGTTCGACGCCTTCGTCGAGGCGGTCGGCCTGATGCAGCGAACGGAGCCGAATTACTCGGTCACTGACCTTGCCGAAATCAGCGTGCCCGTCGCGATCGCGCACAGCGAGCACGACGAGTTCATCAAGCGCGAGCATGCCGACTATCTTGCCCGCAACATTCCCGGCGCGGAGCTGATCCTGCTGCCCGGTGTCAGCCATTTTGCGCCGTTGCAGCGTCCGGCGCAGTTCAATGGCGCAATGCTGGCCTTTCTGGCCAGGATTACGGCGTAGCACCCGTCAGGCCGGAAGCCTTCGCGCCTGACGGTTTCGGAAAATATGACTTTCGGCACCAAGCTTGAACGAGATTGGTTGCGCACGTCCGATTGTTGGAATAAATGATGACCATCATCTTATTCACGCACTCCCGAGACCGATTCGCCGGTGACCGGCCCTTCCGCCCCGGCGAGCAAAATTCGCTCCAGGCAGGTGATTTGCATGACAGCTACTTTATTTTCGCCGTTGTCCATCGGTCCTTACGAACTGGCGCATCGCGTCGTCATGGCGCCGTTGACGCGCATGCGGGCGAGCCAGCCGGGCAATGTCCCCTCTCTAATGAATGTCGAATATTACGCACAGCGCGCGTCCGAAGGTGGGCTGATCATTTCCGAGGGCTCGCAGATTTCTCCGAGCGGACAGGGCATGCCGGCAACACCGGGCATCCATACGCTGGAGCAGATCACCGGCTGGAAGGCCGTGACCGATGCCGTTCACGCCAAGGGCGGACGGATATTCCTGCAGCTCTGGCATGTCGGCCGCATCTCCCATTCCTCCCATCAGCCCGGCGGCGCGGCACCGATCGCGCCCTCAGCGATCGCCGCATCCGGTCAAGCCTTCACGGCCTCGTTCGAGCGCGTGCCTTTCGAAACGCCGCAGGCGATCGATATCGACCTGATGCCGCTCTTGATCGACGTCTACGCCCAGGCGGCGGCCAATGCGAAGCAGGCCGGCTTCGATGGCGTCGAAATCCACGGCGCCAACGGCTATCTGATTGAACAATTCCTGCAGGCCCGCTCGAACCAGCGTACCGACCAATATGGCGGCTCGATCGAGAACCGCGCGCGACTGCTTCTCAACGTCGTCGAGGCGGTTTCCAAGGTCTGGGGCTCCAATCGCGTCGGCGTTCGCCTCTCCCCCTTCGGCATTGCCAATGATAGCGGCGAGGATGATCCGCTCAGGCTCTATGGCCATGTTATCCGCGAGCTCGACCGGCTGCATCTTGCCTATCTGCACCTGATCGAGCCGCGTGCCAGCGGCGCCGGCCAGGCCGAGGTCGACCACAAGAACGTACCGTCGGCCGCTGAACTCTTCCGCCCCGCCTGGTCGGGAACGCTGATCGCCGCCGGCAATTTCAGGCCCGAGACCGCCGAGGCCGCGCTTGCCGCCGGTCATGCCGACGCCATCGCCTTCGGCCGCCTGTTCATCGCCAATCCGGATCTGCCGGAGCGCATTCGCCAAGGCTCGCCCCTCAACCCCTATCATCGCCCAACCTTCTACGGCGGCGGCACCGAAGGCTATACCGACTACCCGACACTCGACGCCAGGGAGGCAGCGGAATGAGCACGCCAAGCGCTGTCATCGTGGGTGTAGGAGCCGAACAAGGGCTTGGCGCGGCGCTCTGCCGGCTGCTGGCCGACAAGGGCTATCACGTCGTCATCGCCGGCCGAACCCTGGACAAGATCGCCAAGGTCGCCGACGGCATCAATGCCTCCGGCGGCAGCGCCGAAGCGATCGAGACAGACGCGACCGACGAAGCCGCCGTGACGCGGCTGTTCGACCATGCGTTTGCGCCGCGAAATGAGATCGACCCGCCCGACTTCATCGTCTTCAACGCCGGTATCAACCGCCCCATCGGCTTTCGTGACGTGACCGCGGCCGAGTTCGAGGAATTCTGGCGCATCTGCTGCTTCGGCGGCTTCCTCGTCGGGCGCGAGGCTGCCCGGCATCTCGCCCCTCTCGGACGCGGCACCGTGATCTTTACCGGCGCTTCGGCGAGCCTGCGCGGCAAGGCCGGTTACGCGCAATTTGCAGCCGCCAAGGCGGGCTTGCGGATGATCAGCCAGAGCATGGCGCGGGAGTTCGGACCGCTCGGCCTGCATGTCGCCCACACCATCATCGATGGCGGCATCGACGGCGACAGATTGCGGTTGAGGCGTCCGGAGGTGCAGACCGACAGCCTCCTCAACATCGACGCGATCGCGGAGACCTACTGGCATATCCACCGTCAGCACCCCTCCGCCTGGACCCAGGAAATCGACCTGCGCCCGTATAAGGAAAACTTCTGAGGTCGGCATTCGACACAGATCTTAGCAATTCCGCGAAAGGGCTTTCGCGACGTTGAGAAACTTTGTCTGCATGACATCGCATTGGTCACGACGACCACTGCCTGCGGCGCGCGCCACGTCAGGCGTTTCGTTCGAAATCGTAAAAGACCACGCGGACGGGCGCTTTCGGCGATGTTGGAAGAAGCCAGCAAGGCGGCCGAGAACGCCCTGCGAGCCGCCACGAGCCTTATCTTCAGGGGAAGATGGCTCCACCGCATTCGGGTTGGCGGGATCACCCCAGCGATCATTGTAGAGATCATTGAAGAAGTTGTTGGTCAGCATCGGATAAACTCACATTTTGAATCGATTCAATATCGATTCGGATTATTAATTTGAATCGGTTCAATCGTACGCTTGGAAATTCTCCCGTCAAGCAGAATTGAACCGATACAATTTCGTGCTAAGGTGCTCTGGAGTGAAAATGGAGGCGTTATTGGTCAAGGGCACCATCAAGCTCGCGGATGTCGCCAAGGCGGCGGGTGTATCGCAGGGAACAGCCTCCAATGTTTTCAGCCGACCGGATGTGGTCCGCGAAGAGGTGCGCGAGCACGTCCTCGAAACGGCCAGACAGCTCGGATATCCCGGCCCGAGCCTCACGGGACGATTGCTGCGCGCCGGAAAGGTCAATGCCATCGGTGTCGCAGCCGTGGAGCCGCTCGCCTATTTTTTCGACGATCCCTGGGCAAGAGCCCTCTTGGCGGCCGTTGCCCAGGTTTGCGATGCCAGCGGCACCGGGCTTGCGCTCGTTTCGGCCAAGGATCGGCATAAGCTGGATTGGAACATCAAGAACGCCCTGGTGGACGGCTTCATCCTCTTGTGCGTGGAAGGCGGTGAACAACTCGTGCAGCTGACGCGCGAGCGGCAATTGCCCTTCATCGCCTTGGCATTGAACGACAATGATGCCTCGGTCCCGTCGCTCGGCGTAAACAATGTCGGGGGAGCCGCGGCAGCGGCCAGACACCTTGCGGAACTGGGCCACCGGCGGTTTGCCATCCTTGCCACAGAATTTTTTGAGGATCATGTCGGACCGGTCGGCATCAGCGAGATCGAGCGGGCGATCTATTCGACGTCGCGCGATCGTGCCGTCGGCTATTGGCGGGCGCTCGAGGCTTTTGACATCCAGCGCCAGGATGTTCCCATCTACGAGACGAACAACGACAAAGCGAGTGTCGAAACATGTCTCGAGCATCTGCTTTCAGCGTCGGAGCCGCCGACCGCCATTCTGGCAATGTCGGACAACATCGCATTACTGGCCATGAGCTGGCTGGCGGCACGAGGGCTTGCCGTTCCCGGAGACGTCTCGATCATTGGCTTCGATGGTGTCCCGGAGGGCGGCATGGTGGAACCAGGCCTGACGACGGTAGCGCAGCCTTTTGCCGAGATCGCGCAACGAGCGGTGCAGGCGGTTCTGGAAGACGCCATGCCAACCGAGCGCGAGATGATCGATGTGACCCTGGTGGTGCGCGGCAGCACTGCGGCGCCGAAAACATGAAGTAGACAGGCGAAACCGCCTACATCCCATTTCGATAACACATCTGCTCGTTGGCGACCGAGACTACCATCGGACCTACGGACCCTAACCAGCCTGCGGTTCGATGTTCGCCGCCCGCATCTCCATCAACTGCCGGGCTGCGGCCGCAGAGGCATCCCTGTCACCGGCCACCTGCACGGTCGGGAAGGCGAACTGGATGCCGTTTTCGTCGAAGGCCTGCTTGATCATCGCCAAGGCACTGCGGCGGATGGCGGAGAGTTCGTTGGGCTTGGCGGTGAACGCAAGCCGGATCTCGATCGCGAAATCGCCGAACTGCTCGACACCCTTCATTTTCAGTGTCTGGATAATATTGGGGGCAAGCTCCTCATCATCCAGCAGGCGCTGGCCGATATCCTTGATGATCCGCTTCATCTTCACCAGGTCGGTATCATAGGTGACCTTGACGATGATCTTGTCGATCGCCCAGTCGCGATTCATGTTGTTGACCGCGCCGAGCGAGCCGAAGGGCACGGTGGCCAGCGGGCCGCGCTGGTGGCGCAGCTTGACCGAGCGCAGGCTGAAGGATTCCACAACGCCCTTGTGGTTGCCGCTTTCGATATATTCACCGACGCGAAAGGCATCGTCCCAGAGATAGAACATGCCGCTGATGACATCCTTGACGATGGTCTGGGCGCCGAAGCCGACGGCGACGCCGACAACGCCGGCGCCGGCAATCAACGGCCCGATCTGAATGCCCAACCCCGACAGCACCATCATGATGGCGATAATGACGATGACGACCGCGAGGATGTTGCGGAAAATCGGTAACAACGTCTGCAGCCGCGCGCGGCTGGCCCTCAGCTCTTCGGAATCGCTGACGAGCGGCAGTGCTTGCATCAGCTTGCCGTCGATATAGGTCTTGGCCAGGTGCCAGATGAGATCGGCGGCGAGCAGGACGACGATGCCGCCGAGAATGCCGCGGGCGACGCGGTCGATGCCGGATTCAGGCGTCCGCATCACCATATCCGCCTCGACGCCCAGCATCCGGCCGAGCCAGAAGGCGGCAAAGGCGATGACCAGGGCACGGACGCCGCGGTCGAGAAACACGGCCGCAAGACTACCGGTACCGAAAACGCCGCCGGCCGCATCATGCAATGCCTCCACCGCCCGCGACGACACCGAGAGCGCCCGCGGCAGCAGAATGGTATAGATGCCGACCCAGAGCAGACCGTCGAAACCCGTCACCCACAGGCACCATAGTGCCGCGAAATAGACCGTCAGCAGCCAGGAGATTGCCGTTCTGCCAGGCTTGCCAGGCTGCGACGGCCGCGACCAGACGGCCTCCACGGCGATCAGGAACAGGCCGATGCCGAGCGTGTAGCCGACGAGATAGCGGGCGCCATTGGAAAAGCCGAGTGGCACGATCGCCTGCATCACCGCCCAACCGCAGGAGAAATAGATGACGAACAGGGCGCTGCGCCGATACCAATAGGTCGCCACCCGCCGCCGCTCCGCAATGCGCGCAACGCCACCGTCCTCATCCAGAACATCGCTTGCCCGACGCATCGCGATCAGCTCCATCAGCAATTTGCCGATCGAGATGGCCAGCCGCATGGAAACGAACGCGATGACGCAGGCGATCGCGAAACTCTCGATGATCGGCGGCCAGTCGAAGACGAGAAGCGGGATCAGTGTCGCCAGGCCGTGAACGATCGCCGGCACCACGCCGCCCATGAACTGAAAGCGAGCCGCCTGCAGCTCTGTTTCGACACCGGCCGCCTCTTTTGTCCGCTGCGTGTGCTTGGCGTTGATCAAGCGCCCGACCACCCATTCGGCGACAAGGCCAAGGAAAAACAGCACCAGCGCCTGGATGCCGATGCGCAACCGGCCGGCCGCCTCGCCCTCGGCCTCCAGCTTCTGCGATGCCGCCATCACCTCGGAGGGAAGCGTCATCACCGCGCCGGATACCGTTTCCAGATGCCGGCGAGTATGGCCGAGCGTGTCCGACAGTTCTGACATCTGGCCACCGCCCATGCCGGGATCGCCTGCGGGAGCGGCAGTCGTCGAGGAGCTGGTGTTCACCTGCGCCGCAAGCCATTGCTTGACGTCCGGCTCGTTCATCAGCTGGATGAGCTCGCGGACCTTCTCCGGCGGCGGCGCGGCGGCGGTGGGCGCCGATGTTGTGGCCGCGCTTTGCGCGAAGGCCGTCCCGGGCATTGCAAACCCGAACAGACATAGAAAAAATACACCGGCCAACTGACCGCGCGCGCCAACAATACCCATATGCACTGCCTTTCCCCACGCAGGCCCGACCGGACCATATTTGCAGACTATACGCCTTTTTTGCGCGCACAAGCAGGCACTTACACTTGTGCTTCAAGCAAGCGGCATCGGCATTGCACGCAAAGCGGCGGCACGTTAGGCTTTGCGAGGATACTGTCCGGCGCCTGGGGATATCAGCGTGTTCAATTTCCTGAAAAAGCTCTTCGGTGGAGCCGGACGGCCGGCTCCGCACCCGCCGCAGCCCGATAGCAAACCGGCGATCAAAAGCCTCGACCTCAATATTCCCGACGAAGCGCTGCAGGACGAGGCGCGCTTCGCGGCCTATCTGCAGGAGCGCCTGCCATTCTTCGGCGATGTGCTCAAAGTGGACTATGATCCGGGCGCCGGCAGCCTGACGCTGCATAGCCGCAACGGCGACACGATGACGAAATTCCTGAACAATGCGCTGCTGGCGCTACGGGAGAAACATGGGCAGGCGCGCGCCCAGGCTTTGCTCCACTATCTCAACATGACGGAGGCGGTTGATGGCGCGGGCGATCTCGGCAAGGTTCTGCCGGTGCTGAAGTCGCGCAGCTTCGTCGACGTAGCGCGGCGTCAGATGATGCAGGCGGTCCAGGGCGAACCCGAGCCGCCGCAATTCGTCTATCTCGACGAGGCCGAGGATCTGGTCAAGCTGTTCGTGGTCAACGGCGAAACGACGGTCCGCTACGTGATGACCAGCACGCTCGACCATTGGGGCGTGGACGCCGGCGAACTGGCGGAAACGGCGCAGGACAATCTCTACCGATTCCTGTCGAAGACCGGCGTGCAGATCGCCAAGCGCAGCCAGTTCCAATATGTCGAGATCGACGGCCAGTTCGAATCCAGCGTCGCTTTCCTGCCGAAATTCTGGGCGCAGGTGCAGGACCAGTCCGGCGGCGCGGCCCCCATCGCCGCCTTCCTCTCCCGCGACAAGGTCTTCTTCACCCACGAAAACGATGCCCAGGGGCTACAGCTCCTCGAGCTGATCAGCGCCGATCTCAGCGGCGTACCCTATGTTATTTCGCCGGATCAATATCGCTGGGAGAACGGCAGATGGTCGCTGTTCAAGCGGGTGGGGCGGACGATGCAGTAGATAAGCCTATTGCCGTCAGTATCCCAATTCGCGACCGTGACGGATCGCCAATATCACAACGGCATCTCCGGTGTATCGATACCGAGCGACATAGGCATCGCGGCCGAAATCGATAACCCATTCTCGAAATTCAGGTCCCAAATCCTCGACCGGACGCCCGAGCTGAGGCTGATGAACCAGAATGCGGACACCGAAACGAATTGTACCGATAGCGCGTCTGGCCGCATCTGGATTAGCAGGCGCGAGGAATCTGTAAAGCCGTTGCACGTCTTGGGAGGCGCGCGGAGACCAAATCAGACGTGGCATGCAGGCGGCTCTATGTCATTGCCGTCCTCGAGCTGTTGAAGCCAATCCTCGACTTCCTCGCCAGTCAAATGCATACCCGTCGACCGATATTCTTCCCAGGCGCGGAGCGTGTCCTGACGGAAGGCTTCGCGCTTCTCTTCACGATCCACATATTGCTCGACGGCTTCTTTAAGAAGCCGATCCGGCTGGCGGTGGCGGCTGGCCGCCAATTTCTCGAGCCGCTCGTTCACCTCAGGATCAATCTCTACACTGGCTTTCAAAGCGGATGACATCGAATTCTCCTGCGCAGGCTATGCCGTTAATATAGTAGCAGGACCTCGCGCAAAGAACCACCAGTTGGTTCTGTCGGGTCAGTGCCGCTAAACCACCACCTCATGATCGACACGGTCCTCGGCGCCGAAGAATTTCAGGTAGCGTTCGACCTCGGCCGGCTCGCCGGTCGCCTTCTGCGGATTGTCGGAGAGCTTGACGGCCGGGCGGCCGTTGGCTTCGATGACCTTGCAGACGATCGAGATCGGGTTGAGGCCGTGGATTTCGGTGGGCGCGCAGCCGGCAAAATCATTGGTCAGGTTGGTGCCCCAGCCGAAGCCCATGCGTACGCGGCCCTCGAAATGCTTGTAGGTGGCGATGATCGCGTCGACATCGAGACCGTCGGAGAAGATCAGAAGCTTCTGACGCGGATCACGGCCCATCTTCTTCCACCAGTCGATGATCTTCTCGCCGCCTTCGATCGGCGGAGCGCTGTCCGGGCGGAAGCCGGTCCAGTCGGCCACCCATTCCGGCGCATTGCGCAGGAAAGAGGCCGTGCCGAAGGCATCGGGCAGCACCACCAGGAGGTTGCCGCCATAAAGCCGGTTCCAGTCGCGCAGCACCTTGTAAGGCGCCTTGCCAAGTTCCTCGTCGGTCTTGGCAACGGCCGCGGCCACCATGGGCAGCTCGTGCGCATTGGTGCCGACGGCTTCGAGATCTGAATCCATGGCGAGAAGGACGTTGCTCGTGCCGGTGAACGCGTGGGGCACCCCTTCCTTTAGCGCCTCAACGCACCAGCGCTGCCAAAGGAAGCTATGACGGCGGCGTGTGCCGAAATCGGAAATATGCAGATCGGGCAATTCCCTGAGACGCTCGACCTTCTCCCACATCTTCGCCTTGGCGCGCGCATAGAGAACATCGAGCGTGAAAGGACCGAGCGCCTTCAGCGCGGTGCGCGAACGAAGCTCGTTGATGATGGCGAGCGCGGGAATTTCCCACATGGTCGTTTCCTTCCACGAGCCGTGGAAGTCGAGAACATACTGGCCGTCGCGCTTCGACAGCTCGTATTCCGGAAGCTGGAAATTCGACAGCCAGGTGAGGAATTCTGGCTCGAAGATCTGGGCGCGGCCGTAAAAACTGTTACCCGCCAGCCAGATCATTTCCTTCTTCGAAAGCCGGAGCGTGCGGGCATGATCGAGCTGCTCGCGCAGCTCCTTCTCATCGATCACCTCGGCGAGACGAACGCTCTTGGTGCGGTTGATCAGCGAGAAAGTGGCGTCGACATCCGGATAGAGCTTCCAGATCATCTGCAGCATCAAAAGCTTATAGAAATCCGTATCGATCAAGCTGCGGACGATCGGGTCGAGCTTCCAGGTGTGGTTATAGACACGGGCGGCAATATCGGTCTTCGTCATGTCGTTCCTGCCCGTCTCCCTGCGCCCACCTCACGCCGCGACCAAACAGGCCGGCAGGCGGATACAGTTCTAGTCTTATCAAAAAAAGTTGAGGGAAAGTCCAGTCGCTGAAACAAAATTGATAATCATTTGGACACGCGGCTGCCTATTGCCGGCAATGCATGCCCAAATTTTCGGCTGCCGAGGCAGGCTCGATCAATAGCCGAGGCTGCGGTCCACCAGATATTGCAGCGGCTCGCCACCTTCGAAACGGGCGATCTGCTCCTCGACATGCCGCATCAGCGAGTATTCTTCCGAGACCGCCGCGTCATGCGGCGTGATGACGACATTCTCCAGGCCCCAGAGCGGGTCGTCCGCCGGCAGCGGCTCGACCTCGAAGACATCGAGCGAAGCGCCGCCGAGAATGCCGGTCTCGATTGCCGAGACAATATCGGCCTGGACCTGGCTCTTGCCGCGCCCGGCATTGATGAACACCGGCTTGCCCAGCGCGCCATCGCAACGAAGCTTCGAAAACAGCGAAGCATTGTAGAGCCCCGTTGTTTCCGGCGTCAGCGGCAGCAGGCCGACGAGTATGTCGGTCCGTGCCAGAAAGGCATCGAGCTCGCCGGCGTCGAAGGTTTCCATGCCTTCGATCTGCTTCTTCTGCCGCGACCAGCCGATGACGTCGAAGCCCATGACCTTGAGCTTGGCGGCGGCATCGAGGCCGAGAACGCCGAGACCCATGACACCGATGGTGACATCGCGCGCCTCAAGTCCCGCCGGCCGGCCCCAGACATGTTTACGCTGGTGCCTGAAATGACCGCAGACATTGCGCAGATGCATCAGGCATTGCAGCACGACCCATTCCGACATGCGCACCGTCAGGCTGCGGTCGACGAAGCGGACGATGGGAATATCGAGCGGGGTGGCGGTGGTGATCAGGGAATCGACCCCGGCGCCGCCGGAAAAAATCACCTTGAGATTGGGTGCGCGCTGATAGAGATCGGCATCCGGCTTCCACAGAAGCGCATAGTCGATATGGCTCAGATCCAGGCCCTTGGTGGCAGGATCGGCAAGATTGATGCTGCCGCGATCGCTGAACGAGGTCTTGAGGACCTTTGCGACGCTCTCCGGATTGAACTTGAGATCGACGAGAACGGGACTTTTGGCCGGCATGGCAATGCTCTCTATTGCTGAATGGCGGCGGTCGGCACCGCCTCGATGTTGAACGCGGCGGCGAGAAGCGCCTTGGTGTAATCCTCTTGCGGCGCGCGGAAAACATCCGCCGACGGCCCCTGCTCCACCACCTTGCCGAAGCGCATGACGATCAGGTCGTTGGCAAGCGCCTTCACCACTTTCAGGTCGTGGCTGATGAAGAGATAGGCAAGGTCATGACGCTGCTGCAGGTCGCGCAGCAGGTCGACCACCTGGGCCTGCACGCTCATGTCGAGCGCCGACGTCGGCTCGTCCAGCATGACGAAACGCGGCTTCAGCACCATGGCGCGGGCAATGGCGACGCGCTGGCGCTGGCCGCCGGAGAATTCATGTGGGAAACGCCAGCGGGTCAAAGGATCAAGGCCGACCTCCTCCAGCGCCCAGCAGACGCGCTGGTCACGCTCTTCCGCCGACAGGGATGCTTCATGCACCTTCAGCCCCTCGGCGATGATGTCACCGACCGACATGCGCGGGCTGAGCGAGCCGTAAGGGTCCTGGAAAACGACCTGCAGCTGGCTGCGCAGCGGCCGCATCTCCTTGAAGGAATAATCGGCGATATCCTTGCCGACGAAGGCGATGCGACCCTTGGACGAGATCAGCCGGGCGAGCGCCAGGCCGAGCGTCGTCTTGCCGGAGCCGCTCTCGCCGACGACGCCGAGCGTCTGGCCGGCCCGAAGCTTCAGATCGATGCCGTCGACGGCCTTCACATGATCGACCACCTTGCGCATCAACCCGGCCTTGATCGGGAACCAGACCTTGATGTCGGAGCCTTCCATGACGACGGGCTTGCTGGTGTCGCTGACCGGCGGCTCGCCGCGCGGTTCGGCAGCCAGAAGATGGCGGGTGTATTCATGCTGCGGGTTGGTGAAGACCTCTTCGACCGTGCCGGTCTCGACGATATGGCCCTTGGTCATGACGCAGACGCGGTCGGCGAATTTGCGGACGATGCCGAGATCATGGGTGATGAACAGCATCGACATGCCGTGCACGCCCTTGAGGTCGCGCAGCAGCTCGAGGATCTGCGCCTGCACCGTCACGTCGAGCGCCGTGGTCGGCTCGTCTGCGATCAGAAGCTCTGGCCGATTGGCGAGCGCCATGGCGATCATCACGCGCTGGCGCTGGCCGCCCGACAGCTCATGCGGATAGGCCTTCAGGCGCTTTTCCGGCTCGCGAATGCCGACCTGGTTCAGAAGCTCGAGCGTGCGGCGGCGGGCAGCCTGGCCGACCACGCCCTGATGCAACGCCAGGATTTCCGTGATCTGCTTTTCAATCGAATGGAGCGGATTGAGCGAGGTCATCGGCTCCTGGAAGATCATCGTGATGTCGTTGCCGCGCACGGCGCGCAGCTCATTGTCCGATGCCTTCAACAGGTCCTTGCCCTTAAACAGGATTTCGCCCGAGGGATGGCTGGCGGACGGATAGGGCAAAAGCTTCAGGATCGAATTGGCCGAGACCGATTTGCCGGAGCCGGATTCGCCGACCAGCGCCAGAACTTCGCCCTTATGGATATCAAACGAGATGCCGTCGACGGCGGTCGAGGTTCTCCCGCCCTGGTGAAAGGCGACGGAGAGATTGCGGACGGACAGCAATGGGGTCGAATTGTCGCTCATCGGAACGTCTTCCTCGGATCGAACGCGTCACGCACGGCCTCACCGACGAAGATCAACAGCGACAGCATGATCGACATGGTGAAGAAGGCTGAGAGGCCGAGCCACGGGGCCTGCAGGTTGGATTTGCCCTGGGCTATCATCTCGCCCAGCGACGGCGAGCCGGGGGGCATGCCGAAGCCTAGGAAATCCAGCGAGGTCAGGGTGGTGATCGAGCCGGAGAGGATGAAGGGCACGAAGGTCAGGGTCGCGACCATGGCGTTGGGCAGCAGGTGGCGATACATGATGGTGATGTTGTTGACGCCGAGCGCGCGGGCGGCGCGGACATATTCGAAATTGCGGGCGCGCAGGAATTCGGCGCGCACGACGCCGACGAGACCGACCCAGGAAAACAGCAGCAATATGCCGAGCAGGATGAAGAAGCCGGGCGGCAGCACCGAGGCGATGATCAGCAGGATGTAGAGCACCGGCATCGACGACCAGATCTCGATGAAACGCTGGAGAAGAAGGTCCGTCCACCCACCGAAATAACCCTGGACGGCGCCGGCGGCGACGCCGACGACGGCCGAGCAGATGGTCAGCGCCAGACCGAACAGCACCGAGATGCGGAAGCCGTAGATCATGCGCGCAAAGACATCGCGCGCCTGGTCGTCGGTGCCGAGCCAGTTGAGATTGCTCCAGGTGCAGTTCGGATCTGCAACGCCCTGGGCATAACCGGAGCAGCGCTGCTCCTTGCTCATCAGCCAGAAGGGTGGCGTCGGGGCCGATTTTCCCTGCGGCAGGTTGGAATTGGCGGTCTGGTAGGAATAGTGGATCGGCGGCCAGATCATCCAGCCATGGGCATTGATCTCGTCCTCGATATCCCCGGAACGATAATCCGTCTGGGCCAGGAAGCCGCCGAACTTCTCCTCGGGGTAATCGACCAGGACCGGCACCAGCATCTCGCCCTTGTAGGAGACGAGGATCGGCCGGTCGTTGGCGATGAATTCCGCCCCGAGGCTGAAGAAGAACAGGATCAGGAACAGCCAGAGGGACCAGTAGCCACGGCGGTTTGCCTTGAAATTCTGCCAGCGGCGAATGTTGGTCGGGGAGAAGAGACCCTTGCGTGGCGGTTTGACCGTTGCCGCCGGTGCACTGCTCGCTGCGTCCATCAGACATCCCTCCGCTCGAAATCGATGCGCGGGTCGATCCAGGTGTAGATCAGGTCCGAGATCAGGCTGACGAACAGGCCGAGCAACGAGAAGATGAAGAGCGTCGCGAAGACGATCGGATAGTCGCGCTGGACGACGGAGAGATAGCTCAAGCGGCCGAGGCCATCGAGCGAGAAGATATTCTCGATCAGCAGCGAGCCAGTGAAGAAGGCGGAGATGAAGGCGCCGGGAAAGCCGGCGATGACGATGAGCATGGCGTTGCGGAAGACGTGACCATAGAGCACGCGGCGCTCGCTCAGCCCCTTGGCGCGCGCTGTGATGACATATTGTTTCTTGATCTCCTCGATGAAGGAATTCTTGGTGAGCAGCGTCGTGGTGGCGAAGGCGGCGAGCGACAGCGATATCAGCGGCAGGACAAGGTGCCAGAGATAATCGAGGATCTTCTGCCACCAGTTGAGATCGGCGAAATTGTCCGAGACGAGGCCGCGCAGCGGAAACCAGTCGAAGAAGGAGCCGCCGGCGAAGAGCACGATCAGCATGATGCCGAAGAGGAAGCTTGGGACCGCATAGCCGACGATGATGACGCCGGAGGTCCAGACATCGAAAGTTGATCCGTCCTGGATCGCCTTGCGGATGCCGAGGGGGATCGAGATGGCGTAGGAGAAGATCAATATCCAGATACCGAGCGAAATCGACACCGGCAACTTCTGCCCGATCAGATCGAGCACAGAGGTATTGCGGAAGAAGCTCTCGCCGAAATCGAAGCGGATATAGTTCCACATCATCTGCCCGAAGCGCTCGAGCGGCGGCTTGTCGAAACCGAATTGCTTGTTGAGCTTGGCGATCAGCTCGGGATCGAGCCCCTGCGCGCCGCGATATTTCGAGCCGCTATCGTCGGTCGCCTGCTGGGCCAGCATGTCCCCGCTGCCGGAGAGGCGGCCGCTGGCATTGTCGGCCTGGCCGGTCAATTGCGCGATCATCTGCTCGACGGGTCCGCCGGGCGCGAACTGCACGATGGTGAAGGAGATCGCCATGATGCCGACGATGGTCGGGATCATCAGCAGCAGACGCCTGAGGATATAGGCACCCATCAGCCCGTCACTCCCTCAACGAGGAACATGCCTGCCCCGGCCTCAATCCATCCGTCGTTCAAATCGCTTATTCCCTTCCGCCGCGTAAAGCCCGGCGCTGTCATGTCACGCAGAAATTGCCGAATCGGCATGGGGCATTTGGAGCCAGCCCACCCGCCATTGCAAGAGCCGCTCATTTTGCGGCGGCTTTTGACCACCACGTCTCCGGGAAACCGAGCGAATATTCCGGCAGTTGCGGTGGTCGCTCGAACTTGTCCCAATAGGCGATGTTGACGCTCATGCGATAGAACAGCGGCACGACATAGTGATGGGCAAGCAGGACGCGGTCGAGCGCCTTCACCGACGCATCCTTCTCGGTGACATCTTTCGCCAGGATGACCTTGGCGATCAGCGCGTCGATGCCGGGATCGGCAATACCGGCGTAATTTCGAGAGCCCTGGCGATTGACCGAAGCCGAGCCCCAGAAATCGAGCTGCTCGTTGCCGGGATTGAGGGTCTGCCCCAGTGCGACCCAGATCATGTCATAGTCGAAGCTGCGCAACCTGTTGATATACTGCGACGGATCGACGATCCGCACGCTCGCATTGATGCCGATCTTCTTCAGATTCTGGGTATAGGGCACCACCCATTTTTGCACAAAGGGACTGTTCAGCAGAATTTCGAAGGTGAAGGGCTGTCCCGTCTGAGCATTGACCATCTGGTTGCCCTTGAGCACATAGCCAGCGTCCTTGAACAGCGCCACGGCCTGGCGAAGATTGTCACGGAACTTCTGCGGATCGCCGCCGACCGGGTTCGTATAGGGCGTGGTGAAGACCTCCGGCGGGATCTTGTCCTTCACCTCGTTGAGAAGGTCCAGTTCCTTGCCCTGCGGCAAGCCGGACGAAGCAAGCTGAGTGCCGAAGAAATAGCTGTTCACGCGGGTATACTGGTTAAAGGCGATGGAGCGGTTCAGTTCTTCGAAATCGAAGGCATAGTTCAATGCTTCGCGGACGCGCTGATCCTTGAACTGGTCGCGGCGCATATTCGGCATCAATGCCTGCATCACTCCGCTGGCACGCAGCGGGTTCGCCACTTCCTCACGCTTGACGCGGCCGTCCTTGGCGGCTGGAAAATCATAGCCGGTAGCCCAACGGCTCGCGGAGGTCTCCTGCCAGAAGTCGAAATTTCCAGCCCGGAAACCTTCGAACTGCACGTCATTATCAGCGTAGTAGGTGTAGGAGATCGAGCCGAAATTGTTTTCACCGATGTTGACGGGGAGATTCTTACCCCAATAGTCGTCGCGCCTCTCATAGCGGATCGTCGAGCCTGGAGAGACGGCGGCAACCTTGTACGGGCCAGAGCCCATCGCCGGCTCCAGCGTCGTCCGCGTGATATCGCGCGGCTTGCCGTCAGGCCCCGTAGCCTCCCACCAATGTTTCGAAACGATCGGAAAATCGCCGAGAATGAAAGGCAGCTCGCGATTGTTCTTTACATCGAAAGTGAAAGTGACGTCGCGATCGCCGGTCTTTTCGGCGCGCGCCACATGCGAATAATAACTCGCCAGGAACGGATTGAGCTCCTTGGATTTCTCGAAGCTGAAAATGACGTCGTCGGGGGTGACCGGCGTGCCATCCGCCCATTTGGCTTCCGCCCGCAGGCGGAACGTCGCGCTGGAAACATCGTCCGGATAGGAAACACCCTCAGCCAACAGGCCGTAAGAAGAGGAAATCTCGTCATCCGCGTGTTTCAGCAAAGTGTCGAAGGCCAGACCGACGCCCGAGACCGGATTGCCTTTCAGCAAAACCGGGTTGAGCGTATCGAAGGTGCCATCGTCGGAAAGCTTCAACTCCCCGCCCTTCGGCGCATCCGGATTGACGTAGTCGAAATGCTTGAAGCCGGGCTGGTATTTCAGGTCGCCGAGAATGGCGGTGCCGATGCGGAATTGCGGCTCATCGGCGCTGGATGATGCCGGCAAGGCCAGCAGGCAAAAAAGAGAAACAACCAAGCCTGCTTTCAACCGCGACAACGCCATTCATAACCCCCTGATGATTTGATCAGAATCAGCATAAGGCAAATGAGGGCAAAAAACAGGACGGAATTGCTCACCTGTTCGCGAGTGCGCCCATAAGTGCCCGATGAAATCAGGCTTTTGCCGTAGCTTCCTCCAGGCGCTTGCGCAGCATCAGGCGCAATTCTCGGATAAGGCGCCGGTCCTCGACCGCCTCCGGCTCGTTGGCGGCGATGACGGCAATACGGATCAATTCGAGAATGATCGCCGACATCAGGGCGACGTCGTCGGTGACCGGCGGCTCGGCGCGTCGCAGGATGGAGGAAATCAGCTCCTTCACCTCCGCCCGCGAGCGCAGCTTGCGATCCCTCGGAATATCCCGGCGCGCGGCAAGCACCGGATATTCTGGAAACGTCTCGATGAAGGCCGCGAGCCGGTCGAAGATCGCCTCGCCGCTATCGGCCGCCGAAAGGCCGCCGCTCTTCTCCGCGATCTCCTGAAACACCGCCTTTAGCCGCTCCAGCCGATCGATATGCAGCGCTTCGGCGAGCAGCGGCTTGGTCGGAAAGAATTGATAGAGCGAACCGATCGACGAATGCGCCTTTGCGGCGATCTCGGTCATCGTCGCGGCATCATAACCCTTCTCGACGAAGACCGCCGCGGCCGCTTCCAAAAGTACGGCCACGCGATCATGACCGCGCCGGCGTTTGGGTGCCCGCGTTTGCGGCTCGCCGGTCGATTTCTCCGCGGGTTGTCCGCTATTTGTCCCCACCCGTTACTCCCCTTTACAATCCCCAAGCTGCCACCACGCTTATCTCAACCGACCCGAGACCCAGGCTCCGTTCCCAACCCTCCGCGCGCTCCCCAACTCGCACGACAGATGGTCGAGACTATGGTCATTGTGACTGTCGGACTTTCCGCAGACTATGCCGGCACTGTCAACCGGCCCGCCAAGGAAACCCCATGATTTCCAGGGGGAGATTGCCGTCGGCCGTCGGCGACGGAATGACGGCGGGAGACACAGGCAGCCGGAAAATCGATTCCGATTTTCTGGGTTATGCGATAGATTTCGTTGCAAATCACTTCGGCCAACGCCGGCAGCATCTCAAGGAACCACATGATTTCACTCCTGGTTCGAACCATCAGCACCGTCAGCAAACTAGCCCTCGCCACCACGATCGGCGCGAGCCTTGTTACCGGCGATGCGCTGGCCCAGCAGGCTGGCCCGACGCCCGGCAGCGCCAAGGCGATCTTCGGCGGGGTGGCGCTGCCGACGGCAGGACCGCCGCAATCGATCGGCTTTTATGCCAAGGGCTGCCTCTCCGGCGCCGTGGCGCTGCCAACCGATGGGCCGACCTGGCAGGCCATGCGCCCGTCGCGCAATCGCCGCTGGGGCCGGCCGGAAATGGTAGGGCTCCTTGAACGCCTGTCGCGCGACGCCGCCAAATATGACGGCTGGCCGGGCTTGCTCGTCGGCGATATGGCGCAGCCGCGCGGCGGACCGATGTTCAACGGCCATGCCTCGCATCAGATCGGCCTTGATGCCGACGTCTGGCTGACGCCGATGCCACCGCGGACGCTGACGGCGGCCGAGCGCGAAAGCCTGCCCTTCACCTCGATGCTGGCGAAGGACAAGTTCCTGACGATCAACGACAGGGTCTGGACGCCGGCGCATGCCCGCCTGCTGATGCGCGCCGCCAGCTATCCCGAAGTCCAGCGCATCTTCGTCAATCCGGCGATCAAGAAGAAGATGTGCGACAGCTGGACCGGCGACCGCACCAATCTCGGCAAGCTGCGCCCGGAATATGGCCACGACTCGCATTTCCATATCCGCTTGAGCTGCCCGGCGGGCTCGGTCGGCTGCACGCCGCAGGCCCCGGTTGCCGCAGGCGACGGCTGCGACAAGACGCTTGCCTGGTGGCTCGGTCCCGAACCCTGGGCCAAGCCGAAACCGAGCACCAAGCCGCCGGTGAAACCCCGCGAGGTCATGGTGTCTGACCTGCCCAAAGCCTGCCAGGCCGTGCTGGACGCGCCTTCGGTTCCCTCGGCCCGCGCCGCCACCTATGGCATCAAGGCAGCCGCGCCGACGACCGCAACCGGCACGCTGCCGGTTTCCGGCAGCGGCACGGGCAACACGCCGCCCGGCAGCATTCCACAGCAGTGACGGCGGCCGAGGCGGTCTTTCAAAGGCCGGCCTCTTGGTATAGAAGGCGGATAAATCGATTAAAAAATCCGAGACGGAGTGGGAGTTTCATGGCCGGCGGCAAATGCATCGCGCTGATCGCGCATGATCAGAAGAAGGATGCAATGGCGGAGTTTGCACGCCGCAACCAGGATGTGCTTGCCGATTGGCATATCGTCGCCACCGGCACGACCGGCGGCCGGGTCCTCGACGCCTCTCCCGACCTCAAGGTCACCCGCCTTAAAAGCGGCCCGCTCGGCGGTGACCAGCAGATCGGCGCGATGATCGCCACCGGCGATATCGACATGGTCATCTTTTTCATCGACCCACTCACACCGATGCCACACGATGTCGATGTCAAGGCGTTGACTCGGCTTGCCGTTCTCTACGACATTCCGATGGCCCTTAACGAAGCTACCGCAGACCGCCTGATCAAGACACTGACCCATTAATCCGCCTTCAGGCGGCAGACACGGACCTGTCCATGCCCGAGCTCAATCACAGCGAAGCCCCTCTGCCCTTTCCGATCCTGATCGGCGATATCGGCGGAACCAATGCGCGTTTCTCCATTGTCGTCGATGCCCATTCCGAGCCGGCGCATTTTCCGATCGTGCAAACCGCCAATTTCAAGACGATCGACGACGCGATCGAGGAAGCCCTGGCCAAGTCGGCGGTGCGGCCGCGTTCGGCGATCCTTGCCATGGCCGGTCCGGTGCGGGGCGACGAAATTCCGCTGACCAATTGCGACTGGGTGATCCGCCCGAAGACGATGATCGCCAATCTCGGCATGGAAGACGTGCTGATCATCAATGATTTTGAAGCGCAGGCGCTGGCGATCGCCGGTATTTCCGAAGAGCATCGCGCCACCATCGGCGAGATATCGGAAGGCATGGTCGCCTCGCGCGCCGTGCTCGGCCCGGGCACCGGCCTCGGCGTCGCCGGTCTCGTTCATGCCCAGCATGCCTGGATCCCCGTGCCGGGCGAAGGCGGCCATATCGACCTCGGACCGCGCAGCGAGCGCGATCTGCAGATCTGGCCGCATCTGGAAACGATCGAGGGCCGCATTTCCGCCGAGCAGGTCCTCTGCGGCCGCGGCCTGCAGAACCTCTATCATGCGATCTGCAAGACCGACGGCATCGAGCCCAGCCTCAAGGAACCGGCCGATATCACGGCGCATGCGCTCGCCGAAACCAACATTCAGGCCGAAGAGACCCTGACGCTGTTCGTCACCTATCTCGGTCGCGTCGCCGGCGATATCGCGCTGGTCTTCATGGCGCGCGGCGGCGTCTATATCACCGGCGGCATCTCGCAAAAAATCCTGCCGGCGCTACAGAAACCAGAATTCCGCGCCGCCTTCGAAGACAAGGCGCCGCATACCGCGCTCTTGAAATCGATCCCGACGCATGTGGTCACTCATCCGCTGGCGGCACTCTCTGGCCTCACGGCCTATGCCCGCGCACCGGCCAGTTTCGGCCTGGCAACGGATGGCCGCCGCTGGCGGCGTTGATCCGGTCAGGGCCGCAGGCAGCCTTTTTGAAGGGGCTTCCTTCCCTTATAATGATCTTGGCTCCATGGCTTGCCCCTTAACCAGAGCGGCAAGCCATCTCTAGCCAAAGCCGTCCTAACTCTTTATAGAGCCGCGAAAGCATGTGCCATGTGCGGCTCGCTTGGTTTGAGACAGGAAGCCGATTTTTGAAATCGCCCGATACCAAAAACAATAGCGTCGACAGTGAGACCATCAGTGGTATCCTGAAGCGCATCATTGCCGAAAATGGCCGTGAGCACATCTGGGGTTATTCCGTCGCTATCGCCTGCCTGATCCTGGTGGCGCTTTCGACGGCGTTCATCGCCTACATCATGAAGACGATCATCAACCAGGCGTTCGTCGAGCGCCGGGCCGAGATCGTCTGGATCATCTGCTCCGCGATCTTCGCAGCTTTCGTAGTGCGCGGTTTCGCCGGCTATTTCCAATCCGTCCTCCTCAGCAAGATCGGCAATAACATCATCGCGCGCTACCAGCGCCGGCTTTATGCGCATCTGATGACCTTGTCGGTCGGCTTCTTCAACGAAGCGCGCTCGGCGCAGATTGCCGCGCGGGTTAGCCAGAACGTCTCGGGCATTCGCGACGTCATGAACCTGACGATCACCTCGACAGCACGCGACCTTCTGACCTTCGTCGCCCTGCTCGGCGTCATGGTGGTGCAGGATCCGATGCTGAGCCTTGCCGTCTTTATCGCCGCACCGCCGCTACTCTATGCACTGCGCTACGTCTCCAAGCGGCTTCGCTCGGCGACACGCGAAGCGGTGAACCTGAACAGCCATGTTCTCGGCGCGATGCAGGAAACGATCCAGGGTATCTCCATCGTCAAGGCCTTCACGATGGAAGAGCAGCTGGATCGCAAGATCAACAAGCTGATCACCGCAGCCGAGCATCGGCAAAACCGCATTGCCCGCCTGTCGGAGCGCAACGGGCCGCTGACGGAAAGTTTTGCCGGCTTCGCGGTCGCCAGTGTGCTAGGTTATGCCGCCTATCGCTCGATCTATCATGACGTTCCGCCCGGCGCCTTCTTCTCCTTCGTCACATCGCTGCTTCTAGCCTACGATCCGGCCCGACGCCTCGCCAAGCTCCAGGTGCAGCTGGAGCGCGCCGTCGTCAACGCGCGGATGATCTACGAATTGCTCGACATGGAGCCGCGCCAGCGCGACCTGCCGGACGCCCAGCCGCTGGTCGTTACCGAAGCCCGTATCGAATTCCGCGATGTTGATTTCGCCTATGGCGACGATAGCGTCCTCAGCGGCGTCAGCTTCACCGCCGAAGGCGGACAGACGACGGCGCTCGTCGGCCCCTCCGGCGCCGGCAAGTCCACGGTCATCAATCTCATTCCGCGCTTCTACGACCCGAAGGCCGGTAGCATCTTCATCGACGGGCAGGACATCAGCCACGTCACCAAGCAGTCGCTGCGCCAACATCTCGCCTATGTCTCGCAGCAGCCCTATCTCTTCGAAGGCACGATCCGCGACAATATTCGCTATGGCCGTCCGGAAGCGACGAGTGCCGAAATCGAGGAAGCGGCGCGGCATGCCTACGCCCATGATTTCATCATGGCACAGCCGCAGGGCTACGACACGCCGGTCGGCGAAAACGGCGTGACGCTCTCCGGCGGCCAGCGGCAGCGGCTGTCGATCGCCCGCGCGCTGGTGCGCAACGCGCCGATCCTCCTGCTCGACGAAGCGACGTCGGCGCTCGATACCGAGTCGGAAGCCGCCGTGCAGAAGGCGCTGGACGAAGCCATGAGCGGCCGCACGGTCGTCGTCATTGCGCACCGCCTGTCGACGGTCGTTCGGGCCGAGAAGATCATTGTCATGCAGAATGGGCGCGTCGTCGAAGAGGGCAACCACGAGACGCTTGCAGAGGCCGACAATGGCCTTTACGCTCGCCTCAACAACCTTCAGCGACCGGCCGTTACCGGCAATTCCCGCAAATAAGACGATAGAGACGACATGAGCGACGATGCGATGAAGCTGGTGGTGGTTGGCGCGGCAGGCCGCATGGGACAGGCGCTGATCCGCCTCATCCACGCTACCGAGGGCCTGACCCTGCATGCCGCCGTCGCGCGTCCGGGCTCCGCCTTCATCGGCAAGGATGCCGGCGAGATCGCCGGGCTGGGGCCGATCGGCATTCCCGTCACCGACGACCCGCTATCAGCCTTCCTGCATGCCGACGGCGTCATCGACTTCACCACGCCGGCAACCAGCGTCACCTTCGCCGACCTCGCCGCTCAGGCGCGCATCGTCCACGTCATCGGCACCACAGGTTGCTCGGCGGAAAACGAGACCAGGTTCAAGGCCGCCGCCCGACACGCCCGCATCGTCAAGTCGGGCAATATGGGCCTCGGCATCAACCTCCTGAGCGTCCTTGTCGAGCAGGCCGCGCGGGCGCTTCCCCCGGCCGATTGGGACATCGAAGTCCTCGAAATGCACCACAAGCACAAGGTCGATGCGCCCTCGGGTACTGCGCTGCTGCTCGGCGAAGCGGCAGCCAAAGGACGCGGCATCGATCTTGGCGATCATTCCGTCCGGGTGCGCGACGGCTTTACCGGACCGCGCCCGGCAGGATCGATCGGCTTTGCCACACTGCGCGGCGGCGCCGTCATAGGCGATCACTCCGTCATCTTTGCCGGCGAAGGCGAGCGCCTGACGCTGTCCCATAGCGCCGGCGACCGGTCGTTGTTTGCCCGCGGCGCGCTTCAAGCGGCTCTCTGGGCGCGCGACAAGAAGCCCGGCCTTTATTCCATGCTCGATGTCCTCGGGCTTTCCACACGTTGATACGATACCGGAGCGGTTCAGCACGAAACTGCTGAACCGCTCCAACCTTTTGTTCTTACGCAATTCCGGACGGAAAACCGCTACGCACTTTTCCTGGAATTGCTTTACCAAGGAGGAATATTTCATGAGCGGTACTCTCGTCCTCGTTCGCCATGGGCAGAGCGACTGGAATTTGAAGAATCTCTTTACCGGCTGGAAGGACCCCGACCTGACTGAGCTCGGTGTTGAAGAAGCCAAGACCGGCGGCAAGGCGCTTGCCGATTACGGCATCAAATACGATATCGCCTTCACCTCGGATCTCACCCGCGCTCAGCACACGCTGAAGATCATCCTCGATGAAGTCGGTCAGCCTGGCCTCGAAACCATCAAGGATCAGGCGCTGAACGAGCGCGACTATGGCGATCTCTCCGGCCTCAACAAGGACGACGCCCGCGCCAAGTGGGGCGAGGAACAGGTGCATATCTGGCGCCGTTCCTACGACGTGCCCCCGCCCGGCGGCGAAAGCCTGCGCGATACCGGCGCCCGCGTCTGGCCCTATTACCTCACCGAAATCCTCCCGCGCGTACTCGCCGGCCAGACGGTGCTCGTTGCCGCCCACGGCAATTCGCTGCGCTCGCTCGTCATGGTCCTCGACCGCCTGACCAAGGAACAGATCCTGGCGCTTAACCTCGCGACCGGCGTGCCGATGGTCTACAAGCTCAACGCCGACTCCACCGTCGCTTCCAAGGAAGTGCTCGGTGATATGTCCGGCGCGCATTGAGCGGCTTTTAGTCTTTCTATCAATGAGCCGGGGAGATTTGTTCTCCCCGGCTTTTTTATGATCAATTCTCGATCGTGAACCGCACTCGATCCGCGGCAAAGCGTGAAATCGAATATTGCACCGGCACGCCATCGAGATCGGCATTGAGGGCGCGGGTGGTCATGATGATGGCGCCGGGGGAGAGCTCGAGGTCGGCGAGATCGCCTTCTTCCGCATGGGCCGCAGTGATTTCCGTGACGACACGCACATAGTCGGCCACGCCGAGTTCGCGGAAGGCCTTGGTGATCGAACCGGTGGCCTTGTAGATCTCGGCGATGTCGGCAAAACGATCGGCAGGGAACCAGCTCGTGGCGCGCGATACCGGGCGATGATCGGCCCGGCCAAGCGTTTCCAGCCGAACGACAGCCGCGCCGGGTTCCAGCTTCAGCCAGCGGGCCACCTCGGCATTGGCGATTTCATCGCTGGTCGCCACCAGCATACTGCTGGACTCCCGGACCTGGTCACCGATCCCTTGCGAAAACCGCGTCCGTTTCGAGATCGGGAAATTCAGCCGTTCCTTGCGCTCGATCAGGGTGCCCCGCCCCTGCACGGCACGGACGATGCCTTCCTGCCCCAGGGCCGCCAACGCGCTGCGGACGGTGTGCCGGTTCACCCCGAATTGCAGCGCCAGCGCCGTTTCCGGCGGCACCATGCCCGTTTCGTCGAAATCGCCCTGATTGATCGACGCGCGGATGCGGTCGGCAATCTGCCGCCAGAGCGCCACGCCCGTCTGCCTCTGTACCTTCTGCCCCGCCATATTTCTCGCTTACCCTGTCATACGCTTGTCACGTCGCCCCAATAGATATAAAACATACCTTGTATGGTTGTCTATATCAATAGACATTTTGAGGATGGCGGGATGAATTCAGCACAGAGACAAGAGGCAGCCGCGCAGGAGCGCCAGGAACGTAAGCGCACGGCGGACCTTCTGGCGCGGGCCGAGCGCGACGAGCTCGACGCAGCCTGGGAAGCATTGTCCGACAAGCCGGCTATCCAACCCGTGCGCGGGCCGGAAACCGGGCTCGTCATGGTGCGTGGACGTATCGGCGGCGGCGGTTCGCCCTTCAATCTCGGCGAGGTCACGGTGACGCGCGCCACCATCAGGCTCGCCTCCGGCACGGTCGGCCACGCGCATGCGCTCGGTACCGACCGCGAGAAGGTCCGGCTGGCGGCGATCTTCGACGCGCTCTGGCATCAGCCGGCCACCAAGGATTTCGTCGAAAAGGCGATCCTGCTGCCGATCACCGAGCGGATCGCCGGACGGGATCGCCAACGAGCAGAAGAGACCGCCGCCACCCGCGTCGATTTCTTCACCATGGTCCGCGGAGAAGACTGATGACCCTTTCCGATATCTCCACCATACCTGACAACGACGCCCTGACCGGCGGCTTCGCCAACCCGGTCTTCGACGCGCAGAGCGTCTTCAAGATGATGATGGACGCGATGGCGCGGCCGGGAACCCTGCAGACGGTCACCTCCGACATCGCGCCTCCAGCGCCCCTCGGCATCGCCGCCGGCGCCATTGGGCTCACCCTTTGCGACCATGATACGCAGGTCTGGCTGTCGAGCGGCCTTGCACGCTCCGCAATGCCGGAATGGCTCGGCTTCCACACCGGCGCGCCGGTGACAACGGAAAAGCTCGAAGCCCGCTTTGCCTTCGTCGAAGCCGGGGTGGTACTCGCCTCGCTCAACCAGTTCGACGTCGGCACGCAGGAATATCCAGACCGCTCGACGACGATCCTACTGGAAATCACGAGCCTCGAGGGCGGCAAGGAGCTGGCGCTTTCCGGCCCTGGCATTGCCGACATCAACATGATCGCGCCAATCGGCCTGCCGGACACGTTCCTGCGCTTCTGGAACGATAATCGCGCGCTCTTCCCGCGCGGCGTCGACCTCGTTCTGACGGCGGGACGGCAATTCCTTTGCCTGCCGCGCACCACCAAGATCATCGCGACGGAGATCTGACGCATGTATGTTGCCGTAAAAGGCGGCGAAGCCGCCATCGCCAATGCTCACCGGCTACTGGCCGATCGTCGCCGTGGCGACCGTTCGCTGCCGGCCCTCGGCATCGACCAGATCGTCGCGCAACTGGCGCTCGCCGTCGACCGCGTCATGGCCGAAGCCTCGCTTTATGACCGTACGCTGGCGGCACTGGCCGTGCGCCAATCGCGCGGCGACATGATCGAGGCGATCTTCCTGCTGCGCGCCTACCGCACGACGCTGCCGCGCTTCGGCTATTCCCAGCCGCTGGATACGGCGGCGATGAAGATCGAGCGCCGCATCTCCGCCACCTACAAGGACCTGCCGGGCGGCCAGCTTCTCGGCCCGACCTTTGATTATACCCATCGCCTGCTCGACCCGGGCCTGCTCACCGACGAGCCGGTGGACGAGCCGATGCAGCGGTCGGCGGAAGAGGGCCGCGTGATACGCGTCTCCGAGATCCTGGCCGAGGAAGGGCTGATCGAGGGCGACGGCGACATGCCGATCGACCACGAAACCGGCGACCTGACGCGCGAGCCGATGGAATTCCCGATGACCCGCGACCTGCGCCTGCAGGCGCTCGCCCGCGGCGACGAGGGTTTCCTTCTGGCACTCGGCTATTCGACGCAGCGCGGCTATGGCCGCAACCATCCCTTCACCGGCGAAATCCGCATCGGCGAAGTCGAGGTCGAACTCGATGTACCGGAACTCGGTTTCGCCGTGTCGCTCGGCAACATCCAGGTGACCGAATGCCAGATGGTCAACCAGTTCAAGGGTTCGGCCAAGGCGCCGCCGCAGTTTACCCGTGGCTACGGCCTGGTCTTCGGCCAGAGCGAGCGCAAGGCCATGGCGATGTCGCTGGTCGACCGGGCGCTGCGCGCCGAAGAGCTTGGCGAGGATATCGTTGCGCCGGCCCAGGACGAGGAATTCGTCATCTCCCATTCCGACAACGTGCAGGCGACCGGCTTCGTCGAACATCTGAAGCTGCCGCACTATGTCGACTTCCAGGCCGAACTCGACCTGGTGCGCCGCATGCGCCGCGACTTCGAGGCCGCCCGCGACGGCGGCAAGGATCCCCTGACGGAGGCAGCCGAATGACCGAACTCGCCACCTACAACTTCGCCTATCTCGACGAACAGACCAAGCGGATGATCCGCCGCGCCATCCTGAAGGCGATCGCCATTCCCGGCTATCAGGTGCCCTTCGCCTCGCGCGAAATGCCGATGCCCTATGGCTGGGGCACCGGCGGCGTGCAGTTGACGGCGGCAATCATCGGGCCGGACGATGTCCTGAAGGTCATCGACCAGGGCGCCGACGACACGACCAACGCTGTTTCCATCCGCGCATTCTTTCAGAAAGTCGCCAATGTCGCGGTCACCACCCGCACGGAAGAGGCGACCATCATCCAGACACGCCACCGCATCCCGGAAGCCAAGCTTGGGCCTAACCAGGTGCTGGTCTATCAGGTGCCGATCCCGGAACCGCTGCGCTTCCTCGAACCGCGCGAGACCGAAACCCGCAAGATGCATGCGCTCGAGGAATACGGCCTCATGCATGTAAAGCTCTACGAGGATATCGCCCGCAACGGCCGTATCGCCACCACCTATGCCTACCCGGTCAAGGTCGCCGGTCGCTATGTGATGGACCCGTCGCCGACGCCGAAATTCGACAATCCGAAAATGCACCTGTCGGATGCGTTGCAGCTTTTCGGCGCCGGCCGCGAGAAGCGCATCTATGCGGTGCCGCCCTATACCGACGTGGTCAGCCTCGATTTCGAGGATCACCCCTTCGAAGTGCAGCGCTTCGACAAGCCCTGCGCGCTCTGCGGCGCCGAGCAGGTCTATCTCGATGAAGTGATCCTCGACGATAAGGGCGGACGGATGTTCGTCTGCTCCGACACCGATTTCTGCGAAGACCGCCGCGCCCACGGCCATGTCGGCATCATGCTGGCACCAAATGGGCTGGCACCAAATGCGCAGGCACCCAATCAGGAGGCCGCCGAATGAGCGACACACCACTCCTCAAGGTCAAGAACATCTCGAAATTCTACGGTAGCCGCATCGGGTGCCGCGACGTCTCCTTCGATCTCTGGCCCGGCGAAGTGCTGGCCATCGTCGGCGAAAGCGGCTCGGGCAAGACCACCTTGCTCAACTGCATCTCGACACGGCTGCTGCCGACCACCGGCAGCGTCGAATACCACATGCGCGACGAAACCTATCGCGATCTCTTCCGCATGAACGAGGCGGAGCGCCGCTTCCTGATGCGGACCGACTGGGGCTTCGTTCATCAGAACCCCGCCGACGGCTTGCGCATGACGGTCTCGGCCGGCGCCAATGTCGGCGAGCGGCTGATGGCGATCGGCAACCGTCATTACGGCAATATCCGCGCCACGGCGGTCGACTGGCTGGAACGCGTCGAGATCGACGCCGACCGCATCGACGACCAGCCGCGCGCCTTCTCCGGCGGCATGCGCCAGCGCCTGCAGATCGCACGCAACCTGGTGACCGGCCCGCGCCTGGTATTCATGGACGAGCCGACCGGCGGCCTCGACGTTTCGGTGCAGGCACGCCTGCTCGACCTTGTGCGCGGCCTCGTCAACGATCTCGGCCTGTCGGCGATCATCGTCACCCACGACCTCGCCGTCGCCCGCCTGCTGTCGCATCGCATGATGGTGATGAAGGACGGCTACGTCATCGAGCATGGTCTGACCGACCGCGTGCTCGACGATCCGCGCGAACCCTATACGCAACTGCTCGTCTCTTCGATCCTGCAGGTCTGAGGAAAAACCATGGCAACCCCCCTCGTCGTTTCCGAAGTCTTCAAAAGTTTCACCATGCATCTGCGCGACGGCATTCGCCTGCCTGTCGTCGCCGATGTCTCCTTCTCGGTCGCAGCCGGCGAATGCGTCGTGCTCGGCGGCCCCTCCGGCATCGGCAAGAGCTCGCTCTTGAAGATGATCTATGGCAACTACGCCGTCGACGCCGGCCAGATCCTGGTGGCGCACAAGGACAGGATCACCGATCTCGCCACCGCCGATCCGCGCACCGTGCTCGAGGTTCGCCGCCATACCATGGGCTATGTCAGCCAGTTCTTGCGCACCGTGCCGCGCGTGGCCGCCATCGACGTCGTTGCCGAGCCGCTTCTGGCGCGCGGCGTGGCGCTGGCTGATGCTCGGCAAAGGGCCGGTGCCCTGCTCGCCCAGCTCAATCTGCCGCAAGAGCTCTGGCAGCTGCCGCCCGCCACCTTCTCGGGCGGCGAGCAGCAACGCGTCAATATTGCCCGCGGCTTCATCACCGACCACGCCATTCTCCTGCTCGACGAACCGACCGCCTCTCTCGACGCCCGGAACCGCGCCGTCGTGGTCTCGATGATCGAGGAGAAGAAAAAGGCCGGCGTTGCCCTGCTCGGCATCTTCCACGACGAGGAGGTGCGCGAAGCGGTCGGTAGCCGGATTCTCGACGTCTCCCGTTTCTCGCCCAGAAAGTCCGCCGCATGAGCCGCCAACTGGGCGAAACGCCCTTCATCAGCCCGACCGCAACCGTCAAGAACTCGACGTTCGGCCGCTATACCGAGGTCTCCGACCGTTGCCGCATCGACGAGGTCGAGATCGGCGACTACTCCTATATCATGCAGGACGGCGCCGTCTGGTGCGCGACGATCGGCAAGTTCGTCAACATCGCGGCCAGCGTCCGCATCAATGCCACCAACCATCCGACATGGCGGGCGACGCTGCATCACTTCACCTATCGCGCCGCCGATTATTGGCCGGATGCCGATATGGAAACCGACTTCTTTACCTGGCGGCGCGAGAACCGCGTCGTGATCGGGCATGACGTCTGGATCGGACACGGTGCTACCATCCTGCCGGGCGTCACGGTCGGCAATGGTGCTGTCATCGGCGCCGGCGCCGTCGTTTCCAAGGATGTCGCGCCCTATACGATCGTCGGCGGCGTGCCGGCAAAGCTCATCCGCGAGCGCTTCACCGCCGAGGTTGGTGCCCGCATGGACAAGCTGTCCTGGTGGGACTGGGATCACGCCACCTTGCGCACGGCGCTGACGGATTTCCGCGCCCTTTCCGCCGAGGATTTTTTGATCCGCTACGGCGCATGAGGACGTTTTTCGCCGATATGGGGCTTGCGCCGGCCGACTGAGGATCTAGCGTCTGGCGACCCTTTGAGACCAGATAGTCGAGGGAGACGCCGTCATGGCAAAGCAGTTCGAAAGCATCGATGACCGGCTGCGCGACTTCATTGCCCGGCAGCATATCTTCTTCACGGCGTCGGCGACCGCGGAATCCCGCGTTAACGTTTCGCCCCGCGAGACGCTGTGCCTGCGCATCATCTCACCCAATACCGCCATCTATCTCGACCGCACCGGCAGCGGCAACGAGACCTCGGCGCATATGAAGGCCGACGGGCGGCTGACCATCATGTTCTGCGCCGTCGCGGGGCCGCCGATGATTTTGCGCCTCTATGGGCGCGGCCGGATCATTCACAGGACATCGGCTGAATATCGGGAGCTGCTGCATACACACTATGCCGGCGAAGAACCGCTCGGCGCGCGCCAGATCGTCTGGCTGGATATCGACCTCGTCCAGACCTCCTGCGGCTTCGGCGTGCCGCTCTTTTCCTATGAAGGCGAAAGGCCGAGCCTCGATCAGTGGGCCAAGGCCAAGGGGCCTGATGGTATCGAGGAATACCGGCGGGAAAAGAACGTCCGCAGTATGGACGGTCTGCCGACGGGTTTATTTGACGCCGACAGCAACTAATGCGGCCCGACTGAATCATCCCACTGCACCAATAGCGGGGGATTGTAACAACACTTACACAAATCTGACATTGGAGCTTCATGAAGCGGGACTAATGCGTTGCCTATACTTGGCGCACAGCCGCTCGAAATTCGGTTTCGAGGCAAGGCACCTGCGCCTGTTCATAGTTAGTCGCGCGACGTCAATGCTTGCTGCGATCCAAAGCAGCGGCGAAAGGGAAAGCTTCATGTTCGAGCTCAAGAATGTCTCGCGCCGGTTCGGAAACAAGCTTGCTGTCGATTCCGTGACGCTGGACATTCCGCAAGGACAGATGGTCGGCGTCATCGGCCGCTCGGGCGCCGGCAAGTCCACGCTGCTGCGCATGATCAACCGCCTCGCCGATCCGACCTCCGGTTCGATCCATTTCGCCGGCACCGAAGTGTCCAAGCTGAGCGGCCGGGCGCTGCGCAGCTGGCAGCGCGATTGCGCCATGATCTTTCAGCAGTTCAACCTGGTCCCGCGCCTCGACGTGCTCACCAACGTCATGCTTGGCCGCCTCAACCAGCGCTCGACCGTGATGAGTCTCCTGTCCGTCTTCACCCGCGAGGAGCGTATCGAGGCGATCGCGGCGCTGGAACGCCTCGGCATCGAGCAGACCGCATTGCAGATGGCCGGCACGCTGTCGGGCGGCCAGCAGCAGCGCGTCGCCATCTGCCGCGCCCTGATGCAGCAGCCGAAGATGATGCTCGCCGACGAGCCGATCGCCTCGCTCGACCCCCTCAACGCCAAAATCGTCATGGATGCGCTGCGCGATATCAACGAGCGCGAAGGCATCACCGTCATCACCAACCTGCACACACTGGATACGGCCCGCAACTATTGCGAACGCATCGTCGGCATGGCCGCCGGCCGCGTCGTCTTCGACGGCAAGCCCTCTGACCTGACGGCCGCCGCCGTCAAGGAAATCTACGGCACCGACAGGGACGGCGCCGGTGTCGACGAGACGATGACGTCGACCGCCATCAACATTCCCGATCCGGCCGCGCAAGCCGCGGCACATGCATCCGCCGGCCCGCAACCGCTGGCACTGGCCGGTCCCTGAGGGGGAGCCGGCCGCGATCGAAAGCCCGCGTCAAGGGCGCATTTCTTTCAGACCGAAGACATCCGGGGACACACCGGTTAACCAGGAGACGAACCCATGTTGAAGAAGACCCTTCTTGCAGCCACGGCGCTTCTCGCGCTTGCTGGCGGCGCTGCCGCTCAGAACCTCAAGGAATTCCGCGTCGGTATTCTCGGTGGCGAAAACGAAGCCGACCGCCTGCGCAACTATGCCTGCCTCTCCGACCACCTGAAGAAGGAATTCGGCTTCGAGAAGGTATCGCTGTTCCCGGCCGCCGACTATGACGGCGTTATCCAGGGCCTGCTCGGCGGCACGCTCGACTTCGCCGAACTCGGTGCTTCCGGCTATGCAGCCGTCGCCATCAAGGACCCGAAGGCCGTCACCCCGATCCTGACCACGCAACAGGCAGACGGCTCGACCGGCTATTACTCGATCGGTCTCGCTCTGAAGTCCTCCGGCATCAAGACCATCAAGGATGCCAAGGGCAAGAAGCTCGGCTATGCCGATCCGGACTCCACCTCGGGCTATCTTGTTCCGCTGACGCAGATCCCGAAGGACACCGGCATGCCGAACGACAAGTTCTTCGCCTCGACCCAGTTCAATGGCGGTCACGAAAACAACCTGCTCGCCGCCTATGACGGCAAGGTCGACGTTGCCGTGGACGATTCCTCGGGCCTCGGCGACTTCAAAGACGGCTACACCTCCGGCACCTTCCGCAAGGAAGTCGACAAGGGCGCCGTCGACCCGAACAAGCTCGTCGAAGTCTGGCGTTCGCCGCTGATCCCGAACGGCCCGCTCGTCGTTCGCAACGCGCTCGGCGCCGAATGGCAGACCAAGCTGACCGACTTCTTCCTGAAGCTCCCGACCGCCGACGCCAAGTGCTTCAACGCCATCGAAGGCGGCGACTTCAAGGGCTACGTCAAGGTCAAGCCGGACTTCTACAACGCCGTTATCGAAGTTCGCAAAGCTGCCATCGGCGGCTGATCTTCGTCCTGACAGCGAGGCGGCCGGCAACGGCCGCCTCTTTGCTATTTTTCAAGGCGGTATTTTTCATGACGATTGCCGATGCCCAGCCACAGATGCAGAGCGCCCCTCATAGCGCCAAGGAGATCGGCGACGCCTGGAGCCGCATGGTGGCCCGACGCCGTCTCTATACCGGGCTCGGCCTCGCGATCCTGATCATCGCCTTCGTCAGCTCCGTCCGCTTCGCCGACGAGAGCAATGCCGGCCACTTCTTCGACCGCCTGCCGCATCTCTTTGACTTCCTGAGCTGGCTGATCCCCAAGGATTGGGCCGACGTCTATCGCGCGCTCTTCGATCTTGCGAGCCCGAACGGCGCAAACGGCGTCGGCGGCGAGGAGTTCAATTTCCCGCTCGGCCGCGTCTATGTCTGGGGCGATTTCTACATTCCCGAATATTTCGAGCTGATGATCATCACGATCAACGTGGCGCTGGTCTCCACCATCATCGGCTTCGTCGTCGCCCTGCCGCTCAGCTTCTTTGCCGCCCGCAACATGTCGCCGTCCAATCCGGTGCGCCTGGTGACGAAGCGCGTCATGGAATTCCTGCGCGCCTTCCCCGAGATCGTCATCGCCGGGCTGTTTTCGGCGATCCTGTCGATCGGCCCGATCGCCGCCATCATCGCGGTCGGCCTGCACACGATCGGCGCGCTCGGCAAGCTCTTCTACGAAGTCGTCGAAAACATCGACATGAAGCCGGACGAGGGCATGAAAGCGGTCGGCGCCAGCTGGACGGAGCGCGTCCGCTTCGGCGCCCTGCCGCAGGTAATGCCGAATTTCATGTCCTATGCGCTGCTGCGCCTGGAAATCAACGTCCGCGCCTCGACCATCATCGGCGCCGTCGGCGGCGGCGGCATCGGCGAGGAGCTGAAGCTGTCGATCTCGCGCGGCTTCGGCGCCAAGACGGTGGCACTGGTGCTGCTGCTCTTCATCACCATCATCGCCGTCGATCAGTTTTCCGCATGGCTCCGTCGCCGTCTCGTCGGCGAGCATGCCTTCCTTCTGCAGCATTGAGGTCGCCCATGTCCGTTATCGACGCCAGCCGCATGCAGGATATCGAAGCACGCTACCCGGAGATCCTGCAT
Organism: Rhizobium sp. GW821-FHT14E12; assembly: GCF_058803745.1. Classification (NCBI taxonomy): domain Bacteria; kingdom Pseudomonadati; phylum Pseudomonadota; class Alphaproteobacteria; order Hyphomicrobiales; family Rhizobiaceae; genus Rhizobium; species Rhizobium sp. GW821-FHT14E12. The sequence goes on from NZ_JBXAPH010000008.1 coordinate 249,339, forward strand.
CGATCCTTCCGCCAGCGCTTCGGCGCCCTGATGGTCTTCATCGGTGTGATCCTCTATGGCTTCTACGCCGTCTGGTTCTTCGATCTGCCGAAAGTCATTACTGAGGCCCATTGGGAGCGCGTCGGCATCTATCTGAGCGAATGGGTCAGTTATGACGTGCAGCCGGAATTCCGCATTTCCGGCGACACGATCAGCATCAAATATCCGCGCTTTTCGCCGCTGGGCGATAATCCGCACCCGGACTGGGTGACAAACAACCCCGACGGCAGCCTGACAGTCTCGGTCAGCGGCACGAGCCGTACCGTCACGATCACCAAGACACAGGCGATCCTCACCGCCCATGGCGTCACCATCCCGATCGACATCACCGGCGACGTGCCGAAGTTGATCGGCTCGGAGCCGGTCCCCGCCTGGATGACGGTCTATGACGACAATATCCTCGTGGATATGGGTTTTGCCGGCAATGTCAGCATCTCCACCGACCGCGTGAAGATCCGCAAGCGCTTCATCGGCTGGGCGAATTTCGTCTTCGACACGCATTCGCCCTTCTTCGACAAGCCGGCGGGCGAAGTCATCAATTTGATCGTCTCCGGACCGCGGCTCGATCCCGCTGAATCCAACCTTTCATTGGCCTTCGACAATGTCTGGAACAATGCCGCCTGGCAGCATGGCGATGTCTGGTCCAAGCTGTTCCAGACCATCGTCATGGCCTTCCTCGGCACGCTGCTCGGTTCTGTCGCCGCCTTTCCGCTGGCCTTCCTGGCGGCGCGCAATATCACGCCGAACCGGCTGCTCAATCAGGTGCTGAAGCGCTTCTTCGACTTCCTGCGCTCGGTCGACATGCTGATCTGGGCGCTGTTCCTGACCCGCGCCTTCGGCCCCGGACCGCTCGCCGGCAGCGGCGCGATTTTCCTCACCGAGACCGGCACGCTCGGCAAGCTCTACTCCGAGGGTCTCGAGAATATCGACAACAAGCCGCGCGAGGGCGTGAAGTCCACCGGTTCGTCGACCATCCTCGTACATCGCTACGGCATCATGCCGCAGATCGTTCCCGTCATCGTCAGCCAGACACTCTATCAATGGGAATCCAACGTGCGCGGCGCCACCATCATCGGCGCGGTCGGCGCCGGCGGCATCGGCCTGAAGCTGTGGGAAGCCATGCGCACCAATGCCAACTGGGAAAACGTCGCCTATATGGTGCTGCTGATCCTGATCGTCGTCTTCCTGTTCGACGCTGCCTCCAGCGCGCTGCGGACACGCCTGATGGGCACGCAAAACAGATAAAAAAGACAACAAAAAACCGTATCGCATCATCATTTTGTCACGGGAATCCTTTAGCGGAAGCCCGGGCAGGATAAGATTGGGCGTGCCGGGTTTAGCCGGATTCGATTCGATACCGTCTTGCCTCTCTTGCGGTTTGGCGCAAATCACCCAACAGTGTCTCGCGCAGCCGATTTTTCCAAGGAATATAGCCTTGCGCTACGCTCTCTATTTTACGCCGCCGAAAGCCGATCCCTTGACGGCGCTTGCCGCCCGCTGGCTTGGCCGCGATGCCTTTTCGAACGAAATCTTTTCCGACAAAGCGATCGGCGCCGTACCCGAGAACCATGCCGAGGTTACCGCCGACCCGCGCCGCTACGGCTTTCACGCCACGCTGAAGGCGCCCTTCGAGCTGGCAAATTCGGTCACCGAACGCGACCTTCTCGACGTGGCCGCCGATTTTGCCGCGCGCACGCCAGCCTTCGCCATACCCGAGCTCGTGCTTGGCCAGCTCGGCCAGTTCTTCGCGCTCGTTCCAGCCGAGGTCTATCAGCCGCTTCAGGATTTCGCTGCTCAAGTCGTCAAGACCTTCGAGCCGTTCCGCGCCGCCCTTTCCGACGCCGATATCGCGCGGCGCAAGCCGGAGGGATTGAGCGAGGCGGAGCGTGCAAATCTGCTGCGCTGGGGCTATCCTTACGTGAACGACGAGTTCCGCTTCCATATGACACTGACCGGTAAGGTCTCGGCCGAGCAACAGGCCGGCATCCATGACCTGCTGCGCGATCGTTTCGCCGACCATACCGGCAAGCCGCTCGATATTTCCGGCCTCGCCGTCTTCGTCGAAGAAGAGCGCGGCGCACCCTTTACCGTCCGTTCCTGGCTGCCGCTTGCCGGCGCCCAAAAATGAAAGACCTGACATGACCAAGGAAACCGTCCTCTCCAACGCCCGCATCGTCCTCGAAGACATGATCCTCGAGGGCTCCGTGCTGATCCGCGACGGGCGGATCACCGATATTTCCGAAGGCAGGTCCGGTATCGGCGAGGATTTCGAGGGCGATTATCTGATCCCCGGTCTGGTCGAGCTGCATACGGACCATCTGGAAGCCCATTATTCGCCGCGCCCCGGCGTGCGCTGGAACAAGACGGCCGCCATCCAGGCGCATGACGCCCAGATCGTTACCTCCGGCATCACCACCGTCTTCGACTGCCTGCGCATGGGCTCCGATGAAGATGGCGGTTTCGAAAAGGGCGAGATGCGCGACATGGCTGACGCCATCCAGGCGGCGCAAAACGAGGACCGCCTGCGCGCCGACCACCTGATCCACCTGCGCTGCGAGGTCTCTTCCGACAACGTTCTCGATCACTTTCAGGATTTCGAGAAGGACCCCTATGTCCGCCTGGTCTCGCTGATGGACCACGCGCCGGGCCAGCGCCAGTTCCAGACCATGGACCAGTACATCTTCTACTATCAGAAGAAGCGCGGCCTGAGCGACGAGGCCTTTGCCGTTTTTGTCGCCAAGCGCCAGGGAGAATCGGCCAAGTACGCCAAACCGCACCGCGATGCCATTTCGAAGGTCTGCAATGAGCGCGGCATCACCATCGCCAGCCATGACGACGCGACGCTTGCCCATGTCGACGAGGCGATCAATTACGGCGTGCGGCTGGCGGAATTCCCGACCAGCGTCGATGCCGCCAAGGCATCGCATGGGGCCGGCATGAGCGTGCTGATGGGCGCGCCGAACATCGTGCGCGGCAAGTCGCACTCGGGCAACATCGCCGCCCGCGATCTCGCCGAACTCGGCGTGCTCGACGTGCTCTCTTCAGATTACGTGCCGCTCAGCCTGCTGCATGCGCCGTTCATCCTCGCCGACGAGGTCGAGGGCATATCGCTGTCGCAGGCCATCGCCATGGTCACCGCGACCCCGGCCAAGACCGTCAGCCTCAATGATCGCGGCCGCATCGCCGAGGGCCTGCGCGCCGATCTCGTGCGCGTCCGCCGCGATCATGGCGTGCCGGTGACGCGCTCGGTCTGGCGGGAAGGACGGCGTGTGGCATGACGCTCGAGGCCAAGACAGAGCCGACTAAGGACCTCTCGGCAAACACGGCCGGGATCATGGTCGTGGTCGTTGGCCCGAGTGGCGCCGGCAAGGATACGCTGATGAATCTCGCCGCCCGGCATTTCGCCGGCCGATCCGACATTCATTTCGTCCGTCGCGTCATCACCCGCGACGGCGATGCTGGTAGCGAAGACCACAGAAGCGTCTCCGATGCCGATTTCGACGCCATGGAACAGGACGGCGCCTTCGCGGTCTCCTGGGAGGCGCATGGCCTGAAATACGGCATTCCTAGCGATGTCGAGGATGAACTTGCCAACGGCCATCTCGTCGTCGCCAACGGCTCGCGCTCGGTGCTCCATCGTTTCCAGGCGGCATTTCCGAAGCTGAAGGTCATCAATGTCACGGCACGGCGGGAGGTGCTGGCCGAACGGCTGATAGCGCGCGGCCGCGAAAGCCGCGAGGACGTGCTGAAACGACTGGAGCGCGGTTCGCTCACCGTTCAAGGCAGTTACGATGTCGCCGACATCGACAATAGCGGCACGCTGGAAGAGGCAGGCCGTGTGATCGTCGCTGAGCTGGAAGCGCTGATCGCAAGATAAAGTCGGTTTGTGCCGCACCTGCAGAAGCAAACTCGCGGTGCATCGCCCCCTCAACCTGCGCTCCGCGCGTCCTTCTCTCCGATGGAGAGAAGGTAGGGATTTGCCGGACGCTCCGTTTCCCCTTCTCCCCTCGGGGAGAAGGTGGCCCGAAGGGTCGGATGAGGGGGTCACCTCACCATGAAGACTGATCTCCTCGTTACCTCGGTAGGTAACCTCAGTGCGCCTCATCCCAATTGTTCGCCGCGCGGGCATCGACCTTCAGCGGCACGGACATGTTCACCGCCGGCATGGCGGCATTTTCCATGACCGAGACGATGACCGGTGTCGAACGCTCGACATCGGCATCCTCGACTTCGAAGATCAGTTCGTCGTGCACCTGCAGCAGCATGCGGACGCGATCGCCGAGGCCTGCATCCGACAACGCCGGCTCCATCTTGATCATGGCGCGGCGGATGACGTCGGCGGCCGAGCCCTGGATCGGGGCATTGATCGAGGCGCGTTCGTTGAAGGCGCGCACGGAAGGATTGGACGACTTAATTTCCGGGAAATGCACGCGCCGGCCGAAGATGGTCTCGACATAGCCCTTGTCGCGCGCCGTCGCCTTGGTGCTTTCCATGTAGTCGCGGATGCCGGGGAAGCGCTCGAAATACTTCTTGATGTAATCGCCGGCTTCCGAGCGCTCGATCGAGAGCTGGTTGGCAAGGCCGAAGGCGGAAATGCCGTAGATGATGCCGAAGTTGATCGCCTTGGCGCGGCGGCGCACCTCGCTCGGCATGCCCTCGATCGGCACGCCGAACATTTCCGACGCCGTCATGGCATGAATGTCGACGCCATCGGCAAAAGCCTGCTCGAGCTGCGGAATATTGGCGACATGCGCCAGCACGCGCAGCTCGATCTGGCTGTAGTCGGCCGAGATCAGCTTGTGGCCGGGCGTCGAGATGAAGGCCGTGCGGATCTTGCGGCCTTCGGCGGTGCGGACCGGAATGTTCTGCAGGTTCGGCTCGGAGGAGGACAGGCGTCCGGTCGTGGTCGAGGCCAGCGAATAGGAGGTGTGGACGCGCTTGGTCTGAGGGTGGACATAGCCCGGCAGCGCGTCGGTATAGGTGGATTTCAGCTTGGTAAGCTGGCGCCAGTCGACGATCTTGCGCGGCAGTTCGAAGCCGGCGGCCGCCAGGTCTTCCAGCACCTGCGCCGAAGTGGACCATTGCCCGGTCTTGGTCTTGCTGCCGCCAGAAAGGCTCATCTTGCCGAAGAGGATATCGCCAAGCTGCTTCGGCGAGCCGATGTTGAAGCGCTCGCCGGCCAGCGTATAGATCTCGTCCTCCAGCCGCGCCGCGCCCTGCGCCAGCTCGCCGGAAAGGCGCGAGAGGATCTGCCGGTCGATGGTAGTGCCGCGCTCCTCCATATGGGCGAGAACCGGCACCAGCGGCCGCTCCAGGCGCTCATAGACGGTTGAGAGTTTTTCAGCCGCGAGGCGCGGCTTCAGCACCAGCCAGAGGCGCAGCGTCACGTCGGCGTCCTCGGCGGCATAGGCCGTGGCGCGGTCGATATCGACGAGATCGAAGGTGATATTGGACTTGCCGCTGCCGGCGACGTCCTTGTAGGCGATCGGCTTGTGGCCAAGCCAGCGCTCCGACAGGCTGTCCATGCCATGCGTGGCGTTGGCGCCGCCATCGAGCACGTAGGACAACAGCATGGTGTCGTCGAAGCCCTTGGTCTCGATGCCATAGCGCTTCATCAGCAGATAGTCGTATTTCAGGTTCTGCGCGATCTTGAGGACGGATGTGTCCTCGAGCAGCGCCTTCAGCCGCGGCAGCGCATCGCGCAGCGGGATCTGATTGTCGGCAAGGCCGCCGCCGAGCAGATCGCCGACGCCATTCTTGTGGTTGAGCGGAACATAGGCGGCGCGGATGGAAGCGCCCGTGGGATCGTTCTTGTTATCCGCGATCGCCAGCGAAAAGCCGACGATTTCAGCCTGCATGACATCAAGCGACGTCGTCTCGGTATCGAAGGCGACGATGCCGGTTTCGCGCGCATCCACGATCCACTGGTCAAGGGTGGCGACGTCGCGGATGGTGACATATTTCGAATGGTCGATCGGTGCGGTGGCGAAGCTTGCCGCACGGGCCTTGGTAAGGTCGGCCGGTTCGGTCAGCCCCTCGACACCCACGCGTGGCTTGACCGCCGGTGCCGGAACGGAAGCGCCCTCAGCCACGACAGCGCCGCCGGCCACGAGTTCGGTATTGTCTCCGACATCGAGATCCGGGCCATGGGCCGTGTCACCCCACTCGACCTTGACGTCGGATGGTTCGATCGCCGCCGGATCGCAATCACAAGCGTCCGCAACGCGGCGCGTCAGCGATGTGAATTCCATCGCCTTCAGGAAGCCGACCAGCTTCGGGCCGTTCTGCGGCTCGAGCACCAGCGCATCGAGTTCAAGCTCCAGCGGCACATCGGTCCTGAGCGTCACCAGCTGCCGGGAAATCCGGGCCAGATCAGCATTGGCGATGATGTTTTCGCGACGCTTTTCCTGCTTGATCTCGCCGGCGCGGGCGAGCAGCGTATCGAGATCGCCGAACGTCTCCAGAAGCTGCGCCGCCGTCTTCGGGCCGATGCCGGGGATGCCGGGCACGTTGTCGACCGAATCGCCCGTCAGGGCCTGCAAATCGATCATCTTTTCCGGCGGCACGCCCCATTTCTCGATGACGTCGGGAATGCCGATCTGCTTGTCCTTCATGCTGTCATACATGTGGACCATGGGGGTGACGAGCTGCATCAGGTCCTTGTCGGAGGAGATGATGGTGACGTCGGCACCGGTCGCCTCTGCCTGGCGGGCATAGGTGGCGATGATGTCGTCGGCCTCGAAGCCATCGGTCTCGATGCAGGGCAGGTTGAAGGCGCGGGTCGCCTGGCGAATGAGCCCGAATTGCGGGATCAGCTCTTCCGGCGGCGCCGAGCGGTTTGCCTTGTAGGCGTCATAGATATCCTTGCGGAAGGTCTTTGACGAATAGTCGAAGATGACGGCGAAATGCGTCGGCGTCACGCCGACCGACGTATCGCGCGCAGAGGTCAAAAGCTTCCACAGCATGTTGCAGAAACCGGAGACGGCGCCGACCGGCACTCCATCGGACTTGCGCGTCAGCGGCGGCAGGGCATGGAAGGCCCGGAAAATGAATCCGGAGCCGTCGACGAGGAAGAGATGATCACCTTTTTTCATGGAAGCATGGATAGCGTGGCGCACTTCCAACGTCCATATAAAGTTCCGTCAGGCGATGCGCGAACAGGTCAAATCTCTCACCGAAACGTTACCAAGTTTTAATCAATCCAAACTGCATATTCCCTTGAAAAACCATATTTGGAACCTCATTTCATACTCACCGGCGATTGATTACGCCGAGGGTCTGACAACCGGCCTGTCCCCCGCCATGTCAGACTTGGACAAAGGCCTATCCCCCTCTCCGGGCCTTTGTCCTCCTTTTCTGAGCCGCCATGGCGCCCCTCCAGGCCATGGCGGCTTTTCTGTTTGATCCGCTCGCGCAGCTCGCCGAAAGCGGCTCGAAATACAGTTGCGGCCCCGCCGATTCCCGAGAGGCCCCGCCCCAGAATTGCCGATTGTTTTGGCATGGAATACTGGCATAATTACAATCATGGGATTTAACCGGACGGACTCCGCGACCTACCTTGCCAATCAGATGGCAAAGGGATTTTCCCGCTCGTTACAACAACGTGCGGCACGGCTCGGCTTTTCCCCCGGTCAGTTCCCGATCCTGCTCGAATTATGGACCGAAGACGGGCTGACGCAGAAGCAATTGCTGGAGCGCGTCGACATCGAGCAGGCGACGATGGCCAATACGCTGTCGCGCATGGAGCGGGACGGGCTGGTGGAGCGTCGCCCTCATCCATCCGACAAGCGCGCCCAGCTGATCTTCCTGACCGGCAAGGCCACCGCCATGCAAACCGAAGCCGTCGAGGCGGCGATCGCGGCGGACAGGGACCTCTTCAGAGGCTTCCGCACCTTCGAGCGCGAGCTGCTGCTCGAATATGTCAAACGCATCCTCGAAAACGCCAAGCATATTTAGTTAGGCTACGGTCCTATCGGATGCGGACAACCTGCTGCTCGGCTCGATATCGGGCTTGCCCAGCAGGAAACCCTGAAGCTGGGTGCAGCCCTCTTCTACGACGATACGGCGCTGCGTCTCCGTTTCCACACCTTCCGTCACCACCGGCATGTTCAGGCTATGACCGAGCCCGATGATGGCGCGCACGATGGAACGGGCCGCTGGATCATGTTCCAGCGCGCCGGTGAAGCTGCGATCGACCTTGATCTTGTCGAAGGGAAAGGCGCGCAGGTTGCTCAGCGAGGAATAGCCGGTACCGAAATCGTCCATCACCACGCGGACCCCCAGCCGATGCAAGCGCTGCAGGGTTGAGAGCACGACAACGCGGTCGCGCATCAGAGCGGCTTCGGTGATCTCGAGCTCCAGCCGATGCGGATCGAGACCGGTGCTTGCCAAAATCTGTGCCACCTGATCGTACAAGGTCGGGACCATGAATTGCACCGGCGAAACATTGACGGCGATACTGGCCTTGTCGTGCCAGCGCGCCGCCTCGATGCAGGCCTGCTCCAGCACCCACTCGCCAAGCTGGATGATCGATCCGCTCTCCTCGGCGATCGGAATGAAGGTATCCGGCTCGATCACGCCGCGCGCCGGATGATCCCAGCGCAACAGGGCTTCGTAGCCACTGATCTGACCATTTTGAGCATCGAGGATGGGCTGGTAGTCGACATGGAGCTGCCGGCGCAGGATCGCCTGACGGAGATCGCTTTCGATCTGGCGGCGGGTGCGGACCGTTTCGTCCATATCGGCATCGAAGAAGCAGGCAAAGCCGCGGCTGGTATGCTTGACGCGGTAAAGGGCAATATCGGCATTGCAATAGAGCTGCTCGGCGCTGCGGCCATCCCGCGGATAGATGGCGATCCCCAGGCTGACGCCGACGGCGGTCGGATCGCGTGCCGTGTCCATCTCCGCGGCAAACTCCGTCAGGATGCGCTCGGCCAGCCGGCGCGCGCCCTCCGGCTGCGATTGCCCGGGCTGAATGATCGCGAATTCATCGCCACCGAGTCTCGCCACCGTGTCGCTCTCCTCGGCCGAGCGGCGAAGAATATCAGCGACCTTGCAAAGGATCCGATCCCCTTCGGCATGACCGAAAACGTCGTTGATGGCCTTGAATCGGTCGAGGTCGAGGCAGAACACGGCGACCTCCGTCCCCTTGTGCTCGGCCATCTGCAGGGCCTGGCGGATGCGCTCGTCAAAGAACGCGCGATTGGGGAGATCCGTCAGCGTATCGTGATGGGCGAGGTGCTCGATCATCTGCTGCGCCTGCCGGCGCTCCGTCAGATCCCGGACAACCAGCACGCGGCATTCATGCCCGCGATAGGTAATGGTGCGGATGACGACCTCGACGGGAATGGCCCTGCCACCCTTGCTGAAGAGCGCGGTTTCCAGCGACGTGGCTTCCTCGGGGCGCATGGTGTCGTCCAGCGTGAGAAAGTCCTCCGGCGACTTGCCAATCAACCGCTGCAACGACCAGCCGGAAATGGCGACGAACCGCTCATTGGCATCGATAACGCGGCCGTCGCGAACGATCAGCATGCCCTCAAGCGAGGCATTGGCGAAACCGCGCAAATCGGTCAGATGGCGGTCGACGAAGGCGGCGCCAAGCGCAATCAGGACCAGCCCCGTCGATGCCGCCATGATGATGCCGGCAAGCACGATACGGTCGATCGAAAGGGTCGCCGCCTCCACGGTCGGGTCCGGTGTCAGCGTAACGCCGCTCATGGCGGTAAAATGCAGGGCGCAGATCGCCAGCACCAGAAGCAGCGTGCCGAGCGCGATCCGCCGATGGCCGCCCATGCGGAAAAAGGCGACGAAGGAGAGTGCTCCCAAGACAGCGCCGGCTGTAATCGCCGCCAATGTCCGCGACGGATCGTGGGCAAGGATCGCCGGCGCTTGGATGGCCTGCATGCCGGTGAAGTGCATGGAGGCGATACCAAGCGCCATCAGCATGCCGCCGATGGCAAAGGAGATGGTGTTATCCCACTCGAAAGCCACCGCAATGGCGAACCAGGAACCAAGGATGGCAAAGACCACGGAGAGGATCGTGAGCGAGAGGCCGTAGCTGATCGGCAGGCCACCGTCATAGGCCAGCATGGCAATGAAGTGCGTCGCCCAGATGCTGACCCCGCTGGCAAAGGCGGCGGCCGCCACCCAATAGCTGCGCTGCTGCGATCGGCATTCCTGCGCCCGCGAAAACAGCAGCATCGTCGCCAGGCTGCCGATCAAGCAAATGGCGGCGGCGACGAAAATCAACCTGATGTCGTGCTCGTCGCGAATGCATGCCATGACAGAGAACATTCAGCATCTCCATTTGCTTTTATCGATCAAGCTTATTTTCGATGCTCTAAATAACTGTAAATTAAATAGGCGACTATTTATGCCGAGACGCATCCTCCACATGCGGTAATCACGCAACGAAATTTTCGGGTTTTCCGCCTCGAAACCGGCCGGGCTTTGGTCTATCGTCCCAGCAATTTCCATGTAAGGAGTCGGATATGACCGATGTATCGTCCGTTCTCGACCGCGCGGATCAGAACCTTCCATCCAGCCTCGACAATCTGTTCGAGTTGCTGCGCATCCAGTCCATCTCGACCGATCCCGCCTTCAAGCCGGAATGCCGCAAGGCAGCGGAATGGCTCACCGCCTATCTGACCAAGCTCGGCTTTACGGCGTCCGTGCGCGACACATCAGGCCATCCGATGGTCGTTGCCCATCATGATGCCGCCAGCGCCGATGCGCCGCACGTCCTTTTCTACGGCCATTACGACGTGCAGCCGGTCGATCCGATCGAGCTTTGGGAGAGCGACCCCTTCGCGCCCGCCATCAAGGACATGGGCAATGGCCGCAAGATCCTGGTCGGGCGCGGCACTTCGGACGACAAGGGCCAGTTGATGACCTTCGTCGAAGCCGTTCGCGCCTACAAGGAGATCAAGGGTGGGCTGCCGGTCCGCGTCACCATCCTGTTCGAAGGCGAGGAAGAGTCTGGCTCGCCGTCGCTGAAGCCCTTCCTCGAAGCCAATGCCGCCGAGCTGAAGGCGGACTATGCGCTGGTTTGCGATACCGGCATGTGGGACGGCGACACCCCGGCAATCGCGGCCGCCCTGCGCGGTCTGGTCGGTGAGGAAGTTACCATCAATGCCGCCGACCGCGACCTGCATTCCGGCCTCTACGGCGGCGCGGCCGCCAATCCGATCCATATCCTCTCCGATATTCTTGCCGGCCTGCACGACGAGACCGGGCGCATCACGCTTCCCGGCTTCTACGACGGCGTGGAGGAAACGCCCGCCAATATCAAAGCTTCCTGGGAAACGCTCGACCGCTCGGCGAAGAATTTCCTCGGCGAGGTCGGCCTGTCGATCCCCTCGGGAGAAAAGGGCCGTTCTATACTGGAGCTGACCTGGGCGCGGCCGACGGCCGAGGTCAACGGCATCTGGGGTGGCTATACTGGTGCCGGCTTCAAGACGGTGATCGCCGCCAAGGCCTCGGCGAAGGTTTCCTTCCGCCTCGTCGGGCAGCAGAACCCGGCAGCGATCCGCGAGAGTTTCCGTGCCTATGTCCGCTCGAAGGTGCCAGCCGACTGCTCGGTGGAATTCCACGAGCATGGCGCTTCGCCGGCCATCCACCTGTCCTACGATTCGCCGGTACTGACCAAGGCGAAGAATGCCCTTTCCAACGAGTGGCCAAAGCCGGCTATCGTCATCGGCATGGGCGGCTCGATCCCGATCGTCGGGGACTTCCAGAAGATGCTCGGCATGGAATCCCTGATGGTCGGCTTCGGCCTCGCGGACGACCGCATCCATTCGCCAAACGAGAAATACGAGCTGCGATCCTATCACAAGGGCATCCGCTCCTGGATCCGTATCCTCGACGCGCTCGCTTGAGCCAACGAACGGCGACGCGCGGTCCCGGTCGCGCGTCCCTTCGATGACGTCCCTCCCCCTCACTTTCAATTCAACAGACAGGCACGGCCATGGGGATCTGGATCGATACCGACATGGGGTTCGACGATATCGCCGCCATTCTGGTGGTGGCGCATTCGAGCCTTACGATCGACGGCGTTTCGCTGGTGAGCGGCAATGCGCCGCTTAAGCAGGTGTGCGCCAACGCTTCCAGTGCCGCAACCGCCTTCGGCTGGACATTCCCCATCCATACCGGCCGTGAACTGCCGGTGCTCTGCAAGCTGGAAACAGCACAGAGCATTCTCGGGGCGAGTGGCATACCGACCACGGGCAAGAGCCTGCCGCAGGCGGATGAGCTGCTGGCCAGCGATGCCTTCGCCGCACTTAGCAACTGGCTGGCGGACGGCGCGGGGCCAAAGCGCATTCTGGCGCTCGGGCCGCTCACCAATATCGCCGCGCTGGCGCTCGCCCGCCCCGACCTTGCCGCCCGCATCGACGAGCTCACCTGGATGGGCGGCGGCGTGACCTCGGGCAATCATACGGCCTCGGCCGAATTCAACGCCTATGCCGATCCGGAAGCGCTCGCCATCGTTCTCGCCCATGGCCTGCCGCTTCGGATGATCGATCTCGACATCTGCCGAAAGGTGCTGGCGCGGTCCGACGATGTCGAGCGGGTACGCCAGGCCGCCGGCAAGAACGCCGAACTGCTTGCCGATCTCCTCGGCGGCTACGTCAATATCGCCATCAGCCGCGGCCGGCCGGCCATGGCGGTCTATGATCCGACCGCCGCCGCCATCTTCGTCGATCCCGATATCGCCAGGCTCCAGCATGCCCGGATCGATGTCGAGCTGTGGGGGCAGCACGCGCGCGGGCGCACGGTCGTCGAGACGCGTGCGTCGCATGCGGAATTCAACGCCCATTTCGCCGCCGAGATCGATGCCGACAGGGCTCGCGCCATCATATTCGACGCCATGATCAACGAGGCACGCCGATGATCCAGCATTCCCACGAGCCCGGCGACCTCAACGCACCCGAGCTGCGCGCCCGCGCGGTTGCGGCAGCGCGCGGCGATGCGCCCTTCGACTTGCTGATCGCGAGCGGCCGTCTGGTCGATATGGTGACCGGCCAGATCCGCGCCGCCGATATCGGCATTGTCGGGCCGCTGATCGCAAGCGTGCATGCGCCGGGTAGCCGCACCGATGCAGCCGAGACAATCGATGCCTCGGGCTGCTTCCTCTCGCCCGGCCTGATCGACACGCATATGCATATCGAAAGCTCGATGGTGACGCCGGCCCTTTATGCCGAGGCGGTGTTGCCGCGCGGGGTTACGACCATTGTCTGGGATCCGCATGAATTCGGCAATGTGCATGGCCTTGACGGCGTGCGCTGGGCTGTCGAGGCGACCCGGCTGCTGCCGCTGCGGGTCATCCCGCTCGCCCCCTCCTGCGTTCCCTCCGCCCCCGGCCTGGAGCTGGCGGGCGCCGATTTTGATGCTTCCGCCATGGCCGAGATGCTCGCCTGGCCCGAGATCGGCGGCGTTGCCGAGGTCATGACCATGCGCGGCGTCATCGACGGCGATCCGCGCGCCAGCGCCATCGTCAATGCCGGGCTGCAATCCGGCAAGCTCGTTTGCGGCCACGCTCGCGGTCTCGAGGGTACCGACCTCAGCGCCTTCATGGCGGCCGGCGTCTCCTCCGACCATGAGCTTACCTCGGGCGCCGATTTCCTTGCCAAGCTCTCCGCCGGCCTGACCATCGAGCTGCGCGGCTCGCATGACCATCTGCTGAAGCAATTCGTCGACGTGGTCAATGATCTCGGCTTCCTACCGCAGACGGTGACGCTCTGCACCGACGACGTCTTCCCCGACGATCTGCATGTCAATGGCGGCCTCGACGATGTCGTTCGTCGCCTCGTGCGCGATGGGCTGAAGCCGGAATGGGCGCTGCGGGCGGCGACGCTGAATGCAGCCATGCGGCTCGGCCGCAACGATCTCGGCCTGATCGCCGCCGGTCGCCGCGCCGATATCGTGCTGTTCGAAGATCTCCGGGCTTTCAAGGCGAAACGGGTGATTGCCAATGGCGAGATTGTCGCCGAGGCTGGCAGGATCGCCGGCACGGTCGCACATCTCGATACAGCGCCATTACAGAATTCGATCAAACTCGCGCCGCTCAGCGAAGATGATTTCCGTGTACCGGCCGGCGGCGACCGCGTGCGGCTTGCAACGATCGACCGACCGCGCTTCACGCAATGGGGCGAAATCGAAGCCGAGGTGGCGGACGGATATGTCGTGCCGCCGGCCGGAACCACCATGCTCGCCGTCGCCCATCGCCATGGCAGAGCGGAAGGGGGCAAGGCGGATGGACGGCCGCGCGTCGGCTTCCTCACCGGTTGGGGCGAATGGCGCGGCGCCTTCTGCACCACCGTCTCGCATGACAGCCACAATCTGACGGTCTTCGGCGGCAATATCACGGACATGACGCTCGCCGCCAACGCCGTCATCGCGGCCGGCGGCGGCCTCGCGGTGGCTTGCGACGGCAAGGTCCAGATCGTGCTGCCGCTGCCGCTTTCCGGCCTGGTGAGCGACGCGCCACTTGAAGAGACAGCCCTGACCTTCCGCGCCCTTCGCGAGGCGATGGAAAAAATCGTCGACTGGCAACCGCCCTACCTCGTCTTCAAGGCCTGCTTCGGGGCGACACTCGCCTGTAATATCGGCCCACATCAGACGGATCGTGGTATTGCCGATGTGGTGACGGGACGGGTGTTGGAGACGGCGGTGCTTGGGGAGATTTAGCAGTCGATTGAGCGGTGGAGGCAGCCCCTCACCCTAGCCCTCTCCCCGCACGCGGGGAGAGGGGACGACCTCTGCACCCTCGCCTATTTCGCTGGTGAGGAGGATGGAGATGGTGTGTCTTTCCCCTTCTCCCTGTCAAAACGGGGAGAAGGTGCCCGACAGGGCGGATGAGGGGCAAGCCAAGAACTCAATCCACCCCCAACTCCTGCTCCACCAACGTCGTCCAGAACGCCACGCCCGAGGCAATCGCATCGTCGTTGAAATCATAAGCCGTGTTGTGATGCAGCGCCCCATCGACGGCCGGGCCGTTGCCGAGCCAGACGTAGCAGCCGGGAGCATTCTGGCCGAAGAAGGCAAAATCGTCACCGGCGGTGGAGGGCGGGAAGCGGGTCCGCACCTTCTCGCCGAAGACGGTAGTCGCGGCTTTCAGCGCCCGCACAGTTGCCTCTGGATCGTTGACGACGGGCGGGATGCGGCGCTCGAACTGGTAGTCGACAGCAATGCCGTACATTGCCGCCGTGCCCTGCGCGAGCCGGCCGATCTCCTGTTCGAGTTGATCGCGGACTTCGGGCGTATAGGCCCGTGCCGTGCCGCCGATCTCGACCGTGTCGGGGATGACGTTCAGCGCCTTGGGGTCGCCCGCCTGCAGTGAGCAGGCGCTGACGACGGCTGGCTGCAGCGGGTCGACGACGCGGCCGATAATGGTCTGCAAGGAGGAGAGGAAAGTCGCTGCCGCCGTGATTGGATCCTTGCCGAGATGCGGCTTGGCGCCATGGGTGCCGGTGCCGCGAAAGGTGATGCGCCAGCTATCCGACGAGGCAAGCTGCGGGCCTTCGACCACAGCCATCTCGTCGACATCGAGACCCGGCATATTGTGCAGGCCGTAGACGGCATCGCAGGGGAAGAGGTCAAAGAGGCCTTCCTCCACCATGCGTTTCGCCCCACCACGCCCTTCCTCGGCCGGCTGGAAGATGAAATGCACGGTGCCGGAAAAGCTGCGCGTTGCCGCCAGCTGCCGGGCAGCGCCCAAAAGCATCGTCGTGTGGCCATCATGACCGCAGGCGTGCATCTTGCCGGAGATGGTGGATTTATAGGGCCTATTGCCCTTTTCCGGCATGGCAAGCGCATCCATGTCGGCGCGAAGACCGATGCGGCGGGTGCCGTTGCCGACTTGCAGCGTGCCGACAACGCCGGTCTTGCCGAGGCCGCGATGCACGGTGATACCCGCTTCCTCCAGCAATGTCGCGACGATGCCGCTGGTGCGCTCCTCTTCGAAACCCAATTCCGGATGAGCGTGCAGGTTATGGCGAAGAGATGTCAGAAAGGGGAGATCCGGGAAGATCTCATCGGGAAGAGACATGGGAGTTCCTTTGGCATCGGCCATGACGACGGCCTTGCCCTATCTTCCCCAAAGCGCCGAAGGCTTCAACCGAAAAGCAGCTCAGGCGCCAGGCTTGTCGAAGACATGCGCTTTGCCAAGGATAGTCACGGAGACCATGCTGCCGATCTCCGGCAGGCCGACACCGGAGCTTTTGATGTTCAGCGTCTCGCCGCCATTGGCCTGCGAAAGGACGATCGTCACCGTGCAGACGGCACCGCCGAATTCGACATCGGTCACTTTGCCGACGCAGGCGGCGTTTGCGCCGGCATTATCGAGGACGCTCAATTGCAACTGTTCGGGCCGCAGCATGATATCGGCACGCCCCTGCCGGCCGTTGGTGTCGAGCGGAATGCGGCCCAGCGCGCAATTGGCAAAGCCATCGCCAAGCTCCGCCGGCAGCAGGATGGCGTCGCCAAGAAAGGTCGCGGTCTCGCGATCCCTGGGATGGAGGTAGAGCGATTGCGGGGTTCCGGCCTGCACCAGCTTGCCATCGCGCAGAACGGCGACCTGATCGGCAAAGGACAGTGCCTCCGCCTGATCATGCGTTACCAGGATCGTGGTGATGCCGGCGATTTGCAGAACGCGGGCGACGGCCTTGCGCATGTTTTCGCGCAGGCCCGTGTCGAGCGCGGAAAAGGGTTCGTCGAGCAGCATCAGCCTCGGTTTGCGGCCAAGCGCGCGGGCAAGCGCCACGCGCTGCTGCTGGCCGCCTGAGAGCTGATGCGGGCGGCGATCGAGCATGTTGCGATCGAGCTCCACCATGTCGATCAGCGCGTTGATCTGCTGGGCGCGATCCGGCCGTCCGCGCTCCATGCCGAAGCTGATATTGTCCGCCACGCTCAGATGCGGAAACAAGGCGCCATCCTGCGACACGATGCCGATGCCGCGACGATGGGCGGGCACGACGGACGGGCCATCCGCCAGCGTCTCGCCTTCCAGCGTCACCTGACCGGCATCCGGGGTCTCAAAGCCGGCGATGATGCGCAGCAGCGTCGTCTTGCCGGAACCGGACGGGCCGACGATGGCGGTGCGGCTGCCGGGGGCGACCGTGAGGTCGATATTGTCGAGCGCGCATACCGGGCCGTAGCGCTTGCTGATGGTCTTGATCGCCAGAAAGGTCATTGTCCCGCCGTCCGCTTGGATTGCGTATAGAGAAGAAGGGTGAGCGGCAGCGACAGAACCACCATCATGAAGGCATAGGGCGCGGCGGAGACATAATCGATCTCGCTGGTCAGCGACCAGAATTTCGTCGCCAGTGTCACCGTGCCGTTCGGCGACAGCATCAGCGTCGCCGTCAGTTCATTGGTGATCCCCAGGGCGACCAGCGCGACGCTCGCGGCAAAGCCGGGAGCGGCAAGACGCATGGTGATCTGCCGCACGGCCTGGGCCGGCGTGCGGCCAAGCGCCATGGCGGCGCGTTCGAGCTCGACCGGGGCCTGGGCGATGCTGGCGCGCAAGCCCACCATGGCGCGCGGCAGGAACAACAGGACATAGGCAAGCAGCAGCGTTGCGAAGGTCTGGTAGAGCGGCAGGATCAGCCGCACCGTGATCGACACCAGCGCCAGGGCAACGACGACGCCCGGCAGCGAGCCGACATAATAATGGCAGGCCTCGAGGATCCGCTGCAGCCGGCCGGGTGCGCGCACCGAGAGCCAGGCCATCGGAATGGCGGCGACGGTGGCAAGCAGTCCACCGGCAATCGCCAGTCCTATGGTCTGCAACAGCGCATTGCCAACCGTCTCCATCCGCCAGATGCCGGTGCCGCCAAGATAAAGCCAGCGCGCCAGCGTCACGAAGGGCACGCCGAGCGTGAGCGCGGCCACCACCACTGGAAGAGCGACGGCAGGGACGACGAGCCAGCCGAGACGGCGGCGATCCGCCGGGCGAGCGGCACCGGAGCCGACACGGGCATAACGCTCGTTGCCGCGCACCAGCACTTCGATGCCGAGCAGCAGAAGACAGCAGAAGACCAGAACGCCGCCGAGCATGTTGGCGGCCGGGCTGTTATAGGCAGACTGGAACTGATCGACGATCGCGGTCGAAAACGTATCGAAGCGGATCATCACGTAGAGACCGTATTCCGCGAGCAGATGCAGGCCGACCAGCAGCGAGCCGCCACAGATGGCGAGGCGAAGCTGCGGCAGGATCGCCCGGAAGAAGACGCGCCAGGGATTGAGGCCGAGCGAGGCGGCAGCATCCTCGATCGCCGGATCGAGGCGGCGGAGTGCCGCGGCCACCGGCAGATAGAGGAAGGGGTAATAGGCAAGCACCGACACGAGCACGCCGCTCGACAGCCCGCGCATACCAGGCACCAGGCTGACCCAGGCGTAGCTGTGCACGAAAGCCGGCACGGCCAGCGGCGCAACCGCCAGCCAGGACCACAGGCGCGCGCCGGGGATATCGGTGCGCTCGGTCAGCCAGGCGAGCGTGACGGCAAGCAGGATGCAAAGCGGAATGGTGCAAACTTCGAGAAGAACGGTATTGACCAGCAACTCGCCGACGCGGTTACGGAAGATCAGCGCGACGACTTGAGCCCAGCCGGTATCGACGGTGATCCAGATGATGAAGCCGAGCGGCACCAGGCTCAGAAAAGCGACGACAGATGCAAGGGCGATAACGGAAGCGTGCGGAACACGGCCGCGAGGCGCAGCCGTCGGCGGGGGCACTCGCATGGCAGCGGCCCGACCGGCCGGCGCGGCATATGTGTTCTTCTGCAGCAAGTCTCAGCTGCCTTTCACGCCCTGAAACAGGAAGGCAACCGCCGTTTAAGGCGATTGCCGGGATCGAATTGGCCAGCGGCCATCCGCATGCCCCTAGCAGGGCATGCGACAGTGATGCAAGAGCTTAGATCAATCCAGCTTCCGTCATCAGATCGGTGACCTTCTTGCTGTTCAGCTTGGAAGGCTCGACCTTCGGGGCCTGCAGATCCTTGAGCGGCACCAGCTTCGGGTTGGACTCGGCGCCGTTGCCGACGGCATATTCATAGGAATCGCCATCGCGCAGAACGGCCTGGCCGCCCTTGCCGGTGATCCACTTCAGGAATGCCTGGGCTTCCTTCTGGTGCTGGCTGGAGGCGAGAACGCCGCCGCCGGAAATGCTGACGAACGCGCCCGGATCCTGGTTCTTGAAGTAATGCAGGAGAACGTTCTTGCTGTTTTCACCGGTCTTGGCCTGATCGCCGAACCAGTAATAGTGATAGATGACCGCACCCTCGATTTCACCGGCATTGACGGCCTTCATGGCAACGCTATTGCCCTTGTAAGGGGTGGCGTTTTCCTTCATGGCCTTCAGCCAGGCCTTGGTGGCGTCCTCGCCCTTGAGCTCAAGAAGCGCGCTGACGATCGCCTGGAAATCGGCGCCGGCCGGCGATGCACCCCAGCGGCCCTTCCACTTGGGATCGGCGAGGTCGAGCAGCGACTTCGGCAGATCGGCGTCCTTCAGCTTGGTCTTGTCATAGGCGAAAACCGTCGAGCGGGCGGCGACGCCGACCCAGTTGCCATCGACCGCCTTGAAGTTTTCCGGCACCTGCGCCAGCGTGTCGGCATCGACAGGGGCGAAGAGCTTGTTGGCGTCGACCAGTGCCATGCCCGGAGAATTTTCCGTCAGATAGACGTCGGCGGGGGATGCTGCGCCTTCCTCGACGATCTGGTTGGCGAACTGCATGTCGCTGCCGTTGCGGATCGTCACCTTGATGCCGGTTTCCTTGGTGAAGCCATCCGCCCAGGCCTGGGTCAGCGTCTCATGCTGGGCATTGTAGACGACAATGCCTTCGGAATCGGCGGCATTTGCCATCAGCGGAGCAACCGTAAGGCCCGCGACAAGCGCCAGCGCGCTGGTGAGATGGGTGAAGGAAAAAGTCATAGGCGTCCTCTCGCTTGAAAACCCCGTCTTTGACGGTGGTGCGATAGCCTATATTTTTCCTGACTATTCTTTTCAAGTTTCCGCACGCCCGTTTGTATCACAAAAGCTTGAAAGGAGAGTCAAGATTTCGCCGGATTTTTCAGCAGCGCGGATGCTTGTGCCGGAACACGCAAAGGGCCGCGACGCTTGCGCATCGCGGCCCTTTGATATCTCGAAAATCCGGTCAGGTGTCGCGCGTTTCCAACGTCTTGCTGAAGAAGATCGCGACCAGCGTGCAGACGACGCCGGAGAGCAGATAGAGGCTGGTATAGACCAGGCCGAACTGGCTGGAGAGGCTGAGCGCCACGAAGGGAGCAAAGCCGGCGCCGATCAGCCAGGAAAGATCCGAGGTCAGGGCCGAGCCGCTGTAGCGATAGTTCCGGCTGAAGCGCGAGGCGCTGGCGCCGGCGGCCTGACCGAAGGACAGGCCGAGCAACGTGAAGCCGAGAACCACGTAGATGTGACGGCCGGTGCTGCCGCCATCGAGCAGCCAAGGCGCGACGAAGGCGAAACAGGCGATCAGCACCGCACCGACGGCCAGCTGGTTACGCCGGCCGATGCGATCGGCCAGCAGGCCGGAACAGATGATCGCAACGATGCCGCAGATCGCGCCGACGAATTCGACCAGTAGGAACGACCCGGGCGATTGGTCGCTATAGAGCGTCATCCAGCTCAGCGGGAAGACGGTGACCAGATGGAAGGTCGCGAAGCTTGCCAGCGGCACGAAGGCGCCGATCAGCACGTCACGGCCATGCACCCGCAGAAGCTCCGTCATCTTGACCGGCTCCAGCTCATGGCGCTCCAGCAGCGCGCCGAATTCCGGCGTGGCCACCAGGCGAAGCCGGGCGAAGAGCGCGACGACATTGACCATGAAGGCGCAGAAGAATGGATAGCGCCAGCCCCATTCCAGAAAGTCGGCGGTGGTCAGGCTCATGACGAAGTAGGCAAAGAGCGCGCTTGCCAGCATGAAGCCGATCGGCGCGCCGAGCTGCGGGATCATTGCAAACCAACCGCGGCGATTGGCCGGTGCATTCAGCGCCAACAGCGAGGCCAGACCATCCCAGGCGCCGCCGAGCGCCAGGCCCTGTCCGATACGAAAGACGGCAAGCAGAAGGATCGCGTAGCCGCCGATCTCGGCATAGCCGGGCAGGAAGCTCATCGACGCGGTCGAACCGCCGAGCAGGAACAGCGCGATCGTCAGCTTGACGCCGCGGCCATAGGCGCGGTCGATCGCCATGAAGATGAACGAACCGATCGGGCGGGCGATAAAGGCAAGCGAAAAGATCAGGAAGGAAAGCATGGTGCCATGCAGGGGATCCGCGAAGGGGAAGATCAGCTTCGGGAAAACCAGGACCGATGCGATGGCATAGACGAAGAAATCGAAAAACTCGGACGTGCGACCGATGATCACGCCGATAGCAATATTACCGGGTGCGACCTCACTCCCCGCATGCATGCTGCGAGCGTCGCGTTCAAAACCTTTGGATGTTGCATTTACTGCTTCATGCGTAACACTGACCATGTGTGAGAGCCTCCCTCTCCAGACGCGAACTCCTCCACGAATTCGCGTACAGTTAAAATGTTGATCAAACGTGCGAACTTATCAAGTGTCGGGCATGAAATAATTCGCAAATTAGCCGTTGAATCGGGCCAATTCGACTTTCGCTGCCGCAATGCCGGGTTGACGTGCCACAATCGGTAGCCATTTTCGCCGATCCGGGTATATTGGCGCCGATAAAAGCTACGGACCGTTGGAAAACCTTCTAGATTTCTCAGGGTTTTCCCGATAGGTGAGACCGCGCCCAATACCGCATTGCACCCGCATTTGCTGCGGTGCGACGAAACACCTCATATCGTTCATGACCTCCGTCCTTTAGCTGCGGTAGGGTCGAAACAAAAAGAGCTTTAAGACGTGCTAAGACTATCGAAGATTTTCAGCCGCTTATTTGTCCTCCCGCTATTCTTGCTGCTTTCGGGCTGCAATCTGGTGGTGATGGCTCCCTCCGGCGACATCGCCGTGCAGCAACGCGACCTCATCGTCGTCTCGACCGTCCTGATGCTGATCATCATCATACCGGTGATCTTCCTCACGCTGTTCTTCGCCTGGAAATATCGCCAGTCGAACACGGCGGCGACCTATGATCCCGAATGGCATCATTCGACCCGTCTGGAACTGGTGATCTGGTCGGCGCCGCTGGCCATCATTATCGCGCTTGGCGCGGTAACCTGGATCAGCACCCACCAGCTGGATCCCTACCGGCCGCTCGACCGCATCGCGGCCGGAAAGCCGGTCGCCGAGAACGTCAAGCCGCTGACCGTCGAAGTGGTCGCGCTCGACTGGAAATGGCTGTTCTTCTACCCCGACCTCGGCATCGCCACGGTCAACGAACTGGCCGCCCCGGTCGATACGCCGATCAACTTCAAGATCACGGCATCCGCGGTGATGAACTCCTTCTTCGTGCCGGCGCTTGCTGGCCAGATCTATGCCATGCCGGGCATGGAGACGAAGCTGCATGCGGTCATCAACCATCCGGGCGAATATCAGGGCCTGTCCGCCAATTACAGCGGCGCCGGCTTCTCGCATATGCGCTTCAAGTTCCATGGTTTCTCCCAGGCCGATTTCGACCAGTGGGTCGCAAAGGCCAAGAGCCAGGGCTCGGCGCTCGGCCGTCCGGAATATCTGGCGCTCGCCAAGCCGAGCGAACGGGAGCCCGTTCGCTACTATAACGCCGTCGACAAGGATCTCTACGAGGCCATCCTCAACATGTGCGCCGATCCGAGCAAGATGTGCATGAGCGAAATGATGCATATCGACGCCAAGGGCGGCGCCGGCAAGGACAGCCAGGAAAACCGTGAGCGTCTGATCCATGACAACCGCGATGCGGATCATGCGGATGTCACACCGGTGAGGGCTGACGCTCCTGCGGCCCACTCGATGCAGCATGGCGACAATTCCATGCCGGGCATGGACATGGGCGACGGTTCATCTTCGAATTCGTCGACCGGTTCCTCGCAGCCGGCGCAGCACCAGGATCATTGATCCGCGTGCGCTCAGTAACAAGTTATCTATAAGGACAGAGGCGATCCATGTTTTCCAACCCGGACCTCTATAAATTCATCTTCGGTCGGCTGACGCTTGACGCTATCCCCTATCACGAGCCGATCCTCGTCCTGACCTTCACCGGCGTCGCGATCGGCGGCATCGCTCTCCTGAGCGTGCTCACCTATTTCCGCCTGTGGGGTTATCTCTGGAAGGAATGGTTCACCAGTATCGATCACAAGAAGATCGGTATCATGTACATCATCCTGGCGCTGATCATGCTGCTGCGCGGCTTTTCAGATGCGCTCATGATGCGCGCCCAGCAGGCGCTCGCCTTCAACGGCTCGGAAGGTTACCTGCCGCCGCACCATTACGACCAGGTCTTCACCGCCCATGGCGTGATCATGATCTTCTTCGTGGCGATGCCGATGGTGACGGGTCTGATGAACTTCGTCGTGCCGCTGCAGATCGGCGCGCGCGACGTGTCCTTCCCGTTCCTCAACAACTTCTCCTTCTGGATGACGACGGCCGGCGCGATCATCATCATGATCTCGCTGTTCATCGGCGAATTCGCCCGCACCGGCTGGCTCGCCTATCCGCCGCTGTCGGGTAGCTCCTATAGTCCCGGCGTCGGCGTCGACTATTATATCTGGGGCCTGCAGGTCGCCGGTATCGGCACGCTTCTATCGGGCATCAACCTGGTGGCCACCATCGTCAAGATGCGCGCGCCGGGCATGACCATGATGAAAATGCCGATCTTCACCTGGACCGCGCTCTGCACCAACGTGCTGATCGTCGCCGCCTTCCCGGTCTTGACGGCCGTTCTTGCCCTGCTGTCGCTCGACCGCTACGCCGGCACGAACTTCTTCACGAACGACCTCGGCGGCAATCCGATGATGTATGTCAACCTCATCTGGATCTGGGGCCACCCGGAAGTCTACATCCTGATCCTGCCGGCCTTCGGCGTGTTCTCGGAAGTCGTTGCCACCTTCTCCAGCAAGCGCCTGTTCGGCTACGCCTCGATGGTCTACGCCACCGTGGTCATCACCATCCTGTCGTACCTGGTCTGGTTGCATCACTTCTTCACCATGGGTTCGGGCGCCAGCGTCAACTCCTTCTTCGGCATCACGACGATGATCATCTCGATCCCGACGGGCGCCAAGCTGTTCAACTGGCTCTTCACGATGTATCGCGGGCGTATCCGCTTTGAAGTGCCGATGCTGTGGACCGTGGCCTTCATGGTCACCTTCACCATCGGCGGCATGACCGGCGTCATGCTCGCGGTTCCGCCGGCCGACTTCGTGCTGCACAACTCGCTGTTCCTGATCGCCCACTTCCACAACGTCATCATCGGCGGCGTGCTGTTCGGGATGTTCGCGGGCATCGCCTACTGGTTCCCGAAGGCTTTCGGCTTCAAGCTCGATCCTTTCTGGGGCAAGATGTCCTTCTGGTTCTGGGTCGTCGGCTTCTACTTCGCCTTCATGCCGCTCTACGTGCTCGGCCTGATGGGCGTTACCCGCCGCGTCTCGCAGTTCGATGATCCCTCGCTGCAGATCTACTTCATCATTGCCGCACTCGGCGCCGTGATGATCGCCATCGGCATCGCCTCCTTCCTGATCCAGCTCGTCGTCAGCTTCATCAAGCGCGAAGAGCTTCGCGATCACACCGGCGACCCCTGGAATGGTCGTACGCTGGAATGGTCGACCTCGTCGCCGCCGCCGGAATATAATTTCGCGCTGACGCCGATCGTTTACGACCATGATGCGTGGTGGGACATGAAGAACCGCGGCCACAAGCGTCCGACCGAAGGCTTCATCCCGATCCATATGCCGAAGAGCACCGGCACCGGTATTATCCTCGGCGTTCTCTCCATCGCCTTCGCATTCGGCATGATCTGGTACATGTGGTGGCTCGCCGCCATCACCTTCGCCGCCATGATCGTCGTGACGATTGGCCATACCTTCAACTATAAGCGCGACTTCTACATTCCCGCCGACGAGGTCGTGAAGACCGAGAACGAGCGTACGAAGCTGCTCGCAGGACAGGTATAAGACCTATGACGACCCATACCTCACACGCTCTCAAGGACGGCGAGACCCCCGCATTCTATTTGGCGGAGGAGCATCATCCCGAAGGCAGCACCATGCTGGGCTTCTGGATCTACATCATGAGCGACTGCCTGATCTTCGCAGTCCTCTTCGCCACCTATGCCGTCCTCGGCCATAACTACGCGGCCGGCCCGTCGCCGGCCGACCTGTTCGAGCTGCCGCTCGTCGCCCTCAACACGGCGATGCTGCTGTTCTCCTCCATCACCTATGGCTTCGCCATGCTGGCGATGGAGAAAGGCAACAAGTCGGGAACGATGATGTGGCTGGCGATCACCGGCCTGTTCGGCGCAGCCTTCATCTATTTCGAACTCTACGAGTTCTATCACCTGATCCTCGAAGGCGCCGGCCCGCAGCGCAGTGCTTTCCTGTCGGCCTTCTTCGCGCTGGTCGGCACGCACGGCCTGCACGTCACCGTCGGTATCGTCTGGCTGATCACGCTGATGGTACAGGTAAGCCAGCACGGCCTGATCCCCGAGAACAAGCGTCGCCTGATGTGCCTGTCGATGTTCTGGCACTTCCTCGACGTCGTCTGGATCGGCGTCTTTTCCTTCGTCTACCTCATGGGAGTTCTCGGATGAGCTCGAACGCCAATCATTCGCATCATTCCGCAGACGCCCACGGCCATGACCACCATGGCGGCCACGAGGCCAGCCACGGCACGTTCAAGAGCTACATGACGGGCTTCGTGCTCTCCGTCATCCTGACCGCCATTCCCTTCTGGCTGGTCATGGGCAAGGTCTTTGCCGATCCGGTCGTCACAGCAGCCCTGATTATGGTCTTCGGTGCCATCCAGATCATCGTGCACATGATCTACTTCCTGCACATGAACACCAAGTCCGAAGGCGGCTGGAACATGATGGCGTTGATCTTCACCATCGTTCTGGTGATCATCGCTCTCTCCGGCTCGCTCTGGGTCATGCACCATCTCAATGCCAACATGATGGTCATGTCGCCCGAGATGATGCGCAACATGCCGTAATGACAAAGCGGCGGGCATCCCCGAGGGATGCCCGCCGCTCTCCGGCGTGATGTTTCCGCCGGCTTTTTTCGCGCCTCCGATGGAGTTTTGCGCCTTGACCGATATCCCGACTGATTCCCTTTCCGAAAAACCACGCTCGACGCTGACGCTCGCCATCTGGGTGATCCTGCTGCTGCTTTTGACCGCCCTGCTCATCGGGCTCGGCACCTGGCAGGTGCAGCGGCTGTCCTGGAAGCTCAACCTGATCGCCCGCGTCGATGCTCGCGTGCATGCGCCGCCCGTCGCCGCCCCCGGCCCGGCGGAATGGTCCGCCATCGATGCCGCCGGCTATGAATACAAGCGTGTCCAGGCGACCGGCACCTTCCTCAACGACAAGGAAACGCAGGTCTATGCCTCGACCGTGCTCGGCCCCGGCTACTGGGTGCTGACGCCGATGCGAGAGACGGACGGTACCGTCATCGTCATCAATCGCGGCTTCGTGCCGACCGCCAAGCGCAATCCGGACACCCGTCCCGCCGGAGAACTCGGCGGCGAAACCACCGTCACCGGCCTGCTGCGGATCAACGAGCCGAAGGGCACGCTGCTGCGCTCCAACGTGCCGGCCGAAGAGCGCTGGTATTCGCGCGACGTGACCGCGATCGCCGAGGTGCGCGACCTCAAGAATGTCGCGCCCTATTTCATCGATGCGGACGATACGAGAAATCCCGGCGACTTGCCGGTCGGCGGCCTGACGCAGATCGCCTTCCACAACAGCCACCTGGTCTATGCCATCACCTGGTACGGGCTTTCCCTGATGACGCTCGGTCTTGCCGGTTATCTCATCCGTTTCGAACGGCAGCGGGCCAAAGCCCGCCGCTGATCGTTATCGTGTGACGTTCGGGAAACGCAGCTGCCAGCGACGGCCGTCGCTGGTCATCTCCACAATACCGAGCGGCTCGACATCGATCGCCCAGAAGGCCGAAGGCGGCGCTTGCAGCGCATGCAGGATGGCGGCGCGGATGACGGTCGCATGCGTGACCGCGACGGTGTGGCCGCCATCACCGATATGGCCCTGCATCCAGCCGCCGACACGCGCAAGGACCGAGGACAGTGCCTCGCCGCCATGCGGCGCCGCATCCAGATCCAGCATCCAGAGCGCCAGGGCTTCCGGATCGCTGTTGTTGAGGTCGGCGATGCTCTTGCCCTGCCAGCGGCCGTAGTCGCATTCCCGGAAGGCAGGTTCGGTGACGCCATCAAGCCCCAGCGCCGCAGCCGTCTGGCGAGACCTGAGCGCGGGACTGGACCAGGCCCGGTCCACCGATCCGAGCTGCTCGGCAAGGATCCGGGCCTGCTGCGCGGCCTTGGCCTCCAGCGGCTCGTCGGCCGGAAAACGGCTATTGCGATTGGCCTCGGTCGGCCCGTGGCAAACCCAGCTCAGATGCGCTCTCATAATATTGGATTTCCCCGAGCCGGATGCGCCGCAACCACCCTGGCGGGCAGAGGGCGCGTTGATTGACAATCGTCTTTGCAGCCAGATATAAACCTAGACTTACGGGTGTGGAAGCCGGTGAAATCCCGGCGCGGTCGCGCCACTGTAATCGACGGGCGGATACCGCCCCCAGAGAGCCAGACCCTTCCCGTAAAAAACCCTTCCGCAAATGGAACGCGCTTTTCTGAAGAGGGAATGAAATGTCTGACACCGCATTCGCACCATCCGCGATCCCGACGCCGATACCGCTCGGCCAAATCCTGCCCTGGGCGATCTTCGCCGGTCTTCTGATGCTGTTGGCGATCTACTTCGTCGGCGCCGAAGAAGGCGCGACATCGCTGATCTCGGGCATGTATGTGCACGAATTCGTGCATGACGCCCGTCATCTGCTCGGTTTCCCCTGCCACTAAGGGATCAGGAACATGGTTGGACGTCTTTTGCTCCGCGGCATGCTGGTCGGAGCGCTCGCTGGTATTCTCATTTTTGTCTACGCCCGCATCTTTGGTGAGCCGCTCGTCGATTGGGCGATCGGCTTTGAGGAGAAGGCCGCGCAAGCGGCCGGGGAAGCATCCGAGCCGGAAATCGTCAGCCGCGCCACACAGGCCGGCGTCGGTCTCCTCATCGGCAGCCTGATCTATGCAACGGCAGTGGGCGGCCTCTTCGCCCTGGTCTTCGCCTTCGTCTATGGCCGCATCAGCCCGCTCGGCGCGCGCGGTACGGCCGCATTGCTCGCCATCGCGGCGTTCGTGGCGATTTCGCTGGTTCCCGACCTCAAATATCCGGCCAATCCGCCGGCCGTCGGCAACCCCGATACGATCGGCGCCCGGACCGAACTGTTCTTCATCATGATCGTGGCTTCCATCGTCGGCATGATCGTCGCGGTGGGGTTCGGCCGCCGGCTTGTCGCGCGTTACGGCGCATGGAACGGCGCGATCCTTGCCGGCATCGGCTATTTCGTCTTCATCGCGCTGATCCAGTATCTGCTGCCGCCGATCAACGAGGTGCCGGAGCAGTTCTCGGCCATCGTTCTCTGGCAGTTCCGGATCACGTCGCTCGGGATGCACGCCATCCTGTGGACGACACTCGGCCTTGCCTTCGGGGCATGGGCCGAGCGCGATCTGCCGCAGGTTCGCTACGGCAGCACGGCTCTGCGCCGGGCCTGAGATGACACGCTCAACGCATCCCGCGCATGGTTCTGTGCGCGGGAAATGCCTGATGGGCGGTGGCGCGTTGCTCTGGCTGATCTGTTTGATGGCACTGGGCTGGCCGATATCGGTGGCCGCTCATGGCGGCGGCTCGTCGGGGAGCCACGCCGGCATTCCGATACCGAGCCTGACGCATGGCGAAATGGCCGTGATCGATCCCTATTATGGGCGCATCGTCGCGCTTGCCGCCGCGGCAACGGATACCGACGAGACCTTCCGTCGTGTCCTGAATTTCGCGCAGATCCAGCGCAGCTATTGCCTCTGGGGCGTGATGCCGGGAGGCATCAGCGATGAGGAAAGCCCTTTCAACGAATGTTCGCACGCCTATCTCGCCGCCGCCAAGGCGGTGCTGCTGCGGATGCGGACGATGAAGGACGAAATGGTTGCCGCCGGCGATCTGGTCTCGGAGATCGACACTGTTCTCGTGCGCAACAATCTGTCGCTCATTCTTTGCCGGTTCAGTGGCGAAAGTTTCAACACGGCCGATCTCATCCGGCCAAGGCTCTCGGACATCGTCTTGCATGCCAAAAGCCTGATGACGATCCTGCTGGTGCTGCTGGCAGCCGTTGCCGGGATGTGGTGGACCGCGCGTATTCTGCGGACAAAACCGCTTACGGCAGAATAGGCGATACCCCGCCGTGACTTGACGGCGGGGTATCTGGTTTCTTACCAATCCCGGCGGCGTTCACGCCAGCCGTCGCGTTCCCAGCGATCGCGATGGGGACGGTGGCCATACCAGCCACGCGGCGGTGGCGGCCGATCATATCCCCAGCCGTAGCCGCGCGGCGGCCCCCAGCGGTTCGGTCGGCATTCGCCCCAACGCGTCAGGTGCCAGCCGCGGCCGCAGGCATAGTCGACCTTGACCACCGGCGCCTCGGCCACTGTCCGGGCAACGGCGGGGATGGCCCCGGCGGCGGGAACGGGCATTGCTTCTGCCGAGGATACGGCCAGTCCACCGAGCACGGCAGCAATGGCAATTACAGACAATCTCATCTTGATAGACCCCTAGTCCAAGTCCCTTACACGCCAATTTAAAGCCCTAAGAGCTGAACGTCGGCTGAACCGAACAAGGCGTTTTCGCGGCGAAATCAGGATGCTGAACGGGAAATTGCAGTACCTTCCGCATATATTATCGCTTAACGAGTATCGCGCTTTCGATGAGTTGCACTTGCGCGCGCGGCCAGCCAGTGCGGGAAGATCTCCGCATGCGTCACGAGAGGTTCATCAACCGCGCTTAAACGGGAAATGTTATTCGCCATAGGGGAGTGCGTGAGATGGTCGATGTCGCTTCAAGCAATGCGGAGGGTGGCAATGCCAATCATCCTATTCACGGCGCGGGCGGTTCCGCCAAGTGGTTTCTGCCGCTCTTCGGCGTGGTCGTGCTCGGCGGTCTTGGCTATGTCGGCTATGCCCTCGGCAATGATCTGGCCGAAGCCGCGACTGTCCCATGGATTCTGCTCGGCCTGGCGCTGCTGATCGCGCTCGGCTTCGAATTCGTCAATGGCTTCCACGATACGGCCAACGCGGTCGCCACGGTCATCTACACCCGCTCGATGCCGGCCGAATTTGCCGTCATCTGGTCGGGCTTCTTCAATTTTCTCGGCGTGCTGACCTCTTCCGGCGCCGTCGCTTTCGGTATTCTGGCGCTGTTGCCCGTCGAATTGATTCTGCAGGTCGGCTCCGGCTCCGGTCTCGCCATGGTCTTCGCGCTGTTGATCGCCGCAATCGTCTGGAACCTCGGCACCTGGTATCTCGGTCTGCCGGCATCGAGTTCTCATACGCTTGTCGGCTCGATCATCGGTGTCGGCCTTGCCAATCAGTTCCTTGCGCCCGCGGGCTCCGCCACCAGTGGCGTCGACTGGTCGCAGGCGAGCAGTGTCGGCCTGTCGCTGCTGCTGTCGCCGCTGATCGGCTTCGGTCTGGCTGCCCTGCTGCTCCTGGTCTCCAAGGCGCTGATCCGCAACAAGGCGCTCTACGAAGCGCCGAAGGGCAATGCGCCGCCGCCGCTGTGGATTCGCACATTGTTGATCTTCACCTGCACCGGCGTCAGCTTCGCCCATGGCTCCAATGACGGCCAGAAGGGCATGGGCCTGATCATGCTCATTCTGATCGGCCTGGTGCCAACTGCTTTTGCGCTTAACCGCACGCCCGACATCAACTATCTCGAAGCCTACAAGGCCGCCTCCACGCAGGTCGAGGCCGTGCTTGGCAAATATGTGAAGCCTGGTGTCGCTGCGCCGGCCGATCCGAAGGCTGCCGTCAGCGACGCGGTGAAGAACAAGACCTGGACCGACGCCACGACGCCGGCGTTGCAGGCCTATATCCATGCCACCGGCATCGAGATCGCGTCCTATCCTTCGGTCGAGAAGCTGCCGAACGGCCTCGTCGGCAACGTCCGCAATGATATCTACCTGATCGGCGAAGCCTTGAAGCTGATCGACAAGCGCAAGCTGCTGCCGATGGGTGCGGATGATCTGAAGGCGGTGACGCAATATCACGCCGCCGTCGACAACGCGACGAAGTTCATCCCGCTCTGGGTGAAGGTCGCCGTCGCGCTGGCGCTCGGCCTCGGCACCATGGTGGGCTGGAAGCGCATCGTCGTCACCGTCGGCGAGAAGATCGGCAAGACGCACCTTACCTACGGCCAGGGTGCTGCCGCCGAAGTCGTCGCCATGCTGACGATCGGTGCCGCCGATCATCTCGGCCTGCCGGTGTCCACCACGCATGTCCTGTCCTCGGGCGTCGCCGGCACCATGGCCGCCAACGGCTCCGGACTGCAATGGTCCACTGTTCGCAACATGCTGATGGCCTGGATCCTGACGCTGCCAGCCTCGATCGCGCTTGCCTTCACACTCTTCATCGTGCTTCGCCAGGTGTTCTGACCGGCGGCCGCCAGATCGTGGCGGCTTGAAGCAGTGCACACCGTAAAAAAGATAATGGCGCCCCCTCGTAGGGCGCCATTATCCTTGTCGCTTTCCATCGGCACCGGGACGACCGCAACGTCACCTGCAATGGAAAGCACACAATCCGGTTTGAAAATCCGTACGGACTTTCGCGGTCTCCGCGCTAGCGGACGCTATCCTTCTTGTTGCCATTGGCACCAAGGCCAGAGAGCTTGGCGAGTTCCGAGCGGCGGTTGGCATAATTCTGCGCCACCATCGGATAGGTCGGAGCAAGACCCCATTTCTGGCGATATTCCTCGGGCGTCATGCCATAGTGAACGCGCAGATGGCGCTTCAGCGTCTTGAAGCGTTTACCGTCCTCAAGGCAGATGATGTAGTCGTTCGTCACCGATTTCTTAAGATCGACAGCCGGCACCGGCTTTGTCCGCTCCACCGAAGGCGCTGCCCCGTCCAGGGCCTGCAGCGCCTCGTGCACATCGGTGATCAGCTTGGAGAGACTGCCGATGGGGACGGTGTTGTGGCTGACATAGGCCGAAACAATCTTGACGCAGCCATCGGACAGGCTGCCTGCCTGAGGTTGGGCCAGGTCTTTTTTGCTGCTGAAAGCGTCCATGATCGTTTCCCGAATGTCGTTTGGTCCGGCGTGCTTCGCCTCGCGTGATTGCGTCATGTCATCATCCATGTCTTCGTCTGCGGGCTGGGATTGCCCGCTATATTGAGAATGTCCGCGCTCATCGCCGATCCCTTTCCGCCGGGGGTGCAACACCGATTGCGCCCTTGGAAAAATCCTTTGCGGTGTCCGGAAAATAGACGGCCAGTTTGCGGCAGAGTGCCGTGAGGGAGATGCCGAGCATGAAGGCGGCATGGGTGAGATTGCCGCTACAGTGACGGAGTGTCTGCAGGATGAGCTTGCGCTCGACATCTTCCATGGTCTGGCCGACAAGAATGCCGACGGCGCTGTCGATCGTGCGCGGCACAAGGTCATCGTCGCCGGCCGAAAGATGCGCGACGATCTCGTCGATCAGTCGCTCCTCGCTCGCCGTCGCCAAAACGATACCGGCTGCGCGGTCGAGCTCGCAAAAGACATAAAGACCGTTTTCGGCGTCGATCGTCACCCGCGCGGAGATACTGCCCGATCCGGCACGAATGGCGATATGCGGATCGCTCCCGCGCAGGAGCGCAACCGGCGGCATGATGCCGGCACCGGAAAACAGTTCCCGCAATTCCTCGAACAGGACGTCGAGCCGCGCCTGCGCCTGGACGCCACGCGCCGTCATGGCGGTGGAGAAACCATAATCCCGCGCGAAGGAAGGGCGCTTCATCATTCAACCCCCCGCAAGCTAAATTTGCTCTTTTCCTGCCGAAGTCGCGGCAACCAGGCTGGCCTCGACAGCAGGAAGCCCTGCACATGCGTCGCGCCAGCCGCGCGCGCCGCCTCGAACTGCGCCTCTGTCTCTATGCCCTCGACCACCACCACCGGCGCAATGCAGGAGGCAAAACCGACCATGTGATACAGGCTGTCGTGTCCATCGCGGCCTGGCCTGTTGTCGCGAACGAAGGACGCATCGATCTTGACGATATCGGCCGAGACCTGCAGCAGGTTCGCCGGCGTTGCGAAGCCGACACCGAAATCATCAATCGCGATGCGGCAGCCGAGCGCGCGGATCATCTTCAGCCGTTCAATAGCGGCGCCGACAAGCGGATGCGTTTCGATGACTTCGATCACGAGCCGCGATGTCAGCTCGGGATGACGGGTGATTCGGCCGAAGATATCGGCGAATCGATCTGAAGCGGATAGATTGGCCGCGGTCAGGTTGCAGCCAAGTATAAGCGTCGTGTCCGCCGCCAGCGCGGACAAAACCATGTCCAGAATCCTGTGGTCGAGATCAAACCCGTCGTCCAATAGCGACACGAAGCTGCCCGCCGTGTGAACGACACCCTCTGCATCCGTCACGCGCGCCAGGCTCTCGGCATAAAGAATGTCGGCGATGTTCTCGATTTTATGGATCCGCTGTACGGCAAAGCTCAGGCCACCGCCAGCAATCGCCTTTAAAATCAGGGCGTTATGGGTACTATCGCTCTGCTTCCTCCTAGCGGGCATCAAGCCTCCGATGGCTGAAGGATCGGCAGAGGGCGGAAATTCGATAGGGAGACCCGGCGCCTTGAAACGGCGCAAGCGCGTGCGGAGCGTGGGATTCGTGGCGCCCAAAATCCGTCTTTCTCATCTCCCAGACACCCTCCAACCCCCATGGGGTTCCCCTGCAACGAGCCGGAAATATTGCACTGAAAACGATAATCAACCCAAGACGGACAGCGTCTTTAATATTTAGCGTTACTTTATGCTAATACACTAATAAAGCAACTCTTGCAAACATTCAATTATAGCGGGTTTTCCTTGTTATTGATTCAATTGCCGTGAAAATTGGCAAACGGCGCGCGACGAATCTAGCGCGCGGAACCACTTGAAAGCCGGCCGTCCGGATTGGACCGCGGCCACCAGTCTGTCTTCCGCGCCTCCTGAAGCGCCAGATCCAGTGGCGGAAGCTGCGCATGCCAGAGCCGCTCCCATTCCAGGCTCATGACGCCGTCATAGCGATCGGCGGCAAGCACGGAGAGGAGAGACGCCATCGGAAATTCGCCGGTGCCCGGAAGCGCATAGCTATAGGACAGTTTCCCGCTCGGCTGCGAGACGCTGTCCTTGACGTGGAGGTGGCGCGTATTGTGGCGCACCTGCTTCCAGGTCTCCACCGGATCCTGCCCGCCCTTGCGCCATGTATGATGGGTATCCCAGATCAGGGCGCAATCGGGCGCCGCTTCCAGAAAACGGCCGATAGTCTCTGGCCGCACCAGGATATCATGCGTCTCCACCACCATATCAGCCGCAAAGCCCTCGCGGCGGGCCGTCTCGCGCCACCAGTCCAGCGTCGATAAAGCCTCGGCGAGCTCTCCGGTATCGCCCGTGGTGCCGCCATCGAAAACGCGCAGCGACTTGATGCCCGCCGCTTCCGCCCAGGGAAGATAGCGCAGGAACGCCTCCTTCGCCTCCGGCGTGGCACCGACAAGGCGCAGCGACGTGTTGAGAGCGCAGACGGCGATAGGAGAGAGATCGAGTGCCTGGGCCAGACCTGCCGGCGTGCCGAACCGTTCGGTGAAATAGGCCGACAGATCGATCGTGCCGCCAAGCGCGCGAATCTCGATCGCATCGAGGCCATGGTGTGCCGCCAGGGCAAGCGCCTCATCCAGTTCCAGCTCCGCACATCCCAATGTGGAAAATGCCAGCGTCATCCTCTGGGGTTTGAGATTGTCGGTCACCAAAGCCTCCTCCGCTTGGTTCCTCGATAGGGGCAGGCAACACGGACCGAGGCAGTGCCTGACGTTCAGACATACCGACTCAGCCACGGCATTAGTAACCAAACGGATAATTACGGGATAGGCCTCGAGCGTCAAGCCATTAGCGGCAATGACAATGGAACCACCGCTCTATCGGATCATCATAGAAGCCGGCTCGAGGAGAGATATTCCATTACAATATTTGGATATCCCTCACCAGACGATCGGATGCGTCTCTCCGGTCGCGACATTGACGAAGCCCTCTGGCGCCCTTTCGGACGGCGCGACCAGAACCCAGCGCCACGGCGCGCAGGTGAGCGTCGCGAAAGAAAGGCGTTCCGGAAAACCCGGCCACCAGCGCGGCGAGAAGGTCGGTTCGTACATCCAGTCGATTTCGGCGCCAGCTTTATAAAGCGCCTGCATTTCCGCATCCAGCTCCTCCGCCGGGCGCGCCGTCATCAGGCCACCGACCTCGTAATGAACGCGGGCGACGACCTTGCCGCCGAAAACCAGCACCCAGCCACCCTGCTGTTCGGCGAGCGCATTGGCGACCATCGCCATTGCCGCGTCGGAAGAGCCGACGACCCAGATATTATGCTTGTCATGGCCGAGCGTGGCGCCAAGCGCCGTGTCGGGCGTACGCGGTCCAGTGCCGAGCCAGAACATACGCGCGACCTTGGCCTCGCCGGAGAAGCGGTCGACGATCGCAAACTTGGTGACGTTGCGGTCATGGTCTCGCTGAACAGCGCCATCCACAACCGGAAGATCCGTGGTGATGAAATCATCGGCCCAATGGAAGGGACGAAGGAGCGCCGCCTTTGCCGTCGGCGCATCCGAGGGTGCCGCGATCCGGAAATCCTCCGGCAGGACGGTTCTGTCGATCTTCACCGTCTTCGTCGCCCAATCCGGCCAGGCGATTTCGGGGCGAACGCCGACAAAGCTCTTGCCCTCCGAAGCCGGACGGCCATCCGCCCAGACCTTGGCGATCGACAGCGTCTCGACATCATCCAGCAGCACGATATCGGCAAAACGGCCGGGCGCAATCGAGCCGACCCAGGGCGTCAACCGCATGTGCCGCGCCGGATTGATCGTCACGCATTGAATGGCGATTTCTGGCGCCAGCCCGTTTTCGATGGCAAGCCGGACATTGTAATCTGTCGCTCCCATCTTCAGCGTATCCGAGGCGCTGCGGTCATCCGTCACAAAGGCGATCTGCGACCAGTCGGACAGCCCCTTGTCGATCAATCCCTTGATCACCTCCGGCAGCGAATGCGGCCGAAGCTCGATGAAAAGGCCGTGGGTCAGCTTCTCCCAGATCTCCTCCAGGAACCAGCCTTCGTGATCCGAGGCAAGGCCCGCGCCGGCAAAGGCATTGATCGAGGCGAGATCGCGCAAGCCAGCGCCATGGCCTTCGACGACGCCGCGCTGCTCGAAAGTGGCGCGGATCATGCCCCATAGACGATCGTAAGCCGGATTCTCCGGATTGCTGACCGACGGCCAATCCATCACCTCGTCGAGCCCGGCCACCATCAGGCTCTCGGAAAGAAACGCCTTCTGCTCGTCATAGCCGAAATGACCACCGCCCCATTCGTAGGCGGTTGGCGGCACGGCGGAGCCGGGCAGCGGGAAGATCTTCATCGGCGATCCGCGCCGGCGCGCCTCCAGCCAGAATTCCAGATTGCGCGGACCGTTGACGTTGGAAAACTCGTGGCTTGCCTCGCAAGTCCAGGTGACGCCATGCGGCATGACCAATGCCGCCTCCCATTCCGGCGTCAGATGCGAGCTCTCAATATGCTTGTGCGCCTCGCCGAAACCGGGAACGGCGGCGATATTTGGTTCCCACACACGCTCGCCAACTTCTCCCGTATAACTGCCGGCGGGGCCGACATAGGCGATCCGCCGTCCCTTGATCACGATCTCCTGGTCCTCAAGCCAGCTGCGGCTATGGACATCCAGAAGCCGGCCAACCCTCAGCAACCTGTCGGCAGGACGCCGGCCGAGCGCCGTGAGTGTCAGATCCTGTCGGATAAGCACTTCGTCGGCCGCGTTGATGAGCAGATCGTCGGGAAGATTTTTGGGCAAGGATGCCATCGGAAGAATGCCTGCGAGAAATTCGGTAAGTCGACCGTAGAACCGACGACAGAATGTGTAAAGCGCATGGCCAAAATTGCGCAAAAGCTGAATCATCTCAGCGATTTGCAAACGGGCATAGGCAAGATCTTACTACCCATCCCGCGCGCGACAAAGATTTACAGAAAACGACGTTTTGCTCAATTGTTAGGCTTGTAAAGCCCATGCTCGAAAAATAGTATTCCGCCAGCCAGACACCCCACCCGATTTCACTGACCATAAGGATTTCGACCATGAAAGGCCTCACCCTGTCCCGCGTCGCGGGCCTCGCCCTCCTCGCGGCGACCACCGTCGCGCTGCCGGTTTGCGCCCAGGCGACGACGCTGACCATCTCCTGGTGGGGCTACAACGGCGAGAAGATGAAGGCCAACATCATTGAGCCTTTCAAGAAAATCTGCGGCTGCGATGTGGTCTTCGAAACCGGCAACAATGCCGACCGCCTCAACAAGCTGAAGCTTCGCGGTGGCAAGGGTGTCGACGTCATTTACCTGACCGACAGCTATTCGCAGATCGGCATTCAGCAGGGGCTGTTTCAGGAAGTCGACCGCGCCAAGCTTCCGAACATCTACGATCTCTACGATCTCGCCAAGGCGCCACAGGGCAATTACGGCCCGGCCTATACGATCGGCCGCGTCGGCATCGTCTACGACAAGGCGAAGGTCAATCCGCCGATTACCTCCTGGAACGACCTCTGGCGCGACGATCTGAAATCCGCCGTGACGCTGCCGGGCATCACCACCACCGCCGGCCCGCTGACGGTTCTGGAAGCCGGTAAACATGCCGGCGCCGATGCCTATGAGGATACCGACAAGGCTTTTGCGGCGATCACCGCGCTGAAGCCGAATGTCGTCAAGAATTACAATACCGGCTCCGAACTGGTGAACCTGATCTCCACCGGCGAGGCCAAGGTGGCGCTGGCGCAGGACTTCACGCTGGCCTCGATGCAATCAGCCGTTCCGACCATGACCTGGGCCAGCCTCAAGGAAGGCGACATGGCGACGCTTAACACCGTCAACA
The DNA here is from genome assembly GCF_058803745.1 of Rhizobium sp. GW821-FHT14E12. Classification (NCBI taxonomy): domain Bacteria; kingdom Pseudomonadati; phylum Pseudomonadota; class Alphaproteobacteria; order Hyphomicrobiales; family Rhizobiaceae; genus Rhizobium; species Rhizobium sp. GW821-FHT14E12. The sequence continues at coordinate 287,524 of NZ_JBXAPH010000008.1, forward strand.
TTCCGAAGGGCTCTGAGAATGTTGAGCTGGCGCATCAGTTCATCAACTTCATCCTCTCCAAGGATGTCCAGCAGGCCGAAGCCGCGCAGGGCGTCGATGCGCCGGTCTCCACCAAGGTCGTATTGACGCCGGACCAGGCGAAACTCTGGACCTACGGCGCCGACATGATCGCCAAGCTCGGCCGCATCGATTATGCCAAGCTGAACGCCGCTCAGTCGGACTGGATCGATCGCTGGAATGAAATCTTCGGCATGTGATGGCCTGCCCAGCGGAATTTGACGGATGAAGCATCTTGCAAAATGGGGTTTGGCGGCGCCGGCGATGGTCGCCGTCGTGCTCTTCCTGGTCGTCCCGGTGGTCATCACGATCGCCGCGACCTTCATGGAGCCGAAGGGCATCTTCTCGCCCTATGTCGCCTTCTTCAACAGCGGCTTTCGCCGCACCGTGCTCTATCGGACGATCGAGATTGCCCTCATCACCACGGTGATCTCGCTGTTCGTCGGCTTCATCGCCGCCTATGTCATCGCCCAGATGCCGGGCCGGGCGAAGAGCGTGATGATCATCGCCGCCGTCTTTCCGCTCCTGACCGGCGTCGTCGTGCGCTCCTTCGCCTGGCTGATCATTCTCGGCAAGAACGGCATCCTCAACACGGCCCTGCTGTCGGTCGGCGTCATCAGCGAGCCGCTTTCGATGCTTTATACAGAGGGCTCGGTGATCGTCGCCATGGTCTATCTCTTCGTGCCGCTGATGATCCTCACCCTCGTCGGCGTGCTCGAGGGCATTCCGCAGGACCTGATCCAGGCGGCGACATCGCTGGGCGCAACACCGATCGGGACCTTTCGCCAGGTCATCCTGCCGCTTGCCACTCCCGGCCTTATCGTCGGCGCCGTGCTGGTCTTCACCGGGAGCTTCACCTCCTATGCCACCCCGCAGCTTCTCGGCGGCGAAAAGCAGATGACGATGGGCACCTTCCTTTACCAGCGCGCCATGGTGACCTTCGACTGGGTCGGCGCCTCCACCATCGCCGCGATCATGGTCGTCGTGACGATCGGTATCGTCCTGATCATGAGCCGCATCGCCCGCCGCCTCAATCCGATGACGGTGTGACCATGGCGCATCGTGTCCACCCCCTGCTGATCGCCTTTACCGTCTGTGTCTTCTTCTTCCTGCTGGCGCCGCTCGTCATCATCATCGGCTCGGCCTTCAGCGACACCAGCTATTTGACCTTCCCGCCGCAGGGCCTGACGCTGCGCTGGTTCTGGAACATCTTCGAGATCGAGGCATTCCGCACCACCGCGATCACCAGTTTCGAACTGGCTTTCCTGGGCACAGGCCTGTCGCTGCTGATGGGCATTCCCGCAGCCTACGCCATCAGCCGCTACCGGCTGGAGCTGCCGAGCTGGCTTTCGACGCTGTTCATCCTGCCGATCCTCGTGCCCGAGATCGTCTTCGGCTTCTCGCTGATGAAGTCGATCACCATCGGCCTCGATCTGCCGATTTTCGCGAGCCTTCTGATCGGCCATGCGCTGCTTGTCCTGCCCTATTCCGTGCGGGTGGTGAGCGCCAGCCTCGCCAGCTTCGATTTCTCCATCGAGGAAGCGGCGATCAGCCTCGGCTGCCCGCCGGTAAAGACCTTCTTGACGGTCGTGCTGCCGAATATCCGCGCCGGCGTCATCGCCGCCTTCATCCTTGCCTTCATCACCTCGATCAATGATGTCTCCGTCTCGGTCTTCCTGACCGGACCGGGCATATCCACGCTTCCCATCCAGATCCTTGCCCATATGGAACAGTTCTTCGATCCGACGATCGCCTCGGTGTCCGTGCTTCTGATGCTGGTCACCGTCGGCGTCATGGCGATCGTCGAAGCGACACTGGGTCTCACCTTCCTGACAAAGTAGCCGCCCGTGACCGTATCGCTTTCCATTGAGACCATCACCGCCCATTACGGCAATACCGCCGTGTTGCAGGATCTGTCGCTATCCATCGCCGCCGGCGAACTCGTCTCGCTGCTCGGCTCCAGCGGTTGCGGCAAGACCACGACGCTGCGCCTCGTCGCCGGATTCCTGCAACCGACGAGCGGCACGATCCGCCTTGGCGATCACGACCTGACACGGCTTCCGGCGCATGCCCGAAATATCGGCCTGGTGTTCCAAAACTACGCGCTGTTTCCACATATGACCGTCCTCGACAACGTCGCCTTCGGTCTGAAGCAGCGGAGCATTGCCGCTGCGGCGCGTTCGAAGAAGGCGGGAGACATGCTGGAGCGCGTCGGGCTCTCGGGCCTTGGCGACCGGCTTCCCTCTGCCCTTTCCGGCGGACAGAAGCAGCGCGTGGCGCTTGCCCGCGCCCTCGTCATCGAGCCGCCACTGTTGATGTTCGATGAACCGCTTTCCAATCTCGACGCCAAGCTCAGGATCGACATGCGCGTCGAAATCCGCCAGCTGCAGCGCGCCAACGGCACCACCTCCCTCTACGTCACCCACGATCAGGAGGAAGCCTTCTCGATTTCGGATCGCGTCGCCATCATGAATGCCGGCCGCATCATGCAGCTCGATACGCCGGAAGTGCTCTATCAGAAACCGGCCAACACCTTCGTCGCCCGCTTTGTCGGCTTTGAGAACCTGCTGGCGATGCGGGTTGTCGAACGCAACGGCCCATCCGTGACCGCAGAAGCCAAGGGCGGCGCCAGGATCGCACTTTCGCAGGACGATTACGGCGAGATCCCCGACGACTTCATCCTTGCCTGCCGCGCCGACGGCCTTGCGGTTCGCCGCGATGGAGCGGGCCTTCCCGCGGTTCTGGGAACAAGAACCTATCTCGGCCGTGCCTATCAATATCAGTGCACGACGTCAGCCGGCGATATCGTCGCCAACGGGGCTTTGACGGAACCCATGGCTGCGGGAAGCGAGGCCGTGCTCGTGCCGATGCCGGAGCAATGCTGCGTTCTGGCACCGGAGCAATAGACGGCTGGGATTTGTGCGCCAGATTGTTGGAACACAAAGGACAATAGTGACGGACAGAGGCAGCAGGCTGGCGATCAGAGCTACCATGATAAGTTGCCCTTCCCGATAGCAATCGGCACGCTGCCTATCCTTTGCGCAGCCTCAAAATTCTTCCCATTCGTTTTGGGCGTTGGCGACAGCCAATGCGGCATTCCCTGTGGCTGCAACCCGCCTGGGCTGCGGTTTTGATACACCGCTACTCTGCCAGGCTGGTGCAGCCATGGCCCGTGCCGTCTGCCGAAGTGCTGTGGATTGTGCGGAGGCCATAGCCTGCAGTTTGAACTGGGACACCAGATCGCGAAGCTTGGCCGCCTCCATGGCGAGGCTCGCCGAGGCCGCGGTCGATTGCTCGACCATGGCCGCGTTCTGCTGTGTCGTTTGGTCCATCGAATTAACGGCGGTGTTGACTTCGGCAAGTCCGGTGGACTGTTCCTTTGCGGATGTCGCAATCGCGTTCATATGCTGGTTGATCTCTGCGATCTGCTCACCGATCGTCTTCAACGACGCGCCGGTGTCCATGACGAGCTTGACGCCGCTTTCAACCTCCGAAGACGATTTCTGAATCAGCCCCTTGATTTCCTTGGCCGCCTGCGCCGAACGCTGCGCCAGCTCACGCACTTCCTGGGCGACGACTGCGAAACCCTTGCCTGCTTCGCCAGCACGCGCAGCCTCGACCCCGGCATTCAGCGCCAGAAGGTTGGTCTGGAAAGCAATCTCGTCGATCACCCCGATGATGCTGGAAATCTGCTGCGAAGACGCTTCAATGCGACGCATCGCTTCCTCGGCATGCGATACGACTTCGGCGGACTTTGCGGCGCTGCGATTGGCTTGCGTCGCCGCGGTGCGGGCCTCCTCCGTGCGGCTGCTCGAGCTTGAGACATTGGCGGTGATCTGGTCGAGGGCCGCTGCCGTTTCCTCAAGCGAAGCCGCCTGTTGCTCGGTGCGCTTGGAAAGATCGTTGGCCGCGGAGGAAATCTCCCGCGTGCCATCATCGATCGCTGCGATACCGGTCGAGATTGCGCCAAGCGCGTCTCCGAGCTGCTTGACCGAACTGTTAAAGTCCTGTCGAAGCGCTTCGAAGTCCGGCGAGAACGGTTCGTGAAGCTGGAATGCAAGGTCGCCATCAGCAAGCCGCTTCAACCCGGCTGCAAGACCAGACGTCGCGGCGCGAAGTCGCTCCGCTGCCTCTTCGTCTGCCTGCCTTCTGGCGGCGATCCGGTCGGCTTCGGCTTGTGTTCTGGCGGCCTCGGCGTCCAGCTCGAGTTTCCTGTTGGCGATTGCCGCCTGCCGGAAGACTTCGACGGCCGATCCCATGGTGCCGATCTCATCCGAGCGGCCGATAGCCGTAGAGGCGATATCGGTGTTGCCATCGGCCAGTGCCTGCATGTCGTTGGACAGCATAAGGATCGGCTTGGTGACGGTCTTGCGCGTAAGCCAATAGAGGCTGAAAGAAAATAGCGCGGCCAGGGCCAGAAGAGCCTTCATGAGCGTATCGACAAGCGCCTGCATATCCGCGCTGCGTTTGGTGGTCGCTTCCGATACCGAGCTTATCTGTTCTCCGGCCTGTTCCATGGCCGTTTCAAGAGCGGAAAACTGCTTCATGAAGTCGGGCAGCGACTTCAGCGCGGCCGTTTGATCCTTCGCCGCGAGATCGACCATCTTCGTGGCGCTATCGATATAGGTAAGAAGCGGCGCTTCGATCTTTGCCAGGACATCCTGCGTGGTCCTATCGGTTGCTAGCTTTTTGTTCGCGGCGATCATGTCACGGAACGACGTCTCATGTTCCGCCAGATCCGCTTTCACCGCATCGGCGCCTATTCCCGCCGCCGGATTGGCCGCCAGCAGCGACGCCAGCACGTCTGCGCGAAGCGCGTCGTGCATCATGTCCGCCTGCATGTGGTTGCGAAGCACCTGCGATGAACGGGCAACCTCGGCATTGTTCTGCGCCAAGGTTGTCGCCGACCACAGCCCGACGCCTGTGGCGCCCCCGGCCAAAGCGAAAATCGCCACACTTGCAACGATAATCTTATGCTGAATCAATGCCATGCCCGGATCCTCCGCCAATATCCAATGCTAAAATTAACCAAACAATGTTAATTAATCATCAAACATAAATTTCGGAGATTTGATCATTGTCAGTACGAAACCTGCATGTCTTGATTTTCAATATTGATGATGAGCAGTCGAAACAAAGTATCTTCATTGCGATCCGCTCATATATCTTGATTAAGACTTTGAATCTGCGTCGTATATCCTCGGCTACACGGTGGCGTCGACAGACATATATAAAGCAATTCTTTCTGACGCATTCCTTATTTGTACAAGGTGCCGCTGACAACGGATGAAATCCGATGGCGAGAGCTGCAGTCCCCAGTCCGTTCGAAACGCTACCCTAAAACGGGCGAAAGTCCCGGTTGGTGCGGGTTTTGCTGTCTCTTGTTATGTTGGGGAGGTTATCCTGGTTCGCTATTTGGTCCGAGGAGCTACGCTTAGGAGCGAGCGGCATGCTTTGCGCCAGCGATAGGGTCTTGGCGATGGATTGCCTCTGAACGCCGAACGGCCTGTGGGCAAGGGG
>NZ_JBXAPH010000009.1:0-292841 GCF_058803745.1 Rhizobium sp. GW821-FHT14E12
AACCAAATCAGAAGACCTTTAGAGAATCCTTTTTCCTCAACAATTCAATCCAATAGAAACCATATGCGATTCCCCTGCCCCTCAAGGGGAGAGATGTCGCGACAGCGACAGAGGGGGGTAGCCTCTCCGCCTACTGTGAAGCCTGAGCTGAGCCTCCGCTCAGCTCCTCCGCTTCAATTTTGTCGCCCCCTCTTCCACCAGTCTCTTCGCCGCCTCAGCGACCGTGATCTTGCCGAAGGCGAGCTGGTCGGCGACGGGGCGCATGACGTTCTGGTCGAACTCTTGCGAACCGAGCGGTGCAGGCACCGGATAGGTTCCGACCTGATCCTTCAACAGCTCGATATATTTCACCGTCTGCTGCTCGACCGGGTTCAGTGTCGGCAGGATGGCGGCGCGCACAGCCGGCGACATCGGCACGCCGCGCTCGACGCCGAGTATCTTGCCGGCATCGGGATCGTTGACGAAGAAGTTGATGAACTTCGCGGCCGCCTCGCCATTCTTGCTGCTGGCGCCGACGCTCCAGATCAGGGCCGGGCGATAGTAGTGGCCTGAGGGGCCGTCCTTCTTTTCGCGCGGCAGCATGGTGACGGCGAGCTTGCTCTTGACCACGAGCTGATAGCCGACGAGCTGGTTGGAATAGGCCATGCCGATAGCGGATTTGCCGAGCGCCAGGCAGTTGCTCTCGATGACGTTCTGGTCGAGCGTCTGGACATCGGCCGAGACCGTGCCGCCGCGCTGGCGCAGATCTTCCCAATAGGAATACCATTCCTTGGCGTCGTCGACACTGAAGCCGAGACCGCCCTCATCCGTGTAAAGGCTCTTGCCGCGCTGACGCAGCCAGGCATCGAGCACATAGTTGTAGCGTGCGCCATAGGGGCCGCCCCAATAGCCGCGCTTGCCGGCCGCCTTGGTCATTTCCACGGCGAGATCGGCATAGTCTGCCCATGTCGTCGTCGGGCCGGGCGGCGTCAGGCCGGTCTTCTTGAACATGTCCTCGTCATAGAACATGGCAAAGGAGTTGAGCCCGAGGCCGACACCATAGAGCTTGTTGTCGACGGTGGTCAGCTTCAGTACGTCCTTGCCGAAACTGTCCACATTCAGCGTCGAAGACACGAATTGGTCGAGCGGCATGCAGGCGCCGCGCTTGGAATAGTCCGAAATCGTGCTCGGCTCGAGCTGGAAGACGTCCGCTATGTTCTGGCTGGCCATGCCGGTCGCGAGCTTTGCCCAGTAGCCGTCGCCGCTGATGCTTTCGCCGACGACGGAAATATCCGGGTTCTTGCTATGAAACAGCTCGGCGACGCCGATCGTGCGCTTGCCGCGATCGGGCGAGCCCCACCACATCGCCCGCAATTGCGTCGCATCGGCAAAGGCGGGCATGGCCCCTCCACCAAAAGCGAGGCCGGCCGCGGCACCGGCAGTTCCGATCATGAATGAACGACGATTCAGGCGCATGAGATTCCTCCTTCTCTTGCGTTGCTATCCGCGACGATCTCCCCGACGCCTACTGCGGATAATTCTGCGGGAGGATATGCAACTTCATTGCGAAACGCAAGAAACAATCTTTTTCTTGCAAATTTGCATGATTTGCATAATTATTGCGATATGAACGAACTTCGATCCAAACGCATCACCCAAGCCGATATTGCCAGCAGGGCCGGCGTCTCCGTTTCCACCGTGTCGCGGGTGCTGACCAACGAGCCCGGCATCAGCGACACGATCCGCCAGCAGATCTTCAAGGTGGCGAGCGATCTCGGCTACCCCCTGAAGGCCGCCGCCGATAGCATGCCCGGCGGGCTGGCGCTGATTGCCAGCGACAGCGCCACCGGCGGCCTCAGCGTCTTCTACGAAGGCATTCTCGAGGGCTTGCGCGCCGGTGCCGCCGAGCGCGGTATGCCTTTCGATATTCGCCTCGTCCGCGAGGCGAGGACCTCGCCGGAGCATATCCAGGAGCAGCTTCAGGCGGCTGGTGCCGAGGGGCTGTTCCTCGTCGGCATCGACCCGCCCGACGATCTGCGCCCCTGGCTGGAGGATAGCGGCACGCCGACCGTGCTCGTCAACGGAACCGACCCGAAACTGCGCTTCGATGGCGTCTCGCCCTCAAACTTCTTCGGCGCTTATGCCGCGACCCGCCGGCTGCTCGATGTCGGCCATCGCCGCATCCTGCATTTTACCGGCTCCCACCGCCAGACGATCCGCGAACGCGTCCGCGGCTTCGAAGCGGCGATCGCATCCGTGGAAGGCGCCGAAGGCCGGCTGGTGCCGATGACATTCCGCGGCAGCTCCAGCCAGGAGGCCCATGATACCACCGCCGCTATCCTCGCCGGGGACCGCAGCTTCACCGCCGCCTTCTGCATGAACGATTTCATCGCCGTTGGCGTGCTCGATGCCGTGGCGGAAGCCGGTCTGCGCGTGCCCGACGATTTCGCCATTATCGGCTTTGATGACCTGCCCTGCGCCCTGATGACCAATCCGCGTCTCGCCACCATGCGCGTCGACCGCGCCGCTCTCGGGCGCGAAGCCATCAACCTGATGATCGCTCGCTTCCGCGACCGCGACGCGCCTGCCCGCCAAGTCTGCCATGCCGTCACACCTGTCCCCGGCGGCACCCTTCCGCCCGAAACCTGAAGCGCGTCTCCTGCCGAGGCGACCAAGCAAGAGCCAAACCGATGATCTACGATCCCGTCAGCACCAATCCGCTCGCCGGCAATCCGCTTAGAAACCGCGCCGACATGCGTTGCGCACTGACCGACCTGTTCGATCCGCTGTTGCCCTATTTCTCCAAGGGTAACGCCCGCGTCCGCATCGACGCCGCCGGCGCGCATTTCGACCGGGCCGCCGCCGATCTCGAAGGCTTTGCCCGCCCGCTCTGGGGCCTTGCCCCGCTCGGCGCCGGCGGCGGAGATTTCGCCCATTGGGGCCGCTTTGCCGAGGGGCTGGCCAATGGCGTCGACCCTGCTCATCCGGAATATTGGGGCGGTGTCAACGGCCGTGACCAGCGCATGGTCGAACTCGCCGCCCTTGGCTTCGCGCTGGCGCTGGTGCCGGAGAAGATCTGGGAGCCACTGGATGCCCGTGCGCGCGGCAACCTCATCGCCTATCTCAAGCATGCCCGCACCTTCGACTATGCCGACAACAACTGGCGCTTCTTCCGTGTGCTGGTGGATATCGCGCTGGACCGGCTCGGCGCCACCTTCGACCGCAGCCTGACGGAGGATTATCTAAGGGAACTGGACGGCTTCTATATAGCAGACGGCTGGTATCGCGACGGCAATATCCGGCGCATCGACCACTACGTTCCCTTCGCCATGCATTTCTACGGGCTGATCTATTCCAAGCTCGTCAATGACGACCGCGCCGAGCGCTACCGCGAGCGCGCGGTGCTGTTCGCCAAGGATTTCCGCCACTGGTTCGCTCCCGATGGCGCGACCATCCCCTTCGGCCGCAGCCTGACCTATCGCTTCGCCTGCGCCGGCTTCTGGTCGGCGCTGGCCTTTGCCGATGTCGAGGCGCTGCCCTGGGGCGAGGTCAAGGGACTTTGCCTCCGGCACCTGCGCTGGTGGGCCGACAAGCCGATCGCCAATCGCGACGGCACGCTGCCGATCGGCTACGCCTACCCCAACTTGCTGATGTCGGAAAACTACAATTCCGCCGGCTCGCCCTATTGGGCCTTCAAAGCATTCCTGCCGCTGGCGCTCCCCGAGACTCATCCTTTCTGGACCGCCGAGGAAAAGCCGCAGGCCGCCGAGCCTTCAATCGTCCCACTCAAGCATCCCGGCATGGTGATGATGCGCAGCAAGGCTGATGTCGTGGCGCTGTCGTCCGGCCAGGAAAATCAGCAGATGCGCTTCGGGGCGGAGAAATACGCCAAGTTCGCCTATTCCGCCCGCTATGGCTTCAGCATCGAAAGCGACGAGCGTTTCTTTACCGGCGGCGCCTTTGACAGCATGCTCGCCTTCAGCGATGACGGCCTGCATTACCGCGTCCGCGAGACCAATCAGGAGGCAAAGCTCGCCGGCAATATGCTCTATGCCAAATGGTCGCCCTTGGCCGACGTGAGCGTCGAAACCTGGCTAATCCCCGCCGCCCCATGGCATATCCGCCTGCACAGGATCGTTACGCCGCGACCGTTGCAAACGGCCGAAGGCGGCTGCGCCATTGCCAGGCGGGATTTCGAGGCCGACACGCTCTCGTCCGGCAAAGGTGTGGCCTATGCCATCGGTGAGGAGGATTTCAGCGGCATTCTCGATCTCGGCTCGACCATCGCCCGCGACGGCGTGGCACAGAAAGCGCCGCCGAACACCAACCTGATCGCCGCCAAGACGTTGGTGCCGCAATTGCGCGGCACGATCCCGGCAGGCGAAACCGTTCTCGTCTCCGCCATCCTCGCCGAGCGCGATCCCTCGGCCGTCTCCGGCGCCTGGACGAAGCCACCCGCAAAACCCGACATCGACGCCCTGCGCGCCCTAGTCGCCGAGAAAGGCATCACCGTCAGCGCCATCGAAGCACCGGGACGCCTGCCATGACACCATCCGCCTCCCGCCCGACCGTTGCTTTCGCCATGCAGCCTTCGCGCACCCAGCATGTCGTACCGCCCGCTCTGATCCAGCGCCTCGACATGATCGCCCGCGTGCTCGATAGTGAGCCGATGGTGCGCTTCGACGACGACAGGGCGCGCAAGCTGCTCGGCGAAACGGAGATCCTGATCACTGGCTGGGGTTCGCCGCCCATCAACGAGGCTGCACTGGCGCAGGCACCGCATCTGAAGCTGGTGGCACATGCGGCCGGCACCGTGAAGGGCCTGATCGAGGACGGTCTGTTCGACAGGAACATAGTCGTCAGCCATGCGGCACAGGCCAATGCGCTGCCGGTTGCCGAATTCACCCTTGCGGCAATCATCTTTGCCGGCAAGCAGGTCTTCCGCTTTCGCGACCTCTATGTCGCCGACCGCAACCGCGCCCGCACGCTGCCGATCCAGGCCGAAGCCATCGGTAATTACGGCCGCACGGTCGGCATCATCGGCGCATCGCGCATCGGTCGGCGGGTAATCGAACTGCTCGCGCCCTTCGACTACCGGATCCTGCTTTACGATCCGATGGTCGATGAGACAGAAGCGGCGCGTCTCGGCGTCGAGAAGACCGAACTCGACGCGCTGATGGCAAGCGCCGATATCGTCTCGCTGCACGCGCCTTCGCTGCCGGCGACGCGGCATATGATCGACGCGCACCGCCTGTCCCTGATGAAACCCGGTGCCACCTTCATCAACACGGCGCGCGGCGCACTGGTCGACGAAGCCGCCCTGCTCGCCACCCTGAAAACCGGTCGGATCGATGCGATCATCGACGTCACCGATCCGGAAATCCCGGAGGCAAGCTCGGCCTTTTACGACCTGCCGAATGTCTTCCTGACGCCGCATATCGCCGGCGCCGTCGGCCTGGAGCGCTCCCGCCTCGGCGAGATGGCAGTGGACGAGGCCATCCGCTTCATCGAGGGCAAAACGCTGCTCCATGAAATCCGCCGCGAGGATCTGGCGCGCATGGCATGACGCAACGCAGCAATTTCACGAAAACACCCCGAAATCGCCCCATTTCGGCACGCTTGGAAAACCCGTTTTTAATCATTCCCGGCTAGCAATCTCTTTAGCGAAGAGGTTCTAGTCATGCGTACTCGCGTTCTTTCCATTCTGGCTGTCTTGCTGCTCGGCGTGCTGGCGAGCTGCGCTACCGCGCCCACCCGTACCCGCAATGTCTGCGCGATCTTCGATCAGCGCGACGGCTGGTTCAACAATTGGCAGCGGGCGGCCGAGCGCACCGAGCGTAAATACGGCGTTCCCGTGCCGATCCTGATGGCGACGATCTACACCGAATCCGGCTTCCGACCGCGCGCCCGGCCGCCCAGACGATATTTGCTCGGCTTCATTCCCTGGAAGCGCCCATCAAGCGCCTACGGCTTCTCGCAGGCGCTTGACGGCACCTGGGAGAAGTACAAGAGCGAGACGGGCAACTGGGGCGCTAGCCGCACCAGCTTCTCCGACGCCATCGATTTCGTCGGCTGGTATCACTATCGGACGCACCTTGAGACCGGCATCGCGCTCAACGATTCCTACGATCTCTATCTCGCCTATTATTCCGGCACGAAGGGCTATCTGCAGGGGGCATGGCGCGGTAATGCGACGGCGCTCGCCGGCGCAAAACGCTTCAACGGCATGACGGCACTTTACGCGCAGCAACTGCCGGGCTGCAACTAAGGACGGCGCGCGCCTTTACGGCCGCGCCTCCAGCAGGTTCAAACCACCGTCCTCGCCCCAGATATCGGCGATCGAGACCTGCTGGCCGGTGCGGCTGCTTTCCAGCGCCGCGATGCCACAGAGAACTGACATTGCGCCCGCGCGTGAACCGGCGCGCTGTCTCAGCTCATCGTTCGGCCCGGACCGTAGCAGCATGTTGCGCAGCCGGTCGTCGCCGCCATAGTGGCCGCCGGAAGAATGCGGCACCCAGATGCGCTCGACATCGCCAAAATTCTTCATGACAACGATTTCGTCCGCCGGTGGCGTCGTCCATTTCTGCTTCTCATATTGCCGCATCTCGATACGGCCCTTGTGACCGTTGAAGGCGATGTGATGGCCTTCGATCGGCATGTAGGTGTTCAGCGAGTAGGAGACGTTGACGCCGTTGCGGTAACGGATAGAGGAAACCATCGTGTCGGGAATGTCGATATCCTCGCGGAAGACGCAGGCGTCGCGGACATAGCCGTCGACGGCGGACGGGTCCTCATAGAGGCTTTCGAGCAGCGGCGTCGCGCCGATATCGAGATAGTAATCGCACTCGTCCTTGTACCGACAGCCACGACAGCGTTCGCCGCGGAAGGGGCCTTTGCGGCCATAATGCTTGAGATCGGCGAAGGCCGAGACCGTTTCCGGATCGGAATCCAGATACCAGTTCAGAAGATCGAAATGATGCGTCGCCTTGTGGACAAAGAGGCTGCCGGAATTTTCGACGAAGGCATGCCAGCGGCGGAAATAATCGGCGCCGTGGCTGGTATCAAGGTACCAATGAAAATCAACGGAGGTGACGTCGCCGATGACGCCGGAATTGATCAGCTCCTTGATCTTCGCCGCCGTCGGGGCGAAGCGGTAGTTGAAGGAAACGTCGAGCCGCTTGCCGGTCCGCGCCTCGGCATCGAGAATGCGTTTGATCTTGTCGACCGTCGTCGTCATCGGCTTTTCGCTGATGACATTGGCGCCGGCCTCCATCGCCTTGACGATCAGGTCGTCATGGCTGGAATCGCGCGTGCAGACGATGACGAGATCCGGCTTTTCGACCCGCAGCAGCTCGTCGAAATCGGTATAGACCGGCACCTGGGCGCCGATGTACTCCAGCGCGCGCTTGGCCCGCATCGCATTGAGATCGCAAACGGCGACGAGCTCGACCTCGTTGCCCCAGCGTTCGACCAGATCCTTGCCCCACATGGTGGCGCCGCGATTGCCGGTTCCGACCAGGGCATAGCGCTTCTTCGATGACGACGGCATGTTCTTCCTCCAGAGTCTCGTTACTCCTTCTCCCCTCGGGGAGAAGGTGCCCAAAGGGCGGATGAGGGGGTGGCGCGGCAAATTCGGCGAGGCCTTACGGTGCAACGCCCCCTCAACCCGCGCGTACCGCGCGCCCTTCTCCCCGCTGGGGAGAAGGAATCATCTCTCCATCGCGCTCCAGTCGGGCGCAATGGACGAACCGAGACCGATGGCGCCGACGACCGAGCCGATGGCGATCCTGCCGCCTTCGATCCTCAGCCGCGTTCGCCCGTCGCGAACGGCATAGAGATCATCATGCGCCCGCGCGAAAGCGGCCTGCTCGGCTTCGGGCGCGCCGGCCATGCCGTCGACATAGTGGTGACCATTGCGCTCGATATGCGTCATGCCGATCAGCGAGGCGAGCGCCAGATCCTGCTGCACGGCAAGGCCGCCCTGCGTCGTCAGGTCTTCCGCCGACATGAAATAGGCAATGCCATCGTCAGCGCTCCACTTGTCGACGCGCGCCCTGTTCAAGAGCGAGCGATAGAACCCCTTGCAGGATTTCGAGGAGATGCCGGTGTAACCCAACCGCTTCGCCGTAACGAAGGCGTCGATATCGGCATCGGATTCATCGATTTCGACCGGCTTGAAGGCGGCAAGCGCCGTCACCGGCTTTTCGAAAGCATAGGCGCGGGCGATCGGTTGCTCCACAAACAGGATCGAGGCCGCAAACCGCACCAGCCTCGGCTCGGCCCGGATCCGCGCCAACAAATCGGCCACCGCCTCGGCGGACGAAAATTGTTCGTTACCATCAAGCGTCACCGAATAGGTTGGCACCTTGGCGTCGATCACCGTGGCAATGCGGCAAAGGCGATCGATATCGGCATCGGGAACGCCTGACACCTTCACCTTGAAGAAGGTCAGGCCGTAGGCATCGATCGCCTCTTCAAAGCTCTCCGGCAGCCCATCGTTGAGACGCTCGCCCTCTGCAATATCGCGCGTCTCTATGGCATCGACGAGGCCGACGGTGTGGCGGGCGGCAAGGCTCCGGGCCGGCGCCAATGTCAAAAGAAAGCCTGAGAGATCGAAACCTTCGAGATCCGGCGTGGTCGACGCATCGATGCCGGGACGGTTGGCCTTGATCGCCTGCGCGACCGTCAACCCCTCCAGCCGGCAGAGGGCATCGAGGATGGCCCGGTTGGCGAGCGCCAGGCCGAAGGAGGCAACCAGACCGTTCAGCTTTTCAGCCGCAGCACGCGCATGATGGGCCGCTTCGACGGCCGCATGCAGCGTGAAGGCCGTCTCCAATCCCGCACCTTGCAAGGCGTCGAGCGCCAGCGCCAGCGAGCGGCGAAGCTGGTTTTCATTATCGGCATTGGTGAGCTCTGGCGATTTGTCGAACCATTTCGGCACCATCAACTCCGCCGCCATCCCGCTTGCCGAACGGCCGTGGGCATCCTCTACGCGGACCCGCAGAAAAATCTGCCGCGCCTCCCGCAGCGTCGCAGCTCCAAAGCGGAAGGGAAGCCGCAGCTTGACGGGACGCTCGAAAGCCTCCGCCTCGACAAGTCTGATTTTCAATGGCTCGGTCATGGTTTAGACGGCTCCCGTGATCATCAGGCAAGTCTGCCTATGCCGCATCCGCGTGCATGGCCCCTCACCCCAGCCCTCTCCCCGCAAGCGGGGCGAGGGAGCTCTATCCTGCCAGATGCGGCCTCCTAGGAAAGACGCCAGCAGTTGTTTCACTCGGTTGCCCCCTCTCCCCGTACAAACGGGGAAAGGGCTGGGGTGAGGTGCCAGGCACAAAGTCGCGCCAACAGCACCCCATCCTGACCATCCCGAGGCCAAAAGAGCCAACATCCCCTATATCTCCAGCGGCTCGACATCCAGCCAGCGGCGTTCAGCCCAGCTTTTCAGGCCGAGAGAGGCGAGCTGCACGCCTTTGGCGCCTTCCGTCAGCGTGTAGCGCCAGGGCGCGTCTTCGAGCACATGGCGCAGGAACATTTCCCACTGGATCTTGAAGCCATTGTCATAGACCTGATTGTCCGGCACCTCGTCCCAGGTGTCGAAGAAATCGATCGTCTGCGGCTGATCCGGATTCCACACCGGCTTCGGCGTATTGACGCGGTGCTGCGTGAAGCAACGGGTCAAGCCGGCCACGGCCGAACCATGCGTACCGTCCACCTGGAAGGTGACGAGATCGTCGCGGCGGACGCGCACGGCCCAGGAGGAATTGATATGGGCGACGATACCGCCTTCGAGTTCGAAAGTGGCGTAGGCCGCATCGTCGGCATCGGCGACATAGCGCCGGCCAGCCTCGTCGACACGTTCGGGGATGTGGGTGGCGCCAAGGCAGCTGATCGCCTTCACCGGCCCGAAGAGATTGTCGAGCACATAGCGCCAATGGCAGAGCATATCGAGAATGATGCCGCCGCCGTCCCCCTTGCGGTAGTTCCACGACGGCCGCTGCGCCGTCTGCCAGTCGCCCTCGAACACCCAGTAGCCGAACTCGCCGCGCACCGAGAGGATCTTGCCGAAGAAGCCGCTGTCGCGCAGCATGGCGATCTTGCGAAGTCCGGGCAGGAACAGCTTGTCCTGCACCACGCCGTTCTTCAGGCCGGACGCCTTGGCTTTGCGGGCGAGCGCCACGGCCGCATCAAGATCGTCCGAGATCGGCTTTTCGCAATAGATGTGCTTACCGGCGTCCAAAGCCTTGGAGACCAGCTCGGCGCGCATCTGCGTCGTCGCCGCATCGAAGAAGATCGCATCATCGGGATCGGCGAGCGCGCCGTCGAGATCGGTGGTCCAGCGCTCGATACCATATTTGCGCGCCAGCTCCTCCAGCCGCGCCGCATTGCGGCCGACAAGGACCGGATCGGGCATGACGCGTTCGCCGTTCGACAGCAGCACGCCGCCTTCGGCGCGCAACGCCACGATCGAGCGGATGAGATGCTGGTTCAGCCCCATGCGTCCCGTGACGCCGTGCATGATGATCCCGATGCGTTTCATGATCCCTCCCGATCGTTTGATCCGACTCCCTCCCGAGTCAGGAAAGCAAAGGTTTGGCCGCGCAGGCAATGTAACTATATAGTTACACGATGGCGCGATCCGTCCGGGCTTGTCAATCGCCTTTCGAAAATTTCTCTAGGCCTTGATCGAGGCGAGCGTCACCGAGACGATATGCTCGCCCCAGGCCTTCAGCGCATCAGGCGCCGTCAGCTTGCGGGCAAAAATCGTCGATAGCGTATGGCGGTTGGACAGATAGAAGAAACCGAGCGCCGCGACGGTCAGGTAGACGGATACCGGATCGACCGCCGGCCGGAAGAGGCCGGCTGCTTCACCACGTCGCAGCACGCCGGCCAGCTCGGCAATGAAATGCGAATGCATCGCCAGTATCTTGTCGGAGCGCTTGAGATAACGTGCCTCGTGCAAGTTTTCGGTGACAAGCAGGCTCAGGAACTCCGGATGCTCAAGAAAATGATGCCAGGTGAACAGCGCCAGTTCCCGCATTCCCTCCTCGGGATTGCGGTTGGCGAGATCCAGTTGTTTCTCGGCACTGCGGATCTCCGCATAGGTCGCTTCCAACACGGCGACATAGAGGCCCTCCTTGTCGCCGAAATAGTGATAGAGCATGCGCTTGTTGGTCTGCGCCCGCGCCGCGATCGCATCCACCCTGGCGCCGCCGAAGCCATGCGCGGCGAATTCCGCCGTCGCCGCATCCAGGATCATGGCATGGGTGCGTTGCGGATTGCGCGGCACCTTCTTCGGCTTGGCGATCGCATTGCCATCCACCTCGGCCTTTGCGGATTTTTCAGGTCCTTGCCCTGCCTTTGTCGCCATTGGCATTTCCCCTCCCCGATCCATCTCTCTTACGACGAATGCCTCAAGCTTCAACGCGCGCCGTTTTGATTGTGATACGATTGGCGCTTGACAGCGGTCGCGTTTCTATCCAACTTGTAACCAAATAGTTATATCTTGCATAGCAGTTCGTAGATCATCGGTTAACTGGGGAGGAGACCAGGATGACTTTAACGATCGACCGCCGGCAATTGCTTGCCGGCATGGCAGCAACGCTTGCTTTCGGCAGTATCGGACTTGGCCGCGCCAATGCGGCAACCGCGATGCGGCTTCTTTGGTGGGGGTCCAAGGAACGCGCCGACCGCACATTCGCAGCCGTCAAAGCCTACCAGGCCAAGAACCCGGATGTTTCCATCGCCGGCGAAACCTTCGGCTGGGACAGCTATTGGACGCGCCTCGCCACGCAGACCGCCGGCGGCAATGCGCCCGACCTCATCCAGATGGACTATCGCTACATCTTCGAATATGCGCGCCGCGGCACGCTGCTCGATATGACGCCCTACCTCGGCAAGAGCCTTACGATCGAGGATTTCGGCGCCCCGAACATCGATTCCGGCAAGGTCGACGGCAAGATCTATGGCGTCAATCTCGGGGTCAATTCCTCGATGGTCGTCGTCAACTCTGCCGCCTGGCAGGAAACCGGCGTCGAGCAACCGCATGATGGCATCACCTGGGAGCAGCTCGGTGACGCCTGCGCCAAATTCACGGCCGCCAAGAAGCGCCGTGGCGTTTACGGCACCGGCGATGAAAGCGGCGGAGAACCCGCCCTCGAATGCTGGCTGCGCCAACATGGCAAGGCGCTTTACACCGCCGACGGCAAGCTCGGCTTCGAGGCCAAGGATGCCGCCGATTGGTTCGCTTTCTGGGCCGAATTGCGCAAAAGCGGCGCCTGCGTGCCGGCCGACGTGCAGGCGCTCGACCAGCAGACCATTGAAACCGACACGCTCGTGACCAAGAAGTCGGCTGTCAGCTACGCCCATTCCAATCAGTTCGTCGCCATCCAGGGCCTCGTCAAGGAAAAGCTGGATCTGATCGCGTATCCCAGCAACCCCGACAGCAAGCCCGGCCAATATCTGAAGCCGTCGATGCTGATGTCGGTTTCGGCAAGTTCCGCCAACAAGGACGCCGCCGTCGCCTTCATCAACTATCTGGTCGAAAATCCGGATGGTGCCAAGACGCTCGGCGTCGAGCGCGGTGTTCCCGCCTCGCCGAAGATCCGCGATCTTCTGACACAGGACCTCGATGCAACGAGCAAGCAGGTCGTCGACTATATCGGGCGCCTGACGCCGCATGTCGGAGCATTGCCGCCGTCTCCGCCGAACGGTGCCGGCGAAAACGCGTTCCTCTTGAAGAAGATCGCCGAGGAAGTCGCCTTCGGCAAAAGCAGCGCGCAGGACGGCGCAACGAAATTCGTCGAACAGGCAGCAGCAAACGTAACGCGAGGCTGATACCGTGGGTACAAACAGCAACAGCGTTGCCGGTGGCCTCGCCATCGGCGCGAACGCGCGAGCGCGCACAGAGACCATTTACAAGGCACCGAGCGCATTCTCGCGCAATGCACCGGGCTACCTCTTTCTCCTGCCCTGGCTGATCGGCTTCTTCGGCCTGACGCTGGGGCCGGCGATCGCCTCGCTCTATCTGTCCTTGACCGACTATAACCTGCTGCAGGCGCCGGATTGGGTCGGGCTGGACAACTACGTGCGTATTGCCACCGCCGACGACAAGTTCATCTCGTCGATGAAGGTGACGCTGTTCTACGTGGTCTGTTCCGTGCCGCTGAAGCTTACCTTCGCGCTGTTGGTGGCGTTGTTGCTCAACCGCGGCATTCGCGGCCTGCCGGTCTATCGCGCCATCTTCTACCTGCCGTCGCTGCTCGGCTCCAGCGTCGCCATCGCCGTGCTCTGGCGGCAGATCTTCGATGCCGACGGCGTCGTCAACACGCTGCTCTGGTACTTGTTCGGCATCAACGGTCCGAGCTGGATCTCCAATCCGGACTATTCGCTCTATACGCTCGTGATCCTCGCCGTCTGGCAGTTCGGCTCGCCGATGATCATCTTCCTCGCCGGCCTCCGGCAGATCCCGACCGATCTCTATGAGGCCGCCAGCCTCGACGGCGCGTCCAAGGTGCGGATCTTCTTCAAGATCACCCTGCCGCTTTTGACGCCGGTGATCTTCTTCAACGCCGTCGTGCAGACCATCGACGCCTTTAAGGCCTTCACGCCGGCCTATGTAATTTCCTCCGGCACCGGCGGCCCGATCGACTCGACGCTGTTCTATACCCTCTACCTCTACCAGGAAGCCTTCGGCTACTTCCGCATGGGCTACGCCTCGGCGCTCGCCTGGATCCTGGTGATCATCATCGCGATCTTCACCGCCTTCTCCTTCCTCTCCGCTCGTTATTGGGTCCACTACGATGACTGACGCGAAGCTCACCCACTTTCCCGAAGACCTGAGCCCGCCGCGCGAGCGCCCCTGGTTCTTCTCCATCCTCATCCACATCGCGCTGATCGGTGCGTCGATCGTGATGCTTTATCCGCTGCTGTGGATGCTCTCCGGTTCGATCAAGGACCAGAACGAGATCTTCGGCACGGCATCGCTGATCCCGTCGCATTTCGACTTCAGCTCGTTTCCGCGCGGCTGGTTCGGCGGGCAGGTGAACTTCGGCTCCTTCGTCTGGAACTCCGTCGTCATCGCCGTGCTCTCGGTCATCGGCAATGTCATCTCCTGCTCGCTGGCTGCCTATGCCTTCGCGCGGCTGAACTTCTGGGGCAAGAATTTCTGGTTCGCGCTGATGCTCGGCACGCTGATGCTGCCCTATCATGTGACGCTGATCCCGCAATATATCCTCTTCCTCAAGCTCGGCTGGGTGAAGACCATGCTGCCGCTGGTCGTGCCGAAGTTCCTTGCGGTCGACGCCTTCTTCATCTTCCTGATGGTGCAGTTCTTCCGCGGCATACCGCGCGAACTGGACGAGGCGGCGATGATGGACGGGTGCAGCCCCTGGCGCATCTATTGGCGCATCATGCTGCCGCTGTCGCTACCGGTACTGGCGACGGCTGCCATCTTCTCCTTCATCTGGACCTGGGACGATTTTTTCGGTCCGCTGATCTATCTCTCCGATATCAACACCTACACGGTGCAGCTCGGCCTGCGCTCCTTCGTGGACTCGACCGGAAGCTCCGACTGGAGCAGCCTGTTCGCCATGTCGAGCCTCTCGCTGATCCCCGTCTTCCTGATCTTCCTGTTCTTCCAGAGGCTGCTGATCGATGGCATCGCCACGGCCGGCCTCAAACGCTGAAAACGAAAACGCGATCCCAGGAGCCTCGGAGCAATTGGAATCGCATCGCAAAATCCACTGAAAGGAATATCGCATGAGCGCCCTGCGCTTCGCCGCCATCGGTATCAACCACGATCACATCTACGGCCAGGTCAACGTCATGCTCCGGGCAGGCGCGGAACTGGTCGCCTTCCACGCCATCGAGGACGACCTTGCCGCCGTCTTCACAGAGCGCTTTCCGCAAGCAAAACGCGTTGCCGATAAAAGAGAGATCCTGGAGGATCGCTCCATCGCGCTGATCCTCAGCGCCGCGATTTCCAGCGAGCGCGCCGGCCTTGCGATTGAGGCCATGCGCCACGGCAAGGACGTGATGCTCGACAAGCCGGGCATGGTGACGCTGGATCAGCTCGCTGAGGTGCGCAGGGTACAGGCCGAGACCAAGCGCATCGTCTCCATCCTCTATTCCGAGCATTTCGAGACGGCCTCCACCGTCAAGGCCGGCGAACTGGTCAAGGCCGGCGCCATCGGCAAGGTCATCCACACGACGGGCCTTGGCCCCCACCGGCTGCGCAAGCCGACCCGGCCGGAGTGGTTCTTCGACCGCAAGCGCTATGGCGGCATCATCGCCGACATCGCCTCGCACCAATGCGAACAGTTCCTGTTCTTCGCCGGTTCGCTCGAAGCCGAAATCCTGTCGGCGACGGTCTCGAATCGCGCCAATCCCGAGACACCCGGCCTGCAGGACTATGGCGATTTCCATGTGAGAACGCCTGACGTCACCGGTTATGTCCGTGTCGACTGGTTCACCCCCGACGGGCTCTCCACCTGGGGCGACGGACGCCTGTTCATCGTCGGCACCGAAGGCACGATCGAACTGCGCAAATATCTCGACGTTGCCGGCCGTCCCGGCACGGACCATCTCTTCCTCACCGACCGCAAGGGCATGCAGCATATCGATTGCAGCGGGGTAGACCTGCCCTTCGGCCGGCAACTGGCCGCCGATATCCGCGACCGCACCGAAACCGCGATGGGGCAGGAACATTGCTTCAAGGCCATGGAGCTGGCGCTGAAGGCGCAGGCTCTGGCCGAAGCGACATCGCTCAACAGCTTGCAGAGGTAATCTGGACATGTCCGACATCAAGAAAGTCGCGGTCATCGGTCTCGGCATCGGCCGCTCCCATATTGTCGAGGGCTATCTGCCGCATTCCGACCGCTTCGAGGTTGCTGCCCTCTGCGATCTCAACGAGGAACGCCTGAACGCCGTCGGCGACGAATTCGGAATCGCCAGACGCCTCAAGGATTTCGTCGAGGTGCTGAACATGCCGGATATCGACATCATCGATATCTGCACGCCGCCCGGCTCGCATTTCGAAATGATCCTGCAGGCGCTCGCCGCCGGCAAGAGCGTCGTCTGCGAAAAGCCGCTGGTCGGCTCGCTCGCCGATATCGACGCCGTGATCGCCGCCGAAAAGACAGCCAAGGGCCGCCTGATGCCGATCTTCCAGTATCGCTACGGCGACGGCATCCAGAAGGCCAAGCGCATCATCGATGCCGGTACTGCCGGTAAAGCCTATGTCGCCACCTCGGAAACCCATTGGGTGCGCGGCGCCGACTACTATGCCGTTCCCTGGCGCGGCAAATGGGCGACGGAACTCGGCGGCGTGCTGATGACGCATTCGATCCACCTGCACGACATGCTGACCTATCTGATGGGACCGATATCAGGGCTCTTCGGCCGTGTCGCCACCCGCGTCAACGATATCGAGGTGGAAGATTGTGCCAGCGCCAGCCTGCTGATGGAAAACGGCGCGCTTGCAACAATCAGCGCCACGCTTGGCTCGCAGGAGCAGATCAGCCGCCTGCGCCTCTGCTTCGAAAACGTGATGATCGAGAGCAACCACGAACCTTACAGCCCAGGTCAGGACCCGTGGAAAATCGTACCCGCCAATGACGAGATTGCGGAGCAGATCGATGCGCTGCTGGCCGACTGGCAGCCGGTGCCGATCCGCTTCAACACGCAGATGAAGCTGTTCCACGAGGCGCTGGTGTCCGGCGGCCCGCTGCCTGTGACCACCGTCGACGCTCGTCAGGCGCTGGAACTGGTGACCGCCTTTTACGAATCGTCGGAAACGCGCACCGAGGTCCGTTTTCCGGTCGGGCCTGAAAGCACGAAATACAAGAGCTGGAGGCCGGTATGAACGTTGCCCCGCGAGCGATCAGGAACAAGGAGGATGCGCCCATGGCGACCAGCGTCTCGCTGCAGAAGATCATCAAGCGCTATGGCGAACTTCAGGTCGTCCACGGCATTGACCTGGAGATCGAACCGGGGGAATTCACCGTCTTCGTCGGCCCGTCCGGCTGCGGCAAGTCCACGCTGCTGCGCATGATCGCCGGGCTGGAGCCGATTTCCGGCGGCGCGCTCTATCTCGACGGCACCCGCATGAACGATGTTCCCGCCTCCAAGCGCGGCATCGCCATGGTGTTCCAGTCCTATGCGCTTTATCCGCATATGTCGGTCTACAAGAACCTCGCCTTTGGCCTGGAGACCGCCGGCATGAAGAAGCAGGACATCCACCCACGCGTCGAAAAGGCGGCCGAGGTCCTGCAGATCACCCAGCTCCTGCAACGCAAGCCGAAGCAGCTCTCCGGCGGCCAGCGCCAGCGCGTCGCCATCGGCCGCGCCATCGTGCGCGAACCGAACATCTTCCTCTTCGACGAGCCGCTCTCCAACCTTGATGCCGAGTTGCGCGTGCAGATGCGCGTCGAGATCGCCCGGCTGCACCAGCGGCTCGGCAACACCATGATCTACGTCACCCACGACCAGACCGAGGCCATGACCATGGCCGACAAGATCGTGGTGCTGAACGGCGGCAAAATCGAGCAGGTCGGCGCACCGCTCGATCTCTACAACAAGCCGAAGAACAAGTTCGTTGCCGGCTTCATCGGTTCGCCGAAGATGAACTTCCTCGGAGCAAAGATCGTCGCCTCGGACGACGGCTCCGCCGTCATCGACCTCAACGGCCAGACCATCCGCCTGCCGCGCCGGCTGGGCGGCATCCAGCCCGGAGACGCCGTCACGCTCGGCGCGCGGCCGGAACACCTGAATGTCGGCGATCGCGGCCTGGCGCTCGGCAGCGCCCATGTCGATCTGGTCGAACATCTCGGCGGCCAGACGATCCTCTATGCCACCCTGCACGGAGGCCAGTCACTGACCATCGCGCTGGAAGACCAGCAGGCGATCCGTGCCGGCGAAACGGTGAATATCCGCATCGATCCCGAGCGCTGTCATTTGTTCGGACCGGATGGGACAACGTTGTAAAAAGGCTGCTGACGCAGGTGGGGCCTATCTCGCCCCTGGTGGGCGAGAACGCAGAAGCTGGGGATTAGGCGAGGGTTCGTCCCTCGTCTAATTCTTGGTTTTTACAAGAGCGGGGGTAGGCAGGGACGCAATCAATTTTCGGCCTGTCAACGCAAGAACTGACCTATATTCTTGTAACTTCAATTCCTTGGCATTTTTCCACCGACCATTAAACTTCGATTATTCGCCGGCTACCGATGGCTTTGATCTGGCCTGTCGGAACGGTCCCGACCACAGTTCCGGCCCTCGGATGCAGCTTCACCCGCCGTGTCACACCAGGCGCCAGATGGAACCAGTCGTCCTCCGCCCGATAGGCTTCGAAATCGACTTGGAGCGACTGCGCCAAACGATCGCTGCGCAGATCGAGGAACCAATGCTCATCCTGCTGTGAAACGGATGCCGCGATTTCCGCCTCGTGGAAGGCTTTCGTCCTGCCCAATGGAAAATGGAAAGCCTCAGCAATCAGCGTGCCCATATCCCGTGCCGTAAGCTGCGCCACCGTGACATCATGCGACGGCGGGCCGAAGCGGAAGGCATAGGTGGTGTCGAAGAAGGCGCCGAACAGATCCGTGCAGGCGATCTTGTTCTTGGAACGAGCCTCGATCGACAGCTCTCGTTTTCCACCCACCACTTTCTGCCGTCCGTCGCGCAGGCAGGAGACTTCAAGATCGAGCTCAAGCGCCAGATCGCTCTCGTTGATCACATGCACATCCAGCCCGTTGGTGCCCTCATCAGTGAGCAACACCTGCACCGGCCGGAAGGCGCGGCGTAGCGCATACCAGATGGGCTTCGGTTCCCCGGTCGAATCGATCACGCCCCAGCCGGGGCCTGGCAGCAGATCCTGCAGCGTCCAGACCAGCGCGCCGTTGCAGCCCGAACCATGCCGGCGCCATTCCGCATAGGTCTCTTCCGCGACCTCGCCGGTAACAGCCCGCGAGAGGGTAAGATAGAGGTCAGGGTCCTCCCGCCGCAGCCGATCCGGCTCGAAACCGTAGAGCTCTCTAAGATAATGATCGCGCACATCCTCGAAATCCCAGGACGCGCCGCGATCGCGCGGCACGCGTTCCTTCCATAGCGGACTATGGACCGCCGGGACCGGCAGATGCCGTGACAGCGTCCGGGCTTGCGGCACATGCGCGAAGGCCAGGCTTTCCGCCGCAAAACGGACATCGGCGCGGCGCGCATCGTCGAGCGGCCGCATATAGGCGCCGACGCCGTAATAATGCGTCACTCCTTCATTCGCGGAAAACGGCATGGCGCCGCCGGAGGGAGAGTTGACGACATAGGGCACGTCTGGCCGCAGCGACTGCACCACCGCCGGAATGATCTCTTCCACGATGGGACTTGTCCAGAACCGTTCCGGCAGGCCGAGCATGGCTGCCTGCTGATGCATCTCGCTGCCGCCACAAAGCACAGCCAGCGATGGAGAGAGGCGCGTACGGCCAAGGAATTGCGAGACTTCCGCCTCGACATGGGCGTTAAAAACCTTGTCGCCCTTCGGATAGTCGAAATTGGCGAACATGAAATCCTGCCAGACCAGCAGGCCGAGTTCGTCGCAGAGCTTGAAGAACTCCGGCGTCTCGTAAGTCATGGTGCCGCCAATGCGGATCATGTTCATGCCCGCCTCCGCCGCCAGCCGCAGCCAGGGCTCATAGTCCTCTCGGCCGCCGGGCAGCCGCACAATATCCGCCGTAGTCCAGACCGCACCACGGCAGAAGATGCGCTCGCCATTGACGATCAGGCCGAAATCCCGGCCGTCCGCGGCGCCGCGATCAACCGCGAGCCGGCGAAAGCCGGTGCGCCCAAGCGGATGCTCGACGCCATCGACGACCAGCGTGACGTCATGGAGATGCGGTCTGCCGTGCGTGCGTGGCCACCATGGTGCCGCGCCGGGAATCTTCAGGATCGCCGTGCAGCGACCATGACTATCCCGCTCGAAAGCCTGCTCGACCTCACCGCAACGAAGAATGACGTCGCTGACATGCCCCTCAATCGACAGTGAGGCATAGAGCCGGCCCTCGCCATCCTCGAGCAGATCCGGACGCAGCGAAAGGTCGCGAATGATCGGCTTGTGCGGACGCAGCAGCGAAACCGGCCGCCATGGCCCGACGGCGTGAATTTCCGGACACCAGCCTGGCATATGGCCAAGCAGCGTCGTTCGCACCAGCCGCAATCCCTGCGGCGTGATCATCTGCGGCCGCCAGCGGGCGCGCGGGCCGGGTTCGGCAAGGCGCGGCCCCAGCGCTCGAAAACACAATGCCAGTTCGTCGCCACCCTGCAGGTGAACGGCGAGATCATGCGCTCCGAACATGCTTTCGGAGACGAGGATTTTCCGGCCGTTCAGGAAGACGTTGCAGAGCGTCGCCAATCCTTCGAACCGCAGCACGGCATTGCCGGCCTCGGCATCGACCAGCCGGCAGAGATACCAGGCATCGCGGTCGTTGAGCGAATGAGGATGTTCCCGGTCGAAAAGCCCGACCCTTTCCAGCGCCTCGGCTACGGTGCCCGGCACCGGCGCGGGGATGAGACGGGCGGAAGGCGGCAGCTCCGAAGGCGAAGCGCAGGCGCCCGCATCCGTCAGAACCAGATTCCATCCTTCGCTCAGCAGCGTCTTGCCGCTGACATCAGCCAAACGCCCGTGCATTGGATCCCTAAAGCTTCTGTTCCAGCAACCCCATCATGGAATCCCATGCATCCGCCGCTGGATCAAGCGCCGTCTGCAACGGCTCGAATTTCTTGCGCGTTATGGCGCGGGCAAGCTGGAACTGCACCGATTTCGCCACCTCCGAAATCCGCCGCGCCTGCGTGGCAACCTCGGCAAAATCCGCCGACAGCCAATCGAGATGGCTGCCCGCCAGCTCGAAATTGGCGCCGAGCTGGCGCAGCGTGTTGAAGGCATATTTGTGGAAGAATCCGAAAGGCCGCTCGGCCAAGGCTTCCACCTGCGCCGGGAAAACCTTCGCGAAGGCGCGGATGGGATTGGCGACGGGACGGCGGCGGAAATGGAAGGCCAGCAGCTGCCGCGACGTCTGCCGGATAGCCGCCTCGCCGGGTTTGATCTCCGGGAACTTCGCAAACTCCGTATAGGGCAGGAAGGGCAGGTCTTCGTCCGTCAGATGCAGTTGGAACAGCCCATCGAAATCCTCGCCCGACAGCTGAAAGAAGCCGCCATTGTGGAAATAGTCGAGCTCGCGGCCCGCCAGATCTAGCCGGTTGATGGCAACGGTCGTCTTGCCGTGCTCGCGGCGATAGCCGACGCCCTGAGTGTCGGGCATGTAAAAGGAATCCATCTCCACCAGGCAGAGCCGGCCACGACCGATCTGCTCGGCGACATGGCGCTCGACCCTGTCGTAGATCGCAAGCTCCGTGCAACGGATGCCATAGAGCGCTTCGAGATCCTCAAGCGGCGCCTTGAAGAAGGTGAACTGATCGCCCTCGAAATCCTGACCCATCGTAAAACCGAGCATGGCTTCCGGCGGCAGTTTCAGGCTCGCCAGCACTTCGATCCAGAGATCGATATAGCAATTGGTTTCCGGCCACATGCGCTCACTGTCATGCAGCGCATGCGGTTTGTAGTCGGCAGGATCCAGGCCCTCAAAGATGGAAGCCACGATCAGCCCCAAAGCGCCTTGCGCACACTCTCTGGCCAGTCCCTGGTATCAAGACCATGGTGATGGAACAGCGCCAGCGCGATGCGCTCCAGGCCGAAGCCGACGCAGGCCGTATGCGCGACGCTGCCATCGGCAAAATTCAGGCCCCATTTCGCGCCGAAAGCGTCCTGGTGATAGTTGAAGCTCATGCAGGCGGTCGGGGTGGCGGACGAGGTGATCGGGATCAAGAGCTCGAACTTCAGATTCTGGTCGCGCTGATTGTTGGCGAGCATCTTGCCGGCGCGGCCGAAGAACGGATCGTTGGCGACATCGATGACGACGTCAAGGCCGACGGCCTTCATCATCTCGATACCGCGATCCATCCAGCTCTGGCGGAAATCCGTCACATGCTTGTCGGTGCCCATGCAGACATATTCGCGCATGCGGAACAGCTGCTGGCGGGCTGGATCCTTGGAAGGCTCGTGGCGGAAGCAATAGGATTGCAGGTCGAAGAGCGCGCCACCTTCCGGCAATGCGCCGCGCTTGGCGACCGTCGGATAGAGCGGATAGCAGGCCGCTGGCGTCAGCACGATATCAGTCGCCTGCTGATCCTTAGTCCAGTCTTCGCCGACCTCCATGCACTTCAAGAGGCTCATATGGTCGAGCTCACTGCCGCAGAAGCTGTGCACCGTGCCGGCAAGCTGCGGGAAACTCTTCATGTAGCCGCTCGTCTCGAAGAAGGCGCGGTTCATACCCGGCGGAAAGCGGATGGCTTCGGCGCCATCGGCACCGCCGAACCTGTCGATCAGCCGCTCGAAGGCGGCGATGACATCTTCGAACTGGCCGCTGCGGCCATAGAGGCCGTCAACGCCGGTGTCGATCAGAAGACCGGATTCGAAAAGGCGGTCGAGAAACGATGTTTGCATATCCATGACGATTACCCCAACAGGCTGGTATCTTGTTTGTGGACGAGCAGCATGGTCGACGTATTGCCGAGAATGCGGTCATTCGAGATCATCAATTGAGCGGAATGGGCGTCGCGCAGATGGCGGCCGAGGCTATAGGGCGTGCCGTTCTTGTAGCCCATGATGCCGCAGATCAGCATGGCGTGGTTGATGATCGGCAGGATCATCTCCGAGGATGCGATCTTGACGTTGTTCATGGCGACGGCAAAGGCCATCGAGGAGAGCCGATCGGTATCAACCTTCGCCTCTTCATAGGTCTTCAGCCCGGCAACGACATTGGATTTCACCATCTGCAGTAGGCCGGAGACTTCCGCCAGCCGCAGTGCGCCGGGTGGTTGAGTACCGGGCGATTTGCGGGCGGCGGCACGCACGAAAGCCTGGGCGCGGGCGACGGCGTCGGCGGCAATACCGTACCAGACGCCGCTCCAGAGCAGATGCGAGCTTGCCAGCATCGACTGCGCGGCAATCTCGGCAAACGGTTTCGGCAGGATCTGCACGGCCGGCGCTTCGCCCTTGAAGAGGAAGCCGTCGGAGCAGGTGCCGCGCATGCCGAGCGTGTTCCACTCGACGGTGCGTTCAAGCGTGTATTGATCTCGCAGGAAAACCGTCAGCACCTGATCGGACGAGGCCGCCTCGGCATGGCTGCGCGAAGTAATCAGGATCGCATCGGCATGGGCGCCGTAGGAGATGACGGTCGCGTCCTTCTCCAGGAAGCAGCTGTCACCCTCAACCTTGATGGCGCAGATGCTGTTGCGCAAATTGCCGCCGATGCCGCCTTCCGTGGTCGCCGAGGCCAGCAGAAGCTGTTCCCTGGCGATGCGGCGCATGAAGTCGCGGTGCCAGTCGCTGCCGACGCCGTGTTCGACCAGGCTTGACAGCTTGATCTGATGCATGGCGAAAACCATGGCGCTGGCGGCACAAGCCTGACCGAGGATGGAGCAAAGCTCGGCGATTTCGGTGATTGACGCCCCTTCGCCGCCGAGATCGGTGGGGATCTGGATCGACAGCAGCTTTTCGGCCCGCATCGCCTCGACTGCCTCACGGGGGAAGCGCCCTTCGACGTCGACCGCATCGGCATGCTTACCCGCGATCGCCGCGACACGCGCAGCGCGTACCGCCATCGCGTCGCTGGCCCCGACCAAAGCGACCGCCACGTTCATCAGGCGACCTTTCGGCTATCCAGGATCATGCCGACCGTCTTTTCGATGGCAACGATGCTGGCAAAGGATTTGCGGTTGAGCAGATTGTCGGGAAATTCGATGTCGAAGGCATCCTCGATGCCGAGCATCAATTGCACCGATGCAAAGGAGGAAAGCCCCGCCGCATAGAGATCGGCATCATCGGCAATCTGGTCCATCGTAACGGGAAGCGCGCCGAACTTGGCCAGCAAATCGCGAATTGTTTCATTCATCCTGTCGTCCCTCCAGGCAATCACAACACGACCACAGTAATGCGGCCTTATCTTCGCCTGAGAAGTAACAGGTAAAATAGAACATTCCACTAAGCGACGTGGTAAATATAACCGGGATATACTTAGCAAGAATATCTTTAATATAAGATTTATCTAAATAAAATTTACGATATTTAAGCCATGCAACCTGTCGTTTACAACGCAATATCTTATAATGCTAAAATTTATTCGCGATGATGCGGGAAGGAACGGCACGTCGCAGCAAGGTTAATGTGCCAAATTTCCACGCGAGTTCCTATGAAATTTGGAGTTGCAGATGGCACAAGACAACACAGAAGCGGAAAACCGCTTCACTATCCCTCCGGCGGATAGATGTGCTCGCCGCCGCGATAATCGGAGATGGAATAGCAACCTTCGCCGACGTCGCGAACAGCACTCTTGCCGATATCCGCCTTGCCATGGCCACCGGGAATGTCGAGAATATAGGTCGGCTGGCATAGACCGGAAATGCGGCCCCGCAGCGCCGCGACGATTGCCTGTCCCTCTGCGATCGTCAGGCGGAAATGGCTGGTGCCAGGGGCAAGATCGGGGTGGTGCAGGTAATAGGGCTTGATCCGTGTTTCGACGAAAGCCTTCATCAATGAAGCCAGCACGTCCGGATCGTCATTGACGCCCTTCAGCAGAACGGATTGGCTGACCAGAACGATACCCGCATCCACCAGCCGGGCGCAGGCTGCCCGCGCCTCCGCTGTCAGTTCGCGCGGATGATTGGCATGCAGTGCCACATAGACCGTCTTGCCGCTCGCCTTCAGCGCCGCAATCAGCGCCCCGTCGATCTTCAACGGATCGACCACCGGCACGCGGGTATGGAAGCGGACGATCTTCACATGTTCGATATCGGCAAGCTGCCGCAGCATCTCCTCCAGCCGGCGCGGCGAGAGAACCAACGGATCGCCGCCGGTGAGGATCACTTCCCAGATATCCTTGTGATCGCGGATATAGGCAAAGGCGGCATCGAGCGCCGCGCCATCCAGCGTGCCGAGCCCCTGCGGCCCGACCATCTCACGGCGGAAACAGAAACGGCAATAGACCGGGCAGACATGCACGGCCTTCAACAGCACGCGGTCGGGATAGCGATGGACGATGCCCTCGACCGGGCTGTAGGCATGATCGCTGATAGGATCGGCCCGCTCTTCCGGCGTGACGACGAGTTCGGCCATATCCGGCACGAATTGCCGGGCAATCGGATCGGCGGGGTCGGCCTTGTCGATCAACCGGGCGATCGTCGGCGTCAGGGCGATGGCATAACGCTCTGCCACCGCCTCCAGCGACAGCGCCTCGGCGCTATCGATCAAGCCGGCCTGCTCGAGGTCATCGATAGTTCTGATTGGGCGCATCACATTCATGAACCAAACTCCGATACCGGCGCCCAGAGCACCTGCTCGATCCTGGAAGCCCCGGTCGCCAACATTACCAGCCGGTCGAAGCCCAGCGCAATGCCGCTCGCTTCCGGCATGACGGCCAGCGCCTGCAGAAAATCCTCATCCAACGGATAGGTCTCGCCGTAGATCCGCGCCTTCTCCGCCATCTCGATCTCGAACCGCCGCCGCTGCTCCCTAGCATTGGTGAGCTCGCCGAAAGCATTGGCAAGCTCGACGCCGCAGGCATAGAGCTCGAAACGCTCGGCCACACGATGATCCCGAGCCGAAGGCCGGGCAAGCGCTGCCTCCGAGACCGGATATTCATCGAGGATCGTCGCCCGGCCGAAGCCGAGATAGGGCTCGATCTTCTCAACCAGCACGCGGCTGAAGAGATCGGCCCAATGATCGTCGGCGGCAACCCGCATGCCGACACGCCGCATCTCGGCCGCCAGATGCTCGCGATCCGTGGAGCCGTCAAGACTGACCGAGCCGAGCAGGTCGATCCCGGCATGACGCTCGAAAGCGGCGGCAACGCTGATACGCTCCGGCGCGAGGAACGGATCGGTCTCCGCGCCGCGATAGGTCAGCTTCTTCGCCCCTACCGTCTCCGCCGCCAGCGCCAGCAACTGGGCGCAATCGTTCATCAGCGTCTCATAGGTCTCGCCGGCCCGATACCATTCCAGCATGGTGAATTCCGGATGGTGCAGCGGGCCGCGCTCGCGATTGCGATAGACATGGGCGAAACAGGCGATGCGCTCTTCGCCCGCGGCAAGCAGCTTCTTGCAGGCAAATTCCGGCGAGGTGTGCAGATAGAACGGCGCCGCTTGGCCATCCGTCGTCAGCGCCTCGGTGGCGAAAGCATGCAGATGCGCCTCGTTGCCCGGAGACACTTGCAGCGTCGCCGTGTCGACTTCGATGAAGTCGTTGCGCGCGAAGAAACCGCGCAGCGCCGCCTGGATGGCGTTGCGGCCAAGGAGGAACGGCCGCCGGTCCGCATGGACGCTGCGGGTCCACCAGGGGGACGCTCTGCTGCTCGTTGGCTCCATCGATGCTTTCTTCTTAAGACCACCGGGGTTGGGGGGTGGCTATTTCCGCTGATTTAGGGTAGTTGCGCCCCCAAGCAAACAACAGCTGCGTCTCGGGGTATACTTCGACAGTCCTCTACGACGCGGCAAGCAGAGTTACAAGGAAGTCTTATGGTCAAGGTCATCGCCTCTTCGGTCCGCAAGGGCAACGTTCTCGACGTCGACGGCAAGCTCTACGTCGTTCTCACCGCCGCGAACTTTCATCCGGGCAAGGGTACGCCGGTCACGCAGGTCGACATGCGCCGCATCGTCGACGGCGTAAAGGTGTCCGAACGCTGGCGCACCACCGAGCAGGTCGAGCGCGCCTTCGTCGAAGACGTGAACTTCCAGTACCTCTATGAAGACGGCGAAGGCTTCCACTTCATGAACCCGGCCACCTACGACCAGGTTGTCGTCGATGTGGAAACCATGGGCGACCAGAAGGCCTTCCTGCAGGAAGGCATGACCTGCGTCCTGTCGATCCATGAAGGCATTCCACTGGCCATCCAGCTGCCGCGCCACGTCACGCTGGAAATCGCCGAGACGGAACCGGTCGTCAAGGGCCAGACGGCCTCCTCTTCCTACAAGCCTGCAATCCTGTCGAACGGCGTGCGCACCCTGGTGCCGCCACACATCAACGCCGGCACCCGCGTCGTTATCGCCACGGAAGACGTTTCCTACGTCGAGCGCGCCAAGGACTGAGCCATCAGCCGTGTGGTTTCATGAAAAACGCCCTGTCTTACGACGGGGCGTTTTTTTGCTTTTGGGGTCTTAGTATGATGGCCGAGCCAGCCGCTTCTCGAAGATGCCCTCGGAACAGGCGGCACGCCGATACTACAGCAACGGCACAATGGCCGAGAACGCTTCCGAACCGGGAGAGTGGAAGATGTCAGGCGCCATCCGCGTCGTCAGGCTGACGACCGATGTCGGGACCCCTCCGGCAAGCTCCGCCTGATGCAATGCCGTAGCTTCGGTCCGTTCAGACAGTCCTCCGATAGCATCGGTCACATATTGGACCTTGTAGCCAGCCTCAACGGCATCCAGCACCGTCTGTAGAACGACCACTTCGGCGGCAAATCCCGCGACGATAAGCGTTTTGCGCCCATTGGATGCAAGCGCCGAAACCGTTGCCTTGTCCATGAACGGACCTGTCAATGTCCGCTTCAAGGTGTTGGCCTGTGTCGCATAGGGTAAAAGCTCCGGTATCAGGACCGGCTCTCCCTTGCGTTCCGGCACCACGCTGAACAACATTGGAAGCTTGAGGACGGTGGCGACTTTCGCCAGTGCCGCGGCCGAGCGGCCCAAGGCCTCGGGGGAGACGGTTTTGCTGCCTGCCACCAGCGAGACCTGAAGGTCCGCGAAAAGGACCTGCACGTCGTTATAGTCGATCCGTGCCCCTCCATTCGCCGCCGCCTTGTCGCCGCTGGTTTTGCTTTTCGCCAGCACGATCGTGGGAGCGACGGCGAGCATGGAGGCTGCGAGGCCGGCGCGGAACAAATCTCGTCTTGCAAGTACAGTTTTCATGGTGTCGTACATTCCACGCTTGTGACTGTTGGAGGGGTGGTGTTCAGCAATGATCGAGAAAAGACGGCAGTTACGATGCCATCAACATCGCCGCCACTTCCTCGGGCATCGAGACCATGGCGTCGTGGCCGGTCGGTAGTTCGGAATACGTCCAGCCATGCTCCTTGGCATAGCGGGCGGATGCCTCGATATTCGGAAGTGCCGGCGTCGTGCAGCGGATGAACCGCTTTGGAAGATCGCCACCAGGAGGCCCCTTCAGGACCAACGGGGTGTCGTAGGCTTTAAGCGGCATCGGGGTCATACGGCGGTCGACCCAGGCGATTTGAAGAGGGTCGGACAGCCCGAAATTTGTGGAGGACGGCGGTGCGATTGCCCGCGTGCCGTTCACGTCCGTTGCCGCATCCATGCGTGCCTTGCGCACATCTGCCGGCGCCTCGCCGAAGACCGACACGCCGTTCGATCCCATGGGAGCATCGAGATAGACCATGGAGCCGATGCGGTCGGCCATCCGATCGGCCACGCCGCTGATCACGTAGCCGCCAAAACTATGGCCGACCAGAACGATGTCGTGGAGCTCCTCGGCGACAATGACACCGGCGACGTCGCTGATAAATGTATTCAGATCGATCGTCGGATTGAGTAGATGCGCGCGTTCGCCGACGCCGGTGAATGTCGGGGTGAAGACCCGTTTGCCTTGCGCTCGCATAATGTCCGCGACCGGGCTCCAGCACCAACCGCCGTGAAACGCGCCATGGACCAGGACGAAGGTGCGCCCCGACGCTGCCACCGCTTTACGCGCCGTCGGGATGCCGACGGCCAGCGAGAGGGCGGCCGCAAGGCTCAATAGGCTTCTTCTTTTCATGCGATACTCCACATTTCAAAACGACGAGAGCTGTTCGCAGTCGTCGCTTCTGAACACGATGGCCGGCCTGGAACTCGGCTCGCCTTCGATATATTCGTCGGAGCACCCAACGATTAGATGGATAGTGTGGTATGTAGTTATTATAATTTATTATGAATAAGCAGGAATCAGGCAATGAAGCGGGAAGACCTCGGGGACATCATGAATTTGCTTGTCGTCGCGGAGGAAGGCAGCTTCACTCGTGCGGCCGTCAGGCTCGGCATATCCCAATCGGCCCTCAGCCAAGCGATGCGTCGGCTCGAAGCCCGGCTCGATATCAGGCTTCTCAATCGAACCACCAGAAGCGTCGCGCCGACCGAGGCTGGCCGTCAGCTGATCGAGACACTGCGCCCGGCACTCGACGAGGTGTCGGAGAGGCTTGTGGCCGTCACATCGATGCGCAACACGATTGGCGGGACGATTAGAATTCTCACACCGGAGCGGGCGGCCCACACGATCCTTTGGCCGGCGATCGACGACATCACGTCGCAATACCCAGCCATCAACGTGGAACTGACCGTATCCGGCCGTCATTCGGATATCGTCAGCGAACGCTTCGACGCAGGGGTCCGGATCGGAGAAGAGCTTGCCAGGGATATGATCGCGGTTCCCATCGGTCCCGATCTGCGCATGGTGGCAGTGGCGTCACCAGATTACCTGGAAAAGCGCGGCGTCCCTAAAACTCCTCATGATTTGGCATCCCATGCGAGCATCGGCTATCGCCGATCCGCGACTGGCGCAATCTACGCTTGGGAGTTCAGCAAGAGCGGGCTAAGCATCAAAGTGCGTCCCCAGGGGCAACTGGTGTTTAACGATGCCGGTTTGCTGATCAAGGCTGCGCTGAAAGGACATGGCATCGCCCTTGTTCTGGAAAGCAGCGCGGCGCCCCATCTTGCTGAGGGATCGCTGCGCCGTGTGCTTGAGGATTGGTGTCAACCATTCGCCGGGTTCCACCTCTATTACCCCAGCCGCCGGCAAAGCTCTTCTGCTTTCAACCTGCTTGTCGAGCGATTGCGCTATCGGAGGGGGGCTTCGGCAGCGCAATAGACGACCATTGGCAGAGCGGCCTGTTTCTGCCATTTCACCGCGGCGATCACCACCAAATTATCGCGACGGCGCATTCGCCTTCTTGCTATTTACCTCCGGCTCCTCGGCCGGTTCCGCTGGCGTGGTTGCGGCGGCGACCTCTTCTTCGTGCGGCACCAGCGCCTGCAGATGCAGGACGCGCGGCGACATCGCCTGGAGATAGGCGTCGGAGCGGCCGATATAGATCACGGTCGCATCGGCAAATTCCGTCAGCAGCGCCGAGAACTTCGCCTGGACATCCAGCTCCAGCCCTTCCATGACTTCGTCGAGGATAATCCATTTCGGCTTTGCCAGCAGCAGATGCGCGAAGGCGATGGCTTTCTGCTCGTCATTGTCCAGCAGCCGGTCCCAGCGAGCCTGCGTATCGAGCCGGCCCTTCAGACGGCCAAGGCCGACCTTGTCCATCGCGGCTTCGACGGCGGCATCATCATAGGCATCCCCGTCCTCGGGGAAACAGATCGCCTCGCGGAGCGTGCCGCCCGGCACATAGGGCGTGTGCGGCATGAACAGCATGTCTTCCATCGGCGGCATGCTGATCGTGCCCGAGCCGCAATTCCATTGATGCGCCAGCGACTGGAACAGCAGCCTGCGGTTCACGCCATGATCGCCATTGACCATGATGTGCTCGCCGGCGGCAATGGTCACCGAGCCCTCGCGAATGCGGAAGCCATTTTCCATGGCATCCTCGCTGGTCTTGGTGGAAATCTCCATGTCGGTCCATGCCATCGTGCCGGGGGCTGCCTGGTCGAAGGTGATGGTGTGCGGCATCGGCGTCGTGTCGTCCATTTCCATCAGCGCCTGGCGGAAATCGGTGACGCGCATCAGCGTCGCGCGCCATTCGGCGATCGGGCCGAAATTGGCGACATACCAGCGCAAGGCCGTATTGACCTGATTGAAAGCGCCGACCGCCACCATCAGCTGGCCGAAGGTCAGCCCGCCGGAGAAATAGGCAGGCGCAGCCACCAGGATCGGAATGATCAGCACCAGCCAGCCATAGCCGGCCGAGACCCAGGTGAGATTGGTATTGGCGATGGCCAGCTGGCGGATGACGGCAAGCACGGCGGAAATATCGAGATTGATCCGCCGGCGCTCGTTCTCCTGGCCGCCGGCAATGGTGATCGCCGGCATGTGTTCGTTGGCATGCATCAGCGCAAAGCGCAGCTCGGCTTCCTTGGAGTAGCGGTCTGCGTTCAACCGCACCAGCCGACGGCCAACAAACTGACTGAGGAATGAGGCCGAACCGGCATAGATGATCGCCGCCCAGACCATGTAGCCGGGGATCGAAAAGCTCATATCGTTGTAATGGAAGACCATGCCGCTGGACAGTTCCCAGAGCACGCCGATGAAGCTCAGGAGCAGGATGGTCGCCTGCACCAGGCCGATCGCGAGGCCCGTGGTGCTCTCGGCGAGATTGCGCGCATCCTCGTGCAACCGCTGGTCGGGATTGACGCCGATCAGGCCGGAAGAGGCGAGACGAAGGGCACGCTTGGCTTTCAGCCATTGATCAACGAGATCGCGCGCCAGGCCCTCGCGCATGTAGAGCGCGGTCATCTGATTGAGCCAGGCCTGGATGACATTGAGGATGAGAAGTGTGCCGGCAATCATGCCGAAAACGCCAAGCTGATGGAAGAAAGCGCCGGTATCGCGCCGCGCCAGCGAATCGTAGAAAGGCGCATTCCAGCTATTGAGCAGAACCTGAACATAGGCCGTGCCCAGAATGATCACGAACAGCGCGACCGTCAGCGAAATGATCCTGATGCGGACCGCCGAACCCCAAAAGGCGGAAAACATCATCCTCAGCCGATAGAGAACGCTGAAATCGTATCCGACCCGGTCGTTCCCCTGAATATTCGGCGCGGCTTGCGTTTCAACTGCCATCAACACTTCCCTGCGACGCACGTATCGTCAGTTAACCATCACCTGCCCACATGTCCATCCATGCAGCTCATCAGGGCGATCACGTTCAATATATACACCGTCTCATGCCTTGAACCGAGTAAGGCCAGGAGCTAGCTTGCACCTCAAATATTGATGAAAGCCTTCCGATGCAATTTCAGGGAACTGCGGACTATATCGCCGACAAGGATTTGATGGTGGCCGTCAATGCTGCCATCCGGCTGGAACGGCCGCTTCTGGTCAAGGGCGAGCCGGGCACCGGCAAGACGGAACTGGCGCGCCAGGTGGCGACCGCGCTCGGTCTCGACCTGATCGAATGGAACATCAAATCGACCACGAAAGCGCAGCAGGGCCTCTACGAATATGATGCCGTCTCGCGTCTGCGCGACAGCCAGTTGGGCGACGAGCGCGTCCATGATGTTCGGAACTATATCCGGCGGGGCAAGCTCTGGCAGGCTTTCACGGCGTCGCGGAAATGCGTGCTGCTGATCGACGAGATCGACAAGGCCGACATCGAATTTCCGAACGATCTGTTGCAGGAACTCGACCGCATGGAATTCCATGTCTACGAGACCGGCGAAACCATCCGCGCCGCCATCCGGCCGATCGTCATCATCACTTCCAACAACGAGAAGGAGCTGCCGGACGCCTTCCTGCGCCGCTGCTTCTTCCACTATATCCGCTTTCCCGATGTCGAGACGCTGACGCGCATCGTCGAGGTGCATTATCCCGGCATCAAGCAGGCGCTGGTCCGCGCGGCCCTCGCCCAATTCTTCGAGATCCGCGACGTGCCGGGCCTGAAGAAGAAGCCGTCCACCTCCGAGGCGCTCGACTGGATCCGCCTCCTCGTCGCCGACGATGTCGATCCGGTCACCCTGCGTGTCGATGCGAAAAGCGTACTGCCGAAGCTGCACGGCGCGCTGTTGAAGAACGAACAGGATGTCCACCTCTTCGAACGCCTCGCCTTCATGACGCGGGGCCAGGGGAAATAATGCGGCCGGATGCCGTCAAAGTCCTGATCCACGCGCTACGCGGCCGGCATCTGCTGGTGTTCGACGAGCCGGACTTCCCCGCCGTCAAGCTGCAGGTTCCCGGTGGTACCGTCGAGCCGGGCGAGGATATAGCAGCGGCGGCGGCACGCGAATTCGAGGAAGAGACCGGTCTTGCGGCGGCGGAACTGCGGCCGCTCGGCATTCATGACTACCGTTTCGAAAAGGACGGGCGCGAATATCATCATCAGAGACACTATTTCCGCTGCACCCTGCCTGAAGCGACACCCGATACCTGGCTCCATCTCGAAATGACGCCGTTCGACGGCAGCGACCCCATCCGCTTCCGCTTCTTCTGGCTGCCGATCGCAACGGTACGGCAGCGTCTCGGCTATGGCATGCAGCACTTCCTTGAAGATCTGTGACGGACAGTCGGGATTGCCTTCATCCGCCGTGGCTATGCTAACTGGATGCGGTTCCGATAAAGGGCACCGAGTAGGTGCAGATAAAAAGGGAGCCGTCGTCAAGGTATTCCGTACGCACCTGCACGCCGTCTTTAACCCATTGGTCCCATTCGACAATGCCATCCTCTTCTTCGGTTCGTAGAGGCAAACCGAATTGTAGCAGAGCTTCGTCGCGGTTGTGAATCGGACTGCGGCTGAAGGGAATCGGCCCAACATAGGCTGCACGCTTTTCGTTGGGCTGACCGTACGCAAAGATTGCCGAAAGGATCGCTTTGCCACCATCCCTGGGCATTCCGAACCTGGTTTTGTAGCCAGTATGAAAGTCGAAGGCGAGTTCAATGCCCAGGGAGTTTAGCTCGCAGTGTCCGGTGCCGGCGCCACGTTGGGCTCGCCCCGGCATCAGGGAAACATCGAACCCGACGGAGGCCAACAGGTCGACCAACCCTGGATCTTGTTCGGAATGCCCTAGAAAAGGCAGTATCATATCCAGTGTCATATTCGTTCCATTCAACAAAGTCGGCTTGCCTCTCGATAGCAGACATCGTGGGTATACAGTCTAGATCAGAATGATGACAATCCAGCACTTCCTTGACCATCTGTAGAAGGCGTCGGCGTCGGGGACGGCTGACCCACTTGGCCAGCTACGACCCGCCCTCGTGCTTCAAGACGGCCCTGCGGGCCTCCTCAGCATGAGGGCTGATCTTTTCACCCAGCTGCACTACCTGGCCCATCGTTCATCTCAGCTTTGTCGTTGCGACGAGCCTGCTCCGCCTCACCCTGAAGTGTCTTGGCGTTAAAGCGTCAGCGCAAACGTCAAGGCCTAGAAGGGCGAGGCGGCCGCCAAGGCGCGCGGGCAGGGGAAGTAATAGCAATTGCCCCCAAGGAAGCTGCGGAAACCTTTCTCATCAAAATGCAGCCTGATGTGGCAAATGCCACCACCGAACGGCAACTTCCGACCCTTTGCAGACTTCGCGTCAACGCAGATCGAGCAGCGAGTTCGCCGCTCGATCATCGGTTCCTATTGCGCCAGCTTTCCTCTCCACAATGGAAAAGCTCACTTTCGGTCAACCGGCCGCCCATTTAGCATTCCGGCAAACTCGCTTTTGAAATCATCGAGCACTTTTCGCGACCAACCCTTGAACGGCAAACCTTCCATATACGACAAGCCTGCTTCGGCTACGGCGCGGATTTCGATCATAGCCTCCACATGTGTCGTTATGTTTCCAGCAGCGACGTCTTCCTCGCCGACCTTCAAACCTGCCTTGATCTCAGAATGGCGACGAACGTACTCGGACAAAGCTTCCGATGCCAAATAGGAGCGACTTCTACGGGTCTCCTGCGAAATGCTCTCAAGCATGTCTTTGACTTCAACTGGTACCCGTATGGTAATCGTGGCGCTATCAGCCATGCGGTCTCTCCTTTTGTACACATAATAATTATTTGTGTACAAAAAATACAATGGCAGATTGATTTTGTCAAGAGATACCCACTAATGAGGCAACGTGCCGCCGGACAATGTGGGGCAGTTGCTATCTCATTCCGTCAAAATGAAGTGATCACAGCCACCCGTCCCCGCCCTTCGAGGCTCCGGCTTTCAGCCTCCGCACCTCAGGGTGAGGACTGCCCCCTTATCTCCGACAGCAAAACTCTCTCCACCTCACCCTGAGGTGCCTGGGGTTTAAGCGTAAGCGCAAACACTAAGGCCTCGAAGGGCGGGCGGCCTCCGGAGCGAATTGCACACACGCGCTTCTTGAACATCTGTAAGCGGCAACCGACATCAGAGCACGGCCGCCAGCCCGCCTCAGAAGCTTCCCCATTGACCGATAGAGGCCGCGGGTCTATTGAATTTCCCTTGTGGTGATTTGGCCGGCCGGCTTGCAGCCACGTTAAATAAGTCGCTAAAGGGCCGCGTGCGGACCGGTAGCGATTCATATGATCGCGGCCGGTTTTTGTTTTTTGGTCGAGTGATAACGATGCCCATCAAGATTCCCGATACGCTTCCCGCGTTCGAAGCCCTCCAGAACGAGGGTGTGCGGGTGATGACTGAGACGATGGCGATCCGTCAGGATATCCGTCCCCTTCAGATCGGGCTTCTCAACCTCATGCCGAACAAGATCAAGACCGAGGTGCAGATGGCGCGCCTGGTCGGCGCTTCGCCGCTGCAGGTGGAATTCTCGCTGGTGCGCGTCGGCGGCCACAAGGCCAAGAACACCTCCGAAGAGCATCTGCTCTCCTTCTACCAGACCTGGGAAGAGGTGAAGCACCGCAAGTTCGACGGCTTCATCATCACCGGTGCGCCGATCGAACTCCTGGAGTACGAAGAGGTCACATACTGGGACGAGATGCAGCAGATCTTCGACTGGACGGCGACGAATGTCCATTCGACGCTGAACGTCTGCTGGGGCGCCATGGCGGCGGCCTATCACTTCCATAAGGTGCCGAAATATACGCTGAAGGAAAAAGCCTTTGGCGTCTACCGCCACCAGAACCTGAAGCCGTCCTCAGTCTATCTCAACGGCTTTTCCGACGACTTCGCCGTGCCGGTCTCACGCTGGACGGAAGTGCGCCGCGCCGACATCGAGAAGGTGCCGAACCTCGAGATCCTGATGGAATCGAGCGAGATGGGCGTCTGCCTGGTGCACGAGAAGGCCTGCAACCGGCTCTACATGTTCAATCACGTAGAGTATGATTCCACCTCGCTGGCGGACGAATATTTCCGGGATGTGAATGCCGGCGTGCCGATCAGGATGCCGCATAATTATTTCCCGCATAACGACCCGGAAATCCCGCCACAGAACCGCTGGCGCAGCCATGCACATCTGTTCTTCGGCAACTGGATCAACGAACTCTACCAGACCACGCCCTATGATCTGGAGGAGATCGGCGAAGAGAGGTTCTGACCTTGTTCATTCCCTTCTTCCTGAAGCTGAAGGAAGCGAAGGTTCCGGTGACCCTCCGGGAATTCCTGTCACTTCTGGAGGGAATGGAAGAGGGGATCGCCGACTACGACGTCGAGGCCTTCTACTATCTGGCCCGAACGACGCTGATCAAGGACGAGCGCTTCATTGACCGTTTCGACCAGGTCTTCGCCGATTATTTCCGCGGCGTCGAGGCGATTGGCGGCGGCCCGCAGACGATCGGGGCGGCCACCATTCCCGAGGAATGGCTGCGCAAGCTCACTGAGAAACATCTGACGGAAGAGGAAAAGAAGCTGGTCGAGGCGCTCGGCGGCTTCGAGAAACTGATGGAGACGCTGCGCCAGCGCCTCGACGAACAGAAGGGCCGGCATCAGGGCGGCTCGAAATGGATCGGTACCGCGGGCACCTCCCCTTTCGGCGCGCATGGCTACAATCCCGAGGGCGTCCGCATCGGCCAGGAGACCTCCAATCACCGCAAGGCGGTGAAGGTCTGGGACCGGCGCGAGTTTCAGAACCTCGACGACGGCGTCGAGCTCGGCACCCGCAACATCAAGCTGGCGCTGAAGCGGCTGCGCCGCTGGGTGCGCGAAGGTGCCGCCGACGAGCTCGATCTCTCCGGCACGATCCGCTCTACCGCCGAACACGGCTATCTCGATGTCCAGACACGGCCGGAGCGGCGCAACGCGGTCAAGCTTTTGATGTTCTTCGATATCGGCGGCTCGATGGACGATCATATTCGCGTGGTCGAGGAACTCTTCTCCGCCGCCCGCGCCGAATTCCGGCACATGGAATATTTCTACTTCCACAATTGCCTCTATGAAGGCGTCTGGAAGGACAATCGCCGCCGGCGCGTCGACATCACCGCGACATCAGACCTGATCCGCACCTTCGGCTCCGATTACCGCATCGTCTTCGTCGGCGACGCCTCCATGAGCCCCTACGAGATAGTCCGACCGGGCGGCTCGGTCGAACACTGGAATAAGGAAGCCGGCGAGGTCTGGCTCAATCGCATCACCGGCCATTTCCGCAAATGTGTCTGGCTCAACCCCGTGCCCGAGGACTATTGGAGCCACACCACCTCGATCTCCATCGTCCGCCGCCTGTTTGCCGACCGGATGTATCCGCTGACCCTCGGCGGGCTGGAGAGGGCGACAAGGGAATTGTCGCGGTGATCGATATTTCCTGGATTGGTGACGATCAGGCACAGAGCTTGATCGGCGCGAATGGGCAGGGCCTATGCGTCTGCACTGCGATAGGCCGCGACGACAAGCCAGATTGCCGACAGCAGGAAGTAGAATGCGCCGAACCCGACATAAGGGGTGATATCCAGAATCGTCGGCGCTGCGGTGCCAAGGGATCGGCTGATCATGAAACCACCGGCAAGCGCCGACTGGGCACCACTCAGGATCATCACCCATTGCGCGCCATAGTGACGCCAACGCTTTACCGCCGTGGATAGTTGCAGGAGGCCTGAGAGGATTGCCCAAACCCCGAACACGGCCAGAACGGCATAGGTGCTGTTGCTGACCGCCACGATCACGGCGAGTGCGGTTATCGTGCTGACCACGACATTCAATGCCTGGGACGAATTGGCTTTCAGGCCGCCATTGACCCGGGCATCGACGAGATTGGCCAGAGCATCCCATGCCGGGTAGATCACAAGCAGAAAGGCG
This sequence comes from Rhizobium sp. GW821-FHT14E12, assembly GCF_058803745.1. Taxonomy (NCBI): domain Bacteria; kingdom Pseudomonadati; phylum Pseudomonadota; class Alphaproteobacteria; order Hyphomicrobiales; family Rhizobiaceae; genus Rhizobium; species Rhizobium sp. GW821-FHT14E12. The sequence goes on from NZ_JBXAPH010000009.1 coordinate 37,903, forward strand.
GTGAGATGAGATTGCCCGCTGATGAGAATGGCGGCAGCAATCCAGGCGATAGAGAATGCGGCACGTGCGAAATAATAGGATCGCAGCCAGCCGGGCTGGGTCGAAGATTGGCTTTGCATTGGTAGACTCCATGTTGCAATCTACCTACTAGTAGGCAGGCAAAACTTCGGTGTCAACCCGACCTTCGAACACGTGTCTGTGAGAAGCGGAAGCACCGCAACGATCTTGACAAAGTACCTACCAGAAGGTAGGCAGCGATATGAAATCAATGACTTCGACTTCGGGAAAAATTCTCGACACCGCGCAGTCTCTCATCGTCGCGGGAGGCTATAACGGCTTCAGCTATGCCGACATCTCGGCTGCAATCGGCATCAGGAAGGCGAGTATTCATCATCATTTTCCGACGAAGGCCGAGCTGGTTACCGTGCTGGTGGATCGCTACCGGCAGCAGGCGGAAGCGGGTTTGAATTCTCTTCAAGAGCAGTTCTCAAGCCCGGCTGAGCAACTGCGGGCCTACCTGAATTTCTGGCAGACGTGCATTCGCGATGCCTCACAGTCCTTCTGCATCTGTGCCATGCTCGCTGGCGAGATGCAGATGCTGCCGGAAGAGGTCGCGTCCCGCGTTCGCGCCCATTTCCATAGCCTCGCGAGATGGCTTACGTCGGTGCTTACGGCTGGAGCGGAGCAGGGCCTGTTCCGGTTGGACAAGCAGCCGGAAGAAGAGGCCCAAATGCTGATGGCATCGGTTCATGGGGCAATGCTCTCTGCGAGGGCTTTCAGCGATCCCGAACTGTTCACCACAATCGTCACTCCCCAGATTGCCAGACTGTTGGCACCGGCTCGCTGAGGAACTGTCAAGTCAAGGTATTCAACGGATGACTGCATAAATCCAAACAGGAACCAATGCACTCGCCTGTCGTACACCTTGCATATTTCCAGCGCAGTCTGGCAACTCCGAAGCCAATGAGAGAAAGCCGGGTCGAGGCTTGATAGGCGTTTCATCGCGCCTAAATTTCGCATTCGAACTGGTTGCGGATCGGTGTAAATGGGGGCAGGGTCTGGCCTCGAATTTCTGACAGGAATGGATGAGCTGATATGACGGAAAACAGTTTGCAACGGGAAGTTTTCGGAACGGCGCCGAGCGGCGAAACGGTCTATCGCGTCAAGATCGTCGGCGGCGGGCTGACGGCGCATATCATCAGCTGGGGTGCCGTCATTCAGGATCTGCGGCTCGACGGTCACGGCCCGGCGCTGCTGCTCGGCTTCGACAATTTCGCCGACTATCCGGCCCACTCCTCCTATTTCGGCGCCACGCCCGGCCGCTGCGCCAACCGTATCGGCGCCGGCCGCTTCACGCTGGACGACAAGGACTACCAGCTCGAGCTCAACGAGAAGGGCGTCACGCACCTGCACGGCGGCAAGGACAATATCGCCAAGCGCAACTGGACGATCGTCGAGCACGCCGTCGACCGCGTCGTGCTGAAGATCGTCGATCCCGATGGCCGCGCCGGCTATCCCGGCAATTGCACGATCCAGGCGACCTATTGGGTGCACGGCAACGGCGAATTCTCGATCACCTATGAATCGACCAGCGACCAGCCGACGCTCGCCAATGTCTGCCAGCACGCCTATTTCAATCTCGATGGCCGCGACGACGCGCTTGGCCACGACATCATGATCGCCGCCGATCACTATACACCGACGGACGAGAAGCAGGTGCCGACCGGCGAAGTGCGCTCCGTCGAAGGCACTGTCTTCGACTTCCGCGAAATGGCGTCGATGAAGCGTTTCGACGGCGCCGAACAGGCGCTCTACGATCATAATTTCTGCCTGTCGCCAGAGCGCACCGCCAAGCGCTCGGTCGTGCTGGCGCGCAGCGTCAATTCCGGCGTCTCGCTGGAAGTACGCACCACCGAGCCCGGCGTGCAGTTCTATGCCGGCTTCAAGCTCGACGTTCCCGTCCCCGGCCATGACGGCCAGAAGATCGGCCCCTTCGCCGGCTTCTGCCTCGAAACCCAGGTCTGGCCCGACGCCATCAACCACGAGGGCTTCCCGAATGCCGTCCTTCGCCCCGGCGAAGTGCTGCGGCAGGAAACCGACTATATCTTTACGAAGAGCTGAGCTGACAGCACTCCATCCCCTTGGCATCGGCCGGACGCACCTCGCGCCCGGCCGATTCATTTTTAGCCGGCCCGTCAGAATCATCTTGCGGACTGGTTCTAAATAGGTTCTATATAATCCCCATGGATAGAACCAGTTTAATCGCTGAGTTGAACAGCCGTGGCCTGCGCGACGAAGCGGGGACCGGGCCGCTGTACAAGCGGTTGGCGCAGGCGCTGGCCGGCCTCATTCAGGAAGGCTTATTGAAAGCGGGATCGGCGCTGCCGGGCGAGCGCGATCTTGCCGAAGCCCTTCAAGTCGGTCGCGTCACGGTCCGCACTGCCTATCGCGACCTGCTCGCCTCCGGCGCGATCGAATCCCGCCATGGCAGTGGCACCTTCGTGTCGCAGCATGTCGAGCGCATCGAGCAATCGCTCTGGCGCCTCTCCTCCTTCTCCGCCGATATGCGCTCGCGCGGCCGAGAGCCGGCGGCACGGATCCTGTCGCGCATCGTCAGCGCGCCTGCCCCGGAGGAATCCTTCCTGCTCGGCCTTCGCCTCGACGAGCCCGTGTTGCGGCTCGACCGGCTACGCCTCGCGGACGGCCAGCCTCTTGCCATCGAGCGCGCCGTCGTTCCGATCAAATTTCTGGGCGAGGATGCGGTTTCCGAAGGTTCGCTCTATGATGCGCTGGCGGCGAACGGCTTCAAGCCGGTCCGCGCGCTACAGCGGCTGACGGCGGTGACGCTCGATCCGTCCTCCGCGTCGATCCTGAATGTCAAATCCGGCGCCCCCGCGCTTTTGATCGAACGTATTTCGCGGCTGGAAGACCAGCGCGTCGTTGAATACACCCGCTCGCACTATCGTGGCGATGCCTATGATTTCGTTGCTGAATTGAGAATCGGAGAAGACCTATGAGCGAGACCCAATCCCTGATGCTGACCGAGGCCGGCCAGTCGCCGGACGTGGTCGCGACCCTGCTTGAGAAGGAAAAGCCCGTCTTTGCCGAAATCGCAAAGCTCTTCTCCTCGGCCCGCCCATCCTTGATCACCACGGCGGCGCGCGGCTCCTCAGACCATGCCGCCACCTTCTTCAAATATCTTTTCGAAATCTCCTGCGGCGTGCCCGTCGCCTCGATCGGCCCGTCGATCGCCTCGGTCTATGGCACGCCCCTGCACCTGAAGGGCGGCATCCACTTCACCGTGTCGCAATCCGGTGGCAGCCCCGACATCATCGCGTTGCAGGCCGCCGCGAAGCTCGGCGGCGCCACGACCATCGCCATCGTCAACGTCACCGATAGCCCGCTCGCCAAGGAAGCCGATATCGTACTCGACCTCAATGCCGGCCCGGAAAACAGCGTCGCCGCCACCAAATCCTTCATCGCCGCCGTCGCGGCACTGACGGGCGTCACGGCAGCGATCTCGGGCGACCAGGCGCTCGCCGCCGGTCTCGCTCGGCTGCCGGAAGCGCTGGCCGCGACACAGGGGATCGACGGCAAGGCAGCCGAGGACGTACTCTTCAACGCCACCTCGCTCTACACCGGCGGCCGCGGCCCGGCCTTCGCCATCGCGCTGGAAGCGGCGTTGAAGGCCAAGGAAACCGCCGGCCTGCATGCCGAAGCCTTCTCGCTTGCCGAGCTGATGCATGGGCCGATGCGGCTGGTGCAACCGGGCTTCCCGATCGTCGCCTTCTCGCCCGACGACGCGGCCTTCGCCAACAATGCCCAGGCGCTGGAGCGCCTGCAGAAGCTCGGCGCCACCGCCGTCTCCTTCTCCACAGCACCCCTCCCCGGCATCAACCTGCGCATGCCCACTACCGGCAACGGCCTGCTCGATCCGCTGGTGTCGCTGCTCTGCTACTATCGCCTCATCGAAGCGGTAACGCGGCGCAAGGGTTTCGACCCGGATAAGCCGGCCAATCTTCTCAAGGTGACGGAGACCATGTGATGGACTATCAGGTCTTTACTGGCGCGCGCATCTTCGACGGCGACCGGTTTCATGAGGATAGTGCGCTGGTGACCGGCAATGGCCGGGTGCAGGCAATCACCGCCGCCAATGATGTGCCCGACAATGCCGAGGTGGTCCGACTTGCCGGCGGCGTGCTGTCCCCCGGCTTCATCGACGCGCAAGTGAACGGCGGCGGCGGCCGCATGCTGAACGACGATCCCTCGCCTGAATCCATGTACATGATCGCCGAGGGGCATCGCCCCTATGGCACCACGGCGCTGCTGCCGACGCTGATCACCGATGTCGCGGCCGCCACCACGGCGGCCATCGAAGCGGCGATCGAAGCCGTCAAGGCCAATCGCGGCGTCGCCGGCCTGCATCTCGAAGGCCCGCATCTGGCGCCGGCCCGCAAGGGCGCTCATCTGGCAGAACTGATGCGCCCGGTCGAGGATAGCGACGTCAAGACCTTCATCCGCGCCCGCGAGGCGATCGGCATGCTGCTGATCACCATGGCCGCGGAACAGGTGACCGAACGCCAGGTGCAGGCGCTGAGCGAAGGCGGCGTCATCGTCAGCATCGGCCATAGCGATTGCACGGCGGATGCGGCGGATGCCCGTTTCGACGCCGGCGCACGCGGCGTCACCCATCTCTTCAACGCCATGAGCCAGATGGGCCACCGCGCGCCCGGCCTCGTGGGCGCCGCCATCGATCACCCCGCCCCCTGGTGCGGCATCATCGCCGACGGCCATCATGTCGATCCGCGCGCGTTGCGAATTGCCTTGCGTGCAAAACACGGCGAAGGCCGGCTGTTCTTCGTTACCGACGCCATGTCGCTGGTCGGTACAGCCCTCGATAGCTTCACGCTAAACGGCCGCACCGTCTATCGCGTCAGGGGCGGCTACTGCTCAAAGCTGACTTTGGACGACGGCACGCTCGCCGGCTCCGATGTCGATATGGCCTCGACCATCCGCTACGGCGTCAACATCCTCGAATTGCCGCTGGCGGAGGCTCTGCGGATGGCGACCTCCTATCCCGCCCGCTTCCTGCGGCTTGCCGATCGCGGCTATCTGACGCCCGGCGCCCGCGCCGATCTCGTCCATATCACCGACAGCATCGAAGTCACCAAGACCTGGATCTCGGGCCAGCCATCGGCGTGAAACCCCAAATGAGGAACTCGGCATGACCGCAGTCACGGACAGCTATTTCTCCGCCTTGATCGGCCGGCTGGAAACCCTGCGCGAGGCGCTTGCCGAGCCGATGGCGAAAGCGGCCAGAGTCATCAGCACGGCAGCACGCTCCGACCGCCGCGTCTATGTCTTTGGCACCGGCCATTCGCATATGCTGGCGGAAGAAGTGCATTATCGCGCCGGCGGCCTCGCCTTCACCATCCCCGTGCTGGTCGGTTCCGCCATGCTGCACGAAGGCGCCGTCATCAGTTCGGTCTATGAGCGCACCGAAGGCCTGATCCGGCCGATTTTTGAGCGCTATGGCATGCAGCCCGGCGATGTGCTGATCATCGCCTCCAATTCCGGCGTCAATGCCGCTCCGGTCGAGGCGGCCGATTATGGCCGTGAGCTCGGCACGACGGTCATCGCCATCACCTCTCTCGCCTATTCCGCCGCCATCGCCAACGGCCGCCGCCGGCTCGCCGATATCGCCGACATCGTGCTCGACAACGGCCTGCCGCCGGGCGACGCGATCATCGATCTGCCGGGGAGCGAGTTGAAGGTCGGGCCGGCATCGACCGCGATCGGCGCCTCCCTGCTCAACGCCATTTTCGCCGAAGTTGCCGCCGAACTCTCCAAGGACGGCGACCCACCGGTCTATCTCAGCGCCAACATGCCGGGCGCCAAGGAAACCAACCAGCGGCTGGTGAAGAAATACCGACCGCGCAATCCGCATCTCTGACCGGCATCAGTGCACGGCAGCATCCGGCACCACGGTCTTCGCCACTGGCGCCTCTGGCTGCCTGCGCCCTCTGCGCAGCACGACGTAGAAGACCGGGGTCAGGAACAGGCCGAACAGCGTCACTCCGAGCATGCCGGAGAAGACCGCCGTGCCGAGCGACTGGCGCATTTCGGCGCCGGGGCCAGTGGCAATCATCAGCGGCACGACGCCGAAGATGAAGGCGAAGGCGGTCATCAGGATCGGCCGCAGGCGCAGATGGCTGGCCTCGATCGCCGCCTCGACGGCACTCTTGCCCTCCAATTGCGCCTGACGCGCAAATTCCACGATCAGGATCGCGTTCTTGGCCGCGAGACCGATCAGCACGATCAGGCCGATCTGCGTCAGAATATTGTTGTCCATGCCTCTGAGATGCACCCCGATCAACGCGGCCAGCACCGCCAGCGGTACGATCAGGATGATGGCGAGCGGCAGGGTCCAGCTTTCATACTGTGCGGCAAGCGCCAGGAACACGAAGATGACCGACAGGGCGAAGATATAGACCGCCGTATTGCCGGTATTCCTTTCCTGATAGGCAAGCTCCGTCCATTCGAAGGTCGTTCCGGTCGGCAAGAGGTTCTTTGCCAGCCCTTCCATCGTATCGAGCGCGCTGCCCGTCGATACGCCCGGCCCGGGATTGCCCTGGAGGGGAACCGAGACATACATGTTGTAACGCTGCACCAGCGTCGGCCCGGTCGTATCGCGGATATCGACGAGGGTGCCGAGCGGCACCAGCGCGCCGGTAGCGGAGCGAACCTTCAGTGCCAGAATATCCTCGCGGTCCATGCGATATTGCTGATCGGCCTGCGCCCGTACCTGGTAGACGCGGCCGAAAGCGTTGAAGTCGTTGACATAGGATGTGCCGAGGTTGATCGACAACGTTTCGAAGATATTCGGGATCGGCACATTCAGCGCCCGCGCCTTGTCGCGGTCGACCGCCAGGAAATATTGCGGGCTATTGGCCGAGAAGGTGGTGAAGACGCCGCTGACGCCCTTATTTTGCGCCGCCGCGCCCATCATCTGGTAGGCAAGCGGCAGGATGCGGCGCATGTCAGGATTTTCCCGGTCCATGATCTGCATTTTGAAGCCGCCGGAATTGCCGACGCCGCGGATGGAAGGCGGCGGAATGGCGATGATGAAGGCCTCCTGAATGCCCTGCAGATTGCCGAAGAGCTGGCCGATGATCTTGCTGGCCGTCTCTCCACTCTTCAAGCGCTCCTCGAAGGGTTTGAACGGTGTGAAGATGACGCCCGAATTCGAGGCGTTGGTGAAGGTCGCGCCGTTGAAGCCGGCAAAGGCGACGGCATTCTCGATGCCAGGCGTCTTGTTGATGATCGCGGTTGCCTTCTCGATGACCGCGTTGGTGCGCGCCAGCGATGCGCCATCAGGCAATTGCACGACAACGATGGCATAGCCCTGGTCCATGGTGGGCACGAAGCCCTGCGGCACGATCCTGCCCATGTACCACGTCGCGCCGAGCAGCCCGACAAAGACGAGAAGGGCGCAGCCAAGCGCGACCCAGGTGGTGACGAGATGGCGGATGACCCAGGAATAGCCCCGGCTCATCGCCTCGAAGCCCCGGTTGAAGCCGTCGCCGAGAGCGCGGCCGAAGCGCGAGAAAATATTATTGGATTTCTTGTGGTCGTGCGGACGCAGCACGATCGCGGCGATCGCCGGCGACAGCGTCAATGAATTCAGGCAGGAAATCGCCGTCGCAATCGAGATGGTCACCGCGAATTGCCGGTAGAACTGCCCCGTTATACCCGGAATGAAGGCCGTCGGCAGGAAGACGGCGATCAGCACCAGCGAAATCGCCAGAACCGCGGTGCCGACCTCGTTCATCGTCACATGCGACGCCTCCTTCGGCGTCATTCCGAGCGCCAGATTGCGCTCGACATTCTCGACCACCACGATCGCATCGTCGACGACGATGCCGATGGCAAGCACCAGGCCGAACAGCGTCAGCATGTTGAGCGAGAAGCCGAAAGCGAGCAGGAAGGCAAATGTGCCGATCAGCGACACAGGAATGGCGACGATCGGAATGATCGCCGTCCGCCAGGATTGCAGGAAGACCAGCACGACGATGGCGACCAGCACGGCGGCTTCGAAGATCGTCTTGTAGACCTCGTTGATCGATTCCGCGATGAATTCGGTCGGATTGTAGATGATGCGATATTCGAGCCCCTGCGGAAAATCCTGCGCCAGGCTCTTCATCGTCTTTTCGATATCGGCGGCGGCATCGAGCGCATTGGTACCGGGTCGAGCAAAGACGCCGAGCGCAACGGCAGGACTGCCATTCAGATAGCTGTTGGTGACGTAATCCTGCGCACCAAGCTCAATACGCGCCACGTCCTGCAGCTGCACGAGCCGGCCGCTATCCGTCGCCTTGACGATGACGTAGCGGAATTGCCGCGCATCGGAAAAGCGCCCCTGGGTCGTCACCGTATATTGAAAGGCGTTGGTGCCCGAAACCGGCGGCCCGCCGATCGAACCGCCAGACACCTGCACGTTCTGGTCCCGCAAAGCCTGGACGATGTCGCCGGCGGTCATGCCGTAGGAAGCAAGCTTTTCCGGGTCGAGCCAGATGCGCAGCGAATATTGCCGCTCGCCGAAGAGCTGCACGTCGCCGACGCCGTCGAGACGCACAAGAAGGTCGCGGATGCGCGAGCGGGCATAGTTGGAAATATAGAGCTGGTCATAGCGGTTGCTTGGCGACAGCAGATGCACGACCATCATCAGGTCGGGCGAGCTCTTGACCGTGGTGATGCCGATGCGGCGGACTTCTTCCGGCAGGCGCGGCTCGGCGATGGCGACGCGGTTCTGAACGAGAACCTGCGCCTTGTCGAGATCGGTGCCGAGCTTGAAGGTGATCGTCAGCGACATCGAGCCGTCGGCGCTGGAATAGGAGGACATGTAGAGCATGTCCTCGACGCCGTTGACCTCCTGCTCGATCGGCGTCGCCACCGTATCGGCGATGGTCTGGGAATCGGCGCCCGGATAGGATGTTCGAATGACGATGGTCGGCGGCGCAACCTCGGGATACTGCGCGACCGGAAGCTGGAAATAGGCGATGCCGCCGACGATCAGCAACACGATGGACAGGACCGACGCGAAAATCGGCCGGTCTACGAAGAAATGGGAAAACCTCATTGGTCCGTCCCCTGGTCCGCCTGGGCTGGCGCGTCAGGATTCGATGCCTCCTGAGGCAGCTCGATCAATTGCGGCGCGACCTTGACGCCGGGCCGGATGCGCATCAGTCCGTTGACGACGATGGTTTCGTCGCCGGTCATGCCTTCGCGGATAACGCGATAGCCATAAAGTTTCGGCCCGAGCCGGACGGCCTTCGGCGTGACGCTGCCATCCGTGCCGACGGTATAAACGACACGCTGGTTCTGGTCGGAACCGATGGCTTCGTCTGGAACGAGAATCGCCTTGTAGCTGTTGGAGCCCTCGACCTGAATGCGGCCGAAAAGGCCAGGCTGCAGCACGAAATTCGGATTGGGGAAGCGAGCACGCACGCGTATCGTGCCGGTTTGATTGTCCACTCGGTTTTCCGCGAAATCGAGCTTGCCCTTGAATGCCTTCTGGCCGGCATCGGCAATCGTCACTGTGACATTGAGACCGCCGCCACCCTGCTGCAGCGCGCTGCCATGCTTGCGCGCCTCGTCGGCATAGGACAGCAACCGGCGTTCATCGACATCGAAATAGAAATCGATCGGGTCGAGCGAGACGATGGTCGTCAATACCGTCTGGTCGGCCTGAACAAGATTGCCGACCGAAATCAGCCGCCGGTCGATACGGCCGCTGAGTGGCGCAGTGATCTTCGTGAAATCCATGTCGAGATTGGCGCGGTCGACGGAGGCCTGCGCGCCACGGACATTCGCTTGCGCAGAGATAAGATCACGACGGCGGTCATCCAGTGTCGAGGCCGATTGGCTGCCTGTTGTCGACAGCGATTGCGCGCGCTTGAACTGCGCATCGGCGAGCGTCAGGGACGAATTCGCCACTTCCAGCGAAGCCGTCGCCTCATTGAGCGTCGTGATGAACGGCCGCTGGTCGATGACGAAGAGCAGGTCGCCCTGCTTGACCATGGTGCCGTCCTCGAAATGCACCTCCTGGAGATAGCCACCGACGCGCGAACGGACGGAAACCTCGTCGACCGCCTGGAAGCGCCCGATGAATTCGTCGCTGTCGATGACATCGCGGACAACGGGCTTGGCGACCGTGACCGGTGCCGCGGGCGGCGCGCTCTGCGCCAGCACCTGAGACCCCGTAAGAATAGCAATTGTGAAGCTGAATATAGCGATACGCGCCAGCGTCTTCGGCATGAAGGCCCCCCTAGAACAACAAGCCACCCACGGCCGGAAGCCGCGTCAAGCGTTCGTCATGTCTGCCTGCAATCTTCCGCGAAGGACCTGTCGCCACCGACGGCGAAATCCAATCAAGTCCTTCGGACTCCCCACTGCATCGCAGGTCATGTCGACCTGCGTATCACCCAACCCGAAGGCTGGTATTTCAGCATAATGTATAAACGGTTTATTGAATTCGACAACAGAGATTAGCGTGTTGTGGCCACGCGCAACCATTTGTTTTTTCTAATATAGAAAGAACACCCAAGGCTGAAACAGCGAGATGGGTGAGACGTCAGTGGCCCCTCAGCCTTCCAGCTCTTCGCGCAGCATTTCCAGCTCCAGCCATTCCTCTTCCATCTTCGTGAGGCTATCGCGCAGCTTTTCCATTTCGGCCGCCAGACGATTGAAGCTCGCCGGATCCTTGGTGAAGAGGTTAGGATCAGCCATCTTCTTTTCGCGGGCAGCAATCTCAGCCTCGGCCTTGGCCATTTCCTTCGGCAGGTTTTCCAGGGCGAATTTCTGCTTGAAAGAAAGCTTTGCCTTGCCCTTCGAAGCATCAGCGGCAGACGCAGACGTCCCGGCCGCCTTCGGCTTCTCAGCCGCCTTCTCCGCCCGCTTGCGCTCTTCCATCGCGCCTTTGCGCTGGACAAGCATGTCGGAATAACCGCCGGCATATTCGATCCAGCGGCCGTCCGGGTCATCCGGATTGGCCGGCGCGATGGTCGAGGTCACGGTACGGTCGAGGAAATCGCGGTCGTGGCTGACGAGAATGACGGTGCCGTTGAAGCCGGCGACGATCTCCTGCAGTAGGTCCAGCGTCTCGATGTCAAGATCGTTGGTCGGTTCGTCGAGGATCAGAAGATTGGTCGGACGCGACAGGATGCGCGCCAGCATCAGCCGGGCACGCTCGCCGCCGGAAAGATTCTTGATCGGCGTGCGAGCCTGTTCCGGCTGGAATAGGAATTCCTTCATATAGCCCGTAACATGCCGCTGCTCGCCATTGACCAGCAGGTTTTCGCCGCGCCCGTCGGTCAGATAGTTGGCAAGCGTATCCTCCGGATTGAGCTCCTCGCGCTTCTGGTCGAGGGTGGCGATCTCCAGATTGGTGCCGAGCTTCACCTTGCCGCTATCCGGCTTCAATTGGCCCGTCAGCATCTTCAGCAACGTCGTCTTGCCGGCGCCGTTCGGGCCGACGAGACCGATGCAGTCGCCGCGATGCACGCGTATCGAGAACGGCGCGACGATGACGCGCTCGTCATAGGCCTTGGTGATCTTGTCGGCCTCGATCACCAGCTTGCCGCTCTCCTGCGCATCGGCGGCAGCCGCCTGCACGGAACCCAGCGCGCCCCTATGGCCGCGATGGCGCGAGCGCATATCGTGCAATTCGCCGAGACGGCGCATGTTGCGCTTGCGCCGCGCGGTCACGCCGTAACGCAGCCAATGTTCCTCACGCTCGATCGCCTTGCCGAGCTTGTGCTGCTCCAGCTCTTCGGCTTCCAGCACCTGATCGCGCCAGGCTTCGAAATGGGCAAAGCCGCGATCGAGCCGCCGCGACGTACCGCGATCGAGCCAGACGGTCGCCGTTGAGACCTTTTCAAGAAAACGACGGTCGTGCGAAATCAGGACCAGGGCGCTGCGGGTCTTCTGCAACTCGCCTTCCAGCCACTCGATGGTCGGCAGGTCCAGATGGTTGGTCGGCTCGTCGAGCAGAAGAATATCCGGTTCCGGCGCCATAACGCGGGCAAGTGCTGCGCGGCGCGCTTCACCGCCCGAAAGCGTCTTCGGATCTTCCTCGCCCGTCAATCCGAGATGCGAGAGCAGATAGGTGACGCGATAGGGATCGTCGCCCGGCCCGAGCCCGGCTTCGGCATAGGCGGCCACCGTCTTGTAATCGCCGAAATCCGGTGCCTGCTCGAGATAGCGCACCGTCGACGACGGATGACGGAATACTTCACCGGACTGCGCCTCGACCATGCCGGCGGCGATCTTCAGGAGCGTCGACTTGCCCGAGCCGTTGCGGCCGACCAGGCAGATCTTGTCGCCCGGCTCCACCTGCAGCCCGGCGCCAGCCAGCAAGGGCGCACCGCCAAAGCTCAGGAAGATATCGTCGAGTTTCAAAATGGGAGGGGCCAAGATCAGACTCCGGTAAGATCATATGGGCGGGCAAGGACGATTGCCCTGCCGCTGCCGAGCGAAAAGCGCACAGCGCCTTCCGCAACATTGGAAATCGTGCGCGACGCCCCGAAGGGCAGATGGAAATCGCGCAAGGGATAGCGGACGTTATGAATGAACAGCCCCGTCAGATCGCTGAAACCAAGAACGGAAAACAGCGAACCCGCAGGCAGCGCCAGTTCCATATCGCCCGGCAGCAACGGCACCGCCTCTTCGTCGCCCGAGGTCAGCAGCACGTCGAAGCCCTTTTCGGCAAGCTGGATGCCGTAGAGCAGATGCTGGATCGCATGATCCGAACGCTCTCCGCCCATGGCGCCGACAAGGATCAGCCGCTTGGCGCCGCGATCGATCGCCTCCGCGATGGCGATCTCGCCGTCCGTCGCAGCCTTCGCCGCCGGATAGGGCTGCTTCAGTACATCGGGAAAGGCGCTGCGCAGGTCCGCTGGCGTCGAGTCGAAATCGCCGACCCAGAGCTCGGGCGTCGCATTCAGCGCCACGGCATGGCGCATGCCGCCATCCGCCGCGATGAAACGGCTGCCGGCCGTCTCGGCGCGCAACCGGTCCGTCAGGCGCAACTCGCCGCCAAGGAGGATGGTGAAGGTCGTGGATTGGCTCATGTGCCAAGCCCATAGCGCAAAGACATGTCCCTAGGAAGAGCGCTGTTGAGCGCCAAGCCGGCATTCAGTCGGCGGTTTCCTTGAGGCGCGTCTGAAAAGCATGCTCATAGCCGCCGATAAAACGGTCGAACAGATGCGAAAAGGCCTCGATATCCTCGGCCGACCAATCCGCAAGGATGCTTTCGATGAGAGCGAACTTCTGCGCCTGGATTTCGGCAAGCAGCCTTTGACCGAGCGTCGTCAGCACGACGACGATGCGCCGCGCATCGGCCTGCGATGCCTTGCGGCGCAGCACGCCGCGGGTCACCATCTCGGCGACGATGCGGCTTGCCCGCGAAGGGTCGATACGCAGGATCTCGGCGATCGCCCCGACCGTGACTTCACCGGACACTTCCGCCCGCCTGACGGCATCGATGACGTCAAGATGCGAAAGCTCCAGCCCCGGCGCAACGTTCTGGATGGCCAGCCGCCCGATCATGCGGCGGCCCGTCATCAGGCGCATACGCGTCATCACCTGGCCGATGCGCAGCAGGTTCTCGTCCTCAGGCAGCGGCGTCGTTTCAATTTCTCGTGTGGTCGTTGCTGATGTCATCCCGCCAGCATATCAAAGATGGGCCGATATTAAAATATGCAAACGGCATTCATCTGCCGTTGACAATTATATGCCAATAGCATATATATTGTCCTGCAACATGTTGCCCTCGAATAGCCTACCCGAAAGCAAGATGCTGCGGATTCAGGAACTGGAGCGACCCATGCCCGTTCGGTCGAACGCGCGGCACTCCAGGCAAGCTCGGATTTCTCGTTCCATGGACATGCAGACTACGCCCGCACCGCTCGTTGCGGATCACCGCCGCCGGCTCATCCTCTTTCTCTTCCTGATGACCGCCATGTTCATGGCAACGCTCGACAACCAGATCGTCTCGACGGCGCTGCCGACCATCGTCGGCGAATTCGGGCATCTGGAACGCTTCGGCTGGATTGGCTCCGCCTATCTGCTGTCCCTGTCCGCCGTCATGCCGGTCTACGGCAAGCTCGGCGACCTCTTCGGCCGCAAATATGTGATGATGACCGCGATCGCGATCTTTACCATCGGCTCGGCCGTCTGCGGTCTTGCTGTGTCGATGGATACGCTGATCGCCGCCCGCGTCCTGCAGGGCCTTGGCGGCGGCGGCATCCTGGTGTCGATCTTCGCCGTCAACGCCGACCTTTTCGAGCCGCGCGAGCGCGCCCGCTACCAGAGCTATTCCAGCCTGGTGCTGATGGCGTCGGGCGCCATCGGCCCGGTTCTCGGCGGCACGATGAGCGACCTCTTCGGCTGGCGCTCGATCTTCCTCGTCAACGTACCGATCGGCTTCATCGTCCTTGCCGGCCTCGCTTTCATGCTGCCCTACCGCAAGCCGGCCCGTAAGCCGAAGATCGACTATGCCGGCGCTATCCTATTAGCGCTCACGACCACCAGTATCGTGCTTGCCGCCGACGGCACCGAACTTTTCGGCTCGCTGCTGTCGCCGCAATGCCTTGGGATCATCGCCTTCGGTACGCTTTGCGCAATCGCATGGATCTTCGTCGAGCGCCGCGCACCGGAGCCGATTGTGCCGCTGACGCTGTTCCGCAACCCGACCTTCGGGCTGCTCTTGATCATCTCGATCACCAGCGGCGCAGTCGCGATCGGCATGGTCAATTATTTCGCGCTCTTTCTGCAAACGACAACCGGCCTGTCGCCGTCGGTGGCGGGGCTACTCTTCATCCTGTTGACCGGCGGCATCGTCTGCGGCTCGCTTTCGGCCGGCCGGCTGATTTCGGCGAGGGGCCGCTACAAGCCCTTTGCCATCGCCAGCGCCGCCTGCAGCACCATCGCCTTCGCAACACTGGCACAGGTTCATGCCGGCACGCCGATCGCCTTTATCGGCGCCCTGATGTTGCTGCACGGCATCGGCATCGGTCTTGCCCAACAGGTACCGGTCATCGGCATCCAGAACACCGCCGCCAGCCGCGATGTCGGAGCGGCCACCGGCGCCGTGACGCTGTCGCGCATGGGCGGCGCCTCGATCGCCATCTCCATCTACGGCGCCATCATCGCCGCCAAGCTCGGTAATGTCGGCGTCTCCATTCCCGGTGTTCCCAACATCAAGGAGCTAACGCCGAAGATGATGGCCGCCCTGCCGGACGCCACGCGCGAAGCGGTCGCCAGCGCCTATGCCAGTGCCTTCAGCCCGTTGTTCATGACGGCCGCCGCCATCTGCTTCATCGGCCTGCTGACCTCGATCACGCTGAAGAACGTCCAGCTTCCGAGCGCCGCCAAGAAGCTCGACAGCCAAGCCGCCGCTCACGCCGCGGAATAAGTCGCGCATCGCCGCAACCGACAAGAGAATCATCCCCCTTGTCATCCCTTCATCACGAGGCTAAATCTGCCAACGCTCTAACGGGGTGCCTTATGTCTTTCAAAGACATCTGGCTGAGAGGCCTTCACCGGTCAACCCGCGGAACCTGATCCGGCTAACACCGGCGGAGGGATTAGACGCGTGACGAAATCATAGCGCCCTTTTCCCGTTCAAGATGAAACCAAGAGGAGGCGCTGCCATGCCCAACCGATCGCTGATGACATTCTTTGCCGGGCTGGCTTTTGCCGCCGGCACCACGCTTCTTGCCGCGCAGGCCGCGGAGGCCGCCGACAAGACGCTGACCATATACACCTATGAAAGCTTCACCGCCGAGTGGGGTCCCGGCGCCAAGGTCAAGGCCGCCTTCGAGAAGACCTGCGGCTGCACGGTCAACTATGTCAGTGTCACCGACGGCGTGGCGCTGCTCTCCCGGCTGAAGCTGGAAGGCGCGGCCACCAAGGCCGACGTCGTTCTCGGCCTCGACACCAACCTCGTCAGCGAGGCCAAGGACACCGGCCTGTTCGACACCAGCGGCGTCGATACCTCGGCCCTCAAGGTTCCCGGCGATTTCAAAGACGATGTCTTCGTCCCCTACGACTACGGCCATTTCGCCGTGATCTACGACACCCAGACGATCAAGAACCCGCCAAAGAGCCTGAAGGAACTGGTCGAGGGCGATCCGTCGCAGAAGATCGTCATCGAGGACCCGCGCACCTCGACGCCGGGCCTCGGCCTGCTGCTCTGGGTCAAGTCGGTCTATGGCGACAAGGCGGCCGACGCCTGGACGAAGCTCAAGGGCCGCATCCTGACCGTGACGCCCGGCTGGTCGGAAGCCTATGGCCTCTTCACCAAGGGCGAAGCGCCGATGGTGCTCTCCTATACGACCTCGGCCGCCTATCACATGATCGAGGAGAAGACCGACCGCTATCAGGCCGCCTCCTTCTCCGAAGGTCATTACATCCAGATCGAAGTGGCCGGCCTGATCAAGTCGTCACCGAACAAGGATCTTGCCCGCGACTTCCTGAAGTTCATGGTCTCGCCCGGCTTCCAGGACACCATCCCGACCAACAACTGGATGATGCCGGTCTCGGCCACCTCCGAGCCGCTGCCGGATGCCTTCGGCAAGCTGGTCGTTCCCGCCAAGACCTTCCTGATGAGCCCGGACGAAGTCGAGAAGAACCGCAAGGCCTGGATCGACGAATGGCTGACGGCCACCAGCACCAACTGACGCCGACATGATACTGACGGCGCCCGAGAGACGACATGCCATTGCCGGCGGAGCATTCAGCCTCGCCGGCATCGCCGTCTTCATCGGTGTCGCCATCGTCACCCTGCTTGCCGCCGGCATCAGATCCGGCGACGGCAACCCGCTTGCCGACCCCTATATTCTCCGCGTGCTGCGCTTCACTCTGCTGCAGGCGACGCTCTCCACCCTGCTCTCCATCCTCCTTGCGATCCCGATCGCCCGCGCGCTGGCCCGACAGCCGCGCTTTCCGGGCCGGCTCTGGCTGATCCGGTTGATGGCCGTCCCCATGGGCCTGCCGGTGCTGATCGGCGCGCTCGGCCTGCTCGGCATCTGGGGACGCCAGGGCATCATCAATCAGGCACTGACGAGCCTCGGCCTGTCGCAGCCGGTCAGCATCTACGGGCTGACGGGCATTCTGCTCGCCCATGTCTTCTTCAACCTGCCGCTGGCAGCCCGCCTGATGCTGGCCGGGCTCGAGCGCGTGCCGGCGGAATATTGGCTGATGGCCAGCGGGCTTGGCATGCGCCCCGGCTCCGTCTTCCGTTTCATCGAATGGCCGGTGCTACGCGGCCTCATTCCCGGTATCGCCGGTCTGATCTTCATGCTCTGCGCCACCAGCTTCACGCTGGTGCTGACGCTGGGCGGCGGTCCGGCGGCGACCACGATCGAGGTGGCGATCTATCAGGCGCTGCGCTTCGATTTCGATCCCGGCCGCGCCGTCACCCTGTCCTTGCTGCAAATCGTCGTCACCGCCGCCATTCTCGGCGCCATGACACTGATGCCGGCACCGAACGATCACGGATTGACGAGCGGGCGCGCAACACGGCGGATCGACGGAACATTGCCCGCCGCCCGATGGATCGACGGCGCGCTGCTGCTGCTTGCCGCCCTGTTCATCGGCCTGCCGCTCGCCTCGGTGGTCGTTACCGGTCTCAAGGCCGATCTTCTGAAGCTCGTCACCCAGACGATCTTCCTACAGGCGACCGCAACGAGCCTTGCCATCGCCCTCGCCGCCGGCCTTCTGGCGGTGCTGACCTCTTTTGCCATTGTCCGTGCCCGCTCGACCATATTGGTCGAGCGCCGCAAAGCATCCGGCCTGCGCGGGCTGGCCATCGGTTTGAGCGGCACCTCCTCACTGGTCCTGCTGGTGCCGCCGATCGTTCTGGCGACCGGATGGTTCCTGGCGCTGCGGCCGCTCGGAGATCCCGCCCGCTTCGCCGCACTGCTGATCGTCGCCATCAACGCCCTGATGGCGCTGCCCTTCGTCATCCGCGTCATCGAACCGGCCTATATCGTCCATCGCCGCCGCACCGAACGCCTCGCCGCGAGTCTCGGACTTCAGGGTATGGCACGGCTACGGCTGATCGACTGGCCCGGCCTGCGTAAACCCTTCTTCACAGCGCTTTCCTTCGCCATGGCGCTATCGCTCGGCGATCTCGGCGCTGTCGCTCTTTTTGGCTCCGACAGCCTGATGACGCTGCCATGGCTGGTCTACAGCAAGCTCGGCAGCTACCGCACCAACGATGCCGACGGGCTTGCTTTCATTCTGGGGCTGGTATGTCTTCTGCTGACCATCGCCGGTACGGCCGGACAGGGCAGGCATGAAGACGAAGGCAGGCGGAATGACTGACGGGCAAGACATGGCGGAATGGAGCATTGCGATGACGGGCGTCGAGCTGCGGCTCGGCACGCATGATTTCCGCTTCGACTGCGATCTGCCGCAGGGCAAGATCATCGCCATCACTGGCCCTTCCGGATCGGGAAAATCGTCCTTCCTCAACCTGCTCGCCGGCTTCGAGACGCCGGACCGTGGCCGCATCCTGCTCGCCGGGCAGGACGCAACAGGCCTGCATCCCTCAGAGCGGCCTGTGTCGCTGGTCTTCCAGGACAGCAACCTCTTCGCCCATCTCGATCTCTTCACCAATGTCGGGCTCGGCATCAGCCCATCACTGAAGCTTTCGACGGAGGACCGGAAACGCATATCCGAGGCGCTTGCGCGCGTCGGCCTTGCCGGTTTCGAGCGGCGCAAGCCGGGCACGCTCTCGGGCGGCGAACGGCAACGCGCCGCCTTTGCCCGGGCGCTGGTGCGCGACAAGCCGATCCTGCTGCTCGACGAACCCTTTGCCGCGCTCGACCCCGGCCTGCGCTCCGGCATGGCCGAGCTTCTGGCCGCTCTTCACCGCGAAACCGGCAATACGGTGCTGATCGTCTCTCATGATCCCTCGGAAGTCCGGCGTCTTGCCGATCACGCAATCTTCATCGACGGCGGTACCATCCGGCTTGCGGGCCCCATCGACCGCTTCCTGGAGCACGACGGCATCCCGGCGCTGATCACATTTTTACAACATTAGGCGCAATGCAGCATTTCAGCGGCGATTTCGCCTTAATTTCGTCGCGGCATCCGGCTGAAAGTCCTCGTAAATGCTTGCCAAAATACAACGCAGTCACATTTAAGCGGAGTCTCGCTATGCAACGGCTGCCGAAATCGGCTACAGCAAAAGCTTGGATCATCCGGTCGAACTCAGGTCTGATCGCGATGGATGCAATCTTAAACGACACACGGCCATGATGGGCCGGGTCATGATCAAGCAAGTTTGGCGCCCAGCCGGTATGGCAGCGAAATGAGTGGGATACAGGCACTGAAGCAGAGCAAGAACGCGGGACGAAGGATCAGTGCGACTACCGCGGCCCATGCGCGCCGCTTCGCTCTCGTCCTTCTCGCCGCGACGGTGCTTAACAGCTGCCAGTCGGTGATGGACCAGTCCTATCAGCCGAACGTGTCGCCTTCCGCCAATCCGCAGATCGTCTCCGAAGTGCAGAAGAACGATCCGCGCGCGCAGATGGGCGCCCGTGAGCATCCCCGCATTCTGGCGAGCTACGGCGGCGAATATAAGGACGCCAAGACCGAGCGCCTTGTGGCCCGCATCGCCGGCGCGCTGACCAGCGTTTCAGAAAACCCGCAGCAGTCCTACCGCATCACCATCCTGAATTCGCCCTCGATCAACGCCTTTGCGCTGCCCGGCGGCTATCTCTACGTCACGCGCGGCCTGCTGGCGCTTGCCAACGACGCCTCGGAAGTCGCCGCTGTGCTGTCGCACGAGATGGCGCACGTCACCGCCAATCACGGTATCGAGCGTCAGAAGCGCGAAGAGGCCGAGGTCATCGCCAGCCGCGTCGTTGCTGAGGTCCTGTCGAGCGATCTGGCCGGCAAGCAGGCGCTTGCCCGCGGCAAGCTGCGCCTTGCCGCCTTCTCGCGTCAGCAGGAGCTGCAGGCCGACGAAATCGGCATCCGCACACTCGGCCAGGCCGGCTACGACCCCTATGCCGCCGCCCGCTTCCTCAATGCGATGGAAGACTATAGCCGCTTCATGACGGCCAATTCCGACGCCGACCAGAGCCTGGACTTCCTATCGAGCCATCCGAGCACGCCGCAGCGCATCGACCTTGCCAAGGCACATGCCCGCGAATTCGGCGAGGAAGGCAAGGTCGGCGACACCGGACGCGATTACTATCTCAACGGTATCGATGGCCTGCTCTATGGCGACAGCCCGGAGGAAGGCTATGTGCGCGGCCAGACCTTCCTGCATGGCGGGCTCGGCATCCGTTTCGACGTGCCGCCCGAATTCCGCATCGACAACAAGGTCGAGGCGGTCATGGCGACTGGCCCCGGCGACATCGCCGTCCGCTTCGACGGCGTTGCCGATAGCCAGAACCAGAATCTGACGAATTATATTTCCAGCGGCTGGGTCACCGGCCTCGATCCGACATCGATCAAGTCGATCACGGTCAACGGCATGGAAGCGGCAACCGCGCGCGCCTCGGCCGACCGCTGGGATTTCGATGTCACCGTCGTGCGCGACCGCGCGCAAATCTTCCGCTTCCTGACGGCGGTGCCGAAGGGCAGCATCACCCAGCTCGAGCAGACGGCCGATGTGCTGCGCTCAAGCTTCCGGCACATGACGCCGGAGGAAGCCTCGTCGCTGAAGCCGCTGCGCGTGCGCGTCGTTACCGTCAAGGCGGGAGACACCACGACTACGCTCGCCGCCCGGATGATGGGCACCGACCGCAAGCTCGATCTGTTCAAGCTGATCAATGCAATGCCGACCGGCGCGTCGATCGCGCCCGGCGACAGGGTCAAGATTATCTCTGAATAGGCAATTTCAGGAAAAGCGTGCTGCGGTTTTCCGTCCGGATTGCATCAAAGCAAAAAGATGGAGCGCTTTTACGCTACCGTGAAGCGTTGAAACGCTCAACAGAAAAAGCGCCTTCGCCCCAACGGGGAGAAGGCGCGCGGCATGCGCAGGCCGCTGGGCATCAGTCTGCCCCCAACCTGCGCCAAAGGCGTCGGAAACGAACGCTCCTCGTCCCGTTACCGCCCCCGGCACCCTCTCCCCGAGGGGAGAAGGATGTCACGCATAGCTTGCCATGCGTGGATCGGCATCGACCAGGGCGCTGCGGAGCTTCTCCATGGCGCGGCTTTCGATCTGACGGACGCGTTCCTTGGAAATGCCGAGATCGGCGCCCAGCTCCTCCAGCGTCGCGCCATCCTCCACCAGGCGGCGCGCGCGGATAATCTTCATTTCCCGTTCGTTCAGATGCTTCAGCGCGGAAGCAAGCCAGACGCGGCGGCGTTCGCCGTCGATCATGTTGGAGACCTGCTCGTCCGGCAAAGGCTCGTCGCTGATCAGGAAATCCATGCGCTCGGCACTTTCGGCGTCGCCGGATATCGACGGCGCCTGCAGTGAGGCATCATTGCTGGAAAGACGGGCGTCCATGGTCTGCACATCGACGAGGCTGACCCCGAGGGCGACGGCGATTTCCTCATGGATGGATTGCACCGTCACGTTGGTATCGCCCCTGGCGAGCTTGGCGCGCAGGCGGCGGAGATTGAAGAACAGCGCCTTCTGCGCCGAACTCGTGCCACCGCGCACGATCGACCAGTTTCGCAGGATGTAATCCTGGATCGAAGCGCGGATCCACCAGCTTGCGTAAGTGGAAAATCGCACCTCCCGCTCCGGCTCGAACCTTGCCGCCGCCTCCAGGAGCCCTACATAACCTTCTTGTACAAGGTCGCTCATCGGCAGGCCGAAATTGCGGAATTTCCCCGCCATGGAGATCACCAGGCGCATATGGGCGGTGGCGATTTTGTTGCGGGCGCCACGATCTTCGTGGTCCTTCCAGCGGATGGCAAGATCGTGCTCTTCGTCACGGGCGAGATAGGGAGCCGCCATCGCGATCTTTATCATGCGCCGATCTGCAGACATATTCTTCATATGCATCATGTGCATCTCCCTAAATTCGGCCTCAAAATCATCTTTGTGCCGCGGGTCGACGAAAAAGGCAGCAAACATCGTTTCCGAACATTGCTGCGCGGATGAAAAGCTATGAATGGAATGCAATTGGAGACCGATGTCCGAATAGCCGGACGGTCGGCTACCGGTCTAATTCAATGTCATCGAAACAACCTGGCGAAGGAAATGCCTTTAGATCGCCGGGAAATTTCCTGTCAAAATGCATCGGCCGGTCCTCATGAGCGTCAGGGGGGAACGGCTAGTCCGAGAAATCACTCCACGAGAAAAACTCACACCAGCCGCAAACACCAGGCCTAAACGCAGCAGACGGCAAAAGGTTCCAAAGAAAAAACCCGGCACGATGGCCGGGTTTTTTGGATGTGGTATTTTGGCTTTCGACCTATGCGGCCTCGTCCTGAGATTCGTCTTCGTCGACGAGCTTGCCGCGCTTCGGGCCTTTGTTCAGATTGGTCTCGACCAGGCGGACAGCCTCGGTTTCGGACATCTTGTTGACGGCGGCAATTTCGCGCGCCATGCGATCAAGCGCAGCCTCATAGAGCTGACGTTCGGAATAGGACTGCTCCGGCTGGTTCTCGGCGCGATAAAGGTCGCGAACCACCTCGGCAATGGAAATCAGATCGCCGGAATTGATCTTGGCATCATATTCCTGGGCGCGGCGCGACCACATGGTACGCTTGACGCGGGCCTTGCCCTGGACGACCTTCAGCGCCCGTTCGACGAAATCCGTCTCGGAAAGCTTACGCATGCCAATGCTCATGGCCTTGGCCACAGGCACCTTCAGACGCATTTTGTCTTTTTCGAAGTCGATTACAAAAAGCTCAAGCTTCATGCCTGCGACTTCTTGCTCTTCAATCGCGGTGATCGTACCAACGCCATGAGCGGGATATACGATCGATTCACCAGTCTTGAAGCCATGGCGTGCTGCTGAAGGTTTTTTCTGCTGGGTCGTCATTCTTTTCAAAAACTCCCTGTTACGCACCCGGTGAGGGCCGGGGCCGGGTCAGTCAGGCCCGGATGAGACGGAAGCACCGTCGGGGTGACTTCATTCTGTTCCAACCATACGCATAAAAAAAGAAATCCGTTCATCGCGATCCCCGACCCGACAACTCAAATCGTTGATATGTCAAGGAAACCGCGTACGGATTGGTTGTTTGCTTTCGTGATGGTTCAGGGCATGCGGAATGCCACAGTGGATCAGTGTGAGGAAGCTATCATAAAAATCTGAGGAAATCAATAATTTGCTTTACACGCGACCAAACGGCCACGTTGACCGCTCAGCAAGCCAACGGCGATGATTCGTCTCGATGACTACCGACTACACCCTTATCGATTGCCTGTCACGGCCTTCGATCAGTCGCCGGAACCGGGATTGGCCGAGAAATACTTCTCGAACTTACCCTCTTCGCCATCCAATTCCTTGGCCTCCGGCAGCGCTTCGCGCTTCACCGTGATGTTCGGCCAGATCGCCGCGTAGTCCGCATTGATCTTCAGCCATTTGTCGAGGCCCGGCTCCGTATCGGGCTTGATCGCCTCGGCGGGACATTCCGGCTCGCAAACACCACAGTCGATACACTCGTCCGGATGGATGACAAGAAAATTCTCACCTTCGTAGAAGCAGTCGACTGGGCAGACTTCCACGCAGTCGGTATATTTGCAGCGAACGCAATTGTCGGTCACGACATATGTCATGAAGCACTCCAGGAATGACTCTCATTTTCCGTGGACGGGCAACCTGGAACGTCGCGCCTTTCCCCCGGAAGCCGGAACGGACAAGCGGATGTGCTGAGCACAAGCATGCCGCCCGGCCGGATTACCAACGGGTTGACCGTCAGGTATCCACTTTGACAGCCAATTTCAAGGATAAACAATCCCGAAAAATCCCAGAGGGCGACAGAGTTTTCTATTCATCGCCGGAAGTGAGCCGATCGATGGCGCGCCGTTCGCGTTTCGTCGGCCGTCCGCTGCCCGGCGAACGCAGCGCTTGCTCGAATGGCGTGAAGCGTTTTGTCGGGTCCGGCGGTGGCGTCAGATCCTCGTAAAGCAGCTTCGCTTCCTCGAAAGGACCCCGGCGATCACCTGGGAGGCGCACGATCAGGATGACGTCGCGCCGCTCCATCGACAGCTCGATGCGGTCGCCCGCCTTGATGCCATGGCTCGGCTGCGTGATCCGCTCGCCGTTCACCCGCACATTGCCCTTCTGGACGTAAACCTGCGCGAGCGAACGGGATTTCAGCATACGGGCAAAGAACAGCCACTTGTCGATGCGCTGGCGCGAACCGGAAGATGGCTGCTTTTCGTCCGTCATGGCCTACTTCTTCATCTGCTCCTTGAGCACCGCGAGCTTGGCGAAGGGAGAATCCGGATCGATCGGCTTTTCCTTGCGCGGCGGCTTGGCTTCGAAACGCAACGGTTGCGGCGCACCGCGATTGTTGCGGTCGTTCCGGTCATTGCGATCGTTACGCTCTTTCCGTTCGCCACGATCCTGACGGTCGCCGCGTTCGGGGCGGTTGCCCTGATTCTGAGGACGGCCGCCATCGCGGTTGTTGCCACGCGGGCCACGATTGTCGCCACGGGCTTCGCGCCCTTCGCGATTGCCTTCGCCGCTCGGCTGCTGCTCACCGCCGCTATTGTTGCGGCGATTGCCCTGATAACCGCGTGCCTCGCCCTGGCCCTGCTGGCCGCGGCGATCGCCCTGGGCGCGTCCACCCTGGCGCTGCTGGTTGTCGTTGCGTCCGCCAAGACGCCAAAGCAGAACCGGCTTCGGTTCGACCGGCTCGGCAGCGGCCGCGTCGGCAGCATCAGTAACAGAAGCTTCCACAGGTTCAGCGGCGGCGACAGCCGGCTCCGCCAGAGCTTCCGTGACAGCAGCTTCAGCGGCAGGCGCTTCCGCGGCGGGAGCTGCGACCTCGGCAACGGTTTCGCCTTCCGTGGCCGGCTCATCGCTGGCGCCATCGGCGTCGTCGTGATCGGCGGCAACTTCGGCAGCCTGCGCCGCCGGAGTCGGGGCCGAGGAGGCATCCTGCTGTGCGAGGTAGGCCGTCGCGTCCTCTGCCTTCACGGCATCGGCGCGATAACCGAGACCCTTGAGGATCTCTTCCATGTCTTCCAGCGTTGCGCCGAGGATGGAAAGCATCGCCGTCGTCGTCGTAAAGCGGCGGCCGTCATACGCGCCTTCCGGACGCGACGCCTGCCCCGGCTTCCACTGCAGCAGCGGACGGATGATATCCGCCAGGCGCTCGAGGATGTCGATACGCACCGCGCGCTTGCCGAGGAAACGGAAGCCGGCGAGCTTGTAGAACGTGCGCTCATAGGTCGGATCGGTGACGACGGAAGTCCGGCCGGCGGCGAGCACCGGGATCAGGTCGCCATAGCCCGGCTTGTCGAGGCCGTCATTCTTCAGCGCCCAGAGCAGGCTGATGAGCTCGGCGGGCGCCGGCTTCAGTAAGGCCGGTACGAAAATATGGTAGGCACCGAAGCGAACGCCATAGCGACGCATCGAGGCACGCCCATCCTGATCCAGCGACTTCACCTCTTCGGTGACATCGCGGCGGAATAGAACGCCAAGGTTTTCGACCAATTGGAAGGCCAGCCCCTTGGCCAGCCCCTGCAGGTCCTCGGCGCGCGACAGATCGTCGAGCGGCTTCAGGACCGTGCTGATATGATGGTTCACGAA
Source organism: Rhizobium sp. GW821-FHT14E12 (assembly GCF_058803745.1). Taxonomy (NCBI): domain Bacteria; kingdom Pseudomonadati; phylum Pseudomonadota; class Alphaproteobacteria; order Hyphomicrobiales; family Rhizobiaceae; genus Rhizobium; species Rhizobium sp. GW821-FHT14E12. The sequence continues at coordinate 63,648 of NZ_JBXAPH010000009.1, forward strand.
GCGCTCGATGCGCGCGGCGACATGATCGCGTGCATTGCCCGTCAACTGCTCGTCGGCGAGCAGGATGACCCGCGGCCGCATGATGTGATCGCTACCCGACAGGCGCGCCACGGGATCGCCGAGCCAACGGACGAGACCGTCCGCGCTGATCGCCAGATCGCTGTTGCCGGCCGCATGCATCCGAGCGGCGCGCGCCTCGAATTCCAGCGCGAGCGCCTTTAGCGAGGCGGTCTGGACTGCCTTGGCGTCCGGCCCCTCGGTTCCCGAGACCGGCGTAAACCGGAATCCGGTCAACTGTCCCACATGATGTCCCTCAACGAAGACATCCCCATTCACACTGATTTCAGCTTCCAGCATCGCATTCTCTCTCAGGCGCTTCATGAGCACAGATGTCCTGCGATCAACAAAGCGGTTCGTCAACCTTTCATGTAACGCGTCGGACAATCGATCCTCGATTTCCCGCGTCTTTTCTTGCCAGTGTGTCGGATCGGCAAGCCATCCGGGCCGGTTCGACACATAGGTCCAAGTTCTTATCTGCGCGATTCGCGCCGAAAGCGTGTCGATCTCGCCATCCGTCCGATCGGCGCGGTGCACCTGCTCGGCAAGAAACTCCTCCTTCACCGTGCCATAGCGCACGAGGTCGGAAAAGAGGGTAGCGATAAGATCGGCATGCTGGGCGGGCGTAATACGCCGATAGTCGGGAAGCGCACAGGCTTCCCATAATTTTTCGACCCGCGCCGGGCTGCTGGCGAGATCGGCAGTTTCCAGATCGCGCGACAGCGCTTCCAGCGCTTGTTGATCAACCGCCGGCAGTGCCCGCGTCAGGCCCGGTACGCGGGGCGCCTCCTCAAGGCTCGCGCGGAGCGAAGCGATCGACGAAAAATCGAACTGCTTGGTGCGCCACTGTAGCACCTTAACATTATCGAACTCATGACCCTCGATGCGCCGCACCAGCTCGTCGTCGAAGGGATCGACCTGGCCCGTCACGCCGAAGGTGCCATCCTTCAGATGGCGACCGGCGCGGCCGGCGATCTGGCCAAGCTCGCCCGGATTGAGGTTGCGGAACTGATAGCCGTCGAACTTGCGGTCCTGGGCAAAGGCAACGTGATCGACATCGAGATTGAGGCCCATGCCGATCGCATCGGTCGCCACCAGATATTCGACGTCACCGGCCTGATAGAGCGCCACCTGGGCATTGCGGGTGCGCGGGCTGAGCGCGCCGAGCACGACGGCCGCCCCACCGCGCTGGCGGCGGATAAGCTCGGCAATGGCATAGACCTCGTCGGCGGAAAAAGCGACGATCGCGGTGCGTTGCGGCAGGCGGGTGATCTTTTTCTGGCCGGCATAGAAGAGATGCGACAGGCGTGGCCGCTCGACGACGGTGATCCCCGGCAGCAATTGTTCAAGGATCGGCCGCATCGTTCCGGCGCCGAGCAATAGCGTTTCGTCACGACCGCGCAGATGCAGGATGCGGTCGGTGAAGATATGGCCGCGCTCGAGATCGCCGGCGAGCTGCACTTCATCAATGGCAACAAAGGAAGCGCGGGTCTCGCGCGGCATGGCCTCGACGGTACAGACCGAATAGCGCGCATTGGGCGGCGAAATCTTCTCTTCGCCGGTCACCAGCGCAACATTCTGCGCGCCGACCTTCTCGACGACACGCGTATAGACCTCGCGCGCCAGCAGCCGCAGCGGCAGGCCGATCACGCCGTTGCCGTGCGCCACCATGCGCTCGATAGCGTAATGGGTTTTGCCGGTATTGGTCGGTCCGAGCACCGCGGTTACGCCGCGTCCGCTCAGGATCATTGGCTGCGAGGTCTGAGTCATAGGTCCGTGCATGGGCGAGAAACCACTGTCTTACGATCAGCAAGCTCCCCAGGGAAGAGGAGAAGAGATGACGACCATATGTGACAAAGGCAAGACCTGAATCAAAAAACAACCGCCGCAACATTCGATTTCATAAATAACAAGCTCAACCAAAAGCTACATTATCGCTACATCCCAGGCGAGTCCCGACGAGTCCGGAACAGCTTGAGAACGAATCGGCGACGAATCGCTGACTCCGATGAGTTCCTATTTTGTTCACTACAACATATGGATTTCGATTCCTAGAGTCCCACCAAATGCTGAATCGTCTTTTCACCCGCCTTTTCCATGAAAAGGGAGTCAATCGGTTATTCGGCAGGGATCGGGATTACCTTGCGAAACATGATTAACCATTTGTAAATATGGCGACTTCCTTTGCGAATCCAACTCAGGAAAGCGCCCCGTTAAGATTCGGGTCAAAGCCGGAACGAATCGGCGACGAATCACCGATTTCTTCGGATTCCGCCTTTGTTCTCCACAATATCTAGCGCATTTACGGAGGAAACGCACAGGACTCCGGATGGTTGAAGCGCAGAATCGGCCCGAATCGGGGATTGCAATTAACCTTTAAGCGAAGTCGAATAAAATAAATCAATAAATTCCCGCAGGAATTGTATCCGTTAACACCTCGATCAAAGCCGGAACGAATCGGCGACGAATCGCTGATTCCACCTCGTATTCTATTTGTTCACGGCTACATCTAGCGATCGGATGAGGAAGCCGACCCAGATGGAGAATGGGCTGACGGAGTGGACGAGCCCGAAAGCGTGCGATCTTAACGATTTCGATCGATGGGGCACCACCTTGCGGCGATCGGGCCAATACCCGCATGCCCGAAGGCAGTCATCGCTCTAAGGCCCAATCGCTCGCCGGCGTTAACCAAAGCCCAAATGCAGAACGAATCGCTGACGAATCGCGGACAGGCCCATCTTCCCGTTTCGTTCACCGCAACATATTGTATTTAAATAAATTTTTAACCATAAGAAGAGGTCGTCGAACGGCATTTTCGCACGCGCAACGCGCTGCTCCGTTAACCTTTTCACCTCGACCTACCGGCGCGTCCTAACACCGGCGGTTATTTCTGAGCCGGAACAATTTCGCCCGGCGCGAGTTTCTTCGGGTAGCGAACACGGTGCGCCGCCCGTTTGGTATAAACGAGGTAAATGGGCGCACCGTTTGAAGCAACCGCTGGGGCGAAGTCTCACTCCAGCGGAAACTTCAAACGCTGGACGTGGAGGAAATAAGCCATGCTTGGTACCATTTTACTCGTAATCGTGATTCTCATGCTGATCGGTGCATTCCCGAGCTGGGGTTACAGCCGAAGCTGGGGATATGGTCCATCCGGCGGTCTCGGCCTCGTTCTTGTCATTGTTCTCATTCTATTGCTGATGGGCCGGATCTGATCGGGCTGATAACGTTGAAAACCTCGTCATACCAGGGAGCAAATACCATGAAGAAAATCATCGTCGCGATCGCCATTGTTGGCGCGCTCGCCTCATGCAGTGCCACGGAGAGAGGCACGGCCATCGGCGCCGGAACAGGCGCGCTCATCGGCGGCGTTGCCACCAATAGCTGGGGTGGTGCTGCAGTCGGCGCCGTGGCCGGCGGTGTTGTCGGCAACCTCATCGGCCGCTCTCACGAGCGCCGCGGCTATTGCATCTATCGCGACCGCTATGGCCACCGTTACGAGGCTCGCTGCCGCTAAGCCGGTGACAGGCTAAGACAGATTTCCGACCGGTCGTCAGCACGTTGTTAACGACCGGTCGCGAAGATCAAATCGTCATGCAGAAAACTTCGAACCGGCATATTTAGGCGAATACAAGCACCCGCGCCGATCGCGTAGGGATGGGTCAACGTTTTTGAAAAGGGACGGACACCATGATTGCAATCATCGCAGGCGTCGCAGCATTTGCTCTCGTCGGGACCAGCCTCATCGTGCTGATCCACGCCTCGCGGGCGCATGACAGGGAAATGCGCCGGATGGTGTTCAAGCCCGTCATCCTGGAATTCAAGCCCAGGCAACAGCGCTCCAGGAATTCAGGCCGGAACTGATTGCCGGACACTCCCGACAATCAGCCAACACATCGATCCTATAGGCTCAAACGACGAACTGGCCGCCGTTGGCGCTGATCGTCGATCCCGTGATGAAACCGGCATCATCGGCGGCGAGGAAGACGACAACGCGGGCGATCTCCTCCGGCTCACCCAAGCGTCCCACGGGGATCTGCGGGATGATACGCTCATTCAGCACCTTTTCCGGCACCGCCAGCACCATTTCCGTGCCGATATAGCCGGGGCAAATGGCGTTGACGGTGATGTTCTTGGCCGCCCCTTCCTGCGCCAGCGCCTTGGTGAAGCCGAGGTCGCCGGCCTTGGCGGCGGAATAGTTCGCCTGGCCCATCTGGCCTTTCTGGCCGTTAATCGACGAGATATTGATGACGCGGCCGAAGCTGCGGTCACGCATGCCCTGCCAGACGTGATGCGTCATGTTGAACAGGCCGGTGAGGTTGGTATTGATGACCTCGTTCCATTGCTGCGGCGTCATCTTGTGGAACATGGCGTCGCGGGTAATGCCGGCATTGTTGACGAGGATCTCGACCGGACCAAGCTCGTCCTGCACCCTGGCGATCCCCCTGCCGCAGGCCTCGTAGTCAGTCACATCCCATTTGTGGACGGAAATGCCCGTCACCTCATGGAAAGCTCGCGCTTTCTCCTCATTGCCGGCATAGGTCGCCGCAACGCGGTAGCCCGCATTGCGCAACGCCATCGAAATGGCCGCCCCGATGCCGCGCGTACCGCCTGTCACCAACGCCACTCTGCTCATGGTCCACTCCCCTTTGTTGCTGCGAAGACTGGACGACCGATCCTCAGGTCGCCCGCCCCGCCTTCATCGTTTCTTCTGGAAAACCTGGCTCAAAACCGCTTTGCGCGGCCCTGGGGATACGCGAAACGCCTCAAAATGCCTCGAAGCACATCGCCACGCCCATGCCGCCGCCGATGCAAAGCGTGGCAAGGCCCTTCTTGGCGCCCCGGCGCTTCATTTCGAACAGCAGCGTGTTGAGGACGCGGGCGCCGGAAGCGCCGATCGGGTGGCCTATGGCGATCGCGCCGCCATTGACGTTGACGATCGACGTATCCCAGCCGAGATCCTTGTTGACGGCGCAAGCCTGGGCGGCAAAAGCCTCGTTAGCCTCGACGAGATCGAGTTCGCCGACCGACCAGCCTGCCTTTTCCAGCGCCTTGCGCGAGGCCGGGATCGGGCCGGAGCCCATGATCTTGGGATCGACGCCCGCCGTTGCCCAGGAGACGATGCGAGCGAGCGGCTGGATGCCGCGACGCGAGGCTTCCGCCTCGGACATCAGTACGGTGGCAGCCGCGCCGTCGTTGAGGCCGGAGGCATTGCCCGCCGTTACCGTGCCATCTTTGTCGAAGGCGGGGCGCAACTTGGTCATGCCGTCCAGCGTCGCGCCATGGCGGATATATTCGTCGGTATCGACGATGATGTCGCCCTTGCGGGTCTGGATCGTGAAGGGAACGATCTCATCCTTGAACCGACCGGCCTTCTGCGCGGCCTCGGCCTTGTTCTGCGAGGAAACGGCGAACTGGTCCTGCTCCTCGCGCGACAGCTGCCACTGGCGAGCGATGTTTTCCGCCGTGATGCCCATGTGATAGCCGTAGAAGGCGTCGGTCAGGCCATCCTTGATCATCGTATCGATCATCTTCATGTCGCCCATCTTGGTGCCGGCGCGAAGATGCGCTGCATGCGGGGCCATCGACATGGACTCCTGGCCGCCGGCAACGATGATCTTGGCGTCGCCCGTGGCGATCTGCTGCATGCCGAGCGCGACGGCGCGCAAGCCCGAGCCGCAAAGCTGGTTGACGCTCCAGGCGGTCGCCTCCTGCGGGATGCCGGCCTTCATCGCAGCCTGGCGGGCCGGGTTCTGCCCTTCGGCCGCCTGCAGCACCTGGCCGAGAATCACTTCATCGACGTCCCCAGCTTCGATACCGGCGCGCTCAAGCGCGCCCTTGATGACGGCAGCACCAAGCTCATGGGCCGGAACAGCGGCAAAAGCGCCATTGAAGGAACCGACAGCGGTGCGGGCAGCACTGGCGATGACGATGGATGGATTGCTCATGGAAGCCTCCTCACAGGATGAACATATATGAGGCGAAACTGTCAAAGCTTTGCGCCCGAGTCAAACTGCAAGACGGCGGTTGCCCATATTTCATCCAGCCGTCACCACCAACGAAAAATACAACCAATAGAAAGGGCTTGCCGCATCGCACAAAGCGATTGTCACCAAGCTTCTTTTGCGTCTACACTTGGTAATGGAGGAGTATTCCATACAATCAGACGGGGTCAGGAGACTGAGTAATGGCAAAGAATGAGGGCCAGATCGTAATCAAGAAATACGCCAACCGCCGCCTATACAATACCGGCACCAGCACATACGTGACCTTGGATGACCTGGCGGAAATGGTGAAAAAGGGAGAGGAATTTACCGTTCAGGATGCGAAAAGCGGCGAAGACATCACGCATTCCGTCCTGACGCAAATCATTTTCGAACAGGAATCAAAGACCGGAAACACGCTCCTGCCGATCTCCTTCCTCCGGCAGCTGATCGGCTTTTACGGCGATCAGATGCAGATGGTCGTACCGAGTTTTCTTGAGCACTCCATGCGCTCCTTCACCGAGCAGCAGGTGCAGATGCGCGAACAGATCAACCGCGCCTTCGGCGAGACGCCGCTCGTCAAGAATTTGCAACTGCCGATCCAGATGGTCGAGGAACAGGTGCGCCGCAACACCGAAATGTTCCAGCAGGCCATGCAGATGTTCTCGCCCTTCATGAAACCGCCGGCAAAGGAAAGCCGCAAGGCGGAAGCAAAGGACATTGACGAGCTGAAGGAGCAGCTCCGCGCCATGCAGAGCAAGCTGGATAGCTTGTGAGATAATCCCCTTCTCCCCTCGGGGAGAAGGTGCCCGCCCTTCGACAAGGTCAGGAGATGGCAAGCGAAAGGCAATTTCCCCGGTAACGCCGCCTGACCCGGCGCTCCGCACCACCCTCTTCCCACTGGCGCGAGGGTATAGGTAAGCCTCTCACATTCCGATCAAAACAGAAAAAGGCCGGCGAAACGCCAGCCTCTTCAATCTCACCCTTAAGGGAGCGCTAGATTATGCGCTTTCCTTCGGCGTCAGAACCTGACGGCCGCGGTACATACCGGTCTTCAGGTCGATATGGTGCGGGCGACGCAGTTCGCCGGAGTTCTTGTCTTCAACATAGGTCGAAGCCTTCAGCGCATCAGCCGAACGGCGCATACCGCGCTTGGACGGGCTCGTTTTTCTCTTCGGTACAGCCATTTTCGTTACTCCACTTTGCGGACGAAACATGTCAGCGGCCAGCCAGGCGGCCGAAACAGACATGGATCAATTTCGGAATTTGGTGGGGCTTATACATACCTTGCAGGGCTTTGACCAGTCCCTCACAGCATTTTTTGCCCGCGCCACCGGATTCAGATGGATTGAGGCCGAATCGGCGATCAAGCCTCGTCCACCGCCACACGCCAGGTCTCTTCAAGGGCTGCCTTTTCCCATTTCTGCCAGGCGGGCAAGGCCTTCATCGCCGCCATGTAATCCAGCGTGTCGGCGGCGCTGACGAGGTCATAGCTCTCGAAGCGGTGGACGACCGGCGCGAACATCGCATCTGCACCGGAAAACGCGCCGAACAGGAAAGGGCCGCCGGAACGGTCGCGCGCCTCGCGCCAGATCGTCTCGATGCGCGCCACGTCATCCATGACACCTTCCGGCAGATCGAGACGGCGGCCGTTCGGACGGCGCATGTTCATCGGGCAGGCGCCGCGCAGGGCACTGAAACCGGCGAACATCTCCATGCTGTAGGACCGTGCAATCGCGCGCGCCTGCCGATCCCTCGGCCAGAGCCCCACTTCAGGAAAAAGCTCTGCCGCATATTCGATGATGGCCAGCGATTCCCAGACCTTGAGGCCGCCATGAACCAGCATCGGCACCTTGCCCGTCGGCGAGACCGCGCGGATGTCAGGATTGCCGGCCTCGAAATCGAAGGGGATCAGCACCTCCTGGAAAGGCACGCCGCAACCCTCCAGCGCGATCCATGGCCTGAACGACCAGGAGGAATAATTCTTGTTACCGATATAGAGGGTCAGCTTGTCCATGGTTCGTCCCTTTTAGTCCTCGAAAGGCCGGCGGGCGCAGTTCGAGCAGCGTCATCATTCCAGCCGAAAATGCCAGATGTCGGCCATGCGATCGAACGACAAGTTCTGATATCAGTTATAAAGGCATTTGATGTACTCGCCGGAATTCGCCGCCCGGCGCTGGATCAGCGAGGCGAGCTGACGCAGCCCGCGTCCCGGCTTGCTCGCCACCCGGTCGATCGGATTGGGCAGGGAAACGGCGAGAAGGGCTGCCTGGCGAGCATTGAGTTTCGAGGCCGGCACCTTGAAATGATAGCGCGCGGCCGCCTCGATGCCGTAAATGCCCGGCCCCCATTCGGCGATGTTCAGATAGACTTCCATCATCCGCCGCTTCGACCAGACGAAGGAGGAGGACACGGACAGCGGCAATTCCATCGCCTTGCGCACGAAGGAGCGACCATTCCAGAGAAACAGATTCTTCGAGGTCTGCATCGGGATCGTGCTGCCGCCGCGCGTCGATTGGCCCTTCAGCGTCTGCTGCACGAGTGCGCGCATCTCGCCCCAGTCGACACCGCCATGAAAGCAGAACTGCCCGTCCTCCGACGCCATGACCGACCGCACCAACACCGGCGATATCTCATCGAACGAAACCCATCGGCGGTCATACCCTTGAAACGTTACGGCATCGCGCAACATCAGGGTCGAAACCGGATGGACGAAAGGCAAGGCGTAGAGGACGATCAGCAGATAGGGCAGCAGCAGCAAACCGACGACGACGAGGACGATGCGCTGCGCGAGCGGACGGGCCATAAACCGCGCAAGCAGGGCCGACCGTCGTGGCATCTCGGCTTCCTCCTCGCTGTCCGTCGATATGTCCAATTGCCGAAGGTCCACCATCACCCCATCCCGGAACACGCCTTGCACATTCGGGGAACGCGCTGGGAATGCTCCAATCGTCATACCGTCTACACAAAGCGATGACCAGAGTGCGACGAGATTCCCATCCCGGCTGTTGACAATTCCCGTTGCCAGCGACCGACACTCATGCCAAACAGCGGCCATGGACAGCACCACCTCCTCCTTCGAACATCGCCTCAGAGACAATGCCGGCAAGGTCGAGGCTGTGCTGAGCCGGCTTCTCGCCGATGCTCGCCTGGACGACGAGATTGCCCGCCCAGCCCGCCTGCTCGGCGCAATGCGTCATGGCGTGCTGAATGGCGGCAAGCGGCTGCGGCCCTTTCTCGTGCTGGAGACCGCCGCACTTCTCGGTGGCAACGCCGATGCGGCGCTCCGGATCGGCGCCGCGCTCGAATGCGTCCATTGCTACTCGCTGGTGCATGACGACCTCCCGGCCATGGACGATGACGATCTGCGTCGCGGCCAGCCGACCGTGCATGTCGCCTTCGACTATGCGACGGCGATCCTGGCCGGCGACAGCCTGCTGACCTATGCCTTCGACATCATCGCCGCACCGGAAACGGACCTGCCGGCAGACCGGAAGATGGAGCTTGTTCTGGCGCTGTCGCGCGCCGCCGGCATCGGCGGCATGGCCGGCGGCCAGGCGCTCGATCTCGCCGCCGAGAAGGTGACGCCGGACGAACGAGGGATCACCACGCTACAAGCGATGAAGACCGGCGCGCTGATCCGCTTTGCCTGCGAAGCCGGCGCCATCCTCACCGGTGCCCCGGCCGGAGACCGCCAACGGCTGCGCAGCTTCGGCGAAAAGATCGGCCTTGCCTTCCAGCTTGCCGACGACCTCCTCGACCTCACCGCCGACGCCGCTACCATGGGCAAGGCGACCGGCAAGGATGCCGCCCGCGGCAAGGGCACGCTGGTGGCGCTGCACGGCCGGGAATGGGCAGAGACGACGCTTGCAAGACTGGTGAGCGAAGCGGCGGACTTGTTGTCCGGTTACGGCGATAAGGCGGATCTACTGATGGAAACGGCGCGGTTCGTGGCGAACCGCAAGAACTGAGCCTGCGCGTCAGGCGCTTTCGGATCGACGGACATGTCTCCATGACAAGAAATCGCGCGGAAAACGGGTGACGACCACGCCTTTCCATGGCAGATATCGTCGCCTGAAATCCCCCGGAGCCATCCCATGCATGAGGCGCTCGCCTATCTGCCGCAGATCCTGCCGGCCTATATTGCCTATATCATCGCCGTCGTCAGTCCCGGACCGGCGATCATGGCCATCATCGCCACATCGATGACCCATGGCCGCAAATCGGGCATGGCGATCTCGCTCGGCATCTTCGGCGGCTCGTTGACATGGGCGACCGCTGCCGCCGCCGGGCTTGCCACCTTGTTACAGACCTATGCGATGGCACTGGAGGTTCTGAAGATCTTCGGCGGGCTCTATCTGCTCTATCTCGCCTACAAGGCGCTGCGCGCCGCGCGCACGACCGGCGACTTGCAGGCAGCCGTGACGGACGCAAAGGCACCAAGCTACAGGTCGCTGATCCTTAGCGGTTACGGCATCCACGTCACCAATCCGAAGGCGATCTTCGCCTGGCTCGCCATCATCGCGCTCGGCATGCCGCAGGGAGCGCCAGCCTCCGTCGCCGTGCTGATCATCACCGTCTGCGGGGCAACCGGCTTTGTCGCCTTCATGGGCTATGCGCTGCTGTTCTCGACGCCGCATGCGCTGAAGATCTACAGGAATGCGCGCCGCTGGATCGAGGGCGCCATGGCCGGCTTCTACTGCTTTGCCGGCATCAAGCTGCTGACCAGCAACATCTGAGCGATTTGGCGGCGGATCACTCCGCCGCGACGCTCTTCTGACCGAAACGCTTCTCGATATAGTCGGCGACCAGCGCTTCAAAGTCCGAAGCGATGTTCGGACCGCGCAGCGTCATCGCCTTCTGGCCGTCGATGAAGACGGGAGCAGCGGGCGATTCGCCGGTGCCGGGCAGCGAGATGCCGATATCGGCATGCTTGCTCTCGCCGGGGCCGTTGACGATGCAGCCCATGACGGCGACGTTGAGCGCTTCGACACCAGGATATTTGTCGCGCCAGACCGGCATGTTCTTGCGCAGATCGTTCTGAATATTCTGCGCCAGCTCCTGGAAGACGGTCGATGTCGTGCGGCCGCAGCCGGGACAAGCCGCGACAACGGGCACGAACTGGCGGAAGCCCATCACCTGCAGCAGCTCTTGCGCCACCTGCACCTCGCGGGTGCGGTCGCCATTCGGCTCCGGCGTCAGCGAGACGCGGACGGTATCGCCGATGCCGTGCTGCAGCACATAGCCCATGGCAGCGGACGAGGCGACGATGCCCTTGCTGCCCATGCCGGCCTCGGTGAGGCCGAGATGCAGCGCGTGATTGGAGCGCTCGGACAGCATGGAATAGACGGCGATCAGGTCTTGCACCTGGCTGACCTTGGCCGAGAGAATGATGCGGTTGCGCGGCAGGCCGATTTCCTCGGCCAAATCCGCCGATATCAGCGCCGACTGCACGATCGTCTCGCGCGTCACCTGGCGGGCCGACAGCGGCGAGCCGGCGGCGGAATTCTGATCCATCAGCGCCGTCAGCAGATCCTGATCGAGCGAGCCCCAGTTGACGCCGATGCGAACCGGCTTGTCATAGCGGATCGCCATCTCGATGATCTCGGCGAACTGCTTGTCCTTCTTGTCCTTGAAGCCGACATTGCCGGGATTGATACGGTATTTCGCCAAGGCCTCGGCGCAGGCCGGATGATCGGTAAGCAGCTTGTGGCCGATATAATGGAAATCGCCGATCAGCGGCACGTCCATGCCGAGACGCAGCAGCCGTTCACGGATCTTCGGCACGGCGGCTGCACTTTCATCACGGTCGACGGTGATGCGGACCAGCTCCGAGCCGGCCTTGAAGAGGGCGGCGACCTGCGCCACCGTCGAATCGATATCGGCGGTATCGGTATTGGTCATGGACTGCACGACCACAGGCGCGCCGCCGCCGACGATAACGCCGCCTACATCGACGGCAACGGAGGAACGGCGCGGCTTCGGATCAAAATCACTGGCGGACGACATGGAAAACTCTCGTTAGCCTCAGGTAATCAGTGCCTTTCAGGTGGATCACGAAGCGGTCGTTGTCAACCGCTTCGGATATCACTTTCTCAGGCTGGAACATGACCATGGCAGGTCAAGACGGCTGAATTAATGCGAATTCTCGCCGATGCCGTCGGCGTAACGCGCCAGCGATGATAGCGCCAGCACGACGAGCAGCAGCACCGGCAGCGCCAGCAGGACCGGCGAGAAACCGACATGCTCGGCGGCAAAACCGATCGCGGAGGGCGCCACCAGCATGCCGGAATAGCCGAGCGTGGTGACGACCGAGATGCCGATGCCCGGCTGCAACCCCGGAATGTTGCCCGCGGCCGAAAAGGCGATCGGCACCATGTTGGAAATACCGATGCCGCATAGCGCGAAGCCGACGATGGCCAGTTCCGCATTCGGCGCCAGCGCCGCAATCACCATGCCGACAATGGCGAACACCGTGCAGACACGCAGCGTCTTGACCGCGCCCAGCTGGTCGCGAACGAAATCGCCGGCAAAGCGCATCACCGCCATGGTGAGCGAGAAAGCGGCAAAGCCGAAGCCCGACAGCGTCACGGAGGCTGCCTTTTCCTGGCTGAGATAAAGCGCGCTCCAATCCAGCACCGCGCCCTCGGGCATCATGGAGAACAATGCCATGAGGCCGAGCAGCCAGGGCAGCGGCACCATCGGCAACCGCGCCTTCGGCTTCGCCTCGTCGGGATGCGGCTGGTCGCCGAGGATCATCGGCCATGCCACAGCCAGGATGAGAATGGAAAGCACGGTGACGACCTCGGCGTGACCGAGGTAGCCCAGATGCGAGATCAGGAAACCGCCGATCGCCGCGCCGAGCAGACCGCCAAGGCTCCAGAAGGCATGGCAGGACGACATGATCGCCCGGCGCATGGATTTTTCCACCGAGACGGCATTGGCATTCATCGCCACGTCCATGGCGCCGATGAAACCGCCGAACAGGAAGATGGCGATAGCCGCAGTCCACACGCTCTCGACCAAGGTCATGGCGAGCAGCATCGGCACGAGCAGCACGGCGAAGGCCTTGACGACGATCTTCGAACCGCGCCCGGCGATCTGCGCGCCGGCGATCGGCATCATCACCAGCGAGCCGACACCGAAGACCAGGATCATCAGGCCGAGTTCGAACTTGCTCAGTTGCAGCCGCTCGGCAAATTCCGGAATCTTCGGCGCCCAGCAGCCGACGCTGAAGCCGTTCATCAGAAACAGCAACGAGACGGCCGCGCGCGGTTTCGTAAAGAATCCGCTTCTGCGTGCCTGAAGACCCTCGGTTTTCATCATGTCATCCATAAAAAATCCCCCAAATCGGTGCTCGCAACATATTTAAATCGATTGAAATCGCAATATCCGAAAAGAGGCGAGTCAGTCACGTTTCATCACCATCTGTTAAAATGGAAGCAACGGGGCCACAACCATGCATAAATATTTCCCGCCTAATCTGCCCTGCACATATGGCCTATTGACGACGAAAAGGTAGGCTCCTATCGCTTGAGTCGGACAAGATTCCTCGCCTGCTTCGCATCGGCCCTTCCCCCTTGGTGCTCTAGTGAAAAACCCCATCAGCTACGGCATCCTGCTTACGGTGTTTGGCTATATGCTGTTTACCGCCCATGACTCGGCGGTGAAACTGCTCGTCGTCACCATTCCGGTCTGGCAGGTGCTGTTCCTTCGCAGCTGCGCCATTCTCGCCGGCTGCTTCGTCTATGAAGGGCCGTCGCTGGTGCGCAAGGTGGCGCGCTCGCCGGTCGTCAAGCCGATGATCGTGCGCAGCATGCTGCTGCTGATCGCCTGGATCTCCTATTACTCGGCTGCCAAATATCTCCAGCTCGCCGAGGTCACCACCCTCTACTATGCCGCCCCGATCGTCGGCACGATCCTTGCGACTATCGTACTCCGAGAAAAGGTCACCATCGCCCGCTGGATGGCGGTTGGCGTTGGCTTCTGCGGCGTGGTGATCGCCTCAAATCCGGTAGGATTGTCGATCTCTTGGCCGGTCTATCTCGCCCTGCAGGCAGCCGTGCTCTGGGCAACCGGCATGGTGCTGCTGCGCAAGACCGCACTGCACGAAAAGAGCCACATCCAGATGGCCGTCTCCAACATCATGCTAATCCTGATGACGGGCACGATGGCGATGCTGCACTGGAAGACGCCGACAAGCCACGAACTGCTACTGCTCTGCATCACCGGCATCTTCTCCGGCATCGGCCAGCTGGCTCTGTTCGAAGGCATGCGCCAGGCGCCGGTCTCGGTGCTGGCGCCGTTCGAATATACCTCGCTCGTCTGGGCCTTTGCACTCGGCTATCTCATCTGGGGTGACGTTCCCGGCATCAACACCTTCCTGGGCGCGATCCTGATCCTCAGCGCCGGGCTGATCATTATCTTCAGCGAACGGCGACGGCGGGTGTCGGTAGTTTGAGGTAGGCCCCTGCTGCCACAAACAACCATAGCAATAAGCTGAATCGGCATTCAGGATTCAGTTCTGTTGTGCTGCCGGATTCATTCGGCGGTGCAGCAGCAAAAGGCCGAGAAGCGCACACAAGGCGAAGATCGAGATGACCAAGGCCAGCCATAGGGCAGCGTGGGGACCAGCCGAGGTGAGGATGGCAGTGAATACCGGTGGTGCGGCCGCAAAGGAGAGGTTGAGCGGCACCGCCAGTCGCGCCGATGTGCGGGCATAGGCGCCGGTGGGGAAAATCTGCAACGGGAGCGTGGCGCGGGTGACGGCGGTGACGCCGCTAGCAATGCCGTAAAGCGTGGCGAAAAGCATGACGCCGAAGAAGTTGCTGGCCAGCAGAAGAACGATGAAGCTCAACGGAAACAGGACAGAGCCGGCAAGGCCGGTGACGAAGCCCGACCAGCGCCGACCGCCGAGGGAATCGATCATGCGCCCCGCCCATCGAGCAATCCCCATGAAGGCAGCCGCCGCCAGCGCACTGGCGTGATCGAGGCCTGCAGCTTCGAACAGGATGATGATGGTGAGAGCAAAGCCCCAGGTGACGAAGCCGTTGGCCGCAAAGCTTATAGCCAGCAGGGCGAAGCGTGGGCGGTCGATTGGGGAGGGTTCAGCCACCGCCTTCGCGGCGAATTCTTGCCTGGGCCGTCGAGCAAGCATGGTCCAATGCAGTGGCATGCAGACAATCAGCATCAGGGCGGCATAGACCAGTGTCGTCGTTCGCCAGCCCCATTGAGCCTGCAGAAGCCCTGTCAGCGGCCAGACGATGGTTGATGTCAGCCCACCTGCCAGGATCAGCACACCGAGGGCCTGACGCGCTTTCTCGCCGGCGATCTCGGTCACCGCGATCTGCGCCGGCGTCGTCAACATGGAGGCACCGGCGAGGCCGAGAATGAGCCACGACAGGACGAAGGACACCGGACCATTGGCCAGGCCCATGATCAGCAAGCCGGCTGCGCCCAACAATGATCCCAACACCATAATCGGCCTCGTGCCATAACGCTCGAAGATGGCGCTCAGCGGCCAGGACACCATGGCCATGACGACAAGCATAACCGTCGGTCCCGCCATGACCATGGGCAGGGCCATGGTCAGCTCGCCCGCCATGGCAGGTCCAGTGACCGCGGGCAAATAGAACGTGGCACCCCAGCCAATGAGCTGTGTCAGCGACAGGGCGGCAACGGCGCGAGCTGTGGGCGAGCGGAGCTGCATCCCGGCAATTGGTGCGGAGAGCGCAATCGAGTTGCGGTAGCGGCGTGGAAGGGAAAGCATCAAGGACCTTTAGACACGATTAGCTTTTTGTTTCTGAAGAAATGAGGAAGAGACGGCACTTCCGTCAGCGAGAGAAGACTAAAGAAAATAATGCTACCCCAGCGGATACCCATGCGATGGATTTGGGGTAGGAGTAAAATTGGCTTGGTCGCATCTCAGTTTCTGAGGGGCTTTTGACTTTCGCTTGTGCTAGATTTTCGTGTGATGCTCAAACGAGGAATTTGAGGGGAGCCTGAGGAAAATTCATGCAGGAAAAGCATCGCGTCTCTCTCAATGCCGTCAGGGTATTCGCGATCGTGGCACGCACCGGGAGCCTTACAGCCGCGGGCACTGAACTCGGCGTTACACCCGGCGCAGTGAGCCACCAGCTCAAAAAGCTCGAAGACGAGCTTGGGGTAAGCCTCTTCCGCCGAGGAAATAATACCATTTCCCTGACTGACGTAGGGCAGCGCTTCTATCAGGAGGTCGCACCGGCGATCGGGCTCATCGAGCGTTCGGCTGATGCCCTGTATCGCGATGAAAGCGAAATCAGTGTTCATGCGACGACGTCGCTTGCGCTGCGCTGGCTCATCCCGTCACTGGATCGTTTTCGCGCGCTCTGCCCACAGGTCCGCGTTCGGGTGGAAACCAGTTCTGCGCGAGGTTTTCCAGCCGTCCCCGACTCCGATGTCAGCATCCGTTATTTTCGGGCAGGGGCAGCAGCCGAGGGATGGGAATTCCTTGCTCGCGACCTGCGCCGCCCGGTTGTTTCTCCGAGCCTGTTAGCAAAAAATACCAGTCAGGAGATTGCTGTTCCGGACATACCGGCTCTTCAATGCTGTGTGGGAAACTGGGACTGGAAGCTCTGGTGCGAGACATTTAATATTTCGCTGGCAGACCTTTCCCTCACCCATGCATTCGACACGGACGACGCCGCTCTTCTTGGCTGTGTTGCCGGTCTTGGGATGGTGCTTGCACCGACGATTCTCACAGGCAGGGAAATGAAGTCGGGCGCGTTGGTGACCCTGCCTGGATATGAGCCAGTTGAGACCGGAACATATCGTTATCAGCGCCGCTCGGAATCGAAAGCGGTCCGGCAATTCTGTGGCTGGATGGACACCGAAATGCGGAACCTCGAATGAAGGGTTTCCATCGCAGAAAACGGCAGTTTTGACTGCGGGTGATTTCCGCCGCCTTCACTCACAACGCAGATCCTGCCGTCAGCGAACCGAAAGCCCGGCACGGGCCGCGCCCAACACAGACATAACCATACCCCAAATCCCCTCATCGGAATCTCCGATAACACCATCGTTTTTCCCCGTTTGCCCTCCCCACACGTCTCTGCCAAGTCTCCCTCGCAAACATTCACCTTCGGGAACAAACGACATGGCACTTGCAGACATCGCGAATTCACGAATCCTCATCGTCGGCGGCAGCTCCGGGATGGGCCTGGCGCTGGCGAAACACACGCTTGCCTCCGGCGCGGAGGTGATCGTCGTCGGGCGGAACGAGGATAGGCTTCGCCGCGCCAGTGCGGAGCTACAAAATCCGGCCCTCTCCACGGTCGCGGTCGATATCACGCAGGAAGCGCAGGTCGCTGACCTGTTCGAGCGGATCGGCCGGCTCGATCATATCGTCAGCACCGCCGCCGATATCGAAGGCGCCTATGAACTGCTGCCGGCGCTGGATCTGAAAGCCGCGCAACGGGTCGTGGAGAGCAAATTTTACGGGCCTTTGCTGCTCGCCAAATACGGCGCACCGAAGCTCTCCGCCACCGGCTCCATCACCTTCACCTCCGGTATCGCAGCCTATCGCCCTGCGGCGCGCGGGTCGGTCGTCGCCGCCGTCAATGCCGCGCTCGAGGGCTTGGTGCGAGCGCTCGCGATCGAGCTGGCGCCGATCCGCGTCAATGCCGTTTCGCCCGGCTGGGTCGACACCCCCATCTGGACATTCGTTGCCGGTGACAGGAAGGACGAGACGCTGGACGCCATGGCAAAGCGGCTGCCGGTCGGGCGCGTCGGGCAGCCGGAGGATATCGCCGATGCTATCGGCTATCTGATGGGCAACGGCTTTACGACGGGGACGACACTGCATGTCGAGGGCGGACATCGGCTGATCTAGTTGGCGCAAAATGATCGCTCGCGGCCGCCAGCAACTGTCTCAGCGCCGGCGGCTGCACGCGCCGGCGCCGCCATATCATCACCAGCGAGACCGTCTGCGTCGGCCCCGGCCACGGCAGCTCGCTGATCTCACCTCGATCGAGCGCCTCGGCAACCGCGAGGCGCGGCACCAGCCCAATACCGACACCTGCCGCCACAAGCCGCGCGATCGCGCCGATGCTGCCGACCTCGGCGGCGGGCTTCGGCGCCACGATACCGGCCTCCGCAAATGCCGTGTCGAACATGGCCCGATAGGCGCAGCCGGCTTCCGTCGTCAAAAAATCCATCGAGGCAAGTTCGGCCAGATCCGGCTTCCCCGCCGCAAATTTGCCTGTGGGAGCTGTAACAAGGATCAGCGGTTCCGTCGCAATTGTACGGCTGACAAAACGCTCGTCCAGACGTCCCTGATCGAAACAGAAGGCGACATTGATCTCGCCGGTCTCGAGCTTTCGCAACAGATCGCCGCTGCCGGCCACCTTCAGCCTGAGACTGATATCGGGATGGTCGGCCTGGAAAACGGATAGCCAAGCGGGAAGCTTGACGGCGGCAATCGTCTCGAGCGCCCCGATGGTGACCGATCCGGCCTCATGCCCGGCGCTTGCCGCCACCGCCGCACGCGCCTCGTCCGCCAGCGCCAACAATTCCTGCGCATAGGAGACCAGCGTCTCACCCGCCTGCGTCAGCTCCAGACCCTGCTTCGACCGGGTGAAAAGTGCAGCACCCAGCTCGGCCTCCAGCAACTGCATCTGGTCGCTGACGCTCGATTGCGCCAGATGAACTTCCTCGGCCGCCCGAGTGAAGCTTTTGCTCCGGGCAACCGCGAGGAATGTCTTGAGAAGGCGAGGATGCATCGGGACACGCCGCATTTGTTTCGGGCCAGCACCGCAACGATCAAGATGACGAGGCGGCGCCCACTACCGGGAACGCTGCCACATCGCCGACATCGCCGTCAACAAGCCCGGCCTTGGCGGCCGTGCTCGGCGGACTGCGTTCTATATCCAAAGATCGTTCTCAGCCGTCCTATCGCCGCCCTCATGCCCGGTGTTCAACGTGCCGCGCGGTTCGATCAACATCATCCGGACTTCCTTCTCGGCGAAAGGTTTGTGCTCCACGCCCTTCGGAACGACGAACATCTCGCCGGGTCCGACATGGACGGCGCCATCGCGAAAATCGATCCGCAACTGCCCCTCGAGAACGATGAAGGTCTCGTCGGTTTCCGGATGATCGTGCCAGATGAAATCCCCCTCGATGCGGACGAGCTTGAACTGGTAGTCGTTCATCTCGGCGACGACACGGGGTTGCCAGAAGCCCTCGATCTTTCCAAGCTTTTCCTGGAAATTGATGGGCTGTTTGCTCTGGGTCGCGCTTACGTCTTTCATGGTCTTCCCTTTCGGATACAGGAAGAATGATTATCGACCGCAGCGCTGGATCGATCTTGAACGTTTGTGCAAAGAGCGAAAGGCCTTGCGAATCGCATAAGTGTGTGCTTATGTGTTGGCATGATCGAAAACGACATATTCCGAGCCTTGGCCGACCCGACCCGCCGGGCAATCTTTGAAAAGCTGGCGGCAGGCGGCACGAACGCCAGCGCCTTGCGCGAGGGCATGGAGATCAGCCAGCCGGCGATGTCCCAGCACCTCTCGGTTCTTCGAAGTGCCGGGCTTATCAAGGAAGAACGACAGGGGCGCTTCGTGAATTGTGAGGTTGATCCGGAAGGGCTGGCTCTCATCGCAGAATGGTTGGCGAAATATCGTGCCTATTGGCCCGCACGCATCGACGCTCTGAAAGTCTTGTTGAAGGATATGGACCAATGAACAACGAAAAGACCGTGGAGCAGAAAAACAGGATCGCGCTTGAGTATGAGCTCAATGAGCCCCCGCAAAAGGTCTGGCGCGCCATCAGCATTCCGGAATTTCGCGAAAGCTGGTTGCCGAAGGATGCATTGGCGGACCCCGAAGCGACCTCCTCCACGCCCGGCGAGGAGGTTTGCTACAGGATGCGCGACAACGCACCGCCATTCCTTGAAAGCACCGTGACGTTCAGGATTGCTCCGAACGCAACCGGGGGAACCTGCCTGCGGATCATCCACGAACTCACCGACATGAGGCTCGACCGGATGATGGGGGCCGCCGCAAACAAGAACAGCCCGCCTCTCATGCTCGCTGCCTGACGGCCGCGAGACGCCCCGAAAATCTTGCAAGATTGGAGTTCGCCGATGCGCGAAGCGATGCAACTCGTCCCTATGGTCGTAGAGCAGTCCAGCAGAGGGGAGCGATCTTTCGACATCTATTCCCGCCTCCTGCGTGAGCGGATCATTTTTCTCAATGGTGAAGTGAACGATACCGTCGCAGCTCTAGTCTGCGCGCAATTGCTGTTTCTTGAAGCGGAAAACCCCAGGAAGCCGATCAGTCTCTACATCAATTCGCCGGGCGGCGTCGTGACCAGCGGCCTCGCCATGTATGACACCATGCACTATATCCGCGCGCCGGTGCATACGCTCTGCATGGGGACTGCCCGTTCGATGGGTTCGTTCCTTCTGATGGCGGGCCAAGCCGGTGAGCGAACCGCACTACCGAACTCCAGCATCCATATCCATCAGCCGTTGGGTGGCTTCCAAGGACAGGCGTCCGACATGCTCATTCATGCTGCCGAAATGGAGCGGACCAAGCACCGTATGACGCGGCTCTACGCTGAACATTGTGGACGCACCTACGAGGAGTTCGAGCGCGCGATGGACCGCGATCATTTCATGACCGCAGAACAAGCTCTCGAATGGGGCCTTATCGACCGCATCCTCCAGGTTCGCGAGGAAGATCCGCTTGTAGTCTCATAGACCTGAGTGCGATCAGGCTCCGACCGGCAATGTTTCAGAATAGGGAGTGTTGCAACCGCTGGGCTATGGCCGACTGGCTAGCCCACAGGTTCGGCATGCTCGACAAAGCTGTCAAATCCACCATCTCTTGAGAAAAATATTCGCAATTGCCGATTTCTTTCGCAGTTTTCTACGCTTTCCCGCTCCGATTTTTCTGCGATGTATGCAACATTGATTGCAACACGTTCCAGAAACGGAAGAAAACGATGAACTGGTTGAAGACTGTAGCCGCCGCTGCCCTGGTGCAAGCCGCTTTCCTTTTGCCCGCCCATGCCGGGGATAATCTCAAGGCGATCCAGGCCGCCGGCGTGCTGAAGGTCGGCACGGAAGGCACCTATGCGCCCTTCACCTTTCATGACGCAAGCGGCAAGCTTGTTGGCTTCGATGTCGAGATCGCCGAAGCCATCGCTTCCAAGCTCGGCGTCAAGGCTGAGTTCCTGGAAGGCAAGTGGGACGGCCTGATCGCCGGCCTCGACGCCAAGCGCTACGACACCGTCATCAACGAAGTCGGCGTCACCGACGCCCGCAAGCAGAAGTATGACTTCTCCGACCCCTACATCGCCTCAAAGGCCGTGCTGATCGTCAAGGAAAGCAACACCGACATCAAGGATTTCGCCGATCTCAAGGGCAAGAAGTCCGCGCAGTCGCTGACCAGCAATTTCGGCAAGCTCGCTCAAGCGTCCGGCGCCGAACTCGTCGGCACCGACGGTTTCGATCAGTCGATCCAGCTCGTGCTCACCGGCCGCGCCGACGCCACGATCAACGACAGCCTGTCCTTCCTCGACTTCAAGAAGCACAAGCCCGACGCGCCGGTGAAGATCGTCGCCCAGCAGGCCAATGCCGATTTTTCCGCCGTCATCATCCGCAAGGGCGAGCCGGAACTGCAGGCCGCCATCAACAAGGCGCTGGCCGACATCAAGGCTGACGGCACCTATGCCAAGATCTCCGACAAATACTTCGGCCAGGACGTTTCGAAGTAAGTGGGAATAGGCAGAAACGCCAAATTGTGAAAAAGATGCGTCCGGGGCCATCCCCGGACGCATTTTGTTATGGAAAGGTCGCTTCTCCGTGGAGCACTGGTTGCAATTGATGTGGGAGTCGCTGGGCACGCTGCTTTGGGCGGGGCTCGTCTTCACCATCCCGCTCACCCTGATCACCTTCGTTCTCGGCCTGCTGCTTGGCCTGGTTACCGCCGTCACGCGGCTGTTCGGCCCCAAGCCGCTCGTCGCCATCGCGCGCTTCTATGTCTGGGTGATCCGCGGCACGCCGCTGCTGGTGCAGCTTTTTGTCATTTTCTACGGCCTGCCGAGCATGGGCATCTTGCTCGACGCCTTTCCGGCCGCCGTCATCGGCTTCACGCTGAATGTCGGCGCCTACTCGTCCGAGATCATCCGCGCCGTCATCTCCTCCGTGCCGAAAGGCCAGTGGGAAGCCGCCTATTCCATCGGCATGAACTGGCGCCAGGCGATGAGCCGCACCATCCTGCCGCAGGCGGCCCGCGTCGCCGTGCCGCCGCTGTCGAACACCTTCATCTCGCTGGTCAAGGACACCTCGCTTGCCGCCGCCATCACCGTGCCGGAATTGTTCCAGGCAGCGCAGCGCATCGTCGCCACCACCTATGAGCCGCTGATCCTCTATATCGAAGCCGCCATCATCTATCTCGTGCTCAGCACCTTCCTCTCGACGCTGCAGGGCTACCTCGAACGCCGTTTCGCCCGCTCCGGCGGCACGCTGGAGGCACGGACATGATCGAGCTGTCACATATCGAAAAACGCTTCGGCGACAGTGTCATCCTGAAGGATATCAGCCTGACCATTCCGGAAGGCACGGTGACGGCACTCGTCGGCCCTTCCGGCGGCGGCAAGAGCACGCTTTTGCGCTGCATCAACCTCCTGGAAATCCCGACGGCCGGTACGATCCGCATCGGCGAGGTCAGCACCACCTTCCAGCCGGGCAAGAAGACCGCCTGGCAGGATATCCAGAAGATTCGCCGTCAGACCGGCATGGTCTTCCAGAATTTCCAGCTCTTCCCGCACCGCACTGCCATCGAGAACGTCATGGAAGGCCTGACGACCGTGCTGCACTGGCCAGCCGACAAGGCCCGCGCCCGCGCCGTCGAGCTTCTGACCAAGGTCGGCATGGCGCACAAGATCGACGCCTGGCCCTCGACGCTGTCGGGCGGGCAACAGCAGCGCGTGGCGATCGCCCGCGCGCTCGCCCCCTCGCCCCGCGTCCTCCTTTGCGACGAGCCGACCTCGGCGCTCGATCCGGAGCTGGCCGCCGAAGTCGTCGATGTTCTCGGCAAGCTCGCCAACGAGGGCACGACCATGGTGATGGCGACGCACGATCTGCGCCTCGCCTCGAAGATCGCCACCAACGTCGTCTTCCTCGAAGCCGGCATCATCGTCGAAACCGGCCCATCCCGCACCATCTTCGGCGCACCTCAACAGGAACGGACGAAACAGTTCATCTCGACGCTGAATGCGGGGCACAGCTACGACATATGAGAGCGGGGCTTCCTCTCTGAGTGAACAACGTGAAGAGAGGTCGGAGGCTTGGCGAGTCGTCTCCTGCCACGCACCATGCTGATTTCAACCATGAAAGGCGGTCAACGCATCCGAGTACGACAGTACACGGATGCGTTCATCCACGCCCACAGCTATGCGAACGTACCGTCACTCACATGGGTTCTGCCTTCGAAAACCCCAAACTCCAGATAGTGCTCAAGAGGATCGATACCGGCGGCGGCAACGTCTGGATAGAGTTTCAGATAGCCCGCCGTATCGAAGTTGCGGGAGGGGTCACGTCCTTCATGCCAGCCGTACTGCAGATAGTGGGTGAACGGATTGACGCCGGCAGCAGCCACATCATGGTACGCTGCTAGATATCCTGCTGTATCAAAAAATGCGTTGGGGTCACGCCCTTCATGCCAGCCGAACTGATTGTAGTGCTGTTCGGGGTCCGCATGGGCTGCTGCCACATCGGGGTTGTTCTTGAAATAGAAGTTGTCGTCGATCAACAGGTCTTTGGCATTAACATTGCGACCCTCATAGATGCCAAACTTCAGATAATGCTCAAGGGGATCGATCTTGGCGGCGGCAACGTCTGGATTGAGCCGTAGATATTCCGATGTATGGAAGGAGCTCGATGGATCCCGCCCCTCTTTCCATCCAAACTGGGCATAGTGCTGCAGTGGATCAATGCCGGCAGCCGCTACATCATGGTACTTCGCCAGATATTCGGACGTATCAAAGAATTTGTTCGGATCACGCCCCTCGCGCCATCCGAAGCTTGAGTAGTGCTGATCCGCGTCAGCACCCGCATCAAAAACGTCGTGATAGTGAGTATAGTAAAACATATCATCGACAAGGGGAGAGCCGTCATCCTGAACGATTGTCCTGTCGGAAAACTGCAGCTTCTCGATCGAGACAAGGCTGGCCTGGCCTTCGCCACCCCTAACCAACATCGCACGATTGCCATAGTCGACCGTTGCTTGCTTCAGGCTGAAGTTGAAGGCCGCCGTGTCGATACCGGCGCCGCCGTCAAGCCAATCATTACCGGCACCTCCACTGAGCCAATCGTTTCCGCCTCCCCCCTTTAGCGTATTGTTGGCGGCATTGCCGATAATCGTGTCGTTGCCGGATCCACCGATTGCATTTTCGATCAACGAACGATTGTCGCCGTTATACTGGAGGGCATTGTAGACGTTGCCATGGGCAAAATGGCCGTCACCGAGATAAGCGAGCTGTGAGTTCGACATCGCCGACCAGCCGCCGGGCGTCAAGTTTATGGATTGAGCCGAGGTGTAGTTCGAGAAATCATAGGTATCGACACCGCCGCCATCCCACACGGTGAGGAAGACGCGGTTGTCTCCAGGTCTTCCCTGCCCGACTCCGTCGATGAACATCTCGCCGGTCGTGGGAGAAAACGTGTAGGTGGTATTGCCGGCGTGCGTGGTAAAATCAGCTCCATACAGTTTTTGGATCGCGGCGATGTCGTACATCATCAGCGACTGCGCAAAGCCGAAGTCTCCATTTGTGTAGCCGGCATTCAAAGGCTCCCCTGTATAGGAGCGATAGCTCATAACCGAAAATTCCATGCTGTCGTGCGCAACGCTCGTTGTCGCGGAATTGGTACTTGACGCCTCGTGCGGATGCTTGAGGCCAAGTGCATGCCCAATCTCATGCAGCGTGGAGACCCACGCGTAATTACCCTTGACCGGATTGGTCATGGCATTTGGGCCGCCCTGTGTACCGAACCAGACATCGCCGCCCTGAGCGCCATCCGAGGGGAAATAGGCATAAGCGGTGTTCTGCGCGGCGTCCGACATGCCAAAACGCAAGGTAGCGTTTCCGGGAACCGACGTTTCTTCCACGAAAGAAAGGTTCGCGATGGAACCGTACTGCGCCAAGGCCGAGCGCACTGCTGCCTGCATGGTTGCATTGAGGGGCTGGAACGTCAGCTCCTCCCCGCTATAGCTGCCATATTGCGCACCGCTGGTGGTAAACGAAAAATCCAGCGCGGAGGACGACCAATATTGACCGTAGATCAGCCCATCAACATCATTCGGAGTGCTGGACCATGGAACCGGAAAGTACGAAGTAAGCATTCAAAAGGTCTCCTAACGTACCGTAAATTCAATGGTCACTGCTCATTGAGGGGCTTAAACCGCAAACAGGCAATCTGCAAGTAAGAGTAGCATTTTCTATCGACATCTTTCGCTACCATGTAAGGATGAGAGCTGTGGCACTACGCAGCACCGGCGCATTACTGCCAGTTCAAAAACCTAAATCCTGAGAATCAAGTCAAATTCGGCATCGTCACTCTTCTCTAAACGCCCGAGCCATTTGGTCGGTAAACGGCTTTGCCAAATACGCCAGTGCAGTGCGCTCACCCGTCTGAATGAACGCCTCCACCGGCATCCCCACCACCGGTGCAAGATTGCCCAAGCGGGTCCATTCGGTCGCCGAAACGGCGACCCTGAGGCTATAATAGCTTTGCCCAGTGCGCTGATCAGTGGTCAGATCGGCGGCAATCTTTGTAATGCGGCCACTCAATTCCGGTGTGGTGCGCTGATTGAACGCAGAAAACCGAAGCGTTACGTCCTGCCCCATAACCACCTGATCGATATCCTGCGGCGACAGCTTGAGTTCCGGTGTCAGCACATCGTTGTCGGGCACAATCTGCATGATCGCTTCACTGGGCGTAACGACCGCCCCTGATGCATGCACGGCCAGCTGATGGACAATGCCCGCCTGCGGTGCGCGGATATCGATGTGTCTCAACTCGTCTTCAGCAGCAACAAAACGCTCGGAATATTCACCGATTTCGCTTTCGGCCTGACGCAGTTGGTCCGATACCTCGGTTCTTTGGTCGTCATCAACCTGAATGATCTGCAGCTGGGTTTCAGCGATCTTGCCGTTGGTTTGGGCCGCGGAGGCGACCAGACTGCCGAGTTCACCGGTGAGGTCTGCTGCGTCGCGCTGCAAGTTATAGACCCGGGTCGCCGGGATAATGCCCTGATCGAGCAACGGCTGCAGGCTAGCGAGTTCCTTGTTGATAATGGCAATCGCTTGCCGTTTGCCGTCCTGTTGGGCGCTCAGCCCCTCCGCCTCCTTCGCGAGCTGACGCACCCGCTCGGCCAGCTGCGCTTTGCGCCCCATCTTGGAAGACTGTCGATCATGAAACAGTCGCTGCTCACCATCGAGCATCGCCGCCACTTCGACAATCTCCCGCTCCTTCAAAAGGGCCTCAGGAAAGGTGATATCCTCTTTAGAATCTCGTTCGGCTGAAAGCCGTGCGGTGCGCGCGGCAAGTTCCTTCAGACGTTTCGAAACGATCGCAAGATTAGCACGCGCCTGGGTGTCATCGAGATGTATGAGTATTTGGCCAGCCTCGACACGATCCCCGTTCTTGACGAACACTTGGCCGACAGTCCCGCCCTTTTGGTGCTGAACGGGTTTAACGTAGCTGTCGACGACCAGCGTGCCGGCGGCAATGACGGCGCCCTGAAGGCGAATGGTAGCAGCCAGACCTCCCATGACCCCAACGAGTAAAATAATCGCGGTGATCGCAACGAACGTCAGGCGACGGATGGCTTGCTCGGCAAGCGGCGCGTGATCATCTGTCATTGCGTCATCTCCTCACCGGCGATCATTAGTCGAACAGGCTGAAGCCCGGACGGCGCTGGCAGCGTCGTCTTCCTGAGGACCTCATCCTTCGGCCCAAATGCCTGCATCTGACCATTCGCCAGGACGAGAACCTTGTCGACAACGCCAAGTGCACTTGGGCGATGAGCGATAATGATAGCAATGCCGCCACGCGCCCTCACATCCAGTATCGCACATGACAACGCCGCCTCCCCCTCCGCGTCGAGGTTTGAGTTAGGCTCATCGAGAACGACCAGGAACGGCTCGCCATAGAGCGCACGTGCCAGCGCGATACGCTGCCGCTGTCCGCCAGACAGCGCCGATCCTTGTTCGCCGATCTTCGTGTCGAAGCCTTCGGGGAACTGCACAATCATGTCGTAGACACCAGCCGCCTTCGCAGCAGCAATGATTTTTTCTGACGGCGCATCCGGATCGAAACGGGCTATGTTTTCGGCGATAGATCCACCAAACAACGAAACATCCTGCGGCAAATATCCAATGTGTTGGCCGAGCTGTCGCGGATCCCATTGTGACAGAGACGCCCCATCCAGGCGAACCGCACCTGAAATCGGCGGCCAAATCCCGACGAGGCCGCGCGCGAGCGAGGATTTACCTGATGCGCTTGGACCGATGATACCGACGGCTTCTCCTGCCCGAAGCTCGAAGGAAACGCCGCGCACAATCGCGAGCTTTGAGCCCGGCGCCGCGAGATGCAGGTTTTCAGCTTTCAGGGCGCGTTCGGGCCTGGGAAGGGAAACTTCTTTTTCGTCAGCCTGCATCAGTTGCGCAAGCTTCATCAGCCGTGACCAGCTATCACGCGCTGCCGCGAAACCCTTCCATTGGCCGATCGCCAGTTCGACCGGCGCCAACGCCCGACTAACAAGGATGGAACTCGCTATCATAATGCCGCCCGAGGCCTCTTGGCGGATGACAAGTATGGCCCCAACAGCAAGCACCGCTGACTGCAGTACCATTCGCAAGATCTTGGAAATTGTCCCGAGTATGCCTGTTACGTTTGACGCACGCAGATGGTTACTGAGATAGCGGCGATTGATTTCGCTCCACTGCCTACCAAGCAGATGGCCAAAACCCATCGCAAGCACGGCTTCTGAATTGCGACGCGTTGCTTCCGCAAGAGCCATTCGCTCGGAGGCGATTTTCGCGGCCTCCTTAGCCGGCTGACGTGACTTCAGTTCCGCCAAGATCGTGAGACCGATGAGCATTAGAGCTCCGGCCAAAGCCGTCATACCGATCCACACATGAAACAGGAAGCATAAGCCGAGATAAAACGCCATCCAGGGAATATCGAACAAAGCAGTTGGCCCCGGCCCCGAAAGAAACATTCGTACAGTATCCAGGTCGTGCACCGACTGAAGACCATTTCCGGGCACCTGCATGCGCGACGGAAATAAGACGAGGGAATCGTAGACAGCTGTTCCGAAGCGCTCATCTACCGATAGGCCGACGCGCACCAAAAGCATCGAACGGACAAGCTCGAGGATTCCCTGAAACGCGTAAAGTGTGGCCGTTATGATGCCCAGACCAACCAGCGTCGGCAGACTGTGGCCAGGAATGACGCGATCGTAGACCTGCAACATGAAGAAGGAGCCGGTCAAGGCGAGAACGTTGACAAGCGCGCTGGTCGCACCAATCCCGAGAAAGGCTTTCTTCAAGGAGGATAAAACGGCCACAAGGAACATCTGTGGAGTCTTCGTAGCAGTACTAGACAAACTCAAGCCCCACTCATGCTGCCGCAATGAAACGGAAGTCGTCCGGATGGAAGGTTGCCGGGGCAACGTTCTTCAACAAGATCGAGTTGTTCGCGTCCCTGGAAATTTCAGATAATTCTTCGCGCTCGTTAGCCATATGCTCCAGAATGCTCTTGAAAGTTGATCGGTTAATCGTCGGGCCGTTGGTTGGAAGCTAGTTGCAATCGCAATCTGGATGATCCGCGGGAAAAGGACGGTGGACTCGATACGAAAGCGTGGTGTGCAGCAGGAGCCCGGATCAATCTGCATCCGAGAGGTAGGAGATTTGTAAAACCGCGAAGCGTTCTATTCAAGTGGAGTGAGAAAACATTATCGTCGGTCGACGAATCCGCATCCGTTACGCATAATTATGCTTAATAAAGCGAAAACTAACTTCGCGATCTGGGTTCTTCCGCCTATTTGCCAGAGGCAGATTCCTGCATCCTGCGAATAACTCATAGATTCGGGGTTGTCGTCTATAAAGTGATTTACGCATACTTCAGATTTTCAGTTCGCGCTTCCACTGAACTTTGAGAGATAGTGTGACGATGAAGCAACAATGTCATCTCGGCATGGTCGATTTGGGCTTCATCGTCCACACGCACAAATCAATCGGATCGTCTGCAACAGGCCTCGCGACGGGATAGGAGCAAATTGGCCGGATTTCACACCGGCAGGATCTGGTAGCCCTCGGGGGCCCGCTCCACGCAGCCGAAACCGGTGATATGGCCGCCAGCGACAACCCAACCTTCGCGGGCGGCGTCTTCCAGCGTGGTCTGGCGTGTTCGTACCGCCATCTCGGGATCGAGATCGAAAACCAGCCCGATCTTTGGATCGCGGGGCTGAAGATCTTCCAGATGTAAGGTATCGCCCCAGATCAGGAGATCCTTGTCTCCGCCGCTCACTAGATAGCCAGTGTGGCCGGGGGTGTGACCCGGCAGAGGACGGGCCTCTATACCGGCCAACACGGGACCATCTGGAATCTGCCGGACTCGGGACCCATAAACGCGGACAAGCTGCTCAGCCACCTTGAAGCCACCGCGACGCGCCTCAGGTGTTGCCTCTCGGGCGACCGGATCGGTGAAAAACGCAAAATCCCTGGCCGGCACGACTATGTCGGCATTGGGGAAATACGGAGCGTCTCCGTCGAACAGACCGAGCGCATGATCGCCATGGATATGGGTCAGCAATATCAGCTGTATCTGGTCCGGCGTGATGCCGGCCTCCTGCAACGCCGATCGCGCATGGCCGTATTTTGGTCCCCAAGCGGTCCCGGTACCGGCATCCACGAGAATGATGCCATCGGCGCCGCGCAGGGCAAAACAGTTTACATCCACCTGAAGCATCGGCTTGCCCAACGCTTCGATCGCGCGCTGCCGTGCAACGCTGCCATCCGCATGGATCAACACGTCCGCTGGCGCTTCGAAGACGCCGTCGCGCAAAAGGATAACGTCGTATTGCCCGAAATGCCTAGGACTGTCGGTCATTGATGCGATCTCGCCTTGAAGGCCACGTTCAGGAAAAGGCCGGCCCAGGAGCCGGCCACTTCCTTTGTCTGGTGACGGACACTAAGCCCCGTAGACGACCAGCAAGTCCTTGGCGTCGATCTGGTCGCCGGCAAGGACGAGGACTTCGGTGATGGTGCCGTCCTTCTCCGCATGCAGCGCCGTTTCCATCTTCATCGCTTCGATGGAGACGAGCACGTCGCCGGCCTTGATCGCCTGGCCGGGGGTGACGAAGACGCGGGAGATGACGCCCGGCATCGGCGCGCCGACATGGGCGGCATTGCTGGGCTCCGCCTTGCGGCGCACCGCACTGCCCGATGCGCCGTGGGCACGGTCCGGTACCTTGATGCGACGCGGCTGGCCGTTGAGCTCGAAGAACACCGTCACCATGCCCTTTTCATCGGTCGCCGTCATCGCCTGGTTGACGACCACCAGCGTCTTGCCCTTCTCAATCTCGGCAAAGAGCTCGCCGCCCTCCTTCAAGCCGTAGAAATAGGCAGGCGTCGGCAGCACCGAGACCGGACCATAGGTATCGGCGGCCAGCGCATAGTCGGTGAAGACCTTCGGATACATCAGGTAGGAAGCGAATTCGAAGTCATCGACCTTGCGCTCGAGCTTGGTCTCGATGACCTTGCGCTCCGCATCGAGATCGGCCTCGGCCAGCAACGAACCGGGGCGCACCGTGTAGGGTGCCTCGCCCTTCAGCGCCTTCTTCTGCAACGCCTGCGGCCATCCACCCGGCGGCTGGCCGAGATCGCCCTTCAGCATCGAGACCACCGATTCCGGGAAGGACACTTCCCGGTCGGGATTGACCACGTCGGCAACCGTCAGATCCTGGGAGACCATCATCAGCGCCATGTCGCCCACCACCTTGGAGGACGGCGTCACCTTGACGATATCGCCGAACATCTGGTTGGCGTCGGCATAGGCCTGCGCCACCTGATGCCAGCGGGTCTCGAGGCCAAGCGAGCGCGCCTGTTCCTTAAGGTTGGTGAACTGGCCGCCCGGCATTTCGTGCAGGTAGACTTCCGAGGCCGGTCCCTTGAGATCGCTCTCGAAGGCCGCGTACTGATGGCGCACCGCTTCCCAGTAGAAGGAGACGCGGCGGATCCATTCGGGATCGAGGCCCGGATCACGCTCGGTGCCCTTCAAGGCCTCGACGATCGAGCCGAGGCAGGGCTGCGAGGTATTGCCGGAAAGCGCATCCATCGCCGCATCGACCGCATCGACGCCCGCGTCCACAGCCGCCAGCACCGTGGCGGCGGCAATGCCCGAGGTATCATGCGTGTGGAAGTGGATCGGCAGGCTAGTCGCCTCGCGCAGCGCCTTGAACAGCACCTTGGCGGCGGCCGGCTTCAAAAGACCGGCCATATCCTTCAGCGCGATGATATGGGCACCGGCCTTTTCCAGCTCGACGGCAAGATCGGTATAGTACTTCAGGTCGTACTTCGGGCGAGCAGAGTTCAGAATGTCGCCGGTATAGCAGATCGCCGCCTCGCAGAGCTTGTTCTCCTCGATGATGGCATCCATCGACACGCGCATGTTCTCGACCCAGTTCAGGCAGTCGAAGACGCGGAAGAGATCGATGCCGCCCTTGGCCGCCTG
This sequence comes from Rhizobium sp. GW821-FHT14E12, assembly GCF_058803745.1. Classification (NCBI taxonomy): domain Bacteria; kingdom Pseudomonadati; phylum Pseudomonadota; class Alphaproteobacteria; order Hyphomicrobiales; family Rhizobiaceae; genus Rhizobium; species Rhizobium sp. GW821-FHT14E12. The sequence continues at coordinate 95,472 of NZ_JBXAPH010000009.1, forward strand.
ACGGACGAAGTATTTCACGACATTGTCGGGATAGTTGGTGTAGCCGACGCCATTGGCGCCGCGCAGAAGCATCTGTAGAAGCAGGTTCGGCGCGCCCTCTCGGATCAGCGACAGACGCTCCCAAGGATCTTCGGTGAGGAAGCGCATGGAGACGTCGAAGGTGGCGCCACCCCAGCATTCCAGCGACAGCAGTTGCGGCAGAGCGCGGGCATAGGTCCCAGCCACCTGGGCGATATCGAAGGTCCGCATGCGGGTGGCGAGCAGCGACTGATGGCCGTCGCGCATCGTCGTGTCGGTCAAAAGCACGCGCTTCTCATTGCGCATCCATTCGGCGAACTTCTGCGGGCCGAGCTGGTCGAGCCGCTGCTTGCTGCCATCGGGAACCTTGCCGTCGATATAGGGCAGAATGGGCTCCGAGGCCTTCGGCGACGGCGCCGGCCGGCCACGGGCTTCCGGATGACCATTGACGGTGACGTCGGCGAGATAGGTGAGCAGCTTGGTGGCGCGGTCCTGGCGCTTGACCTGCTGGAACAGCTCCGGCGTCGTATCGATGAAGCGCGTGGTGTAGCTGTTGTCACGGAATTTCGGGTGGGTGATGATCGCTTCGAGGAAGGTGAGGTTCGTCGCCACGCCGCGGATGCGGAATTCGCGCAGCGCACGATCCATGCGGGCGATCGTCTCGTCCGGCGTCGACGCCCAGGCCGTCACCTTGACCAGCAGCGGATCGTAGAAGCGGGTGATGATGGCACCGGAATAGGCCGTGCCGCCATCGAGGCGGATGCCGAAGCCGGCAGCCGAGCGATAGGCGGTGATGCGGCCGTAGTCCGGAATGAAGTTGTGCTCCGGATCCTCGGTGGTGACGCGGCACTGCAGGGCATGGCCGTTGAGGCGGATATCCGCCTGCTTCGGCACGCCCGAGCCCGGCGTGCCGATGGCAAAGCCGTCGAGGATATGGATCTGCGCCTTGACGATATCGATGCCAGTGACGACTTCGGTCACCGTATGTTCGACCTGGATGCGCGGATTGACTTCAATGAAGTAGAATTTGCCAGTATCTGCATCCATCAGATATTCGACAGTGCCGGCGCCGACATAGCCGGTCGCACCGGCGATCTTCAGCGAATAGGCGGCCAGTTCCTGGCGCTGGGCGTCGTTGAGGTAGGGCGCGGGCGCACGCTCGACGACCTTCTGGTTGCGGCGCTGTACAGAACAGTCACGCTCGAACAGATGGACGACATTGCCATGCGTATCGCCCAGCACTTGGCTTTCGACGTGGCGGGCGCGCTCGACCAGCTTTTCCAGATAGACCTCGTCCTTGCCGAAGGCGGCCATCGCCTCGCGCTTGGCCTCCGTCACTTCCTTGGCGAGATCCTTGGGATCGCGGATGGCGCGCATCCCACGACCGCCGCCGCCCCAGGACGCCTTCAACATCACTGGATAGCCGATCTCCTCGGCCATCTTTGCCACGATCTTCATATCGTCGGGCAGCGGCTCGGTCGCCGGCACGACAGGCACGCCGACCGAGATCGCCAGGTTGCGGGCCGCCACCTTGTTGCCGAGTTGGCGCATCGTGTCGGCGCGCGGGCCGATGAAGATGATGCCGGCGGCATCGCAAGCATCGACGAACTCGGGGCTTTCCGACAGGAGGCCGTAGCCGGGATGGATGGCATCGGCACCGGACAGCTTGGCGACGCGGATGATCTCGTCGATCGACAAATAGCTTTCGATCGGCCCGAGGTCCCGGGAAAGATGCGGGCCGCGGCCGACCTGATAGCTCTCGTCCGCCTTGAAGCGGTGCAATGCCAGTTTGTCTTCCTCGGCCCAGATGGCGACTGTTTTAATCCCGAGCTCATTGGCGGCGCGAAACACGCGAATGGCAATCTCGGAACGGTTGGCAACCAGGATCTTGGATATAGGCAATGCAGTCTCCTCACGGCATCGAAACGGGCAATGCTGCACCCGCGAAGAGAATTCTTAACTTCTTGTCACGGGAAGTTCAATTTCCCGTAGCGTCAGAAACCAAAATAGTTGCGGCTATGGAACAAGTCCGTTTCTGAAGGCGATTGCGACGATATGCTGGCGGTTCCGGGCGTTCAGCTTGTCCTGGATGCTATTCATGTACCAATCGACAGTGTGATTGGAGATCTTCAGCGTGCGGCTGATGTCCATCGAGGTCATGCCTTCCGCCAGATGATTGAGCACCTCGATCTCACGCCTGGTCAGCTTGGCGTCGAGCCCGGGGGCTTCCTCAAGCGGCCGCGCCTCGTCACGCAACTCCAGAAGCCGCCAGAAGACTTTTTTTGCCACGGCGTCGAACAGCGAAAGTTCGGCGGGCGACAGATCGACCGAATTGCCGCCGATCGTCATCGTCCCGAGCAGGCCGCTACGCCCGAAAATGGGAAAGATATAGCCGTCGACCAGCCCGTTGGCACGGGCGTCGGCCATCATCTGCTCCATACGGCGGCGGAGCGGATCGCTCTTCAGCGCCGCCATCGCGTCCCGCCAGCGGAAAGGCCGCTGCGCCTGGCCGAGATAGCGCATGGTCGGATCGACCAGCACATATTTCCGGGCGACATAGGTGAGCGGCCATTTGTCCGGCCAGCGACCGGCAAGCATGACGCTGATAATGTCGACCGCCGGCCGTGGATGCTTCAGCAGACCATAGAAGTCGAACTTATAGGAGCGCAGCACCGACTCGAGTTCCGTCACGACATTCTTGGCCTGATTGCATTCTTCAACAACCACAAGCAATTGCATTAACGAATGAATATTCACACATACCCCCTGGCCCGAAAAGCCTGGTTCCTCGTCGACGGACGCCCCACCGATATCCACTCTGCCTCCGGCGCGGCGGATGGCGGGCAAACATACTCGGATCGAGATAATTTTGAACGTCTGCGGCGAGAAATTCAGAATTCAACTTCGCATAGCAATCGCTTCGCCGCGCGACAATGCTAATGTAAGAAAGTATTCCTGAATCCTCATATTTCTCAAGTGGCCGAAGGCCTGCCCTGGCGACCGGGCGCGTAATCCATGAAAATTGCTCTGAAAAAACAGCGCCGGATTCCGTTAATCGCCGGTTCAGGTAGCAATCTGTAGTGTCCCAACATTCCGAAATTGCTGATGCACAGAGGTTGCCAGACGTGTCTCTTTTCAAAGTCTATGCAAGAGCCCTGAAGTATCTTGGCGCGTATCGTTACCGCGTATGGATGGTCGTTGTCGCCAACATCGCGTTGGCGATGACCACGATCTATGAGCCGGTTCTGTTCGGCCGCATCTTCGACGCCATCGGCAAGAAAGAGCCCGTGACGCCGACCATGATCCTGTGGGCCGGCTTTGCCGTCTTCAGCGCGGTCGCCTTCATCATCGTTTCCCGCGAGGCGGACCGTCTCGCCCATGGCCGCCGCGCATCGCTGCTGACGGAAGCCTTCAGCCGCATCATTTCCATGCCCTTGTCCTGGCACAGCCAGCGCGGCACGGCGAGCGCGTTGAACACACTGCTGCGTGCCTGTGAAGCCCTGTTCGGCCTGTGGCTCGAATTCATGCGCAATCACCTGACGACGGCCGTCGCCCTCGTCGTGATGATCCCGACCGCCATGGCCATGGACTTGCGTCTGTCCGCCGTCCTCGTTCTGCTCGGTATCTTCTACTGGATCATCGGCAGTGTGGTCATGAACCGCACCAAGGACGGCCAGACCTCGGTTGAGAGCCATTACAATACCGTCTTCTCGCATGTTAGCGACTCGATCAGCAACGTCTCGGTGCTGCATAGCTACAACCGCATCGAAGCCGAAACCAAGGCGCTGAAGTCCTTCACCGAACGGCTGCTCGCCGCCCAGTATCCCGTCCTCGACTGGTGGGCGCTGGCTGGCGCGCTGAACCGTACGGCTTCGACCATCGCAATGATGGCGATCCTGATGATCGGCACTGTGCTGGTCCAGGGCGGCACCCTCAGCATCGGCGCGCTGATCACCTTCATCGCCTTTGCCAACGTGTTGATCGGTCGCCTGGAGCTGCTGCGCAACTTCGCGAACCAGATCTTCGAAGCCCGCGCCAAGCTGGTGGACTTCTATACGCTGGAAGATTCCGTCCGCGAGCGTGAAGAGCCGGCTGGCCTTGCCGAAATCAAGGACGTCAAGGGCGAAGTCGAGTTCCGCAACGTTTCCTTCGGCTTCGGCAACAGCGCCCAGGGCCTGCACAACATCAACTTCACGGTGAAGGCCGGCCAGACCGTCGCCATCGTCGGCCCGACCGGCGCCGGCAAGACGACGCTGGTCAACCTCCTGCAGCGTGTCTACGATCCGCAGGGTGGCCAGATCCTTGTCGACGGCAACGACATTACCAAGGTGACGCGCAAGTCGCTGCGCCGCTACATCGCCACCGTCTTCCAGGATGCCGGCCTGCTGAACCGTTCGATCAGCGACAACATCCGTCTCGGCCGCGAGGGTGCGACCGAGGAAGAGATGATGCGCGCTGCCGAAGCGGCTGCCGCCAACGACTTCATCGAGACGCGTGAAAGCGGCTACGAGACCCGTGTCGGCGAGCGTGGCAACAAGCTCTCCGGTGGCGAACGCCAGCGTATCGCCATTGCCCGCGCCATCCTCAAGGACGCGCCGATCCTCGTGCTCGACGAGGCGACCAGCGCGCTCGACGTGGAGACGGAAAACAGGGTCAAGGCGGCGATCGACAATCTGCGGCAGAACCGCACGACCTTCATCATCGCCCACCGCCTGTCGACGGTTCGCGAGGCCGATATCGTCCTCTTCCTTGAAAACGGACGCGTTATCGAGAATGGCAGCTTCAGCGCGCTCAGCCAGAGCAACGGCCGCTTCGCCGCCCTGCTGCGCGCCAGCGGTATCCTGACGGACGAGGAAGTCCGCAAGGCACATACCACGGAACACGAAGCCGCCTGATCATTCAAATGGGGCCTAAAAGTCGAAGCCGGGGGAGCAATGCTCCCCCGGTTTTTTTGTGGCAGCGCCTATGTCCCGGCTAAAACTCCAAGGCAGAAACAAGAAAGGCCCGGCAGGGAAAACCGGACCTTTCTCCGTCTCTGATCGGAGGTCAAATCGGCCGTGATGCCCGCGGAGTTATGGCGGGCATCAAACCGGTTATGATGGGTGTCAAGCCGGGTAGGACCGGCCTCACGCCGGGATCAGATCAGAACTTGCGCTCGAAACGCAGGGCGCCTGTCCACTGGTCGGTATTGGCGGCATCGTAGCGCATGTAGGTGAGTTCCGGTATGACGACCAGATCCTTGACCGGACGCCAGGCCAGGTTCGTCGTCGCCTGCAGAATGCCGCTGTCGGTATAGGCGACCATCGTGGTGTTCTGCAGCTTCGGCGTAAAGGTGTAGCTGAAGCCGGTCCAGAAGGCCCAGTCACCCCATCCGCAGTCGGCGCCATTCTTCGGGCAAGCAGCCGCGTTGGTGCTGAGGAAGGATCCGGCATATTTGTTCAGCTTGTCACCGTCCGTATTCCAGCCACCCATGAAGAACGGCTTGAAGGCACCGAAGTCGCCATCGATGCGTGCCTTGATCGCACCCTCTTCGACGACGGAATCATAGCCGCCGACGATCCTGAGCTGGAACATGCTGCCCTTGTAGCCGGCACCAGCCACGACGTCCGGAGCGTAGTGATCAGCCTTTCCAGTCTGCCATGCGCCGCGATAGGAAGAGCTGGTCGCCGAGGAGTTGGAATCCTCCAGCGACACCAGCGCGGTAAAGCCGTTGCCGGAATCATATTTGTAGGTGAGCTGGTTGAGCTCCTTCGGGCCTTCGTAGACGACCTCGTCGTTGATGAGACTGGTCGTGTAGCCCATGTACATCGTATATTGGGAGTCGAGCTTGCCGACGGTGAAGCCACCGAGGCTGATATTGGCAAACAGCAGCCGAGCGTTGGTCGTGCCGCCATCCTGCCAATCCCAACGATAAACGGTGTTGGTCTTGAGTGGACCGTATTCCGTATCGGTCGCGGTATCGAAGGAAAGCTCCGCGCGGGTATGCCATTGTGTGCCGATGTTGCTCGCAGCGTTCCTCGGATCCTTCCAATAGCCCTCGGTGCGGACCTTGCCGCCGACCTTCAGGCAGGTTTCGGTGCCGGGAATGAAGAAATAGCCCGCGCCAAAAGCGTCGCAAATCCGGACATATTCCAGCGGTTCCGGCTCGGCAGCCACGATGGCGTCAGCCGCCTGCGCTCCCGAGACGGCGACCAGGGCGGCGGCGGAACCGAGAAGAAGACTTCTGATATTCATAGATTACTCCAATCCAGTGGCGATTGGGCTTGAGTCATCGCGCCGAAAACTCGACGTGCCCTACCCCATTCCCGTTTGACGATCCCCACGATCGCGTCACGCACTCATTCGGGCGCGTGTGGCGCCGGGATGGCGTTACTCCCCGAGCACCGCCACGACGCCGATGTAGGCGTTTAGGTTTTGCACAACAAGATTTTGAGCAATCGAATTTTCGCGGCGGCGCTCCGAAACGCTGCCGCGTTGCAGAAACATCACGTCACACGTCCTTCACGAAAGTGTCGTGAATAGATTTTCTTTGGGAATTGATCTGTTGCCCGTTGCGGCACTGAAGGCGCCAAGCAGATTATCGACGCTGCTCGACCCGCAATGGCAAAGGCAGTGCAGCCGCTGTCGTCTTCGTGGGACGATTGCTGGCCGTGTCCAGCCGCTTGTGCTCGAGATAATAGGCATAGGCAAACTGCAGGACGATGCCGACGACGACATAGGCGGCGCCGACGGCCGGATCCTTCTCGGTAACATAGAGAATGACCTGCCCTGCCATGGCGAGGATGGTGCCGGCAACGAAAATACTGAGGGAATGCCGTCCGAGGATCGTTAGCGGATGGTCGGCCGGCCGGCGCAGCACACGCGAGACCGACGGTATGCAGATGATGAGATAGGCGAGCGCCAGCACATGCAGCAGCCGCGGCAGCGAGAGGAACGTCTTGTCGAAGCCGGTGATGACTGCGGGCAGGCCGAGCGCGGCCAGCTGGTCGCCCAGCACCCAGAGCTTGTCGGTGACCCAGATGAAGGACAGCATGACATAGGCGAGCGATAGCGCGAACAGGACCGGGTTATAGGCAATCCGGCCGCCGCGTTTCACATGCATGACGGCGACGAAGCCGATGACGAACAGGAACTGCCAGGAAAGTGGGTTCAGGAACCAGAAGCCGTCGAGCAGCGTCGTGTGCGGTGCGATATGATAGATACCGGCCAGCAGCCAGACGCCGGCAGAGACCAGCAGCAAAAACAGCGGGCTTCTCGCCTCCACCACCAGCATCAGCGGCAGCATCAGGAACAGTGCCCCGTACATCGGCAGGATATTGTTATAGCCGATCTGATGGCCGAGCAGCAGCAGGGCCTGAATGCCGCGCGCCGGGTTCATTAACACCGCAAGGATGTTCACCTCGCAAAGCAGACCCACCTGCCGGAAGATCCAGGCGCCCGAAATGAACAGCACCAGCGTGATGAAGGTGGTGATCATATGCGCCGTATAGAGCGTGAAGGCACGCTTGATCGCTTTCCAGGCGATCAGGAGCCGATTGCCGGGCTTGAAGCGCGTGCCATAGGCGAGGCCGACCGAGATGCCGGAGATCAGCACAAAAGCTTCAGCGCCATCGGAGAAGCCGAAATTCTTGGTCGTCAGATGCTCGAAGAACTGGCCGGGAACATGGTTGATGAAGATCGTGATCAGGGCCAAAGCCCTTAGAACATCCAGCCTCGTATCGCGCCCCGTCGATATCTTCGGCGAGCCGCTGGCGCTTCCCGACCGTGTGTCGATATGTGCCCTGATGTTCATGAACATCTCCTGTTCCGGCATTCAAATGCCGATAGGGCCAAAGAGTTCCCTCTTTGGCCCTATCGATCAATGCAAAACAGTGCACAAAAGCGTTACTGTTCGATCGGATAGCCCTCATCGGGATGGGCAATCGCCCTGTCATTCACGGTGACCGAGTATCCGCTCGCATCGGGCGCTTTTGAGACGGAAATGCGGTATTTTCCGCTCGGCAAATCGAGGTCCGCCGCAAAGCCATCCCACGTCGACGGCAGTGCCGGCTTGACGTAGAGGCGACCATTCTTGACGCGGATGCCGAGAAGGCCCTCGATCGCCACGCGATAGAACCAGCCGGCCGAGCCCGTATACCAGGTCCAGCCGCCGCGGCCGGTCAACTGTCCCTCGCCATAGACGTCGGCGGCGATGACATAGGGCTCGACGCGGTAGGTGTCGGCCTGCTCTCGATCAAGTGCGTGGTTGACCGGGTTCAACATCTCGAAGCAATGCCAGGCATCGTCGCCGCGGTTCATTTCCGCCAGCGCCATGACCACCCAGGTGGCGGCATGGGTATATTGACCGCCGTTTTCACGGACGCCCGGCGGATAGGACTTGATGTAGCCCGGATCGCGTGCCGACTTGGAGAAGGGCGGTGTGAACAACCGGATCATCTTGTTGTCGTCGTCGACCAGCTTTTCGAGAACGGCGTTCATCGCCGTCTCGCCGCGCTTGGGGTCGCCCTCGCCGGAGAGAATGTTCCACGACTGCGCGATCGAATCGATCTGGCATTCGAAATTCTCGCTGGAGCCGAGCGGGCTGCCGTCGTCGAAATAGCCACGGCGATAATGGTTGCCGTCCCAGCCCGCCGTTTCCAGCGACTTACGCAGTTCGGGCAGATGCTTGGTCCAGCGCTCGACGCGCTCCTTGTCGCCGCGCGCTTCCGCATAGGGCAAGAAGGCGGTGAGCGTGCCGGCGAGGAACCAGCCGAGCCAGACGCTTTCGCCGCGGCCCTGAATGCCGACGCGGTTCATACCGTCGTTCCAATCGCCACCGAGGATCAGCGGCAGGCCGTTGCCGCCCTTGCGCTTGATGGCAAGATCGAGTGCCAAAGCGGCATGCTCGTAAACGCTGACCTTATCCTCCGACACCGTCGGCTGGTAGAAGGCGTCGTGCGTGCCGGGCATGAGGGCAGCACCCTCGACGAAGGCAAGCTCTTCATCCAGCAGCGACTTGTCGCCCGTCACCGTGCAGTATTGGTTGATCGCATAGGCGAGCCAGACGACGTCGTCCGAAATATGCGTACGCACACCGGCGCCGCTGCCCGGCAGCCACCAATGCTGCACGTCGCCTTCGCGGAACTGACGCTGGGCCGCGTTCACGATCTGCTTGCGCGCAAGTTCCGGCGCATGCATCAGGAAGGCCAGCGTATCCTGCAACTGGTCGCGGAAGCCGAAGGCGCCCGAGGCCTGATAGAAGGCGGTGCGCGCCATGATACGGCAGCCGAGGCTCTGATAGGGAAGCCAGGCGTTGATCATGTTGTTCATCGCCTTGTCCGGCGTCGAGATCTGCAGACGGCCGGTAAAGCCGTCCCAGAAGCCTCGGGTCGCCGACAGCACAGCCTCGAAATCCGCCTTGCGGATCTCGGAGACCAATACGCGCGCCTCTTCGAGAGAGGCGGTGTCGCCCATATAGAAGCAGATATCCTTCTCTTCACCCGCACCGATGGTCAGGTCGAAGGCAAGTGCCGCGCAGGGATCGCCGTCAAGATCGTTGGAGTTGGAGAGGACGGCACCGGAGACAACCGCTTCCGGCATCTGCACCGTGCCATGACGGCCGATGAATTCGCGGCGGCTGGCCGAGAAGCTCGAATGCGCCTCGCTCGCCGCCATGAAGGCGACCCGCTTGGAATAATCGATGCTGTAGGGATTGTTGGCAAACAGCGCGCCCGTCTCCTCGTCCAGCGACGAGAGGATGAAGGGCTTGGTCTTGTGCGGATTGATGCCGAGCACCCATTCCGCATAATTGTAGAGCCGCAGCCGCCGGGTGCCCTTGCCCTTGTTGCTGACCCGCAGGCGGAAGACCTTCACGGGACGCTCACGATCGACCGTCTGCGTCAGCTCCAGCGCAATGCCGTTCTCTTCGCTCGAGAACACTGAATAGCCGAGGCCGTGGCGGGCCTCAAACTGTACTTTCGGATTGCGCGACAGGCCGGCATAGGGGGTCATGACCGCATTGCTGTCGAGATCGGTCACATAAAGCGCCTCACCCGGACGGTTGATGACCATGTCGTTGGTCCATGGGGTCAACTGATAGTCGCGCGAATTGTGGCTCCAGGTGAAACCGCCGCCTTCGGCGGGCACATGGAAACCGAAGCGCTCGTTGGTGATGACGTTGATCCACGGTTGCGGCGTCGACTGACCACCGGCAAGCCGGACGACATATTCGCGGCCGTTTTCGGCAAAGCCACCATAACCGTTCCAGAAGTCGAGGTCGGCCTGCGCTCCGAGTTCCGTGGCGACAAACACCGATTCCTGCGGCGCGAGCGCCACGGCACGACGATCGACCGGAGCCTCATCGCTCTGCGGCACAGAGCCGAACAGCGTCGCCGCGCGGGCGATCTGGTCGACCAGCTTGCCGTTGCGGGCATGGAAGACGACGCGCGAAGCGGCGAGGATCTGCTGGTAGGTCTCGTTCTCGATCAGATCCTTGCGCACTGCGAAGATGTGCTGACGCAGCCCATCCCCCTGATTGTGGCGGATATGATCCGCAAGCGCATCCAGCTGATGTTGCATCGCCTGCGCATGCTCGGCGGCGCATTCATTCAGGATCACCAGATCGGCGGCGATACCGCGCGAGCGCAGATACTCCCCGGCACTCAGCGCTTCCTTGGCGATTTCGATGTCGATTTCGTCATTGATGCGCAGCGTGAAGATCGGGAAATCACCCGAGATGGTCACCGGCCAGAGCGCCGACTGCGAATGCAGGCCGGCAAGGACGGTGGCGCTGTCGGCGCGCAGATGCATGTCGGGATAGACGAGGTAGCGGGCAAGCTTCTGGAAAGCGGCCGCCTGCTGCGAGGAAACGCCGACATGGCGCATCTGCATCTGCGTGCGCGTCCAGGCCTGCGTCAGCTCGACCCCGAAGGCATCCGGATTGCGGTAGCGGTCGACAGCCTTGTCGACCTCTTCGCGGTTCGGCGCTGCAATCGTCCAGAAGATCACGCTGACCTTCTTGCCGGCCGGCACGCGCACGACGCGGCGCAGCGACAGGCAGGCATCCATGGTGAAGCCTTGCGTGCCCGAGAGCGTCGCGCCCGGATCGAAGGCGGCGGCTTCGGCAAGCGTACGGCCACGGCCGAGGAATTTGCGGCGATCCGTCTCGAATTCGGTCGGGCGCTCCGAGCCGGCATTGTCGACGACCAGATGCGCGATCGCCATGTCCGGCTCGTTATACTCGCGCTTGTTGCGCTCGGCGCGAAGCACGTCGCCGCTGCTACCGACTTCGGTGCGAACGAACATGCGGGCGAAGACCGGATGGCCGGAATCGACGTCGTCGCTGGCAATCGCCGGTTCGAGATAGGAGGTCACTTCGATGAAGCGGTCCTCCGACCCCATGTTGAGCAAGGTGACACGGCGGCCTTCGGCATCGTTTTCGGTGGCGACGATGCATTCGACCTCACTGGTGAAGTCACCAATGGTCTTGCTGTATTCCGCCTTTTCGTCGCTGAAGGCGACCTTGACCTTTTCGCCTTCGATGCTGCGCGGCTCCGCGGTCGCCGACCACCATTGGCCGGATGCGGTATCGCGCAGGAAGATGAAAGTGCCCCAGCGGTCTTCCGTCGGATCGGGCCGCCAGCGCGACACGGACAGGCCGTTCCAGCGCGAATAGCCAGCGCCGGTCGCCGTCAGCATGACGGAGTAATGGCCGTTGGAGAGGAAAGCGAGTTCGCGATCCTGTGTGGACGGATCGGCGATCTTACGGATCTCCGGACGCAGCATGTCTTCCTGGATATTGGCCGGCTGGTCGCTCTCGTGCTTGGCGGCCATGACCGGGATATCGCGCGGCGCCTTTTCCTGCAGCAGCAGTTCTGCCGCTTCGATCACCGGATCGGCGTGGAAGAGTTCGCGCAGACGGCCGTTGAAGGCGACGTTGGCAATAGCTGCAATCGACATGCCATGGTGGTGGGCATAGTAGTTGAAGACCACCGCGCATTTCTTGCCTTCGGGAACGCGGGTGGGCGTGAAGTCGACGGCATCATGGAAGCCGTAGATCCCGAGAGCGCCGACCTTGCGCAGCTTCTGCAGGTTTTCGAGCGCCGCTTCCGGCCGGTACTGGCTGGCGAGGATCGAGGCATAGGGCGCGATGACGGCATTCTGGCCGAGGCCACGCTTCAGGCCGAGCGAGGGCACGCCGAAGTTGGTGTACTGATATTGCATCTGATGGTCGCGGGCGTTGAAGGCCGCTTCCGAAATGCCCCAGGGAATGCCGGCGCCAAGACGCTTGGCATAGTTCATCTGTTCCTGGACAATCAGATTGTTGGTCTGGTTGAGAATACCGCCCTGACGCTCCTGCATGACGAGCGGCGGCATCAGATATTCGAACATCGACCCGGACCAGGAGACAAGCGCACCGCGCGAGCCCACCGGCACGACCTGACGGCCGAGACGATACCAATGCTCCGTCGGCAGGTCGCCCTTGGCGATGGCGAACAGGCTGGTGAGACGGGCTTCCGACGCCAGCAAATCGTAGCAGGCGGCATCGAGCTCGTTGGTTTCCACGCGGAAGCCAATGGAGAGCAGGCGCCGTTCCGGACGATAGAGGAAGGCGAATTCCATGCCGAAGGCGGTTTCGCGCATGCGGTCGCGCAGCTTTGCCAGACGCTGGCGCAATGCATCGACATTGGCGAGATCGAAGACGCTGTCGGCAATATGGCCTTCGCAGACCTTCACCAGCGATTGCGACCAGGTGAGCACCTCGCCGCTTTGCGGCGACTTGACCTCGTGGTCGAGGTTGGCGGCAAGCTTCTCGATGTCATGCGCCAGGACCGAAAGGTTGATGATGCGGATCGAGGCGAACTCATGCTCGCGCTTGACCGCGGCCAGCGCATTCTGGAAGCCGACGATGCGCTCTTCCAGGCGATGACGCAGCGGGCGCACGGTCTTGCGGTCATCCGGAAGCTCGGCGAGTATTTCGCCAAGGATGCCGGCGACATCGCCGATGCCGTCGAGATTGCCCTGCATATGCGCGGAAGGGGCTTCCGCCCAGATACGGCAGGCCGAGGACACGGCGATCAGGTGACCGGCGAAATTGCCGCTGTCGACCGCCGAGACATAGCGCGCGCCCATCGGCTTCAGCGTGTCCGTATGATACCAGTTGCAGAGATGGCCGCGGAACTTTTCGAGCTTCTCGACCGTCGCCATGGTCTTTTCCATGCGATCGATGGTTTCCTCGAAGGAAATCCAGCCGAAATGGCGGGCCGAGATAATCGAGAGGAAGTAGACGCCGATATTGGTCGGCGATGTGCGCGAAGCCACGACCGGATGCGGCGTCTGCTGCACGTTGTCCGGCGGCAGGTGGTTTTGCTGCTCGACCACGAAAGTATCGAAATAGCGCCAGGTGCGCCGCGCGATCTTGCGCAGCTCCAACGAGACGCTCTCCGGCACTTCGAGCTTGTCCTCGGTTTCCGCCGTTTGGCTGACATACCAGGCGATCGCCGGCGACAGCACCCAGAGCAGTGCAAAGGGAATGCCGACGAGGAAGGCATTGTCGCCCGACAGCGACGCGAAGGCGAGCGCCAGCAGCGCCAGCACCGGCGCATGCCACATGACGCGGTAGTGGCCGAGAATGGTGGTCTGCGCCGCGGCCTGGGCACTGGCGGCGGTGCGCCATTGCAGCATCAGCTTGCGGCTGACGAAGGCGCGATAGAGCGAACGGCCGATGGCATCGGCCATGATGCAGGCGCCGTCGGCGATGAAGACGATGCGCAACGCCACTTGCGCGTTAGCGGCGCGAATATCCGTCCAGACCGTATAGAGATGGGCGCGGGCGACGATATCGCTGGTGCGCGGAATGATGCCGTTGATCAAGGAGAGCGTCGGCGCAACGAACAGGCAGAAAATCAGTAGGATCTGCCAGATCAGGGCAGCGAACGGCCCCATGAAGTACCAGCCGAGAACCGAGGCGAAGAACCAGGCGATTGGCGTCAGCGAACGACGCAGATTGTCCATCATCTTCCAGCGACCGAGACCGGTCACGCCGCGCTTCGGATTGAAGATATAGGGGAGGAGCTGCCAGTCGCCGCGAGCCCAGCGATGCTGGCGCGAGACTTCCACTTCATAGCGGATCGGGAAGTCTTCAACGAGCTCGCAGTCAGTCACCAGCGCGCAGCGCGCCATCGAACCTTCGAGCAGATCGTGGCTGAGAACAGCGTTTTCATCGATCTTGCCCTTCAGTGAGGCCTCGAAAGCATCGATATGATAGAGGCCCTTGCCGGTGAACGTGCCTTCCTCGACCAGATCCTGATAGACGTCGGACACGGCGAAGACGTAGGGGTCGAGGCCGCGATTGACGGAGAAAACGCGCTGGAACACCGAGGCGTCCTTGCCCGTCGTCAGCGACGGGGTGACGCGCGGCTGCAAGACGCCATAGCCGCGAACGACACGCTTGGTCTCGGGATCGAAGACCGGCCGGTTGATCGGATGATGCAGCTTGCCGACGAGCTTCGTGACCGTATCGCGCACCAGGCGCGTATCGGAATCGAGCGTCATGACGTATTTCACGTCCTTCGGCACGGTATTGGCACCAGGCAGGAAGGTGGTATCGCGGTCGCCGCGCAGGAGCAGGTTCAGCTCGTGCAGCTTGCCGCGCTTGCGCTCCCAGCCCATCCAGGATCCCTCAGCCGGGTTGTAGAGGCGGCGGCGATGCAGGAGATAGAAGCGCTGCTGGCCATCCTCGGCGTAGCGGGCCGCAAGATTGGCGACTTCGCGGCGGGCATAATCGAGGATTTCCAGATCGCGTTCGCTCTCTTCCTCCTGGCTGTCCGGCCAGTCGCTGAGCAGCGCGTAGTAGACTTCGCCGCGCGGATTGGCGAGGTAATGAACCTCGAGATTGCGCACGAGCTCATCGACGCTGTCCCGGTTGCCGATCAGCGTCGGCACGACGACCAGCGTGCGGGCCTCTTCCGGAATGCCTTCCTTGAACTCATAGCCGACGAGGCGCGCCGGCGTCAGGTACATGGTGACAAAGAAGTTGAACAGGCCCGTCGCCCCTTCGGACGCCGGCAGCGAGAACATCAGCAGCATGAGAATGGTTTCAGCCCAGCCCATGCCGGCCTGGATCATGAAATAGCCGACGGCAGCCAGTGCAAGGGCTGTCAAAAACATCACGGGCGCTGCGATCGCCAGCCAGTTGAGCTTGCGCCACTGTCGCACGAAGCGTGCGGACAGGAAGGGGCGATAGCCGATCGCCTTTTCCAGCTTTTCCGTCTGCTGGCCCATGATGTAGTCGCCGATATTCGGCTCTTGCGGCTGTGGTTCGCCGGAAGCCTTGGCCGCTTCCGTCATCGCCATGGCGACCTGGGCGATCTCCATCTCGGTCTTCTTGGAGCGACGGGCGAGCTTTTCGATGCGGCGGCGATAGCTGTTGCGCGAACCGGGATCGAGCTTGGCGTAATCGGTCTCGTCCCAGAGCAGCTTGTCAACCGCGCTCACCTCTTCGACCCAGACCGACCAGTCGGTGTCGTCGATCAGGCGCAGGCTCTTGATGATGTTGCCCATCGTCACATTGCCGGACGACAGCCGGTTATGCTCGGCCATCATGACGCTTTCGGCGTCCGTGCCGGCATCCGCCATGCGCTTTTCCATCCAGGTGACGGCGAGACCCGAGGTGTGCGAGCCGTCACGAAGACGATAGAGGAACTGCGTCGCGAAGGTATTGTCCGACGTATAGGGTTCCAGCGTCTTCAGGAATTCCGCGACCTTGGTGTCGTCATTGAGGCGGATCAGCTCGTCGACGGCCTCGTTGGCCTTCTTGCGCGTGATGCGGCTCTGTTCGACGCGGCTGGAGATGCGGCGCAGATTGTCGACCAGGATATAGCGCACGAGCGACGGAACAGCCCAGAGCTCGCCGATCTTCAGCATCTCAACAGACTGGAAACCCTCTACCAGCGCCAGCAGACCCTGGTTGGACACGGTGCTGTGCGTATGGGCAACATAGAGCCAGGCGAGCGCCATGGTACGCGGCATGACCATGCCGCCAATGGTGATCGTCTGGAGCTGCTCGTAGAACTTCTTCGGGAAATCGCGGCGGACTTCCTGGATCGCCTCTTCGATGACGTAATGGTTGTCGAGCAGCCATTCGGCGGCCGGCGTGATCGATTCGCCTGCGTCGACATCGGCATTCGCCGAACGATAGACCCGCAAGATCTCCTTCTCGTTCTCCTTGTGACGCGCAAAGAAGTCGAAAGGCGCAAAGCCCGGCAGCGTCGTTTTGGCGCCGTTGCGGGCGAAGGTCGCGCCGCATTCGCGTATCTGCTCGTTGGAGAAATAGGTCGCCCGGATCGAATCGTTGTGATCGATCTGCTTGGCTTCAGAATCGCGTAGCGAAACAGTGGAGAGGTTTTGAGTCGTCATGGATTCGGGTTCTGGGTCCAAACAGAGTGATAGGCATTATCGCCGTCGATGTTTTTGTCCTGCCCGTCACAACCATTCACACATTTGGACCCTTTTGCTTCGCTTCCCGGCGCGCGAAGGGGGTGAATTCGAGGTGGCGGCTTAGAACAAACGATTCAGGCGAAGATTTTCATGGGCTCTTCTTCGGGCTCGTGGCGATTTTACGCCACCATTCGAAACAGGCTTCCCATGAAACTTGAGACGCGGCCGGATGGTTCCGACAGCAGTCCCGGTGTGTCAAAAACAATCGATCAGAGTCACGAGGCATTCTCCTTGGGCTGACTTCTTGCAAACAGGAATCAGGGTATTTCAGACTGAGCCCTCCATATCCCGCGGAAGATGAACTTAAACTGAACTCCCTCAAAAGATTCGCAAATTCGTCTCAAGGGCCGCTTTTCTCCGGATAGGAAATAATCGACAGGAAACGGATCGGCAGACTGACCAGCACTTCCGGGCCATGCGGCGCATCGGCATCGAAGAACAGGCTGTCACCGGGCAGCATGGCATAGAGCTTGTCGGCATGGCGATATTTGACCTCGCCTTCCAGCATATAGATCAATTCCAGCCCCGCGTGCTGAAACGCCGGGAAAACATCCGAATCGGCCGTCAGGGTAATGAGATAGGGCTCGACCTGCAGGCCGTTCGACCCGTTGCCGATATGACCGAGCAGATTGTACTGATGACCGGCGCGCGTACCCCGTCGCTCCATCTCTAGCCCCTCGCCGGCCTTGACGAAGACGGCATTGCGCTTCTCTTCAAATCGCCGGAAGAATGCGGTGACGGGCACGCCGAGCGCCCGCGCCAGGGACTGCAGCGTCGTCAGCGACGGCGAGGTGTTGCCGTTTTCGATCTTGGAGAGCATGCCGAGCGATATGCCCGTGGCCGAGGCAAGATCCGCGCCGGTGATGCCGAGCTTCTTGCGATAGGCGCGAACCTCATGGCCGATCGCCATTTCGAGGTTGTTCTCCTTCGCGTCGCGCAGCGCGTGCGGATCCTGTTTCAGAATTGCCTTCGCATCGTGAGCACCACTCCGTCTGCTGCCGCGCCCAGCCTCCACCTTCGTCATGCCTCCGCCCCAATCTATTTTTGTATTTTGGCGGAGCTTACTGTTTTAACGAAGCGCATTCTATTGGGCAGGGCAAAATTTCTTTGCCCGGCAAAGTTCTGGTCATCTACAGGAAGAAGAATTGTTGTGGGAGCGGATTGAATTTGAAAGAAGGCGGATCGAACCGCCGGTCATAGCCGGTCGGACCCGAGCCTCGGCCCGATGAAATACTATCGTCCCTGGGGACAGAAGAGAGAAGAACTCTTCAGTACGATCGGTCAGACCCGATCGCATCACCCTCGACAGAAATCAGACCACGATGCCGCAAACGATGGCCGCAACGAAAATGAACGCGGCGGAGCACAGCGCAACGTTGATCGCGGTGTGGATCTTGTGCCGCGTCGCGGCAGCACGCTTCGAAGCATCGAACCGGTTCACATGCGTATTCGACATACCCAAATTCGCCATGTGTTGCCTCCGTTGATTTTTTATTGTCGCAGGGACGAGCCCATGCCTGACATTTATATAGTCTCTATCAATTAGGTAGAGATAATTTTCCGTCCAGAGGGCCGCGAGGGAAAAAATAAACCACTGGGTTCAGGTGGGGCTCGATAGTCGGCGGAGCAGAAGCTCAGCAGAGAATGCGGCGAGCCCAGATCAAGGTGCGCTCGACGGCGCTTGTTTCAGAGGCCGAAGCCTCGGTTTGACCGATCAGATGACGGTTCTTTTCTTCCGGCAGAGTGACGGTCAAGACGTCCTCTTCCTTCTCCGGAATCGGCGGATGAAGATAGCCCATGGTCATGCCACCCATGAAAAACATGCCTGCCTCCACTCGTGTACGACCCGGTGAGGATCACGAAAGTTAACCGTCATTAACAACATCATGACAGAAATGCGGCAGGTGTCAATAGTCTATACGATTGGTCGTCTTTTGAACGGATATCGACTAAAAACAAAATGATTACAAATGTTTAATCGCGAACAAACCCTTTGCTCGCGATCATCAGATTGCGCGTATAGTCTTCTTCGACCTTGCCGGCGGCCAGATCTTTCGCACTCAGCCGCTCGACGATGGCGCCGTTCTGCATGACCACCAGGCGCTCGCACATATGGGTGACGACGCCGAGATCGTGGCTGACCATGACGAATGTCAGATGGCGATCCCTGCGCACCTGCTCCAGCAGATTGAGCACTTCCGCCTGCACGGAGGCATCCAGCGCCGAGGTCGGCTCATCAAGCAGCAGAATGGACGGCTCGACGATCAGGGCGCGGGCGATTGCCACGCGTTGGCGCTGGCCGCCGGAAAGCTGATGCGGATAACGAAACCGGAAGCCGGTGCCGAGACCGACTTCGTCGAGCGCTCTGGCAATCCGCGTCTCGCTGTCGCCGATGCCATGGATCGCCAGCGGCTCCAGCAGCAACCGGTCGATGGTCTGGCGCGGATGCAGCGAACCGTAGGGGTCCTGAAATACCATCTGGACTTGCCGATAGAACGACTTGGCGCGCTTCGAGCCCTTCAGTGCCGCGCCGTCGATGCGGATCGTGCCGCCGCTGACCGGCGCCAGACCCGCGACGGCCCGCAGCAAGGTGGACTTGCCGGAACCGGACTCGCCGACGAGGCCGAAGGATTCGCCGCGGTTCACATCGATGCTCACCGCATCCAGGGCATAGTAACCGTCATAGACAACGCTGAGGCCGTCAACTGCAAGCGCCGCCGTCATGCCGCCCACTCCGGCTTGCGATCGAGAACCGGCAACGGATGGCGGTTCTCGCCGATCACGGGCATGCAGTTCAAGAGGCCGCGCGTATAGGGATGCTGCGCATTGTTAAGCTCGGAGGCTTTCAGTTCCTCGACGATCTTGCCGGCATACATGACAATCACTCGGTCACAGAAGGAGGAGACCAGCCGCAGATCGTGCGACACGAAAATCAGCCCCATGCCGCGCTCCGACACCAGTTTGTCCATGATTCGGAGCACATCGAGCTGCACGGTAACGTCCAGCGCCGAGGTCGGCTCGTCGGCGATCAGCAGTTCCGGCCCGGCGATCAGCATCATCGCAATCATCACGCGCTGGCCCATGCCACCGGAAACTTCATGCGGATGTAGGTCGTAGACACGCCTGGGATCGCGGATTTGCACGGCCTCCAGCATGGCCAAGGCGCGGTCGCGCGCTTCTCCCCTGCCGACCTTTTCGTGCGTGCGCAACGTCTCGGTGATCTGCTTGCCGATGGGCATCACCGGGTCCAGCGAATATTTCGGATCCTGCAGCACCATGGCGATGCGCTTGCCGCGCAGCGACCGGCGCTCCTTGGCTGAGATCGACAACAAATCGATGCCGCTGAAATTCAGCCTGTCGGCGCTGACGAGCGCGTGCGGCGGTGTCAGCCCCATGATGGCGCGACCGGTCTGCGATTTGCCGGAGCCGCTCTCACCAACGATGCCGAGCCGCTCGCGACCGAGCGTGAAGGAGACGCCGCGCACCGCCTCGATGACGCCAGTGCGAGTGGGATAACGAACTCTGAGGTTCTCGACCGTCAGCATCGTCGTCATTGGCCGCTCTCCTTCGGATCAAGCGCATCGCGCAACCCGTCGCCGAGCAGGTTGAAGCCGAGGCTGACGATCAGGATGGCGATACCGGGCATAGCCGCCACCCACCATTGGTCGAGATAATATTTGAAGCCGCTGGCGATCATCACGCCCCATTCTGGTAGTGGCGGCTGCGCGCCAAGGCCGAGAAATCCGAGGCCGGCGGCCGTCAGGATGACGCCGGCCATGTCGAGCGTGACGCGCACGATCAACGAGGAAATGCAGAGCGGCATGACATGGCGGAAGATGATGCGCAGCGGCGAGGCGCCCATCAGCTGCACGGCGGCAATATAGTCCGAGCGCCGCACGGTCATCGTCTCGGCCCGCGCCAGACGCGCATAGGGCGGCCAGGAGGTGATGGCGATGGCGATGATGGCGTTTTCGATGCCCGCCCCGAGCGCTCCGGCGAAGGCGAGCGCCAACACCAGTTTCGGGAAGGCGAGGAAGATGTCGGTGATCCGCATCAGCACGGTATCGACCCAGCCGCCCAGATAACCGGCGACCATGCCGATGATCAGCCCGATCGGCGCAGAGATGATCGCGACCAGCACGACGATATAGAGCGTCCATCGCGACCCGTAGATCAACCGCGAGAGAATATCGCGGCCGAGATCGTCAGTGCCGAGCAGATAGCTCCCGGTTCCCGGCGGCTGCAGATAGGCGTTGGTGAGATCGCCGATAACGGGCGAATGCGGGGCGAGGACATCGGCAAGGGCGGCGATCAGCACCAGCGCGAAGATGATCAGCAGCCCGACGACAGCCAGGTGATTGGCGGAGAACTGCCGCCAGGTGACGTAGGCTCGCCCGAGCCTTGCCTGCCGGCGCGACTGCGGCCGGTCCGACAGCAGCCAGTCACGCCAGCTAATTTGCGTGGTCCCAGCCGTCATTTACGTCGCGTCCTTGGATCGAGGGTCCGATACAGCAGATCGGACAGCAGGTTGATGCCGATGAAAACCGTGCCGATAACGATGGTGCCGCCGAGCACGGCGTTCATGTCGGCATTGCGCAGCGAGCTGGTGATATAAAAGCCGATGCCCGGCCAGGAGAAGACAATCTCCGTCAGCACCGATCCCTCCAGCAAGGAGGCATAGGAGAGCGCGATCACCGTGATCAGCGGCACGGCGGCGCTGCGCAGCGCATGTCCCCAGATCACCCCCGTCTCGGATAGGCCTTTGGCGCGGGCAGCAACGATATATTCCTGGCCCAGTTCGTTCAGCATGAAGCTGCGCGTCATGCGGCTGATATAGGCAAGCGACAGATAGCCGAGCAGCGAAGCGGGCAGGATGATGTGGCGGAACACATCCCAGAACACGTCCCATTGCCCCTGCATGGCGCTGTCCAGCAGATAGAAGCCGGTAACTGGCGTGAAGGTATATTCGTAGGCAATGTCGATGCGGCCGGGATAGGCCACCCAGCGCAGCTGCGCATAAAAGATGACGAGCGTCACCATCGCCAGCCAGAAGACCGGCACCGAATAGCCGACGAGACCGATGACGCGGACGATCTGGTCGATGAAACTGTTGCGGCGCACGGCAGCGAGCACGCCGAAGGGAACCCCGATAACCGCGCCAATGATCGTGCCGACGGTCGCAAGCTCCATGGTCGCGGGAAAGACGCGGCGGATATCGTCCATCACCGGATTGGTCGTCAGCACCGAGGTGCCGAAATCGCCGGTGAGCGCGCTCACCAGATAAAAGTAGAACTGCTGATAGAGCGGTTGGTCGAGATGCATTTCGCGGCGCAGGCGTTCGATCACCTGCGCGGGCGCATGGTCGCCGGCAATCGCCAGCGCCGGATCGATCGGGATCACCCGTCCGATGAAGAAGGTGACGGCCAGAAGGCCGAGATAGGTCGTGACGGCGACGACCAGGAAGCGCAAGACGCCCATTAGAATGGGCGCGGTACGGCCCTTCTTGGGCCGCACCTCCATTTTCCGTTCGACGGTGCTCAAAGAACTAATCCTTCCGGATTACTACTTCGAGATCTGCCATACGAAATTCGTGTCGAAGCTTGGACCGAGCTTGAAATCCTTCACGTCCTTGCGATAGCCGGCCACTTCCGTCTGCTGATAGAGGAAGATGAAGGGGCTGGCTTCCAGGTACTTCTTCTGGATATCCTGATACATGGCGGCGCGCTTGGCGGTATCGATCTCGAACAGGGCGGCCTTTGTTTCCTTGTCGAGTTCCGGCGTCGTCCAGGTATTGCGCCAGGCAAGCGTCTTGTTGGTGCCGGCGTCGGAGTTGTCAGGATTGTTCGTGAAGGTATCGGCGTTGGAATGGGGATCCCAATAGTCGTTGCCCCACTGGCCGTAATAGATGTCGTGATTGCGGGCGCGATATTTGGTCAGCTTCTGCTTGCCGTCGCCGGGGATGATTTCCACCTTGATGCCAGCCTGACCGAGCGTCTGCTGGATCGTGGTGGCGATGCCGGTATCCGGCTCGATGCTGCGAGCGTCCATGGTCACGGAGAAGCCGTCCGGCAGGCCGGCCTTGGCCAGCAATTCCTTCGCCTTGGCGACATCCAGCTTGAACGGATTTTCGTCCAGCGCGCCGAGCAGGCCCTGCGGCTCGAAGGTCTGGTGGATTTCGCCGATACCCTTGATCAACGTCTTGCCGATGGCATCATAGTCGATCAGGTATTTGAACGCCTGCTGCACTTCCGGCTTGGCAAGGTTCGGGTTCTTCTGGTTGAGGCTGATGTAATAGATCGTGCCCTTCGGCGCGCTGGTCGAGGCAAGCTGCGCGTTCTTCTCGACGGCAGCGAGATCGTTCGGCGACAGGTTGCGGGCGATGTCGATATCGCCGTTCTCCAGCGCCAGGCGCTGGGCCGAGCTTTCCTTCATGAAGCGGTAGATGACGCGGGCAAGCTTCGGCTTGTCGCCGTAGTAATTTTCATTGCGCTCGAGAACCACGGCCTCATTGGCGCGCCATTCGCGCAGCTTGAACGGGCCGGAGCCGGCGAAGCCGGTCTTCAGCCAGCTATTGCCGAAGTCGTTGTCATACTTGAAGTCGGCCGTCGGCGTCGCCGGCTTGACGTGTTGCAGAACCAGCTTCTTGTCGACCACATTCGCGACGGTGGCCGTCAGGCAGTTCAGCACGAAGCTCGGTGCGTAAGGCTTATCGACGGTGAAGACGAAAGTGTTCGGATCGGTTGCCTTGGCCTTTTCCGTCACGTTGTCGCCGGTGAGGCCGAACTGGCTGAGAATGAAGGCCGGGCTCTTGTCGAGCTTGATGACACGCTCGAAGGACCATGCAACATCCTCGGCGGTGATCGGATTGCCGGAGGCGAATTTCAGGCCGGGCTTCAGCTTGAACGTATAGGTCAGATGATCGTCGGAAACCGACCAGCTCTCGGCAAGATCGCCCTGGATCTTGGAGGTATCCTTGATATCGAGGCGGACGAGCAGGCTGTAGGTGTTGCCGGTGATTTCGGCGGTGGAGAGCTCGTAGGCCTCAGCCGGGTCCATGCTGAGGATGTCGTCGAAGGCAAAGCCCTCGACCAGCGTGTCCTTCGGCGTTTCGGCAAAGGCGCTCGGCGCAGCCATCAGCAAAATCGAGAGAGCCGCGCCGGCCGAAAGGGCGCGGAAGCTGCGGTTCATCCTGGTGATCATCATGTTTTCGTTCCCTTATTTGGACTTTTATCAGTCTGATTGTGCACGCGGCGCGCTGCCCTCTCCCCAGGCGGACGCCAGAATACGAAGCCAATTCTCCCTGCACAGCTTCGCAAGATCGGCCTCACCATAGCCAACGTTCCGGAGAGCAGCAATCAGCTTTTGATTGCCGGCGGCATCGCCGATATCCGCTGGAATCGTCGCCCCGTCGAAGTCCGATCCGAGGCCGACGCAATCGATGCCGACGCGCTTGATGAGATGGTCGAGATGGCGGATCATCACCTCGATCGGCGTGTCGGCATCCGAGCGGCCGTCCTCGCGTAGCATGGCGGTCGCATAGTTGAGGCCGACGATCCCACGGCTCTCCTTGATGGCATCGAGCTGCTTGTCGGTGAGGTTGCGCGCGACCGGGGTCAGCGCATGGGCATTGGAGTGGCTGGCGACCAGCGGCTGGTCCGATGTCTTCGCCACATCCCAGAAGCCTTTTTCGGTGATATGGGCGAGGTCGATGACGATGCCGAGCCGGTTGCATTCGCGCACCAGCGCAAACCCCGCATCCGTCAGGCCGGGGCCGGTATCCGGCGAGCTTGGATAGGCGAAGGGCACGCCGTGGGCAAAGACGTTGTTGCGGCTCCAGACCGGGCCGAGCGAGCGCAAACCGGCGGCATAGAAGGTCTCGAGCGCAACGAGATCGGCATCGATCGCCTCGCAGCCTTCCATATGCATGACGGCGGCAAAAATGCCCTTTTCCATGCTGTCGCGGATGTCTGCGGTCGACCGGCAAAGCTTCCAGGCGCCGGCACGGTCGAGCTTGAGTGCAATCGCCGCCATTTCCAGCGCGATATCGAGCGATGGCGCCCGCTCCAGCGGTGCGGCGAGCGGCGTTGCATAGTGGCCGTTGCGGTCTGGTTCGGCAAAGACGAGATGGCCGGAAGGGATATAGATGGCGCAGAGACCGCCGGCGAGGCCGCCCGCCTTGGCGCGGGGCGCATCGATATGGCCGATCGATATCCCATTCTTAAATTCGGCGACCGGATCGGCGCCTTCGTTTGTATGATGCCAGAGCCTCAGCAGAACGTCGTTATGGCCATCGAATACGGATTGCATCGTCTATCCTGGATAAAACGCTCGAACGAGCGGAGGGAAAGCGGCCAGAATAGAAAAGATGACAGAATTCGCCATCCCTAAATGAAAAAAATCTTCATGGGCATAAAGGGTGCGGGCAGACGGTAAGCGGGAGCAAAGGTCGGAAGCGAGCGTGCCGGTTCAATCAGAAATTTTGCGACAACGCTTGCCAAGCACTTGGTCTTGTGGATTGCTCGCTTGAAAGAGTTGGGAGCATCACATGTCTATCGAACACTGGCTTGCCTTTGTCGCCGCATCCGCCGTGCTGCTGGCGATCCCCGGACCGACCATCCTTCTCGTCATATCCTATGCGCTCGGGCATGGCCGCAAGGCGACCACAGCCACCGTTGCAGGGGTCGCGCTCGGCGACTTCACGGCGATGACCGCCTCGATGCTGGGCTTTGGCGCATTGCTGGCCGCATCGGCTGCGATCTTCACCGGGCTCAAGTGGATTGGCGCGGCATATCTCATCTATCTCGGCATCAAGCTCTGGCGCGTGCCGGTCTCCGACAGATCCGCCGAGGCGGAGGATGCCGAGACAGCTAAAGAGCGGCCGTTTCGAATTTTCCTGCACACCTATGCGGTGACCGCGCTCAATCCGAAGAGCATCATTTTCTTCGTCGCCTTTCTTCCGCAATTCCTCGACACGTCGAAGCCCATCGCTTTTCAGATGATCGTCTTTGAGGTGACATTCCTGGCGCTGGCGACGTTGAATGCCACCACTTATGGCCTGATGGCCTCGATGGCCCGGAAGACGATCCGCAAGCCAAGTGTGCAACGCCTGGTCAATCGGACTGGCGGAACGCTGATGATCGGTGCCGGTCTGCTGGCGGCGGGATGGAAAAAGGCCGCGGCTTGATGGTCGCAACTATTCCGGTGTCCGCAACGTCGCACCGGACACTCGAAACCTTCAGCACAATAGCAAAAGGCGGGGACATGGCCCCCGCCTTGAGAAACCCAAAAAACCTTGGCCGTTCTAACGTTTCGCCCGCTTCTTCTGACGATAGACGTCGATGGCCACGGCGGCGATGATGATCACGCCCTTGGCGATTTCCTGATAATAGGCGTCGACGTTCAGGAAGGTGAAGCCCGAGATCATCACGCCGAGGATGACCGTGCCGATCACCGTGCCGGCGATGCGTCCGACGCCGCCGGTGAGCGAGGTGCCGCCGATAACGGCCGCTGCGATCGCATCCAATTCATAGGTCACGCCCATGCCGGCCTGCGCCGTCTGGACGCGAGCCGCCGTGATGATGCCCGCGAGACCCGCCAGCAGACCGGCGATCGCATAGACCTTGACCAGATGCCCCTCGACATTGATGCCGGAGACGCGCGCCGCCTGAATGTTGGCGCCGATCGCATAGGTGAACTTGCCGTAGCGCGTGTAGCGCAGCACGATATGGAAAGCGAAGGCGACCACCAGGAAGACGATGACAGGCCAGATGCCAGTGCCGATGAAATTGAAC
Organism: Rhizobium sp. GW821-FHT14E12; assembly: GCF_058803745.1. Taxonomy (NCBI): domain Bacteria; kingdom Pseudomonadati; phylum Pseudomonadota; class Alphaproteobacteria; order Hyphomicrobiales; family Rhizobiaceae; genus Rhizobium; species Rhizobium sp. GW821-FHT14E12. The sequence continues at coordinate 121,757 of NZ_JBXAPH010000009.1, forward strand.
TGGTCTGTGAGACCCGAGATCGGCTGCCCCTTGGTATAGAGCTTCGACAGACCGCGCGCCGACACCATCATGCCGAGCGTGGCGATGAAGGGCGGGATCTTCGTTCTCGTGATCAGCAGGCCGTTGACGTAGCCGGCGGCAAGGCCGATCAGCAGGCCGATGCCGATCGGAACGAAGAACGGCAGGTCGGTGAGCGCCGGATAAAGCGCCCGCGCCCAGGTGGAGGACTGAGCGAAGCTTGCCGCGATCATCGCCGTCAAACCGACGACGGAACCGGATGAGAGATCGATGCCCCCGGTGATGATGACCTGCGTCACCCCGACCGAGATAATCCCGATAACCGAGACTTGCAGGATCATGATCTTCAGGCGCTGGATGTTGAGCAGGAAGCTCTGGCCGACAAAGATCCAGCCGAGAACCTCGCAGACGAGTGCAATTCCGATCAGCACCAGAAAGATGCCGAGTTCCGGCGGCACGCGGCGCCGCTTCGAGCGCGTCAGCGGCGGTGCGACCGTCTCTGCGACTTTGCTAACCATGGTTCAATCCTCCCTTGCGATGGCCGGCCCGGATCATTGCGCCGCCAGCTCCATCACCTTCACTTGAGTTGCATCCGCACGATCGAGGAAGCCGGTCACCCGGCCCTCATGCATCACCATGATACGGTCGCTCATGCCGAGCACTTCCGGCATCTCCGAAGAGATCATGATGACAGCGACGCCGTTGCGCGCCATTTCCGTGACCAGACGATGGATCTCCGCCTTGGCGCCGACATCGATGCCACGGGTCGGCTCGTCCAGGATCAGGATGCGCGGATTGGTGAGCATCCAGCGGCCGATCAACACCTTCTGCTGATTGCCGCCGGAGAGATTCTCGATACGCTCGTCGAGGTTCGGCGTCTTGACGCGCAGCTTGCGCGCCATCTCCTCGCAGACCTCCCCGACCGCACCTTCCTGCACGAAGCCGCCACGGACGAATTTGTCCTGCAGCACGGCGATCTGCATGTTTTCGAGCACGCTGAGGATCAGCAGGCAGCCGGTATCCTTCCGGTCTTCCGTTAGGAACGCCATGCGATGGCTGATCGCCACCGCCGGCGAAGAGACATCCACCTGCTTGCCGAACAGCTCGATCGTGCCGGAGGAGGCCGGCGTCACGCCGAACAGCGTCTCGGCGACATTCGAGCGGCCGGAGCCGACCAGCCCGGCGACACCGAGAATTTCGCCGGCCCTGACCTCGAAGGAAATGTTGGAAAAGACGCCATCCAGGCTGAGATCCTTGACGGAGAGAAGAGTCTCGCCGATCGGCACCTCTTCCTTCGGGAACATCTGGGTGATCTCGCGGCCGACCATCATGCGGATGATGTCGTCGCGCGTAACATCAGTGGAGGCGTGCGTGCCGATATATTTACCGTCACGGAACACCGAGAATTCATCGGCGATCTCGAATAGCTCGTTCATCTTGTGAGTAATGTAGACGATGCCGATGCCCTGCTCGCGCAGGCCGCGGATAATCTCGAAGAGATGTGCCACCTCGCGCTCGGTCAGCGCCGAGGTCGGCTCGTCCATGATCAGGACGTCGGAATCATAGGAGACCGCCTTGGCGATCTCGACCATCTGGCGACTGGCGACCGAGAGCTCACCCACCTGGATTTCCGGATCGATGCTGATATTCAAACGACGGAACAGCTCTTCCGTCTTCCGGCTCATCTCGGCATGATCGACGAAACCGAGACGGTTCTTCGGCTCGCGGCGGATCCAGATATTCTCCGCGACGGTCATGTATGGCATCAGGTTGAGTTCCTGATGGATCATGGCAATGCCGTTTTCCAACGCATCGAGCGGCGATTTCAGGCGGATCGAGACGCCTTTCAACAGCACTTCGCCCTGATCGGGCACGTAGATGCCAGCCAGGATCTTCATCAGCGTCGACTTGCCGGCGCCGTTTTCGCCCATCAGCGCATGCACCGTGCCGCGCTTCAGACGGAAGGAAACGTCATCGAGAGCCACTACGCCCGGAAACTCCTTGCGGATGCCTTCGGCACTCAGCAGATAGGGGGCGTTGGGAACAGCGCCGCTGGCGCGCACCGCAGCCATGGTGGATGGGCTGACAACCATCTTTTCTCTCCCGGAATGTGGCGGAATTTGTGAGGATGCGGGCTCACGCGCCCGCATCCGTCGATAGCGGCAGCGTCAGTTCTTCTTGACGAAGTCCTTGACGTTTGCCGGCGTCACGAGCTGGAAGGGAATGTAGACCTTCTTCTCGACCTTTTCGCCCTTGGCAAGCTTCAGCGCGGCGTCCACCGCACCCTTGCCCTGGCCGGCGGCGTCCTGGAACACCGTGACCTTCAGATCGCCAGCCTGCATCGAAGCCAATGCATCCTGGGTGGCATCGACACCGGCGACGACGATCTTGTCGAGCGACTTGCCGGAAGCCTTCAGCGCCTGGATGGCGCCGATCGCCATTTCGTCGTTGTTGGCGATGACGGCATCGAATTCGAGACCGCTGGACAGCCAGTTGGTCACAAGGTCGGCGCCCTGGGTGCGCTGCCAGTTGGCGGTCTGCTCCTGGACGATGGTGATGCCCTTGCATTCGTCGGTGGCGAGAACGTCATGAACGTCCTTGGTACGCATGCGGGCCGCCTGGTTGGAGAGCTCGCCCATCATGACGACGGCCTTGCCCTTGCCACCGAGAAGACGGCACACTTCCTTGGTTTCCAGCGTGCCGGATTCCTGCTCGTTGGAGGCGACGAATGCCTGACCTTCCGGCAGGCTGTCGACGTTCGCCGGCTCGCGGTTGACGTAGATCAGCGGGATCTTCGCTTCTGCCGCCAGCTTCGAAATCGCGGCGGTCGCATCCGTATCGACCGGATTGACGATGATGGCATCAACCTTACTGGCGATGAAGTTCTGGATCTGGCTCTGCTGCTTGGCGATATCGTTCTGCGCGTCTTCGACCTGCAGCTTCACGCCATCCACCGTCTTGGCATAGTCCTGCATGCCGTTGCGCAGAACGGTCAGGAAGTTGTCGTCGAACAGCGCCATCGACACGCCGATGGTTTCGGCGTGTGCCGCCGTCGAGAGCATAAGCGCCATAGCGGAGCCAAGAATTAGTTTTCTCATGATTTTCCTCCCAATTGCGGTGTCCGGCCACACCCCTCATTAATACCGGAACCCTCGGTTTCGACCGCAGGGCCAACAATCCAAGCTGCCATCACTCCCATAACGGCGGCTTAAAAACGGAACAAACAAACCGTAAAATTCACTATGCGGAATATTTATTCCATTTCCCAGGGGAAACGTCAACACTATTTTGTATCCGTCACGGCGGAGACGGAGTTCTCAGGGCGATAGCGGAATTTTCAATGGGGAAAGGCTGTAAAAGTCGGGGTTCGAACCCACATTTCAGCCACTCGATCCGATGGAACGGACATTCCATCGACATGCGAGTGGCGTAAAACGCCGTTAATATCGGGCCGAATATCCCCACCGGCCGACAATGGAGAACCATCATGCCCTCGATGTACCGCTTTTCAGTTCCCGTCTTTCAACGCGGCCTTACAATCCTTGCGACCTATCTCGATGCAATCGAGACCTATGCCGCGGAGAAAGGCATCGACCCCAAAGAGCTTATCGGCGCACGGCTCATCGATGACATGCTGCCGCTCTCCGGCCAGTTTCAGCGCGCTTCCGATGGCGCCAAGCTCACGATCGCCCGGCTGACCGGCATCGAGGCGCCGCGCTTCGAGGACAATGAGACGACCGTTGCCGAACTGCGCGAGCGCCTGAAGAAGACACAGGATTTCCTGGCGACGATTACGCCGGAGACGATGGCAGGCAGCGAAAGCCGTGAAGTGACGATTTCCCCCGGCGGCAAGACGATGGTCTTCACCGGCGAAGGTCTGCTGACAACCTTCGCCCTGCCGAATTTCTTTTTCCACGTCACGACAGTGCACGCCATTCTGCGCAGTCGCGGCCTGCCGGTTGGCAAGATGACCTATCTCGGCGCATTCATTTGATAGTCTGCTATTGAAACTCGATCAGGGCCGGTACGAAACCGGCCCTTTTTCCGTCAGCTCGGTATAGGCAAGCGTCTGGTCGAGGTGTTGTGCCCTGAGCGACAACAGCTTTTCGGCATAGTCCAGCCGAACCGCCGCATAGTCGGCGTCACCGGCGACATTGGTCAGCTCCATCGGATCCTTCGCCAGATCGTAGAGCAGCGGCGGCAGGCCGGCAAAATGTACGTATTTGAAGCGCTCGTCCCTGATGACAGCGAGATTGCAGGCATTCGACTTCAACCCGAAATGCCGCTCCGATTCGCCGCCGGCGATATCGCGGAAATCAAATTCCCAGAACGCCGCATCGCGCCAACCCTCCGGCTCTCCGCCTTCAAGGAAGGGCACAAGCGTCTCGCCGTCAAGGTGATTGTCGGGAGCAAGGCCGAGCCGGTCGCACAGCGTCGGAAAGATATCGGCGGCGCTGGTGAAGCGCTCCACCTGCCGGCCCGCGCCTGCCGGATGGCCGGGATCGCGGATGACCAGCGGCACATGGTAGCTGCCATCGAAAAAGCCGCCTTTGCCGAGCATCCAGTGATCGCCCATCATTTCCGCATGGTCGGAGGTGAAGATGATCAGCGTATCATCCCACGCACCCGCATCCTTGAGCGCCTGCCAGATCCGCCCGAGCTGCGCATCCACCTCGGCGATCATGCCGTAATAGATGGCGCGAATGGCCGATAGATCTTCCGCCGTCCAGTCGCTCGCGGACCCCTCGCCGCCATGGATGAAGCTGCCTTTGCCGATCAGCGGCAAGGCGAAGGCGAGAAGGGGATGCACCGCCTGCTCTGCTTCGCGATCGGCAGCACGCGCAAAGGCCGGTCCATCGCCTGGCGTAAACATGCGATTGTAGGGTTCCGGCACCGAAAACGGCGGATGCGGCCGCAGGAACGAGACATGCGCGAACCACGGCGCGTCCTGCTCGCCAAGCCAGCGGATGAATTCGCCGGCCAGAAAGGCGGTCTGCGTCTCATCCTTGGAATAGGACGGCGTGGCATTGGAAATCTCACCGGGCTTGGCACCGACGGGGATATGGATATCGCGGCTTGTCGCCTCCGCATGGCCGCGTGAGCGCAGCCAAGAAAGCCATTGCTTCTCATGCTCGGGCAGGAGTTGGCGGGCACTGAAGCCGGGGAGCACGCCTTCATAGGTGGTCAGATGCGAATCGTTCGGATCCATGCCGCGCGGATCGGGAGCCGTATCGGTATAGCCAAACAGCGTCGGATCGTAACCGCCGCGCCGGGCGGCAAGCGCCAGATTGTCGAACCGGGCATCCAGCGGCGACCCGTTGCGGCAGACGCGATGGTTCATCTGATAGAGGCCGGTATAAAGCGTCGCGCGCGCCGGCGAACAGGGCGCCGTCCCGGCGAAATGCCGGGCAAACAGCACGCCGTCCTGCGCCAGCGCATCGACATTCGGCGTCTTGACGCTGGCATGGCCGACAGCGGAGAGGCAATCGCCCCGCCACTGATCGGCCGATATCAGTAGTACGTTTGGGCGTTTGCCCGAGGCATGCCGCTCAGTGCTGGTTGGATTTGGCATGCCAGTTCCAGGCGGATTCGATGATGCGTGACAGATCGTATTGCGGCGACCAGCCGAGAACATCGCGGGCCTTGTCGTTGTTGGCGACCAGCGTCGTCGAATCGCCTTCGCGGCGGCCGACATATTCAACGGGGAACGGTCGTTCCGACACGGTTTCGATCGCTCCCAGCAGTTCCTTGACCGTCGTGCCGGTGCCGGTGCCAAGGTTCAGCGCGACGGACTCGCCGCCCCGCAGCAGATATTCCACCGCCCGCACATGCGCGTCCGCCAGATCGAGGACGTGGATATAGTCGCGCACGCAGGTGCCGTCGCGCGTGTCGTAGTCGCTGCCGAAGACCTTGAAGCCCTGGCGGCGGCCAAGCGCCGCGTCGATCGCCAGCGGGATGGCATGGGTTTCCGGCGTATGCCACTCGCCGATGCGACCTTCAAAATCGGCGCCGGCAGCGTTGAAATAACGCAGCACCACCGAGCGCAGGCCCTTGTACTGACCGTAATCGGCAAGCGCCTGCTCGACGATATATTTGGTACGGCCATAGGGATTGATCGGCACCTGACGATGGCTCTCGTCCAGCGGCACGCTCTGCGGCAATCCATAGGTGGCGCAGGTGGAGGAGAAGACAAAGGCTCCGATGCCCGCCGCCTGTGCCGCCGCCAGCAGTGTCAGCGTGCCGATGACATTGTTTTCGTAGAAGGAAACGGGGTCCTTGACGGATTCGCCCACCTCGATCAGCGCCGCAAAATGCAGGATGGCGGCCGGCTTGTATTTCGCCAGGACCTCATCGAGGCGCGCCCGGTCGCGGATATCGCCTTCTTCGACCGGACCCCATTTGACGAATTCGCGATGACCGTTGGAAAAATTGTCATAGACGACGGGCTGGAACCCCTTGTTCGCCAGATCCAGACATGTGTGCGAGCCGATATAGCCAGCGCCCCCGACCACAAGAACCGTTTCCCCTGCCATAGCCATCCCTTCTCAACGATGTACTGCCCAAGCACGTAAGATCGCGCTTGATCCGAGGCGTAGAGTTAGAGACCTCTGGGAGAGTTGCAAGACCAAAAAGGCGATGACTTCGCAAGCGCAGCAAAGACGAGGATTTCGGGCGCTATCTTTAAGCAGGTCGGGCCGCCGCCCTGCCCGCATGCAACAGAATTCCAGCGAGCGCCAGAACCGGCGGCACGAGGAAACATGCGACACCGATCAGCATGAAAAGCAGGGCCGCCGCGGCACAGCCGAAGACAAAACCCCCAAGCGTCGCCCCCATTCGACCAAGCCTCGCCTTGGCGGCGGCCTCCGCTTCGGGCTGTACCCCGCGCAGGAGATCGGCGATATCGATCATGATCTGCGTCGTCGTCCCAGTCATCATTGTCGTTGGCGGCGCCGTACCGAGATGGACGCGGTGCAAGGCGTTCTGCACGGCCATCGCCGACACCAGCGTCATCCCCGTCAGTATCGGCTGCCAGCCATCGCCACTGACGAACGGCCCGAAACCAAGGGCAAAGACGGCGGCAAGCGCCAATAGCACGAAATTCAGCATCAGGATCACCGGCAGCACCGGCGAATTGCGCCGCGACAATTCACCACCAAGGAGGCGGGCGAGGATCACGACGACGCAGAAGACCGGCAACGCCAGCAGCTTGCCCGCTGCACCCGACGTTCCCAGCACCATTGCGGCGGCGAAGGTGACGAAGTTGCCTGTGACGTGGGCGGTAAACAGGCCATGCAGGGCCAGGAAACCGGCGGTATCGACATAGCCGCCATTGATGCTCAGGAGAGTGGGCAGGCTCGGCTTCATCGACAACCTCGTCTCCGCTGCGATCCATCGAAGAGTATGAATCCTTATCACGCGAAAACGAAAGCGATGTCTAGCTATTATGCCCCCTGTTCCAGCGCCACGATCTCGTCCGATACCTCACGGATCCTCTCTTTCAGATCCGCTTCGGTGCCATCCTCGACCTCTCCGTCGCCAAAACAATAGCGCGCTATATGCAGCTCGAGCTTAGATTCAAGCTCCGTGCGTCGGGCATATAATTGCTTGAGATATTTGTTACGCATAGGGAACCACGCATTCCGAGAAAACCTGTCTCAGGATACTAAATGGGCATGCGAGCAAAAAGTTTCGATAGGTATCGCCTCAGCATCTATCCGCGCGCTGGCATCATCCGGGCAAGCAGGCGGTCACGCAACACATAATGATGCACGAGGGCGGCCACGGCATGAATGCCGGCAATGGCGATGATTGCCCAGGCGGTGGCACTGTGCAGCTCGCTGAACAGGCGGCGCATTGTCGGATCGACGATGACAAAGGGCGGGATGGAGAAGAGACCGAAGAATTCCGGATCTTTTGCGGAAGCCCAGCGCATCAGGAAGCCATAGGATGCCTGCGAGATCATCAGCGCGTATAACAAGAGATGCACGAGGGTCGACGCCACATGCTGAAGTCCGGAAACGGCGGGCGCCGTGCGCCGATGCGTCATCAGGCGCCAGACGATGCGCAGGACGAGGACGGCGGCAAACAGAATACCGAGCGAGACATGCAACGAAATCAACCCCAGCCGCAGCGGCGTGCCACGATCGGCAAAGTCCCAGACCTGCGCGATCGCGAACAGAACCAGGACCAGAACTGCGGTCAGCCAGTGAAGCATGATGGTGAAATGGTCGTAGCGGGCCGCCCGCTTATCTGCGGCGGCGGCATTGAAATTACTCATGATTTACGATCTCCTTGGGAGGAACGAGCAGTAAACACGTCGGACTTCCTTTTTATTCGGCCACCTCGAGACGATGGGCGGCATAGAACGTCACACCGTCGATGCGACTATTGCAAAGCCCCAGCCTGATATTCACATTGATCTGACATGCACCTGAATTGGCACGGTACTGCAAAGATTTGCGCTGACACGCGGCTCGGATATGCGCTAATTCAGGTCGATTGTTCGAGGTAGAGTGTATTGAGCGAAAAAATTGCCGTGATCGGCCTGGGTTATGTCGGGCTGCCCGTCGCGATCGCCCTGGCCGGAAAATTTCCCGATGTCGTCGGTTTCGATATCAAGGCGTCCCGCGTCGCGGCCCTGAAAGCGGGCGAGGACGACACGCGCGAGGTCTCGCCGGAGCGTCTGAGGGAAAGCGGGCTGCGCATCAGCAGCGACCTGGAGGATTTGCGCGACCGCGACATCTTCATCGTCGCCGTTCCCACACCGATCGACCGCAACCGCCAGCCGGATCTGCGCCCGATGATTTCCGCCTCGCGCACCGTCGGCAAGGCCCTGAAGAAGGGCGGCATCGTCGTCTATGAATCGACCGTCTATCCCGGCGTCACCGAGGATGTCTGCGGCCCCGTGCTCGCCGAAGTCTCCGGCCTGCGCCAGGGCGAGGATTTTCACCTCGGCTATTCGCCGGAGCGGATCAACCCCGGCGACAAGGAGCACACGTTCGAGCGCATTGTGAAGGTGGTCGCCGGCGACAGCGAGGAGACGCTGGAAAGGATCGCCGCCGTCTATGGCGCGGTGGTCGAGGCCGGCATCCACAAGGCGCCCAGCATCAAGGTGGCGGAAGCCGCCAAGGTGATCGAAAACACCCAGCGCGACCTCAACATCGCCCTGATGAACGAGCTGTCGATCATCTTCGAAAAGATGGATATCCGTACCGCCGATGTCTTGAAGGCGGCGCGGACGAAATGGAATTTCCTGCCGTTTACGCCCGGCCTGGTCGGCGGCCACTGCATCGGCGTCGACCCCTATTATCTCACCGCCAAGGCCGAGGAACTCGGCTACCATCCCGAAGTCATCCTCTCCGGCCGCCGTATCAATGACGGCATGGGCGCCTTCATCGCCCAGAAGCTGATCAAGATGCTGGTCACGGCGCAAAAGCCAATCAATGGCGCCCGGATCGGCATTTTCGGCCTGACCTTCAAGGAAAACGTGCCGGATCTGCGCAACAGCCGCGTGCCCGACATCATCCGCGAACTGCACCAGTTCGGCATCAAGCCGCTGGTGCACGACCCCATGGCCAGCCATGAGGAGGCAGAAGAGGAATATGGCGTACGACTGGCGGCACTCAACGATTTCGGCGAACTCGACGCCATCGTGCTCGCCGTGCCGCACAAATCCTACCTGACCGATAATGCGGCGGAAATTCTCAACCTTCTGGGCGAAAACGGCGTGGTGGTCGACGTGAAAGCGGCCCTGGAACGCGACAATCCCCGGCTCGACGGGCACGCTGTCTGGAGCCTATAAGCGCCGCTTAGCGGTCTCCTGACGAGGGAGCGACCGTCAGCCGCAAGCCCTCATCGGCCGAATAGGGTGGCGACCAGCCGGTGGTCGCCACCGTCTCTCCGATATCGACCTGCAACGACCCGAGAAGGCGCTGCGCCGCCGCACGACGGCCAAGCAGCGCCGCCAGCCCTTCCAGCAAACGCGGCGGGATCGGCAGCAGCAGGGCTTTCCGCCCCATTGCCGCAGAAAGCTTGCCGATCAATTCGCCGATGGAGAGATCCTCACCGTCACTGATGAGGAACACCCGGTTTCCGGCAGCGGGGTGATGCGTCGAGAGCAGGATGAAATCGATGAGATTGCCAACGAAGACCAGCGATCTGCGATTGGTGACGAGCCCGAAAGGCCAGGGAAACGGCCGTCCGGCCCATTTCATCAGGCTGGCGAAATTCGCCTTCACGCCCGGCCCGTAGACCAGCGGCGGGCGAATGACGACGATCTCCATGCCCGTCTCAGCACCTATGGCCAGGAGCGCCTCCTCCGCTTCACGCTTCGACTGGCCATAGGGATCCTCCGGATGCGGCGTATCGGATGCCCTGAACGGCTTGCCCGGGACAGTCGCCTCGCCATTGACCTTGATCGAGCTCAGGAAGATGAAACGCTTGACGCCAGCCCGGGCGGCCTGACGGGCCAGATTGACCGTGACATCGACATTGGCGGCGCGAAAGGCGGCGAGCGGATCGGCCGAGGTGTCATTCATGACGTGGACCCGCGCCGCCAGATGCACGACAGTTTCGACGCCGGCAAGCGCTCTCGCCCAATCGGTTACGCCATCGAACGTGCCCATGGCCACGAAACCCGACTTTGGTGCACGGCTGACCGGACGATAATCCATCTGTCGCTGGGAAAGCTCAGCACAAAGCGCCTGCCCGACAAAACCCGTTGCACCCGTAACCAGGATCATGCGCCCATCGCCCCTCAATAACGCCCATGCGTCCGCTCAGACCATGCTTCGCACATTATCTCCGGGAGAAACAAGGCGCCCCTGCGGGACAGGCCCGGCAAAATTTGTGCCTCGAACGATTGTGCAGAAATGCCTGATATGAGATGGACTGCGCAGAAGCCATCACCGGCGCCGCGAAACCGGCGCCGGTAAAACCATCAGAGACGATGCCCTATACGATCGCCAAGCGCCTTTTCGACTTCCTCGCCGCCTTTGCGGCTGTCGTCGTCTTTTCCATCCCGATCCTGATCGTCGCGGTCGCCGTGCGGCTGACCTCCCCCGGCCCCATTCTTTACTGGTCGGACCGGGTCGGCCGCCGAAACCAGATCTTCCGCATGCCGAAATTTCGCAGCATGCGGACCGACACGCCTGCGGTCGCGACGCATCTGCTGAAGGATGCCGGCGCCTATCTGACGCCGATCGGCTCCTTCCTGCGTAAATCCAGCCTGGACGAACTGCCGCAGCTCTGGTGCATCCTGAAGGGCGAAATGAGCGTCGTCGGCCCGCGCCCGGCGCTGTTCAACCAGCATGACCTGATTGCCCTGCGCACCGAGCGCGGCGTCGATGTCCTGCTGCCAGGCCTCACCGGCTGGGCACAGGTCAACGGCCGCGATGAGCTGCCGATCCCGCAGAAAGTGGCACTGGATGAGGATTATCTGCGCCAACGATCCTTCTTCTTCGATCTGAAGATCATCATCCTGACGGCACTGAAGGTCGTTCGCAGCGATGGTGTGACCCATTAACAGCAGCATCGGGCAGAAATAAGCTCGGTGGATGCACAACCGCCGAAATGCCGTATTCATGCCCCTTTACAGCCCTACTGGCTGTCGTGAATGCTCCGGCATACCAGACGAATCGAACGTGGACGAAGGCGGAGATACCATTGGACGACTTGCGCGCGAAGAAACCGCATGCTGATCCCGCGGCCGGGGCTATGACCGGCAGGATGACCACAGGCATCATGACACGGCCCGTGGCGATCTTCGGAAGCCTGCTCTGGATTCTCGTCGCATCCGCTACCCTTGTGGAAAGCGATGCCTACCGCTATGCGGTCGCCCTGCTCTCGTTGATCGCGCTCTATTACTATCTGAAGGCGCCGGTGCGGCCTCACACTGATTGGATCGGCTGGCTATGCATGGGCTGGGGTGCCTACGTCATGACCCGCTTCGGCATCACCTATTGGCTGACGCCGGAACACGATATCGGCGCCTCTGACTGGCTCTACGCCTTTCCCTTCTTCTTCCCGATCCTCGGCGTCGCGGTCCTGCTGTACGAACCGCTATTCGAAAAGATCATCGCCGCCTATTTCGCCGCGGCCCTGATCATGCTGGTCGCCACGCAGCATTTCCGTGAGGTTTTCGCCGGCGAGACCATCCGCCCGCTGATCATGAACAACCAGATCCACGGCGCCGTCGCCTGCGGCATGATCGTGATCTTCACGCTGTTCTGGCTGCTGCACTATCTGACGGACAAGTCGAGCGACCGCAGGATCGCGCGTTTTGCCTATATCGTCTCGCCCTTCATCGTCGGTCTCTGTTTCATCGCCATCTATGGCGCCAAGTCGAAAGGCGTCTGGCTAGCGCTCAGCATCACCTTGCCGGTGCTGGCGCTGGTGGCTCTGAGCTATCTGCGCCTGAAGCTCGGCGCCATCGTCATCGCCGTCGCCGCGGTCCTGCTCGTCGCCGGCGTCTATACCGTGCGTCATAATCTCGACAAGACGGCCGGTCCGACCGTGTCGGCGACCGTCGCCATGCTGGAAAGCGTCACCGGCGGCCATGACCTGGGTGGCGCGGTGACAAGCACCATCGGCTCCACCAACACGCCGGTGTCGATGGACGAGCGGCTGCAGCTCTGGTCGAACAGCTGGGAAGTCTTCTCCTCCGCTCCGGTCTTCGGCTGGGGCAACCGCTGGCTGGAACGCTGGTATCAGACGCGCTATTCGCATATCCAGTACACGCTGCTGCACAACGGCTATCTGGAAATCCTGGTGCGCTACGGCCTGTTCGGCGCTGCCATCATGGCCTTCATGCTCGCGGTCTTCATCCGGGCGGTACGGCGCGCCTACAAGGCCGCCATCATCCCCCGCGCCGCCTGGCACGCTTATGCCGTCTGCCTGTTCTTCTTCGCGCTGACGCTGCTCAGCAACTCCAACAACCGCCTGGCCATCGGAGAAAGCCTGGCCTTCGCCAGCTCCGCCTTCGCCTGCTGGTGTCACATGCGGCTGAAGGGGGAGTATTTGGCGGCGGCGAAGGTAGACGCGAAAGCTGCCACAGCGGGCTGATCTCGCTGAGGCCGCATCATGCGAGACGAAGCATATCTGTGCGGTACCAGTAACCGCAAAGCTCCTCCAGCGTACCTGGAAAGCGGTTCGATCAGCGACATGCAAGGCATGTAACTATAGCCTGGCTAGATGCCGCCGCGACGCTTGGCTATCGCCTTCTCGAAGATGCGCTCCAGCTGGCGCGCACTTTCCGTCCAATCGAATCGCGCAGCATTCGGCCTTGCATTGTCTGCAAGACGCGCGTGAAGCATGTCATCGGTAGCAAGGCTTTCCAGGCCGTTGCGAATGGATTGCACATCGTTGGGATCGACAAGAATACCGGCTTTGCCGGCAACCTCGGGCATGGAGGACGTATTGGACGTCAGCACCGGGATTCCCATCGCATTCGCCTCTATGATCGGAAAACCGAAGCCTTCATAAAGCGATGGCATCGCGAGAAAGCGAGCATGGCTGTACAGTTGCGCGAGATCGGCGTCAGACACGTAGCCAGTCAGCCGAACGGATGGCTCAATCTGCAATTCCGCGATATGCCCTTTCAGATCGCCCAACCGCCAGCCTTGACCGCCCGCGAGCACCAGAAGAAATCGCTGCCGCGTGGTTTCAGGCAAAGCTGCATAGGCTTGCAACAGTCTGAGCAGATTTTTGCGGGGCTCAAGCGTTCCGACGAAGAGAATGTAGGGGCGATCGATGCCAAACTGCGACAGTTTCTTTGAGATCGCTACTCCGCCGATGGTCGTTAACCCAGGATAGATAATGCTAAGCTTGTCGCCGCATCTCGGAAACTGAGCCTTTAGCGCATCAGCTGTTGCAGCGGAATCAGCAACAATCTCGTCGGCAACGGCGACCCCCGGTTTCATTAACCAGCGATCGGCCATCCAAGTCTGCCACCGCATAGTTGCAGCCATATCTCGCCAGACGAGATCATGAATCGTGATGACGCGCGCAATGCGACGATCGAGAAAAAACGGTAGACGGTGAGCAGGCCCCCAAAACACTTCGATCTTATCCCGCGCCGCACGGCCTGGTAGTTCCGTCTGCGCCCAGATCATCCGTCTTATTCCACCAGGAAAGCGCGCAACATGCAGTTTTGCCGGAGGCAGCTCCTTCAGATCACCATATGGAGCTTCGGGCAAATAGAAATGCAGTTCATGGCCGCGAAACGCGAGATGCCGGCTCATTTCCAGCACGTACCGTCCGATACCGGTCATGCTCGTTACCAAATTACGCGCATCGATACCGATTTTCATTCGCTGGCTACCCCATGTACCACTGCGTCTCGCGGTCGCTCCATCACAACGGGACCCGTAGCGGATTACTCCACCAACCGACCGATTCTTGGAGCAAGCCTATATCTGCGAAAGCACCGCCCTTCCTTTTGAATGCCGAGGGGATCTCGATTGACATATATAGGCTGTCGCCAGACGGCAACACGAATGGAATACGAGACCTACGGTTCTCCAGGGAGATCGCCTCTCCATTGTTCGACAGAATGCGATAGCTCGCCATCACCGCCAGCGAACCATCCGGAGCACCCACGCTTCCCCACAGCTTTTGGGACAAATTGACAACACGAACTATGTACTTCAGCGTGTCACTATCACTGGCAATCGGCCCTTCCACCAACTCGATCTTGTGCCGGGTTTCATCGGAAGCCAGCGCCTCTCCCATTTTCGTGATGCCGATATTGCTTATTGGTACGTAAGTCGTGTTCGACTGCGGCCTGTATAGCTGATACCAATCGTCAGTAAGCACGACCCTCTGTAATTTTTCGGCACTTTCCTTCCAACTTATCCCTCCATTGACTCTTCGCGCCAAAGGCGGGGTTTCGATAGTATTCGTTCCTGTACGAAGGAACGAACGGATCGTCTTTGCGAGCGACTCGGGGGAACCAACGGCAAAGAAATAGCAATTCTGGCCGTTTGCGGTGACTTCGCGGAAAACTGGAATATCGCTTGCAATCACAGCTTTCCCAAAGTGCGCGGCCTCAACAATGGGAAGGCCGAAACCTTCAGCATATGAGGCAGCAATCAAGGCATCGCTGTCGCTATAGGCATTCTGTAATTTTTCATCCGAAATGCCGTTCATCCAGATCAGACGCTTCCCATACTCACGATGTTGTTCTATTCGCCGAACGAAATGCTCGCCCCCCCAGCCGGGCTTTCCGACGATCGTCAGTCCAACGTCCATACCCTCGTCCCACAATCTGTCGAAAGCCTCCAGGGCAACACCGTGCCCTTTGCGCGGCTCGAGTGTGCCAACCATCAGGAACTCCGAGCGCTCATTGCGGCGAACAGGCATAACATCAGCGGCAATGGTCGCCTTGGCAAAATCGGCGCCGAGGTGCCAATAGCCTATCTTCAGCTCCCGTGGAAACTGGATCGCCTCAAGTATCGTGATCAGTTCATCGGCAACGGCTTTCGAAATGCAGATAAACGCATTCGAATAGGACAGGGCAGCTTGAAACCAGTTCGAGAATGTGGGGGGCATGCCAGGGTCGCAGAAACCCGGGAATCTTAGCGGAATCGTATCATAGAGACATGAAATGACGATAGCGCCCCTCAAGCGGGCAGAGCGCAACGTTGCGTAGTGATGCCTATAAAATTCCCAGGAGCTATCGAGCATCAAGATGCGGTCATTCGGGGAAAATTCCAGCCGAGTATCTTCCGTGAAGCCAATTGCGGTGTTGGTTTTCTCCAGCGTCTTCGGAATCGCAAACCAACCGTCGAGAGAATCGCTATATGCGACTATCCGTTCGACGCCATCATCCTGCAGCATCTCGAGATTGGAACAAATATTTTTGACAACACGCTGAATACCGGTCTTGTGGTCCACGCGATATGTTGATGTCGCATCAACGATCAGTCGTGGCCTGTCAGATTTGACTAACTCCGATCGTGCAAATGTCTGCGCGATGAAATTCGTCGGAAGATCCGTATTTCCAAGTCGCTGCAAAGCGGCATATCTAGCCGCTGAGATCGATTCAACCTTGCCGTTCTCCGCCGAGTGGGTCACGGCATCTTTCAGCGCAGCAACGGCAATAGCAGCGGATTTCGCCCAACTGAATTCCGCGGCACGATTGCGCTGTTTGTCAGTCACAGCCTTCATCGCTTGACGGTTGCCAAGTGCCTTCTTCATTACTCGCGCTATGTCCTTGGCATCCGCTGGATTGAAAAGGAATTCCCTGTCTCCAATGACTTCAGGCAGGGCGCCCGTGTTCGACGCAATGACAGGCGCGCCGCACGTCATGGCTTCCAGTGCGGTCAAGCCGAACCCCTCCAGTAGCGAAGGTTGAATGACGAGGTCAGTCTCCCTGTAAAGCGCCACGAGCTGGCTGTCCGTCACATGGCCAATAGCTACGAAATTCTGCTCGGGAAGCCCCAGCTTCTTCCACCTCTCTTGTTCGTCTCGTAACAGCGATTGTGGGTGATCGCCAGCCAACACAAAACTGTATTGCTCTCGCAAATCTGCCGGCAATTGTGCGAATGCCTCAATGGCAGACCTCACATTCTTGCGCCAATCCAGCCCTCCGACATAGAGGATGAAGGGTTTCTCGGTCAGCTTTGGCGCGTTCGTTTCGACATGCTCCATCGCATCCCTGAAATCTCTCGATACGCCCGCAAGCATGTTGAATACACGAGGATTTCTTGAGATCTCGAAACACTCGTGTTGGGAATATTCGGAAATACAAAGATTCAAATTGAATTCTGAGTAGGAGGCGAGGCGACGCTCATAATAGGCACGCAACGCCGAGGATGAGAGATATTGCTGGGGATAGCGATAAGGTATCGCATCGTAAAAGATCGATGCGAAAGGAATTTTCGAGATACTATTGGGAACGAGCGGAACAGTCTTGTCAAAGCTGCCTTCGAACGGGCTCGCAGATAGCGCGACGTCGGGATTCAGCGACGCGACATGATAAGCCAGAGCGATCTCGCTGAGCCGCCTCTTCTCCGTATAGCCCTCTATCGCTTCTCCCCCTTCGGCAACACCATGCCACATGAAAATATTGGCAGGTTTTATCCATTGCTGGAGATGGTCGCGAGCTGCAAGTGCTTCCAGCGGCATACTAGCATTGAGGGAAATAAGAAGTTCGACGTCGGGATGATTGTCGACAATACCAAGGATAAGTTCTTGCACGTAACGCCCGATTCCACGCCACTTGCTTGCGGTCTGGAAGCATTGCCCGTCAATCCATAAACGCATCAAAGATCGTCTTTCATTGCAATCTTGAAGTATCTCGAAGCAATATATCCCATTGAGCGACCGTGCCCTTGGGCGCATCGATATACCACTGTCCTTCCTGACCGTCATCCAACCAGTCAAACGGTTGAACTCCATACCCGCGGGCTCCTGCGAATGCCATAAGCCTTCCCCTTATCCTCGGAAAGCGATAAGCTAACCGCAAGCACTTATCCTTCACTTGTGGTCTCCTAGAAAGCCAACGAATGAGCTTTTCAAGCAGCTTCGTGACGACAAGCTGCGGGAACCTTTTCGCATTAAACAGCAATGAAGAGCCCATACGAAGCGGTCGGGTAAAGCGCCAGGAAAGACTATTATAGGTGCGATGCAACTCTTCGCGAATAGCGTTTTCCTGGAGGCCGGCATTCCAGACGGCATTCTCCAGGGTGTCTATTTGCTGTTCTTTTCTCTCGACAATCCGTTGGAGATGGTCCGCTCTCAACGTTTGTTCGACAATGCTTTTTTCTGCCTGATTACATTGTTCTGTAAGCTGATGCCGTAGACGAACAGCATAAGGCGTGTGCTCACTAAGGACAAAATCATCAAAGACATTCGGGCCATATCCGAAAGACCGGAGCAGCTCTGGATGTTGATCGCTGACATAAAAGCGGCTTAGCCCATCGCAATATACAAATCGGTACCCCAAGCTCAATAGCTTGGGGTCCCATATCCCATAGTTCGTTTCCTGCAAATTGGGCAGAGTGCTTTCCATCACAACAACCCAAGGTCGAATCGACGATAATGCCCAGCTATCGACGGCGGACGCTTCCATATCCTCAATGTCGACCTTAAGCCAATGAACTTCCCGGCCTCCCATCAATGTCAAGACGGCTGACAGGGGAATAAATTGGACTTCGGCTTCCATTACCCGCTGTCCCGCCGCTTGATGCTTCATAGCTATGTCGTAGCTGCTGGTACTTAATCCGGTTTCCGGCATCTCGAAAAGCCGCAGCGGGCCGTCCCCGGTACCAATTGTGGCATGTATAACCAATTCGTCCGGTCGATCTCGACGCAGCTTATCCGCATAATACATCGTGGCTTCTGTATGAATACCACGCCAACCATTCTCATAGAATGCACGGCTAATCGAATAAACAACAGGATCCCGAGCACTTATATCGATGTAGAAACCGTTCTCGATGTGCTTCAAGGCTCGCCAAAGAATGACATCCTGAAAGTTCCGTGCATAGGAGGTGAACACGATTAGCTTAGCCTACTCTTGCGCGATGCGAAACGTCGCATCCAGCCAACTGCTTCCAATACTGAGAAATACGCCAATCCCGAATGCAGCCATTGAAATCACGAGCGTACCGGGTATCCGATAGAATCGGGCAAGGCTTGGACAATGGTCGAACAAAAGAAAAATAACGGCGCTGGTGCACAGTAGGAGAAGGTGATTGATCATCGCACTGTCCCAAACAATGATGGGCAGGCGAAGCCACGGAAACGAGATCCTCTTCAATGCTTGCGCCTGCTCGATGCATACGGTCATGCTTCCGCATCAAGATCTCGCTGGACAGACCCCATCCGGCTACGCCCAACAAAAGATAGATCGGATAGGCGCTCGGACGGGTCACATTCGCCATCTTTGCCCGCACGGGCTCGACCCGGATGATCGCCAACATCAATGCCTGCACCAGCAGATGGAGGATAGACCACAACGCACCCAGACGCGAACGCGGAAACCGTGCATGCAACTCGCCCCTGACGAAGGCGAGAATAAAATGCCCATATTTCCAAACACTGGGTAGCAAATGCTTTCTCTCCGATATTATGAGCATATGATCGATCATGAGGCGCCGATATGATCAGCGTGCTACCCGCATCTTCCAATCGTCAAGCACATCGCCAAGCGTGCGGCTCAACTCGATCCCAGGCTTCCAGCCAAAGGCCGCCAAAGCCGCGCCGTTATCTCCCGCGGCCACCGCGATTTCTGGCCCACGCAGTCGCAGCGGGTCGATCTCGACATCCACCTTCAATCCGGAAAGCTGGATAAGCATGTCGAGGATCGACTGGATCTGCACCGACCGACCCGAGGACAGGTTGAAGACGCCGCCGAGACTTTCCGACGCGTCCTCGATCAGAGCGGCATCGGCATAGGCACGTACAACGTCTCGCACGTCAAGAAAATCACGGAAGGCAGAGAGGTTTCCGACACTGATGCGAGGCGGTTTGGCACCCACCGAAATCTCGGCAAGTTGCTTGGCGAAAGCGGAGACGACATAGGCATCCGTCTGGCCGGGTCCGGTATGGTTGAACGGACGGAAGCGGATGGATTTCAGCCCATCATGGGCAAGCTGCCCGACGAGCACGTCCGCCGCGGCTTTCGTTGCGCCATATACGTTCATCGGCTTGAGCGCCGCACTCTCCTTTACCGGAGCACTTGCCGCGTCGATAAACGATGCACCATAGGCTTCGGAACTGCCCACGAAGATGAAACGCGCTTCCGGCGCAAGCTCCATCGTGGCGTAGGCAAGGTTCATGGTGCCTTGAAAATTTACGTCCCAAGCCCGTTGCGGCATCTTTCGGGCATCCGCAGGCGCTGCAATTGCCGCGAGATGAATGATTGCCGTCGGGCGGCAATCGCGGATCAGGGTCGTTACCTGACCCCGATCCGCAATATCTGTCTTCCAGTCCGACGCATCTCCCTGACCGGCGGTCAAAACCACCAGGTCAGGATGCTGTTTCAGCCGCCGCTCACGCAATTCACGCTGCAGCCAAGCCCCGACAAAGCCGCTGGCGCCAGTAATGAGAATACGGTGTTCTCTCGGCATGGAAGTGTCTCGTCGTTCGGCCGGAAGATTTACTTGGTCAATCGCTTAAGATCGGCTTCGACCATTTCGACGATCATCTCCTCGAGGCCGATTTTGGGCTCCCATCCGAATTTCTTCCGAGCCTTCTCCGGGTTGCCGAGCAGCACATCCACTTCCGCCGGACGGAAGAGCTCAGGATCGATCACCAGATGATCCTCCATGTTCAAACCGGCATGCTTGAAAGCAATGGCGCACATGTCGCGGACGGTTGTCGTACGGCCGGTTGCGATCACGTAGTCGTCGGCAACGTCCTGCTGGAGCATCATCCACATGGCGCGGACATAGTCTTTCGAATGGCCCCAATCACGCTTGGCATCGATGTTTCCGAGCCGCAGTTCCTTTGCCATACCAAGCTTGATACGCGCAACCGCGTCCGTCACCTTGCGGGTGACGAATTCAATGCCGCGAAGCGGAGATTCATGGTTGAAGAGAATGCCGCTCGACGCGTGCAAGCCGAAGCTTTCACGATAGTTGATGGTGATCCAATGGCCGTAGAGCTTGGCAACCGCGTAGGGCGAACGTGGATAGAAAGGCGTTTCTTCCGACTGCATCGGCTCCTGAATGAGCCCGTACATTTCGGAGGAGGAAGCCTGATAAAAACGAGCCTCAGGCCTTTCTATGCGAACCGCCTCCAGGACATTCGTCACGCCGAGGGCCGTCACCTGACCGGTCAGCAGAGGTTGCTGCCACGAGGATTTGACGAAGGATTGAGCCCCGAGGTTATAGACTTCGTCCGGCTTCACGTCCTTTACCGTTCTGATAAGACCGGAAAGATCCAGGAGATCGCCGTCGACGATGCGGACGTCGCCCTCGATACCCAACCATTGCAGGCGGGTGAGATTGACATCTGCGGTGCTGGAGCGACGTGCGAGCCCATGCACTTCGTAGCCGTTCTTCAGCAGCAGTTCTGCAAGATAGGCGCCATCCTGACCCGTGATGCCCGTTACCAACGCTTTCTTCGCCAAGTTCAATCTCCAATTATTGCCGCATTCACTTCATGCGGGTAGGCCAAGTTCGCAGAACGCCGCCGAGCGCGCACCATACTTGGCTATCAATTTTCTAGCGCCATTTAGCCCGTATGGGGCCTAATGACAACGACCATGAGCAATTCGCCCTGGATGCGCCCCCTCAACGGCGCAAAACCAATTGCAGAAAATCGGCACGCTAATCTCTTGCTATGTGCACAAACACTTTACAAGAGATTGGAGAAATCGAAGCTCGTTGAGCTATAATGCCCAACCATTGCTTGCCTATTCTCCGAAAGATGAACCGATGAAGCTCGCGGTACTCATTCAAATACCGAGATGGCTATATCGTGGCGATGTCTAAGCATACGTCAACCGTCGAACAGGAAAGAGCCATGACACGGACAGCGTTTTCCAGGCTCAGCCCGCACGAGAGCCCGTCAATTCGCCATAGAGGCGATTATAGGCCGAACACATCTTCTCTGCCGTGAAACATTTGAGATAGCGATCACGCGCCGCGGCACCCAATGCGGCAGCCTTCTGCTCGTTGTCCCAAAGGGATTTCATTGCATTCGACAGAGCATCGACATCGTTCGGCGGCACCACGAACCCGGTCTGTTTATCCAGATTGACGAAACTTGTCCCCGTGCCGATTTCGCATGAAATCATCGGCTTGCCGAACATTGCCGCTTCGACGAGAGAAAGCCCGAAGGCCTCGGAGCGAAGATGCGAGGGAAACACGAACCCCGCACACAGTTCGAGCAGAGCAATCTTGTCGTGGTCCGACAAGGATCCGAGAAAATGGATATTGTGCGGATTTTGCCCGGCGGCCTGCTTCAGTTCCGCCTCCATCGGCCCACTGCCGACGATCACGATATCGAGGCCATTGCGTTTCGCGGCCTCCAGCAGGATATGGACCCCCTTGTAATATCGCAGAACGCCGACGAATAAGAGAAAGCGATTGGGAAGCCTGCCGCGCCAACGGGCTAGCGTCGCTTCATCCGGCTTTGGATAGTCCGCTTCATCCAGGCCCAACGGGATCACCGTCGTCTTGGATTGGAACCTTTCCAGCACATCGCTCGACATGAGGTAATTGGGAGACGTCGCGACAATGCGGTCGACGCTTTTCAGAAAGCGAAACATCAACGGCTTGTAGAACTGCAGCAGAACCTTCTGCTTCACGATGTCGGAATGATAGGTGACGACAGTCGGCTTGCCGGGAGGAACAGTGAGATGGACGATGTCCATCACCGGCCACGGAAAGTGATAATGGACGATGTCGGCCTTCCGGCTAAATTCCCGAAAACGGCCGAACACCTCGCGTGAAAAGCCGGTAGACGCGAATTCGAAATCGAGCTTGGCCTTGTGAGCCATGTGACCGTCAAATTCGACGCTGTTTTCGACCGGCATTTCGCTCAGCGAGAGGACATCGGATTCCACGCCATACTTGGCGGTACCCTTGGCGATCGCATGGATCGTCCGCTCAACGCCGCCGAATGTGTCAGGCCAATATGTTTTAAAGAAATGTAGAACGCGCATGTCACCCCTGTAGCGAAAAGCACTCGCCGCGTCACCTGGGACATTGTGGAGCCGAAACAGCTTGGACAGGAACGCGCAAAGCAGGCTCCTTGTCAGCATCGGCCAAAAAACCTTGCTTTGCCGGCGCCGCTGAACTAATCCCGCGCATAATTTTCGGCCGCACGACGGTCGATCGGCTTTTCGCAAGGGAGATTTCGTTGAAATCCGGAAGCTTTTATAAGATTGGTGACAACGATCAGCGCCCTTGGGGCACATGGCATGTGCTCGATATCGGTGATCGGCATGTCGTCAAACGCATCGTCGTAAACCCCGGCGAACGGTTGTCGTTGCAATATCACAACCATCGCTCAGAACGTTGGACCGCCGTTTCCGGGCACGGCATTGCCGAGATCGACGGAACGGAACATCCCCTGCAACTCGGGCATACGGTCGATATTCCGCTGAAGGCGACGCACAGGGCTTCATGCACCAGCGATACACCACTGGTTTTCATCGAGATTCAATATGGTGAACTCCTCGACGAGAACGATATCATCCGGATCAGCGACGACTACAACCGGGTGTGAACGCGAACCGATATCAATCGAATAGCTCGGCATCCGCGAGCAGCGGCTGCCGCTGATCCTTGGCGGAAAGCGTGAGCGCATCCAGGGTTTTCCAGTCGATGCCGATCTTCGGATCGTCCCAGCGGATGCCGCGGTCGCTCGTCGGGGCATAATAATTGGTGGTCTTGTAGAGGAATTCGACGCGGTCGCTCAGCGTCAGGAAGCCATGGGCAAAGCCTTCCGGGATCCAAAGCTGGCGCTTGTTTTCCTCGGACAGGAGAACGCCGACCCATTTGCCGAATGTCGGGGACGAACGCCTGATGTCAACGGCGACATCATAGACTTCGCCGACCACGACCCGAACGAGCTTGGCCTGCGCATGCGGCGGCAGCTGATAGTGCAGGCCGCGAAGGACACCCTTGCCCGACCGGCTATGATTGTCCTGTACGAAGGCAGCGCTTCGCCCTATCGCCGCTTCGAACTTGGCCTGGTTGAAGCTCTCGAGGAAAAATCCGCGATCATCGGCAAACACTGCAGGTTCAATGATCTTGACGTCCGGTATGGCGGTATCGATGGCTTTCATATGTCTTTCCTGCTTCACTCTGCCGGCATTCGGCAGGCCGGCCACACGTAATTCGACGGAGTGCGCCGTTAAAATATCTGTTCGTGCAGAATGCCCAGAAGATACTGCCCGTAGGCGTTCTTCTTCAGTGGTTCGGCCAGCGCCTCCACTTGCGAAGCGTCGATCCAATGGCTCCGGTAGGCAATTTCCTCGGGGCAGGCGACCTTCAGGCCTTGCCGGCTTTCGATGGTGGCGATGTAATGGCTCGCCTCCAGCATCGATTCATGCGTACCGGTATCGAGCCAGGCATAGCCGCGGCCCATCGTCTGCACGTCCAACCGTCCGGCTTCTAGATAGCGTGCGTTGACATCGGTAATTTCCAGCTCGCCGCGTGGCGAAGGACGGATCGATTTCGCGACGTCGACCACACCGGCGTCGTAGAAGTAGAGCCCGGTAACGGCGTAATTGCTCTTCGGGACCTTCGGCTTTTCCTCAAGGCTGACCGCGCGGCCCTCCGCGTCGAATTCGACCACGCCATAACGGTGCGGGTCATGGACGTGATAGGCAAAGACCGTAGCGCCGCTCTCCTTGTCGCTCGCCTGATGGAGGAGCTTGGCGAAATCGTGCCCGTAGAAGATATTGTCACCCAGCACCAAGGCCGACGGGGCGCCGTCCAGGAACTCCTCACCGATCAAAAATGCCTGGGCAAGCCCGTCCGGGCTCGGCTGTACCGCATAGTCGATCTTCATGCCCCACTGGCTTCCGTCCTGCAGTAGCTGCTCGAAGCGAGGCGTATCCTGTGGTGTCGAAATAACAAGGACTTCGCGGATGCCGGCCAACATCAAAGTCGTCAGCGGGTAATAGATCATTGGCTTGTCGTAGATTGGCAGAAGCTGCTTGCTGACGGCAAGGGTCGCGGGATAGAGGCGCGTACCAGATCCACCAGCGAGTATGATGCCTTTACGTGCTTTGTTCATTATCCACCGTCTCGTCTTGATTTCGCTTTACAGTCGTTCAGCCCGTCAATTGTAGCCCATGGGTTCGCAAGACCTCACGCATCTCAGCGCGCGGCAGGTGCAAGCCTCTCCATGACGTCATTCACCCCCTCCTGCCATGCAGGAAGATGCAAGTCAAAGCAATCCATCAGCTTTTTGCAATTCAACCTGGAATTTTGCGGCCGCTTCGCCGGGGTCGGATATTCAGCGGTCGTGATCGGCTTGAGAGCATCGAGCTGGAGAGCAAGCGGGAAGTTCCTCGCCGACGCCTCGCGGACGATATGCGCCGCATAACCGTGCCAGGACGTATTGCCTTGTGCGCTTAGATGATAGGTCCCGGAAACGTCCGGCGCCTCCGGACCGCTGACAAATTCGACGACCCTGCGCGTAACGTCCGCAATCAGCACCGCCGATGTCGGTGCACCGACCTGGTCGGCGACGATATTCAGCGAGCTGCGCTCCTTCGCAAGGCGCAGGATGGTCTTGAGGAAATTGTTGCCGTGGTGGCCATAGACCCAGCTTGTTCGCAGGATCGCGTGACGAGCGCCGGAAGAACGAACCGCCTCCTCGCCCAGCCACTTGCTTTCGCCATAGACCGACTGCGGGTTGACCGGATCGGTCTCGACATAGGCATCGGCCTTGGTACCGTCGAAGACATAGTCGGTCGAGTAATGTACGAGATAGGCACCATTATCGGCAGACCAGCGCGCCAGCACGCCTGATGCCGCCGCATTCACCGCCATTGCCTGCTCTCTTTCGCTCTCGGCGCGATCGACGGCAGTGTAGGCTGCGGGGTTCACAATGATGGTTGGCTTATGCCGCTCCAGGACGGAGAGAATGCTCGCCTCATTCGCCAGATCCATCTCGGCACGCGTGACTGCCGTCACTGTACCCAATGGCGCGAGAGAGCGCTGCAATTCGAAGCCGACTTGCCCATTGGCGCCGGTGACCAGGATCAAACTCACGGCTGAACCTCATATTGCTTGCCGACCCATTCGCGATAGGCACCGCTGGTGACATTCTTCACCCAATCCTCATTGGCGAGATACCACTCGATCGTCTTTCGAATGCCAGTCTCGAACGTTTCCTCCGGCTTCCAGCCCAATTCGCGCTCGAGCTTGCGCGCATCGATCGCATAGCGGCGATCGTGACCGGGCCTGTCCTTCACGAAGGTGATCTGGTCCTTGTAACGGCTGCCGCCGGCCTTCGGCCGCAGCTCGTCGAGGATGGTGCAGATCGTATGCACCACATCCAGATTGGGCTTCTCGTTCCAGCCGCCGACATTATAGGTCTCGCCGACCTTGCCGGCTTGAAGCACGCGGCGAATGGCGCTGCAGTGATCCTTGACGTAGAGCCAGTCGCGGATCTGCTGGCCGTCGCCATAGATCGGCAAGTTCTTGCCCGACAGCGCATTCAGGATCACCAGGGGGATCAGCTTTTCGGGGAAATGATAAGGGCCATAATTGTTGCTGCAATTCGTGGTCAGAACCGGCAGGCCGTAGGTGTGATGCCAGGCGCGCACCAGATGGTCGGACGCCGCCTTGCTGGCGGAATAGGGGCTGTTCGGCTCATATCGATGGAGCTCGTCGAACGGCGCGTCTTCCTTAGACAGCGTACCATAGACCTCATCGGTCGAGACATGCAGGAAGCGAAACGCCTGCTTCTCGTCGCCCGGCAAGCCGTCCCAGTAACTACGGACCGATTCCAGCAGGTTGAACGTGCCGACGACATTCGTCTGAATGAAGTCACCAGGCCCATGAATGGATCGGTCGACATGGCTTTCGGCGGCGAAATTGATGACGGAGCGAGGCTTGTGCGTAGCCAGCAGATTGCCGATCAGTTCACGATCGCCGATATCGCCATGAACGAAGACATGACGGTTATTGCCGTTCAGGCCCTTCAGCGTATCCAGATTGCCGGCATAGGTCAGTTTGTCGAGATTGATGACCGCCTCATCGAAGTGTTTCAACCAGTCGAGAACAAAATTCCCGCCGATGAAGCCGGCGCCCCCAGAAACCAATATCGTCATTCCGCTGCTATTCCTATCTAGACCCGTCTCAATACGATTGTAACCACCAAAGCTGTATTGCCCGGGAACACTCTGGAACGAACGTCAGACTTCTACAACGACCTCGAAAGCTTTGAAAAGCTCTATTCCAAACTTCTTCCCTGATACACTGATACACGCTGGAGCAGATGCCATATCAAAGCTGACGTTGTGGCGGCTCCTTCGGCACGCGCGCGCCCGAACGAGAAGCCTCGATTTCGGCTAAGCGGCCTACTATTCTGCGCCCCGCTTCAACGACCGATAGCCGTTGCTCAGCATCCGCCTTAGCCTTCTTGCCAAGTTCGCGCGCGAAATCTGGGTCGTCGTATAGTCGACGCAAGCACTGGGCGGCGTCCTCTTCCGATGGCTCTGCCCATTCATAATCCGCATCGTATGGTGGAATTGGCTCGCCAAGTTTCACAAGCTTATATCCGACAAGCAAGCTATTCTCTTCGTTCATGAATTCCGTGTTGCCAGAATATCCCGTCGCAACTACGGGCTTGCCCATTAGCATGGCTTCGGCCATCGTAAGACCCAGCCCCTCACTGCGATGGAGCGAGACATAAACGTCACAAACCTCCATCAGAGCCAGAACATCGTTGGGCGAATAGACTTCATCGATGATAGTAATCCGAAAGCCTTCGGCCGCCTTGCGCAGCTTTTCGATCTCCGTGGGGTGGTGGTCGCCGAACGACGTTTTGAGCACAAGACGTGCAGGCTCATCCGGGCGGAAGACCTGTTTGAAGGCACGAATGAGCCCAAGAGGATTTTTGCGCTCCATGATGCTCATCATGTGAAATGTAAATAAGTAGAGTGTCTCGTCTTCCGGCAAACCGAAATAAGCACGTCCACGCGTTTCAAAGGGTGTTAAGCGTACACCTGGGAACAGCTTGTGAACCGGGAGCGAAAGCTTTTCGCGCAGACCCTTGGCAACGAATTCGGTCGCAGCCCATACCTCATCCACGCTTGAGGCCTGAACGCGCCAAGAGTCCGGAATCGTGTCGAACTCCCAGTACCAGTAGGCGATCCGGTAGGAGCGAGGCTCTCGTTCGGAAAGATCGACACTTTCAAAGACCTTGTCAAAAAAGGGCTCCGGCTGAGCGTGGATGATGGTGACATCATGCGTTTCAAAGCCGACGAAACGCTCGTGGCCGGGATCGTCTTTCTTACCGGTGCGTACATCACGCAACGAGACCTCCGCACCGATTTCGCGCAAGCCCTCGACCATCGCCTCGGCAGAGATACGCAAACCTGAGGGATAGCAGAAATGGGCAAACATGTTAAGGCCAGGCCCTGCCAACTCAGCCGAAACCGCATCTAGATCTAGGCCGCTCAACCAAGCAGAGACCCAAGGCTCCATAACGACTACACCGGAGGTGAGCCAAGCAAGGAACCTGCGTGCAGCGGTAGGCTCCTTAAGCGCCAAAGGATGAGCGTATTGCCAATCTTCCCGCGACTGCCAGGCGAGACGGATTTGGTCTGCTGGAGAGCCCGGAAACGACCACTTCATGGGATCAAGCCAGAGGCCATCGATGCGATACATTGCACCAAACCAGCGCGCAAAACGGTTCGCACCAAAGGGCGACGCCCCATCGGGAAACATCGTCTGCCATGCAGGCGTCAGGCAAAGAGCCGTTACAATTTCCTGCGCGGGGCGCTCGCTCACCTCATGGAACAGCCACCAAATCTCCTCAAGTCTCACCCCCTCTTCACGGCGTCCGTGCTGGATAAACCAGCGAAAGAGTTCACGACAACTGACTGGCGTTAATCCATGGGGCCACCTTTGCCGGATATCGCCTCGCCCTAGAAAAACGCGGCGAGAGCGCGCACCCAAGTCAGCCGTGAACATAGCGCGCAGTGCCTCTGCTGCCTCCTGTGGTAAACCGAACTGCGTGCTTCCTTCGGTAATCAACCAACGCGCAAAACTACCATTCCATCCATCCGAAAGCGCTCGAGGAAAGCGAGCACGTATGTCCGGACGCCTGCGCAGCAGATCGAGCGTCCAGCGCGCCGCACTCCAAGTATCGGAGACTTTATAGGCGGGCTGCGGAAACCATAGCACATGTGCCCTTGGCTCCTCGACCAATGCCAGCACGCGTCCATCACACGAGAGATCGAGATCCATGGGCATAGGTTCGTAGGAACCGATCTGCGCTATCAGACGCCGCAACGTCTCCGCAGGCCCTTCCGCGCCAGGACTCCTCAGGCGCGGGATTGCCTCACCGCCATCCAGATCCGGATGGAGATAAGGATCCTCGTCAATACCCAAAGCTCGGATGTCGTCTGCTAGACGCTGCACATCCTCCGCAGGATTAGAGTGACCGCGGGTGGCTCCCTCGTGATGCACCAGAGCTCCAGCGGGCGCATATGCCGTGCGATAGCCCGCCCGCCAAAGCTGTAAGCATAGCGCTACATCGCTCATCGCAATCTGATAAGCTTCATCGAAGCCACCAACTGCGTCGAAAGCTTCGCGCGTCACCATCTGGCATGCCCCCATCACTGCCATCCAGTTACGGGGATGATGAGGGGATCCGAACAGATCAAAACCTAACGCTTCCCCGCTACGGAAGGCGAGAGCAGCTAGATGCGGACCAATCGCAACGCCGCCGTGCTGAAGCTCAAGCGAAGGAAAGATCAATTTGACGCCGACGCATCCTACACCTGGACGCTGAGCGAAGCGTACCATCTCGGAGAGCCAATCGGATGAGATCACTTCAACGTCGTTATTCAGGAACAGCAGAATTCGGCCCGTCGCAGCGGCCGCGCCGAAGTTGCAAGCGGCCGAGTAATTGAATCGGGGACGGAAATTCAAGATACGCACGCGCGGGTCGGTGCGCAACGCATCATACAGCTCCAGCGTCTCGGGCTCCACTGAGCCGGTATCGACTATTATCAGTTCCAAATTGCGATAGTTGGTCAGCTGTAAAAGCCCCGTCGTCGACATGCGTAGCAGATGCGCCTTATCCTTGGTTGGGATAATGACTGACACACGCGGCTCGGAAACCAGCGGCCAGATCGTCGACTGAGTTCCATCTAGCTCAGTTGTTGCGGTCGGCTGAAAGTCGCGACGAGACCAATAGGACTCAATTGTTCGGCGCGCGTCAGCGGCAGCGGGCGTCTCGGGCGCTGGTCTACCGCAGTCGCTTTCGGGGCGCCGATGACACAGCACCTTGGGGATACGCACGACCGTCTGCGCAACATCGGCAGCTCGCAGGTTCAAATCCCATTCGAACGCGGTGCCGGCTCTCTCGTCGAAACCGCCAGCCTTGATGGCAAGTTCACGCCGTAACAAAGTCAGGCGGCCGAAATAATTGAACGCGTAAAGCAGATCTGGCGAAAAGCCAGGCTTGAGATATGGCCGCTCGCGCACGTTCCCTTCGGAACGGCTATCCTCGTCACTATAGAGAATGTCGACCTGCGGGGTTTCTGCCAGCGCGGCGGCAATCTCATCGAGTGCAGCAGGAGCGAGGAGGTCACCAGCTTCAAGAACTGCGACGAATTCGCCTTGCGCCTCTCGCAGGGCATGGGCAGGTTCAGCCGCGCCCTCATTCACGCCTTTAGCGACAATGATCCGCGCGTCCCCGACGAGAAGGCTGGCAAACGACGATTGATTCTGCCGAGTGGCGGAGGCGCCATAGATCACCACCTCCCAAACAACGCGTTTCTGACCACGTAACGAAGCAAGCGTACGCCCTAACGCCACATCGTTGTTCTGCAAACCAGCATCAAGCAAAAAGGAGATCGGTGGCTTTTCGCTGCGCGGGAAAACAATCGCATTCGCGGCCGGCGCGCGTCCGCGAATCCAGGCAAGATATTTGGACTGTGGGGTCTCGGCGGAAGTGACGGCGCCAGCCGCGACAGTTGCTATCGCGTTGCGTTCGCGGATGAAACGCAGGCGAGCAGGAATACGCCAGGGGGTAACTGACCACCAAGCCGCCTTGAGGACGCGTCGAACCTGATTGCGCCGACCAGGTGTCGTCTGGCCGCTAAGCTGGCGTAGAGGTTCCGTGATCCGCCAACTCTTAGATGACAGAAAAACGTGGCGCTCACGATCGAGATTCGTTGCATGCGCAGCCAGATTGGCGTTCTCCTCGGCGCACCGACGCAGTTCGCTGGTTCGGTGCTCGAGCTCAGTGCGAAGCCTTGCTGCGTTTTCGGTTAATTGCATGACTTCGCTACGCAACCGTTCAACTACAAGCTTCTCGGACGTAGCGTGGCTCGACTGGGCATCGTGCTCTGCCAAGCGTATCTGTGCAGCGGCGAGCTGCGTACCTCTAATCTCGGCCTCTCCTCTGAGAGAACTAATTACGGCATCGCGCTCGATAACGGCTACGGGGATGTAGTCATCAAAAACATTGGGCGGTGCAAAAAAGGCTGCTTCTAGTTCGGCGTGCTCGCGCGCCACATAGAAGCGGTTCAAGCCATCGAAATAGACGAACTTATAATCCGAATCGACAAGGATACTCTCCCAAGTCGCGTGCCGCGGCTCAGTACTGAGCGGAGCTGTCGCCTCCACCACCACGACCCATGGGCGATTTACAGCCCAATCACAACCGAGGAGAACCTCTCGTTCGAAACCTTCGACATCGACCTTAAGAAAATGAACCGGCTGATCTCGTGGTACGTGCTCGCGCCATACATCTGCCAGCCGACGTAGCTCGACCACTTGTGTTGTTTCTTGCCAGTCCTCGCGATGAGCCTGCGCGACGGATTCGTCGAGAGTCGATAGACCGGTGTCACCAAAGAGATGAATCTCCGTCCGGCCTTCATATGAGCCGAGCGCAATCGGCAGATTAATGTCATGAAACCGCCGGGACTTTAACGCCGCATAGTGAATCGGATTGGGCTCGACATTGATACCATGCCAGCCTCGCTCGCTGAATAATTTAGTGACCGACATATCGTCAGGCGAACATGCCCCAACGTCAATATAAAAGCCGTGCTCGATATGGCCAAGAGCTCGCCACAATACGACATCTTCGAAGTTCTGCGCATAGGAAATAATGGTACTGGACGACACCCGGCTGGCCCACTCAATAGACAATTCAACGAGCTACTATACTATCTTCGTTTCCAACACCAGCAACTTGGCTCAAAATCGACCTTAGCCTCTGAGGCCTTAAAGGGCATCGACTCCATCGCTGATACTGAACAAGAAATAAGGCATCGTGAAGTCTGGATGGCGCCCGCCTGGCAATATGATTTTGGAAGATGTTTAAGCTGACCTGCCTGACGTCAAGGCGCCTACATTATCACTCCAAAAAGGTGTCTCGTCTCAGTGGAATCAACTGCCTATCGTCAAGGAGTGTCAACTCCAAAATAAGCGTTCAGCACGTCGGAGGGCTCCCCATCCATACGGATCTTGCCGTGCTCAAGCCAAATGATTCGATTGCAGTTTTTTTCCAAAAGCTCCTTGGCGTGGCTTGCGATCACCAGGATCTGCGTTTTTTCGACAAGCTCATTCAAGCGCTGATTAGCTTTAACCTTGAAACCCTCGTCGCCCGTCGCCAACCATTCGTCCATGATCAGGATTTCGGGCTGCAGGATGGTGGAAATTGAGAATGCCAATCGTAGCTGCATGCCGCTTGAGTAAGTGCGAACGGGCATCTCTAGGAAACCACCCAATTCGCTGAACTCCTCAATTTCCTCAAGCCGAGCTCTCATCTCGTCCTTTCGGAAACCCAACAATGCTCCCCGAAGGAAGATATTCTGGCGACCAGTCGCCTCAGGATCGATTCCCAGCGAGATATTGATTAGCGATGTGCATTTACCCTGGATCTCAATCTTGCCGGATGTCGGCTTGTAAACACCCGTTAGCACGCGCAGAAGAGTAGTCTTCCCTGAGCCGTTGTGGCCAATGAGGCCAATGCGGTCATGCTGCTTCAATTCGAGATTAATTGTATCCAATCCACGGACAACCACTGCGCCATGGCCTTCCGAATTGATCGAACCGCCGGTGGCTATGTTCATAACGCGATTTTTGAGCGAACGGCCACGCGCGTTATAGATGGGAAAGTCGACGGTGACATTCTGCAAGGAAATCGATGTCATACTTGCCTGTACTCTCTGAAATCTCTGTTGCTTTGACTCACAGCCAGTAGGCAATGCGAGCTCGGTATTTTTTCAAAAGCAGAAGCGCAATAGACCAACCGAGAATGGCAAAGCCTATTGCCACAAGCCAATTTGTGACGGTCACGGCCTGCCCAAGAAGCGGATTCCTGACAACTGAGATCAGGTGGAAAAAGGGATTAAAGTCGAGCATTCCGCGCGACGCGCTCTGTGGCAAATGATTTGGCATCCACATGATCGGAGTGACATAAAGCATAACCTGCATGATATTTTGTACAATCTGGATGAGGTCGCGATAGCGCGTGCACAGTATTGCCAATATCAACGCGATCCAAGTCATGTTTAACGTGACCAAGGCGAACCCTGGAATCACCAACAATGCCGAAATCCCAATTGATTTCCAGAATATCAGGAGAACGATTGGGAATATAACCAGATTGTGTGCAAGTATAACAGAATTTCGATACCATACTCTTAGTATATATGTAAAAAATGGTATATCAAGCTGTAGTATTATGTCACTATTAGATATAAACCCAGTGCATCCCTCGCTAACGATCTGGGTATAGTACCCCCAAAATATCAGACCTACACATATGAAAGGGAGAAATTCATTCATGGGGGAATTGAAGATCGTGCCAAAAACGAGGCCAAGAGCTCCAATTAATACGCCCATATTAATGGTGAGCCAAAACGCGCCGACCCGCGATCTCCTGTAGCGCTGCGCGACATCTTGCCATCCGAGCAATGCCGCCAGGCGAAAGTTCGACAATGCCTCTGCAATGTCCCACACAGCACCATGATAATGCGCTTCATTTTTGGCGATTTTGAAATTCTTCACCGGCAATCCATTTTCAGGTTCGTCTTTTGGCCCAACAATAGAGACATGCAGCCCTTTTTAAGGCGAACCCGTAGCAAAGCACGGAAACTGAGGATAGCCCCCCGCGAGCAAATATTCCCCCACACGGTCATCGCTCGTTCAAGCATCCATTAGAATGGCGCGGATCGTATCACACAGCCACCGAATGGCCGAGATTGTCTGCAGTTGGTCAACGTGTGACTAGCTGTGGAGCCTCAAGAGGTCGTGACTGGCAGCAAAATACGATGCTGATCCCTAGTGCGGAGTTCCACGTCATTTTCATTTCGCGGTGATCCATCAATACGGTCGAGTCGAGAATCCTCACGGCACTTTGCTTTATTCACATCGACCGTGGTTCGATGTGAACGGAAAAATCGATTAAAGAGACATGAAATCTAACATGCTTGATTCTTCGTCGATCACCAGTCAAAGATCAGTTAGGCATAAGAGCAATCTCGCCTTTACCGCGTCACATCGGAATTTCTCATATGAACTTTGCAAAAACGCGTCTCAGATAATTCAACCACGGCAGAGTCCTCAGAAGTCTGCATGAAGCACCAGATCCACGCCATGCTGCCCGGTTGGAATAAGAAGTAAAGCCAATGCCGCTCCTGCATGTAATGGACGATGTCTTTCGCGGAACGCGCGTTGGAATTTTACATAGTGACGATAATTTGCGATGGCTGGAAGGCTTCGGCCGGACATTGGCCGGGCCGGCCTGGGATGTCAAAATCCTCGGCGGGCGAGAGGATAACAGCTGCGATGCCGCTCGCCTGGTGGAATCGCTTGGTTATCCGCCGACCCAGGAAGGTTGGGCGGCCGCACGATGCGTTCCTTGCGCGGCAGGCTACGCAGTCGGATTGGATTCCTTTATCGCAGCGGACTTTGTGCTGGGTTTCGGCCTGCCGCCGCTGCTGATAAACATGATGCTGGACAAGGGCGTCCCCTTTCTCGACATCGAAGTCGATCCGCTTCGTTTCGGACCGGATCTGTTCCTCACCGTCTCCACGAATGACGAGGTTCTGGTCGCGGGCTTCAGTCAGTCATTGATTGCGGAGGAGGCGCTCGTTCCCGCGCTCGCCGCCCTGCTGGCGCGAGAGCGACGCACCGCCCCGACCAACGGCTTCTTTCCCGGCGCTCGCGTGGGTCTTTTCGCGGGGCAGGTTCCTCATGATTCCGCAGTCATCCTCGACGGAAAGATTGCGAAGCCGATAGACGTCCTCGACAGGATCAAGGAGATCACCGCCGAACTGGACCTGCTCCTGATACGGCCGCATCCACACTGGAATTCCATCGAGCACCTGTTGCCGATCCTCGAGGCAGTGCCACACGCTATCCTGACGCAGCGCCCAAGCTATGCGCTGCTGGCGGATACATCCGTGACGGATGTCATCGCCTTGTCGTCCGGCCTTCTGACGGAGGCTCGGCTTGCCGGCAAACGTACCCATCAGCTTATAGTGCCTGACCGCGATCGTGCCCTGATGGCGGAGTTACCGCTCCGTCAGGCCCGTATCTCCTGGCAAACCCTATTGCACGCGCTCCAGCAGCGTTTTCAGACACCGGATCGGGCCATCGGTTCGCATCCTGATCTCGCCGTCATGCCGTTGCATGATTCGCTTCGGGTGAA
Organism: Rhizobium sp. GW821-FHT14E12; assembly: GCF_058803745.1. Classification (NCBI taxonomy): domain Bacteria; kingdom Pseudomonadati; phylum Pseudomonadota; class Alphaproteobacteria; order Hyphomicrobiales; family Rhizobiaceae; genus Rhizobium; species Rhizobium sp. GW821-FHT14E12. The sequence goes on from NZ_JBXAPH010000009.1 coordinate 157,097, forward strand.
TTGGGGTCTGGCCTCGGTACCGGTGCCCGATGCTCCCGAACTTCGACCGGCGCATGAGTTGCGTGCCGGCGGACCATCTTTCGCGGGCGCATTGACATATGGCTGGCACCCACAGGAAAATTGGGGCGTCTGGGCTGCAGCGCAGGAGGCGGTGCTGCTGTTTCGGTGGCCGGAAGGCAATGTCGGTGGAACGCTACGTCTCGCCTTTTCGGCGCTGGCACAAACGCTGGGCGGCGTTCAGGTGGTTGAGGTCTTCGCCGGTAATAGAACGGCACCGGTTACGACACGCATGACCGCTGCGACCGGCTGGCAAGGAAGCGTCGACTGTCGGATTTCCGATGATATGCCGGTGGCCGGATATGTTCAGCTGCGCATTCGATCGTCAAATTTTCTATCACCTTCTGATATAGAAGATCACGATGACAAACGGAAGTTGGGGGTGGGGATGAAGTCGGTCATGCTATTGCCGGATGCGCCGGAAGGGTCGGTGGCTCCACCTGAACGCGATGGGAAGGCTCTGGGGTCAGCTTACTATACCTCATTGCACGAGACGAATATCGGATACCAGCAGAACAACTGGCTGGTCGAAGAGGCCGATCTGCTCTCGCAGATTCCAGGCGAGACCCTGCAGGAAGTGGGCTGCGGGAACGGCCGCTATCTCGAGCTTGCCGCACAGACGCGGCGTCGGGTCATAGGATGCGACTGGGCGCTGTCGCCCGGTGTCCGCGACCTGCAGAAACGAGCGGCCAATGTCGAGTTTGTCGCCTGCGACATTACCAAAAATGTCCCGCAATGCGATGCGGATATTTTGACATCCGCCGATGTGCTCGAACATATCGCCACCCAGGATATCGGGCATACGCTCGCACGGCTAACAGAGGCCGGGCGCTGGCAATTCCACAAGATCGCCTGTTATGACGATGCACACAGCCATTTGACCATTCGCGACCCGGCCTGGTGGCTGGCGCAATTCTGTGCGGTTTCGCCGGCTTATCGACTCGTGCGCTCGGAATACCGCCTTGGTGATCGAGGTCGTCTGATCTGCATCATCAGCAACTTTCCCTTTGCGGAGCGCGGGATCATCGCCGACCCTCTCCTGCCCGTCTATATCAACACTTCGCCCGACCAGGCGAATGAGAGTATCAGACACCACGATGCGGAAGCCTTGCGTTTGGGAACGAATGAACGCGTCAGACAGTTGGAAGCCGAAGTCCTGCGTCTGCGAGCCATCGAACAGTCGACGACATGGCGCATGACCTCCACCCTTCGTCGGCTCGCCAGCCGTATATTGGGACGGTAGAAAGAGACCAGTCGCTCTCTCTGTCAACGGCATTATAATGTCTGGACCGTGCCCGGCTGGCAATGTGATTTTGGAAGATGTTTAAACCTTGCAGGTCGGGTGCAGTTATGTCTCCGGCCTATCATCGCGGTTTGATATGACCGCTAGCCCTGATGTTTTACGCGCGAACCGATCGTTATCACAGGGCATCAGGTCGCCAATGATGCCAAAACGATATCCGGCACGCCTGGGAAATCAAGGAATCAAGGGCTTTTAGATAAATTTGGCTGGGGAACCTGGACTCGAACCAAGATTAACGGAGTCAGAGTCCGTCGTTCTACCATTGAACTATTCCCCAACGACCGCTAGGCGATAAAACCCTTCGCGGTGAAGGCTGCGCCTCTATAATAGAATTCGTCGCGGATGCAAATAGTTTAACGCAGGCAAATGCTTTTTTTTGGCAAGGCTCGACGAAAGCCCTGGATCATGGCCTCCCGCAGCGCCTCAATAGCGATCATTTACCAGCGCAGCAGGCGCCTGCCCGCGACATAGCCGACCGCCGTCACGATAGCGATGGCCAACGGATACCAGAGCAGGACGAAGAGCGGGCTGTCATCCGTGCAATTGGATGCATAGAAGGTGGCGGCGATGCCGCTGGCTGCGAGCCCGGCGACTGCGCCGGCAACACCAGGCTTTTCCGGCGCGCCCTGGCGCAGCGCAAAGAGGAAGCAGGCAAGCGGGCCAATCGACAGCAGCGGAATGATCGTCAGGCAGAAGCGAGCATTGTGCCCCATCATGCGCGTGCCCCAGCTATCGGCCGGCATGACCATCATCTCGAGGAGCGCAGCGACGGCCATCAGTAGCGGTGTGGCAAGAAGCGTCCAGCCCCAAGGGCGCAGCGACACGCCGGGGCGGCCAATACGGAAGACAACGGTGCTGGCGGTGACGGCAAGCGCGATGGTCACCACGAATTTAAACAGGAAACGAACCGTTTCCATCGCGCTGCCGATGTCGGCGCGAAAGCCGATCGCCGCGAAGAACATCGCACCGCTGATCAGGATGCCTCCGATGGCCGCAAGCGTTAGCGTCGGCCCGATCCGCGTGCGGACCGGAGCATCCTGCGCCAGAAGATTGATGAGGTCATCGGTTTTCACTGTTTTCACTCCGATACAAGGCGGCAAGCGCCTTCAATGCGCGATGCAGCGCCACACGCACCGCACCTTCGGTCATCTTCAGCCGGTCGGCGGTTTCGCGCACGCTGGTTCCCTCGACGGAAATCGAACGCACGATGGTCCGCTGCGGATCTCGCAATTGCGCCAGCATACGGTCGACATCGAGCCTATCCAAGGTATCCGTCTGCTCCTCGGCTTCCAGGATATCGATGACATCGTCGATCGGCACATTCACATGCCGCCCGCGCCGTCTCAGGCTGTCGATCAGCTTGTTGCGCACGATCGTCGATATCCACGGGCCGATAGGGCGCGATGTATCCCATGTTCCGCGCTTCAGGTGAATGACCAGCAACACTTCTTGGACCACGTCCTCGGCCTCGCTTGCCGGCGCGCCGAACTGGTCGCAACGTCGCCGCGCCATGGCCCGCAGATACGGCGTAACAGCGGACAGAAAGCGATGGTAGGCCTGCGCATCGCCCGCGATGGCGGCGCGCATCCAGGCTGCCCATTCCTCTTCGCGCGCCGAGTGTTTCACCTGATATTCCCCTCTACGCACGGCCACACGATTTTGTTACCGGCAATGACCATGTTTTTTCTAGATCCTCCCCGGATCGGATTTCAATCGAAGCACCTGCACTGACGATTGGACATTATTCGAGAATTTGCCAGAGCCCGCGTGAAAAGAACGTGTTTGCCCGATCAAGCACACCTTATCCTCTTAAGCGTTCTTGCTGGTTCGAGTCGCTTTTCTCGTGCCCGATATACACAGATTGAATTGAATATTAGACTGTCCGCGTTGGGGCTTGGGCGGCATTCAAAAAAATTTCGCAGCAACTGTAATATTCGCCGTGGCGGCTCCGTAGACGTCAGTGCAAGCCAATCACGGCTGGCACCCATCACGGAGACAGACCTATGAAAAACAGCATCCTCACCCTGGCCATTGCCGGTTCGCTGGCCTCAGTGCTCGCATCCGTCGCCGCCGCCCCCGCTTCCGCCGCCGACAGCATGTCAAAGGAAAAATGCTACGGCGTTGCCTTGAAGGGCCAGAACGATTGCGCCGCCGGCAAGCATGACTGCGCCGGCAAGTCGACCATGAGCTACGACAAGATGTCCTTCAAGCTCGTCCCGACCGGCACCTGCGCCACCATGAAGACCCCTAAAGGTCACGGCTCGCTGACCCCGGCCTGATCCATTCGTCGGCTTATCATCCGAACAACACGATATCCGGAGTTTGTCATGACCAAAATTCCCGCAGTCGCCTTTGCAGCCTCGGTCGCCACAGCGCTGACACTGATCGCCAGCGTTCCCACCGCCTCCGCTGCCGATGCCAAGGAGAAATGCTACGGCATTGCCCTCAAGGGCCAGAACGATTGCGCCGCCGGTCCGGGCACCACCTGCGCCGGGACATCGAAGACCGACTACCAGAAAAATTCCTGGAAACTGGTTCCGGCCGGCACCTGCGAAACGATGAAGACACCCAACGGCCATGGCACACTGGCCCAGGGGCCGGCGCCGGTCTGATCGAAGCGCGCAACGACAGGCGGCGCAATCTCGGTCGCGCCGCCGTCTCCCAAAATCAACGAGGTCCGTCATGAAACCCTCAGAGCTTCCCCGCCGCGCCGGCGTCGGCTTCAAGCCGGAGCATTTTTCCGCCATCAACGCGGCCCCACAGCCGATCGGTTTTTTCGAGGTGCATGCCGAAAACTATATGGGTGCCGGCGGACCGCCGCATGCCCAGCTCGCCAAGTTGCGCCGGGATTATGCACTGTCGATCCACGGCGTCGGCCTGTCGATCGGCTCGATGCAGCCGCTGGACACGGATCATCTCGCTCGCCTGAAGATCGTCTGCGACCGCTACGAGCCGGAGAGCTTTTCCGAACATCTCGCCTGGTCGACCCACGACACGACGTTTCTGAACGACCTGCTGCCCCTGCCCTATACGGACACGACGCTCGCCCAGGTCTGTGCCCATATCGACCAGGTACAGACGCTGCTTGGCCGGCAGATGCTGCTCGAAAATCCCGCCACCTACCTGCTGTTTGAGGAAAGCACGATCGAGGAGACCGATTTTCTCGCCGCGATCGTCCGGCGCACCGGCTGCGGCCTGCTGCTCGACGTCAACAACGTCTTCGTCGCCTCGACCAATCACCGCATGGATCCGCGCGATTATCTTGCCCGTTTTCCCGTGCAATGGGTGCGCGAAATCCATCTGAGCGGCCATTCCGAGACCGTCGACGATACCGGTGCGACGCTATTGATCGACAGCCACGACACGCCGGTCAAGGATCCCGTCTGGGCGCTCTATGAAGAGCTGATCGCCCGCACCGGGCCGATTGCAAGCCTGGTCGAATGGGACAATGACGTCCCTGAATGGCCGGTTCTCAGAGCCGAGGCGGAGGCGGCCGATACCATCCTGCGCCGCGCCGCCGAACGCCGGGCGGCATAGGGAGCAATCATGTCCGTCACCACCCAGACCGAATTTGCCGCCGCGCTGATCGATCCCGATCGTGCCGTACCCGAAGGATTGACGGCCTGGAACGGTCCCCGGCCGGAACGACGCTTCGGCGTCTACCGCAACAATGTCGCCGCCGGGCTGATCGGTGCACTTGCCTCGCGTTTTCCGATGGCCGAGAAGATTGTCGGCAAGGACTTCTTCGCCGCCATGGCGCATGAATTCATCCGGCTGCGTCCGCCGCTATCACCGCTGCTGCTGGCCTATGGCGACGACTTCGCCGATTTCGTCGCAACCTTCGAGCCGGCGCGTGAAATCGACTATCTGCCTGATGTCATCCGTCTGGAGGCGGCACGCAGCAAAGCCTATCATGCCGCCGACGCCGTACCCCTCAACCCCGCGCTGCTGGCGACGATCGAACCGAAACGGCTCGCAAGCCTGACTTTCGCGCTGCATCCCTCCGCCTCGATCCTGCGCTCGTCCTTTCCCGCGGTCACCATCTGGGCGATGAACGCCGGCGAAATGGAGCTTCGTCCGATTGATGACTGGAGCTGCGAGGATGCGCTCATCGTTCGGCCGGAGATGACGGTCCAGATACATCGGCTACCGGCCGGCGGCGCCGTGTTTCTGGAGGTGCTTGCCACCGGCGCCGATCTTGCGGTGGCCATGGAGGCGGCTGTTGCCGCGGCACCGGACTTCGATCTCTCAGCCAATCTCGCCGGAGCGCTCGCCGCCGGCGCATTTACGACTATTCGCTAGACGCCGTTCAGGAGAACCAAAATGCCAGACCAGACAATAACGGCCGTCACGGCCGAACGCGAAACCGTGCCGCAAAGGCTTTATGGCGCTCTCAAATTGCTCGACCGCATTCCGCACGACCTGATCGCGCTGATCGCACGCCTATCGATCGCCGCCGTTTTCTGGCAATCGGGCCAGACCAAGGTCGACGGCTGGCATGTCACCGACAACGCCGTCTATCTCTTCCAGACGGAATACAGACTGCCGCTTGTCGACCCCTGGATCGCCGCCCATATCGCCGCCTTCAGCGAGCATTTCTTTCCGGTTCTGCTGGTGATCGGCTTTGCCAGCCGGCTGTCGGCGCTGGCGTTGCTCGGCATGACGCTGGTGATCGAGATCTTCGTCTATCCCGATGCCTGGCCGACGCATGGCACCTGGGCCACCTGCTTCCTGGTGATCATCGCCGCCGGGCCGGGCCGCATCGCCATCGACCATCTTATCGCCCGGCATGTGCGCCGTGGCGTGTAGCGACGAATATAGGACACCGTTGCCATTGCCTGGACAACGGTGTCCAGGCAATGGCAACGGTCGGTAATCGTCTACTTGAGAACCGGCTCTCCATGGAACCGGCGCTGCGACGGCTTCGAGACGCCGAAGCCCACTTCCATCATCAATCGCGGCTTTTCCGTTGGCACGGTGCCCATGTGGAAACCGAAGGGATCCTCGCCGAAGCCGAAGCCGGCCTTGCCGGTCAGCGTGACGGTGCTGTCTTTGCCGTAATAGCCGAGAACCTCATCCGCCGGGTGGCCGACCATAAGCGTCAACTGATGCTTGACGGCGCGCCGCCTGTGGCTGCCTTTGACGAAGACGTGCGGCCCGGTGCCTTCATCGACATCGACGAGATTGAAGAAGAATTTCAGCATCCGCCAGTCGTCGAGGTCGAAATGAAACTTGTCGAGCGAAGCCATGCTTCGATCCGCCTCGGAAGCCTGCGTCGGAAAGCTCCACCAGACGCGGGTGGTAATCACCTTGGCCTGCCCGCCGAGATAATGTTTGGCGACATCGGTGAGCAGCGGATCGCGCTGCACCGCCAGGACGGCATCGCAATCGAGCGAGCGCTCGAAGAAATGCCCGCTGAGAAGGGACCGCCCGAATTGCGCTTCGGCTTGCGCGTGCTCGGGCGCGACGAATTCGAGCTTCCTGTTGAAATTGCCGAAGCAGCCCGTGGTGCGCGCGAACTCGGCGATTTCCTGATGAATATTGTCCGGCAGGGTGAGGCCGGAGAAAATCCCGTCTGTGCGCAGCGCATTGACGACGGTATCGCATCCGATCCCGGTGAACATGGATGTGCCGGAAGCGGGGCGCGCCACCGGCCGCCTGGTCGCCGCCCAGTGCATGCGCCGGAACGGCAATGTCCGGGCCAGCAGGAACATGGGCAACCAGGCTGGATTTTCCCTCAAATCCGTCAGGTAGGTCGGTATCCGGACGGCCATCCGCTTGAAACGGCCACCTTGTCGGGCGATGGACTCCAGGTCATTTGCCGGAGGATTGTGCATAGGTATCCTTTCCGCACATGTGCGAACCCATGACAACAGGCCCAACACCCCTGTTGAATAGTCCGTTCAAACATACTCATTCATTCAGTGCAGCAAGACGCATGTTGCATTGCGGCAAATAGAAGCCGGCAGGCCATGGTCAAGGGGCTGAAAATGCACAATCGCGATTCATTCCGAAGAATCGATAGCGCTGACACGCTCCGATTTTACTAATATTTTCAATGGTTCACGGATCAGTTGTTAAACGAGGCTTAGCAACCTCCTCGCGGCGCAGACGGCAGCGGACATATGGTGCCATCAACGCAACTGCGGCATGATTTGTTTGCCATTGCTTAGAACAACATCGTTACGACCATTTACAGCGAGCGGATAAGCGGTGGAGATTGAGGCGAGAGGGAATGGTTTTGCCAAAGCTTGCCACAACAGCGCGCCTACAGTCACAATCCTGTTCCGATCATTGGCTAGATGAACGCAAAACTGCAAACGAGGGCCGCACATGACAGAGACAAAGACCGTTGATCCGACCGAAGGCATCGTCGACTTCGACGCCGGCGAGGGCGAAGCGGCAACCGTGGTGGAGATGGACGACTACACCAAGAGCCTCGCCCAGGCGAAGGCTAAGTCGGTCAAGCTCGTCGATGCCATCACCGGCCAAACGCTCAAGAAGAAGGATGCCGTGCACATCGATGACCTCCGCCCCTCGTTGGCGGATTTCATGCGGTTGAAACATCCAGACCTTCGCGCTGACGATTATATCAGCCGCAAGGCGATGGACGACTATCGCGCTCAGTACATTGCCGAACTTCTGACGGACGAGCGCGGCGAGCTTTCGAACCTTGAGGACGAGGTGGTCGAAAGCCTGAAGACGCACGACACGCTCGCCGAGAACATCGAAGAGGATTACGAGGATCACCGCTCCATCGGTGACCGCATGGCCGATATCGTCGCCTCCTTCGGCGGCAGCTGGACCTTCATCATTTCCTTCTGTCTGTTTCTGGCCGTTTGGATGGGCATCAATGCCCTCATGGGCGAGAACAAGGCCTTCGATGCCTATCCGTTCATTCTGCTGAACCTCATTCTCTCGACGATCGCCGCCCTGCAGGCACCGATCATCATGATGAGCCAGCGCCGGCAGGAAGCAAAGGACCGGCTGCGCGCACTCAACGACTACAAGGTCAACCTGAAAGCCGAACTGGAAATTCGTCACCTGCACGAAAAAGTCGACCATCTCCTTAATCGCCAATGGGAGCGTCTGACCGAAATCCAGCAGATCCAGATCGAAATGATGCTGGAACAGGCCAAGGCGGCTACCCGCGCGATGAAGGTCAGCAAGGCATCGAAAGCGAAGACCAGCGCGCTGAAGAGCCTGTTCGGAAGCAAGGCCAAGGCGGCGGAGACCGACGATTCGGAAGAGTAGAGGCTCGCGAAAAGCCTTGCTCATTGACATCCGCGATCGTTGTGACACCGTTCAAGGCGGCATCCTGAACAACAGGTCGAGGCAAAATGAGCGAGCATTCACAGGCCGTTATCACCACCGCCGAAGAGCGACCGCTTGAAGAATGGAACGATCCATCCCGCGGCAGAATATCCTGGCACACGCTTTTCAGCAGCGACAGAACACCGACCGACAGCATGACGGCGGGCGTCGCCGAGATCGCGCCGGGCAGCGGCACCCTTCAGCCCCATCGGCACGAACAGCCCGAGATCTACTTCATTCTCGAGGGAACCGGCATCCTGACCGTCGACGGACGTGAAACGGTCGTCACCCCCGGCACGGCCGTCTTCATTCCCGGCAACGCGGAACACGGCATCCGCAACGATTCCAACGCAACTGTGAGGCTGCTCTACGTATTTCCCACCGGCTCCTTCGAAGATGTGGTCTATCGCTTTGGGGAGGATTGATGAGCCGGATGATGTAGGTCTGGTCTGTTGCGGGAGATTTCAAAGGATTCTAACGAATGGTGTGATAGGGCCGCTTTGATTGATCGGCTTCGATCTATATCGGCATAAATGGCGGAGAGGGTGGGATTTGAACCCACGATGCCCTTGCAGGCATGCCGCATTTCGAGTGCGGTGCATTCGACCACTCTGCCACCTCTCCGGTTATGCTGGTCGGCGCTTGTTGGCGCGGCGTTCTCATAGCGAGAGAAGGATGGGATGGCAATTCCGACAACCCAGGCACTTTCAGTGTGGCCGGCGCGTGCCTTCTTATTCACGCACGATTTGCAGCAGCGGCTCAAAACTATAGAGCGCCGGACGACGACCGGAGGCCGCTTCCAAAGCCTGGGCAAGTTCCTCTCCAGGAGAATTCGAGTGAACCTGTGGCCCGTCGCCTCCGGGCTTCCCGACTTCCGCGTAAAGACATTCTTGCAGAACGCTGGTCGAGAGAACAGGAAGCCGAGGGCGGACGAGCTCCATTCTTGGAATCAACGAGAACAAAATATCTTTGCATCTCAGAAAATGCGATTTTTGAAACTCAACGGCTCTTGCCTATCATCCACGCAATACAAACAGCTTTGTCTTTCAAAAAGTGCACATTCTGAGAGCCAACGTCATGCAAAACGTCACATTGCTTCGGAACCGCCAATCAGTGCAATAGGTTGCACGCAGGCGCTCTCATAGCGAGAGACAGGGGATGGTAAGCAGCCGAGAATTTAGACCAATTGGCCCAATTCGGGTATCGTGTGTTCCGGCCCGCCTTGTCTCTACGGAGCGAGAGAACTAGAAGCCAGCCAAGACGGAACCGAGGCACATTGCGTGACAATAGCTCAGAAACTTCATGACGGTTTGAGAGTCGGGTTGATTGCGACACCAAAAAACGAATTCTGGACGTGTTCGCCAGATGATGAGCTTCGCCAGGTCGTAGACCGAAATGTGGACAAATTCGACTTCATGCCAGTTGTCGGATCGGAAGATACCATTACCGGCGTGGTCAAGCTGTCAGACTACTTTAACACGGCGGCACCGGCTGGGAAAATCAGTGCCTTCATGAAACAGCTAGGCGAGCACCACCTGATCGGCGCCGATGCCAGCATTCTCGATTTCATTATAGAGGCTGAAAGCAGACCATTCAGATTTATTGTATCACAAAAGGGGATCGTCGGGCTCGTTAGTCTTTCCGACATTCAGAAATTTCCAGTGCGACCTGTTCTCTTCAGCCTAGTAACTGCCTTGGAGATGCAGATGGCGGAAACAATAAGAGAAAGCCTCCCTGAGAGGGATCAGTGGTTAAAGCATCTCTCGGAGCCGAGACAGGCAAAGCTACAAGACGAAATGAATAGAGCTACTTCGGAGGATGGCATAGTAGACCCGCTTCTCTACACCCAATTTGCAGACAAGCGCGACATCATCGGAAAAAACTTTTTGAAAGCGGGCACGCAGCGCTCTGCCTTTACCCACACCCTCAAGAGGATTCAGGAGTTGCGCGACAAGCTCGCTCACGCAAATGAGTATGCAAACACGCCGGGAAGGGCTGAGGACGTTTGCCAGACTGTTCGGAATGTTTTTGAGGTGGGTAATCTCCTTAGCGAGCTTTGCAAGAACACGAACACCTGACCCAGCAAAAAACACTACCGAAAGCTGAGTTATATCAGTAAGTTTCGCTGATGGGGGAATCATGAGTCAGCAGCTGATTAATCAATATTTGAATGAAATCGATCGTTTGCGGAAGTTTTCCGGCTCAGTAACCGAAGGTGTCATATCGGAGGCCTTTAAGGACCTTTTGAAGACGTGGTCGCGGCAACTCAACTGGCAGTTCGCTGCACAGTATGAATTCGCTTCATCGCAGAAGTCACGCATCCGCCCGGATGGCACAATCTTCCACAGCTTGGGCTTGCCCTTCGGCTATTGGGAAGCGAAGGATACCGCTGACGACCTCGATGTCGAGATCCGCAAGAAACTCGCCAAGGGTTACCCGCAAGACAATATCATATTCGAGAACTCGCACACCGCCGTGCTCATCCAGGATCGGCAGGAGGTGTTCCGCTGCTCGATGACCGACAATAGCGCGCTACTGAAATTGCTCAATCTGTTCTTCGGTTACGAGCGCTCCGAAATCCGCGAGTTCCGCAAAGCGGTAGAGGAATTCAAGACCTACTTGCCCTTCGTGCTGGACGCGCTCAGGACACGCATCAGCGCGGCCTATGCAGAAAATTTAATTTTCCGAGCAGCAGCGCAGACCTTTCTCGAAACCTGTAAGGAAACCATCAACCCTACGCTCGGAGAGGCGGATGTCCGGGAGATGCTGATCCAGCACATCCTAACTGAGGAGATCTTCGCCAATGTTTTCAACGAAGGCGATTTCCACCGCGAAAACAACATCGCCAAAGAGCTCTACGCGTTGGAGGGCAAATTCTTCACAGGTGCAGTCAAGAAGGAGACTCTTAAAGGCCTTGAACTCTACTACGCGGCAATCCGGGCGAATGCCGCGCAGATCACCAGCCATTCAGAGAAACAGACCTTCCTCAAGGTGATCTACGAGAACTTCTACAAAGTCTACGACACGAAAAAGGCGGACCGCCTGGGTGTTGTCTATACACCCAATGAGATCGTGAAATTCATGATTGAGGGCGCTGATTGGCTTTGCGAGAAGCATTTTGGCAAAAACCTTATCGATGAGCATGTCGAGATTCTCGATCCAGCCACCGGCACCGGCACCTTCATTTGTGAACTGCTCGAATACTTCCGGGGTGACCCGAAAAGGCTCGTTCATAAGTATAAGAATGAGCTGCATGCAAATGAAGTAGCAATCTTACCCTACTACGTCGCCAACCTGAACATCGAAGCGACCTACGCTGCGATCTCAGGCCAGTTTGCCGAGTTTCCGAACCTTTGCTTTGTCGATACGCTCGATAATGTCGAAGGCCTCGGTATCCGCGCTGGACATCAGCATGACATGTTCGCGGCGCTCTCGGACGAGAACATCGAGCGCGTCAAGCGACAGAACAACCGCAAAATCTCGGTCGTAATCGGCAATCCACCCTACAATGCTAACCAAGCAAATGAGAACGATAACAACAAAAATCGTGCCTATCCACGTATCGATGAGTTGATCAAGTCGAGTTATATCAGGCTTTCCACCGCTCAAAAAACTAAGGCCTACGATATGTATGCCAGGTTTTTCCGCTGGGCGTCGGACCGCATGCATGACGATGGTGTCCTCGCCTTCATCACCAACCGAAGTTTTATCGACAGCCGCACCTTTGATGGCTTCCGCAAAGCGGTGATCGAGGAATTCAACGAGATATATGTGGTCGATCTCGGCGGCGACGTGCGTGCCAACCCGAAGCTGTCCGGCACGAAGCACAATGTTTTTGGCATTCAGACCGGCGTAGCCATCTCTTTCTTAGTCAAGCGACGCAAACAAAAGGGCTGCAAGATCTTCTATTGCCGCCGTCCCGAATTTGATACTGCAGCCGACAAACTCGCGTTTCTCGGCGCGGAGAAATTGTCGTTGCTATCTTTCGAGCGGATCGAGCCAGACAAAAAGAGTAACTGGATCAATCTAACAGAAAACGATTGGGAAGATCTAATTCCAATCGCAGACAAGAAAACCAAGACAGCTAAAACAAGTGGACAAGAACGAGCTATCTTTAAATTAATGTCCTTTGGGATCGCAACCAATCGCGACGATTGGCTCTACGATCATTCCGCAGAGCAACTTGCGCGAAAAGTGCATATATTCATAGACGACTACGAAAAAGCGAGAAATGCCTGGGGCTCAACCAGACAGAAATCCGATGATATCACCGCGGTATCTTCAGAGATAAAATGGACGACAGAGCTGCAAGCACACGCAAAGCGGAATGTTCGACTGAGCCCAAATACGACAGCAATTCGAGACATCCAATATCGTCCATTTACAAAGCTCAAGGGATACTATCAGCCCGTAGTTGTGCATCGCACCTACCAACAAGAATCGATCTTTCCGTTTTCTCACCCTGAAGTATCTGTCAAAAGCTTAATCATAACTGATCCGACGGCTCAGAAGCCTTGGATGGCGTTAAGCACAAACGCGTTGCCAGATCTGCATTTAGTCGGCGCTGCGGCCGGGGCAATTTGCCTTCCTCTCTATCGTTATACCTCCACCGGAGAGTGGATCGACAACATTACCGATTGGGGGCTGAAGCAATTCGAAAAACACTATGGAAAAGGAGCCCGGATCACGAAGGAAGACATTTTTCATTACACTTATGGAGTGCTTCACGATCCGATCTATCGTGAGACCTATGCGCTGAACCTAAAGCGCGAACTCCCACGAATTCCCTTCTATCTCGACTTCCGCCGATGGGCAGATTGGGGCAAGCGACTATTGGAACTACACGTTGGCTATGAAACGGTAGAGCCTTGGCCAATCAGCCGCATCAATACGCCCGACGAAACAGCTCGCACAGCAGGCCTCGCGCCAAAGACCATATTGAAGGCCGACGCAGAGAATAGCGTTGTCCACATTGACAGCGAGACGACACTGTCTGACATTCCATCTGCAGCGTTCGCCTATCGTCTCGGCAACCGCTCGAGCCTCGAATGGATTCTTGATCAATACAAGGAAAAGACGCCGAAAGACCCGACGATCCGCAAGAAATTCAACACCTATCGCTTTGCTGACTATAAGGAAAAGATGATCGACCTCATCGCCCGCGTCAGCCGAGTTTCTGTCGAAACCATGGATATTCTCCAGGCCATGAAGCTAATACAGAGACCACAGACAGATAGTCAGATAGCGGAGTAACTGGGATAATGTCCGAGTCTGGTCGGCGTATGCAAAATAAGCAGTCCTCCAAGCAATTTGCCCACCTGGAGTTCGGCTATATCGGAGCGATCGAAGTTGAGCGCGATTCCGACGGTGCTCTTCTCGAGCTATTCCCCAATTCCGTTTCTCGCGGGCGGCGACGACTCCGTTGCACGCTTACGGCAGTGGCCCATTCTGCCGATTTCGACTGGACTTCAAAGTCAAAACAGCGGGCCTGTATGTTGTAACCGTGGCTCGGAATTCCGTCTGTGTGGGAGAGTGCTCGAATCTTTACCAAAGATGGGGGCCAGGCTACGGCTCGATTTCACCACGCAACTGCTTCAAAGGCGGTCAGCAGACTAACTGTCGGATAAACAACCTGGTCCTTGAAACTAACCGCACCGGCAATTCCATCGAGCTTTGGTTCCGACCACATGCTGGTGCTAAAACAGAACGCATAGCCACCGAAACTGCCCTCGTGGAGGTGCTTCAGCCAAATTGGAAGAGGGTGATCGCCAAACAGCTGTCCGCCATATCCAACCCCGTCTAGGCCCAAGCCGGAACGAAGATGCGTTTCAGCGGCACAAGCTGCTGTGTCTCAAGATCCAACTTGTCATATTGCTCCAGCAAACTCTTCACTAGTTCGTCGAGGTCCATCAACGCCAGCGGTATATTGGCGCGTTCAGCCTCATAGCGCGCCTCGCGTGTAAAGCCTCCGGTGCTGACATAAAGACCCTTGTCCTGCGGATGCCGGCCACCTAGAAAGCTGCGGACATCGGGCGCGCCCATTGCCCCCTTTCGGTGCTTCACTTCGACCACGATGCGCGGCGACTCGAAACCGAATCCATCCGGCGAGGCGACGATATCCTTGCCACGATCGGGACCGACGTCTGACACGCGGGTCTTATAGCCGAGGGATCGCAGCAACCCCGCGACAAGCTCCTGCATGTCATCCCAGCTCAGCGCGTTCACCCGGTCTTTTATAAATTCATGCGCGCGGCTCGCCATTGATTCGAAGACATCCTCCTCGGCGGTTTCCGCACCGGCCACAAGTGCCTCAGTCTTAGCAGGCTCGCCGGACGTCAGTGCTTTCCTGAGCTCAACAGCCACCTCATTCGATATCCGAAACAGCGTAGAGATCGAACCGAGGCTGTTGCGGCTTTCGACTGAAAGTAAATCCCGACTTACTTCACCCTGCCAACGGACTGGACGGATATTCGGATATGCCGCTTCAATGCTGTCGTCGAAGCGGTAGCCGCCGGAAACCTCACCCAAGAGATAAACCCGCCGCGACGGATCATAGGTCACGACCATATCGCCGATTTCGATCTCATTGACGAAGCGATGCAACTGTCCTGCAGCCATCGCTACGCCTTGAGACTTCATTTCCGGCCATGTAGCAGCGACCTTTTCGGCAATAGTTTTCCGGTTCTTAATTTGCGTTAGGTCCCCGATGTCGCCCCAGCCAATTGCGACTGCAGATTTCTCCTTGAAGACATCAAAAAGCCGACCATTGCGATCGGCACGCACCATCCAAGATTTACTCATGCCTCTGCCCTCTATCTATGGCTGAACATTCCTCAGTCGATCACAACGCGCAAGAGGGAGAGCAGTGAAATCGGCATCTTGCGCCTGACACACGTGCTCGGTGGCTAGATACAATGGTTTCAATGTCTAATCCGTCTTTAACCTCAGCGAAGATGGTGAAGCTTGCCGACATACAGAGGACGCGTGTCGCCGTTTTCAAACAGCAAGCCAAACAATTCAGTGAATCCGCAGCTCTTCGTGACTTTGTGGAGCAGGTTAAGCAAAGGCTCGATCAGACCGGCCAGGAAGACGGTCGACCAAACGTGCAGAACTGGATCGATTGGGCTGAAAGAGCGATTGAGGAGCTCGATCCGCTCAGCAAGGGATTGCCCACTTTGATGTCTGCAGAAGAGGCCTATAGCAACTCATGGCGCTATCGAGATCAGTAAGCTCTGCTTGACTCACAGAAGCTCGCTGGCTGGCTCGGTGCGTTCGGACGCTGCCTCACAACTCTCGATGTGTCAAACGCACCAATGAGTCAGTCTGGTGGTTCCGAGGCCCGCAAGATCAGCCGGAATGCGTGCTCCAATTCACGTGCTCGAGAGGAGCTCACACGCTTTGACTGCAGTGGCCAGTTCGGACTTGAAACTTGATGACGTCTCCGCCGCGAATAGAACAAGGTTCAAATCAGGCAGATCACCTTCTGGCACAACGTTCAGCGTGATTGCCATGCTATCATACCAAACTCGCCCGATAGCTGAAGCATTCGTTCCAACGTCCATGACGATGGAAAGACCTGCATTGAACGGCGAAGCGCGTAGGTTGCCTGTAAATTCAGAGAACGAGCCGACATCGGATTTCAGATTTCCCTTGAGAGCCCCACCATCCTTGAGATTTGACCAGGGGTTCAAATCTGCCGGCAGATAGAGCGACAGGAATTGGGATTTGTTGTCCTTGCACGACAAGGAGAACCGCGGACGCTCAACCACGTCACGCTTGGTTAGATCCTGATCGACAAACTCTCCCCGAAGATCGGCGCTAATTGCATCGACTTTTGTTTTCACGGATGGCGGATCGAGAAAGAGGTAAACATCGCCTTGCTCTGCCTGCGCACCGCTGACAGCGGAGACGAGGAAAAGAATGCCAGCAAGAGATGTAGAGAGTTTCATCGGCTGCTCGTTTGTTCGAAATTGCCGACAAAAGGGAACCTTTATCCCATAGCTTAGCCGAGAAATGCCTTGCCGTCTTAAACCGTTGTTTTCCTTCGCATGGTTGCCACGGTTCACAGATAACCCCACGCCAGACAAAAAGGTTCCTTTAAGTCAATGGGTTACCGGGTATGATAGCCGGAAACCTAAGTAGGATTTCGGCTCAAAAATGCGCAAAATTGGCTATGCCCGGGTGTCCACGAATGAGCAACATCTCGATCTCCAACTTGCGGCGCTAGATGCGATCGCCTGTGACCATATTTACTCCGACCAGGGGATTTCCGGCTCGACGTTCGATCGGCGTGGCTTGATCGATGCCCTGTCGAGTGTCGGCGCGGGAGACATGCTTGTGGTGTGGCGGCTCGATCGTCTGGGTCGATCGCTGATCGACCTAATTCGCATCATCAACGACCTCGGGAATCGAGGCGTTGAGTTCCGCTCACTCAACGAGGCGATCGACACATCGACTTCAGGCGGCCGGCTGACATTCCATATCATGGCAGCGATGGCCGAGTTCGAGCGCTCCATCATTAGCGAGAGAACCAAGGCGGGGATGTCGGCGGCGCGGTCCAGGGGAAGCTTAATCGGTCGGAGACCAGCGCTCACGGCACAGCAGATCCTTGAGGCCCATGAAGCCTTCACAACCGATAAGCTTTCGCTCGACGCTCTAGCTGAGCAATACAAGGTGCACCCCCGCACTCTCATGCGGGGAATGAAGCAGGGCCTATTACTCTCCCGCGATCCTGGTTTGTGAATGATCCACGAGCGACCAACGATGTGAGATCGCCCTCACGCGGATCCTTGGCTTAGCCCACCTGGGCCTGTGGTGATCGATCCTCCCGAGCGTCTCGAGAAAATCGAGCTCCCGCTGACGATACTTTTCGACCAACGCAGCCACGCCCTGCATAAGTTCAGTGCTGAGCATTGATCCGCTTTCAGTTCGAGGAGGTATCAGGGCGACGCATGGCGTCAATGAGACTATCGCAGCGAAGAACCTCACTAACCCAGAAGCCACGGGGCCGCGTATTTCCAGCGCCGCGAGCTTCGAGCACGCGACTTACAAGGCGAGCAACATCGCCGTAGCCGCGTTCCTCGCGAAACCAGATGCCAACTTCGTGGGTGCAAAGCTGCCGAAGGTCCCGATCGTAATGCCGAGGGAACGGCTCGTCATCCGTAGCGAGGATTCCGCATAGCTCGCTCAACGCGACGGCGGATCCGTCACCGGCGCCGGAGCCGTCCGCATCGTTGAGGTCGAGGAGGCGCTCGAACCGGTTCCGGAAGAATCGGCGCAGGTTCAACATTTCGTTCTTCATCGTAGTTTCCTTATGGTTGCAAGTCATCGTTCACGCCGCCGGAGGGCGGCGTGGTGTGGTCTGTCTGATTTTGTGGGGTTGAGGGTTATCCGTTTCCCGGAGAGGGAAGAGATGTAACGGTTACCCTAAGTTTTATATATCCTTCTAAAGAAGACGTATTTGGTTGACCGTTACATTGCGACCTCCTCCGGCTGCGGAGAGCCTTCAAGCTCACCAGCCTTCTTCCGGGCGCGAAACCTCTGCACCCGGAGCCTCGTCGCCTCCGTAGTGCTCTCCTTACGGCTACGCTCGAGCGGCGACAGAGTCCCGAAACGATCATGCATGTGATCGGACGCAGTGCGCACGGCAGCATGGCACTGATGCGACAATGGGCATGACTTACATTCCGGCGACGTTCCTTCAAAAGCAAAGGGGATCCCGAAGCATGCCGGCGCAATCGCGATATCCGGCAACCTGACTGCACATTCGTTCTGTCCGATAGCGAACTCAAGCTCATCGCGAAGGTGGCGAATGGCAGATCCGCGAACGCCCTTGGGCACGAGCCTGATTGCCTTGCCGATGGGAAGATGGCGACGGCTAACACAATGGTGCGCCAGCTTAGGTCCCCACGCTCCTACCCTTTCTTGGATGCTTGCGAGGATGTAGTCGTGAAACTCCGTCTGAACAGGAAAGGACCGATAGTTCTCATGCCGATACTGCGACACGCTCAGGCGCTGAACCTCATGATGCAACGGATCCACGATCCACTTCTCAAGTTCTAGCGGCCATGCGATGCCGGCCTCGCCACTATCAAAGAGCTGGCCCGGCCGAGGTGCGCGCTTCCTCGTGCGCCTACCGGCGAAATCGAAGCTAAACTCGAAGAGCAGGTTGTAAGGCAAGCTGAGTTCGTCGGCGCGCTGCCTCGCGTTCCAAACCTCGGTGAGAGACCCGTTCGGCCCACTGAAAAGCCCGCTTCCCAGCCCCTGAGCAGCATCGGCATCATGAACATCCCGGTGAGTGCGGACATACCGCTTGAATGCCTCACGATACAAATCCGCAAAGTGCACCGTCGCCTGCAGCGGCGACATGAAGCGATACGCATACCACTTCGTGTGAGCGCGTTCACGTTCCCGCATCAGAACTTCGGGCATAACAAGCCTGAGCGCGGTGATATTGTCGCGAACACGATGTTCGAACGAGAGGTGGTGTTCGGTCACGGGTTCTCCTTTGGATAGATGAGTATCCATTCGTAAATTAGGGGCCGCAGCGCTGTTAATTTGCATTATAGCGCTTGCGATCTCGGATGACTGAAGTCGTGCGCGCATTCGATGCGAGACGTTCGTGGCAGTGCTGATTTTTTATATTTTAGCTAAAAGTTGGTGAGATGCAGGCGATTGCGCGCGGGGTCGCTTGGCTAACTCGAGGTTCGCTGCTGGCACGCTCCTCGCCGATCTGTGCTCAAGATTACCCAGGACATCCTGGACGCTCGCCTACGAGCTTTTATATCCCTCATGACATGGGAGGTTTGGTCACGGGATGTCGGCGGACGCAAAACCCATCCCCATCGAGCTCGTTGACTGTTTCTAGGACTTCGTGTTCCGGCAGCGGGGAGGTCAGTGACAAATGAGAGCAAGCCAGCGGCAGAGGAGGTTTGTGGCGACCAGAAGCAGAAAGACAATGCGGAGCCGCCGAAATCCACGACATCCGCCAGGTGCAAATAATGCGAGAGCTGAGCTGACGGCACCGGCCGTATTGTCAGATCCAACTCTCGGCTACATAGTTTGTCTGCAGCCCGAGCTCGATCGAGCACCAAGTCTAGCTATACCGCTGGAAATGTTTTCGACGCTGCCTCACAAGGTTTCCGTCGCCCGGTAAATGCTGCTGCCACACTTCGATCGCTCATCCTTACTGCGAAGCTTACCGCCACTGACAATGAACACCGTAGAACATTGCCGTCCACACGAACATTAGAGTCGCCTGAAGTTGACGCTTCGAGAAAAACGATCGAAATCAGCAAAAAGTGTCAACTAAACGTAAAGCTCCGTCAACTTAGCGTGCGAAAATTGATGAATTCTAGCTCGGAATTGACCAGGAAGTTGACGGTTCGGCAAGTTTCTAGGCCCGTAAGTTGACACTTATAAACATCCTTAGATTGAATTGTCAACTTTTCGAAACGTCTTTAAACGTGTGCTACAGGTGGTATCACCTTCCCCAGGCGGCTTACGAGATCGTCGGCAGAGAGATGCGTGTATCTCCTCAGCATTCGCAGTTCCTTATGTCCCGAGATGCTGCTGACCTCGATGACGTTCAAGCCGCGCTCGAATAAGCGGCTGACAGCCTCATGCCGCAGATCGTGAAAGCGCAGACCTTCGACATTCGAACGCAATAGCAGACGATACCATGCTTGTTCAAGTGAACCGGGAGCCATGGGAAAGGCACGCGGCTGTTCGACGTCCGCTCGGGTCTTCCATTCCGTCAGCGCATCAAACGCACGCTGAGACAGCGGCACCTCGCGTCCGGATCCGTTCTTTGTCATCGTCAAAGTGATCACGCGCCGATTATGTGAAATATCGCTCCATCGCAGTCCCAAGATCTCGCCACGGCGCATCCCAGTCTCTATGGCGAGAATGATCAACGTCTTGAAGAACGGGATCTTACCCCCGTCGCAACCATCGAGAAGGCGCTGCTCCTCGCTACCTTCCAGGCGACGTTTACGCTCATTCCTGATCACCGGACGTCGAACGAGCTTAACGACGTTCTTGGCAAGCGGAAGCCCCCAGTCGCGGATCGCGACCTCGATGACGTGGCTGAGGATCGCCAGCTCGCGGACGGTCGTAGAAGGAGCTACCGTCTTCAGGCGCTCATCGCGAAATGATGAAATGTCTTGAGGAGAAAGCCCTACCATCGTCCGATATGCAATGTCATGACGCTTCAGGACGTCAATGCGCTGGATCTCCTGGACGGAGCCTCGTTTGGTAGGCGACACTTCCGTCTTGTAACGCTCTAGAAGCTCGCTGAGCGTCGTGCTCTCCAGGATACGTGTATCCGGAGCGGCACCAAAGCGGTCAACCTGCACTTCAAGATCGCGCGCCCACTTCTCGGCTTCCTGCTTGGTATCGAAAGACTTGCAGCGGGGCTTCATGCCGCGCCGACGGACTTGTGCTTGCCAGCGCCCTCTGAGTTTTCGGATCGTCGCCATATAATCTCCAATCGATATTGAAGATCACGCGTAGGATGCCCCCATAGGGGTGCCAAGATAAAATCCATCTTACGATAGGCACCCTCACAGTTCATGATTGCTTTACAACCATTGCGCTAATCAATGAAAAACCGAAACGAGGGGCTTATGAGCAAAGAACCGCAAAAAACATATCCACAACTAGTCGAAGAGGATGAACTGTTTGGAGCGTTCCGTGCCTGGCAAGAGGCTCTGCTAGAGGGGGCAGTTGGTAGAGGAAAAAATATCTACTTCCACGGCGACATGAATCTATTTTTTCAGCTTTCCCGCGCTGAACCAACTGGCGTTTTTAAAGTCGTCACATTCGCTAGTAATGTCGAATTTAAACCTGCCATTGTGAAGATCAATTTGCCAAGCGACGCAGAAAAAACTGACGGGTTATCGCATGTTCTCGACGAGGGATTTGATAAAATACTCGTGCGACAAGGACGGCTTAGTCACAACCCAACAAATCCACAGAATATCCTTCCTGAGGAATTTGAGGCGACCTCTGATGTCGAACCGATATTTCATACTGAACAGTCGGGTCGATCGGCTCGTAGCTGGTTCGGCGTATGCAAATTGGGGCAGTCAACAGTCGCCATTCGAACCGAGACAGCGCAATTCGTTGAAATGTGCCGAGATATTCGACAAGCCTGCGCAAACGCTGGTCATCGCAACGTGCCTCCGAGGCGATTTCCCTGGATCACGGATGAACTCATTTTAGCTCTTGAATACTATCTGCGCTTCAAAGGCTCCCCCCCGAATCAACATTCACTTCTGACGATCGAGCTCTCTGATATCCTTAAGACGCTTGGCATTTTGATGGGCAGGCGCGTGGCCAATACGTATCGCAGCCCGAGTAGTGTCTATATGAAGGCAATGAACTTCCGGCGTCTTGATCCAGAATTCAAGTCATTGGGGACGACCGGCCTCACAAAAGGCGCTGAAAGCGAAGTTGAAATTTGGAAGAAATATCATGCGAAATTTGATGAATTGTCTGAGCTGGCGGCCAGAATAAGAGATGCTATTGGATCAGGCGAAACATTTGATCTTACAATCTCTGACGACGATGAAGATCCTGCCGAAGCGGCCGAAGGTCGCGTGCTCGTGGGCTTGCATCGTCGGAAAGAGCGAAACCGAAAAATTATCGAAAAGAAGCTCGCTCAAGTAATGAGTAAGCAAGATTGCTTACGTTGTGAGGCCTGTGAAATGACTTTCGACGAGAAATATGGCGATCACGGCAAGCACTTCATAGAAGTTCACCACCTGTTTCCGGTGAGAGATATGCGACCGGGCCACAAGACGACGCTGGATCAACTCGCGTTGCTGTGCGCAAACTGCCATAGAATGGTGCACCGTAAACATCCTTGGCTAACAATAGAGCAACTGAGGAAAAAGATCATTTGATTGATAACTTATCTCTGAGCGTCCCAGGAAGTAACGGGGACCCGGCGCGATTTTGGACTCCATTGCGCCTTGACGTTCGGTAGTCTCATTCAGATTAAAAGCATCGTCGAGAAAGGTATGGTGAGCTACATTCTGTGTATCGGTAGATTTTATTGCGGCGCCTATATCACTCCTCATTTACCTTTGAGGCCCGTTCAATCATTACCTGGCTCGCAGCCGTCACAGTTTCGTTTAAGTCATCGGCTTCACCGGCGAGGTTATCCTGATCTGCGGCTTGCTGTTCGCTGTTTGTGCGTTTCGTAAGCTCAATTTCGATCGCCTCCCAAGTCTCTCTAAATGCGCGATATTCCTCTGGCAGATTTGGAACCGATGCATCAGCTGAATGCTTACGAAGCCACGGCTTAACGATCTGCTCGTCATCAATGAACGAATCGAGAAAGTTATGCACTGAATCTGCTTTCAATGCCTTACCGCCAGCAATCAAATCGCGCTCTCGATCTCGAACTTTTCGGCGAGCAGCACTACGTTCCACGTCAATCGCTACGATAGGATACGGGCGATCGTTTAGAACACCCTTCATCTCTTTGCGCCCAGCATAAGTGAACTCGAAGCCTTTCATTGGCGCCTCGTCCCCGTATTTTGCTATTAACCAAGCGAGTTCAACGGACATGGAAAGCTTGTCTGCTGAACAATATTTACCGGTTCGAAATCCCGAATCAATTTCAC
This sequence comes from Rhizobium sp. GW821-FHT14E12, assembly GCF_058803745.1. Classification (NCBI taxonomy): domain Bacteria; kingdom Pseudomonadati; phylum Pseudomonadota; class Alphaproteobacteria; order Hyphomicrobiales; family Rhizobiaceae; genus Rhizobium; species Rhizobium sp. GW821-FHT14E12. The sequence goes on from NZ_JBXAPH010000009.1 coordinate 180,404, forward strand.
GCCCTAGGAAGTCAAACTGTGACGGCCTCTCATCCGCGCCTGCCTCAATCGCTTCATCCGGAAGTTCCCAACCCGCAGGCGCTCCAGAATCCTTCGAGCCGACTGGATCAAATACTTGGACGGTCACATTAGGAAACGGAAACGCCGCTATCCATCCATATCCTTTCACGTCCAAGGATATATTTTCTTGAGCGTCTAGGTATCGTCCGTATTGTTCGAGTGCGTCCGCAAAGGACTTCACACAAACGACGAGGTGAGATAGGCACGACAGACGGCAGCAGAATGCTATCTCGTCGCCAATTGTTTTCCAAACCTGCGGCGCAGCATGTGCACTTGCCCAATTTGCAGGCTTATCAACCTTCTCAAACGCGCGGTTTAGCTTGTCTGGGAAATCACGGAGAAATGTCTAATCTGGCTAACCCAGGCCGGATTGGGCGATGCCGATTTACTGTTCGGGCCATTGTGGCGGGCCTTAAACGCAGTAGATCCAACCAAGTCGACGGACAAGAATAATCTTAGGCGATATTCCGGACAAATCTTCGTCATCAATTAAGGTTCAGATTTTTTGCTCTAATCTCGGCGGCCGGCTTACTCACGCCAAACTTAGCAGCTACCAGTGTCAAGTTCTTTCCCAGTGCAGCGAATGCTTCACGAAAAACCGCACTGCCCATAAGGAATGCAGCGGCAAACCAGTTGGCTTCCCATTCAGCACGTTGCTGGTCTGAATCAGACTCATCTACCCACCGAGTCGCAATCATCGGGACGTTCGGATACTTTTGTGAGAACAAAGGAAAATGAAGTGCTAGGTGCCCCAATTCGTGCGCAATAGTAAAACGATCGCGCTCGGGTGAGGTCATACTAGGCACAAATATAGTGAAATCCGTTGAAGAACGGATTACGATAGATTCAGGGTATTCTCCCGAATAATTAATAGGATCTTTTACCTGAATCCGGCCCCCAAGCCTCTTAACAAGTATTTCGATTTCGTCGCCGGGACCAAAAGCAAGTTGCTTCGCAATTTCCTCCGCGAAAGCATGTATTTGGTCCTTCGAAGCGCGTGTCGGGATCGGCCGCTGTTCCGTCATCTTCCACCCAAGGAAACTATCCTATTATTGACAGCTAGAGTTGGCTGCGTTTTCCGCCATTATATCTGATTCGGCATCAGAATCGAGAAAATACTTGACATACAGATCAACGAGAGTCCTGGGGGCGAATCGGAGATAACTACTGGCGGATTGCGCCGCTACTGTGGCCCCTGATAGCTTTGCGCGATAGCGAGTTGACGTCTCATGTTGCTGGCGCTTCGAAAACTATCTAACTATTCAGCAAATCATGGCGGAGAGGGTGGGATTTGAACCCACGATGCCCTTGCAGGCATGCCGCATTTCGAGTGCGGTGCATTCGACCACTCTGCCACCTCTCCGGTTATGCTGGTCGGCGCTGTTCGGCGCGGGCTGTCTCATAGCGAGAGACGGAAGGGATGGCAAGGGTGAATATTCAAGCTTTTCATCCTTTTGCCTTGACAGATCCGGGGCCCTTATGTATCCCCGCAACGCAATAGGTGTGGATAAGTCCGTGCCTTGGCCGCCTCGTTCTGTGCGAGGCTTCACCGGCAGATCTTTCTTGAGGCCGCAAGCCTTTGAAATCCCTGCTAAGTTTCGACTGATAAAAAGACGGCCGCTTGTCCCTCGGGGCAAGAGAGCTGGAACGAACATGAAAGGATAAAAAATGTTCGCAGTCATCAAGACCGGCGGTAAACAGTACCGTGTGGCAGCCAACGACGTGCTGACCATCGAAAAGCTGGAAGTTGTCGCCGGCGACACCGTAGAATTCACCGAAGTCCTCGTTATCGGCGAAGGCGCCGACGCTGCGATCGGTGCTCCCTTCGTTCTGGGCGCTTCCGTCAAGGCCGAAGTGGTCGAGCACAACCGCGCCAAGAAGGTCATCGCCTTCAAGAAGCGCCGTCGTCAGAACTCGAAGCGTTCGCGCGGCCATCGCCAGCATCACACGGTTGTCCGCATCACGGACATCGTGGCTGCCAAGTAAGATCACGGGACAAGGTTTAAAGGAGAACTCCAATGGCACACAAAAAAGCTGGCGGTTCGTCGCGTAACGGTCGCGATTCGCAATCCAAGCGCCTTGGCGTGAAGAAGTTCGGTGGCGAGAACGTCATCGCGGGCAACATTATCGTGCGTCAGCGCGGTACCGAGTGGCATCCGGGCACCAATGTCGGTCTCGGCAAGGATCACACCATTTTTGCGCTTACGGCTGGTAATGTGAACTACCGTACGAAGGCCAATGGCCGCGTGTACGTGTCTGTCATGCCGAAAGCGGAAGCAGCGGAATAACCGGTAGCGCTCGAAAACAGCCGGTGTCTCATTGACCCGGCTGACGCATCAGGTTCAGTCAAGAAAAGGGGAGATGGGACACCATCTCCCCTTTTTCTTTACCCTCAAGGAGGACTGAACCATGCAAGGCGAATTGTTAAGGGAAGACCAATCAAGGTCTCCCGAAGAACGGCTGAGGCCGGAACGGTTAAGGACCGATTGCCCTGTCTTGTTATCGGAAAGGCTCGTTCTGCGCGCGCCCCACGAAGAAGACATTGACGCCCTTGCCCATCTTGCCAACAACGCCAACGTCGCCACTATGGTATCGCGTATGCCGCATCCGTATACGACCAATGATGCCGCCGATTTCGTGCGACGCACGAAGCTTGGCGAGATTGGCAAGTGCGTCTATGCGATTACCAAAGCCGACAACGGCGCCTTTCTCGGTTGCTGCGGCGTCGAGCCGACGGCCGACCCGGAGACCGTCGAGATCGGTTACTGGCTGGGCGAACCCCACTGGAACCAGGGTTATACGACGGAAGCCGCCCATGCCCTGATCGACATGGTCTTCCGCACGCGCGAAAATGTCGCCCAGATCGATGCCCGTTGCCGGGTCATGAACGTCGCTTCGAGACGGGTCGTGCAGAAGTGCGGCTTCCAGTTCCAGGGATCCGGCCTTGCCGCGTCGCTGGCGCTTGGCAGCACGGTATCGGTCGAATGGTACCGGCTCGATCGCAAGACCTGGATGTCGCTGCGAAGCTGGGGAGGTCTGAGATGAACGCCCTCGCCCTTCCCCGCCGGGACGTCAGGATCCTGACGCCCGGCCCGACACCGATCATCCAGACCGAACGGCTGACACTGCGCCCGCACCGGCTGAGCGATGCCGACGCCATGACGGAAACACTCTCCGATTTCGCCGTGACGCGCATGCTCGCCCGCGTGCCGACGCCGTATGACCGGCAGGATGCGCTGGACTGGCTGGTCCAGCACACCGCCGGCCTCGACACCGGCTGGGACCTGGCGGTCACCGAGAAAGACGATGTCCATATCGGCATGGTCGGCATCGATCTCCGGCATGGCCGCTGGCACGTCGGTTACTGGCTGAACCGCTACTACTGGCGGCATGGCATCATGAGCGAAGCGGTCGGGGCAACGCTCGAGCGCTTTGCCCGCCGCATGCCCGACGTTGCGGTGTTTTCCGGCATCTTTGCCGACAACCCGGCCTCGTTGAAGCTGCAACAGACGCTCGGCTTCGAGATCATCGGCTGCTCGGAGGTTTACAGCTTTGCCCGCAACACCATGGTTCCGCATATCGAAACCGTGCTGAAGCCGGGCGCGCTGCGGCTCTCGCGGGCGGCGTGAAATGAGGCGAGGCTGGTCAGGCATGCTTGTGCTTGTTGCACCTGAGTGCTTGGCCCCTCACACTAGCCCTCTCCGCGCAATGCGGGGCGAGGGGATAGATCAGTATTTGCCGCCCTTTCGCGGCTAGCTGTGAGGCTGCTGATTTAAAAGGATAATTCCCTCTCCCCGTGAAAACGGGGAGAGGGCTAGGGTGAGGGGCTAGGCAGACAAGCACGGCAACAGTGGACATGCCTGACCATCACCAATTCCATTCATCGATCTCAACCCTCACCGGGAGTGATCGGAACCTCAGGCCTTACGTCCACCTGGACCGACAGGAAGAGGTTGAAACCGTGCAGGATGTTATAGATCATCAATTTCACGATAGTCTTTGACCTCCGGCTGAACCGCCTATATCGAAGGCGACATGACGGGCAAATGACCGCGCTGCATATCCCAACGAATATGCAAAAAGCGCGGTAACAATTGAAAAGAGCGCGTAGGCTTTCCCCAATCCCGTTCGATCCGGGAAAGTCATGCGCCGATACCGAGTGACGGACGCAACATGAAATTTCTCGACCAAGCAAAAGTCTATATCAAGTCTGGTGACGGTGGCGCGGGCAGCGTCTCGTTCCGGCGCGAGAAATTCATCGAATTCGGCGGTCCCGACGGCGGCGATGGCGGCCGAGGCGGCGACGTCTGGGTCGAGGCCGTCAACGGGCTGAACACGCTGATCGATTTCCGCTTTCAGCAGCACTTCAAGGCCACCATCGGCACGCATGGCATGGGCCGCAACCGCGCCGGCGCCAAGGGTGCCGACGTCACACTGAAGGTTCCGGTCGGCACGCAGATTTTCGAGGAAGACGAGGAAACCCTGATCTGCGATCTGACGCTGGAGGGCCAGCGTTATCGCCTCGCCCCCGGCGGCAATGGCGGCTTCGGCAACGCCTATTTCAAATCCTCGGTCAACCAGGCCCCGGACTGGGCCAATCCCGGCCTGCCGGGTGAAGAGAAGACCATCTGGCTGCGGCTGAAGCTGATCGCCGATGCCGGCCTCGTCGGCCTGCCGAATGCCGGCAAGTCCACATTCCTCGCCGCCGTCACCCGCGCCCGGCCGAAGATCGCCAACTATCCCTTCACCACGCTGCACCCCAATCTCGGCGTCGCCACCATCGACGGCCAGGAATTCGTGCTGGCCGACATTCCCGGCCTGATCGAAGGCGCCCATGAGGGCGTCGGCATCGGCGACCGCTTCCTCGGCCATGTCGAGCGCACCCGCGTGCTGCTGCATCTGGTCTCCGCCCAGGAAGAGAAGGTCGGCAAGGCCTATAAGACCGTGAAGCACGAACTCGAAGCCTACGGCAACGAGCTTACCGACAAGCCGGAGATCGTGGCGCTGTCGCAGATCGACGTGGTGGATAAGGAGACGTTGAAGAAGAAGACGCGCGAGCTGGCGCGAGCCTGCGGCAAGACGCCCTTCTGCATTTCCGCCATTACCGGCAGCGGCATGACCGAGGTGCTGCGCGCGCTGCGCGACATCATCGTCGAAGCCAATGGTGGCGCAGCGCAGGAAGCGCCGATGAAGGCACTGAAGGTGCGTCATCGCGACATGCAATCCTCCGGCGGTGAAGACGAAAGCGAGGACAATGACGATGATCGTGACGGCGGGGAGCAGCAGGGATGACTGCCCGCAAGTCGCTCGACCGCTACCGCCGCATCGTCATCAAGATCGGCTCGGCGCTTCTCGTCGACCGCAAGACCGGCCTGAAGAAAGCCTGGCTTGATGGCATGTGCGCCGATATCGCCGCGCTGAAGGCTAGAGGTGTCGATGTCCTGGTCGTCTCTTCGGGCGCCATCGCGCTCGGGCGCTCCGTGCTCGATCTTCCCTCCGGTGCGCTGAAGCTAGAGGAAAGCCAGGCGGCAGCGGCTGTGGGCCAGATTTCGCTGGCCCGCGCCTGGTCGGAAAGCCTGTCGCATGACGATATCGTCGCCGGCCAGATCCTGCTGACACTCGGTGACACCGAAGAGCGCCGCCGCTACCTGAACGCCCGCGCGACGATCAACCAGCTTCTGAAGATCGGCGCCGTGCCGATCATCAACGAGAACGACACCGTTGCCACTAGCGAAATCCGCTATGGCGACAATGACCGCCTCGCCGCCCGCGTCGCCACCATGACCGGCGCCGACCTTCTGGTGCTGCTCTCGGACATCGACGGGCTCTATACCGCTCCGCCGCATCTCGATCCTCAGGCACAATTTCTGGAAACCATCGCCGAGATCACGCCTGACATCGAAGCCATGGCCGGGGGCGCCGCCTCCGAACTGTCGCGCGGCGGCATGCGCACCAAGATCGATGCCGGCAAGATCGCCACCGGCGCCGGCTGCGCCATGATCATCGCCTCCGGCAAGACCGACCGTCCGCTGAAATCAATCGAAAACGGCGCTCGCTCGTCCTGGTTCGCGCCGTCGGGCACGCCCGTCACCGCTCGCAAGACCTGGATTGCCGGACAACTGCAGCCGGCCGGCGAACTGCATGTCGATGAGGGTGCGGTGACCGCGCTCGGCGCCGGCAAAAGCCTGCTGCCTGCCGGCGTGCGCAAGGTCGTCGGCCATTTCGGCCGTGGCGATACCGTTGCCGTGATAGGCCCTTCCGGCCGCGAAATCGCCCGGGGCCTTGCCGGCTACGATGCCGAGGAGGCACGCCAGATCACCGGCCGCAAGTCGGCGGAGATCGAGGCGATCCTCGGCTATGCCGGCCGCGCCGCCATGGTGCACCGCGACGACCTCGTCATGACGGCATCCGTCAAAACGAAGGCCGAAAAACTGAAGAAGGATGAAGCTCATGCTTGATACCGTCGCACAAAGCCCCGACATCGATGCGCTGATGAACGATATCGGCCGCAAGGCCCGGGCTGCGTCGCGACCGCTGGCCTTCGCTTCGACCGAGAGCAAGAACAGAGCACTCACCGCCATGGCCGATGCCATCCTTGCCCGCAAGGATCATATCCTCGCCGAGAATGCCAAGGATCTGAAGGACATCGAGGGCACTGACATCCTCGCCTCCTTCGTCGACCGCCTGACGCTCAACGATAAGCGCGTCACGGAGATGGCCGAGGGCATCCGCGCCATTGCCGCGCTGGCGGACCCGGTCGGCGAAGTCATTGCCGCCTGGGATCGGCCGAATGGGCTGAAGATCGAGCGCGTTCGCACGCCGCTCGGGGTCATCGGCGTCATCTTCGAAAGCCGCCCGAATGTTACCGCCGATGCCGGCGCGCTGTGCCTCAAGGCCGGCAATGCCGTGATTCTCCGCTGCGGCAGCGATTCGCGCCGCTCGTCGCAGGCGATCTATGAATGCCTGGTCGAGGGCCTGAAGGCCGCCGGCCTGCCGGAACACGCGATCCAGCTCGTTCCTGTCACCGACCGCGCCGCCGTCGGCGCCATGCTGCGCGGACTGGAAGGCACGATCGACGTCATCGTGCCGCGCGGCGGCAAGAGCCTCGTGGCGCGCGTGCAGAGCGAAGCCCGTGTACCGGTCTTCGCCCATCTCGAAGGCCTCTGCCACGTCTATATCGACGCCTCTGCCGATCTCGACATGGCGAAGGCGATCGTTGTCAACGCCAAGATGCGCCGCACCGGCATTTGCGGCGCGGCCGAAACGCTGCTGGTGGATTCCAAGGTCGTGACAACGCATCTGAAGCCGCTGCTCGATGGGCTGACTGAAGCCGGTTGCGAAATCCGCGGTTCTGCCGAGGTGCTCCGGCTGGTTCCGGGCCTGAAGGCAGCCACCGAAGAAGACTGGTCGACGGAATATCTCGACGCCATCATCTCCGTCACCATCGTCGACGGCATTGACGGCGCGATTGCCCATATCGGCAAATACTCTTCCAATCACACCGAAGCTGTGATTGCCGAGGACCCTGATGTCGTCGAGCGCTTCTTCACCGAGATCGATTCGGCGATCCTGCTGCACAATGCCTCGACGCAGTTTGCCGATGGTGGCGAGTTTGGCATGGGCGCGGAAATCGGCATCGCCACGGGCAAGATGCATGCGCGCGGGCCTGTCGGCGTCGAGCAGCTCACCTCCTTCAAATATCGTGTGCGCGGCACCGGACAGATACGGCCCTGACGTGCTGAAAGAAGAGATCGATTACCGCCATCTGCGCATGCCGCATGCCGAACGCGGCATGGTGGTCGGTCTTTTCGGCGGCTCTTTCAACCCGCCGCATCAGGGTCATGCGCTGGTGGCCGAAATTGCCATCCGCCGGCTCGGTCTCGACCAGCTCTGGTGGATGGTAACGCCGGGCAATCCGCTGAAGAGCCGCAACCATCTGGCGCCGCTTGCCGAGCGCATCGCGCTCAGCGAAGCGATCACCCACGATCCGCGCATCAAGGTAACGGCTTTCGAGCAGACGCTCGGCATGAGCTACACGGCCAATACGCTCGCCTACATCAAGGCGCGCAACACCCATATCCATTTCATCTGGATCATGGGCGCCGATAGCCTCAACACGTTTCATCGCTGGCAGAAATGGCAGGAGATCGCCCGCACCTTTCCGATCGCCGTCATCGACCGGCCGGGATCGACGCTTTCCTATCTCTCCGCGAAGATGGCCAAGACGTTTCAATATGCCCGCGTCGACGAAGACGATGCCCGCGTTCTCTGGAAGAAGCAGGCGCCCGCCTGGACCTTCATCCATGGCCGACGTTCGACGCTAAGCTCGACGGCCTTGCGCGCCGCGCAATAACGGCATCCTTGTAATATCAGGCTTGATTTTGGGAGAAACCTCCAGAAATGAAAAGCCCGACGGGGGAGGAGATCCGTCGGGCTTTCAAACCTGATCAGCAACAGGGAGGAGGAGAGTTGCCGATCGTTATCGGAAGGCATTGGGAGGAGGAGATCGCCGTTCCGATGTTTAGGTTTTAACAGATTTGACCGAAAGATAAATCGCCGATAGCGCAATGCAGCAATGCATATAGATCATAGCTCTGAAAAATCCCTGCCCAAAAAACGCTTCTTTTACATCATCCGAAGCTGCGAGCAGGCAATCCCAAGAATCATACTTTTGCGAATTATCGGCGAAAACGCACGATTCGTAACGTTGCGTCTCAGGTCGTGAGCGTTCGCCATTGTCCTGGGCGATTCTAGTCATGCATTTTCGCGACATCAAAGCCCCTCAATATGCACGGAGAATGGAAAACCCCATTAAATTCGTGTGGTTACGGCTGCAGTGTCGCTATGCTTTTTCAGATATATCCCCTAGCCAAGCTTCCTCGACCGTTATATCTCTCGAAATATCTCGACAATCTCTGGGAGAAATATGATGGCCACCGGTCGCCGCCAATGGTTTAAACTTGCAACTGCCGCCCTCTCCGCCGCCTGGCTCGGCCTGTCGGCCATTCCGGCGCCGGCGCTTGCCGCCGACAAGATCACGGTCTTTGCCGCCGCCAGCATGAAAAACGCGCTCGACAACCTCGACGCCGCCTTCACCAAGGAAACCGGCAAGCAGGTCACCGTCTCCTATGCGGCAAGCGGACCGCTGGCCAAGCAGCTTGAGAATGGCGCACCCGCCGACGTGTTCATCTCCGCCGACAAGAACTGGATGGACTACGTCGCCGAGAAGAAGCTGATCAAGGATGACAGCCGCGTCGACCTGCTCGGCAACAAGCTCGTCCTCGTCGCCGCCAAGGACAAGGCCAAGCCGGTCGAGATCAAGCAGGGCACGGACCTTGCCGGCCTTCTCGGTGACGGACGCCTGGCGATCGGCCAGCCGGAATCGGTGCCCGCGGGCAAGTATGGCAAGGCCGCGCTCGAAAAGCTCGGCATCTGGCCGTCCGTCGAGAAGAAGGTCGCCGGCGCTGAAAGCGTGCGCGCCGCGCTCGCCCTGGTGTCACGCGGCGAAGCACCCTATGGCATCGTCTACCAGACCGACGTTGCCGCCGATCCGGGCGTCGCCGTCGTCGGCACCTTCCCGGCAGACAGCCATCCGCCGATCGTCTATCCGATCGCAATCACGGCCGGTAGCACCAACCCGGACACGCAGGCCTATGTCGACTATCTGAAATCGGCTAAAGCTGTTCCCTTCTTCGAGCATGAAGGCTTTACTGTCCTGAAGCGTTGAGCCTCACAGTTCGACACTAGGCAAGAGCTCATCCCTCCAGGCTCGCCAGCTATATTGGCGAGCCTGACATATTTTTACGAGGCGGGACTTGGACGCATTGAGTTTGAGCAGCGACGAATGGACGGCGATCGAGCTGAGCCTGCGCGTCTCGACCGTCGCCATGCTGGTGAGCCTGCCCTTCGGCATTGTCGCCGCGCTGCTGCTCGCCCGCGGCAAGTTCTGGGGCAAGTCGATCCTCAACGGCCTCATCCATCTGCCGCTGATCCTGCCGCCCGTCGTCACTGGCTTCATCCTGCTCATCCTTTTCGGCCGCAAAGGCGCGATCGGCGCATTGCTCGACCAATATCTCGGCATCGTGCTGTCCTTCCGCTGGACGGGTGCGGCGCTCGCCTGCGGCGTCATGGGTTTTCCGCTGATGGTCCGCAGCATCCGCCTGTCGATCGAGGCGGTCGACCGCAAGCTTGAGGAGGCGGCCGGAACGCTCGGCGCCAGCCCGCTCTGGATCTTCCTCACCGTCACCCTGCCGCTGATCCTGCCTGGCGTCATCGCCGGCATGATCCTGTCGTTCGCCAAGGCGATGGGCGAGTTCGGCGCCACCATCACCTTCGTCTCCAACATTCCCGGCGAAACGCAGACCCTGTCTTCGGCGATCTACACCTTCACCCAGGTGCCGGGCGGCGATGCAGGCGCGATGCGGCTGACGATCATCGCCATCATCATCTCCATGGCAGCCCTGCTCGCCTCGGAATTCCTCGCCTATCTCGCCGGCAAGAGGGTGGATTTCGAATGACGCTCTCCGTCGATATCCGCCACCGGTTGGGCGCCTTCTCGCTCGACGCAGCCTTCACCGCCGACGGCGGCGTCACCGCGCTCTTCGGCCGCTCCGGCTCCGGCAAGACTTCGATGATCCGCATCATCGCCGGCCTCATCCGCCCCGACCATGGCCGTGTCAGCCTCGACGGCGACCTGCTTGCCGATAGCGACAAGCATCTCTTCGTGCCGCGCCATCGCCGCCGCTTCGGCTATGTTTTCCAGGAAGCCCGGCTGTTTCCGCATCTTTCCGTGCGTCAGAACCTGAATTACGGCCGCTGGTTCGCGCCGAAGAACGAGCGCGGCGAAAGCTTCGACGGTGTCGTCGATCTCCTCGGCATCGAAGCTCTTCTCGACCGGCGGCCGGGAAAGCTCTCCGGCGGCGAGAAGCAGCGCGTCGCCATCGGGCGCGCACTCCTGTCCTCGCCCCGACTGCTGTTGATGGACGAGCCGCTGGCCGCACTCGACGAGGCCCGCAAGGCCGAGATCCTGCCCTATCTCGAACGTCTGCGCGACGAAACGAAAGTGCCGGTCATCTATGTCAGCCACTCGATCGCCGAGGTGGCGCGGCTGGCGAACCGCGTCGTCGTCATGCGCGACGGCAAGGTGGAGGCGATGGGACCGGCGGTCGAAATCTTCAGCGAGCTTTCCGGCCCGCAGGCGAGCGATCGCCGCGAAGCCGGTGTTCTGCTTGAGGGCCGCGTCGAGCATGTCGACCACCAGCATCGCCTGACCGTCGTGGCGCTGAAGGCGGCAAAGGTCTTCGTGCCCGGCGAAGCCGCCGGCATCGACAAGACCGTTCGCGTCCATATTCCCGCCCGCGACGTCATGCTGGCAACAGGCAGGCCGGAGGGCCTCAGCGCCCTCAACATTCTCGACGGCTATGTGCTGGGGATGGGTGCTACCGCCGACGGAACGGTCGAGGTGAAGGTCGATTGCGGTGGCGACATCGTGCTTGCCCGCATCACGCAATTTTCCGCCGAACGCATGGATCTGCGTGTTGGCCTGCCCATCCATGTGGTCATAAAGACCGTGGCGCTCGAATCCTAGGATCGATCAGGACTCCGAAGCCTCATCGCCATCACTGCGATTGGCCTCCAGCCATGCGAGGTCACCGGCGATCGCCGCGCGCACTGCGCCTTCCATGGAGCGGAAGCGCTGCAACAACTCCTCGCCGAACGGCGTCAGCACCGCACCGCCGCCCTTCTGGCCGCCGCGCTGCGATTCGACCACCGGCTCCCGGAACATGTGGTTCAATTCGCTGATGAGCAGCCAGGCGCGGCGGTAAGACATGTCCATGGCGCGGCCGGCCGCCGAAATCGAACCGGTTTCGCGAATATGCTCGAGAAGCTCCATCTTGCCGCGCCCAAGCCGATCCTGCCCGGAAAAATGGACACGGAGGACAGGCTTCAGGGATTGTTGCGGAACTTTGGTCATGGCATCGGGGCGTTTCGGTCTGCTCTCGTGTATACGCGGCCTTCGCCCGCCTGTACATGGCACGCAAATTCGGCGGATATTGCCACCTCGGAAGCCTTGATCGACAGCCGGCATGAACAATTGCCCGTATATAGTGCGAAAGAACCAACCTTTGACACAAAAGCGTGTCTTCACGACCAATAGATACCCGCCGGCGTCTTGAAACCTTTATGCTTTGATGCCTATCTTTGTAGTGTGATCGACTCAGATCACCTATGTGCATGTTCTGTTACTCAAGGAAGGAAAAGCACTGACAACAGTACACGCCAAGGGAAGAACGCTTGTCGTTATCCCGAAGAGCCCGGAACGTGGCGTTGATGCCGCCGCCCGAGCCCTGCAAGCCGTCCTCGTTAGCCTCGAGGACTCCAAGGCCGAAAATATCGTCACCATCGACATTGCTGGCAAATCCGCGCTTGGAGACCACATGGTCGTCGTCTCCGGACGTTCGAGCCGCCATGTTCTGGCGATTGCCGACCACCTGACCACCGACCTCAAGGACGAAGGCCTGGGCTCTCCCCGCGTCGAAGGCCTCGAAGGCGGCGACTGGGTGCTGATCGACACCGGTGACATCATCATCCATGTGTTCCGTCCTGAGATCCGCGAGTTCTACAACATCGAGAAGATGTGGGCCGCGCCTGACCTCGACGAGGGCACGTTGCACTAACCGGTTCCCGGAAGCATTTCCCGGTCCCGGCAGGCTATTTTGAAGCGCCGGACATTTTGTCCGGCAACGGTCTATATGTGCGCCGCCACGACGGCGGATATGCTTGGGAGCAGGAATGCGAATAGGTCTTTTTGCCGTGGGACGGTTGAAAACCGGCCCTGAAAAGGATCTTGCGGCCCGTTATCTCGACCGTTTCGCCAAGGCCGGTCCGGCAATCGGCCTGGAACTGGCGCGGATGACCGAAGTGGCTGAAAGCCGCGCCTCCAACGGCGAAACGCGCAAGCGTGAAGAAGCGGTTCTGCTACAGAAAGCGCATCCGGACGGCGGTATCCTTATTCTGCTCGACGAGCGGGGCAAGGCGCTCGACAGCGAAGCCTTCGCCGCTTTGCTCGGCACCTTCCGCGATCAGGGCAAGCGCGACCTGACCATCGCCATCGGCGGCGCTGACGGCCTCGACCCTTCCCTTTACGACAGAGCCGACGCCACCATCTGCCTTGGCAAGATGACCTGGCCGCACCAGCTCGTGCGTATTCTCATCGCCGAACAGCTCTACCGCGCCGTCACCATTCTGTCGGGGCATCCCTACCACCGGGTTTGACGGTCCGCCGGCGAGAATCCAGCCCTTCGAAAACAGTTTGGCTTTGCGCCATTTTGCGTTAACGGAACGCTCACACAGGCGTGTTTTGATTCCCGCCGGAAAAACAATGATGCTTCCTAGGTAATCGCGGCAAATCAGCTTAATTTCGCGCGATCTAAAGGGACCAAGCCCGAACCGACTGGATGAGAAAAACCCCGCCCACATTTTCCCGCCTGCTGCTGCCGTCCCTGGCGGTGTGCTTTGGCGTCGGTGCCTATGTGGCAGGCCCATTTCAGTTTCGGGACATGGCGCTCGCGCAGGAAGATAACGGCACGGTGGCACAGGCGACGGGCGACCAGCCTGCCGCCGCACCACCATCGACGGGACCGGCAGAGCAGGCACCGGATCCGGCAGCCGAGCTCGCCCGCAAGCGCGACGAAACCCGCGCAGCACTGGAGGATCTGTCGAAGACGATCAGCCTTTCCTCCGACAAGACCAAAGCCCTGACCGACAGCATCGCCGCGCTCGACAAGAGCACTGCCAGCCTGCGCCAGGCCCTGATCGACAGCGCCACCCGCCGCAGGGATCTGGACCGCAAGATCCAGCAGAGCGAAAAGACGCTGACCGATCTCGCGGTCAAGGAAGACAAGATCCGCAAATCGCTGCACGATCGCCGCGCGCTGCTGGCTGAGGTTCTCGGCGCGCTGGAGCGCATGGGCCGCAATCCGCCGCCGGCGCTGCTGGTGACGCCGGACGATGCGCTTGCCTCGGTGCGCAGCGCCATCCTGCTTGGTGCCGTCGTTCCCGGCATGCGCAAGGAGACGGACAAGCTCATCGCCGACCTGACGGATCTCACCAAGCTGCATGCCGAAACCGCCGCCGAGAAGGCCGATCTCACCACCACCATGACCAACAGTCTGGAGGAGGAGCGGCGCATGGACCTGCTGCTTAGCGAGAACGACAAGCTCAGCCACGAGAATGCCGCGAAACTCGATGCCGAGCGCAAGCGCTCCGAGGAACTGGCGGGCCAGGCGACCAGCCTCGAGGGCCTTGTCGCCTCGCTGGAAAGCCAGATCGGCTCGGTGCGCGACGCCGCCGCCGCTGCGCGGGCGGAGCAGTTCCGGCGGGAGCAATTGACCGATCAGCAGCGCGAGCAGGCCAAGGCCCTGGCCGAAAGCGGTGTGCCCGATAAAAACCGCATTGCGCCCGCATATCCGTTTTCCGATCTTAAACGGAAATTGGAGCTGCCTGTGGCGGGCGATATTCTCCGCCAGTTCGGCGACGACGACGGTACGGGACATACGGCGATGGGCATCACGCTCGCAACCGGCCCCGACGCACTCGTCACCGCTCCTGCCGATGGGACAGTCGTCTACGCCGGCGCGTTTCGCAGCTACGGCCAGATGGTCATTCTAGACACGGGCGACGGCTACCATATGGTGCTGTCCGGTATGGACGCGATCAAGACGCGTCTGGGCAAATTTGTTTTCGCCGGCGAGCCGCTCGCGGTGATGGGCCAAAAAAGAGTCGCGAGTGCGACTGCATTGGCGCTGGAAACGGATCGGCCAACGCTTTACATTGAATTTCGAAAAGATGGGAAGCCGGTCGATTCTCGACCCTGGTGGACCTCAAAGGATACTGGAAAGGCACGCAATGATACGTAGGGCTTCTCTTGTTCTCGTTGGCGCATTGATGGGTGCGACCGCGATGAGCGTTATCTACACGGCGGTAGTGCCGGCGGAAGCCGCTGGTTCTTCCACGTACAAGGAATTGTCGATTTTCGGCGATGTCTTTGAACGTGTGCGCGCGCAGTATGTGACGCCGCCCCAGGAAGACAAGCTGATCGAAGCCGCCATCAACGGCATGCTGACCTCGCTGGACCCGCATTCGAGCTACATGAATGCCAAGGATGCCGACGACATGCGTACCCAGACCAAGGGTGAATTCGGCGGTCTCGGCATCGAAGTGACGATGGACAACGACCTGGTCAAGGTCATCACCCCCATCGACGACACGCCCGCCGCCAAGGCCGGCGTTCTCGCCGGCGACTACATCACCGCCATCGATGGCCAGTCCGTGCGCGGCCTGAAGCTGGAAGACGCCGTCGAGAAGATGCGCGGCGCGGTCAAGACGCCGATCAAGCTGACGCTGCTGCGCAAGGGCGCCGACAAGCCGATCGAGCTCACCATCATCCGTGACGTGATCGCCGTTGCCGCCGTCAAGTCGCGCGAAGAGGGCGATGTCGGCTATCTCCGCATCATTTCCTTCACCGAAAAAACCACGCCGGATCTCGAAGCCGCGATCGCCAAGATCAAGAAGGACATCCCGGCCGACAAGCTGAAGGGTTATGTCCTCGACCTGCGCCTCAACCCGGGCGGTCTGCTCGACCAGGCAATCAACGTTGCCGACGATGTGCTGGAGCGCGGCGAGATCGTCTCGACCCGTGGCCGCAATCCGGATGAAACACGCCGCTTCAATGCCGGCCCGGGCGACATCACCGACGGCAAGCCGATCGTCGTGCTGATCAACGGCGGCTCGGCCTCGGCTTCGGAAATCGTCGCCGGCGCCCTGCAGGATCTGCGCCGCGCCACCGTCGTCGGCACCCAGTCCTTCGGCAAGGGCTCGGTCCAGACGATCATCCCACTTGGCGACGGCAACGGCGCGCTGCGCCTGACGACGGCGCTCTATTACACGCCGTCGGGCCGCTCCATCCAGGGCACCGGCATCACGCCTGACATCAAGGTTGACCAGCCACTGCCGGACGAGCTGAAGGGCAAGCTGGTGACCGAAGGTGAATCCAGCCTGCCGGGCCACATCAAGGGCCAGAGCGAAACCGATCAGGGCTCCGGCTCGGCCGCCTATGTGCCGCCGGATCCGAAGGACGATCTCCAGCTCAACTACGCGCTTGACCTGCTGCGCGGCGTCAAGACCGACCCGGCCTTCCCGCCGAATCCGGAAAAGGCGGTTTCCTCCAAATAAGGAAACAGCGCCGGGCTGGAAACAGACCCGGCGCTTTTCATATCCGGAGCGGGATGACTGATCTCATCCCGCTCCAAATCTATTCGGATCATGCTTCCGTGTTTTGCGTCTGGGGCAGACAGTTTCCCGCTTGGGGTGGATACGGACTTTGGGAACGGATTTGCATGCACCGCTCGGCCAGAACCGCGGCCCGGACCGCAAGCGACGGCGGCCGCCCTTCGGGCGTATCCTCGCCGGCTTCTGTCTGATCGCAATCGCCAGCTTTTCCCTCTATTCGGCGCTCTTGCGCGACACTCTTCAGAAAACCCCACCACCGGTCGAGACGGCCGAGAAGACGGCGCCCGCGCCACCGGCCAACGACAAGCCCGCCGCAACTGATCAGCCAAGCCTGACTGAGGTCGATCCGCAATCCGGCGCCAATACCTCGCGCATCGTCACCAGCGATGGCTCTGTCGTGACCATGTTCAGCCCGACCGCGCGTGACGGCAGCGGCCCGGTGCTGATCAATGCCAACCAGATCGGCCAGGATCCGCGTATGGCGGCAACGCCGAACGAAAGCCTGCTGGAGGATTCACCCTTCGGCAGGCTGCCGGCCATCGCGCCGAGCGGGCTTAGGCCCATGGATCAATATGCGCGGCCCTGGTCCGGCGCCCGCGGCACGCGTGTCGCCATCGTCGTCAGCGGCCTCGGCCTCAGCCAGACCGGCACGCAGCGCGCCATCGAGAAGCTGCCGGAAGAAATCACGCTCGCCTTTGCCGCCAGCGGCAACAGCCTGCAGCGCTGGATGCAGGAGGCGCGGCGCGGCGGCCATGAGATCCTGATCCAGGTACCCTTCGAGCCTTTCGACTATCCCAGCAACAACCCCGGGCCTGAGACACTTCTGACCTCGCAATCAGCGGCGAAGAACATCGACAACCTGTACAGGGCCATGGGCAAGATCACCAACTATACCGGCGTAATGAACTATCTCGGCGGGCGCTTCCTGTCGAACACCGACGCCCTGCAGCCCGTCATGCGCGATATCGGCAAGCGCGGCCTGTTGTTCCTCGACGACGGCTCGTCCGCGCAGTCCAAGTCCGGCACCGTCGCCAAGGCGCTGGAGACACCGCACGCTTTCGCCGACATGCAGCTCGATGGTGAATTGCAGCAGGATGCCATCCTGAAGAAACTCGACGAGCTGGAGCGTGTCGCACGCCGCAATGGCACGGCGATCGGCGTGGCCTCCGCCTTTGACGAGAGCATCGATGCCATCAGCAAATGGAGCCAGGAGGCATCCATGCGCGGCATCGAGATCGTCGCCGTCTCGGCGCTTGCCGACGATCCCAAAGCAATTCCAGGAAAAACGCGTTAGCGGCTTTCCGTCCGAAATTGAGTAGAAACAATAAGTTAGAGCGTTTAAACGCTCTAGACACCCCTGACCGCTAGAGGACAAGATGAGCAAGACCCACTCACCCGTCAAAGCCGAAGACCTGCCCTATCGCCCCTGCGTCGGCATTATGGTGCTCAACCGCGAGGGGCTGGTCTGGGCCGGCAAGCGCATTCCGATCGGCAATTCCGAGTATGACGGCTCACCGCAGCTCTGGCAGATGCCGCAGGGCGGCATCGACAAGGGCGAGGACCCGCTGGAAGCCGCCTATCGCGAGCTTTACGAAGAGACCGGGATGAAGACGGTGACGCTACTGGCGCAAGCAAAAGACTGGATCAACTACGATCTGCCGCCGCAACTGATCGGTATCGGCCTCAGGGGGAAATTTCGTGGCCAGACCCAGCGCTGGTTCGCCTTCCGCTTCGATGGCGACGAGAGCGAAATCGCCATCAACCCGCCGCCCGGCGGCCACGAGCCGGAATTCGACGCCTGGGAATGGAAGCCGATGACGGAGCTGCCCGGCCTGATCGTCGCCTTCAAGCGCCCGGTCTATGAGCGGGTGGTCGCTGAATTCCAGCACCTGGCCGGCCTGAAGGCCGAAGACTGACGCAAAGTGAGATCCGGCCGCCTCGAAAGCGGCCGGATCTGAATGCGATTATTCGGCGGTGTCAGCCGAATCGGCGTTGAGCTGGCCGTATTTGGCCTCGCCGATCTTGCCGAGCAGTTCGAGCTGGGTTTCCAGGAAGTCGATATGGCCTTCCTCGTCGATCAGCAGCTGTTCGAACAGCTTCATCGATACATAGTCGCCGGCGTCATGACAGATGTCGCGCGACTTCTTGTAGGCGGTGCGGGCGTCGTATTCGCCGGCAAGATCCGCTTCCAGCACTTCCTTGACATTCTGGCCGATACGCAGCGGGGCCAGCGTCTGCAGGTTCGGATGTCCTTCTAGGAAGATGATACGGGCGACGAGACGGTCGGCGTGCTGCATCTCCTCGATGGATTCCGCACGCTCCTTCTTGGCAAGCTTGGTGTAGCCCCAATCTTCGAGAAGCCGGTAATGAACCCAATATTGGTTGACTGCGCCGAGCTCGAGGAACAGAGCCTCGTTAAGCCGCTCGATGACTTTTTTGTCGCCTTTCAATGTCCGCTCTCCTGTTTTCTTCATGGAATTTTTTCAGGCGGGACATGAAATCAAATATTTCGGCTTCCGTCGAGTGGCGACGGGCATGATAGTCCTGAGTTGTCTGTATAATGATATCAACGACATTCGGGAAACAGCCGCAGCAGCGGCCGCGCTTCGACATGGCGTGATACACCTTGGCGGGGACGATGAGCTGCCAACAGTCCTCATCCAGGAACTCGTTGATGACGTCCCGGATTTCTCTGTCGGTGATATAATTACAGCTACAAACCAGCATTCTTCGCTCAGTCCGTCAAACATGACATTTGCTATCCTGTTATCTGCGAAAGAAGAGGGTTCTTGTCAAGTAAAGAATCGATTCATTTTTCGTTAGGCAAAGCTCGGGATATCGCCCCGCACAGGAGCGGCATCCTGTTTTTCCCCAGTTTTCAATGAAAATTGCGGCCGCGCGGCATGACTCTCGCCGTCCCGGCAACATCGCCGCGGCCATCCGTCGCGATATCGGCCTGTCCCTGATCCGGCCGGCCTGAGCTTACACGCCGCTTGCTCTGGCGATGATCCATGGTTGGGCGCAGGGCCTCGTCCGCCCGGTCGCTGACGCCAAACCGTCGCGCTTCGCGCTGCAGGATGCCGAGCGCCGACGTCATATCCTCGATGTAATCGACCACCACATGGATGACACCGCTCTCGCTCTGCAGGCGGCCGCGGATCTTGACCAGCCGGGCGCCCATCACGATAGCGCGGTATTTCTCGAACATTTTCGGCCAGACGATCGCATTGGCAACGCCGGTCTCGTCCTCCAGCGTCATGAAGATTACCCCATTCGCCGAGCCCGGCCGCTGGCGCACCAGCACCAGTCCCGCCACCGTCACCATCCGCCCATTGGCGATCGTGGGCAGATCCCGGCTCTGCACGATGCCCTGCCGCGCGAAATCCGTGCGCAGGAAGGAAACCGGATGCGCCTTCAGGGAGAGCGAGAGATAACGATAATCCTCGATAACCTGCTCGCCCGGCAACATCTCCGGCAGGGCAACCTTTGGCTCGACCTGCAGGTCGGCACGGTCGGCCAGATCGAAGAGGGGTAGCTTTTCGGCGGCACTTTGCGCATCCAGCGCCCTGACGGCCCATAACGCCTCACGGCGCTCAAGCCCGATCGACCGGAAGGCATCGGCATCGGCGAGCCGCTCTATGGCGGACTTGGCAAGGCCGGAACGCAGCCAGAGATCGCGCACGGAGACATAACCGGAGCCGCGACAGGCAACGAGTTCACCCATATCGGTTTCCGACAACCCCTTGACCTGCCGAAAGCCGAGACGGACGGCCCGGTTCGTCCGGATCACCTCCCGCATCGACGCATGGCGCGGCTCGATCGCACCCTTATCGAAGCGCGCTTCCTCCAAAAGGCAATCCCAGTTGGAATGATTGACGTCCACCGGCCGCATCTCGACGCCATGCTCGCGCGCATCGCGCACCAGCTGTGCAGGCGCATAGAAGCCCATGGGCTGAGCATTGAGGATCGCCGCGCAGAAGACATCGGGATAATAGGTCTTGAGCCAGGAGGAGGCGTAGACGAGCAGCGCGAAGGAAGCCGCATGGCTTTCGGGGAAGCCATATTCGCCAAAACCCTTGATCTGCTCGAAGCAGTTCTTGGCGAATTCACGCTCATAATTGCGAGCAACCATGCCCTCGACCATCTTCTTCTCGAAGGTATGGATGGTCCCGGTTCGCTTGAACGTCGCCATCGCCCGGCGCAACTTGTCAGCCTCCGCAGGGGTAAAACCTGCCGCGGTAATGGCGATCTGCATGGCCTGTTCCTGAAACAGAGGGACACCCAGCGTTCGCTTCAGAACTTCCTTCAGCTCGGGGCTTGGATAATCGAGGTCCTTTCCTGCCCGATCGGCCTCACGCCGCTTGAGATAGGGATGCACCATATTGCCCTGGATCGGGCCGGGGCGGACGATCGCCACCTCGATGACCAGATCGTAGAATTCACGCGGCTTGAGGCGCGGCAGCATGCTCATCTGCGCCCGGCTTTCGATCTGGAAGACGCCGATCGTATCGGCGCGGCAGATCATGTCATAGACCGGCCCGCCATCGGCATAATTGGCGTAACCAAGATCGGCGAGCTCCTTCTTCACGTCGTAATGCAGCAGCAGCAGGTAGAAAGCCTTGGCGAGGCAGGTCAGCATGCCGAGCGCCAGAACGTCGATCTTCAATATGTTGAGATTGTCGAGGTCGTCCTTGTTCCACTCGATCATGTAACGATCTTTCATCGCCGTATGCATGATCGGCACGACTTCATCCAGCCGGTCCTTGGTGATGACGAACCCGCCGACATGCTGGGTCAGATGGCGCGGAAACCCCATCAACGTCGAAGCATAAGACAGCACGCGCTGCGTCGTCTTGTCCTTGAGATCGAGGCCCGCAAGCTTGGCCTCGCGTTCGGACAGTTCCTCCGTCGACCAGCCCCAGACGCCACTTGCCAAGGCGGACTGCACATCCTCCGACAGGCCGAAGGCCTTCGCCACCTCGCGGCCGGCCGAACGCGCCCGATAGCTGGTGACCGCCGCCGTCAGCCCGGCATGCTCCTTGGAATAATGGTCATAGATGAACTGGATGACCTGATCGCGCTTCTCGTGCTCGAAATCGACATCGATATCCGGCGGCTCCTCCCGCTCCGTGGAAATGAAGCGCTCGAACAAGAGCGTCGTGATTTCCGGATTGACCTCGGTAATCCCAAGGCAATAGCAGACCGTGGAATTGGCGGCGGATCCGCGACCCTGGCAGAGAATATTCTGGCTGCGGGCATAGTCCATGATGCGATGCACCGTCAGGAAATAGGGCTCGTATTGCCGCTCGCGGATGAGCTCGAGTTCATAATCGATCTGCCTGGCGACCTTATCGGGAATCTTATCGGGATAACGCCGTTTCGCACCTGCCCGCGTCAGCCGCTCCAGCGTTTCCGATACGGTCTCGCCCGGAACGCTTTCATCAGGGTAATTGTGCTTCAGCTCATCCAGTGAAAAAGACAGCCGACTGAAGAATTTCTGCGTATTGACGATGGCCTTCGGATAATCCTTGAAAAGGCGCGCCATTTCGGCTGCTCCCTTCAGATAGCGTTCGGCATTGGCCGCGAGTTTGAAGCCGGCTTCCGCGATCGGCACATGCTCGCGGATCGAAACGACGATATCGGCCAGCGGCTTGCGCTCTGTTGCGTGATAGAGCGGCTGGTTGCTGGCGATCAGCCGCACGCCATTTCGAAGCGCCAGGATGGAAAGGGTCGCAAAGACCAGCCGATCCCGCCCGTCATAGGCAGGCGACAAGACCATATGAAGCTTCCTGCCGAAGCGCATCCACAGCCGCGCAAGACATTCCTCCAGCCTTGCCTGTCCTTCCGGTGTCTCCACGCTCGCCGCATCCGGAACGAGCGCCAGCATCATCTCGTCGCCCCATTTCAGCAGATCGCTTTCGTTCAGGATGCAAACGCCTTTCTCACCAGCCAAATTGCCGGCGCTCAGCAGCCGGCAGAGATGCGCCCAGCCCTGGCGGTTCTGCGGATAGGCAAGAATGTCGGGCGTGCCGTCCGAAAAGACCAGGCGAGCACCGGGCTGAAAACGATAGCCATGCTGCTTGGCAATGACATGCGCCTTGACCACGCCGGCGACGCTGTTGCGATCGGCAAGGCCGAGGCCGGCAAGGCCAGCGATCTTCGCGCCCAGCACCATTTCTTCCGGATGCGAGGCACCTTCGAGAAAGGAGAAATTCGTTCTCACCCCGATCTCGAAGAAGGGCACAGGTTCGTGAAAACTCGGACGCGCGGTCATGCGAAGACCCCATGCATATACCAGTCCGGCGCCGTGTCGCCTCGACCATAAAGCCCCTTGCGGAACAGCCAGTAGCGATGACCGCCCTCATCCTCGATGCGGAAATAATCGCGCTCCGGGACGTCGTCTTCCTCCTCGATCCACCATTCGGCCGCCAGCCGCTCCGGCCCTTCAGCCCGCAGGACCCGGTGCATCATCCGCCGCCAGCGGAACTGCCGGGGTGGGCCGTCGGGCACTTCAGCGGCAAAGGCTTCGATCGGCTCCGGCATGCGAAACAGCCGAAGCGGCCGTTCGCCCCGGAAAAAGCCATGACCGGCATCTTCACTGCCCGTCCGCCTGCGAGCGGCGAGGATGTTCATGGCGGGTACCGGTCGAACGGCCCGTTCTGGAATATGGCTTTGCCGCAACTCGAAACCCTGCAGGCAGTCCGGTCCCAGCCGCGCCGCAACCCGGTCGGCGAAGGCGGCAAGTGACGTGCCCTGCCGGTCCTCCTCGACGAAATCGCCCTGCATTGCGTCGAAGGGCGCATGCTGCAAAACATTGAGACGGACGATCTCGAAACCGTATCCGACATCGAGATCGTCATGAATGGCGGTAAAGCGCTCGGTGAACAGGCCGGCGATCCGCCTTGGCTCCCGCAGCGGCTGCGACGCGCCGGCGGCGATACGGAACACCGCGCCGTCGACCCGAAACAGCAGGAGTTCGAACAGGCGGCCGCCGACGCCACGCGCTTCCAACCCCGGCTTCAGGGTTTCGGCAAGCTGATGGGCCAATTGCAGGATATCGGCCTCGGCCTGCACTGGCTCGGCAAGCCGCCGCTCGGCTGACAACTGCGCGACCGGCCGTCGCGGCGAGATCGGTTCCTCAGTCAGGCCAATGGCCTGATCGAGCCGCAGAAGCAGTTGCGCGCCGAAACGGCGGGTGAGCGGCGCGCGCGGCGCGACAAGAAGATCGCCCACCTGCTTCAATCCCAGCTTCTGCAAGGCGGCGACGGTTTCCTCGCCGAGCCTCAGCGAAGCGACCGGCAACGGCGCCAGCGCCTCTTCCATGGCGTCCGGCGGGACGACACGGCTGTCGTCGAAGCGGGCAACCGCCCAGGACAGGCCCGGCGCCGAGGAAATGGCGCCGCGAACATCAAACCCCAGCCCGGAAATGCGGATCAATATATCCTCGAGCAGCGCCTCTTCGCCGCCGAAGAGATGGGCGCAACCGGTAATGTCGAGAAAAAGCCCGTCCTTGCCGTCGATCGCCACCAGCGGCGTATAACGATCGCACCAGTCGGCGATTGCCTCCAGCAGCTTGCGGTCTGCCGCCAGATCCTCTTCGACGACGTCGAGAGCGGGACAGATTGCCTTCGCCTCGGCAACACCCAGGCCGAGCTTCAGCCCGACGATCTCCGCCTTTTCGTTAAGCGCGGTGAGCCGCATGGCATTGCTGAGCTTGCCGGCGCAGGCGAGCGGTGGGGCTTCAAGCCAGCCGGCTGTACGCCAGGAGAGACCCCAGCGCTTGCGGGCGATCCGGTCGGTCGGCAGATGCGGAAAGGTCAGCGCCAGAATGCGCTGTGTATTCGTCGGGAAAGGCAGGACGCTGAGCGTCGGGGACAGGGGAAAATTGGCGGTCATGGGCATTCCATTCCAGGGTTATGGAAAAAGGCGCCGGGTTACGGCTCTTTTCCAGGGTGAGACGAAAGGCCGGATGACCGATGCTACCGCCAAGCATCGATCCGTCCGGTAGAGGCCGCGCCAAAGCCGGCGCGGGTTCGACGCAGAGGCGGAAGAGGGCGCTGCTTGCCTCCTCTTCGCCTCCCTGCCGCAAGAGAAACAAAGGCCGTCCCGCCGCCTTGGCCCGAAGCGCGAGCCGCCGGCTTTCGGTCAGGCCGAAGCGGGCCGGATTGCCGCGCACTTCCAGGATGACGACCGCAAAGGCAGCACTCGCGAGCGCCGTCTCCGCCAGCCACAACGCCTCTTCCAGCTTGCGTGGCGAGGCCTGCAGGAAAGCGGACAGTTCCAATCCGAAATCCCTGATGCCGATGGGGTAGGGCAGGCCCGCCTCCATCGCCGCCACCGTGTCACCGATCCATAGAACCGGCGCCACAGCCGCGGTTTTGCCGGCGGCTTGCGCCCCAAGCCGCGCGGCAAGAGCAAACGTGAAAGCGCTGGCCGCACCCGCATGACGCAAGGCCAGCGAACGGATCTCCGTCAGCGCGTCGAGCGGCACGCCGCCCTGCATCGCCTCGTCGAGATCGGCAACCCCGATCGCAAGCAACGACTGGGCAGCATCCGCCGGACCGGCATCAGGCTCCGTCGCCCGCGTCTCATGCGCAGCCGCTGACAGCGCCGGTATCGGCCTGCCTTCCAGTCGGGCGATGGTTTCACGCAGGGCAAAAAACGTTTCCCGCGCCACGGCGGTCTCGGCCATGACGTTAGCTCCAGATCAATTATGTTCCTGTTATGTTCTTATGGATTCCAGAGGTCGAGGAAAGAGTCAACATGATTCTATGAGAAAATATTCCTCTGCCACAATCGGCTCTCGAAAAAGCCGAGCAAAGGCTCTATATGACCAGCTACGGAAGGAAGCATTCATGGCCCGCATTGACCAGAGCGAGGATTGGCGGGACCGCCACGCACCCTCAATCAGCACGTTTGAATCACTGGCCACGGAGGCTTACAGCCACCTGCCGGACGAATTCCGTTCGCTCACCGGCAATCTCATCATCGTGATCGAGGATTTTCCAGACGATGATGTGTTCGAGGACATGGCGCTGGAAACGCCCTTCGACCTGCTCGGCCTGTTCGAAGGCCGTGGGATATCCGAGCGTTTCACCGCCCAGACCG
Source organism: Rhizobium sp. GW821-FHT14E12 (assembly GCF_058803745.1). Lineage (NCBI taxonomy): Bacteria > Pseudomonadati > Pseudomonadota > Alphaproteobacteria > Hyphomicrobiales > Rhizobiaceae > Rhizobium > Rhizobium sp. GW821-FHT14E12. The sequence continues at coordinate 205,862 of NZ_JBXAPH010000009.1, forward strand.
GGGAAATGCCGAACAAGATCCGCCTCTATCGCCGGCCGATCATCGATTACTGGGCGGAAAACGAGGAAACCCTCGGCGATATCATCACCCATGTCCTGATCCACGAGATCGGCCACCATTTTGGCCTCAGCGACGAGGACATGGAGCGCATCGAGGAAAGCGCGGAAGAAGCGACGGATCGGTAGAAAAGCGGTCCTATTGCCGCACGCTTACTGCTCCGAAAGCTTGATCTCCGGATCGTAATCCTTGCCGACAACTTCCTTGACGACGGCCTGGCCACACTGCATCACGCCGGTCGCAGCGTTGAAGCTATAGGTCGGCGAACCTGAGAGATCCCAGCCCTTGTTCAGCGCGGCGGTGACCTTGTGGCAGAAGGAAGCATCATCCGGTCCGGTGAGGAAGCGATAGAGTTTCATCGAAGCGTCTTTCGTAACATATCGGCCTCCCCCTCAGCTTGCCGAAGGGCGATGGCGCTCTGCAATCAGGCGAGCTTTATGAACCAGTCTTTCCGCCTGGACAAGATGCAGTCGCTCGACCATGCGGCCGCCGAGATTGACGACATTGAGGCTGGCAGCGGCCGGATCGGCAAAGGCCGCTATGATCGCCTCCGCCTCGGCAATTTCCGTCTCGTCCGGCCCGAAATGCCGGTTGGCGGCATCGATCTGGTTCGGATGGATCAGCATCTTGCCGGCAAAGCCCATGGCGCGGCCCTCGCCGCATTCGGCGTCCAGCGCCTGCATATCCTTGAAATCGTTGAAGACGCTATCGATGGCGTCGAGCCCATAGGCGCTAACGGCCAAAATCACCTGCATCAGCCAGGGCACGAGGTAGGCGCGGCCCGGCTGCGGCAGCACCCCGGTCTCCTTGCGCAGATCGTTGAGGCCGACGACGAAGCAATCGAGCCGGCTTCCCGGCGTGCGTCCGGCCTCGGCAATCGAAGCGGCATTCAGGATGCCGCGCGGCGTCTCGATCATCGCCCAGATGCGCAGGCTCTCCGGCGCATCCGCCTCGGCAAGCCTGTCGCTGACAACAGTCACGTCTTGTGGTCCATCGACCTTAGGCAGAAGCACCGCATCGGGTTCGAGCGCCAGCACCAGATCCAGGTCGTCGGCACCAAAACCGGATGACAGCGTATTGATGCGGATGATCCGCTCCTTGCCGACGAGCTTCGGCCCGGCGAAAAAGGCCCGCAAATTCTCCCGCGCCTCCGCCTTCTTCTCCGGTGCCACGGAATCCTCGAGATCGAAGATCACCGCATCGCAATCGAGACTGGCGATCTTTTCAAGCGCGCGAAGGTTGATCGCGGGAACGCTCAGCACCGAACGGCGCAGGCAGACGGAACGGGGAGGGGCAGCTCTACTCATCCTCCAGTTTTGCCGCGCTTTCAATCTCTAGGCAAGATGACAATGGCGCGACAACAAAAAGCCACGCTCCTCTTGCAGATGGGAGAAGAGAGGACCACATTTCCATGAGTAGAGAGGTCTCGACCATGAAAAACATCCGTTCCTTGTTTATCGCGCTTGCCGGCATCACCGTGTTTGCGGCGATGGCGCTGTTTACCGTTTCGCTGACGCTCGCCGTCGGCGGCATCCTCACCGCGCTTATGGTGGGCCGCGCGATTTCGCTGCGGATGAAACCGGTTCCGGTGCGCGCCAGGGCGAACAACGGTCAGCGCGAGATGCGCGTCTGGAACGACGGCCGCGGCACGATCATCGACCTCTGATATCGAGCAGGGCGGTGTCTTGCCGCTCCCGATGCGCCTGTGCGCGCAATCCTTAAATTGCAGCACCGCGACGGATGCGCCCACCTGCGGAGCATTTCCAAGATTCCCCTTCATTTTGGGCCGGATTTACGCTATTGGCAGGATAATTCGTGCATAGACGAAAATTGAAGGCAGGACCTATGGACAAGTTCGTGAAGTTGACCGGTGTCGCGGCACCCCTCCCGGTCGTCAATGTCGACACCGACATGATCATCCCGAAGGATTATCTGAAGACCATCAAGCGCACCGGTCTCGGAACGGGATTGTTCGCCGAAGCCCGTTACAATGAAGACGGCTCGCCAAACCAGGATTTCGTGCTGAACAAGCCGGCCTATCAGAACGCCAAGATCCTCGTCGCCGGCGATAATTTCGGCTGCGGTTCCTCGCGCGAACATGCCCCTTGGGCACTGCTCGACTTCGGCATCCGTTGCGTCATCTCGACCAGCTTCGCCGATATCTTCTACAACAACTGCTTCAAGAACGGCATTCTGCCGATCAAGGTCAGCCAGGAAGATCTCGACAAGCTGATGGACGACGCCTCGCGCGGCTCCAACGCCATCCTGACGATCGATCTGGAAAACCTCGAGATCACCGGCCCGGACGGCGGCTCGCTGAAGTTCGAGCTCGACGAATTCAAGCGCCACTGCCTGCTGAACGGCCTCGACGATATCGGCCTGACGCTGGAAAAGGCATCCGCGATCGACAAGTTCGAAAAGTCGAACGCAGCCGCTCATCCCTGGGCCGCCTGATCGATTTCATCATCACATCTGCGTGTCGAAGCCGGGCTGAAAAGCCCGGCTTTTTTCTTATGCCCCGGCCCATAAAGGTCATGAGATCCAGCCAGCTGTAATATGCCCGACAAGAACGGGGATCATACAGTCTCCGCGGAGCCCTTTCAGGCCTCTCCCGCCCCCCGATTTTCCTCCTCCCCACTGGAGCATTCCCCATGACCTCCCTTCCCATTGTCGGCGCCGCCATGACGCTCTCCGACGTCGAAACCCATCGCGGCTGGCTGCTCGAAAAGCCCCGCGACCTGGAACTGCAGAGCTTCGTCGAGGCCGAAATCCTGAATGGCGACTGGGCGCCGCTTGCCGAGCGTGCCAGAAAACTGCTCGACGGACATCAGGGCCGTCTCGGCATCCATGGTCCGTTCTGGGGCTTCATCATCGCCTCGCAGGATCCGGATATCCGCGCCGTTGTTTCCAGGCGCCTCCTGCAGGCGCTTGATGTCTGCGCCAATATCGGCGCGACGCAGATGGTCATCCACAGCCCCTATACATCCTGGTCCTACAACAACCTCGACAACAACAAGGGCGAACGCGAAAAGATCATCGAATACACGCATCTGACACTGAAGGACGCCGTCAAGCGCGCCGAGGACATCGGGCTGACCATGGTCATCGAAAACATCGAGGACAAGGATCCGCATATCCGCGTCGGCCTCGCCGACAGCTTCAATTCACCGGCCGTCGCCGTGTCGATCGATACCGGCCATGCCCATTATGCTCATGGCTATACGGGCGCACCGCCGGTCGACTACTACGTCCACGCCGCCGGCAACCGTCTGCAGCACGTCCACCTGCAGGACGCCGACGGCTATGCCGACCGCCACTGGAGCCTCGGCGAGGGCAATATCCACTGGCGCGCCGTCTTCGCCGCCCTTGCCAAGCTTAACAGCAATCCGCGCCTGATCATCGAGATCAAAGACAAGTCGAAGATCCCGGCATCGGCTGCCTACCTGGCCTCGCTGGGTCTGGCTGAGTAAGCGGAACATTCACACGCCCTCGTGGTGAGGAGGCCTGCAGGGCCGTCTCGAACCACGAGGGCGGATGGTTACTCTCAAAAGCCGCAAAACCGTACCGTTTCCTACCCTTCCTCGCTTGAAAAGCCGCATTTGCAGGTCTAAGAACCCCGCAACTTGTTTCTTTTGCGGAGGCTCTTCCCATGACAGTGCGCAATCTCTTCCTTCTGCCGGGTGACGGCATCGGCCCTGAAGCCATGGGCGAAGTCCGCAAGATCATCGCCTATATGAACGAGGCGAAGGGTGCCGGTTTCGTTACCGACGAGGGTCTGGTCGGCGGCAGCGCCTATGACGCGCACGGCGCGGCGATCTCCGATGCCGATATGGAAAAGGCGATGGCCGCCGATGCCGTTCTCTTCGGCGCCGTCGGCGGTCCGAAGTGGGATGACGTGCCTTATGAAGTGCGCCCGGAAGCCGGTCTGCTGCGCCTGCGCAAGGATCTCCAGCTTTTCGCAAACCTGCGCCCGGCCATCTGCTACCCGGCGCTGGCATCGGCCTCCTCACTGAAGCCGGAGCTGGTCGAAGGCCTCGATATCCTGATCGTGCGCGAGCTTACCGGGGGCGTCTATTTCGGCGAGCCGAAAGAGATTATCGACCTTGGCAACGGCCAGAAGCGCGGCATCGACACGCAGGTTTACGATACCTACGAAATCGAGCGCATCTCCGGCGTCGCTTTTGAGCTGGCGCGCACCCGCAACAATCGCGTCTGCTCGATGGAAAAGCGCAACGTCATGAAGTCCGGCGTGCTCTGGAACCAGGTCGTCACCGCGACGCATAAGGAAAAATACGCCGACGTCCAGCTCGAGCATATGCTCGCCGATGCTGGCGGCATGCAGCTCGTTCGCCAGCCGAAGCAGTTCGATGTCATCGTCACCGATAACCTCTTCGGCGACATGCTGTCCGACGTTGCCGCCATGCTGACCGGTTCGCTCGGCATGCTGCCGTCCGCTTCGCTCGGCGCCCCCGACGCCAAGACCGGCAAGCGCAAGGCGCTTTACGAGCCGGTACACGGCTCTGCGCCTGATATCGCCGGCAAGGGCATCGCCAACCCGATCGCCATGATCGCCTCCTTCGCCATGTGCCTGCGCTACTCCTTCGGTCTGGTCACCGAAGCCGATGCACTGGAAAAGGCGATCGCCAATGTCCTCGACAGCGGCATCCGCACCGGCGACATCATGTCCGCCGGCAGCCGCCAGGTCGGCACCACCGAAATGGGCGACGCCATCCTCGCCGAGTTCAAGGCCCTTTCGGCATAAATCGCCGGCTATATTTCACGTGAAACATCAAGCCCTTGCTCCCGACCCGCAGAGCATGGGCTTTTTTGTTGAACCCGACGCCACCACACCCAAACCATGGGTTTCGCGGACCTGTCGGTTGTCTCAAATCCGTAAAAAAACTGTAGCAAGAGCCTGATAGGCGTAGTCGTCGACTGGGGTGGAAATGTCGGCGACAGGCGGTGGACATGCAGGCGATCTTGACGTCTCTCGACAGGCGGTGGCGGCGAAGCAGGCATGGCTTTGCGCCGTCGCATTGGAAGATCTGCCTGTTCCTGACCGCCAATATCGTCCTGCTTTCAGCCCTGCTGTTCGACTGGCCGGTGGGCGCCAACATCAGGAACATGGCGCCGCCCATTCATTTCTTTGGCAAGATGCTCACGAGCTTTGGCGAATCCGGCTGGCTCATCCTGGTCAGCGCCTTCCTGTTCTTCGAAGGCTGGGCCGGTAGCCGGCTGCTGCAATCGGCGCGCTGCCGCTGCCAGGCACTGCGCATCTGTCAGATCGGCGGCTACCTGCTGACGACGATCGCGCTCTCAGGCATTCTCGCCAACCTGCTGAAACGCGCCATCGGCCGCGCCCGCCCCACGCATTTCCAGGATTGGGGTCCTTTCGGCTTCTCGCCCTTCAATGGCCATGCCGGCTTCGAAAGCTTCCCGTCCGGCCATGCGACCACCATCGGCGCCTTCTTCGTGGCGCTGGCCTTCCTCTTCCCGCGCTATCGCTACATCTTCATCGCCTGCGCCCTCTGGCTTGCCGCGACGCGCGTAATGATCGGCGCGCATTATCCGAGCGACGTCATCGCCGGCCTGGCGCTCGGCGGCTGGTTCTCCTTCATGATGGCGATCGTCTATTCCCGCTACGGCCTGCTCTTCCGCATTGGAGAAGCCGGCTGGCCGATACCGCGATTGCCGCTGCTGAAGGGGAAGTAGGGATCTATCTCAGGTCCGGGGCCGCTTCGACAAGCTCAGGGTGCTCCGCACCTCAGGATGAGGCGGAGTAAGCTATGCGCCCGGGCACAAAAGATCAGTCCTCATGGTGAGGAGGCCCGCAGGGCCGTCTCGAACCACGAGGGCGGGTGAGGGAAAAGAAATCCCTTCACCGATATGTCATACCGCCCGTCCCCCGCCGCGAATGCTTGCCAAGCATCCCTCGCATTCATATATCTGGAGCGGTGAAGCTGCGGGAAATCCATCCCGCTTGCGATGTGGTAATGACGATGACGGATGCCGGGCAGACACGATTGAGCGAGAGGCAGATGGGGCTGATTGCCCGGGCGCTTGCCGAGCCGCGTCGCGTGCAGATACTGAAGGAGATCGGCGGTACCGCCGATCCCATGCCTTGCAGCGTGCTGAACCAATGCCACACCGTCAGCGCCGCCACGATGTCCCATCACCTCAAGGAACTCGAGAACGCCGGTCTCATCGAAATCCTGCGGGACGGCAAGTTCGCAAACCTTTTGCTCCGGCGCGATGTGCTCAACGCCTACATGGCCGAGCTCGCCAATATCTGACAATTCTTTGCATGCTACGCGCGCCTGCCCTTGTATCAATTAGATGATTATCTAAATATCAAATTGACGGGATAAAGGCCGCCGTCTCGGGGCCTCGTTCGCGCCAATAGTTCGATAATTGTAAAATCATCTAACAATATCTCGACAGGAGATGACATGAGCAAGCTAGAAGGCAAGGTCGCGATCGTGACCGGAGCATCGAAGGGTATCGGCGCCGGTATCGCCAAGGCATTTGGCGAGGCGGGCGCAGCCGTCGTAGTCAATTATGCATCGAGCCGGGAAGGCGCCGATAGGGTCGTGGCCGAGATCAAATCCAAGGGCGGCAAGGCGATCGCAGCCCATGGCGACGTTTCAAAATCCGCCGATGTGAAGCGGCTTTTCGCCGAGGCCAAGGAGGCGTTCGGCGGCGTCGACATCCTCGTCAACAATGCCGGCGTCTACAAATTCGCGTCGCTGGAAGAGATCACTGAAGAGGAATTCCATCGTGAATTCAACATCAACGTCCTCGGCACATTGCTGACGACGCAGGAAGCGGTGAAGTATTTCGGCCCGGAAGGTGGCAATGTCATCAACATCGCCTCGAATGCCGTCACCATGAACCTGCCGACCGCCGCAGTCTATACGGCGACCAAGGCAGCCGTCACCTCGATCACCCAGATCCTCGCCAAGGAACTCGGCCCCCGCAACATCCGCGTCAACACCATCTCGCCCGGCGGCGTCGAGACCGAAGGCGTGCATGCGGCCGGCGTCATCGGCAGTGATTTCGAAAAGCATCTGGTTTCGCAAACGCCGCTCGGCCGCCTCGGCCAGCCGACGGACATCGCCCCGATCGCCGTCTTCCTCGCCTCGAAGGACGCCGCCTGGCTGACGGGCGAAACCCTCTATGCCGGCGGCGGCCTGAAGTAATCGCCCATTCACCAGGCCGCTCTCCTCCATACGAGGGGAGCGGCATTGTTTCGCATATCGCAGCGCCGATCCGCTACATTAGAGAGCGATTGCCAAACCCTCTCCGTCTTCATACTATCATTCCGTTCGGGTTTTCCGCAGATCATCGCGGCCGGTTTTGCCACGAAACACTCGCGACAGGTCCTGCCTGCCATGCAATTCCACGCAACAGCGAATGTCATCGAACTCCGCTAACATCTCTCGGCGACCGCCATTGCGAACAACGAAACGGAGCACGTCACCATGAGCAGCGCCAATACCAAATCGAAACTGGGTACCCGCACCAATCTCAGCGAAGAAGCGACACGCGATATTTCCGCGGCGTTGAGGGCATTGCTGGCCGATGTTTTTGCGCTTTATCTCAAGACCAAGAATTTCCATTGGCATATGAGCGGCCCGCATTTTCGCGACTACCACCTGATGCTGGACGAACAGGGCGAACAGCTCTTCGCCATGACCGATCCGCTTGCCGAGCGCGCCCGCAAGATCGGCGGCACGACGCTGCGCTCCATCGGCCAGATCGCCAAGCTGCAGCGCATCCCCGACAATGATGCCGAATATGTCGACGCTCAGGACATGCTCGCCGAACTGGCGGACAACAATCTCAAACTTTCAGCCGAAATCCGCGCCACCCACGACGTTTGCGACGAATATGGCGATATCGCCACCGCCAGCCTGCTGGAAAACTGGCTGGACGAGACGGAGCGCCGCACCTGGTTCCTGTTCGAATCCACGCGCAACACCAATCGTTGAAACACCGCGCTGATTTCCGCGTTCCCACGGAGGTGGGAACGCAAAATCCTTGACTCCTGTGGAAAACCTCTTAGAACCGGCAGCGGAAAAGGAAGACCTCCATGGTTCGCTTCGATCAGATCGATAGCTTCGCTCACCTGGCGCAATGTGCCGGGCAGGATGTCTATTTTCCGGTTTCTTCCAAAACCAAGGCCAAAACGACGACGAAAACCGTCTGACGTCTCTGGCCTGCCGCTCTCTCCCCGGCTCGGCTGGGGACAGGAACCGGTCGTTATGACCGTGGTTCCCCCCTCGCCACAGAGGAGAGAAGAGAAAGAGAGCTTGAGAAATGGGTTTCAAAGTTGCAGTAGCGGGCGCGACCGGAAATGTAGGTCGCGAAATTCTCAACATCCTGGCCGAGCGCGGTTTTCCCGCTGACGAAGTCGTGGCGCTGGCATCGGCCCGCTCGCAGGGCACCGAAGTTTCCTTCGGCGACCGGACGTTGAAGGTTTCGAACATGGAGAACTACGATTTCTCCGACACCGACATTTGCCTTATGTCCGCCGGTGGGGAGGTTTCGAAGAAGTACTCGCCGAAGATCGGCGCCCAGGGCTGCGTCGTCATCGACAACTCGTCCGCCTGGCGCTACGACGCCGACGTGCCGCTGATCGTGCCGGAAGTGAACCCGGACGCCATCACGCAGTTCACCAAGCGTAACATCATCGCCAACCCGAATTGCTCGACCGCGCAGCTCGTCGTGGCCCTGAAGCCGCTGCATGACTTTGCCAAGATCAAGCGCGTTGTCGTCTCCACCTACCAGTCCGTCTCCGGCGCCGGCAAGGATGGCATGGACGAGCTGTTCAATCAGACCCGCGCCGTCTTCGTCGCCGATCCGATGGAGAACAAGAAGTTTCCGAAGCGCATCGCCTTCAACGTCATCCCGCACATCGATACCTTCATGGAAGACGGCTACACCAAGGAAGAATGGAAGGTACTGGCCGAGACCAAGAAGATTCTCGACCCGAAGATCAAGGTCACCTGCACCGCCGTGCGCGTGCCGGTCTTCATCGGCCATTCGGAATCGGTCAATATCGAGTTCGAAAATGAGATCTCCGCCGATCAGGCTCGCGACATCCTGCGTGAGGCGCCGGGTTGCCTTGTCATCGACAAGCATGAACCGGGCGGCTACATCACGCCCTATGAGTGCGCTGGTGAAGACGCGACCTATATTTCGCGTATCCGTGAGGATGCCACGGTCGAAAACGGCCTCAACATCTGGGTCGTCTCGGACAATCTGCGCAAGGGTGCGGCCCTGAACGCCATTCAGATCGCCGAACTCCTGATCAACCGCGGCCTGATTAAGCCGCGCAAGCAGGCTGCATAAGCGTCTGTAAACCAATTTACGGTTTATAAACCTTGTCCATCTAAGCAGGATCTGAGGAAAAGCCTCGCCATTTCACACTGAAAGGCGGGGCTTTTGCAAAATATTCTTGAGTGATCTTGTTACACGCGAAGCGAAAAACATTGATCGCTAAAATGTACTAATGACAGAACCATCCGATACTGGCATGGTCCTGTGGCGACAAGACAGCGCATGAGCCCGGAGAACGGAGAGGTTCGCGCGCCATTCAAAAACGTTCCCGCGTCTTTCGCGCGGTAAGAATTTGGGGATTCTGAATGTGCATCACTAAGTCTGGAATGGCAGCTCTCGTTGCGGTCGGGTTGCTGTTGGGCACACCGTTTGCTGCAAACGCGGCATCCTGTAGCAACACGTCCGCCGGTTTTGACAACTGGGTGCGCGAGTTCAAGCAGGAAGCGCAGGGCCGGGGCATCAGCCAGTCCACACTCGATCGCGCTTTCGCCAATGTCCACTACAATCAGCCGACAATCCGCGCCGACCGCGGCCAGAAGAGCTTCAAGCTTTCCTTCGATGAATTTATGAAGAAGCGTGGCGGCCAGACGATCATCAGCCGCGGCAAGAGCATGAAGCAGGCGAATGCCGCTCTGTTCTCGCGCATCGAGAAGCGCTACGGCGTTCCCCCAGGCCCGATCATCGCCATCTGGGGCATGGAAACCGGTTTCGGCAGCTTCATGGGCGACCAGAATACGCTCTCGGCCGTATCGACGCTTGCCTTTGACTGCCGCCGCTCCGCCTACTTCACCGATCAGCTCTATGCTGCCCTCAAGCTCGTCGGCGAAGGCTATCTGAGCCCGTCCGCTCGTGGCGCTGCCCATGGCGAAATCGGCCAGACGCAGTTCATGCCGAAGAACGTTGTGCTGTATGGCGTCGACGGCGACGGCGACGGCAAGGTCGATCTCGTCGGCTCGCGCGCCGATGCGCTGTCATCAACGGCAAACTTCCTGAAGGGCCACGGCTGGCAGCCGGGCGCTCCCTATCAGCCCGGCGAACCGAATTTCTCGGCGATCGGCGGCTGGAACGATGCGAGGGTCTATCAGGAAGCGATTGCCTATATCGGCAAGCAGATCGACGGCAAGTAATCAGAGCCAAACAAACAAAAAAGCGCTCCGACCTGATGGTCCGGAGCGCTTTTTTTGTTTGACCTGGAGCAATTCCAGGAAAAGCGGGCAGCGGTTTTCCGCCCGGAATTGCGTAAAAACAAAGAGATAGAGCGTTTTCAGGCTTCGGGGCGAATAAAGTCGCGGGTCTTTGCGTCCATAACCCAAAGCTCGCCGGTCGAAATATCGAACCAGGCGCCGTGCAGATTCAACTTTCCTTCTTCTTCCAGCGCCTTGATATCCGGAAAGCTGCGCAAATTGTCGAGCGAGTTGCGAATCGAGATGCGCTCCAGCGCCGTCTGCCGCTCGGCCTGTGTCATGATGTCGTTGCTCTGGATCTGCTCCGCGGCGGGTTTCAGGAGCCCCATCCAGCGACCGATGAAATCACCCGGCGACAGCGGCTCGGCATTGGGATCGAGCGCTGCGCGGATACCGCCGCAACGGCCATGGCCCATGACGACGATGTCGGAGACCTTCAGCGACTGCACCGCGAATTCCAGCGCTGCCGACGTAGCATGGAAATGGCCGTCCGGCTCATAGGGCGGCACCATATTGGCGACGTTGCGGATGACGAAAAGCTCTCCCGGGCCAGCATCGAAGATAATCTCCGGCGCCGCGCGGGAGTCGCTGCAGGCAATCACCAGGGTCGATGGGCTCTGGCCGCTCTCGGCCAGACTGCGATAGCGTTCGCGCTCGTCCGCATAACGCCCGCTCATGAAGTTGCGATAACCGCTCAGAAGGGAGGTGGGAAAGCTGTCCATGGAGATTGAATTACAGCGCGCCGCCGCCGATGGCAACTATTGCACTGCAAAAAGCTCCCGATGCCTTCGACTCGCTACCTCTTTCGCTGCGCCGGATGCATCAGCCGACGCATCTGCACCATCGCCATCGGCGTCGACAGGCTGGAGGCATCCGCCGCCAGCGTCAACTCGTCGCTGCCGCGCTTCACCGCTCTTGCCAGGACTTCATAGACGCTCGCCGTGGTCATTTGCAGCGCCCGCTCCTCATCCATGCCGGATAGAAGCCGCGACAGGAATACGGCCGAGAGCAGGTCACCAAGCCCGTTCGGGGCATTGTCGATACTGCGATGTTCGGCCAACAGCGCATTACGGCCGCTAAGATAGAGATTGCCGATGCCACCGGCCATCATCGGCACGGCCGAGGTCACCAGCATGCGCGACGGCCCCAGCGCCAGGGCAGCCTCCATGACGGCATTGTTGTCCTCCAGCGGCGCTCCGGCGAGCCAGGCAAGCTCGTAGCGGTTCGGTGTCGCCAATGACGCCAGCGGGATCAGCTGATCGCGGATCGCTTCCGCCGTCGCTTCGGGCACGTAGAGACCGCCGGCATCACCGATGACCGGGTCGCAGGCGTAAAAGAGATCGGGGTTCTTTTCCCTCAGCGCCCGTACCAGCCGGGCGACGGAATGCGCCTGCGCGGCATTGCCGAAATAGCCGGACAGCACCGCCTTCACCTCAGACAACCAGGGTGCAGCGATGAGATCGTCGATCGCATGATCAAAATCGGATTCATTGAAGGTCAGCCGCGTCGAGCGGCCATGGCCTGGATGCCAGGGAAGAACGATGGTCGGCAACGCCCAGACGGGGTGACCGAGGGTTTCCAGCGCGAAGACAGCGGCACGATTGCCGACGGAGCCTCTGACGACATGGCTGGAGATGACGATAACGGCGCCCGCCGAATTGTCCGACATGATGCTTGCTTCCGGTTATGATCTTCCGACTTCGATGGGGTTGTGATGATCCCTTTATCGTCACTCTGTCAACCGCGCTTCACAGAGTCATGAAAACGTCTGTTGCGGAGCTTATAGTGACAATTCCGCGCCCCTATCATGCGCTTTGCAACGGGATCACGACGTTCGGCAAGATTCTTCACGATTTGAGACAGAATCCGTCGAAAAGCGATCAAATTCGCATTCATTTTGCCAGTTTTTTCGATAAATCTTCTGATACTGTGGTCAAAATCTTGAAATTTGGAGGAAATTCATGGCGTCCAGGACCAATCCGAAACGGGAAAAACAGATCGAAGCGGCGCGAAAGATCGCTGCCGCGACCGGCGAGGTGCATCTCGATCCGGAGATCCTGTTCGGCAGGGCGAGCAATGACGACATGGAGCGCTACAGCCCGGAAATGCTTGCCCTTGCTGCGGTGCACGCGGCCAAGGAACTCGCGGCCTGGAGCGGCACGTCCCCCCGCGTTTCGATCGAGCAGGTGGCCGATATCGATCCCGATGGCGTGCCCGTCTCGATCCTGTCGATCACCGACCACAACATGCCCTTCCTCTATGAATCGGTCATGGGCGAGGTGACGAGCAGCTACCGTGATCTCCATATGGCCGTGCATCCGATCCTGATCATTGAAAAAGGCAAGCAGCCGAGTCTCTATTCCGCCGATCAGCCGAGCGATCCCACCCATCGCGTCAGCCATATCCAGCTGCATCTGACGCCGCTGACCGCAGCGCAGGCGACCGACCTCATCAAGCGCGTCCAGACCGTGCTCGACCAGACGCACCTGACCGTTTCCGATTGGACGCCGATGCTGGCACGGCTCGATACGGTGATATCGGAACTTTCCATCTATGAGGCGGCTGGCCGCCGTAGGGCGGACCGCGACGAAGCGCTGGCCTTCCTCTCCTGGCTGCGCGACGGCAATTTCACCTTCCTCGGCATGCGCGAATATGTCTATTCCGGCAAGGGCGCCAACGCCAAGGTGGAGCGCGACCGCGGCACCGGCCTCGGCATCCTCTCCAATCCGGATGTCCTCGTGCTCCGCCAGGGCAAGGACGCCGTCACCACCACACCTGAAATTCTCGCCTTCCTCGACGGTCCCGATTTCCTGATCGTCACCAAGGCTAACGTCAAGTCGGTCGTCCACCGCCGCGCCTATATGGACTATGTCGGCGTCAAGCGCTTCGATGCCGACGGCAAGGTGACTGGCGAGCTGCGCATCGTCGGCCTCTTCACCTCGACCGCCTATACCAGCGCCGCCACCGACGTGCCGCTGCTGCGCTCGAAGGTGCAGAAGGTCAAGGATCACTTCGGCTTCGATCCAGCCAGCCATTCCGGCCGCATGCTGGAAAACACGCTGGAATCCTATCCGCGCGACGATCTCTTCCAGATCGACACCACTCTGCTCGCAAGCTTCGCCGAACAGATCAACGATCTGACCGACCGGCCGCATGTCCGCGCGTTGCCGCGCATCGACCATTTCGACCGTTTCGTTTCGGTCATCGTCTATGTGCCGCGCGAGGAATATGATTCCGTCGTCCGCGAGAAGATCGGCAATTACCTGAAGACCGTCTATGACGGCCGCGTCTCCGCCTATTACCCGGCCTTCCCGGAAGGTGGCGTAGCCCGCGTGCATTTCATCATCGGCCGCAGTGGCGGCAAGACGCCGCATATTCCGCAAGGCAAGCTCGAAGAGGCGATCCGCGCCATCACCGCCCGCTGGGACGAGCGTTTCGTCATGCTGGCCGGGCCGAAAGCGCCACGCATCTCCGTCAGCCAGGCCTTCCAGGAAGCCTTCACGCCGGAGGATGCCGTCGCCGACCTGCCCGATATTACCGCCACCGCCGGTGCCGAGCCGATCCGCATCGCCTTCTACACGCGCAAGGATGAAAACGGCGATATCCTCTCGCTGAAGATCTTCCATGGGCAAGGCAATCTGGCGCTGTCGCGCCGCGTGCCGCTGCTCGAAAACCTCGGCTTCAACGTCATCAGCGAACGGACTTTCGACATCTATGTCACGGGCAAGGACGGCGAAACCGGCCATGTGGTGCTCCATGACATGGAACTGGAAGCCCACAGCGGCACAGTGATCGATCTCGTCCGCCATGGCGCGGCGCTTGAGGAAGCCTTCCTCGCCGCCTTCGGTGGCACGATCGACAATGACAGCTTCAATCGGCTGATCGTCTCGGCCGATCTTTCCGCCCGCGAAACGAATGTGCTGCGCGCCTATTCCCGCTATCTCCGCCAGGCCGGCATCGCCTATTCGCAGGACTATATCGCCGCGACGCTGGACAAATATCCGCGCATCGCCGCCGCGATCTTCCGGCTGTTCTACGACACGCTCGATCCCAAGCTCAGCGACAAGAACCGCACGAAGAAGCTTTCCGAGCTGCATACGACCATTGAAACCGAGCTTGCCGACGTTCCAAGCCTCGATGACGACCGCATTCTCCGCCGCTACGTCAACGCCATCGACGCAACGCTGCGCACCAACTATTTCCAGAAAAACGCCGACGGCACGCCGAAGGCCATGCTTGCCTTCAAGCTCGATCCGAAGCTTCTCGACGGCCTGCCGGAGCCGCGGCCTTTCCGCGAAATCTTCGTCTATGGCGTTGAGGTGGAAGGCGTGCACCTGCGCTTCGGCAAGGTGGCGCGCGGCGGTCTGCGCTGGTCGGACCGCGCCGAGGATTACCGCACCGAAGTGCTCGGCCTCGTTAAGGCGCAGCAGGTGAAGAACGCCGTCATCGTGCCTGTCGGAGCCAAGGGTGGCTTCTATCCGAAGAAACTGCCGGTTGGCGGCAGCCGCGACGAGATCTTCAATGCCGGCCGCGAGGCCTACAAGACCTATATCCGCACGCTGCTGTCGATCACCGACAACATCTCCGGCGCCGATATCATCGCTCCGACGGACACGGTACGGCTGGACGGCGACGATCCCTATTTCGTCGTTGCCGCCGACAAGGGCACGGCGACCTTCTCCGACACCGCCAATGCGCTGGCGCAGGAAGCCGGCTTCTGGCTGGATGATGCCTTCGCCTCCGGCGGCTCGGCCGGCTACGACCACAAGAAGATGGGCATCACCGCTCGCGGCGCCTGGGAGACCGTCAAGCGGCACTTCCGCGAGATGGATATCGACATCCAGACAACGCCCTTCACGGTCGTCGGTGTCGGCGACATGTCCGGCGACGTCTTTGGCAACGGCATGCTGCTGTCGCCGAAAATCCGCCTCATCGCCGCCTTCGACCATCGCGACATCGTCATCGACCCGGATCCGGACATGGCAAAGACGCTGGCCGAACGGCAGCGCCTCTTCGACCTGCCGCGCTCGAGCTGGCAGGATTTCAACAAATCCGTGCTGTCGAAGGGCGCGATGATCATCTCGCGCTCGGCGAAATCGGTAACACTGACGCCGGAAGCGGCAGCCGCGATCGGCATCGACAAGACGGTGGCGACACCGTTTGAAATCATCACGGCGATCCTCAAGGCTCCCGTCGATCTGCTCTGGTTCGGTGGCATCGGCACCTATGTGAAGGCTCCGTCCGAAACAGATTCGGACGTCGGCGACCGCGCCAACGACCCGATCCGCATCACGGCCGAAGAGGTTCGCGCCAAGGTGATCGGCGAGGGCGCCAATCTCGGCGTCACCCAGAAGGGCCGCATCGCCTATGGTCTGAAAGGTGGACGCTGCAACTCGGATGCCATCGACAACTCGGCCGGCGTCAACACCTCCGACGTCGAGGTCAATATCAAGATCGCGCTCGCATCCGCCATGCATGATGGCCGCCTGACGCGGGCGAAACGCGATATACTGCTGGCATCGATGACCGACGAAGTCGCCATCCTCGTGCTGCGCAACAACTATCTGCAGTCGCTGGCGATCTCGCTGACCGAACGCAAGGGTACCGGCAACGCCCTTGAGCTCAGCCGCTTCATGAGCGTTCTGGAGGCCGCCAAGCAGCTCAACCGCAAGGTCGAGACGCTGCCGGACGACCAAACATTCGCCGAGCGCTATGCCAATGGCCGGCCACTCACCCGCGCCGAAATCGGCGTCCTGCTCTCCTACGCCAAGATCGTCCTCTTCGATGCACTTGCCGCCAGCGACCTGCCGGACGATCCCTATTTCGCCGCGACGCTCAGCCATTATTTCCCTGCCAAGATGCAGCGCTCCCATGCCACCGACATCACCGGCCACCGGTTGAAGCGCGAAATCATAGCAACCGTGCTGGCGAACGAGGCGATCAATCGCGGCGGCCCGGGCTTTGCCGTCAGCATGATGGATGCGACGGCAGCATCGGCCGCCGAAGTGGTCAAGGCTTCTGTCCTCGCCCGCGACGGCTTCGATCTCGACCGGCTCTGGAACGAAACCGATGCACTGGATGGCAAGGTCGGCGGACAGATGCAGAACCGCGTCTATGGCGAGATCACTGAGGTCTATACGGCGCTCACCCGCCTGCTGCTGAAAACCGGCGCGGCCAAGGGCAATATCGAGGAAACCATCGCCCGGCTTCAGGCCGCCTTGAAAAAGTTGCGGCCGCTCTTCCTCAGCCATATACCGGCGGATTTCGCCGCCGAGATCGCTGCTCGCCAGACGGAATACCAGACCGCCGGTCTGCCGGAAAAACTCGCCGGCGAGATCGCCATGATCTACGCGCTCGTTCTCGTCCCGGAGATCATGCAGATCGCCGAGCGCACCGGCGATACGCTCAACCGCGCCGCCGAAAGCTACTTCACCGTGTCGCAGACCTTCCGTGTCGGTCGTCTGCTGCTGGCCGGCAGCCGTATCCTCACCGGCGATCACTATGAGAGCCTGGCCTTGGCGCGCAGCCTCGACCAGATCGCCGGGGCACGCCGCGATATCGTCATCTCGGCGCTATCGAACCATCCGAAGGACAAGCAGCCGATCCAGGCATGGCATGCGGAAGACCGTATCCGCATCAACCGCATTGCTGAGGAGCTTGCGAGCCTCAGCGAAAGCGGTGATCCGAACCTTGCCCGGATCACCGTTGCCGCCGGCCTCCTGACCGACCTTGCGCATGACCGGGCGAGGTGAGACAGTCCGCCCGACTCAATAGCCGATCGGCGGAATCAAGGACGGGAATTTGGTGGCCACCGAGATAAGCGACAATGCGCCGGCAAAGGTGCCGGCGCGGGGCATCTGGGGATGGATGTTCTTCGACTGGGCGGCGCAACCATTCTTCACTGTCGTCACCACCTTCATCTTCGGTCCCTATTTCGTCGCGCGGCTGACGGCCGATCCGGTGGCAGCGCAGACGACATGGAGCAACATGGCGACGATCTCCTCGGTGATCATCGCCGTGCTGTCGCCGGTCCTCGGCTCGATCGCCGACCAGTCGGGCAGGCGCAAACCCTGGATCGCCTTCTTCGCCGTCATCAAGATCGCCAGTCTCTTCTGCCTCTGGGGTGCGGCCCCCGGCTCGCCAATCATCTATCCCGTCATCTTCATGATTCTCGCCTCGATCTCGGCGGAATTCTCGATCGTCTTCAACGATTCGATGATGCCGCGGCTTGTCGGCAAGGACGATGTCGGCCGGCTGTCGAATACCGCCTGGGGCCTCGGCTATCTCGGCGGCATGATCGTGCTGATCGCCGTCGTGGCGCTTTTGGCCGGCAGCCCGCAGACCGGTAAGACCATCCTCGGCCTGACGCCGCTCTTCGGCCTCGACGCCGCGCTCGGCGAGGATGCGCGCATCACCGGGCCGATCGCCGCCGTCTGGTATTTTCTCTTCATCCTGCCGATGTTCTTCTTCACGCCGGATGCCCAGCGCGGCCTGCCGCTGGCCGCTGCGGTTCGCTCGGGCCTGCGTGAACTGAAAACGACGCTCGGCGAACTGAAACGCCGGCGGGGCATCAGCCTCTTTCTGATCGCCCGCATGATCTATCAGGACGGCGTCAACGGCCTGCTGATCCTCGGCGGCACCTTCGCGGCGGGCATGTTCGGCTGGGCGACCATCGAGATCGGCATCTACGGCATCATCCTCAACGTCATCGCCATTTTCGGCTGTTTCATCGCCGGCTATGTCGACCGTTGGCTCGGCTCGAAGATAACGGTCGTTATCAGCCTTACGCTCCTGCTCGTCGCCACGTTCGGCATCGTCTCGACCGGGCCCGGCTTCACGCTCTTCGGCCTCGTGCCGCTTTCCACCGTCGATTCCGGCGGCCTGTTCGGGACGGCGGCGGAGAAGGCCTATATCGGCTACGGTCTGCTGATCGGCATCGCGTTTGGCCCGGTGCAGGCCTCCTCGCGCTCCTATCTCGCCCGCAGCGTCAGCATTGCCGAAGCCGGCCGCTATTTCGGTATCTACGCACTCTCTGGCCGCGCCACCAGCTTCATGGCGACACTGTTCTTCTCGCTGATGACCTATTGGA
Organism: Rhizobium sp. GW821-FHT14E12; assembly: GCF_058803745.1. Taxonomy (NCBI): domain Bacteria; kingdom Pseudomonadati; phylum Pseudomonadota; class Alphaproteobacteria; order Hyphomicrobiales; family Rhizobiaceae; genus Rhizobium; species Rhizobium sp. GW821-FHT14E12. The sequence continues at coordinate 224,534 of NZ_JBXAPH010000009.1, forward strand.
GCGGCTCGGCCCGCCTCGGCATGGCGACACTGGTCGTCTTCCTCGCCGGCGGTCTCCTGCTTCTGCTGCGAACACCCTATCCCGCCGACAAGGCGAGATAGGGATATTCCTATTTCGATTGGGGATATGCTCGTCTCCTTCTCCCCAGCGGGGAGAAGGTGCCCGAAGGGCGGATGAGGGGGTCTCACGGCATATTCGAAATCAGCCTATATCGTTGCAAACAATATATGACTTCCCGGTAACGCCCCCTCACCCCGCGCGCGCCGCGCGGCCCTCTCCCCGATGGGGCGAGGGTAAAGCGATCAATGGCGGAAATGGCGAATGCCGGTGAAGACCATCGCGACATTGTGTTCGTTGGCGGCGTCGATGACTTCCTGGTCCCGCATCGAGCCACCCGGCTGGATGACGGCCGTGGCACCAGCGGCAATGGCCGACAGCAGACCGTCCGCGAAGGGCAGGAAGGCTTCGGAGGCAACAGCGGAACCGCGCGTCAGCGGCTCGGCAAGCCCCATGGCCTTGGCGGCTTCCTCCGCCTTGATCGCGGCGATACGCGCCGAATCGACGCGGCTCATCTGGCCGGCGCCGATGCCGGCCGTCTGGCCGTCCTTGGCATAAACGACGGCATTCGATTTCACATGCTTGGCGACGCGGAAGGCGAACTTCATGTCTTCCAACTCCTGAGCCGTCGGCGCACGCTTGGTGACGACCTTCAGCTCCATGTCCTCGACCAGCGCATTGTCGCGGTTCTGCACGAGCAGGCCGCCGGAGACGGTCTTGGCGGTAAGGCCGGCCACGCGTGGATCGGGCAGGGCGCCGACCGAGAGAAGGCGAAGGTTCGGCTTGCGGGCGATGATCGCCTTGGCTTCCTCGGTCACCTCCGGCGCGATGATCACTTCGGTGAAGAGCTTGACGATCTCTTCGGCCGTTGCCGCATCGAGCAGGCTGTTCAGCGCGATGATGCCGCCGAAGGCCGAGACGGAGTCACAGGCAAGCGCCCGCTTGTAGGCTTCGACCAGGCTCGGCCCGGTGGCGACGCCGCAGGGATTGGCATGCTTGATGATCGCGCAGGCCGGACCGCTTTCCGGCAGGAATTCGGCAACCAGCTCATAGGCTGCATCGGTATCGTTGATGTTGTTGTAGGAGAGCTGCTTGCCCTGGATCAGGGTTGCCGTGGAAACGCCGGGGCGGTTCTCGCCGGTGACGTAGAAGGCCGCCTTCTGATGCGGGTTTTCGCCATAGCGCATCTCTTCGCGCAGCACGCCGCCGATGACGCGGTGGCGTGGCGTAGCGATGTCGAGGGCTTCGGCAAACCAGTTGGAGATCATCGCGTCATAGGCAGCAGTCCGGGCAAAAGCCTTGGCGGCCATGCGCTTGCGGAAGTCGTAGGTCGTCTGTCCGGCATCGGCGGAAAGCTGCTCGAGCAGCTCGGAGTAATCGGCCGGATCCGTCAGGGTGGTCACATAGGCATGGTTCTTCGCCGAAGCGCGGATCATTGCTGGGCCACCGATGTCGATATTCTCCACCGTCGTCGGGTAATCGCCGCCGGCCTTGCGCACGTCTTCGAAGGGATAGAGGTTGATGACGGCGAGGTCGATGCCCTCGATGCCATGCTCCTTCATCGCCGCCTGATGCTCGGCATCGTCACGGATGGCGAGCAGGCCGCCATGCACCTTCGGATGCAGCGTCTTGACGCGGCCATCCATGATCTCCGGAAACTCCGTGACTTCGGAAACGTCGGTCACCGCAAGGCCGGCCGCCGCGATTGCCTTGTGCGTACCGCCGGTCGATAGCAGCCGCACGCCCTTTTCGCTGAGCGCACGGGCGAGCTCGACAATGCCGGTCTTGTCGAAGACGGACAGAAGCGCGGTTTTCACCTGGACTTTGTCGGGAGCGGGAATTTTCTTGGATACGACGGCCATGGGCTTTCTCCGATATAGCGCGAGGAGAGGAGATGTCCGGCGAAAACGGCGCGGGACGATATGCCCGCCCCGTTAGCATAGCTGACGCTGTTAGCCTATGGCCGATAGGACAAAAACCAGCGGATTTCCGGCTTTTCGCCAATCGGGAAAACAATCTCGAGCTGGTCGGAGGAGCGCATGCCGGAGGCATCGGCAAAAAAGATATCCTCGGCCACCAGCACCTCGTTGCCCGGCGAGGAGAAGACCCAGGTCTCGCCATCCGGCGCGATCAGCAGGGCGCTGTCGGTCTCGGTCTGCAACAGGCTGATGGAGGGATGAATATGGAAGCGGGCAGACGCCAGGCTTTCGCCCTTCGGCGGATGCTTTTTACCTTCAGGCACAAAGAAACGGTCACGGCCAGTAAGGATGGTGCCGGCGGCATTGAGGCTGATCTCGCGCTCATGCACATAGCCGAAAGCGGAGAGATAGCCATCATGCGCGGCTCGCACATAATCGCGGCCGTCCTCGGTCTCGGCGCGCTCGACAATGACCTTCTTCACCCCACCGACCATGACGGGACCAAGGGTTTTCGACTTGGAAAACTGGCAGGACGAGGTGTCGTTGAGCGTTACGGTCGAATGCGCCGCCGTCGCGCGAGCCGCCTGCACATAGCGGTCGCCCGCAAATTCCGGTGCACCGGAATTGACGATGAAACGGGACTTGCCCGACGACATCTCGAAGGACAGGCAGCCTGCATGGGCGGTGCGGCTAAGGTCGGCGGAGGCGGGACAGCCGGTATCGACGATGACGACGGCTTGGCCGGCAGCCAGCCGGTGGTATTTCGCATGCGGCAGCGCCTTGAAGGTCTGGCCGGCGGTTTCATCATAACGCAACACCGACATCAGCTCATTGGCAAGCGTCGAGGTTGCGCCGTTGAACAGTGCCAGATCGCCATCCTGATGCCGGAAGAAGCGCAGAGCCGGATACATGCGGTCGATGCCGGGGATCAGCCGCGACGGAACATCGTGGCCGAGATTGACATAGGTCTGGCGCAGCGGCAGCAGATCGAGCAAAAGCTCCAGCGCAATGCGCGGATTGCGCGAGATATGGCCGCCGTCCGGCAATATCTGCCGGTCGATTTCCCGGTTGAGCGCCTGGCCGGCGCGCTTCAGCGCCGAAGCGCCGTTCGGCATGGCGACCGAGGACATGGCAAGCGCGATCCGCACCCGGAACCGCGCTGTTCCATCCCGTGTCGTTGCGGCCACCCGGCGGAGATAGCGCACATGCAGGACGAGCATACGCATGAAACGGCGGTAGAAGCCGCTATCCGTGCCCTGCAGGAGAACCGGCGAATGCGACAGCCAGGCAATCAGCCGCTCGGCGGCGGTATCGGGCGACCAGGCGATGCCCTGCAGGCGGCGGCCATGAACCGCCATCCAGTCATTGAGAATGGAGCGCGCGAGCGCCGATGCCTGATCGCTTTTTTCCGCCCGCAAATGCCGCAGCCAACGGAAATTGTGCAGCCGCACGGCGAAGACCTGCGACGGAAGCTCCAGGGCAAAGGGTGATCTGCCCTCGGTTTCCAGCACGCGGCCCGCCAGCAGGATGCGGCCATTCAAAAGCTCTTCGACAAAAAAAGGATCGATGCTGCGCAGATCCGTCGGAGCCACGATCAGCCGTTCCGGCACACGCATCGTGTGGCGGGTGAGACGCAATCGCGTCAACGCCGCGCGGCGAGACATCCGCCGCCATGCTTCCCGCATGTGTAATTTCACTAAATCCTGCCGCAAAACTGCATATTTGCTTGTGCTTACTCTCAACACCCGGTGGTTAAGAAGAGGTTAGGAATATGCCAAATCGGGACGTTGTGCCCGATTTTTCACCAATGTGAGAGCAATCGATCAAGCTCCGCCACTAATGCGTGCGACGGAGCATCACGGCGAAGAAGCCATCGAGGCCGGAGGCAAAACCACCGGAGAGCGGCAGCATGTCGGGCGTGGTGCGGAAGGCGCCGAGCGGAGAGATCGCCGCTTCGAGACCCGGCCAGTCCTCAGGGCTGATCGGCACACGGTCCGCCATGTCCGTATCGGACAAAACGCGCGCGACCAGATCCTCGCCCTCTTCGGGATCGAGCGAGCAATTGGAAAAGACCACCACCCCGCCGGGCTTGACCAGGGTCAAGGCGTGACGAAGCAGGCGCTCCTGCAGGGCGGCAAGCTTGGCGATATCCTCCGGACCCTTGGTCCAGAGCACATCGGGATGACGCCGCGTCGTACCGGTGGACGAGCAGGGGGCATCGAGAAGGGCGGCGTCGAAGAGTTCGTCAGGCTGGAACTTCGCCATGTCGGCAACGACGGTTTCCGCCTCGAGCCCGAGCCGGGCCAGATTGCCGGACAGCCGTTTCAGGCGATTGGCGGATTGGTCGAGCGCGGTCACCTTGCCGCCGGCAAGGATGAGCTGCGCCGTCTTGCCGCCGGGCGCCGCACAGAGATCGACGACCCGCTGGCCGGCAAGTGAGCCGAACAGTTTTGCCGGAATGCTGGCAGCAGCATCCTGCACCCACCATTCGCCGTCGGCAAATCCGTCCAGCGACGGGATGGAGCCTTCAAACGCGGCAAGCCGCACGCCGCCGGTCGGCAGAACGACGCCGTTCAGGCGCTTCGCCCAGCCCTCGGCATCGGACTTCACCGTGACGTCGATGGCGGCCGGTTCCAGCTGCGTATCCGAAATCTTCAGCGCCGCTTGCCTGCCATAGGCGGCCTCAAGACGCGTCAGGAACCATTTGGGCATGGCCGGCACATCGGCGCCCTCACTGAGAATGTCCTGCTTCTCCCGGCCGATACGCCGGAGGATGGCGTTGACCAGCTTGGCAAAGCGGCGATTGCGCGGATCCTGGTTGGCCTGCTCGACGGCGATATCGACGGCGGAGTGATCCGGCACGTCGAGATAGAGCATCTGCGCCGCACCGACCACCAGCACATGATGCAGGGCGCGAGCCCCTTCCGGCAGCGGCGAATCCAGCAGCGACGCAATCGCCGCCTCGATGCGCGGCAGATGCCGCAGAGCCGAGTTCAGGATGGCGCGCACCAGCGCCCGGTCGCTATCGCCTAGTGCCTTGTAGGCGGGGTTTCCGCCTTCGGCATCCAGCATGCCGTCGAGCGGCGTCTTGCGGTCGATCACGGCCGAAAGGATCTTCGTCGCGGCGGCGCGCGCCGCAAATCCGGGCTTGGAGGAAACCGAATCACGCGGTCGAGCCTGCCCCGACCGGTTGCCTGCTTGCTTTCCGTCTTTATTGAAATGCTTGTTTTTATTATCAGAACTCAAGACCAAGGTCCCTTCGGCGGTTGCGCACCACCGCGACCCGTATTCGGCACGGAGCGCGATTTGCGCTCCGGATTAGCAGTCATGGCCGGTCCCGTCGAGCCGGAGCGGGTCGGCGTGCCAACGGAAGGGCCTGTACCGCCGCCATACTGCGCCATCTCATGCAGCGCGGCGATGCGGTTTTCCGTGTCCGGATGCGTGGAAAACAGATTGTCCATGCGCGCACCGGAGAGCGGATTGATGATGAACATATGCGCCGTCGCCGGATGTCCCTCGGCTTCCTCGTTCGGGATATGCGCGGCACCACGCGCGATTTTACCAAGCGCCGAAGCGAGCCACAGCGGATTGCCGCAGATCTCCGCGCCACGGCGGTCGGCCGAATATTCGCGCGTCCGGCTAATCGCCATCTGCACCAGCATGGCGGCCAGGGGCGCGACGATCATCGCCGCGAGCACGCCGATAGCTCCAAGCGGATTGTTATTGTCGCGGCGGCCGCCGAAGAAGAAAGCGAAATTGCCAAGCATGGAGATGGCGCCGGCAAGCGTCGCCGTGATCGTCATTGTCAGCGTGTCGCGGTTCTGCACATGCGCCAGCTCATGCGCCATGACACCCGCCACTTCCTGCGGCGTTAGAGCATGCAGGAGGCCGGTCGAGGCGGCAACGGCGGCGTTCTGCGGATTGCGGCCGGTGGCAAAGGCGTTCGGCTGCGGATTATCGTAGAGGTAGACCTTCGGCATCGGCAGGCCGGCATTGCGCGCCAGATCGCGCACTATGCCATAGAATTCCGGCGCGCTGCGCTCATCCACCTCCTGCGCGCCATAGGTGGACAGCACCATGCGGTCGGAATTCCAGTAGGAAAAGAAGTTCATGCCGGCGGCGGCGACAAATGCGATCATCATGCCGGATTGCCCACCGATCAGATAGCCGACGCCCATGAACAGGGCGGTCATGAAGGCGAGCAGCATGGCAGTACGCATGAGATTCATTCGGTGTCTCCAACACGATCGGCAGTCCGAACCTTTCTCTTTGCGGCCGGACGCACTATGATTTGGCTATTCACCCGGCTATTTCAACAGTTCCAGGCCGCAGCAAGCCATGCAGACAGCAGATAACGACAATAAAACCGACATCGAAGCCGGCGAAGCGCCCCGCAAACCGCTCTCGCCCGCCGCCAAGCGTGCACTTGCCGAGGCCGAGGAACGCCGCAAGGCGCAGGCACAGGCCGACCTTCCCCCCGAAATCGGCGGCCGCGGCGGCGCCGACCCTTCACGCTTCGGCGATTGGGAGATCAACGGTCGGACGATCGATTTTTGATTAGTCGCTCCTACGGATCATTTGGTACGGCGTAGAAAATGCAGAGCCTATCTCGCCCCGGACGGGCGAGATAAACCTCCAATATGCCGCTCAAGATCAAGCCGCATCCGCCTTGTTCTGCCGATTGGCAATCAGATCATCAACTACAGCCGGATCGGCCAGCGTCGATGTATCGCCGAGCGCGCCAAAATCGTCCTCGGCGATCTTGCGCAGGATGCGGCGCATGATCTTGCCCGAGCGGGTTTTCGGCAGGCCGGGGGTGAACTGGATCTTGTCCGGCGAGGCGATCGGGCCGATTTCGGCGCGGACGTGTTTCACCAGCTCTTGGCGCAGCGCGTCCGAGCCTTCTTGACCGACCATCAGCGTCACATAGCAATAGATGCCCTGGCCCTTGATCGAATGCGGATAGCCGACGACGGCTGCTTCCGAGACATGCTTGTGCGAGACCAGCGCCGATTCGACCTCGGCCGTGCCGAGACGGTGGCCGGAGACGTTGAGGACGTCGTCGACGCGGCCGGTGATCCAGTAATAGCCGTCCTCGTCGCGGCGGCAGCCGTCGCCCGTAAAGTACTTGCCCTTGTAGGTGGAAAAATAGGTCTGGATGAAGCGCTCGTGATCGCCATAGACCGTACGCATCTGGCCGGGCCAGCTGTCGGCGATGACGAGATTGCCGTCGGCAGCACCTTCCAGCACCTTGCCTTCACTATCGACCAGTTCCGGCTGGACACCGAAGAAGGGAAGGGTGGCGGAGCCGGGCTTCAGGTCCGTCGCGCCCGGAAGCGGCGTGATCATGTGGCCGCCGGTTTCCGTCTGCCACCAGGTATCGACGATCGGGCTCCGGCTGTCGCCGACCACCTTGTAATACCATTCCCATGCCTCAGGATTGATCGGCTCGCCGACCGTGCCGAGCAGGCGCAGACTGGAGCGGGACGAACGCTTGACGAAATGATCGCCCGCGCCCATCAGCGAGCGGATCGCCGTCGGTGCCGTGTAAAAGATATTGACCTTGTGCTTGTCGATGATGTCCCAGAAACGGCCCTGATCGGGGTAGTTCGGCACGCCCTCGAACATCAGCGAGGTCGCGGCATTCGCCAGCGGCCCGTAGACGATATAGGAATGGCCGGTGACCCAGCCGACATCGGCGGTGCACCAGTAGATATCACCGGGGTGATAGTCGAAGGTGTATTCATGCGTCATCGCCGCATAGACGAGATAGCCGCCCGTCGTGTGCAGCACGCCCTTCGGCTTTCCGGTCGAACCTGACGTATAGAGGATGAAGAGGGGATCTTCCGCCTTCATCTTCACCGGCGGACAATCCGCCTTCACCTTGCCGGTTTCCTCGTGATACCAGAGATCGCGGCCGGGCGTCCAACCGGTCTTGCCGCCGGTGCGGCGCACGACCAGAACCGTCTTGACATCAACCTTCTGCTTGGCGGCGATCTCGACCGCCTTGTCGGTGTTTTCCTTGAGCGGGATCGACTTGCCGCCGCGAATGCCCTCGTCGCAGGTGATGACGAAGGTCGACTGGCAATCGACGATGCGGCCTCCCAGCGCTTCCGGCGAGAAACCGCCGAAGACGACGGAATGTACAGCACCTATGCGGGCGCAGGCGAGCATTGCATAGGCGGCTTCCGGGATCATCGGCATATAGATGGTGACACGATCGCCCTTCTTGACGCCCTGCTTCTTCAAGACGTTCGCCAGCCGGCAAACATGCTCGTAGAGCTCGTTATAGGTGACCTTCTTGTCGATATAGGGATTGTCGCCTTCCCAGATGAAGGCGACGCGGTCGCCGTGCTTCTTCAGGTGCCGGTCGATGCAATTATAGGAGACGTTGGTCAGGCCGTCCTCGAACCATTTGATCGAGACCTTGCCGGTAAACGACGTATTCTTGACCTTGGTGTAGGGCTTGAACCAGTCAATGCGCTTGCCGTGCTTGCCCCAGAACTTGTCGGGATCCTCGACGCTCTGCCTGTACCATTTCTGATATTTCGCCTCATCGATCAGGGCGTGTTCCTTGACCGCTTTCGTCACCGGATGAATCTTTTCCGACATGGTGTCCTCCTCGAATCCTGGCGCCCTTTTCGCAATTATGGGCACCCTTTCCAAGCAATCAATAGCAGCTCAAGTTACGACAGCAATTGGACAAAGCGCATTTCATCCGCAAAGAATTGCAATTCCACGACGCTGCGGTTATATAGGGCCATATTTCCCGGACAATGTGGTGTTACACCCCGGACCGCGACACCGGCGCGGACTGACAGAAGGACTATATCTATGGCTCAACAATTGCTCATGCCGAAGGCAACGGCCATCTGGCTTGTGGACAATACAGCCTTGTCATTCGACCAGATCGCGCAGTTCTGCAAGCTGCATCCGCTCGAAGTGAAGGCCATTGCCGATGGCGAAGCCGCCCAGGGCATCAAGGGCCTCGACCCGATCGCCACTGGTCAGCTGTCGCGCGACGAAATCGCCCGCGCCGAGGGCAATCCGAACCATAAGCTGAAAATTTCCGAGCCGAAGGTCCGCGTGCCGGAATCCAAGCGCCGTGGCCCGCGCTACACGCCGGTTTCCAAGCGTCAGGATCGCCCGAACGCCATTCTCTGGCTGGTGCGCAACCATCCGGAACTGAAGGACGCGCAGATTTCCCGCCTGGTCGGCACCACCAAGTCGACCATCGAGCAGATCCGCGACCGCACGCACTGGAATTCGACGAACCTGGCCCCGATGGACCCGGTCACGCTCGGCCTCTGCAGCCAGATCGATCTCGACATGGAAGTCGAAAAGGCCTCCAAGGGCCGTCCGCTGCCAACCGCCGCCGAACTCGGCGCGACATTGCAGCCCGCGCAGGAGACCGAGAAGCTCGGCTTCAGCTACGAGCGCGACGAGCCCAAGGAAAAGGAAATCGACGCCGACGCCGTTTTCGCCAAGCTGAAGTCGCTGAAGTCCACGACGCCGGACGACGACGACGATCAGTACTGAGACGTGATCGATCGCCTGTTTTCAAAGCCCTGGTTTCCCGACCGGGGCTTTATTTTTTTGAGGATACTTGAGCCTATCGCGCTCCGAAAATCGCCGAACCGACCCGGACACTCGTAGCGCCGAAGGCAACCGCGATCTCATAATCACTCGACATGCCCATCGAGAGCTTGTCGACGCCGGCCTTGGCCGCGAGCTTGGCGAGAAGCGCGAAATGCGGCCCCGGATTCTCGTCCGCCGGCGGAATGCACATCAAGCCCTCGATTGGGAGCCTAAGCTCGTTGCGGCAGAGATCAACGAAGGCAACCGTATCGTCAGGCGCAATCCCGGCCTTCTGCGGCTCCAGGCCGGTATTGACCTGGACGTAGAGCCTGATCGCCTTGCCTTGCCGATTGATTTCATCAGCCAAGGCGCGGGCAATCTTTTCCCGGTCAACCGTCTCGATGACGTCGAATAGCGCCACGGCGTCGGCCGCCTTGTTCGATTGCAGCGGTCCGATCAGATGCAGCTCGATGCCTGATGTCTCGGCTTTCAGACCCGGCCATTTGCCCTGGCTTTCCTGCACGCGGTTTTCGCCGAACACGCGCTGGCCGGCCGAGATCGCCGGGCGGATCGCATCGGCATCGAAGGTCTTGGAGACGGCAACGAGCTGCACGGCGCCATCGGGCCGGCCGGCCTGACGTTCCGCCACCGCGATATGGGAACGAACCTCGTTCAACCGCTCTTGAAGTTCCATCTTTTCGCCTCGATATATCTGCTTATTCCCAAGACTTTGCAGTAATGAGGCAGGCGGCCTTTGCCAAGGGCGAATGCCGTAGAATCCGGCTTTGCTTTGCAAGATAAAGCACTTGCAGCGCCCGCTAAACTTGACGCTTGGTTGGTTTCGTGATGAAGGTCACGGCCAACTCCCCATGATTTTCCGGAATACAAGAACAGATGGCTACCGAACGTTATAACCCGCGCGATGCCGAGCCCCGCTGGCAGCAGAAATGGAACGATGAGAACGTCTTTCTCACCGACAACGCCGATCCGCGCGAGAAATATTACGTCCTAGAGATGTTCCCCTATCCATCGGGCCGCATCCATATGGGCCATGTGCGCAACTACGCCATGGGCGATGTCGTCGCCCGCTACAAGCGTGCCCGCGGTTATAACGTCCTGCACCCGATGGGCTGGGACGCCTTCGGCATGCCGGCGGAAAACGCCGCGCGCGACAACAAGGTGCATCCGAAGGAGTGGACCTACCAGAATATCGCCTCGATGAAGGCGCAGCTGAAGGCCATGGGCCTGTCGCTGGACTGGAGCCGCGAATTCGCCACCTGCGACGTCGAATATTACCATCGTCAGCAGATGCTCTTCATCGACATGATGCAGAAGGGCCTGATCTATCGCAAGAAGTCCAAGGTCAACTGGGATCCGGTCGACAACACCGTGCTTGCCAACGAGCAGGTCATCGACGGCCGCGGCTGGCGCTCCGGTGCATTGGTCGAGCAGCGCGAGTTGACGCAGTGGTTCTTCAAGATCACCGATTTCAGCCAGGAACTGCTGGACGCGCTGGATACGCTCGACCATTGGCCGGAAAAAGTGCGACTGATGCAGAAGAACTGGATCGGCCGCTCCGAGGGGCTGACGATCCGTTGGGAAATCGTGCCGGAAACCGCGCCAAACGCCGACCGCGAGATCGCCGTCTATACGACGCGTCCGGATACACTGTTCGGCGCCTCCTTCCTGGCGATTTCGGCGGACCATCCGCTGGCCAGGGAAGCCTCGGCCCTCAATCTCGAGGTAGACGCCTTCTGCGAGGAATGCCGCCGCGCCGGCACGTCGCTGGCGGCATTGGAGACCGCCGAGAAGAAGGGCATCGACACGGGTATCCGCGTCCGCCATCCGCTCGACCCGTCCTGGGAACTGCCGGTCTATGTCGCCAATTTCGTGCTGATGGATTACGGCACTGGCGCGATCTTCGGCTGCCCCTCCGGCGACCAGCGCGACCTGGATTTTGCCCGCAAATATGACCTGCCGGTCATTCCCGTCGTCATGCCGAGAGACGGCGACGCCGCAAGCTTTGCCATCGGCGATATCGCCTATGGCGACGACGGCGTGATGATCAATTCGCGCTTCCTCGACGGCATGAGCCCGGAAGAAGCGTTCGAGACGGTGGCGGCGAAGCTGTCGGCCGCAAGCCTCGGCAATGCGCCGCAGGCCGAACGCAAGGTGAATTTCCGCCTGCGCGACTGGGGCATTTCGCGTCAGCGCTATTGGGGCTGCCCGATCCCGGTCATCCATTGCGACGATTGCGGCGTCTTGCCGGTGCCGAAAGAGGATCTGCCGGTCAAGCTGCCGGATGATGTCACCTTCGACCTGCCGGGTAATCCGCTCGACCGCCATCCGACCTGGCGACATGTCGCCTGCCCGCAATGCGGCAAGGATGCGCGTCGCGAAACCGACACCATGGATACCTTCGTCGATTCGAGCTGGTACTACACCCGCTTCACGGCCCCCTGGGCCGACGAGCCGACCGACAAGGCCGCTGCCGATCATTGGCTGCCCGTCGATCAGTATATTGGCGGTATCGAGCATGCGATCCTGCATCTGCTCTATTCGCGCTTCTTCACTCGCGCCATGCGCGAGACCGGCCATGTCGACGCCAGGGAGCCCTTCAAAGGCCTGTTCACGCAGGGCATGGTGGTGCACGAGACCTATAGCCGCGGCAATGGCCTGACGCGCGAATGGGTGTCGCCGGCCGATATCCGCATCGAGGAAACCGACGGCCAGCGCCGCGCGACCTTGCTGTCGACCGGCGAGGATATAGCCATCGGCGCCATCGAGAAGATGTCGAAGTCGAAGAAGAACGTCGTCGACCCGGACGATATCATCGCCTCCTACGGCGCCGATACCGCCCGCTTCTTCGTGCTCTCCGATTCGCCGCCGGACCGTGACGTCATCTGGTCGGAAGCGGGTGTCGAAGGCGCGCATCGCTTCACGCAGCGCATGTGGCGCCTGGTGTCGGAAGCCGCCGACGAACTGAAAGCTGTTGTTCCGGCTCCAGCAAGAGAAGGCGAGGCGCTGGCAATTTCCCAGATCGCCCACCGCACGCTGAAGGCCGTTCAGGCCGACTATGACAAGCTCGCCTTCAACAAGGCCGTCGCGCGCATCTACGAATTCGTCAACGCGCTGGCAGCGCCGCTGGCCAAGGTCGCCGCCGGCGGAACCGATACCGGCTATCGTTCCGCCGCTCGCGAGGCGGTCGAAATCCTGATCGCGCTGGTCGCGCCGATCACGCCGCATCTGGCGGAAGAATGCTCGACAGCGCTTGGCAACACGCATCTCGTCGCCATGAGCGCCTGGCCTGACTATGACGAAGCACTCGTCGTCGAGAACGAGATCGTCTATCCGGTGCAGATCAATGGCAAGAAGCGCGCCGAATTGACAATTGCGCGCGATGCGGATCAGAATGCCGTGCAGCAGGCCGTACTCGCCTTGGATGCAGTCACAAGCGCATTGAATGGTCAGGCGCCAAAGAAGATCATCGTCGTTCCACAGAGGATCGTAAACATTGTCGTCTGATAAGCTCTTCAAATTCGCTCGCCTTACGGGCGTTGCGTCCCTGATCGCCGTTGCGGGTCTACTGTCGTCCTGCCAGGTGCGGCCGCTCTATGCTCTGAGCACGGGTGTTACGCAGAAGCTTGCCGATGTCTCCTTCTCCGACGCCAATTCGCGCGTCGGCCAGGAAGTACGCAATCAGCTGATCTTCATCGCCGGTCGCGGCGCAGGCGAGACAAAGACGCCGAAATATACGGTCGATCTGAGCGTCAGCTCCGGCACAGGCGGCGTTCTCTACCTGCCGTCCTCGGCGACATCGGCCGCCGGCCGTACCACCGTCACGGCATCCTTCACGCTGAAGAATGCCAGCGACGGCAAGGTGCTGAAATCCGGCAGCCGTGCGGTCACTTCGCTGGTGGACTTCCCGACCCAGGAATTCGCCAAGCAGCGCGCCATTCGCGATTCGGAAGACCGCGCCGCCCGTGAAGTTGCCGAGATGGTCGCCGCCGATATCGGCGCGGCACTTAGCCGCTGATCTGAGCGCGGTATGTCGGAGATCAAATCCCACGAGTTTGACGGATTCCTTCAAAACGCCGCACGCAACTACCGCCTCTTCGTCATCTATGGCCCGGATCGTGGTCTTGTTTCCGAGCGGGCAGGGCAGGTGGCCGGTAAGACCGCCGTCGACCTGAAGGACCCTTTTTCGCTGATCAAGCTCGATGTCGGCGATCTCCAGAACGATCCTGGCCGATTGCTCGACGAGGTCAACGCCATCGGCCTGTTCGGCGGTGAAAAGCTGGTCTGGATTCGCGGCGCGGCCAATGAAAAGGCCCTGATCGATTCGCTGCAGATCATCGCCGACAATCCCCCCGACGCCAGTTTTGTCATCATCGAAGCCGGCGATCTCAAAAAAGGTTCCGGTCTGCGCAAGGTGGCCGAAGCATCGCGCAAGATCGCGACCATCCCTTGCTACGCCGATGACGGCCGCGCGCTGAACAGCTTGATCGACACCGAGCTTGCAAGCGAAAATCTGCGTATCTCACCCGCAGCGCGGCAGATGCTGCTGGAGCTGCTGGGCGGCGACCGGATTGCGTCGCGCAATGAGGTGCGCAAGCTGGCGCTCTATTGCCGCGGGGAGGGGACGATTGAGGAGGGTCATGTCGCCGATATCATCGGTGACGCCAGCGCCATTTCCGCGGATGACGCCGTCGACGCCATCCTGAAGGGCGATTCGGATGCTTTTCTACATGCCATGCAGAAGATCGCCGCCTCCAAGACGTCGATGTTTCTGGTGCTGCAAGGCTGCCTGAGGCAATTTCAGCTTTTGGACGTGATGCGTACGGAGATGGACGAGAAACGCGTGCCGCCGGCGCAAGTCATGCAGACACTCGGCCGGCATCTGCATTTCCGCCGCAAACCCATCATCGAGCAGGCGCTCCGGAGCTGGACGGCGCCGGCAATTGCCCGAGAAATGAACCGCCTGCAGTCGGCGATCCTTCAGACCAGACAGCGCGCGAGCCTCGAAGATACGATCGCCACGCAGACATTGCTGGCGACCACACTGCAATCGGCCCGCAAGGGCTAGAGAGCCGTCTTTATTTGAAGGCGGGATGATCTCTTTAACATATTGATTTTAAATAATAATATTATCTGCTTTCGAATGACGCCATCCGAAAGCAGATGTCCCGGTGTTTCACGGGAAACAGCTCAGCGCCGCTCAAGCAGCCGACAAATTTCTTCCAGCTGTTCCAAGGTCTTATAGGAAATCTTCACCTGGCCGCCATTGCCGCGATGGTTGATCGCGACATCAAGCCCGAGCGTGTCGGAGAGGGTACGCTCCAGCGCCAGCGTATCGGAATCCTTGTCATCCTTGCGGGCGCTAGCCGGCCGAGGATCATTCTGTGCCTTGATATCGTTCTGCGCCAGCCGCTCGGCGTCGCGCACCGACATCCCCTTGGAGACGATCGTGCGAGCAAGCGTTGCCGGGTCGGAGGTTGAGACCAGCGCGCGGGCATGGCCAGCCGAAAGGCTACCGCCGGCGAGCATGTCGCGCACCGGCTCCGGCAGCTTCAGCAGGCGCAGTGAATTGGCGACATGGCTGCGGCTCTTGCCGATAATCTCACCGAGGTCGTTCTGCGTATAACCATGTTCGGCAATCAGCTGCTCGTAGCCCAGCGCTTCTTCGAGCGGATTGAGATCGGCGCGCTGAACGTTTTCGACGATGGCGATTTCCAGCGCCGTCTTGTCGTCAACGTCGCGGACAATGACCGGAATCTCAATCAAGCCAGCCAGTTGCGCCGCTCGCCAGCGTCTTTCACCCGCGATGATCTCATAACGATCGGCAGAGACCGTACGCACGACAACCGGCTGCACGATACCGTGCTGGCGGATCGAACTGGCGAGGTCGTGCAGCTCGGTTTCATCGAAATAGCGGCGCGGGTTCTTCGGATTGCGGCTGATGAATTCAATCGGCACCATGCGATCCGGGTTTACGCCGGGTCTGCCAGCTTCCACGGGCGTCGGCTGATCCATCTCTCCGATAAGAGCCGCCAGACCGCGCCCGAGGCGCCGTTTCGAAAGATCATCATTCATCGCAATACTCACTCCAGAACAAACACACTATCAGGCAGCCGCCTTCCGCTGCCGCTCCCGCTGGATAACTTCCGACGCCAGTTGCAGATAGGCCTGGCTGCCGGCACATTTCAGATCGTAAAGGATCGCCGGCTTGCCATAGGAAGGCGCCTCAGACACGCGGACGTTGCGCGGAATCAACGTATGGTAGACTTTTTCGCCGAGATGGGTCCGCACGTCATTGACGACCTGCTGGGCGAGATTGTTGCGGGAATCGAACATCGTCAACACAATCCCCTGAATATCCAGGGATGGGTTGACGGTGCGACGCACCTGATCGACCGTTTCCAGCAACTGGCTGAGGCCTTCCAGCGCGAAGAATTCGCACTGCAGCGGCACCAGGACCGAATGCGCAGCCGCCATGGCGTTCATCGTCAGCAGATTGAACGAAGGCGGGCAATCCACCAGAATATAGGAAAAAGCCGTCGCACCAGCGCCATTGAGAGCCCGGCGCAGCCGGAAAACACGATCAGGCTGCTGCGCGATCTCCATTTCGATACCAAGCAGGTCCATCGTCGAGGGGACGATGTAAAGATTCGGCACAGCCGTCTCCTGAACCGTATCCAGGATCGTATGCGTACCGACCAGAAGATCGTAGGAAGACACTTTTCGGTCGCGACGGTCGATGCCGAGGCCCGTGCTGGCATTTCCCTGCGGATCGAGATCGACGATCAGGACACGCTCGCCAATAGCGGCCAGAGCCGTGGCAAGATTGATCGCGGTGGTTGTTTTTCCAACACCACCCTTTTGGTTTGCGATAGTAATAATCCGGTTTCGCTCGCCGATCATTTGCCGCATATCCATCATGGTTAAATTCGACGACGAGGGCGCATTAACTCCAAGATCACGGAATCGCTCTCGACAACACTGTTGTGTTTTACCAGATCGAACTCCCAACGACCACGGGCTTTCTGGATCTCGCGCTCGTAATCCCTACCTTTATGCAGCAGCAAACACAGGTTTTCATTGCGCTCGACCCACGGCGCCGCGTAATCCAGCAGCATATCCAGTTCGGCAAGCGCGCGTGCGGAGATCACATCGCAATCGGCAATGATCTTCGACGCCTCTTCGATACGCACTGCATGAACGGCGCCGCGAGCCTCGCATTCCCGAAGGCAAACCCGCAGAAACGCTGCCTTTTTCTGGTTGCTTTCCACCAGATCGACATGTCCGTCCTTCTGCTCGGCCAGGAGAATCGCAGTGATGATCCCTGGAAAGCCACCACCACTTCCGAGATCGACCCAACGCGCCGGCTTTGGATGAAGCTGGAAGATCTGGGCGCTATCGGCAATATGCCGGCGCCAAAGATCATCGATGGTCGAAGGCGCGACCAGATTGATGGTCTTCGCCCACTTCTGAAAGAGCTCGGCAAAGTGCTGCAGCCGCCCCTGTGTTTCACGTGAAACACGCACACCGTTTAATTCCATGGCAGGACTCTCACACCTTGCAATGTCTTGATATTACGAAACAAGCTTTCGCTCGCCCACAACCGTCAGCTTTCGCAGGTGCGCGAGCAGCAGCGATATCGCCGCCGGTGTCATCCCATCGATCCGCGACGCCTGGGCGATATTCTTCGGCTGCGCCTTCGCCAGTTTCTGCTTCAGCTCGTTCGACAGACCTGACAGAATCGAAAAATCGAAATCCTGAGGGATAAGCCGCTCTTCCTCGCGCCGAACCTGAACGATATCCGAGGTTTGCCGATCCATATAAACCGCATAAGCGGCCTCAATCTCGACCGCTTCGACCACGCGGCGATCGATAGAGCGCAGTTCCGGCCAAAGACCGGACAGCGAGTCGATCGAATGCTCCGGATAGGACAGAAGATCATAGGCTGTCCGGCGCTGGCCGTCCTTGTTGAGATGCAACCCTGCCTTCTCCGCCTCGCTCGGCGTAACGCTCAACGCCTTTAGCTGAGCACGCGCCCATTCAAGCTTTTCCATATAATCGCCGAACCGGGCAGCACGGGCATTGCCGACACAGCCGATGGTCGAGCCAAGCGGCGTCAAGCGGACATCGGCGTTGTCAGCGCGCAGCGACAGCCGATATTCGGCGCGTGAGGTAAACATGCGATAGGGTTCGGCAACGCCGCGCGAGGTGAGATCGTCGATCATCACGCCGATATAGGATTCGGTTCGGCTAAGCTGGATCGCATCACCGCCCGCAGCCAATCGCGCCGCGTTGAGACCGGCGATCAGCCCCTGCGCGCCCGCTTCCTCATAGCCGGTGGTGCCATTGATCTGCCCGGCCAGGAAAAGACCCGGGATCTTCATCACCTCAAGCGAGGGCTTCAATTCGCGCGGATCGACGTGGTCATATTCAATGGCGTAACCGCATTGCAGGATCCGGACTCGTTCCAGACCCGGAATGGTCCGGATGAAAGCATCCTGAACATCTTCGGGAAGGGAGGTCGATATACCGTTGGGATAGACCGTCGTATCGTCGAGCCCTTCCGGCTCCAGAAAGATCTGGTGGCCATCACGCTCGCCGAACTTAACGATTTTGTCCTCGATCGACGGACAATAGCGCGGTCCGACACCCTCGATCTGCCCGGAATACATCGCCGAACGCATGAGATTATCGGCAATGATCTTATGCGTCGCCGGCGTCGTCCGCGTCACGCCGCATTCGATCTGCGGATTCACGATCCGATCCGTCATGAAGGAGAAGGGCACCGGTTCGTCATCCGCGCCCTGGCGTCCAACCGCGTTCCAGTCGATCGTCGAACCATCAAGGCGCGCGGGTGTTCCGGTCTTCAGACGGGCCAGCGCAAGCCCATAGCGCTCCAGCGTCCCCGAAAGACCAACCGATGGGTCTTCGCCGACACGGCCCGCAGGAATTTTCCTGTCGCCAATATGAATCAGGCCCCGTAGAAACGTGCCGGTCGTCAAAACAACGGCGCCGCAGCGGAATGACCGGCCGTCCTTCAAAACTACCACCGAGACCCGGCCGTCGCTGATCGTCAGATCGAAGGCATCACCTTCGATAATATCGAGATTTTCGATCGCGCCGATCTCAACTTGCATGGCAAGGCGATAAAGCTTGCGGTCGGCCTGCGTGCGGGGACCGCGAACCGCCGGGCCTTTTTTCCGATTCAACATGCGGAATTGAATGCCACCGGCGTCAGCCACGCGGCCCATCAAGCCATCGAGTGCGTCGATCTCACGAACCAGATGGCCCTTACCGAGACCGCCGATCGCCGGATTACAGGACATCACACCGATCGTCTCGCGTTTGTGAGTGACCAGCGCCGTTTTCGCGCCCAAGCGCGCAGCTGCAGCCGCAGCTTCGCTGCCCGCATGTCCGCCGCCAACCACAATCACATCATATATAGTCTCGAGCATTGTCAGGCCCTCAGTGTTGCCGTCTGTTTGGCACACCAATTTCAGGAGTCAAGAAGGTTTCACGTGAAACGTTTTGAACGACCCATCTCATAGGTCGTGTTTCACGTGAATCATTTGCCGATGCAGAATTCCGAGAAGATCACATCGAGAAGATCTTCGACATCGACCCTTCCGGTGATCCGGCCGAGACTATGCCCGGCCTGACGAAGGTATTCCGCGCGAATATCCAATCCCGTGGAGATGGCGCTAACCGCCTGAGTTAGTGCCGCCAGACTTTCGGTCAGCAATGTCCGGTGCCGCAAGCGACTGGGCAGAGCCAATGATAGAGACGTCGAGCGTTCCTGGAGATCTTCGACCAACAGCTGATGCAATTCCGCCAGACCGGAGCCGGTGCTTGAGGAAATGCAGAGATCATATGCAGTTCCATCCGCCGGATGAATATCCGCTTTAGTACCAACACGAAAAATCCGACCGCCAAAACCAGGAAAGTCGGTCTGCGCCTCAGTGCCAATCTCGGCAAGAGAGAGGATAACATCGGCTTCCGCCGCTGTTCTCAAGGCACGCTTGATCCCTTCGCGTTCAATGACTTCCTCGGTTTCGCGCAATCCGGCGGTATCGTAGAGCCGGACCGCATAACCCTCCATATTGAGATCGACATGCAGGACATCGCGCGTCGTGCCGGCAATATCAGTGACGATCGCCACCTCGCGACGCGCCAGCGCATTCATCAGGCTGGATTTGCCAGCGTTGGGTGCGCCGACGATAACAACTTTCAAGCCGTCCCGAACAATCTCGCCGAAGCCGGCGCCGGCGAGATGCGCTGAAAGCTCCGCGCGCAGCTTCGCCATATCGTTCCAGACCATATCAGATACAGAACCTGGAACGTCGTCCTCGTCAGCGAAGTCCAGCTCCGCCTCGATCAGCGCACGAGCGCGCGTCAGACGATCGGCCCATCCTTCGTAAAGTTTGGAAAGACCACCAGCCGCGTGTTCTACTGCCAAACGACGCTGCATTTCCGTCTCGGCGGCGATGAGATCAGCGAGACCTTCAACCTCGACAAGATCCATCTTGCCGTTTTCCAAGGCGCGGCGCGAGAATTCGCCATGCTCAGCCAGGCGGCACCCTTCGATACCGGAGAGTTCGTCCAGAAGGGCGGCAACAACGGCCTTGCCACCGTGAACCTGGATTTCCGCACAATCTTCCCCCGTAAAGGAAGCGGGAGCAGGGAAAACCAAAACCAAACCCTGGTCGATCGTTAAACCGTTACGAGTCCGAATCGTTTTCAAAGCTGCTTGTCGCGGCTTCGGTAAACTGCCGGCGAGCGCAGCTATCGCGGCAAGCGCTTTCGGGCCGCTAATCCGCACCACCGCGACACCGGCCGGAAGAGCGCCGCTGGAAAGCGCAAAGATCGTATCGCCGACTGCATTCATAAATTGATCCGTATCCGAATCGATTCCCGGCCTTTATCAGCAAGGGGTCGATTTCTAACTATCACCCAATCTAACCGGCCTCCGTCGGGCTGACTCAAAACCGTCTAATGTTCCACGATATATGGATCACGAAGGCGAAGAATATCCCGCTATCGAAGCCTCCGCTGCGCTGGCAAACCACCAACACCAGCTCGATCTCAATGCATGTTCCGGAGATTATAAACGAAATCGGGCCGCAAGCGCGACCCGATCCGTATTATCATCAGCCTTCGTCACGATGAGCGACGGTCAATCCGGTTAAGGACTACGTGTTCATCGAGTCGAAGAAATCCGGATTGTTCTTCGTCTGCTTCAGCTTGTCGATCAGGAATTCGATCGCGTCGGTCGTGCCCATCGGCGCGAGGATACGGCGCAGAACGAAGATCTTCTGCAGATCCTGACGCGGCACCAGCAGGTCTTCCTTACGCGTGCCGGACTTGAGGATATCCATGGCCGGGAAGATGCGCTTGTCGGCAACCTTGCGGTCGAGGACGATTTCCGAGTTACCGGTACCCTTGAATTCTTCGAAGATCACTTCGTCCATGCGGCTGCCGGTATCGATCAGCGCGGTGGCGATGATCGTCAGCGAGCCGCCTTCTTCGATATTACGGGCCGCGCCGAAGAAGCGCTTCGGGCGCTGCAGGGCGTTGGCGTCGACACCGCCCGTCAGGACCTTGCCAGAGGAGGGAACGACAGTGTTGTAGGCGCGACCAAGACGCGTGATCGAATCGAGCAGGATGACAACGTCGCGGCCGTGTTCGACAAGGCGCTTCGCCTTCTCGATGACCATTTCGGCGACCTGAACGTGGCGCACAGCCGGTTCGTCGAAGGTCGAGGAGACGACTTCGCCGCGTACGGAACGCTGCATGTCGGTCACTTCTTCCGGGCGTTCGTCGATCAGCAGAACGATCAGATAGCAATCGGGATGGTTGGCAGTGATCGAATGGGCGATGTTCTGCAAGAGGACGGTCTTACCGGTACGTGGCGGCGCCACGATCAATCCGCGCTGACCCTTGCCAAGCGGTGCCACCAGATCGATGACGCGGGACGACAGATCCTTGTTGGTGGGAACGTCGAGCTCCATGCGGAAACGCTCGTTCGGATAGAGCGGTGTCAGATTGTCGAAGTGGACCTTGTGACGGATCTTTTCCGGATCGTCGAAGTTGATCGTGTTGACCTTCAGCAGCGCGAAATAGCGCTCGCCTTCCTTCGGTCCACGGATCGGTCCCTCGACGGTATCGCCGGTCTTCAGCGAGAAACGGCGGATCTGCGACGGCGAAATATAGATATCGTCAGGGCCTGGCAGATAGTTGGCATTGGCGGAACGCAGGAAACCGAAACCGTCCTGCAGAACCTCGACAACACCTTCCCCGATAATTTCAACATCCTGGCTGGCGAGCTCCTTCAGGATGGCAAACATCAGTTCCTGTTTGCGCATCGTGCTGGCGTTTTCGACCTCGAGCGATTCAGCAAAAGCCAGGAGTTCGGTCGGGGATTTGTTCTTAAGTTCTTGAAGCTTCATTTCAGCCATGAAGGGAATTACTCTATTTTAGAAGGGGAAAGGCAATGTTGATCGTATTCAGAGCCGCGATGGGGGAGCTCGCGGGCGATAGAACTGATACATGCCACGAAGAAGAGATGGCGGGAAAATAGCGATTCAGTTAGCGCCCCGCAAGGGGGGCCGGCGAAATGAAGAAAATTTAACTTCGACGCGCGATTCCGCCGCTTTCACGCGAAGGGCTTTACCACCGCCAGGATGACGATCACAATCATCAACAGTGTCGGTCCCTCGTTGATCAGCCGCCAGTGCCGGGCCGAATAGCGATTGTCATCGCGGGCAAAGGCCCGCACGGCGCGGCTGAGGAACATGTGAACGCCCGTCAGCACCACGACAAGCCCAATCTTGGCATGAAGCCATCCGCCATGGAAACCATAGACCGACCAGGCGAGATAGAGCCCGAAGATCCAGGTCAGCATCATCGCCGGCGTCATGATCCCCTTCAAAAGCCGCCGCTCCATCACCTTGAAGGTTTCGGATTGCTGCGAACCGGGCTCGGCATCGGTGTGATAGACGAACAATCTCGGCAGATACAGCAGGCCCGCCATCCATGAGATCACCGAGATGATATGCAGGGCCTTGACCCAAAGGTAGAGATCAGCGGGATGCCAGGCGAACAGGCCGATCGCCAGCACCACGAACAACAGGATCATGAAATAGGATCGCCGGCTGGCGCGGGCGCCGGCGGCCGCATCCGTCTGCTTCTCCATCGGCTGCTCGCTCATAGGCTCAGCCCTTCCATCCACGCACACGCTCCACCAGCGCCGTGACATTGGCCGGATCGGCCTGCGGTGTGATGCCGTGGCCGAGATTGAAGATCAGCGGGCCATGACCCAGTTGCTGCAGGATTTCGTCGATCCCGTCTTCCAGCGCCTTACCGCCGGCAACGACGCGCATCGGATCGAGATTGCCCTGGACCGGTCCTTCTTGCTGCAACTCCTTGGCAAAGGCGAGCGGCACCGACCAATCGAGCCCGATCGCATCGGCACCTGTCTTCTGCCGATAGGTCTTCAGCTGATAACCGGCACCCTTTGCGAAAGCGATGATCCGCGCCTCCGGCCGCTGTGCCTTCACCGAAGCGATGATCCGTGCCACCGGTTTGACGGCAAAAGCCTCGAATTCCTTCTCGCCAAGTACACCCGCCCAAGAATCGAAAATCTGCACGGCATCGGCACCGGCATCGATCTGCGCCACGAGATAGGCGACGGAGATATCGGCAAGCAGCATCAGCAGATGTTCGAAGGCCTTTGGATATCGGTAGGCGAAAAGTCGGGCAGGGGCCTGGTCCGGCGTGCCGTGGCCGGCGATCATGTAGGTCGCGACCGTCCAGGGTGCACCGCAGAAACCGAGAAGCGTCGTCTCCACTGGCAGCTCCGCGCGCAGCCGCCGCACCGTTTCCATGACCGGAGCGAGATATTCGACCACACCTTCCGCTTTCAGCGCGAAAATTCCCGCCTCGTCGATCGGATCCATTTCAGGGCCATGCCCTTCGGTATAACGGACATTGCGGTTCAGCCCATCGGGGATCACCAGGATATCCGAAAACATGATCGCTGCATCAAAGCCATAACGCCGGATCGGCTGCAGCGTCACTTCGACCGCATGCTCTGGGCTGTAACAGAGATCGAGAAAGCTCCCGGCCTTTGCCCTCGTCTCCCGATATTCCGGAAGATAACGTCCCGCCTGGCGCATCAGCCAGATGGGGGGAGGGGTCAGCGTTTCCCCGCTGAGTACCCTTAGGATCTTCCGGCGCGCACTATTCACAGTCATCATCCCATATAAAAACAAAGATATATCTTAAGTTTCTATTTCTTAGAGTCTGTGACTATCAAGGATTAAAATTCATCCACCCCTGATCCAATTTGTCGCGCATCCATCCGGGATTTCGCAAAACGTTCGGGCTCTCTCCGGGATATGTGGATGAGAAAAGCGTTAGATCAATAATTCTAAGTGCTTGGCGTCGATTCCGTTTCGCTGCGATCTGGGGATAGATTGGGGAGACGCACTGCCCAAAATAGATTATCCACATTACCCACAAGCCCCGATGAAAGCCTTCCCGAAAAACCGAAATGTGGAAAAGTCGGAGGTTTTCCACTTGCCCCC
Organism: Rhizobium sp. GW821-FHT14E12; assembly: GCF_058803745.1. Taxonomy (NCBI): domain Bacteria; kingdom Pseudomonadati; phylum Pseudomonadota; class Alphaproteobacteria; order Hyphomicrobiales; family Rhizobiaceae; genus Rhizobium; species Rhizobium sp. GW821-FHT14E12. Next base: position 248,691 of record NZ_JBXAPH010000009.1, read on the forward strand.
GACCGGGCGGTTCCCGTACCTCTCTTCTCTCCCAAGATATCAACAGGTGATGGAAAGTAGCGTGGAAAACCGGACAAGCTTCTTTCATCTTCATCTGATTTCTGACTCAACCGGCGAGACTCTGATCTCCGCCGGACGTGCTGCATCCGTTCAATTCCATGCCAGCCAGCCGATTGAGCATGTCTACCCACTGATTCGGAATCGCAAGCAGCTGCTGCCGGTTCTCGAAGCCATCGACCATAGTCCCGGCATTGTCCTCTATACGATCGTCGACCGCGAGCTTGCCGATTTCATCGATGAGCGTTGCCGGGAGATGGGCGTACCCTGCGTCAATGTGCTTGAACCGGTGATGAACGTCTTCCAGACCTATCTGGGCACGGCGTCGCGCCGCCGCGTCGGCGCCCAGCATGTCATGAATGCCGACTACTTCGCCCGCATCGAAGCGCTGAACTTCACCATGGATCACGATGATGGGCAGATGCAGGATGATTATAATGACGCCGATGTCGTCATCATCGGCATCAGTCGGACATCGAAGACGCCGACCAGCATCTATCTGGCGAACCGTGGTATCAAGACCGCCAATATCCCGATCATCGCCGGCGTGCCTTTGCCCGAAAGCCTGATCCAAGCCACCAGGCCGCTGATCGTCGGGCTGGTGGCGACCACCGACCGGATATCGCAGGTGCGCGAAAATCGTATTCTCGGGGCGACCACCGGCTTCGATCGTGGCGGCTACACCGATCGCGCCACCATCTCCGAAGAGCTGAAATATGCCCGGTCGCTCTGTGCCCGGCATAATTGGCCGATCATCGATGTTACCCGCCGCTCGATCGAGGAGACGGCCGCCGCCATTGTTGCCCTGCGCCCGAAGCTGCGCTAAGCGCTGCATAGCATTCTATTTCCAAGGTTCGTCCGATCATGACAACGCCGCTCATCCTTGCCTCTTCCAGCCCGTTCCGGCGGATGCTGATGGAAAATGCCGGCCTGCATTTCCAGGCGATTGCGGCTGATATCGACGAGCGTGTAATCGAGGCGCCGTTGGAGCGGGATGGAGCAGGACCGGACGCCGTGGCGCTGGTGCTGGCCAAGGCCAAGGCGAAAGAGGTGAGCGACCGCTTTCCGGGATCGCTTGTCATCGGCTCGGATCAGACCATGTCGCTCGGCAGCCAGGTCTTCCACAAGCCGAAGACGATGGCGGAGGCGGAGGGCCATCTGCGGAGCCTGTCCGGCAAGACCCACCGCCTGAACAGCGGCATCGCGTTGGCGCTGAATGGCGATATCATCTGGGAGCATGTGTCCCACGCCGAACTGACGGTGCGCGATCTCTCCGCTGATTTCATCCATCGTCATCTGACCCGCGTCGGCGACAAGGCATTGTCGAGCGTCGGCGCCTATCAGCTCGAGGGTGAGGGGATCCAGCTCTTCTCTAAAATCGACGGTGATTATTTCACCATTCTGGGATTGCCGATGCTGCCGCTGCTGCAAAAACTACGCGAATTGGGGGCGATCGATGGGTGATTCACGTGAAACACACAGCCCGAATGCCTTCGTCACCGGCTATCCCGTCAAGCATTCGCGCTCCCCGCTGATCCATGGCTACTGGCTGCGTACGCTCGATCTTGCGGGCAGCTATCGTGCTGTCGAAGTGACGCCGGATGATTTTCCGGCCTTTATTACGGCCCTGAAAGACCGTTCGAGCGCCTTCGTCGGCGGCAATGTGACGATCCCGCACAAGGAGATCGCCTTCAAGCTGGCGGATCGGCCGGATGAATTGTCCGAGGAACTCGGCGCGTCGAACACGCTCTGGCTTGAGGACGGGCTGCTGCATGCGACCAACACGGATGGTCGTGGTTTCACGGCCAATCTCGACGAGCGTCATCCCGGTTGGGATCGGACTGATAGGGCAGTGATCCTTGGTGCAGGTGGTGCCAGCCGCGCCGTCATCCAGGCGGTGCGCGACCGTGGCGTCAACGAGATCCATGTCGTCAACCGCACCGTCGAGCGGGCGCAAGAACTGTCCGATCGTTTTGGCGCGCATGTCCATGCCCATCCCATGGCGGCGCTGGGCGAGGTGATGCGCATCGCCGGTCTCTTCGTCAACACCACCTCGCTCGGCATGGAAAACGAGGTTGCGCCGACAATCGATTTTTCGCCGCTCGCTGAAAATGCCGTCGTCACCGACATCGTCTATGTGCCGTTGAAAACCCCGTTGCTGGCCCAGGCCGAGGAACAGGGCTTCGCCACTGTCGATGGTCTCGGCATGCTGCTGCATCAGGCCGTGCCCGGTTTCGAGACATGGTTCGGCAAGCGCCCAGTGGTCGACGAGGCGCTGCGGGCACTGATTATCGCCGATATGGATAAGCACTGATGATACGTGTTGGCCTCACCGGTTCGATCGGCATGGGAAAGTCGACCTCGGGCAAGCTGTTTGCCGAGGCCGGTATCCCCGTCAACGATGCCGATGCGGTGGTGCATGATCTTTATAGTGACAGCGGTGAAGCCGTTCCCCTGATCGAGGCCGCTTTTCCGGGGACGACGAAGAACGGAACCGTCGACCGGCAGGAGCTTGGCCGGCAATTGGGGCTCGATCCCTCCGGTTTCAAGCGCCTGGAGGCGATAGTTCATCCGCTGGTGCGGCAGCGCGAATGGATATTTCTGGACCGTCAGCGTGCCGCCGGCGCCGATATCGTCGTGCTGGATATTCCGCTGCTGTTCGAGACCGGCGCGGACAAGAGGGTCGACAGGATCGTCGTCGTCAGCTGCGATCCACAGGTTCAGAGAGAAAGAGTGCTTGCCCGGCCGGGCATGACGGAGGAAAAATTCAATATGATTCTCTCCCGCCAGACGCCGGATGCGGAGAAGCGGGCTCGGGCTGATTACATCATCGATACCAGCCACAGCCTCGACACGACGCGAGAGCAGATAAGAGTGATCATAGCGGACCTCCGGCACCAACCGGTGAACGACGGACCCACAGGCGGAGAGCCCTGACATGCGCGAAATCATCTTCGATACGGAAACCACCGGGCTCGACAACAGGGCAGACCGCATCATCGAAATCGGCGGCATCGAGCTCTTCAATCACTTTCCGACCGGCAAGACCCTGCATCTCTTTATCAATCCCGGCGACCGCAAGGTTCATCCGGATGCGTTGGCCGTGCACGGCATCACCGACGAATCCCTGAAGGACAAGCCGCCCTTTGCCGACGTCGCCGACGAGATCCTCGCCTTTTTCGAAGGCGCCAAGTGGATCGCCCACAATGCCACCTTCGACATGGGCTTCGTCAATGCCGAATTTAACCGGCTCGGCCGGCCGCCGATCCTGCCCGACATGGTCATCGATACGCTGGCCATGGCGCGGCGCAAGCATCCGATGGGTCCGAACTCGCTGGATGCGCTCTGCCGTCGTTACGGCATCGACAATTCCCACCGTACCCGCCACGGCGCGCTGCTCGACTCCGAACTTCTGGCCGAAGTCTACATCGAAATGATCGGCGGCCGGCAGACGGCGCTCGGGCTTGGCAGCAGCAACGGTTCGTCCGCGCGTTCCCGTCGGAATGACGATGTGGAAGAGGTCGTCGAGGATATTCTGGCGCGGCCTCAGCCCTTGCCGGGCAGGGTGAGCGAGACTGAAGAAGCCGCTCACGCCGCCCTGGTTGCCAAGCTCGGCGAAAAAGGCATCTGGTCGAAATACCGCGCCTCGAACTGAGGGAATATCTCAAGCACTCAATAGCGCTAGGCCCTGGTTCCCAGAGCGAGCCGGCAGGCCAGCCCCGTGAATACAGTCGCCAGAAGATATTGCGGCAGTTTCGGGAACCGGGAAAAACCAGCAAGGCGGGCGCGGATATGGCTGCCGACCAGGATCACCGAGCCATTCACAAAAAAACCGATCCCGTTCAAGATCGTCGCGAGCAAAAGCATCTGCCCGATCATTGACCCACCCTGGGGGCTGACGAACTGGGGGAACAGGGCAAGGACGAACAGCACCATTTTCGGGTTCAGGAGATTGGTCGCTAGGCCCTCCGTGAAAATCCGCTTGTTCGAAAGCTGTTTCAGCGCCGATGTCGGAGAAAAGCTCGATGCTTTCGAGCGGATCGTTTTGTACGCTAGAAAAAGAAGATAGGCGCAGCCGGCCCAACGCACGATCTCATAGGCGATCGGCGCGGTCATGAAGAGCTGCGAGAGGCCGAGTGCTGCGGCCAGAGCATGGCAGTATGTGCCGAGCGCAATGCCCGCATACGTCACGAAACCCGCGGCCCGCCCCTGGCTGACGCTGCGCGACGCGATGAGCAGCATATCGGGGCCGGGCGTGGCGGTGAGAACCACGGCGGCGGCGGCAAAAAGTGCAAGTGTGGAGAGATCCGGCATAAGTCTTCCCTTCGGATGGAGCCGGAATTCCCGTCTAGCAAATTTCGCTGGAATGGCAAGTCATGCCTGGCGTGGTCTGCGAACGAAAAATGCCCGGACATTGATCCGGGCATTTTCATTTCCATCGATGGAATTGACCGAAAGCTTAGTTCGGAACCGACGACACCTGGGCGCGGGCCTGCTCTTCGGCCATGCGCTGCGTGAACATCTGCGCGAAATCGATCGGGTCGATCATCAGCGGCGGGAAACCGCCATTGCGGGTGATGTCGGCAATGATCTGACGGGCAAAGGGGAACAGCAGGCGCGGGCACTCGATGAAGAGCAGCGGCAGCATATGTTCCTGCGGGAAGCCGGTGACGCGGAAGACGCCGCCGTAAACCAGCTCGGTATGGAAGAGAACCCGGTCGCCGTCCTTGGCGTCGGCATTCAGCGTCAGCACGACGTCGAAATCGGAATCCGACAGCGGATTGGCGTTGACGTTGACGTTGATGTTGATATCGGGAGCGTTTTCCCGGGCCTGCAGCGAGCGCGGTGCACCTGGATTTTCGAAGGAAAGATCCTTGGTGTATTGAGCAAGGATGGTAAGGCTCGGGCTGGCTGCGCCGTTGCTGTTTTCGTTGGCCATGGGGTTTCCTCTGACGTCAATAGGTGTCGCCATCTAGCATTTCGAATAAGGGCTTACAACCCTCGAGGCTCAGGCGAGCCTGGCCTCTTTGGCCTACTCTTCAAGGCGTTTGCGGTCAGACCAGGGTGAGTTGCGATTGGGCTCGCGATGGAAATCGGTCTCGTCGAGATCGACGACCCGTCCAGGCCCGGCCGGCCGGGGTTCGGGGCCGGGACCCGCACTTGCGCTCGGTCCTCGCCCGGGGCCGCGCCTGAACGGGCGCGTGCTGCCCAGAACGACGATGCGCTTGCGCAGGACCTTCCAGGCGAGCTCGCGTACGGCCGGAATGAAGAGCAACAGGCCGATAATGTCGGAAAGGAAGCCGGGGAGCATCAACAGAAAGGCGGCAACGACGATCATCGCGCCATGCACCATTTCGCGGCCCGGATCGCCGCCATTGCGGCTTTCGGCCGAAATGCGCTGCAGAATGCCGATGCCCTGAATTCTAAGAAGGGCCGCGCCGAGAACGGCACTCAGGATGACCAGCGCCAATGTTGCCCACACGCCGAGCATTTTGCCGACGATGATAAATCCGGCGATTTCGGCAAGCGGCATCAGAAAGACGAAGATAGGTACAAGGGATAGGCGCATGTTACGGTGTCCTGGAAGCGGGCGTATCTCTGACTTAGCATGATTTGGCTCGAAAACCGCGTCACACTTTAGGGGATCATGCTAAAGCGTTAGTTCATCGCATGTAATAAAGATACCGGTCCGCCATTTGAATGATAGATGGATGCAGACTATATGGGGAATGAAACTCTTAATTTTAATGGTGGTTCCGACACGAGATGGGTGCAAACGACTTTGTGACGATCTTTTTCCTGGTGGCAGCGGTGCTGATTTTCTTTCAGTTGCGCAGCGTCCTTGGCCGCCGCACGGGGAATGAGAAGCCGCCGCGCGATCTCTATGGTTCGCCCGATCAGGCCGCTGGCCCGAATGCGCCGGATGCCGGCAAGGTGGTAACCTTGCCGCGCCGCGATGCGACCGAGGATGAGGACCGCTTCGCCGCCATCGACGCCTTCACGGCAGCCGGCACGCCGCTCAATGATTCGCTGCGCGAATTGAACAAGGCGGATCCGAGCTTCAGCCCGAAGGAGTTCGTTAATGGCGCCCGCATGGCTTACGAGATGATCGTCATGGCTTTTGCCGATGGTGATCGCAACGCGCTGAAGGGTCTGCTGTCGCGCGAGGTCTATGAAGGCTTCGATGCCGCCATCACCGATCGCGAGGCCAAGGGCGAAAAGGTAAAGTCCACCTTCGTCGGCATCGACAAGGCCGATATCGTCAGCGCCGAGATGAAGGATACGGAAGCCACGGTGACGATGCGTATCGTCAGCCAGATGATTTCGGCGACCTACGACAAGGCAGGCACGCTGATCGATGGCGATGCCGAAACCGTGGCCGAAATTAGCGATGTCTGGACCTTTGCCCGCGACAGCCGTTCGCGCGACCCCAACTGGAAACTCGTGGCGACCGAATCCGAACAATGACGACCGCATCGAAGGATTTCAGGCTGGAGCCGGCAGCCTTCGCCGATCTGAAGGGCTGGGGGGATGATGATCCCTCCAGCCTTTTTCGTGCCATGCGGGACTGTCGGACCCATGTCCGCGATGTAAAGCCTTATCGCACCGGTGCCGCCGGCCTGACTGTCGATGATCTTTTGACCTTGCTTGACGATGCCGAAGGTTACGAGCCAAGTGACGCGGCCGAAGCCCGCGCCTTCTTCGAGGAGCGCTGCCAGCCCTTCTTCATTCGCCGCGGCGATGGCACCAAAGGTTTCGTCACCGCCTTTTTCGAGCCGGAAATTGCCGTTTCCGCAACACCGGACGAGACCTATCGCTATCCCTTCTATCGCCGGCCGGATGATCTGATCGATCTTGACGATGCCAACAGGCCCGCCGAGTTGGATCCATCCTATATGTTCGGCAGGTTGAAGGATGGGGTGATTTCCGCCTATCCCGACCGGGGCGAGATCGATCGCGGCTATCTGGAGGGCAGGGGCCTGGAGATCGCCTGGGCGAAGTCCAAGGTCGATGTCTTCTTCGTGCATGTGCAGGGCGCTGCGAGGCTGCGCTATCCCGATGGGCACATGGGCCGCATCACCTATGCCGCCAAGGCCGGCCACCCTTTCTCGGCCGTTGGCCGCCTGCTGATCGAGCGCGGCCTGCTCGACCGTGCCACAATCTCGATGCAGACGATCCGCGATTGGCTCTACGCCCATCCGCAAGAGGTCGACGAGGTTCTGTGGCATAACCGGTCCTATATCTTTTTCCGCGAGGCTGATGTCAGCGATCCCGCGCTCGGGCCGATCGCGGCGGCGAAGGTGCCGCTGGTTGCCGGCCGTTCGCTGGCGGTCGACCGGCTGATCCACACCTTCGGCTTTCCCTTCTTCATCCAGTCGGAAAGCCTGACCCATCTCGACGCCGGCCAACCCTTCGGGCGGCTGATGCTGGCGCTCGACACCGGTTCGGCGATCGTCGGTCCGGCGCGTGGCGATATCTTCACCGGTTCGGGCTACGATGCAGGAGAGCTCGCCGGTACCGTGCGCAACGATGCGGATTTTTATATATTGGTTCCGAAGGCGGCAGCTCAGAGGTTTGGCTGATGGCCCCAGAACGCAAAAGCCCAGAAGGCAAAAGCAAGGAACGAAAGCTCAGCACGGATGAGCGTGTGCTTTGGGGCAAGGTGGCGAAAAGCACCCGGCCCATGCCCGGGCGACAGGCCGACATGGAATCGTTCGACGAGGTTCTGGCGGCAGAGGCCAAGGCGGAGGAGACCGCGCGCGCCGAAAAGGCAAGGGTCGCTCCGGCACCCGTCGATCCGCAACTTTCGCCGGCACCAACAAAACAGCCCTCCGGCACGCATCATCCGCTGGAGCGCCCCGTCAAGCGCAAGATCGCCAAGGGGCGGCTGGCGCTGGAGGCGCGCATCGACCTGCATGGACTGATCCAGAGCGAGGCGCATGTGATGCTTCTGGACTTCTTGTTCCGGGCGCATGAGCGTGGTCTTCGCCATGTGCTCGTCATCACCGGCAAGGGCAGCTCCATGGGCAGCGACGGCGCCTTGAAGCGTGCCGTGCCGCTGTGGTTCTCCAAGCCGGAATTCCGCTTCCTGATTTCCTCCTACGAAACGGCGGCGCAGCACCATGGCGGCGACGGCGCCCTCTATATCCGCCTGTCGCGGCCGAAGGGGGACAGGCCGTGACCCCCTTCGGCGAAGCGGTCCGGAAACTGAGGGCACGCAAGGGTGTCTCGCAAAAGGACATGGCGGCGGCACTGAATGTGACGCCCGCCTATCTATCCGCCCTGGAGCATGGAAAGCGCGGCACGCCGACCTTTGATCTCTTGCAGCGCATCGCCGGATATTTCAACATCATCTGGGATGAGGCCGAGGAATTGTTCCTTTTGGCGCGCTTCTCCGACCCGCGCGTCGTGGTCGATACCTCGGGTCTGGCACCGGAATATACGGCCTTTGTCAACCGCCTGGCGGACCGGATTCGCAATCTCGACGCGACCACCATCAGGGAACTGTCCCTGGTTCTGGAAAATGCCGGAAAAAGGGGCTGAAAACCGCCTTAATCCCCTGTTTTATACCCCATATAGGGGCCTTCCGTTTGGAAGTTGCGGACGAAACATCCTATATTCAGGGAAAGAAAAACTGCTGATTCGTTAACGATCGGCGGTGTTCTCTAAAACACTGGAAAGACTTCAATAAATGACCGACATATCCGTAACCGAAAACGACGGCAATGCCGAGTATGGCGCAGACAGCATCAAGGTTCTGAAGGGTCTTGATGCCGTACGCAAACGGCCCGGCATGTACATCGGCGACACGGATGATGGTTCCGGTCTGCATCACATGGTTTACGAAGTCGTCGACAACGCCATCGATGAAGCGCTCGGCGGCTATGCCGATCTCGTCACCGTCACGCTCAATCCGGATGGTTCGGTGACGGTCACCGACAATGGTCGCGGCATCCCGACGGATATCCATACCGGTGAAGGCATCTCGGCGGCTGAAGTCATCATGACCCAGCTGCATGCCGGCGGTAAGTTCGACCAGAACTCCTACAAGGTCTCCGGTGGTCTGCACGGCGTCGGTGTCTCCGTCGTCAACGCTCTGTCCGTCTGGCTGAAGCTGAAGATCCGCCGTCAGGGCAGGATCAATGAAATGAGCTTTACGCACGGCGTCGCCGATGCGCCGCTGAAAGTGACGGGCGATGCCGGCAGCGAGACCGGCACTGAAGTCAGCTTCATGCCGAGCTCGGAAACCTTCACCATGACGGAATTCGACTATAGCACGCTGGAGCATCGCCTGCGCGAGCTCGCGTTCCTCAATTCCGGCGTCCGCATCCTGCTCACCGACAAGCGCCATTCCGACGTCAGGCAGGAAGAGATGCTCTACGACGGCGGTCTTGAGGCTTTCGTCAGGTATCTCGACCGCGCCAAGAAGCCGCTGGTCGACAAGCCGGTCGCCATCCGCAGCGAAAAGGACGGCATCACCGTCGAAGTGGCGATGTGGTGGAACGACAGCTACCACGAAAACGTACTCTGCTTCACCAACAACATCCCGCAGCGCGACGGCGGCACACATATGGCCGGCTTCCGTGGCGCTCTGACCCGCCAGATCACCTCCTACGGTGAGTCATCGGGCATCACCAAAAGGGAAAAGGTGACGCTGACCGGCGACGATTGCCGCGAAGGTCTGACGGCGGTGCTGTCGGTGAAGGTGCCGGACCCGAAATTCTCCTCGCAGACCAAGGACAAGCTGGTTTCCTCGGAAGTCCGCCCCGTGGTCGAAAGCCTCGTCAACGAGGCGCTCGGCACCTGGCTGGAAGAACATCCGGCCGATGCCAAGGTGCTGGTCGGCAAGGTTGTCGAAGCTGCGGCTGCCCGCGAAGCCGCCCGCAAGGCGCGTGAACTGACCCGGCGCAAGGGTGCCCTCGATATCGCATCGCTACCCGGCAAGCTCGCGGATTGCTCCGAACGCGATCCGGCCAAGTCCGAAGTCTTCCTCGTCGAGGGCGACTCGGCAGGTGGTTCGGCCAAACAGGGCCGTTCGCGCGAAAACCAGGCGATCCTGCCGCTGCGCGGCAAGATCCTCAATGTCGAGCGCGCTCGCTTCGACAAGATGCTGTCGAGCCAGGAAATCGGTACGCTGATCACCGCACTCGGCACCGGTATTGGCAAGGACGAGTTCAACGCCGACAAACTGCGCTATCATAAGATCATCATCATGACGGACGCCGATGTCGACGGCGCCCATATTCGCACGCTGCTGCTCACCTTCTTCTTCCGCCAAATGCCCGATCTCATCGAGCGCGGCCATCTCTACATCGCCCAGCCGCCGCTCTATAAGGTGACGCGCGGCAAGTCGGTGCAATACGTGAAGGATGAAAAGGCGTTCGAGGAATATCTGATCGGCCAGGGTCTGGACGATGCCAGCCTGCGGCTCGGCACCGGTGAAGTCCGCGCCGGCGAGGATCTGCGCGAACTGATCTTCGATGCCCTGCGCCTGCGCACGCTGCTCGGCAATCTGCATTCGCGCTATAATCGCGCTGTCGTCGAACAGGCGGCGATTGCCGGCGCTCTTAACGCCGAACTCGTCAGCGACCCGGCGAGTGCCGAAGGTCTGGTGAAGGATGTCGCCAGACGACTCGATATCATTGCCGAGGAAACCGAACGTGGCTGGACCGGTGCCGTGACCGGCGAAGGCGGCCTGCGTTTCGAGCGCATAGTGCGCGGCGTCAAGGAAGTCGTCGTTCTCGACATGGCGCTGATTGGTTCCCAGGATGCGCGCCTGATCGATCAGGTCGGCTCGCGCCTCAAGGACGTCTACGACCAGCCGCCGAAGCTTGCGCGCCGGGATGGCGAGACGGAGATTTCCGGCCCGGGCATGTTGCTGGAAACGGTGTTTGCCGCCGGCCGCAAGGGTCTCACCATGCAGCGCTACAAGGGTCTCGGCGAGATGAATGCCGAACAGCTCTGGGAAACGACGCTCGATCCGAACGCACGCTCGCTGCTGCAGGTGAGGGTTCCCGACGCGACCGACGCCGATGGCCTGTTTGCCCGCCTCATGGGCGATGAAGTCGAGCCGCGGCGCGAATTCATTCAGGACAATGCGCTGAACGTCGCAAACCTCGATATCTGATCGTCGGAATACCGACGAACGAAAAAGGCCCGCCTGGTTTTCAGGCGGGCCTTTTCATTTTGAGATCAATTACTTGGCGATGAAGGTGCCGTTGAAGGCAACTTCTGAAAGTGGCTTGCGGTCGTTCGGGGTTTCGCGTTCCCGAAGCTTTTCCGGAAGCTGGTTCTTGTCGCCGATCTTGCCGATCGCCACAGCGGCTTCGACGCGGAAGCCGTCCGGAATGCCGAGAACCTCATAGGATTTCTCGACATGGAAACCGCCCATGCCATGCGCCTCGTAGCCGGCCAGATGCGCCTGGATCGCCAGGAAGCCCCAGGCGGTGCCGGCATCGAAGGTGTGGCTGTAGTTCGGCTTCTGCTCGGCCGAACCAAGCTCACCGCCATGCGTGCGCGAGACGACGAAAAGCAGGGCGGAGGCGGACTTGGCCCAGCCCTGGTTGAATTCGATCAGCAGGCTCAGAAACTTGTCCCAGTTTTCCGAGCCGCGGAGCGCATAGACGAAGCGCCAGGGCTGCAGATTCGAGGCGGACGGCGCCCAATGCGCGGCCTCCAGAATGGTCAGCAGGTCTGATTCCGGCATGGTTTCGTTGGAATAGGCACGCGGCGACCAACGGTCGAGGAAGAGCTTGTCGATCGGATATTGCGATTCGCGGTTGTTGCTGGATGTCATGAGGGGTCTTTCATCTGAAGGAGGCTGTCGTGGAACTGTGGGAAGGGTCGACGACAAGCCCTGGGGGATACGCGTGAAATCTATACCTTGCTCGCATCCGCAGTCCAGACCACGTCGAGTTCCTCGCGGAAGGCGAAGCGCTTCAGGTGATCGGCAACGACGTTCTGCATGCGGTCGAGGTCCTGCGGATTCTCGACATGCAGGGTCATCAGCAGCGAGGAGGCATTTGCCGCCAATTCAAGCGAGGTCTCGGGGTTGAAGGGCACCGTGCCGGCGGTCTCGTTGAATTCGATGGTGAACTTGTGGCTCCAATGCTTGCAGAGCTGCTGCAGATAGCGGCTGGCATGATCGGTTTTCACGGAGGAAACGGAGGTGGGCATGCGGCACTCCAATAACTGGAATTTGAACGACAGGTTTTCCTACATAGTCGCATCCGGCTCGGCCAGGTAGACAGTCTGCTTCAACATTCCGTTATTTTAAGGATAGCCGATCTCGGCGGTGGCCAGCTATCGCGCTTTTCTGATACTCGACCATCTCCTAAAACCGGTCTAAGGTCCGCCTCGTTTCGGTGGAACGGAGGCCTTCATGGACTGGGAGGAGTTTCGGCGCTGGTCGGAAAAGGCGGCGGATTGGGGCGCGGATTATCGCGCATCGCTCCGTGAGCGGCCGGTCAGGGCACAGACGGCGCCTGGCGAGATTGCGGCGCATATTGCTGATTCTCCACCTGAATCCGGCGAATCCATGGAGGATATCTTCAGGGATTTCGAGGATATCCTCGTGCCCGGCATGACCCATTGGCAGCATCCGCGCTTTTTCGCCTATTTCCCCGCCAATGCGGCTCCGGTCTCGGTTGTCGCCGAATATCTGGTGAGCGCCATCGCCGCCCAATGCATGCTCTGGCAGACTTCGCCATCGGCCACAGAACTGGAAACCAAGGTCGTCGACTGGCTGCGGCAGGCGCTCGGCCTTCCGAATAGTTTCACCGGCGTCATCCAGGATTCCGCCTCGACGGCGACGCTTGCTGCCGTGCTGGTGATGCGCGAAAAGTCGCTCGACTGGCAGGGTAACAAACAAGGTCTCACGGCCAACAAGACGGTGCGGATCTATTGCACAGATCAGGTCCACACTTCGATCGATCGCGCCATCTGGATATCCGGCATCGGGGCTGACAACCTGGTCCGCATCCCCTCTAGCGGCCCGAACAGTGCCATGGATCCGCAGGCGCTGTTGGCCGCGATCGAGCGGGATCGTGCCGCGGGCCTGCTGCCGGCCGGCGTGATCGCCTGTGTCGGGGGCACCAGCATCGGTGCTTGCGACGATATTGCCGCGGTTGTCGATGTCGCGCACGCTCACGGTCTCTATGTGCATGTCGACGCGGCCTGGGCCGGTTCGGCGATGATCTGCCCGGAATTCCGCACGCTATGGCAAGGCGTCGAGCAGGCCGATTCCATCGTCTTCAATCCGCATAAATGGCTCGGCGCCCAGTTCGATTGCTCGGTACAGTTCATCCGCGAGCCGGAATCGCTGGTGCGGACGCTGGCGATCCATCCGGAATTCCTGCGCACCCACGGTCATGACGGTATCACCAATTATTCCGAATGGTCGGTGCCGCTCGGCCGCCGTTTTCGTGCGTTGAAGCTCTGGTTCTTGCTGCGATATCATGGGCTTGAAGGCTTGCGGGCGATGATCCGCAATCATGTGGCCTGGTCGCAAAATCTGGCTCAGCGTCTGGCGGCGGAGCCGGATTTCGAGATCGTCACGGAGCCGTTCCTGTCGCTGTTCTCCTTTGATCACAGGGCGCCCGACGGTGTCGATCAGGAGAGCCATACCCAGCGCCTGGTTGCTGCGATCAACAATGACGGCCGCATCTACCTGACACAGACGCGGGTCGGCGGCCGGTTGGTCATCCGTTTTCAGGCCGGTCAGTTCGAGACCACGGCGGAAGATATCGATGTGGCCTTTGCGACGATTGTTGAGATTGCGCGATCTTTGCCGTCCACATAGGAAAGGCTGTTGTTCCGGCGCGGACAAACAGGACGTGCTATGTTTCGAAATCGATTGATGACACTGGTGAATAAGTCGTTCATATATGGTGAAATCAATCTCGTCTTTTAAAATGCAGGGAAGGAAGACCTATGAAATTGTTGCGTGTTGGCGCGGCCGGCAAGGAAAAGCCGGCGCTTCTGGATAGCGATGGCAAGATCCGCGATCTCTCCGCGCATGTCGCCGATATCGGCGGCGAGGCGATTTCGCCAGCGGGCCTCGCGAAGATCGCCGCGCTCGATCCGAAGAGCCTGCCGGAATTGGCTGAAGGCCGCCTCGGCGCCTGCGTCGCCGGCACCGGCAAGTTCATCTGCATCGGCCTGAATTTCTCCGACCACGCCGCCGAAACCGGCGCCACGGTGCCGCCGGAGCCGATCATCTTCATGAAAGCGACCTCGGCTATCGTCGGCCCGAACGACAATGTGCTGATCCCGCGCGGCTCGCAAAAGACCGACTGGGAAGTCGAGCTTGGCGTCGTCATCGGCAAGACCGCCAAATATGTCAGCGAAGCCGACGCGCTGGATTATGTCGCCGGCTATTGCGTTTCGCACGACGTCTCCGAACGTGCGTTCCAGACCGAACGCTCGGGACAGTGGACCAAGGGCAAGTCCTGCGACACCTTCGGCCCGATCGGCCCCTGGCTGGTCACCAAGGACGAAGTCGCCGATCCGCAGAATCTCGGCATGTGGCTGAAGGTCAACGGCAAGACGATGCAGGACGGCTCGACCAAGACCATGGTCTATGGCGTCGCCTATCTCGTCTCCTACCTCAGCCAGTTCATGTCGCTGCATCCGGGCGACGTCATCTCCACCGGCACGCCTCCCGGCGTCGGCATGGGCATGAAGCCGCCGCAGTTCCTGAAGGCCGGCGATGTCGTCGAGCTTGGCATGGAAGGCTTGGGCACGCAGCGCCAGACGTTCCTCGCCGACGCCTGATAGTCGGTGCGTTAAGGTTTTGAGACCATTCTGGATGCCGGGGAGCTTGTTCCCCGGCATTTTTGCTGGTTGGTGCGATGCAAAATTGATGTTGCCTTGCAGCAAAAGGTGCTATTCTGGCTTGAAGGATGAAGACCACGCGTGGGGAGCGGTCGTTATCTGATTGTGTAACGTGTCCGGGAGCACGTTGCGGAGGACGCAGTAACGCTTAAAGGCGCATTTAAGCTTTCTGGAAATCGCTGATTTTCGAGGCTTGGCACCAGCTTCTCGAGAGGAGACGCTTTCCGATGTTTTATCAGCTTTATGAACTCAATCATGCCGCCCTGGCGCCGTTCCGCGCCGCCGCCGACATGATGCGTTTGGCCTATGCCAATCCGCTCAATCCACTCTCCCATACGGTGCTTGGCCGCACGATGACGGCAAGTCTCGAGATGTTCGAGCGCACCACGCGGCGTTATGGCAAACCGGAATTCGGGCTCCCTGAAACCCAGATCGACGGCAAGCCGGTTTCGGTCCATGAAAAGATCGTCTGGAAGAAGCCTTTCTGCAATCTGATCCATTTTGAGCGCAGCCTGCCGGCAGGTCATGGCAGTGATCCGCGCATCCTGATCGTCGCGCCGATGTCTGGCCACTATGCGACGCTGCTGCGCGGCACCGTCGAAGCGCTGTTGCCGAGCGCCGACGTCTATATCACCGACTGGATCGACGCCCGCATGGTGCCGATGACCGAAGGCACCTTCGATCTCGAGGATTACATCGACTACGTCATCGAGATGCTGCACCATCTCGGCCCCGACACTCATGTTGTCGCCGTCTGTCAGCCCTCCGTGCCGGTTCTGGCCGCAGCCGCGGTGATGGAAGCGGCTGGCGACCCGCTGTCGCCCGCGTCGATGACGCTGATGGGCGGGCCGATCGATACGCGCATCAATCCGACGGCGGTCAACCAGCTCGCCAAGGACAAGCCGCTGGATTGGTTTGCCGACAATGTCGTCATGAACGTGCCCTGGCCGCAGCCGGGCTTCCTGCGGCCGGTCTATCCCGGCTTCCTGCAGCTCTCCGGCTTCATGTCGATGAATCTCGACCGGCACATGATCGCCCACAAGGACTTCTTCATGCACCTCGTCAAGAATGATGGCGAGCCGGCGGAGAAGCACCGTGATTTCTATGACGAATATCTGGCGGTCATGGACCTGACGGCGGAATTCTATTTGCAGACCGTCGATGAGGTCTTCATCAAGCATGCGTTGCCGAAGGGTGAGCTGATGCATCGCGGCCAGCGCGTCGATCCCTCGGCGATCCGCAATGTCGCGCTGCTGACGGTCGAGGGCGAAAACGACGATATTTCCGGCGTCGGTCAGACAGGGGCGGCGCAGACCATCTGCACGAATATCCCCGACGACATGCGGATGCATTACCTGCAACCCGATGTCGGCCATTACGGCGTCTTCAACGGTTCGCGCTTCCGCCGCGAGATCGCGCCGCGCATTCTTGCCTTCACCCGCGAGCATGCGCGCAGCGGCAAGCCGGTCGTCAAGCGCGTGATCAAGGGCGGCAAATCCGCCTGAGATTGCAAAGAATTAGCTTTTGTTGAATTATCGGGCCGGATTCAAAGACTTGCCCGATTTCCCCGGCAAAAGCCATTGAAGGCTCGCGAAGAGGTAACCATCTCGATTCCAGCGGTTCGGCATGTGGTCGAACCGACTTACTGCGAGGATACCTCACGATGAACCAGTCAGCATTGCTTCGCCCGGATTGGACTCCGGCCACCATTGCTCTGATGGTGCTTGGCTTCGTGGTCTTCTGGCCGCTTGGTCTCGCCATGCTTGCTTATATTCTCTTCGGTGAACGCCTGAGAGATTTCAAACGGGATGTGAACGAGAAGGCCGACGGCGTGTTCAACGGCTTCTCCGGCTGTGGTCGCCACCGTGGCCGTCACCGCGCCCATTTCACCACCGGCAACGTCGCCTTCGACGATTGGCGCCGGGCAGAGCTGGAGCGCCTTGAAGAAGAACGCCGCAAGCTCAATGAAATGCGTGCCGAGTTCGACACCTATGTCCGCGAGCTTCGCCGCGCCAAGGATCAGGACGAATTCGACCGCTTCATGCGCGACCGCAACAACGTCAAGCGCAACGACGATAACGGCCCGGCTCCGGAATTCCAGACGCCGTAATCGGCAGCCAGTCTTACCCATGAAACCGGCATCCTGTGATGCCGGTTTTTCTTTGCCAGAAACCCGAGCGAATCGTATAAAACTGCTGTCCATGTTTCCGCTTCTGTCCAGATCCCGCCGATCCGCTCCCCAGCCGCCTGCGCCGGAAACGCGCACGCTGGAGGTGGCTGGTCGGCTGATGCCGCTGACGATCCGCCAGAATGAGCGGGCGACACGGATCACGCTGCGGATCGAGCCCGGCGGACGGGCGCTGAAGATGACCATTCCGCGCGGTCTGGCGGCACGCGAGGTCAACGCCTTCCTCGACCGGCATCAGGGCTGGCTGCTGACCAAGCTCGCGAAATTCTCCACCGAAAGCAGTCTCAGGAGCGGCGGCGAAATCCTCCTGCGCGGCATCCGCCATCGCATCGTGCATACCGGCACCCTGCGCGGCCTGACCGAGGCGACCATTATCGACGGTATCCCGGTCCTGCGTGTCAGCGGCATGCCGGAACATGCCGGCCGGCGCATCGCCACCTTCCTCAAGAAAGAGGCCCGCGCCGATCTGGAAAGACTGGTGGCGGTGCATGCGGGAGCGATCCGCGCGCCTGTCTCCTCGATCAGCATGAAGGATACCCGCAGCCGCTGGGGTTCCTGCTCGTCCGAGGGAAATCTGAGCTTCTCCTGGCGCATCGTCATGGCGCCGCCGCTGGTGATCGACTACCTCGCCGCCCACGAAGTCG
Source organism: Rhizobium sp. GW821-FHT14E12 (assembly GCF_058803745.1). Classification (NCBI taxonomy): domain Bacteria; kingdom Pseudomonadati; phylum Pseudomonadota; class Alphaproteobacteria; order Hyphomicrobiales; family Rhizobiaceae; genus Rhizobium; species Rhizobium sp. GW821-FHT14E12. Next base: position 266,415 of record NZ_JBXAPH010000009.1, read on the forward strand.
CGCATTTGCGCGAAATGAACCACGGCCCGCGCTTCTGGGCGCTCTGCCGCAAGCTCTGCCCGGAGATGGACGAGGCCAAGGCCTGGCTGAAACGCCATGGCAGCCACCTGCATGCGATCGATTTCGATTGATCGCATAGCCTGATGCACGAAATAAGAGACCAAGCATCCGCCCTCGTGGTTCGAGGTTCCGGTCCTTTCGACAAGCTCAGGAACCTACGCGCCTCACCATGAGGGCTACCCCCATGCAAGATGATACATTGAACTGGCCTCATGCGGCAGGAACCGGCTTAGTGCGACGATGCTTACTCCATCCTCACCCTGAGGTGCGAAGCCTCGAAGGGCGAGGATGGCCGGGAGGAGGCAACAATCGGCGCGTATGGGAAGAGCCTAAAAATCCCGCCTTTGTCGCGTTTAGGCTCGACTCTTTCTAATTTTCATGTCACTCCGCTGCCATGAACCCCGATATCAAAATTTGCGGTCTGAAAACGCCGGAAGCTATGGATCGTGCGCTTGAGCGCGGCGCCACGCATGTCGGTTTTATCTTCTTTGAAAAGAGCCCCCGCTATATCGAGCCGGATCTTGCCGGTAAGCTCGCCGAGCGTGCTCGCGGCAAGGCGAAGATTGTCGCGGTAACGGTCAATCCGACCAATGACGATCTTGATGAGATCATCTCGCTGGTGCGCCCCGATATTCTTCAGCTCCACGGCAATGAAAGCCCGGAGCGTGTGCTGACGATCAAAGCGGTCTATAATCTGCCGGTGATGAAGGCCATGTCGGTGCGTGACGCCGACGATCTGAAGCGGGTCGAAGCCTATATTGGTATTGCCGACCGCTTCCTGTTCGACGCCAAGCCGCCGGCCGGTTCGGAGTTGCCGGGCGGAAACGGCGTGTCCTTCGACTGGAGCTTGATGAGTTGGCTCGACGATCGCGTCGACTACATGCTGTCGGGCGGCGTGAACAAGGACAATTTCGCCCAGGCACTGGCATCCACCAAGGCCACGGGCATCGATCTCTCCTCCGGCGTCGAAAGCGCGCCGGGTGTGAAGGATCCGAAGAAGATCGACGAATTTTTCGACGCTGTTGCAGAAGCATGCCTGCCGGAACCGGCAGCAGGGAGTTAAGAGTGAACCAGACGCCAAAGCTGAATTCCTTCCGCGCCGGTCCCGATGAGGACGGCCGTTTCGGTATTTATGGTGGCCGCTTCGTCGCTGAGACGTTGATGCCGCTGATCCTGGATCTACAGGCAGAATGGGAAAAGGCGAAGAACGATCCGGCCTTCCAGGCGGAACTGAAATCGCTCGGTACCCATTATATCGGCCGCCCGAGCCCGCTTTATTTCGCCGAGCGCCTGACGGCCGAGCTTGGCGGCGCCAAGATCTATTTCAAGCGCGAAGAGCTGAACCATACCGGCTCGCACAAGATCAACAATTGCATCGGCCAGATCCTGCTCGCCAAGCGCATGGGCAAGACCCGCATCATCGCCGAAACCGGCGCCGGCCAGCACGGCGTTGCTTCGGCGACGGTTGCCGCCCGCTTCGGACTGCCCTGCGTCGTGTACATGGGCGCGACCGATGTCGAGCGCCAGGCACCGAACGTTTTCCGCATGAAGCTCCTCGGCGCCGAGGTCATTCCGGTGACGGCCGGCAGCGGCACGCTGAAGGACGCCATGAACGAGGCCCTTCGCGATTGGGTCACCAATGTCGACGATACCTATTACCTGATCGGCACGGCCGCCGGCCCGCATCCCTATCCGGAAATGGTTCGCGATTTCCAGGCCGTGATCGGCACGGAAGCCAAGCAGCAGATGCTGGAAGCCGAGGGACGCCTGCCGGATCTCGTCATTGCGGCCGTCGGCGGCGGTTCGAACGCGATCGGCATCTTTCATCCGTTCCTCGATGACGAGAGCGTCAAGATCGTCGGCGTCGAAGCTGGTGGTAAGGGCCTGCAGGGCGATGAGCATTGCGCCTCGATCACCGCCGGTTCGCCCGGCGTGCTCCACGGCAACCGCACCTACCTGTTGCAGGACGGCGACGGCCAGATCAAAGAGGGGCATTCGATTTCGGCTGGCCTCGACTATCCCGGTATCGGCCCGGAACATTCCTGGCTCAACGATATCGGCCGCGCAGAATATGTGCCGATCATGGACCATGAAGCGCTGGAAGCTTTCCAGACGCTGACGCGGCTTGAAGGCATCATTCCGGCGCTGGAGCCGAGCCACGCGCTCGCCGAAGTCATCAAGCGCGCGCCGAAGATGGGCAAGGACGAGATCATCCTGATGAATCTCTCCGGTCGCGGCGACAAGGACATCTTCACCGTCGGCAAGATTTTGGGAATGTGAGTTAGACATCATGACCGCACGTATGGACAAACGCTTCGCCGCTCTGAAGGCTGAAGGCCGCCCGGCGCTCGTCACCTATTTCATGGGCGGCGATCCGGACTATGACACCTCGCTCGGCATCATGAAGGCGCTGCCGGAAGCCGGCGCCGATGTCATCGAGCTCGGCATGCCCTTTTCCGATCCCATGGCCGATGGCCCGGCGATCCAGCTCGCCGGCCAGCGCGCGCTGAAGGCCGGCCAGACACTGAAGAAGACGCTGCAGCTCGCCGTCGATTTCCGCAAGACGGACGCCGAGACGCCGATCGTGCTGATGGGTTACTACAATCCCATCTACATCTACGGCGTCGAGACCTTCCTTGATGACGCGATCGCCGCCGGCATCGACGGCCTGATCGTCGTCGATCTGCCGCCGGAAATGGATGACGAGCTCTGCATCCCGGCGATCCGCAAGGACATCAATTTCATCCGCCTGGCGACGCCGACCACCGACGACAAGCGCCTGCCGACCGTGCTGAAAAACACCTCCGGCTTCGTCTATTATGTCTCGATGAACGGCATCACCGGTTCCGCCCTGCCGGATCCGTCGCTGGTCTCAGGCGCCGTGAAGCGCATCAAGCAGCATACTGAACTGCCTGTCTGCGTCGGCTTCGGCGTCAAGACGGCCGAGCACGCGAAGGTCATCGGCGCCTCAGCGGATGGCGTCGTTGTCGGCACGGCGATCGTCAACCAGATCGCCACCAGCCTGACCAAGGACGGCAAGGCCAGCGCCGATACCATCCAGGCCGTTGCGACGCTGGTGCGCGGCCTGTCGACGGGAACGCGCTCCTCGCGCCTTGTTGCCGCCGAATAGTTTCCCACATAAGCACAGGCCTTCGATCGGAAGAGATTGAAGAAATGGCTTATGCGCAGTAGGTGTCGACTACGATATCGATTAATTCAGTCGATCAGGAGTTTTCGAATTGAACTGGATCACCAATTACGTCCGCCCGCGGATCAATTCCATGCTGGGCCGCCGCGAAGTGCCGGAAAATCTCTGGATCAAGTGCCCGGAGACCGGAGAGATGGTCTTCCACAAGGATCTGGAAGACAATAAGTGGGTCATCCCCGCTTCCGGCTTCCATATGAAGATGCCGGCCAAGGCCCGCCTTGCCGATCTTTTCGACAAGGGCGAATATGAAGCCTTGGCCCAGCCGAAGGTCGCGCAGGACCCGCTGAAGTTCCGCGACTCGAAGAAATACACCGATCGCCTGAAGGACAGCCGCGTCAAGACCGACCAGGAAGACACGATCGTCGCCGGCGTCGGCAAAGTTCGCGGCTTGAAGCTCGTGGCCGTGGTGCATGAATTCAATTTCATGGGCGGTTCGCTCGGCATTGCCGCCGGCGAGGCGATCGTCAAGGCGTTCGAACGCGCCATTGCCGAGAAGTGCCCGCTGGTCATGTTCCCGGCTTCGGGCGGCGCCCGCATGCAGGAAGGTATTCTGTCGCTGATGCAGCTGCCGCGCACGACGGTTGCCGTCGACATGCTGAAGGAAGCTGGCCAACCTTATATCGTTGTCCTGACCAACCCGACAACGGGTGGCGTCACCGCCTCCTACGCCATGCTCGGCGATGTCCACCTGGCGGAGCCGGGCGCGGAAATCTGCTTTGCCGGCAAGCGCGTCATCGAACAGACGATCCGCGAAAAGCTGCCGGAAGGCTTCCAGACCTCGGAATATCTGCTCGAGCATGGCATGGTCGACATGGTCGTGAAGCGTCATGATATCCCCGATACGCTGGCGACGCTTCTGAAGATCCTGACCAAGGCTCCGGCGAACGACGTGTCGGCAAAGAGCCTGAACGGTGCAGCCGCGCCGCTGGTGGCGAACGGCTGACCTGAAACGGATGGCCGAAAGGCGGAGGTGCGGGTGATGGCGATGGATCAATCCGCAGTGAGCGAGGCAGCGCAGGAGATCGACAAGCTGATGGGGCTACACCCCAAGGGCTACGATCTCTCGCTGGACAGGATCACCCGCCTTCTCGACATCCTCGGCAATCCGCAGAACAAGCTGCCGCCGGTGATCCATGTCGCCGGCACCAATGGCAAAGGTTCGGTGACGGCCTTCTGCCGCGCGCTTCTCGAAGCGGGCGGCTACAGCGTGCATGTTCATACCTCGCCGCATCTCGTCAACTGGCATGAGCGCTACCGCATCGGCGTCAAGGGCGGCCGTGGCGAACTGGTTGATGACGCGGTCTTCGCCGAAGTGCTGAGGCGCATCGCCGATGCCAATGGCGGCGAGAAGATCACGGTTTTCGAGATCCTGACGGCGGCCACCTTCATCCTGTTTGCCGAGCATCCGGCCGACGCCGCCGTCATCGAAGTCGGCCTCGGCGGCCGTTTCGATGCCACCAATGTCATTTCCGATCCGGCCGTTTCGGTGATCATGCCGATCTCGCTCGATCACCAGCCCTATCTTGGAGATCGGGTCGAGTTGATCGCCGCCGAAAAGGCGGGGATCATGAAGGCCGGCCGGCCTGTCGTCATCGGTCATCAGGACTATGACGCGGCGCTCGACGTGCTGATATCGACCGCCGAGCGCCTGCGCTGCCCGACCGCCGTCTTCGGCCAGGATTTTTCCGCCCATGAGGAATATGGTCGGCTCGTCTATCAGGACGAATTCGGCCTTGGCGACCTGCCGTTGCCGCGCCTGCCGGGCCGGCATCAATATGGCAACGCCGCCGCTGCCATCCGCGCCGTCAAGGCGGCGGGCTTTACCGTCACCGAGGCGATGATGGAAAAGGCGATGATCTCGGTCGAATGGCCGGGCCGCCTGCAGCGCCTGACGGAGGGCGAGCTGTTACCGCATGCCCCGGAAGGTGCGGAAATCTGGGTCGATGGCGGTCACAATCCCGGCGCTGGCGAGGTTATAGCCGAAGCCATGGCCAGTTTCGAGGAGCGTCAGCCGCGCCCGCTGTTCCTGATCATCGGCATGATCAACACCAAGGATCCCCTAGGCTATTTCAAGGCCTTCACGGGTCTGGCGGAAAAGGTCTATTGCGTGCCGATCCGCGGCAGCGAGGCGATGATCGATCCGGTCATCCTGGCAAACTCGGCCTATGACGCTGGCCTGGTGGCCGAGCCGATGTCGACGGTCCGCCAGGCGCTGGACGAAATCAGGGAACTGGCCGTGCCCAACATGCCGGCGCCGCGCATCCTGATCGGCGGCTCGCTCTATCTCGTCGGCGATGTTCTCGCCGACAACGGTACGCCACCGAAGTAACGAATATTCCCAACAAAAAAGCCCGGACGAGCCGGGCTTTTTGATTCATTCAGTCGATACCTGATCAGGCAGCGGCAGCGCCTTTGATCCAGCTTTCCAGAGCCGATTTTGGCGCGGCGCCAACCTTGATGTCGGCGACTTCGCCGGCCTTGAACATGGCAAGCGTCGGGATCGAGCGAACACCGAACTGGGCAGCCAGTTCCGGGTTCTCATCGATATTGAGCTTGGCGACCTTCACCTGGCCTTCGAACTGCTCGGAGAGCTCTTCGAGAGATGGAGCGATCATCTTGCACGGGCCACACCATTCGGCCCAGAAATCAACGATGACGGGCTCTGCGGACTGAAGAACTTCGGAGGCGAAGTTAGCGTTATCGACTTTTACGGTAGCCATAGGCTGCTCCTTTACCGGGATTCGCGGTTGGAATGTATGTGAGGGCGCGGTGCCTCATTTTCAATGATCGGTATTTCACTTTGTCTTGAGCTCCGCAAGCGTCAATGCGAGCGCCTTGTCGGAGAGCGTGTGGATCGAGGCATTCTCGGTATAGACGAGCACGCAGTCGATGCGCTTGCCCGGGTAGAGCGGCGAGAGGATCTCGCGATAGATGGCAAGCTGCGCCCGGTGGGCAAAAGGAATCTGCTCGGCTGAGCGCGGCGGCACGCGGTTGGTCTTGTAGTCGAGGATGACGACGCGGTCGTCGAGCACGGTCAGCCGGTCGATGCGGCCGGAGACGGCATAGGTCTGGTCATCGAGCGTCAGCGTGCCCATGATCGAGACTTCGGCCTGGGCATGGGCGCTGAAAACGCCCTGTAGTTCCGGGTGTGACAGCAGCGCCATGACGGAGCCGATCAGCGCATCGCGCTCCGCTTGCGGCCAGAAGCGCGCGGCCCGTTCGGCATAGCGCCGCGCTGCCTCGGCGCGATCCGCCGACGCGATCTCGGGCAGCGTTTGCAGCATGCGGTGGATGAAGCGACCCTTTTCCAGCGAGCGGTCCGATTTCGCCTTCTCGGTGAACAGCGGCGAGGCGACCAGCAGATTGTCGGCCTCGTCGTCGATGACGGTGCCGGCGCCGGAAGGACTGAGCGGCCGGGGCAGGTTTCGCTGCGGCGGCAGCGGCCGGCTGAGCCCGGCGGGCAGCGCGCCACGGTCGATGGCCTTTTCCGCTTGCTCCATACGCTCGAAACTGCGCTCGACCTGGGTGACGCGCCAGCTCAATCCCTGCCACTCGCCATCCGGTCCCGAGAAGCTGACGGGCGTGCAGCGCTCGCCATCCTGCCGCAGCGCCGCGGAAATCATCGCATGCCATGTGTCGGCGTTTTCGCGGATGCCGCGATAGCCGCAGATGATCAGCCGGTCGGCGGCACGGGTCATGCCGACATAGAGCAGGCGGCGATATTCCTCCTCCGTCAGCGATTGCAGCCTTGCGGTGTCGGCCTGCGTCAATGAATTGGCCAGGGCCGAGACCGGCACCCAAACAGGCAGCGGGATATCCTGTTTGCCGGTCTCGATCAGCCGCATTTTCGGCAGATGCGTATGGGTAAAGGCCTTGCCGCCGCCATCGACGAGGAAGACGATTGGCGCCTCCAGGCCCTTGGAGGCGTGCACGGTCATGATCCGCACCTCATTGCGGCCCTTGTCCTGTTCGCGCTTCACCGTCGGCGCTTCCAGCTCCAGCGTCGAGACGAAGGATTGCAGGCCCGGCAGGCCAGAGGTCTCGTGGTCGAGCGTGAAGGTCAGGAATTCGTCGAGGATATCGCTGACCTCGGTGCCGAGCCGCGCCAGAAATTGCCGCCGGCCACCGAAACTGCCAAGCACGCGGGCGTAGAAATCATGCACGGACAGGCTTTTCGACAGAGCGAGGAAGGTTTTCAGCCGGTCGACCGCATAACGGAACCGCTCATTGCCGTCATCGGCGAATTTCTGCAGATGGCTCCACACGCTTTCATTGCTGTCGCGAAGGGCCGCGACGGCAAAGACATCGTCTTCGCCGAGATCGAATAGCGGGCTCTTCAAAAGAGCCGATAGTGACAGGTCGTCTTCCGGCAGAAGCAGGAACCGGCCAAGCGCCAGAAGGTCCTGAATGGCGATATGGCTGGTCAGCACCAGCCGGTCGGCGCCGGCGACGGGGATATTGTTGCGCCGCTTCAGCGCCCGGGTTAGCGCATTGACGAAGCTGTCGCGCTTACGCACCAAGACGAGGATATCACCGGCTTCGATGAAGCGGGCCTTGCCCTTGTCGATGATCGTCTCGCGGCCGATGAGGTTGCCGATCGTCTGCGCCATGCGCCGCGCCAGGATCGCCGCCGGCGCGCTTTCAGGCGTCGAATCGAAGGGTGCGGTCCAGTCCTCTTCCTTCGCCGCCGGTTCCGGCGCGATCATCTCCCAGAGATCGACGGCGCCGGGATGGCCGATGCGGCTGGAGCGGTGCACGACGGGTTCGTCGACGGCGCTCAGTCCCCGCGCATTTTCCGGCGCTGTGAAGACATGGTCGACGGCGGCGAGCACATCGGCGGTCGAGCGGAAGGAGAGCGGCAGGCGGATCGAGGAAAACTGCTGGCCGCTGGTGGCGACCCGCCGCCGTGTGCGATCGCTTTCCTCGGAGAAACGTTCGGGTCGCGCACCCTGGAAGGAATAGATCGACTGCTTCTCGTCGCCGACCGCGAAAATGGTCCGCAGCGTCTGCCGCGCGCTTTCGCCGGAGAAGAAATCCTCAGCCAGCGATTGGATGACGCTCCATTGGATCGGGCTGGTATCCTGCGCCTCGTCGACGAGGATGTGGTCGATGCCCTGATCCAGCTTGTAGTGGATCCAGGGGCCGACATCCTTCTTGGTGAGGAGATCGGCGGTGCGGGTGATCAGGTCTTCGAAATCGAGCTGGCTGCGGCGCTTCTTCAGCTCTTCATAGTCGCGGTTCAGCCGGTCGGCCAGAACGAGCGCCGCGCGGGTGGCGCGATACATCCGCATCAGCTTCAGCCGATCACGGCAGATGACGACATGGGCGCGGGCAGCAGCTACGGCCTCAGCAAGCGTGGGCGCATCCGCCAGCATCGCCTTGACGAAAAACTGGCTGTCGGATTTCGGTTCGCCCTTGCCCGTCAACATCACCTTTTCGAGGATTTCCGCACGGGCCACCGGGTTTGCCTCGCGCTTGGCGAGACGCAGTGCATAAACAACTTCCTGCGCCTTCGCGCCGCCCTTCTGGTCGGCAAGCGTCAGGTAGAGCTCCAGCGTCGCGCCGGAAAGGCCGGGCAGCGGCCAATACTCTCCCGCGATGCCGGCTTCCGTGTCATCGGCGGAAAGACCGAGCCGGGCGGGCAGTGTGGCGTCGATGCCGCCTTTCCGCTCTGCATCCGTGGTGAAGCGGCGAATGGCGTTGCGCTTGGCGACGATATCGCCAAGCAGCGTCTCCAGTCCGGATTCGTCACCGAGATCCAACACATAGGAAAAGGCTTCCGCAAGCTCGAGATCCCGCTGCGGCGTCGTCGCCGTCAGCAGCGAGCGGCGGGCGTCTTCCAGCAGGGTCGCGGCGGCGCGGTCGTCGAGCACGGAGAAATGGCCGGCGACATTGGCCTCCAGCGGAAATTGATGTAGCAGCGCCTCGCAGAAGGCGTGGATCGTCTGGATCTTCAGCCCACCCGGCGTTTCCAGCGCCTTGGCGAAGAGCCGACGCGCCTCTGCGAGCTTAAACAGATCCGGTTCCGCGCCTTCGATTTCGGCGATCCGGGCCTTCAACTCCTCATCAGACAAGGTTGCCCAGGCGGCCAGCCGGTCGAAGACGCGGTTCGACATTTCTGAGGCGGCGGCCTTGGTATAGGTCAGGCAGAGAATGGCCGAGGGACGCGCGCCGGCAAGCAGCAGGCGGATGACGCGCTGCGTCAGCACATGCGTCTTGCCGGAGCCGGCATTGGCCGAGACCCAGGCGGAACGCTCGGGGTCGGAGGCGATCGATTGCTGCACCGTCGTCCAGCCGATCCAGGCGCCGGCATCGTCGCTGTCGGGCAGGGCGGCCAGTTCGTTGGGGAGGTCACTCATCGCCGCCACCTTCCTGCTCGGTCTCCGCCGTCGACCATTCCGAGACGCGGGCGAGGTGATCGTAGTCACCGCCATATTCGAATTGCTGCGCTGGGATCAGCCGCGAGGAGAAGCCCTTTTCGCCGGATTGCAGCAGGGAGACGAATTTAACCAGCTGGTCCATCGACTCCTGCGCCAGGTCCAGAGCCGATTTCGTTTCCGTCTTGCCGCCACGGCTGGAAAGCTCGTTGTTGACCCGATCGACCTTGAAGCGGTCGCCGGGCCTCAACCGCACATAAAGCAGATTTTCCGGGACGAGCGCGTCGATATCGCGGAAGGCGCCGGCCTTGAGCGCATAGGCTTCCAGCGCCAATTGCGGATCGAGCAGCGTGCGGGCCTGCGCCGGCGAGGGATTGTAGCCGGTCTTGTAGTCGATGATATCGGCGGCCTTTCCACCCTTGAAGTCGATGCGGTCGGCAACGCCGGTGAGCCGGATGCCGATCGGCTCGATCTGAACGCCGGCTGGTACCTCCGTTGCCGTCTTGCGGATCTCCGGCCGCCGTTCCGCTTCCCAGACGAGGAAGGCGCGCGCGACTTCGCGGAAACGCGGCCGCCAGACGCTGTCGATATGCACGGGCAATTGCTCGGCGTCGAACAATTCGGTGAGGATACGGTCCATAGCCAGCGATGCATCCGGCGTGCCGGCGATGTGGCCCTCGCGAATGAAGCGGTCGATGATCTTGTGGTAGAGCGTGCCGCGCTCGGCCGGGCCGGGATCGCGGTTGAAGGGGTCGATCGGGTCGAGCCGCAACACGCGCCGGGCGTAGATCGCATAGGGGTCACGGCGAAGACGGCCGACCTCGCTGAAGGAATAGCTTTTCGGCTGTAGCTCGGCGGGCGGTCTCGGTGCCGGTCTTTGCGCCGGAGCCTGGTTCTCGCCCTGGTCGATCATCCCGGCCCAATGGCGATATTGATCGCCGCGCGTCTTCAAATCGCTGGCAAAAGCCTTGCCGCCCAGCGCCATCAGCCTTTGCAGCCAGCGCGAGGCCACTGTCGGGGTCGAGCCTTGGCGCAATGCCCGCGAATAGATCAGGTCGCGCGTGCCGTTCGCCATTTCGAAATCGTGGGCGAGCTGGCCGATGCGCCGCTCCGGCGGTTCCAGGCCGATCTCGGTCTTCATCGTGCGGGAAATGAAGGGATTATTGGCGGTCTGTCCCGGCCAGGAGCCTTCGTTCAGCCCGCCGAGGATCAGCGTATCGACGCTTTGCAGGCGCGCTTCCAGCGTGCCGAAGATGAACAGGCGCGGATGGCTCAAGGCGCGTGGCTTGACCGCTTGACCCGCGCAGAGTGCTGCCATGATATCGATCCATTGCGGCCCGTCCGCCTCGAGCTGCCCGTCGGTGTCGATGATTTCCTTCAGCAGGCTGGCGAGCGTATCGCCCGCCTCGCCGGACCAGAGTGCGGCCAGACTGCCGCGCTCGTCCGTGGCGACGGCTTCAAGCGCCCGGCCGGTGCGCTCGGCCCATTCGGAGAGAGTGGGGAGGCCGTCAGACGATTGCTGCGAAAGCGCGGATGCTAGCGGCTCGCATGCTCCGCTGACTTGCCGTGCCAGTTCACGCGCCCCATCCACCGCTTCGGGGGTCAAGGATTTGCGCCATTGCGGCGCGTGGCGGTTTTTCGCCTGTTCGGCTAGCTGCCGGTCGAGCAGCACTTCCAGCGCGCCGATATCGACATCGGCGATGCCGCCCCTCAGCGCCAGGATTTCCAGCGCGTCGATGCCGAGCTGCAATGCATCCTGCGGAAGGCCGAAACGGGCGAGGGGATGCTTGAGTAGTGAAACGATGGCAACGGGATCGCCGGGGCGCAATGTTGCCTCGAGCAGCAATTGCAACAGCGCGCCCTGTGGCGTCGCGGTCAGCGGCGTGCCGGCCGAATCGTCGGCGGTGATGCCAAAGCGCGCCAGCTCTGCCGTGACGCGTCGGGCGAGGTTACGGTCCGGCGTGATCAGCGCCGCCTGGCTCTCGCCGCCATCCCGTCCCGGCTTTTCCAGCGCCAGCCGCAAGGCAATGGCGATCGCCGTCGCCTCCTCGCGCTCGTTTGCCGCCTCGATCAGGGCAACATCGGCAAAGGCGTTGCCGATCGCATCGTCGCCAAGTGTTTGCTGCCACGCTCCCCAACCGCTCGTCGCTTTCGCGGGCGCCAGGGCGCGCGAGAGGACCTCGGCGCGCATCTGCATGTCCTCGGTCGCCTCGGCAACGGTTTCGACATCGTTCCGGGGCGTGTGCAGCCGCTTCAAGAGCAGCGACAGGCCATATTGCGGATGGCTGCGCGTTGTCGGATCGACCCTTTCGCCGATGCCGATTTCCGGCGCCACAAGCTGCCAATCCGCTTCCGGCATCGACTGATCAAGCCCCGGCAGGACGATGACCCCTTGCGGCAGCGAGGCGACAGCGGCAATCAGCTCCGCCGTTGCCGGTACGGAACCGGTCGAGCCGGCGATGATGATCGGGCCGGCATGCTGCATGGTGGCGATCCGCTGCGCCTCGGCGCGAAGAATGGCGTTGCGGTGTCGGGCGGGCGAGGATTTGCCAAGTTCCTCCAGCCGCGCCGGCCAGAAGGCGCTGGCGATCTGCAGGAATTCGGCGGTCAGCTGCCACCAGAGCGCATGATCCTCGGCGCTGAGATCGGCAAGTGCTGCCCAATCGCGATCCTCGGTCTCGATGGAGTCGATGAGTTCGGCAAGATTGCGGGCAAGCCAGATGGCATCGGCCGGGCTTGCGGGCGCGACCAGCGGCGAATCCGAATGGATGTCGCGGACGATCTGCGGCAGCTTGTTGCGCCAGGCAAGGATCAGACGCGCCAGTTCCAGCAGGCGGGCGGTATTGGCGAGTGGTTGCACCAGATCGGCGGTCGCCGGCAGCGCCTCCTCGAAATAGCCGCTGTCGTCATCGGTCTCGCCGAGAGGGCGGATCACCGGCAGGATGGCGGAGCGGCCACCGAGGAGGTCGACGAATTCCGAGCGCAGCACGCGCGCCGCGCGCCGTGTGGGCAGGAAGATCGTGACCTTGGCGAGCGACAATGGATCGCTCGGACCATGGCAGAAATGTTCAGTCAGCCGGCCGTCGCAAAGCGCGCTGGCAAGGGTCTTCAGGAAAGGCAGGCCCGCCGGGATCGTCAGGATGCGTTGCCGGTGGCCGCCCGTCATCGTCTCACGCAAACGCCCGGAAAGTCCGGATCGTCTCCTCCGCCTCACCGACCGCTTCCGGCGTGCCGACGGTCAGCCAATGGCCGTCGAGCATCGTGCCATAGAGCCGGCCCGTGGCAATCGACTTGTCGTAATAGGTGTTGACGTTGAAGGCGTCATCAGGCGCATCGTCGAGAACGGCTGGGGTCATGACCAGCGTCCCCGCATAGACGACGCCATTCTGAGCGACATCGCGATAGCGCGAAAGCCGACCATCGTCAGCCAGACCGAAATCGTTCTTGCCATTATGGCCGGTGGTCTTTTCGAGCGCGACACAGAGCATGGCCATGTCCATGCGCTCGGCATCGAAGAATCCGGCTAGGCGTTGCAGATTGGTGGGGCGACCCTGCGTTTCGCCGATCCAGAAGAGATCCGAATTCATGACGAAAACCGGGTCACGGCCCAGAAGCTTCAGCCCCTTGGCCAGCCCACCGCCATTGTTCATCAACGCCTCCCGCTCGTCCGAGATCAGGATTTCGAGCTTGCGATAATTGCGCAGATGCGCCTCCATCTGGTCGGCATGGTGATGCACGTTCACGACCGCCCGCTCGACGCCGGCTTCCGCCAGCGCATCCAGCGCATAGTCGATCATCGGCTTGCCGGCGATCTTTACCAGCGGTTTCGGGATGGTGTCGGTGATCGGGCGCATGCGGGTTCCGAGCCCCGCGGCCAGCACCATGGCTTGTCTGATGGTCATCTCGTCTCGAACTCGTGATTCGGCTGCTGTCTTCCTTTAGCACAACGCCGGAAAACCGTCGCCCGGTCTCGGGCTGCTATGCCTCGCCTATCCCGGCCTTCGCGCACCAGTCGCGCAAGGGGGCGAGCGCTTCGTGCTCGAAAGCGATGGCGAGATAGCTGAGCGTGCGCGGCATGTGCTTCAGGTAGCCGGGCTTGCCGTCGCGCTGCAACAGCCGCACCCAGAGGCCGGCGAGCTTGCAATTGCGCTGCGCCGACATGATCGCCCAGCTCTTCAGGAATCTGGCTTCATCGAAATTGCCCTGCGCGCGCCGGAGCGACAGGTAATCGTCCATCAGCTGGTCGTGCAAAGGCCGTTCGATGGTCACGCGCGCATCCTGGACGATCGAGGTGAGGTCGTAGGCCGTCGGCCCGATCATCGCATCCTGGAAATCGATCATGCCAACGCGCCGGATACCTTTTTCCTTCGCCTGCCAGATAAGATTGGGCGAGTGGAAGTCGCGCAGCAGCAGGCTCTTTTCAGCGCCGTCCAACTGATCGATCAGAGCGTCCCAGATTGCCAGATAGTCGGCGCGTTCCTCGTCGCTGGCCGGCGTGCCGCGTTTCCAGGGCAGGTGCCAGTCGAGGAGCAACCGTGCTTCCATCTTCATGGCCGTGCGGTCGAAATCGGGCACATGATGGATATGATCCGGCGGGACCGGAATATCCCGTGGAATGGTCAGGCCGTGCAGATGTGCGAGACAGGCGACGCTGGCGCGATAGCGCTCGGCAATCGGTCTGCCCTCGTCGTCGAGCACGCCGTCGGTGCCGAGATCCTCGATCAGCAGGATGCCTTGGTCGTAGTCGACCGCGAAGATCTCCGGCGCGGCAAAGCCGTTTTTATGCAGCTCATTGGCGATCGCGACGAAAGGATAGGCGTCTTCGGCCAGATGCGCGACCTTGGGGTAGGGCTTGCCGTCGAGCACCGCCGGTCCCTCCGGCAGGCGCGGCCAGTCCATCAGGATCACTTCGCTGCCGCCGCCCTGCGGATAGATCGATTCATAGGCGCGGAGCGACGCATCACCCGTCAGAAACCGGCGCTCTGCGCCCACATAGCCGTTGGCATCGAGAAAAGCGCGGATCGCCAAAACGCGCTGGATACGGGCCATTGGCTTTGCAGGTGCCGTGATCGTCGCCCGGCGTCCTTCGCTCTCATGCTCCAGCTTGAGGGCGATGCGCTCTTTCGGCAGCTCGCTCTCGGCCATCTCAGGCCATTCCACCAGGCAGATGCCGGTCTGCAGCGCCTCGTCAAAGCCGAGTTCTGCAAGCTCGCTTGGGTCGCCCAAGCGATAGAGATCGAAATGCGAAACCGGGATACGCAGCTCGTAGGATTGCACCAGCGTGAAGGTCGGGCTCGGCACGTCGAGTTCGGCATCGTCCGCCATGGCGCGCAGCAAGGCGCGGGCAAGCGACGATTTCCCCGCGCCGAGATCGCCCGACAGCGCCACGCAGTCGCCGACCCTCAGAGCGAGCGCCAGATCCTCGCCGAGCCGTGTGGTCGCCGCGTCGTCTGCCAGGAAAAGGGAGATGCTGGTGTTTGCTGCTGTCATTCTGCTGCGACGGAGTGCGGCGATTCGGCGGAAGGGATTCGGCAGTTGACCGTTGTTCCCTTGCCCGGCTGACTTTCGATCGAGACCTGGCCGTCATGCAGGCTGACGAAGCTTTCGACGATGGAGAGACCGAGGCCCGCGCCGCTGCGTTTGCCGCCCTTGCCGCTCGAGGCGAAGCGGTTGAACACCGTGCGCATGATCTCTTCCGAAATGCCAGGACCCTTGTCAGCGACCGAGAAGACGAAATCCGTGCCGTCACGCCCGCATGTGAGCGCGATGGTCGATCCCTCGGGCGCGAAATTGGCGGCATTGGTCAAAAGCTTGAGCAGGATCTGCTTCAGCCGCTGCTGATCGGCGACGACGGAGCCGAGATGGGCGGGCACGGTGATTTCCAGCGTCACGCCGCTTTCCTGCAGCCGGTCGGCGATCTGCATCGACACTTCATCGAGAAGGTCGTCGAGCGCTATCTCGGAATAGTTCAGCCGCATGATGCCGGCATCGACGGTCGCCAGATCGAGAATGTCGTTGACCAGCGTCAAGAGCACCGCGGACGAGGTGGAGATATGGTCGATATACTCCGCCTGCCGGTCGTTCAGCGAGCCGATGCCGGGCGTCTTCAGAAGATCGGTAAAGCCGATGATGTTGGTGAGCGGCGAGCGCAGCTCGTAGGAGACATGCTGGACGAAATCGTTCTTCAGCTCGTCGGCCTTCAGCAGCGCTTCGTTCTTTTCGGTAAGCGCCCGTTCGGCGCGCACGCTGTCGGTCTTGTTGACGAAGGTCAGCATGGTCTGCGCGTTCGGCAGCGGAATGACGGCATAGTCGAGGACGAGGTTGGAATAGAGCTCCAGCGTACCCTGTGATGACGGCCGTTCGTCATCGAAGCTGGTGATCTGCTCGGCAAACCGCTTCCAGCCATCCGGCCGGTCATAGGATGGCGTGCAGGCTTCGGCCAGCGCCTGGATATGCGTACCGGGCTTTGCCTGAACTTCGGTGATGTTCCACAATATGCGGAACGCCGGGTTGGACAGGCGGATACGGCCATCGGGGCCGAACACGGCCACACCTTCGGAAAGGTGGTCGATGGTCTCGCCCTGTACCTTGACCAATGTGTTGTATCGCGTTTCGAGATCGACCTGTTCGGTCAGGTTCTCGAACACCCAGGTGGCGCCGCCCTGCGGATGCGCTGTGGCGAAGACGCGTAAAATCTGGCCGTTCGGCAGGTGCCAAAGGTCGGCTTGCGTATCGAGGGCGCGGTAAACGGAGAGAACGCCGTCTTTCCAGGTCTTCCAGTTCAGTTGTTCCGGCAGCTTCTTGGCACTGCGCAACCGATCCAATAGCTCGCTATTATCCGGCTTTTTCTCGAGGAAGGCGATGTCCAGTTCCCAGAGCTGGACGAAAGCCTGATTGTAGAATTGCAGCCGCCGGTCGCCGTCGAAGATGGCAACCGGTGTCGCCAGGTGATCGAGCGTTTCGGCGTGGCTCTTCAGCGTGCGCTCCAGCTCGGCGCGAACTGTTTCGGTCTCGGAGACGTCGATCGCCATGCCGGCCGAACCGTTCGGCAACTTGATGTCGATGACGTCGAAGAAGGTGCGGTTGCCGTGAACGACGGTGGAAATCTTGTCGTGGAAGGGGGATTCCGGCGTGGCGGAGGCGCGAATGCGCTCGCGGGCGACGGTGGTCAGGAATTCGCGGCCTTCGCGAAGGGCCTCGTCCGGCGAAACGGCCTCGACCGCTTCGCCATAGGCATGGTTGACCCAGGTGAGCTGGCCGTCGGCGTCGCGTTGCCAGACCGGCAGGTCGATGGCGTCGAGCAGGTTCTGGAAGGCGGAGATCGAGGTCATCAGCCGTTCGCGCTCGATCTTCAGCTCGGCCAGTTCGGCGCGCAGATTGTTGAGCGCGATGAAGCGGACGAAGGCGCGGCCACCGGAGATGCGGCCCTGTGCTTCCAGGATCTCTTCACGGTTCGTTTCGACCACGATGTCGAAGCTCTGGCCGCTGCCACGCAGCTTGTCGATCGCCTTTTCCAACTCGCCGGCCGACCAGGATTTCAGCCAGCGGCCGAACGCGAGAAACTCGTTGTCCTGCGGTGCGCCGGTCTCGACGGGCAACTGGCCCAGCAGCTCCGGCCGTGCGTTCTGGCCGTCCCAGATGATGATGCGGCGGTTCTTGTCGGCGATCAGCGCCTGATATTGCGAGATGCGCTGGTTGGCATCGGAAAGCGCCGTGCGGATTTCGCGGCTCTCGCTTTCCAGATTGCCGCGCTGACGGACCATCCAGACGGTCGACAGCAGCGCCGCCGAAATCACGCCGATGATGACGGAGAAGACTGCCATTTCGGAGGAGGTGAAGAGACGGACCACCGCCGGCGCAGCTGTGCTGGTCTGCGCCAGAACAGGACCCGCCAGGCTGGTCGCAATGCCACCAAAAATGCTGAGGCGCAGCAGGCGCGCCAACGAGGCCAATGGGCGCATATCCCCGCGCCGCTTCATCCACGGTAAAAACATATATGCGCCGCCCTGCCGCCGCCGCGCGGATGCCTTTTCGGGCATCGCCGAGCCAAGCAGGTTGTCTTTCGCTTCAGACATAAGCGGTCTGTCTCCGTCCTTCAGAGCATGATGCCGAAAAGTGCAAGCGGTTTTCGGACGACATCATGCTCTACTTATTTGTTTGTGGAGCGGATTCAGATTTTAGGTCGAGCCGACCCAAAATCATCCGACTCTACTGTGCCGCATCTCGACAAGACATCCCATTTTCATGGCTCCGAGGAAGCCCCGGTTCGTCACGAATCAAGTCTAAAAACAATACTGCCTAAGGGAATCGCCGGGAAGGGAGTCGGCCAAAAAATAAGCCCCGGCATTTGTCAATGCCGGGGCCACAAGATGTTGTGGATATAGATCGCTAGATCAGTATCTGTAGTGGTCAGACTTAAACGGACCCTGTGGCGTCACGCCGATATACGCAGCCTGCTCGCCAGAAAGCTCAGTCAATTTCACGCCGAGCTTGCCAAGATGCAGGCGCGCAACCTTCTCGTCGAGGTGCTTGGGCAGCACGTAGACCTGGTTCTGGTACTGGCCAGGCTTGGTGAAGAGCTCGATCTGCGCCAGCGTCTGGTTGGTGAAGGAGGCCGACATCACGAAGGACGGATGGCCGGTGGCGTTGCCGAGGTTCAAGAGGCGGCCTTCCGACAGAAGGATGATGCGGTTGCCCTTGGCGAACTCGATCAGGTCGACCTGCGGCTTGACGTTCGTCCACTTGAGGTTACGGAGCGCCGCAACCTGGATCTCGTTGTCGAAGTGGCCGATGTTGCCGACGATCGCCATATCCTTCATCGCGCGCATATGGTCGATGCGGATGACGTCCTTGTTGCCGGTGGTGGAGATGAAGATGTCGGCGCTGGAGACGACGTCTTCGAGCAGGACCACTTCATAGCCGTCCATGGCAGCCTGGAGCGCGCAGATCGGATCGACTTCCGTGACCTTGACGCGGGCGCCGGCGCCGGAAAGCGAGGCAGCCGAACCCTTGCCGACGTCGCCATAACCGCAGACGACGGCGACCTTGCCGGCCATCATGACGTCGGTAGCGCGGCGGATGCCGTCGACCAGCGATTCCTTGCAGCCGTACTTGTTGTCGAACTTCGACTTGGTGACGGAGTCGTTGACGTTGATCGCCGGGAAGGGCAGCAGGCCCTTCTGGCTGAGCTGGTACAGGCGGTTGACGCCGGTTGTGGTTTCTTCGGTCACGCCCTTGATGGCGTCGCGCTGCTTGGTGAACCAGCCCGGCGATGCCGCAAGACGCTTCTTGATCTGTGCGAAGAGGATTTCTTCTTCTTCCGAATGCGGATCGGAGAGGACGTCCTCGCCGGCTTCGGCGCGGGCGCCGAGCAGAATGTACATGGTGGCGTCGCCGCCATCGTCGAGGATCATGTTGGAGAGGCCGCCATCTGCCCACTGGAAGATCTTATCGGTGTAGATCCAGTAGTCTTCGAGGCTTTCACCCTTGATGGCGTAGACCGGAACGCCGGAAGCGGCGATTGCGGCAGCGGCATGGTCCTGGGTGGAGAAGATGTTGCACGAAGCCCAGCGAACTTCTGCGCCGAGAGCGACCAGCGTCTCGATGAGAACGGCTGTTTGAATCGTCATGTGCAGCGAGCCGGTGATGCGCGCGCCCTTGAGCGGCTTGGTTTCGCCGAATTCTGTGCGGCAAGCCATCAGGCCGGGCATTTCGGTTTCGGCGATCGTGATTTCCTTGCGGCCGAAGTCGGCAAGGCCGATATCCGCGACGATGTAGTCGTTTTCAGTGCTCATCAAAGGGTCTCCAGCCTGAACGATGCAATCGCGCCTGGGCAAACGCCTCGGCCGAATGCAACAAAATTGCACGCTGACAGCGTGGTAGGATGATGCCGTGTAGCAGGCTTCAGGCGGGAAATCAATAATGATATAAAGAAGTCTTTATGTCTTTATATCCCAATTCATGAGACCAAGCAGCGAGGGCTTACATCTCTTCGCCGAACTTGTCGGCGACAAGCTTATCCAGCGCCTCGAGCGCTTCGGTAGCCTGCTTGCCGCTGGCGGTTACCAGCACGCTGCAGCCGGGGCTGGCAGCGAGCATCATCAGGCCCATGATCGAGTTGCCGCCCACCGTGGTTCCGTCCTTGGAGACGGTGATGGTGGCGTCGTAGGCTTCGACGGTCTGGACGAATTTGGCGGAGGCGCGGGCATGGAGGCCGCGCTTGTTGATGATCAGAAGTTCCCGGGAGAGCGCGGTCATGTGCAGGATGTTTGTCTCGTCATTTGCCGCTGAGCACGCGGCTGGCCACGTTGATGTATTTGCGCCCGGCCTCGGAAGCTTCGACCAAGGCCCGCTCCATATTGTTGTCGCCGCGCACGCCTGCGAGCTTGATCAGCATCGGCAGATTGACGCCGGCAATGACCTCGGTGTGGCCGCTATTCATGACGGAGATGGCGAGATTGGAGGGGGTACCGCCGAACATGTCGGTCAGGATGATGACTCCATGTCCGTCGTCAGCGCCGGTCACGGCCTGCAGGATATCCTGCCGCCGCTTGTCCATGTCGTCTTCGGGACCAATCGATACCGTCTCTATGAACTTCTGCGGACCAACGACATGCTCGACCGCATGCCGAAACTCTTCAGCCAGCTTGCCATGAGTGACAAGCACAAGTCCGATCATGATATTACTGCTCCCATCGCACACGCAAACAGGTGGGCCATATCGCAATGCAGCAATGTCGTCCACCAGTGGGGGGACATCTTGGCGATGAAAAGACGAAGTGCAAGCTTAAAATACGATAATTGCGCGGCTATAGAGGCCAGAATGGCCGATTAATCTAAATCCACAGCGATTTTTGCCATAATTGTGGCGAGCGGATTAATCGATATTGCCGAGAGCCGGATCAGCGGCAGGCGGATGGATCCGGTGACATCGACCTGCTCATTCTCGGGCGGAAGCCTCTCGGCCGTTGCCGGATCGACCGGGCGTATGGCGAAATGCATTTCGGCCTCAGAAACATGCGGCAGCCGCACGATCCCGGTATAGCGGATCTCCATCAGTCCGGCGATCGAAGGCGGACATTCGGCGATGACGGCGCCGCCCCGACGCGTGATGAAAACCTGATCGTCGGCGACCAGAGCTGCTGCAAGGCCAAGCGGCTTGGCGGCGGCAAGGCACGAGAAGGCGAGAGAGGATTTGCCGCTGCCCGAGGCCCCAAGAAACAGAAGGCCGGTCTTGCCGACGACGATCGCCGTTGCGTGGACGTTGGTTGCCTCGGTGCTCATGCCGGTGTTTCGGCGGGCAGCGACAGGATGAAGCGGGCGCCGAGCAGCGTCGTGCCGTCGCCGTCGACAATGTTTTCGGCACGCAGCGATCCGCCATGCGCCTCGGCGATCTGCCGGCTGATCGACAGGCCGAGACCCGAATTCTGGCCGAAATCTTCCACTTCCGGCCGGTCGGTATAGAAGCGCTCGAAGATGCGGTCGATGTTTTCCGCCTGAATACCCGGGCCGTTATCCTCGATATAGATGACGCAGCGCGTTCTCGTACGCGTCAGCCGGACGGTGATCTTTCCGATGTCCTTGGCAACGAAGGAGCGGGCATTTTCAACGAGATTGGTGATGATCTGGCCGATGCGCAGATCATGGCCGTTGGCGGTGAATTTGGTTTTCACGCCGGGCTTGCGGTCGACGATATACTCTATCTCGACCGCTTTCTTGCTATGCCCGACCTGCCGGGAAATGTCGATCATGTCGCGCAGCAGCACTTCGAGATCGAGGGACTTTTCGTCCGAGCGGGCCAGTTCGGCATCGAGGCGCGAGGCGTCGGAGATGTCGCTGATCAGCCGGTCGAGGCGGCGCACGTCATGCTGGATCACGTCCATCAGCCGCTTCTTGGAATCGTCGCTCTTGGCAAGCGGCAGCGTCTCGACGGCGCTGCGCAGCGATGTCAGCGGGTTCTTCAATTCATGGCTGACATCGGCGGCGAAACTCTCGATCGCATCGATGCGGTCGTAGAGTGCCGACGTCATGTCGCGCAGCGCAATCGACAGATTGCCGATCTCGTCCTGACGGGCGGAGAAATCCGGGATTTCCTCACGTTCCTTGGCGCCGCCGCGGCGCACGCGGATGGCGGCGGCGGAAAGCCGGCGCAGCGGATTGGCGATGGTCGAGGACAGAAGCAGCGACAGCACGACGTTGACCAGTGTCGCCACCCCGAAGACGCGCATGATCGCCAGCCGCTCGGCATGGACGATCTTGTCGATGTCGCCGGCCTGGGTTGAGAGCAGCAGCACGCCGAGGACGGCGCGGAAACGTTGGATGGGAACTGCGACCGAGACGATCAACTCACCCTTTTCCGTGGTACGCACGACCGCGCCACGCACGCCAGTCAGTGCATTCATCACTTCCGGATAGATCGAGCCGTCGCCGCCGGGCGCTTCCTTATAGACGGGCAGGTTGCCGGGCTGCAGCATCTTGTTGAGCAACCCGCTGAACCAGTCCGACCAGCTTTGCTTCTCGTCGTCGACCGGCGGCAGGTCGTAGCGCAGCACCTGGCCGCGCGAATAGAGGTGGCGGCTGTCGAGCAGCAGGTTGGCGTCGGCATCGAAGATGCGGGCGCGGGTGCGCGTCGGCGAGATCAGCCGCGTCAGCACCGGTGCTACCTTTTCCGGATCGATCGGAAATTCCAGGTCCTCGTCGTTCGGGACGGGCGTGATGCTCTGGCCGGCCTGGAGTTCCAACAGCTTTTGCGGATCGATGGTGATGGAGTTGGTGTCGACCGAGGCGGACGCCGAGACGGCGCCGGCGATGATCTCGCCCTGGGTCAGCAGGCTTTCGACGCGGGCGTCGATCAGGCCTTCGCGGAACTGGTTGAGATAGAGGATGCCGCCAACGAGAACGACGAGGGCGGCGAGGTTGAAGAACAGGATGCGCCGCGTCAGGCTGGAAAAGACGGCATTGCCGAAGATGCGGCGGATCAGCGTGAAAGGGTGAGTCCAGCGGCGACGGGCGATCCTGGCACCGCTCGGGGTTTCCGCGTCGTCGATATCTCTATCTCTGTGCTGCACCAGCTGCGCCAAGCCAACGGCCCTTTCGAAGAACGGGATCGCCGATCCCGTCCGCATGCTCTTATTCCATTGTCCGCCGCATGGTCCAGTTAACTATTCGAGCATGGTGCCGAAAAATGTAAGCGGTTTTCGGACGGCATCATGCTCTATCTTTTTTCTAGAGCGGATTCAGATTTTAGGTCGGACAGACCTGAAATCATCCGGCTCTAGGCAGCTTCGCGGAAGCGATAGCCGACGCCATACAGCGTTTCGATCATATCAAAATCGAGATCGACCATCTTGAATTTCTTGCGCAGCCGCTTGATGTGGCTGTCGATGGTGCGGTCGTCGACATAAACCTGCTCGTCATAGGCGGCGTCCATCAGGGCATCGCGGCTCTTCACGACGCCGGGGCGCTGCGCCAGCGAGTGCAGGATCAGGAATTCCGTGACGGTCAGCGTTACCGGTTCGCCTTTCCAGGTGCAGGTATGGCGTTCCTGGTCCATGACCAACTGGCCGCGTTCGAGCGAACGGGCCTGCTGGGTGGCGCCAGGCTTCGGTGCTGCGCTGCCGCCGGCATTGTTTGCGGCTTCACGGGCGGAGGCGCGGCGAAGCACGGCCTTGACGCGCTCGACCAGCAGGCGCTGCGAGAAGGGCTTGGTGATGAAGTCGTCGGCGCCCATTTTCAGGCCGAAGAGCTCGTCGATCTCTTCATCCTTCGAGGTCAGGAAGATCACCGGTATATCGGACTTCTGCCGCAGGCGGCGCAGAAGCTCCATGCCGTCCATGCGCGGCATCTTGATGTCGAAGATCGCCAGTTGCGGCGGCCGGGCAAGCAGGCCATCGAGCGCGGAAGCGCCGTCGGTGTAGGTTTCGACCTTATATCCCTCGGCTTCCAGTGCAATCGACACGGAAGTCAGAATATTGCGGTCGTCGTCTACGAGCGCGATTGTCAACATGGTGTTCGTCTCCGTCATTAGTGCGCGTCTCCCGGATTTGGAAACCAGCCCAGGTGGGTTGCCAGCTCGGTTGGCGATAACCTGGCGCGCTTATGGGGATAAAGGTGGAACAAATTGTGGCAAAGATAAAGGGGTGGATTGTTGAACGGGAAAAACCCTGACCTGGAGTTGTGCGACCAAACGTCTCGATGTCGCTCATTCAAACGATTTAAAATTATTGATATTTATCTAAATCGATTAAATACCTGATATCATTCGATATTTCTCGTTATTTGCTCTTGTGCTTTTAAAAGGAGGCCACTAGGTTTCATTTAGTTTAACGGCCACGGCCCTGTAGAGGAATGAAGCGATGGAGCAATTCGGCGTCCGTAATCCCGCAATCGAACTCGACTCGATCGGTCTGGGAGCCGCTGCCAGCGTGCGCTATAACCTCCTGGAGTCTCATCTTTACGAGGAAGCGATTCGTCGGCGCGAAGCCGATCTGACCGCTCATGGCGCGCTCAGGGCATTGACCGGGCAACATACCGGCCGTTCGCCGAAGGACAAGTTCGTCGTTCGCAACGCCGTCACCGAAGACCAGATCTGGTGGGACAACAACAAGCCGATGTCGCCGGAGCATTTCGCCCTGCTGCATAAGGACATGCTGGCGCATGTGCACGGCAAGGATCTGTTCGTCCAGGACCTGATCGGCGGCGCCGATCATGACTACGCCCTGCCGACGCGGGTCGTCACCGAATTTGCCTGGCACTCGCTGTTCATCCGCAACCTTCTGATCCGCCCGGAGCGCTCGGCGCTGGAAAGTTTCGCACCGAAGCTGACCATCATCGATCTGCCGAGCTTCCGCGCCGATCCCGAGCGTCATGGCTGCCGTACGGAAACGGTGATCGCCTGCGACCTCGTCAACGGCATCGTCCTGATCGGCGGCACGTCTTACGCCGGCGAGATGAAGAAGTCGGTCTTCACCGTGCTCAACTACCTCCTGCCGGAACGCGGCGTCATGCCGATGCATTGCTCGGCCAATGTCGGTCCGGAAGGCGACGCGGCGATCTTCTTCGGCCTGTCGGGCACCGGCAAGACGACTCTGTCGGCCGATCCGACGCGCACGCTCATCGGTGACGACGAGCATGGCTGGGGCGAAAACGGCATCTTCAATTTCGAAGGCGGCTGCTACGCCAAGACCATCCGCCTGTCGGCCGAGGCCGAGCCGGAAATCTACGAGACGACCCGCCGCTTCGGCACGGTGCTCGAAAATGTCGTGCTCGACGAGCATGGCGTGCCGGATCTCGACGACGGTTCACTGACGGAGAACACCCGCAGCGCCTATCCGCTGCATTTTATCCCGAATGCCTCGGAATCCGGCATGACCGGCCATCCCGAGACGATCATCATGCTGACAGCCGACGCTTTCGGCGTCATGCCGCCGATCGCCCGGCTGACACCGGACCAGGCCATGTACCACTTCCTCTCCGGCTACACCGCTAAGGTTGCCGGTACGGAAAAGGGCGTTGTCGAGCCGGAAGCCACCTTCTCGACCTGCTTCGGCGCTCCCTTCATGCCGCGTCACCCGACCGAATACGGCAATCTGCTGAAGGAGCTGATCGCCCGCCACGGTGCCGGCTGCTGGCTTGTCAACACCGGCTGGACCGGCGGCGCCTACGGCACCGGCCGGCGCATGCCGATCAAGGCGACGCGCGCACTGCTGGCCGCTGCTCTGAAGGGTGACCTCGACAAGGCCGAGTTCCGTATCGACCCGAATTTCGGTTTCGCGGTGCCGGTTACCGTCGAGGGTGTCGATAGCGCCATTCTCGATCCGCGCTCCACCTGGGCTGATGGTCAGGCCTATGACGCGCAGGCGGCCAAGCTGGTGCAGATGTTCGTGTCCAACTTCGCCAAGTTCGAGGACCATGTCGACGGCAACGTCCGCGACGCGGCCCCGGGATTGCGCGCCGCGGCGGAATAATCCGCCGCATCGCATTGATGACTCACGTGAAACCCCGGTAGCTGGTCTGCCGGGGTTTCATTTTGCCGCCTGCTGTTTTCAACCGCGCTTCAATATGGGATAGACAGGCGCGGAGAAAATCATGGCCAGCGACGCGCTTTACATCAACGACCGGATCACCATTGCCGGCTGGGAACTGACGGAACAATTCGTTCTGGCGGGCGGTCCCGGCGGGCAGAATGTCAACAAGGTCGCAACCGCCGTCCAGCTTTTCTTCGGTCTCGTGAATTCGCCGTCGCTCAACGATCGCGTCAAGGCCAACGCCGTGAGGCTCGCCGGGCGCCGCGTTTCCAAGGACGGTGTGCTGATGATCGAGGCCAGCCGTTTCCGCAGCCAGGACCGCAACCGCGAGGATGCGCGCGAGCGTCTGAAGGAACTGATCCTCGAAGCCGCCGCCCCACCGCCGCCGCCACGCAAGAAGACCAAGCCGACCAAAGGCTCGATCGAACGGCGCCTGAAGGAGAAATCCGGCCGCTCGGAAGTCAAGAAGATGCGCGGCAAGCCAGGCGGCGACTAGGTTTTCGGGCTGTGGTTTTCGTTTGGGTGGGGTAAAATGGGGCTTGTCAGGTGAGTCTTGTAGCGCTGCAACTGTGTGCCTGGCCCCTCATCCTAGCCTTCTCCCCGCAATGCGGGGAGAAGGGACGACCGCGCAAGCTATCTAACCTCTCCACCCGGATGGGCATTGCACTAGGCAAGATAGGCTCCCTCTCCCCGCTTGCGGGGAGAGCGACTGTCTTGTTGGTCAAGCTGATTGCCATGGTTTTTGATCCCGGATGAT